>NZ_JADMSU010000002.1:0-299258 GCF_015561195.1 Collinsella aerofaciens | reverse complement strand
TGCGGTGGGCTCGTTCGTCATCGCGTTTCTTGACTCGTATGAAGTTCGGTTTAAGGTCCGTAGGCGCACGCGCGGTGCGGACGGTAGAAGGCAGTTGCGCCGCAACAAGCGCAAATAAGAATGCCCGGGGTTAGAGGCCCGGGCATTTAACAACACCGGAAACTGGTCGCCCGCGCTTTCGATCACTTACGCGGGGTGCGTCGTTTCCTGTAGCTATTGTATCCCGAATCGCCCCGCCGATTTGGGACATTTTGAAAACGCAAACACGTCGGGCAAACCCGGACAATGCGGCCAGGCTCCGCTGGGCGAGGAATCGTGCTTGTAACTATCGAACAAATGTTTGTCAAAATCGCGTTTACCAGGCGTGGGTGCATACACTCGCAGTAAAATATCCTTGCGACGCATCCCGTGCGCGGGCGGCCGACGACTCGATCGGAGGTCACCATATGCTGAAATTCCTTAACGCGCTCGCTGCCCTCGCGGCGGTGGGCTCGTTCGTCATCGCGTTTCTTGACTCGTATGAAGTTCGGTTTAAGGTCCGTAGGCGCACGCGCGGTGCGGACGGTGGACGGCATTTGCGCCGAAAGCGCAAATAAGAATGCCCGGGGGTCGGATCCCGGGCATTTAACAAAAGCTGAAAACTAGGCCGCCCGCGCTCTCGTACACATACGTGGGGTGCGTCGTTTTCAATTGTCATTGTATCCCGAATCGCCCCGCCGATTCGGGACATTTTGAAAACGCAAATATGGGCTCAGGCACGAACGAAATCTCTTTAATTCCGAAAACTATGTATAATTCCAATATGAATTGGAATCGAACGAAAACGATGGAAATGAACGAAGCGCTAATCTACTTACAAGAAGCACTAGGCCTCTCCGCCAAGGCCAAAACTTGGCCTGGATCCGCGCGCTTGCCGCTGCATCTGCGGACGATTGAGGTCCGCGCTGTTGACGCAAACGGTTTTTCGTTTTTGCTTGCAAGTTTGCCTACTGGTGTCGGGCTTCCCGAGGCTAAGAGAGTCTATAGTCAGCTAGCCTTGCGCGCGGAGACTCCTGTTGTCGTTTCGTTTCTTGATGCCGATGCACGTCAGCGCAAAGCATTGGTCGCACAGGGGATTCCGTTTGTTTGCCCCGGCAGACAGGCTTTTCTTCCATTTATGGGCACGGCCTACACGGAGAGGGGCAGTGTCCGGTTTCGCAATCACGCGACCAAGATGTCACCCAACGCGCAGGCTGCCGCAATCTGGGGAGCAGCCCAGGAGCCATATCGTCCCTATGACCTTTGTCGCGCGCTTGGGATTTCGGCAAGCCGCGCGAGTGAGGCCATAACCGAGCTTGTTGACAGGGGGCTCGCGAGGCGCGAGCGTCGCGAGCGACGTGTCGTCGTGTTCCCTGTTGCCGTTGATCTTCTGCTCAGCGAACACATGGCAGAGCTCTCCTCGCCTGTCTCGAAGGTCTTTTTTGCAAGGAAGACGCCGCAGATCGAGTATCTTGTTGACGCCGGGGAGACGGCGCTCGCTGCGCGTTCGATGCTCGCTGCGCCGGGCATGGAACAAAAGGCCGTCTTAAGAAGTGCATGGCGTCAACTGAGCGACCTCGAAGTCGCAGATGGGGAGTTGCCGGATAACGAAACGGCGATGATCCAAGTGTGGCGCTATGCGCCCGTGTTTGCCGGCTCCTCCCGTGTCGACGACATTTCGCTTGCGCTATCTTTGGCGGCAATCGACGATGAGCGAATTCAGCTCGAAGTCGATCGCATGTTTGGAAAGGAATATCCATGGCAAGAAGCGCTGTAGAAGGTCTCCAAGAATTCGGACCGTAGGCGGTGTTTCGGTCCTAGCTGCGTTGTCCGACGCATGAGTTCGCTAATCGGCTATTATTTGTTTAGACAACTTGAGTTGTAGAGGAGTGACCGGCGATGGTGCAGGGCGCCAAACATATGAAGAGCAATAACGCCGCGGCCAACGGCGGCTCAAGCCCTCAGCCCAAACCTCAACCAAAGCCCAAGCGCCGTCGCAAGCGGCTGCCGCGCTGGGCCGACCGGCTCATCACCATCGTCATCATACTTATTGGCGTGGGCCTTATGACCTGGCCGTGGATCTTGGACCGGCTCGAGGCCTCGGGCGTGTTCAACCAGATCAGCACCGTGTCCAGCACCGTGGACGCGCTCTCCGAAGAGGAGCGCGAGCGCATCCTGCTCCAGGCACGCTCCTTTAACGAACAGCTGGCGGGCGAGGCCACCGAGCTTCCCGCCGACCAGATCGAGCCCTACGCTCAGCAGCTCATCTTTGACCGCGACCCCATGATGAGCTGGGTCGAGATCCCCTCCATCGACGTGAGCATGCCCATCTACCACGGCACGAGCGAGGAGGTCCTTATGGCGGGCGTCGGCCACCTGGAGGGCACGAGCCTGCCGGTGGGCGGCACCTCGACGCATTGCGTGCTCACCGCGCACTCGGGCATGCGCAACCTGAGCATGTTCGACGACATCCACTCGCTGGAGCCCGGCGACCTGGTGCTGCTGCACACCATGAACAAGACGCTCGCCTACAAGATGGTGGACTCCGAGGTGGTGCTGCCCGAGGAAATGGAGTCGCTGACCATCGAGCCCGGCGCCGACAAGGTGACGCTCGTCACCTGCACGCCCTACGGCGTGAACGACCATCGCCTGCTGGTGCATTGCGTGCGCACCAAGTACAGCAAGAAGGACGTCGACAAGCAAAAGTCGCTGGCCGGCCGCCACTGGGGCAAGCGCGAGTTTGCCGTGCTCATTGTGGTCGTGGCCATTGTGCTGTTGCTGCTGGACATCGTGATCCACGCGGTCCGCAAGCGCCGCAAGGCCAAGGCCTCGGCATAAGACATTCTTCAGAACCACCACAATGGGGACAGGCACCTTTGTGGTGGTCGGGGCATCCAAACCATCACAACATTCGATGAAAATCGCGAATTTGGCGAAAAACATCGAATGTTGTGATGGTCTTCGTTGTGGGCGGCGCGGTTTTCGTTGCGGGCGAGACGGTTTTAGCTATGGACGGTGCGGTTTCGCCGCAGAACCGCCAGCCCGCCGCCTGCCAGCCCGCCGCCCTCGTTACGTTTTCGCTGCATTTGGGTAAAGCGCCTGCTCCAAGCGGCATTGCCTTGTATACTAGAGCGGTTTATCTATTATGCGGAAGGGAGCGCCTATGGCACTCAGCGAGAAAGACGTGCGCGGCATCGCCGAGTACGCAAAGATCGCACTGACCGATGACGAGCTCACCCAGATGACGTCCTACATGAACGACGCCGTCCAGATGCTCGAGCCCGTCCTGCAATATGACTTGCCCGACGTGGAGCCCACGTTCCATCCTATCGGAAGCCTGTCCAACGTGATGGGCGACGACCTGCGCGAGCCCGAGCGCGACCTGCCGCTCGACGTCGCGCTCGAAAACGCCGGCAGCGCGCGCGACCGCTACTTCCGCGTGCCGTCCATTTTGGGAGAGGGGGAGAGCGAGTAATGGCGCAGAGCTTCGATTCCCTTACCGCCGCCCAGATCGCCGCGGGCGTTGCCGCCGGCGACTTTACCGCTACCGAGGTGGCCCAGGCCTCCCTTGCCGCCATCGAGGCGCGCGAGGGCGGGGTCCAGGCATTCCTGCAGGTGGCGCCCGAGCTTGCGCTCGAGGCCGCCGCGCGCGTGGATGCCGATCGTGCCGCAGGCAAGCCGCTGCCCCCGCTCGCGGGCGTGCCGCTGGCCATCAAGGACAACATGAACCTCGCGGGCACGCGCACCACCTGCGCTTCCCGCATGCTCGAGAACTACCAGAGCGTCTACACCGCCACCTGCGTCCAGCGCATGCTCGATGCCGGCTGCCTACCCATGGGCAAGGCCAACATGGACGAGTTTGCCTTTGGCAGCTCCACCGAGAGCTCTGCCTTCCACCGCACCAACAACCCTTGGGATACCGAGCGCGTGCCCGGCGGCTCCTCGGGCGGCTCCGCTGCCGCCGTCGCCGCGGGCGAGGTCGCGCTCTCGCTGGGCTCGGACACCGGCGGCTCCATTCGCCAGCCGGCGTCGCTGTGCGGCGTGGTGGGCTTTAAGCCCACGTATGGCGCCGTGAGCCGTTACGGCGTGGTTGCCTTTGGCTCGTCGCTCGACCAGGTGGGCCCCTTTGGCCGCACGGTCGAGGACGTCGCGCTGGCCATGAACGCGCTTACCGGCGCGGGCCACGATCCGTACGACTGCACCAGCCAGGATTGCGCCGTCGACTTTACCGAGCATCTCAACGACAGCATCGAGGGCAAGCGCGTGGGCATCATCCCCGCATTTATGGAGGCCGAGGGCCTGACGCCCGAGGTCAAGGCCGCTGTTCAGCGCGCCGCCCAGGAGCTGCAGAACCAGGGCGCCGAGCTGGTCGAGGTCGACCTGCCGCACCTGGATGCCGCCATCGCCGCCTACTACGTCATCGGCCCGGCCGAGGCGTTCTCCAACCTGGCTCGCTTCGACGGCATTCGCTACGGCTATCAGGAGGAGGGCTGCGCCAACCTGTCCGACCAGAGCTCGCTCTCGCGCGCCCACGGCTTTGGCGCCGAGGCCAAGCGCCGTCAGATGCTCGGCGCCTACCTGCTGAGCTCGGGCGTGTACGACAAGTACTACTACGCTGCGCAGAAGGCCCGCACGCTCATCACGCAGGACTACGACGCCGCGTATGCCAAGGTGGACACCATCCTCATGCCCGCCTCGCCGCGCACGGCCTTTAAGTTTGGCGAGATCAGCGACCCCACGCAGATGTACCTCTCCGACCTGTACACTATCTCGCTCAACATTTGCGGCAACGGCGGTATCTCGGTGCCGCTGGGCCTGGGCGAGGACACTCAGCTGCCCGTTTCTGCCCAGCTGGTGGGTCCGGCCTTTAAGGACCGTCAGCTGCTCACGTTTGCCCGTGCCCTGGAGCGCGGCTTTGCCGATGCCGCCACGGGTGCGCCCGCGCTTTCCGTCGCGCCCGATTTTGCCGGGAAGGGAGGCGAGCTGTAATGAAGGAGCTTTCCGAGGTCCTGCAGGATTGGGAGGCCGTGATCGGCCTGGAGATCCATACCGAGCTCACCGCACTCGATACCAAGATGTTCTGCAACTGCAAGCTCAGCCACGATGACGAGCCCAACGCCAACGTGTGCCCGGTGTGCCTGGGCCTGCCCGGCGCCCTGCCGGTGCCCAACAAGCGCGCCATCGAGAGCATCGTCAAGGCCGGTCTCGCCACCAACTGCGAGATCCAGCGCCACTCGATGTTCTACCGCAAGCACTACTTCTATCCCGATATGGCCAAGAACTTCCAGACCACGCAGGGTCCGGTCGCCTTTGCCATGTACGGCCACCTGGACCTGGACGTGACCGGTCGCGGTGCCGCCGAGCGCCCTGACTGCGCATTTGGCGAGGCCGAGGCCCAGAGCCTGGCGAGCGCCTCGGCCAACGCCGAGGGCCTGTCAACGTCCATGACGTCGACCATGCGCGAAGGCAATCAGCGCGCCGGCCATCTGGCCAGCTATGACGCGTCCAACCTGCAGATGCCCGAGCGTCGCGAGGACGGTTCCTACACGGTGCCCATCCGCATCCTGCGCATCCACATGGAGGAGGACGCCGCCAAGATGGTGCACGTGGGCGGTGCCGAGGGCCGCATTACCGCGGCGGCCGAGTCGCTCGTCGACTACAACCGCTGCGGCACGCCGCTCATCGAGCTTGTCACCGAGCCCGACCTGCGCACGCCCGAGGAGGCTCGCCTGTTTATGGAGAAGCTCCGTCGCATTTTTGTGACGCTGGGCATTTCCGATTGCTCCATGGAGAAGGGCTCCATGCGCTGCGATGGCAACGTGTCGCTGCGCCGCCGCGGTGAGACCAAGCTGGGCACCAAGACCGAGCTCAAGAACCTCAACTCGTTTAAGAGCCTGCATGACGGCCTTGCCTACGAGATCTGCCGCCAGGCCGAGGTGCTCGAGGAGGGCGGCATCATCTATCAGGAGACCCGCCACTGGGAGCCCAGCCGCAAGCGCACCGTGGTCATGCGCGTCAAGGAGACGGCCGACGACTATCGTCTGTTCCCCGATCCCGATCTGGCGCCCTTCGATCTGGACGACGAGTTCATCGACCGCTGCCGAGACGAGATTCCCGAGCTGCCCGATGCCAAGTGCGCCCGTTTTGAGGCCGACTTTGGCATTAAGGCGGCCGATGCCGAGCAGATTGCCGGCGACCCGGAGTTTGCCGAGTTCTTTGAGGCCGCCGCTGCCGGTATGGCTGGTAAGGAGGCCCAGACGGTCGCAAACCTGCTGGTGAACGAGATGATTGCCTACCTTAAGGGCGCGGGTGTGTCGCTGGCCGAGTCCGGCATCGCGCCGGCTCAGGTGGCAGCGCTGGCTAAGCTGCTGGCGACCGATGCCATCAGCTCCAACCAGGCGCACGAGGTCTTTGAGGCCATGGCCCAGACCGGCGACGACCCCAACAAGATCGTCGACGAGCGCGGTATGCGTCAGGTGAGCGATGCCGGCGCGTTGCAGCCGATCGTGGACGAGGTGCTGGCTAACTGTGCCGATCAGGCGCAGCAGTATCGTGACGGCAACCAGAAGGTCATCGGCTTTTTGGTGGGCCAGTGCATGAAGGCGAGCCGCGGCAAGGGCAACCCGAAGCTCTTCAACGAGTTGCTGAGAACGTCGCTCTCGTAGCTGCGAGGCCGGGGAAGCCCCGAGTCGCCGGGGTATTTCCTCCAAATTTCAAACAGTCCTATGCAAGACGAAGGCCACATTTAGTGGCCTTCTTTGCATGCGGAACTCATTTGGAGCAAACACCCCGGCGACTCGGGGCTTCCCCGGCCAGACGACTCGGCCGTTCGGGTCAGGCGGGCTGAATGGAATAGAGTGAATGGGCGCGCCAACGGCGCGCCCATTGTTTTGGAGGGAACTCATTTTGAGGAAGCACCCGCCCTGCCGGGGCTCCCGGGTTCTGCTACGACTCGGCCGTTCGGGTCAGGTGGGGCTGAATTGAATTTGGTGAATGAGGGCGCCGTTGGCACCCTCATTCTTTATATATGTTGGGAGCGCCAGGTGGTGGGGGTGGTGCCGGTGTATTGCTTGAAGGCTTGGGCGAAGGCGGCCTGTTGCGGATAATCGAGCCGCTCTGCCACCTGCGCTATCGTGAGCGAGCTATCGGCCAAAAGGTCCTGTGCTCGCTCCATGCGGCGTCTGCGAATGTAGGCGCCCAGGGACTCGCCAGTTTGGGCCTTAAAGGTGGCGCATAGCTTGGAGCGGCTTGTATAGAGCCTCTCGGCCACTTCGTTGACACCCACACGCCTGCCTTTGTCGAGCGCGCGCTCAATCATTGCCGTTGCTTCTTCGGCAATGGTTATGCTGACGCGGGTGTCTGCCGCCTGCCGCGCCTGCTTGTGGGCCGCGCGCGAACAGGCGAGCTCCGCGACCATGGTCTCCACGATGCCTTGCATATAGACGTGTCCGCCTACGGTGCGGGCGCGTTCCTCGTTAATCCGGCGCAGCGTGTGGCAGATGGCAGACGTCGCCTCCTCGTGCCACGACTCGGCAAACGCCTCAAAGACTCCCGCGAACTCAGAGGGATACCGATGCTCCAGCTCGTCAAAATACCCGGGCAAAAAGAGCACCGAGCGCGAGTGATAAAGCTGCCCTGCAAATAGCGGGCTTAACTCCTCGCCACAGTTATCTTGGATAAAGCTGCAGACGACATTGTTTGGCCACGGTCCATGCAAGGGTTTAAGGTTCGTAGGCGTTATGCCAGTCTCGGGCATGCATATAAGTGTGGGCGCGCTGACCTCGCTCACGCAGGCGTACGGCTCGGGTGTGTATTCGGCCAGGTACATATCGTGCGTCGGGGTAATGAAGTGCTCCATAACGATGCAGGTGGGGGAGAGGGGCATGATCCATGCGCGGCCGTGCGCCCGGTCGTTTGCCACCTCGCCGGTAAAGACGGCGCCCTTGCCGGTAAGCTCCAGGCCAAACTGCTCAAACTGCGGTGCGTAGAGCTCGGTTATGTCGGTCGCTGCCCGCCGTATTTGCAAAAGCGTCCCTTTCCTTTGCAGAAACGTCCACGCCTGGCTTGATTGTGAGCCATGGCTAACACATCAATGATAAGTTCATTACGGTTAACTCTCAAGCCGTTAGAAAGGAATCTCATGGCAAAGGAATCAAAAAGGGAAGGTGGAGGCATCGGCGAGTTGCTCGCGTATGCCGGTGACCGCAAATTCCTAACGTATTTGGGCATGGCGCTCTCGGCGCTCTCGCAGCTGCTGAGCTTTGGCCCGTACGTGTGCATTTGGCTTGTCGCGCGCGATCTGATCGCCGTGGCACCTAACTGGAGCGAAGCCTGCAGCATCGCGACGTATGGCTGGTGGGCCGTGGGGTTTGCGCTGGCAAGCATCGTGGTCTATTTCGTGGGACTCATGTGCACGCACCTGTCCGCGTTTCGCTGCGCGTCCAATATCCGCAAGACTACGAGCGAGCATCTGCTTAAGCTACCGCTCGGCTACTTTGACACGCACGCCACCGGTGAGCTGCGCCGCATCGTAGACGGATGCGCCGCCTCCACCGAGACCCTGCTCGCGCACATGCTACCCGATGTCGCCGGCGCCACCGCCATGGTCGCAGGTCTGCTCGTGCTGCTTTTCGCCCTCGATTGGCGCTTGGGCGCGGCATGCCTTATCTCGGTCGCCGTTTCGCTTGGCGCCATGGCCACCATGATGAGCGGCAAGGGCGCCGAGTTCATGAAGGCCTACATGGGCGCGCTGGTCAAGATGAACAAGACCGGTACCGAATACGTACGCGGCATTCCCGTGGTCAAGGTATTTCAGCAGACGGTCTACTCATTTAAGGCGTTCCACGACGCGATCGCCGAATACGCCGACATGGCGCAAAGCTATGCGGGCACGTTCTGCCGAGGTCCGCAGGTGCTCAACCTCACCGCGCTCAATGGCCTTGTGGCATTTCTTTTGCCCGTGGCGTTGCTGTTGGCGCCGGGCGAGACGGACTTCGCGCACTTTATGGTCAACTTCACGTTCTACGCGATATTTTCGGCCGTGGTGCCGACGGCCATGACTAAGCTCATGTTTGTGGGCGAGGCGTCTCAGATGAGTGCGGATTCGCTGGCTCGCATCCGAAGCGTTATGGATTCCAAGCGGCTCTCCGTGCCTGCCCAGCCCAAGCACCCTGCTGGCAGCGATGTGCGCTTTGAGGACGTGAGCTTTACCTACGAGGGTGCCGAAGCGCCTGCCGTCGATCATGTGGGCTTTAGCGTTCCCGCAGGCAGCACCCTTGCGTTGGTTGGTCCCTCGGGCGGCGGTAAGTCGACCTGCGTAAGCCTGATCCCGCGTTTTTGGGATGTTTCCTCGGGTCGTGTGCTCGTGGGCGGCGTAGACGTTCGCGACATGGATCCGCACGAGCTCATGGACCAGGTCGCCTTCGTGTTCCAGACCAACCAGCTGTTCCGGCAAACACTTGCCGATAACGTGCGCGCTTCCAAGCCTACGGCCACTGACGACGAAGTGCGTGCGGCCCTCTCCGCAGCTCAGTGCGACGACATTGTGGCCAAGCTTCCACAGGGCATCAATACCATGCTCGGTGCCGGCGGAGCATATCTTTCGGGCGGCGAGGTCCAGCGCGTGGCACTCGCCCGCGCGATCCTTAAAGACGCGCCTATCGTGGTGCTCGATGAGGCCACGGCGTTTGCCGACCCCGAGAACGAGGCGCTCATCCAGCGCGCCTTTAGCAAGCTGGCGGCGGGTCGCACGGTCATTATGATCGCGCACCGGCTTTCTACCGTGGTGGGGGCCGACAAGATCGTGGTGCTCAACCAAGGTAGCGTGCAGGAGGCCGGCACCCATGCCGAGCTGCTGTCCCAAAAGGGTCTATACGCCAAGATGTGGGCCGAATACGAACAGGCCGCGAGCTGGAAAATCACTGCAGCGACCGCGGATGCCGCCGTCACGAAGGGAGGCGAGGCCTAAATGTTCGCCTCATTCCAAAAGAAGTATTTCCTATCCGATAAAGGCGTCGCCGGCGTAAAACGCGGCATTTTCTGGACCACGCTCACTAATCTCATTACCATGGCCGGCATGGGCTTTTTATTCCTGGTTATGGCCGGCTTTGTCGAGCATCTCGCCAGCGGGGCTGACCTGCCGGATGCCCTGCCGATCGTGGGCGGCCTCCTGGTCTTTTTTGTGTTGCTCTTTGCCTCTAACTGGCAGCAGTATTACTACACCTACTGCATCTTTTACGAGGAGTGCGGCAAGCAGCGCATGGGGATTGCCGAGCGCTTGCGCAAACTGCCGTTGTCGTTTTTCGGCCGTCGTGATCTGGCCGATCTAACCGAAACCATCATGGGCGACGTTCAGACTATGGAGCACGCCTACAGCCACGTGCTGGGAGAGCTTTGGGGTGCCGTCATCGCAAGCGCCATTGTGTTCGTGGCGTCGCTGCTCTTTTGCTGGCAGCTGGCGATCGCGGCGTTTTGGAGCGTTCCCGTGGCCTTTGCCGTGCTGTATCTAACACGCGGCCCCATGACCCCGGTGTTCGACCGCGTGCGCGCCGAGAAGGTCAAGGTCACCGAGGCGATCCAGGAGACGCTCGACTGCGTGCGCGAGATTCGCGCCACCAACCAGGAGGCCCATTATCTTGAGGGGCTTAACGCCGTGATCGATGCCGAGGAGCGCGAGACCACCAAAGGCGAGCTCGCCAACGGGCTTTTGGTCAACTCCGCCTTTGCCATCCTGCGCCTGGGGATAGCCACCACGTTGGTCACGGGCGCCACGATGGTCGCCTCCGGGCAGGTCGACTTTTTGGTGATGGTTGCCTTCCTGCTTATGGTGAGCCGTATCTACGCGCCGTTTGATCAGGCCCTTATGCTCGTGTCGGAGCTGTTTGTCGCCGAGTCGTCGGCCAAGCGCATGCGCTCCATCATGGAAGAGCCCGTGGCGCGGGGCAGCGAGCAGTTTGAGCCCGTAGGTCATGACGTGGTGTTTGATCATGTGGCATTTGGCTATGGTGCGGGCGAGGACGGCCGCGCCGGCGAGAAAGTTCTTACCGATGTGAGCTTTACCGCCAAGGAAGGCGAAGTTACGGCGCTGGTCGGTCCTTCGGGTTCCGGTAAGTCTACGGTGAGCCGCCTGGCCGCGCGTTTTTGGGATGCCACCGAAGGCACGGTCACCGTGGGTGGCGTGGATGTTGCGAGCGTGGACCCCGAGGTACTGCTGCGCGACTACGCCATTGTGTTCCAAGACGTGCTGCTCTTTGACGACACGGTGATGGGAAACATCCGTCTTGGTCGTCGCGATGCCACCGATGAGGAAGTGCTTGCTGCCGCGCGTGCCGCCAACTGCGACGAGTTTGTGAGCCGTATGCCGCAGGGCTATGACACCATGATCGGCGAGAACGGCTCCAAGCTGTCCGGCGGCGAGCGCCAGCGCATCTCCATCGCCCGCGCGCTGCTCAAAGATGCGCCGATTGTGTTGCTGGACGAGGCGACGGCGAGTTTGGATGTGGAGAACGAGACCGTGGTGCAGCAGGCGCTCTCCCGCCTGCTCGCAGGAAAGACAGTTATCGTGATCGCCCACCGTATGCGCACGGTAGAAAATGCCGATAAGATCGTTGTACTCAAGGATGGTGTGGTTGCCGAGCAGGGCACTCCGGCGCAGCTCAAGGCGGCAGGTGGAGAATTAGCCCGCATGGTTGCGCTGCAAAAGGAAGCGGCTGCCTGGCAGCTGTAAGAAGGGGCAAAGGAACAGTCCCTTTGTCACATTGACAATCGGTTACTCTGCATCGTTAATTTTCAAAAGGTTAGCCATGGCTGACCTAGATAGTTAGATAGAATTAAGGTATTTCAAAAGCGTGCTCGAGCTAACTGATGAACTCGGGTGCTAAGGCACCATGCCGCGCCCCATGCGGCAAAAGGGAGAAGCAACATGAAGAAGTCGACGTTTAACACCCTGCTTGTTGGTGGCGGTTTTCTGCTTGGCACGGCCGGCATCAAGCTGCTCACCAGCGCTCCGGTAAAGAATGCCTGCGTGCAGGGTATCGCGTGCGGCATGCGCATCAAGAACGGCTACCAGGACATGGTCGAGCAGGCCAAGGCCGAGGTCGACGATATGGTTGCCGAGGCTGCCTATATCACCCAGAGCGAGGCCGCTGCGGACAAGGCAGCCGAGTAGCACTCCCAGGCACAAACTATGAGATTCTCGATTATTAGCGAGATCCCCGGCAGGACCCGTCTTCAGTTGGCGGGTCCTGTGCCAGAGAGCGATCTCGATGCGCTTCTTAAGCTCAGCGACGACATCGACGGCGTGCGCAAGGTGCGCGTCTACGGCCGTATTGGCCAGATGGCGCTCGAATATGACGAGCCGTGTCGCGATGCCGTGCTGGCCGCCGTCGGTGCGCTCGACGCTCAGGCCATTGCCGACGCAAAGACGGGTTATGTGATGCAGCTTGAGCCACGCAAGCACAAGCTCGTTATGGACTTGGCGACACTCGTCGGTGCTCATTACGCACGTCGCTGGTTCTTGCCGACGCCTCTGCGTGCGGTGTTTGTCGTGGCCGGTTACATGACCTTTTTGCGTGCCGCCCTCCGTGAGCTCGCTCAGCCGAGCCTGACCGTTCCCGTGCTCGACGCTTCGGCCATCGGCATTTCGTTCGTCAAACGCGACGTCGATACCGCAGGCCAGACGATGTTCCTGCTCAACGTGGGTGAGCTGCTCGAGGACTACACCCGCGCAATGAGCGAAAACGAGCTCATCAACTCGCTGCTCGACGTGCCCGATAAGGCACAAAAAGTAGTCGGTGACACCGAGGTAAGCGTTGCCGCCACCGAGCTTGAGCCCGGCGATCTGGTCGCCGTGCGCACTGGCATGTCCATTTGCATCGACGGTGTTGTCGAGCAGGGGAGCGCTATGGTCAACCAAGCGACCCTGACCGGCGAACCGCTGGCCGTCGAGCGCAGCGCAGGCGACGACGTGTTCGCCGGAACCGTCGTGGAGGACGGCAGCATCTTGGTGCGCGTGCGCGCCAATACGGCGCAAACTAAACTGCGCTCGATCGTCTCGCTCGTGCAGACGGCCGACTCGCTTAAGTCCGAGGGCCAGTCGCACATGGAAGACCTTGCCAACAAGATCGTCCCGTGGAACTTCCTGCTCGCGGGCCTGGTTGCGCTTACCACCCGCAGCCTCATCAAGACCTCGGCGGCGCTGATGGTCGACTACTCGTGTGCACTCAAGCTCACGGGTTCCGTTGCCGTCATGACTGCCATGAGCGATGCTGCCAAGATGGGCGTGATGGTCAAGGGCGCGAAGTACTTTGAGTCGTTTGCCAAGGCCGATACCATTGTGTTTGATAAGACCGGCACGCTGACCGAGGCGCAGCCGCGCCTGGCTTGCGTGCTGACGACCGATGGCTGGGGCGAGGACGAGGTTCTGCGCCTTTCCGCCTGCTTGGAGGAGCATTTTCCGCATCCGGTGGCGCGCGCCGTGGTCAACGCCGCCCGCGAGCGCGGGCTCGAGCACCGCGAGCGACATGCCGCCGTCGAGTACATCGTGGCGCACGGCATCGCTTCGTCCATCGAAGGGCGTCGCGCCATCATCGGTTCCGCGCACTTTGTATTTGAGGACGAGGGCGCGCAGCTCGAGTCCGACATCAAGGAGCGCATCGAGTCCCAGATGCAGGGCCTGTCGCCGCTGTACCTGGCGGTCGACGGCACGGTCGTCGGCGTGCTCGGTATCGAGGACCCGCTCAAACCCGGCGTGCGCGAGGCCATTGCCGACCTGCATGCGCTGGGCGTCAAGCATGTCGTCATGCTCACGGGCGATTCGGAGCGCACGGCCGAGCGCATTGCGCGCGAGGCGGGTGTCGACGAGTTTAAGGCCGAGCTGCTGCCCGAGGACAAGTACGCGTATGTGGAGCGCATTAAGAGCGAGGGGCGCCATGTTGCCATGGTGGGCGACGGCGTTAACGATTCGCCGGCGCTCGGTTTGGCCGACGTGGGCTTGGCGATGGGTGGCGGAAGCGACATCGCCAAGGAGGTCGCCGATATCATCCTGGCCGACACGGATCTCGCCGCAATCGTGCGCCTGCGCCGCATGAGCCAGGGCCTCATTGATCGTCTGACGAGTTCCTATTCTAAGGTGATGCTCACCAACTCAGCACTCTTGGCACTGGGCATTACCGGTACGATTACCCCGCAGGCGTCGTCGCTGCTGCACAATGGCTCGACGATTGCCTACAGCCTGAGCAACGCGAAGGCTTACCTGCGTTAGCAGACGTGTTCGCCCACGTTATCTGGCCTGCGCCCAGACGGCATCGGTGTCGTCCGCGCGCAGGCCTTTTGCGTTTGACCATGTGCTAGCTTCTCTATATAGTAGTGCTAGCAGGGCTAGCAATTGAAGGGAGCGGGATCGACGTGGGTGCTGTTAGCGGCATGGCACAGGTGAACGTTCGCGTAGATCGCCAGGTCAAGAATCGTGCCGAGGAGGCGCTGCGGCTTTCGGGCGGGTCGCTGCCCGAGCTCATCAAAAAGGTGGTGGCCAAGGTCGCGCAGGGCGGCGGGCAGTGCGAGGAAGTGCTTGCGGCCGTCGACGACCGGCAGCAGACCGTCGCGCCCGATACTCCGTTCGCCGCATCATGGGCGGCGGCGGATCAGCTTTACGCGGACCTGGGCATCGCTATGTCGCCCGCATCCGACGATCGCGATTGGGACACAATCTATTCCGAAGCCATGGACGAGCGCTATCGCCAAAAGGGGATGATCCAGTGAGTGGGGCGCCTCTCAAGATCATGGTGGACGCCAACGTATGGGTTGATTCGTTTTGCGCCGACCATGCCGAGTCGCTTGCCGCGCGTGCGTTTATTGGGCGGGCGGCGGAGGCGGGGGCATTGCTGTTCTTTCCAGTGCATATCGCCAAGGACGTGCTGTACGTTGTCCAACACGAGCTGAAGCGTAGCGTTCTTGCCAGCGGGGGAGCGCTCGACGAGGCTTCTGCTCGCGCGCTCGGCGAGGCCGCGCTGGCGTTTGTTCGGAACATGACCGAAAACGCCACGGCCGTGGGTGCAGATGCGTCGGACCTTTGGCTAGCCGACAAATACTTAGTGCTCCATCACGATTACGAGGACAACTTGGTGCTCGCCGCATGCAAACGCGCCCAGGTCGATTACTTGGTGACCAACGATCGCGAACTGCTCGAACATGCCGATCTTGCAGCAAAGACCCCGCGCCAAATGATGCCGATTCTGGCTTTGGCCGAACGCGGCGGCGCGGCTATCGGTTGACGCGAACTGCTTGCGGGCCTCTTGGACGACGATGCGCCAAGGGGCCCGCGTCTGCTATTTACAAAAGCTCGGCCTTAATGGCGGGACTTTCTGCGAGCAGCTCGGCTGCCTTTTCGTCGGAGCTGTTGAGCGCTGCCAGACTGCGGTAGACCCACTCGTTGACCTGGGTGTTCTTGACGCCTGCGGTCTGCATAAGGGCGCCTACCTCGCGGATTGCTGCGAACAGATCGGCTTTGGGACCCGCGAGCTCGACCTCGATGCCGTGGTAGGCGGCCACGCCGCGGTTCTCACTCACGTGGTCGATAAAGCCCTCGACGGTCTCAAACTGCTGGGCGAGAGCTGCATCATCGTCAGCGTCCAGCGCAACAAGGGCGTTCGAAACCGTGAGGGCGGGATGTCCGCAGGGGACAAAGCCTTCGATGACATCCATAGCTTCGGTAATGGTTGAGCCCAGGCCTGCGAGAGCATTGACGAGTTGCTGCTTGGTATCCATAACGGTCCTTTCGACGGGTCAATTTTGCTTGGCGAAAATATACGTGACGCGATCGGTAACAAAAGTGCGAAGTGCGGCGCACATTGGGGTCTTCACAGCTCGTGCATAGAACAGCTGTCCGCTTTCAGAACGTGGTAAGATAACACTCCACAAGCGGGGCTCGCCCCGTATGTTCCTTGAAAAGTCGACGGGTATCGGGTGTTTGCAGGCCCGATGCCATCCAGACTTTCCCAACAGTCGGGGGCGACTGGTTTCGACACGATAGCTCTGAGAGAGGAAGCAAGCCGAGGTCTCCTCGCCTCGTTAAACAGGGGTACCGTCAAATTGAATTGACAACAACTCTTCTTTTGAGCCTATGGCTCTCGCTGCTTAATTTATAGCGGCGCGTCAACCCGGTGATTTCCCCGACACCGGCGCGACGTCATTTTAGGGGAATGCTCCTGCGCACGTAATCGGTATGGCGCGGGCTAAGACTGAACCGGTTAGGACGCCGCGAGCGTGTCGCTGCGCGCAAAGCGTCCGAGACTAAACCAGCGACTGAGCTTGGAGATGCCAATCAGGGGGTTTTCGTGGACCGGAGTTCGATTCTCCGCGCCTCCACCATACGTAACAGGCAGGTAGATACTTATATCTACCTGCCTTTTTATTTCCAGTCCGTACCGCGGAGAATCGAACTCTGTGCAGGGCGCGAGCGTTAAGCAAACGCGAAGCGTTTGTAGCGAGCGGGCGAGGACGCCGGCAGGCGGCCGAAGCCGGTGCGGGTTCGCGAAGCGAACACGCGGATTCTCCGCGCAAAGCCTCAACCCTATATAGATGCGATGTTATCGAATCTCAGCCCGCCATGCGCCGCATCAACGGAACCCCAAGCCCGCGGAGAATCGAACTCTGCTCCAAAACCTGTGCGCCCTCCATCCCAAAACTGGGTAGAAGAAAGCCAAAACGCAATCGCAGGAGGTCAATATGACTGCAGAAGATAAGGCAAAGAATGCCGGCAAGGTCGCGCTCGTCTTGGAGGGTGGCAGTTTTCGCGGGCTGTTTACCGCCGGCGTGCTCGACGTTCTCATGGAGGCCGGTGTCGAAATTCCGGCTGTCTACGGTGTATCGGCCGGCGCCCTCAACGGCGTCAACTACAAGTCGCACCAGATCGGTCGCACCAACCGAGTCAATTTGACCTTCTGCAATGACAACCGCTACATGGGTGCCGCATCCTTTGCATCCACAGGTTCCATCGTGGGTTACGACTTTATCTTCAACGATATCCAGGACCGCCTGGATCCCTTTGACAACGAGACGTTCGACGCGAGCCCCATCGAGATGTACGCCGTCGCGACGGACATGCTCTTTGGAACCGCCGCGTACCTGCCGGTCAAAAACGCCGTACTTGACCTCGACGCCGTGCGCGCATCGACCTCGTTGCCGCTGGTGACGCCGCCGGTCGAGATTGACGGGCACAAATACGTCGACGGCGGCGTGGCCGATTCGGTTCCTATCGAGCATGTGCTCGAGGAGGCGGGCTTCGACCGTGCGGTCGTCATCGTTACGCAGGACCGCTCGTATGAGAAAAAGCCCTACGAGTTTTTGCCGGCGGCGCGTGCGCGCTATGCCGACTACCCCTACCTGCTCGAGGCTATCGAGACGCGCCACGACCGCTATAACCTCCAGCGCATGCACCTGTGGAAGTATGAGCGCGAGGGCCGCGCGCTGGTCATCGCTCCGCAAAAGCCGGTCGAGGTCGGCCATGTCGAGCACGATCCGGCCAAGCTTCTCGACCTGTATATCCAGGGCCGCCAGGAGGCAAAGCGCTTGCTGGGAGATATCGAGGCATTTGTCGAGCGCTAGCGTCGCGACATCATGGCCCGTGGACGACATGTGCAGAAAGTCTGGTCAGAGCCAAAATACCTGTTGACTCGGACGACGAGCGGGGTAATATGGACGGGTTACTTGCAGAGCCCCGTGAATCTCTGTAACAACACGTACTGTACATGGAGGAGTCTAAGTGATTTCGAAATCGACTCACTACGCCAAGCAGGGCGAGGTCCAGCGCAACTGGGTTCTCGTCGACGCCGATGGTGCTGTCCTGGGCCGTCTTGCCACCCAGATCGCAATGATCCTGCGCGGTAAGAACAAGCCCCAGTTCACGCCCAACAGCGACTGCGGCGACTTCGTTGTCGTCATCAACGCCGATAAGGTCCAGCTTACCGGTAACAAGGCCGACACGAAGACCTATTATCGCCACAGCGGCTACAATGGCGGCCTCAAGGCTGAGAGCTTCCGCCAGGCTATGGAGAAGCACCCGGAGAAGGTCATCGAGCGCGCCGTTCGCGGTATGCTGCCCAAGACCACCCTCGGCCGTGCCCAGATGACCAAGCTTAAGGTCTACGCTGGTGCCGAGCATCCGCACGCTGCCCAGAACCCCACGAAGATTGAGCTGGAGGCTTAAAGATGGCTGAGAACACCGTTGTCTACCAGGGTACCGGCCGTCGTAAGAACGCCGTCGCCCGCGTCCGTCTCGTCCCCGGCACCGGCAAGGTGACCATCAACAAGCGTGACGCCGAGCAGTATTTCGGCCGTCATCAGCTCGTTGAGAACGCCCTTGCTCCCTTCAAGGTGACCGACACCGCCGGTCAGTTCGACGTTATCGCTCTGTGCGATGGCGGCGGCATCTCCGGTCAGTCCGGCGCTCTGCGCCTGGGCATCGCTCGCGCTCTTCTGAACGCTGGCGACTACCGTGCTGACCTCAAGAAGGCCGGTTTCCTTACGCGCGATGCTCGCGTGGTCGAGCGCAAGAAGTACGGCCTCAAGAAGGCCCGCCGCGCTCCCCAGTTCTCCAAGCGCTAAGGTTTTATCTCCTTTCGAGATACAATGTACAAGCGGGGCCTGCCGATTCCTCGGCGGGTCCCGTTTTTCTTTTTCGACTAGGGTGGGCGGTTGCATATCGCCTGCTAGGGAAGGAGCGATCCTATGCCCCAGAACATCTTCGGTACCGACGGCGTCCGTGGCGTCGCCAATGCCGACCTCTCGTGCGACCTCGCGTTTCGCCTGGGCCGCGCGGCGACCAAGTTCCTTGGTCCGGATATCTGCGTCGGCCGCGACACGCGTCTTTCGGGTACCATGCTCGAGAGCGCTCTGACCGCCGGCATCATGGCCGAGGGCGGCCGTCCGCACTGCTGCGGCGTCATCCCCACGCCTGCCGTGGCGCTGCTCACTGTTCAAAACGAGCTCGACGGCGGCATCGTCATCTCTGCTTCGCATAATCCGCCGGAGTTCAACGGCATCAAATTCTTTAGCTGCAAGGGTATGAAGCTTCCCGATGCGGTCGAGGAAGAGATCAGCGCCTGGGTCATGTCCGAGGAAGCCATGGCTGCCGACACGCTGCCGACCGGTGCCGGCGTGGGCCACATCATCAAGATGAAGGACGCTCGCAAGGCATACGTCGACCACGCCATCGATACGCTTGATGGCCTGAGGCTCGATGGTCTGGTCGTTGCCGTCGACTGCGGTCACGGTGCTTCTTGCCAGACTACACCCGCCGCGCTGCAGCGCCTGGGTGCCACGGTCCATGCCATCAACACCGATTACTGCGGCACTGACATCAACGTCGAGTGCGGCTCCACTCACCTTGAGCCCCTGCGCGAGCTCGTGCTGCGCACTCACGCCGATATCGGCCTGGCCCACGACGGCGACGCCGATCGTGTGCTGTTCGTGGACAGCGAGGGCAACGAGATCGATGGCGACTACATCCTGGCTATCTGCGGTTCCGACCTGGCCGCTCGCGGCAAGCTCGCCAACTCCGAGATCGTCTCGACCGTCATGTGCAACCTGGGCTTCTCCATCGCCATGAAGGAGCAGGGTTTCGAGATGGTTCAGACTGCCGTGGGCGACCGCTACGTTCTGGAGCGTATGCTCGCGGACGGCGCTGTCATCGGCGGCGAACAGTCCGGCCACATCATCTTCCTGGAGCATAACACCACCGGTGACGGCCTGGTGACGGCTCTGCAGCTGCTGGCCGTGCTCAAGCGCACCGGTCGTACCCTCACCGATCTTGCCGGCATCATGAAGAAGTACCCGCAGGTACTCGTCAACGTGCATTCCGACAACAAGGCTGGTCTGGACGATTGCCAACCCATCTGGGATGCCGTCGCTGCTGCCGAGAAGGAGCTTGACGGCCGCGGCCGCATTCTGGTGCGCCCGAGTGGTACCGAGCCGCTGGTCCGCGTGATGGCCGAGGCGGAGACGCACGAGCTCACCCAGCGCGTTGTCGACGACATCGTCGAGGTTGTCAAGCGCGAACTTCCCTAATGGTCAAAAACGGGTGCCAAGTGGTAAACTGTTAAAGCTATTTTGGTTGATTGGTACATCCGAGGGGGAGCATGTTCACTAAAGTCCTAAGGTCTTTTGGTATGCGTGGTCGAGTCCTTACGCTGGATGCTCCCATCTCGGGCGACGTTATTCCGTTGTCCGAAGTAAACGACCAGACGTTTGCCACCGGCCTTTTGGGCCAGGGCGTTGCCATTCAGCCTACGGGTACGCGCGTGATCGCGCCGGCTGATGCCAAGGTCGAGGCCATTTTTCCCACGGGTCACGCCGTTGCGCTCAGCACGGTCGATGGCCTAGACGTGCTCATCCACGTTGGTTTGGACACTGTTCAGCTTGAGGGCAAGCATTTTAGCGTGCATGCACAGGTGGGCGATGTCGTCCAGAAGGGCGACGTGCTCATCGAGTTCGATCGTGAGGCAATTGCTGCCGAGGGCTACGATGTGACGGTCCCCATCTTGGTGTGCAACTCTGTTGAGTTCTCGAGCATCAAGGGCTCCGTTGGCGTGCATGTCGAAGAGATGGACCAGCTCATCGTTGCTCGCGAGCGCTAGCAAGTGCACGTGGCCATTAGCCTACAATTCAAACACGTTTACGGAGGGTGCCCTTGAAAGAGGACGCCCTCC
Organism: Collinsella aerofaciens; assembly: GCF_015561195.1. Lineage (GTDB taxonomy): Bacteria > Actinomycetota > Coriobacteriia > Coriobacteriales > Coriobacteriaceae > Collinsella > Collinsella aerofaciens_AC. The sequence continues at coordinate 278,538 of NZ_JADMSU010000002.1, read as the reverse complement.
GTGGCAAGATGGGATTTGTCCGAAGCTAAAAGGCTTCGGGTCACCGTGGACGGGCAGGGGCCTCGACGCGGCTAGACACGAGACACATACATTACGCGACCTCGCCCTGGTGGCCGCACACGTTGGTTGCGGCCGACGCGGGCCGCGGGCAAGTGCTTGAAAGGGGAGCCTTGCCTTTCTTGTACGAGAAAGGACGCGTAATGAAGATCATTAAAGCTAAAGACTACGAGGATATGAGCCGCAAGGCCGCCAATATCATCTCGGCGCAGGTTATCCTCAAGCCCGACTGTGTGCTGGGCCTTGCCACCGGCTCCACCCCGATCGGTGCCTACAAGCAGCTCGCTGCTTGGTACGAGAAGGGCGACGTCGACTTTGCCGAGGTCAGCACCTACAACCTGGACGAGTATCGCGGCCTTTCGCACGACGATCCCCAGAGCTATCACTACTTTATGCGTGAGAACTTCTTCGATCACATCAACATCGACCTGAACAACACGCATGTGCCCGACGGTTCCAACCCCGACGCCGCCGCTGCCTGCTCCGAGTACGACAAGGTCGTCGCTGCCGCCGGCTATCCCGATCTGCAGCTGCTCGGCATTGGCAACAACGGCCACATCGGTTTCAACGAGCCCGATGACCACTTCTCCAAGGGCACGCACTGCGTCGACCTCACCGAGAGCACCATTCAGGCCAACAGCCGCCTGTTCGACAGCATCGACGACGTTCCCCGTCAGGCCTACACCATGGGTACCCAGACCATCATGTATGCCCGCATGATCCTGGTCGTCGCCAACGGCGAGGCCAAGGCTCAGGCCGTGCATGACATGTGCTATGGCCCGGTTACGCCCGAGTGCCCGGCTTCGATCCTGCAGCTGCACACCAACTGCGTTGTCGTTGCCGACGAGGCTGCCCTTTCGCTCTGCGAGTAGCGCGAATCCTGCACCTCGACATAGCCTTGCCTAAGGCCTCCGCTTTGCGGGGGCCTTTTTGCTATCCCTTTCTGTCCACTTGACCAAAATCTTGCCGCAAGCTTGACGAATGCCGGATGCCCAACAGCTTGATTCATTCCATATCAGATTCTATGCAAAAATGCCACTAAAAGGTCGTAGACGGTAGCGGGTGCTAGGCGAGTTGAATGACATAGCTGAACCTTGTTCATCTGCGTTACACTGCCGCTTAGATGGGACAAGCTGACAAGCTCATTTACCTGCTTAAAGACCGATTAGTCGGGGGATTAATAACAATCGGCCCTCGCTGTACAAAAACTTGCCGCTTGCGTACCAAAAGACAACCTAGAACACAAGGTCGCTCTATTCATAGCGCGGCTTGTATGGTCTTGCGGTTACAGTGTCCATACGGTCGAGTTGAGGAGCGGGCATGGTAAACGATTTGGACAGTATAGACGACCTCGAGCTGATGCCGCTGGGCGGAGGCTATATGGTGCGACGCGAACGCTTGATGAATGAGCTTCTCGCCAAGGGCCGAAAGGCCGGCATCGTGGTTCTCTATGCGCCCGACGGGTTTGGGAAGACCTCGGTGCTGCTGCAGTACACCCATGAGGTTAAATGCGACCCGACGCGAGGCCCCGTGCGGATTATCGAGGCCGATCGCGCCACTGGGCGCGAGGTGTTTATGCAGCTCGAGGTGGTTACCGAAGAACTCAAAGACAAACCGCACTCCCTTATCGCGATTGATAATGTGCCAAACCTCGATCAGCACGATACCGAAGACCTCATCGACAGGATTCGCGGCCTGCGCGCTATGGGGGTAGGGGTCTTTATCTCCTGCCGTCCTTCAAATCGTCAACTGATTCATGGGCTGGGCGATTCGGTTAAGATCAATGCGCAGATGCTCAAGGTGCATGCCTATGAGTATTCGGCGTGGGCATCGGCGTTTTCGATCAGCACATCGCTCGACTTTTATCAGCTCACGCAGGGCGTGCCCGAGCTCGTTTCGGCATTGCAGACGGGTCTGTATGGCCAAGGCGACGTAGCCGGTCTGCTCGAAAACGAGATTGTCAACGTATATGGCGCGGCACTTGTCGATCTGGCTTCGCTCGACAATAATGCACTGTTTTGCGTGGCATGTCTCATGATTTTGATGGGCGAGGGCAATATCGCAGAACTCGAGGCTTGCGGGGTGAGGCTATCGATGGTCGACCAGTCCTACTTCGTACGCGACTACCCGATCTTTGGCTTGGACCCCGCTGAGCGGAGTTTTACGTGTCTGGGCACGGAGGATAACGGACGCTTGCGCTTGCGTAAGTTGGTGGCCGATGTTCGCCCCGAACTTGTTCCGAGGGCGGCCCGGATTTTGCTTAAGGCGGGCCGATGCGATGCGGCGATGGGCCTGGCGGACGCCTTTTTGGACCGTGGAGCGGTCCTTGAACTTGCTGGGCAGTATGGGGTCGATCTGGCTCTGACGGGGCACGGGGCCGATATCTGCCGAGCAGCGCTGGGCACGATCGATGCCGACGATCCGGCTCCAGAGCCAACGCCTGCCGAGGCGCTTGGCGTATATCTGGCAGCGGTCAGCGTGTCCAATACAAAGCTCGCTCGCTATATGTCATCGGTCATCGAGCGCGGGGGCGAACGGGCGGCATGCGAAATAGACCCTGTTTCATGGAGGGTGGCCCAGACACTGACGGCTGTTTGCTATGGGGACAACGGGCTTGGTCTTCCTACGAACCTGGCCGTGCCAGAAATCGAGACATCCCATACCGCGCTCGATATGTTGTCTGCACATATCGAGGTCAAGCGCTGCCTGACCGAGCGGGGAGATGACGGCGGCGTTCTACAGCAGCTCAAAACGAGCAAGGCCTACGACTGTGAGCTCGACATCGCGGGGATTGTTATACGGGCCGATAGCATGCTGGTGGAGCTCTTTGACGGGTCGTTTACGGGAACCGACGAGCGCGACGACGAGATGACGGTGGTGCGGGAGGCGCTCGACGTACGTGGGCTTAAGGCGATGGCTATCTGGGTGCGCATGGTGTTGGCGGCACGGCGGCTCCTCTCCGGCCTGCCGGTAACCGACGACGCGGCGTTCAACGAGCTCGATCGTTTTGCCGTGCGCATGCGCGACAACCAGATTCAGCTGTTTGGCCTGTTGCTAGAAGGCTGGCAGTCGCTGGCAGAGGGACGGCCGGTTAATGCAAAGTTCCGTGCGGTCCAAGTGCTCAAACTTGCCGAGGAGTCGATTGCGTACATGCGCGATAACGCATTGCTGCTGGAGCGCGCGGCGTATCTGCGTAACACCTCGATGGTTTCGGTGCGCGAGGAAGCGGAGTTGCTCGATATAAGCCAGACGCAGGTTGGTGGAGCGGAGGCCTGGATGGTGGCGCTGCATTTGGCCTGTGCGGGCCGAGACAGCGATCTTGCGGCCTGGATGTCCATGAATCGCGCGGGGATTCTAGAGCCATCGTATCGGCTCTTTGCGCGCCTTGCCATGCATTGTCTGGGCGAGCCGGCGACCAGGATTCGCAAGAAGCTTCCCGTGCGCGAGCTGTCGCGGTACTCGCTGCGCGACGATTTGGAAGGGGAGGGCGAGCGCCTGTTCCAGGCCGGCGAGGTTGAAGCCGTTGATACCATTGACCATATCGAGATTCGCATGTTTGGCGCGTTTCGCGCCGAGCGCGACGGGTTTCCCATCACGGACAAAATGTGGCGCCGCAAGAAGGCGGCGACACTTGCCGAGCGGCTTGCGCTGGGCATGGATGCGCTCGTCGATCGTGAGACGCTGGCCATGGAGCTGTGGCCCCATGCCGAGTTCAATAGCGCCCGCAACAACCTGTACTCGACGATATCGCGCTTGCGGTCGGCTTTGGGACCGACGCCGGATGGCAAGTCGTGTGTGCTCATCCAAAATGAATGCATCGGACTCAACGGCGACTACGTCAAGACCGATGTACGGCTGTTTGACCAGATAAGCCGTGAGGTTTTGGGAAATCGCACAGGTGCGCGCGGGCCCCATTTAGTTGAGCTGTGCCTTAAGATTGAGCAGCTTTATGCCGGACCGCTGTATGTTCCCAATGGCTGTAACCCCACCTACTTTTTGCGTATGCGACGCATTATGCAGTCAAAGTACATCGATTGCATGATTAAGGGAGCAAATGCCGCTCTAGAAGAAAACGATCTGCAGTCGGCGATTTGGCTGGCGGAGTCGGGGCTTCGGCAGGAAACGGCGCGTGAGGATATGGTGCGCTGCGCCATGCGCGTCTACAGTGCGGCGGGGCGGCGGCGCGATATCGTCGAGCTGTACAGCGGGCATATGCACCACCTGAGGGAGCAGGTCAATGGCGTGCCCGAGCCCGAGACGCGGCGTCTATACGAGCGCTTGGTGGAGGGGCGGCTCAATCGCGTGCTGGTCGAGCGATAAAAAACGGGCGCCCGAAGTACTTGGGCACCCGTAAGCTTGCTATGTGTTGACTCGCCGGATCATTGGCTCTTAGACGAGCTTGATCTTCTCGATATCCTTGCGCGAGGACTCGCGATACAGCGAGAACTTGCGGCCGATGACCTGGACGACCTCGGCGTGGCAGCGCTCGGCGAGCTCTTCGGCGGCTTCGCGGGCGGAAAGACTGGAGCCATCGAGCACGGAGCACTTAACGAGCTCATGCTTTTCCAGGTAGGCGACCGTCTGCTCGACGGTGCCCTCGTTGACATCGGACTTGCCGATGATGATGGCGGGGTTGAGGTGATGGGCCATGCTGCGAAGCTGCTTGACCTGGGCTCCTGTCAGTGCCATGGGTTCTCGCTTTCTATGTATGGGGCGCCCCGCGACGGGGCCTTAATCTACGTGAGCTGTCCCACGATAGCGCAGGAACGGCGCGGTGTGGAGCGTGTTTGCCCAGTTCAAAAAGAATGCGGATGCCGAGGTGATGGGCAGTGCGGGCTGTGAACGGGCTACGAGCGGGATTCAGAGACCGGTTCCCATGCAATAAACGCCCAGCGAACCTTACGGATATGGTCGAGCATATAGCGCCCCTGCGGCACGCCCTTGGAGCCCGGCTCACCGGCATGGGGATTCTCGATCATGTGTTGGGCGATGTAGTCGCGCAGACGGTCGACCTTATCCTCGTTGCCATGCTCAAGCATGCGGGAAAAGTCTGCCACGCCCGCTTCAAGGCTGTCGAAGGTATCGCGACGCGGCGATTCAAAGTACGTGACCTGCGGCAGGGCACCCATCTGAATGAGGATGTTGAAGGCGTACACAAAGCCATTACTGCAGGTAACCGAGGCACCGATAGCGTTCATCAAGTGCAGATCATAGCGCGGGCTGGAGTTGGCAACCATCGTGACAGCACAACGCCGACGAGCCGTACGGTCGAGCTTGGCAAGCGCACCTTTTAGATCGGTCGTCGTAACCGACCGACTGGCAAAGGCAACATCCGCCGCTTTCGCGACCGGTCCAACCAAACCCCAATCATCATCCCAAGCAAGCTCAAGCGGCGTAATGCGATCCTCGAGCCCATAGTACTCAATACCAGCATCAAGCGTGCCCAACATAGCAGGGGAGAAGTCAGCAGCAATCACAGGATGCCCAGCCTGAGCAAGCGGAATAGCAATCGACCCAGCCCCACACCCCATATCCAGCACGGATTCACCAGGCTTTAACGCCAACAGCTTCATAAAGTCCCGAGCATACGGGGCAGTTTCCAACGGCCGAAAATGCCGAGCCCGCTTATCCCATTCAAAAGAATCATCAGCCCGCCGCCGATCAGCTTGCAGACGTATCCATTCGCCATTCCAATCCGCAGAAAGCAGATCAGAACGAATCTCCCCATCAACCACGGGCCAACCTCCTAGCAACAAAAAAGCGACTCCTCCCAAAAGAAGAGCCGCAACCAGCATATATCAGAAAAAGAACCGCTCCAACGCCAAACCGCTGCACCAGCCAAGTGGTGCAGGAGCGAAGCAACTGCAACCGGGATAGAACCCAACTGAGGTCCCGTTGTGCGGGAGCCCCGGGGAGGGCAAATATATAAGGTCGATCGCGAGTTCCGCACGAGCCGGAGAGCACTTAATGTGCTCTCCGTGCGAGCCAGGACTGTCCGAGCAGGCGACCTTATATATTTGCCCTCCCCGGGGCTCCTCGCCAGTCCCCCTCAGCTAGTTCTTCAGCGAGTTCAGCGGCGCCGGGAAGCGTCCACCGCGATGGGCAAGCACGGTGCCGGCGTTGGGGTTCACCGGCATGATGGGCGCACGGCCGAACAGGCCGCCGTACTCGACGCAGTCACCCACGCCCTTGCCGATGGCGGGAATCACGCGGACGGCCGTGGTCTTGTTGTTGATGACGCCGATGGCCATCTCGTCGGCGATGATGCCGGCGATGGTCTCGACCGGGGTGTCGCCGGGGATGGCGATCATGTCCAGGCCAACGGAGCACACGCAGGTCATGGCCTCGAGCTTCTCGAGCGAAAGCGCACCGGCCTCGACGGCGGCGATCATGCCGGCGTCCTCGGACACGGGGATGAAAGCGCCCGAGAGGCCGCCCACGCTGGAGCTGGCCATGACGCCGCCCTTCTTGACGGCATCGTTGAGCATGGCGAGCGCGCAGGTCGTGCCCGGGCCACCGCAGGTGCCCACGCCGATGATCTCGAGGATGCGCGCGACGGAGTCGCCGATGGCAGGCGTGGGAGCCAGCGACAGGTCGACAATGCCCTTCTCGACACCCAGGCGATGGGCGGCCTCGCGGCTCATGAGCTCGCCGGCACGGGTGATCTTAAAGGCGGTCTGCTTAATCTTTTCGGCGACTTCCATCATCGATGCGGAATCGGGCAGCTTCTCCAGGGCAGCGGCCATAACGCCGGGGCCCGAGACGCCTACGTTGATGACGGCGTCGGCCTCGCCACCGCCGTGGACGGCGCCCGCCATAAACGGGGAGTCCTCGACCATGTTGGCAAAGCAGACAAACTTGGAAGCGCCGACGGAATCCTGGTCGGCCGTGAGTTTAGCGGCATCGATGATGGTCTGAGCCGCCATAAGCACGGCGTCCATGTTGATGCCGGCGCGCAGGCTGGCGACGTTGACGCTGGAGCAGACGCGGCTGGTGGTAGCGAGCGCCTGGGGGATGGACTGGATGACGCGGCGGTCGGCGTCGCCGATGCCCTTCTGGACGAGCGCGGAGAAGCCACCAAGGTAATCGATGCCGAGCGTCTCGGCCGCGCGGTCGAGGGCATGCGCGATGGGGGTGAGGTCCTCATCCTTGCAGCATGCGGCGATCTGCGCCACCGGGGTGACGGAAACGCGCTTGTTGACGATGGGGATACCGTACTCGCGCTCGAGGTTCTCGGCGGTCTCGACCAGATGCTCAGCCGTGTGCGTCACGTGGTCGTAGATCTTCGTGCACATGCGGTCGAGGTTCTCGTCACCGCAACCCATGAGCGAAACACCCATGGTGATGGTCCTGATGTCGAGGTTCTGTTCCTCAACCATGCCGCGGGTTTCCGCGATTTCTGCGGGCGTGATCGCCATCCTTGCGCTCCTATCTGCCAAAACGAGCATAGTCTTGTCTATTCTAACGTGCCGCACGTGCCAAGTGGCGCGTGCGGCACGTTTTGGTGCTCGGTTGTTTCCGTTGTGTTACTTCCCAAAGACCTCTTCGGCGATACGAGCGCTCTCGGCGGCGTCCTTGGCGTAGTAGTCCGCGCCAATCTGCTTGGCGTATTCGGGGGTGAGCACGGCGCCACCTACGATGATCTTGACGCCTGGCACCTCGGCATGGAGCAGCTTGATGGTCTCCTCCATGGCGACGACCGTGGTGGTCATAAGCGCCGAGAGGCCGACGAGTTTGATATCGCGCTCCTTGACGGTCTTGAGTACCTCCTGCGGATCGACGTCGCGGCCCAGGTCAAAGACGGTGTAGCCGTAGTTGTCGAGCAACATTTTGACGATGTTCTTGCCAATATCGTGAATGTCGCCCTTGACGGTGGCCACGCAGATCTTGCCCTTGTCGGCGATCTCGCCGGCGGGCATCAGGCGCTTGATGGTGTCGAAGCCCACGCGTGCGGCTTCGGCCGAGGCCATGAGCTGCGGCAAGAAGAATTTTCCCTGGTCAAAGAGGACGCCAACCTCGTCGAGAGCGGGGATAAAGTGATTGTTGATGAGGTCCATAGCGTCGTGGTCTGTCAGCAGACGCTCGGTCTCGGCAGCGATCTCGCCTTTGCGGCCCGAGACGACCATTCGACGAATCGGGTCGTCGTTGCCGTCAGTGCCGGCGGTGCCAGCAGCAGGCGCGGCATCACTCGATGCGGCCTGAGCCGCTGCCGGGTTGGCGGCGATCTTGTACGGATCGGTCCAGCCGGCATAGCGCTCGATGTATCCGGTCGAGCCCTCGTCCTCAACGCTCAGGACACGATAGCTGTAGACGGTGTCCATAAAGCGCTTGGAGCCCGGGTTCATGATGGGGGCGTCCAGACCCGCGCCAAAGGCGGCGGCCAAAAAGACCGAACCCAGCAGCGGGCGAGCGGGCAGGCCAAAGCTGATGTTCGACACGCCGAGCGCGCATTTGACGCCCAGACGCTCCTTGCACAGGGACATGGCGCGTAGGATCTGCTCGGCCTGGCGTTGATTGGTCGAGGCGGTCATGACCAGGCAGTCGATGAGGATACGGTCCGGGCCGATGCCGTAGCGGGCGGCCTCGGCCACGATGCGTTCGGCGATGGCAAAGCGGGCCTCGGCGGTATCGGGGATGCCGCCTTCGTCGAGCGTAAGGCCGACGACGTTGGTTCCATAGTGGGCGACCAGCGGAAAGATCTCATCCATGATCTGCTGCTTGCCATTGACCGAGTTGATGATGGGCTTGCCGGCGTAGCGACGTACGGCGGCCTCGACGGCGGCGGGGTCGGTGGAGTCGATCTGCAGCGGCAGCAGCGTGGAGCCTTGGAGCTGCTCGGTCGCTTGCTGGATGACCTTGACCTCGTCGATCTCGGGCAGACCCACGTTGACGTCCAGGATGTCGGCGCCCTGTTCTTGCTGGCTGATGCCCTGGCTCACGACGTAGTCCAGGTCGCCGTCGCGCAGGGCCTGCTGCAGGCGCTTTTTGCCGGTGGGATTGATGCGCTCGCCGATGACGGCAATCTTGTGGCCGTCGCAGGGGAGGTCCACCACGGTCTGGGCGCTTGTGACCGACATGCTGGGCTTGCGGTGGCGCGGACTGGGCGTGTGGTTATCGATAAGCGTGCGCAAGGCGGCCATGTGCGCCGGCGTGGTGCCGCAGCAGCCGCCCACGACGCTCACGCCGTCCTCAATCATGCCGGCGACGGCCTCGGCGTATTCGGGGGCCTGGATGTCAAAGACGGTATTACCGTCGTCGTCCACGTGGGGCAGTCCCGCATTGGCCTGCACCATAACGGGTTTGTCCGTAACGGTGAGCATACGTGCGGCGAGCCCTCGGAGCTCGGCCGGTCCCTGGCTGCAGTTGATGCCCAAAACGTCGGCGCCGATGGCGTCGAGCGTGATGGCGGCCACCTCGGGACTCGTGCCCAGGAACGTGCGACCGTCTTCCTCAAAGGTCATGGTGGCAAAGACGGGCAGGTCGGAGTTCTCTCGGCAGGCGAGGACGGCCGCCTTGATCTCGGCAAGGTCGGTCATGGTCTCGATAATAAAGAGGTCCACGCCCGCATCGACGCCGGCGCGCACTTCCTCGGCAAAGAGGTCGTAGGCCTCGTCGAAGCTGAGGGTACCCAAGGGGCGCAGCAGCGCGCCGATGGGGCCGATATCGCCGGCGATGTAGTGGGCACCGGCTGCGCGGGCGCAGGCGACAGCGGCGGCAAAGACATCTGCCACGGTGGCGGTACCGTCGAGCTTGTGGGCGTTGGCGCCAAAGGTGTTGGCGGTGATCACGTCGCAGCCGGCCTCGACGTACTGTCGCTGAATGTCGGTAATGACCTGGGGCTCCTCAAAGTTGAAGAGCTCGGGCAGGGCGCCTGCCTTCATACCAGCGGCCTGCAACATGGTGCCCATGCCGCCGTCGAACAGCAAGTGCCCCGTGCCCTCGATGGCCGCACGCAGGCGATCGTCCTTAATGCGCAGATCGTCGATCGTGCGCGTCTTGTACGCGGCGCCGTTGCAGCGCGCGGCATTGACAGGTGCCGCCAGCGCAGCACCGTCCAGATCATGAGTGATAAGCGGAGTAAACATCGAGGGCTCCTAATGGCTGGAATAGCAGGTGGTGTGGGCGGCACGGAAGCGACAGTGCTCGCGCATGCGGCAGATATTGCAGGTGGGGCGGCTCTGGGCGTCGTGGACTTCGCCGTCAAACAGACCAATCACCGCGGTCACGCTCTTGGTGGGCATGAGCAGGCTGGTGGGCGTGACGGTAAGCCCGATGAGCCGCGTGGCGTTGAGCGCATTCACGATCGAGCGCTGGGCCGAGAGCGGGCAGTCGCCATAGCCGGGACTAAAGCGCCAGTTGCCGGCGAGCCCATGAACGGCGGCGTCCGTCTTGACCTGCTGGTCCATTTGCTCAACGGCGGCTTCTACATAGGCAGAGCATGCGGCGTCGAGCACGGCTCCCTCTAGGGGCTGCTGAGCTCCCGTGGTGCGCAGACGACGCTCGGCGTCCATGCCGAGGGTGCATGCCATGAGCGCGGCCATGCGGGCGTCCTTGAGATGTCGATAGATGTCGCGACCGCGCAGCTCAACGTTGGTGCCAACCAGACGGATGCAAGGCTCTCCCTGCTCGTCCACGCCCGTGGCATCGACGGTAAACACGCGCCGCACGCCGCGGGGCTCAATGTCCAGCTCAAGGCGCTCGACCACAAGCTCAATACGTCGTGACAGCTCGGGCTCAATCTGCTGGCCGCCGTAGCCCAGATACCGCAGCATCTCGGCACGGTCGACACGGGGATGGTGCGCAGCATCGACACGGTAAAGCGCCGGCGACGCAAGGTCGGCCGGCACTTCGACAGCGGTTGTATCGATGTGCGGTTTTTCCACTACCCCAGGCGCTCCATAATGGTCGCGGCGATCGCAGGACGATTCATAGTGTACAGGTGCAGACCGGCGGCACCGTGCTCCTTAAGGTCGCAAAGCTGACGGGCGGCATAATCTACACCGGCTGCCTGCAGGCTCTCGGGGTCGTTCTCGTACTTGGCGAGAATCTTGATGACGGGGGAGGGCAGCGACGCGCCGCACATAAAGACCATGCGGCTGATCTGGGACTTGCCCATAAACGGCATGATGCCCGCGGTGATGGGCACCGTGATGCCCGCCTTGTCGGCAAGCTCGCGGAAGCGGTAGAAGCACTCGTTGTCAAAGAAGAGCTGCGTCACAAAGAAGCTCGCGCCGGCGTCCTGTTTTTGCTTGAGGTGCTCGACCGAGAGGTTGAGATCCTCGCAGGCAATGTGGCCCTCGGGGTAGGCTGCGGCGCCCACGCAAAAGCCGGCGTCGACGAGCTCGGGGATGAGGTCACGGGCGTAGGCGTAGTCGGAGGCGGGCTTGTCGTCCTCGGTCGCGCCAGCGGGCAGGTCGCCGCGCAGGGCCAGCACGTTTTCCACGCCGGCCGAGCGATACTCGTCAATCTTGGCGGCGATATCGGCATGTGTGCGGCCAACGCAGGTGAGGTGCGCTACCGAGGGCGTATCGAATTCGCTCGTAATCATATGCGCGATGGGGGCGGTGGTGGCACCGTTACCCGAGCCGCCAGCGGAACAAGTGACCGAGACAAAGCTCGGTGAAAGCTTGCACAGGTTGCCTGCCACCTCGCGAGCCGTATCGAGGGTAAGCTCACCCTTGGGCGGGAACATTTCAAACGAAACGGGTGCAGTGCCCTGGGATGCTGCCTGCTTAAAAACCTCGTCGACGCGCATATCGTGCTCCTTTAAATATTTAGTGCGATGTGTTGTAAGGATTCTACAGCACCGCTGTGCCACGGTGGAGTTTTACTCGCGATTTAGGGATACCAATCAAAGATGCCACGCTATCGGCATTGCCTATAGCAGAGCGGTCAATGTAGGAAAGGGCTATATTGAATGGTATCTGATGCAAAATACCAGTTAATAGAGCCCCATCCCAGATTGACTACTCTTAAACCATGCGGGGAGGTCTGCAATTTATGCAGTTCGTTGGCTGTTGAGGGTGGCAATACCGCTGCGATGCGGTAACCTCATTGATTGGTTTCGTGACAGCAACATAACGGTAATGTTGCGGAAACACGACGAGCCTAATCTATGACTCGTTCGTTAGTAATCAACACCGCTTCTCACGCGGTGCCGATACGAAGGGAGTTCCGTATGGCCGAACTTACTGACCGCTTCGGGACCATGGTGTTCTCTGAGGAAGTCATGAAGGACTACCTCCCCAAGGACATTTGGAAGCGCCTTGCTGCAACCCTCGAGGACGGTGAGCCGCTCGACCTGGATGTGGCCAACGCCGTTGCCCACGCCATGAAGGTCTGGGCCATCTCCAAGGGCGCGACGCACTACGCGCACTGGTTCCAGCCGCTTTCGGGCATTACTTCCGAGAAGCACGACAGCTTCCTCGAGCCCAACCACGACGGCACCGCCATTACCAAGTTTACGGGCAAGAACCTCATCCAGGGCGAGCCGGACGCCTCCAGTTTCCCCAACGGCGGCCTGCGTGCCACCTTCGAGGCCCGTGGCTACACCGCTTGGGATCCCACCAGCCCCGCATTCATTAAGGACGATGTCCTGTGCATCCCCACAGCTTTCTGCTCCTACACGGGCGAGGCCCTGGACAAGAAGACCCCGCTGCTGCGCTCCATGACCGCGCTCTCGCGTGAGTCCAAGCGCGTTTTGGCGCTGTTTGGCAAGACCCCCAGGAAGGTCGTTCCTTCCGTGGGCGATGAGCAGGAGTACTTCCTGATCAAGAAGGACGCTTACCGCAAGCGCAGGGACCTGGTCATCACCGGTCGCACTCTCTTTGGCGCTGCTCCCTGCAAGGGCCAGGAGCTCGAGGAGCACTACTTTGGCGCAATCCGCCCCACCGTCTCGGCCTATATGAAGGACCTGGACGATGAACTGTGGGCGCTTGGCATTCCTGCCAAGACCAAGCACAACGAGGTTGCTCCCTGCCAGCATGAGCTCGCACCGGTCTATGGCGAGGTCAACGAGGCCATCGACCAGAACCTGGTCATGATGGAGAAGATGAAGCTCATCGCCTCCCGCCACGACTTGGTCTGCCTGCTGCACGAGAAGCCCTTCGAGGGCATCAACGGTTCGGGCAAGCACAACAACTGGTCGCTTGGCACCGAGTCCGAGAATCTGCTTGATCCGGGCGACACTCCGCTCGACAACCTGCAGTTCATCGTCTTCCTCACCGCGGTGATCGAGGCCGTCGATAACTATCAGGAGCTCCTGCGTGCCTCCGTTGCCTCGGCCGGCAATGATCATCGTCTGGGCGCCAATGAGGCTCCTCCGGCGATTATGTCCATCTTCCTGGGCGACCAGCTTACCGAGGTCGTCGAGAAGATCATCGATGGCAAGGCTTCCGTCCATGCCACGCGCGGCGTGCTCGACCTGGGCGCCGATACCCTGCCCAAGTTGATGCAGGACAATACCGACCGCAACCGCACCTCCCCGTTCGCCTTCACCGGCAACAAGTTCGAGTTCCGTGCCTGCGGCTCCGAGCAGAACGTCTCCGACTCCAACCTGGTACTCGATGCCGCCGTGGCAAAGTCGCTCAAGTCCTTCGCCGACGCACTCGAGGGTACGCCCGAGGATAAGTTCCAGGACGCCGCGCTCGAGTACTGCAAGAAGGTGTTGACCGATCACCAGCGCATCCTGTTCTCCGGCGACGGTTACTCCGACGAGTGGCCCATTGAGGCCGAGAAGCGCGGCCTTGCCAACAACAAGACCACGGCCGACGCCCTGCCCGCCTTTGTTTCCGATAAGGCTATCGCGCTCTTTGAGGAGACGGGCGTCCTGACCAAGGCCGAGGCCCAGTGCCGTTACGACTGTAAGCTCGAGAAGTACAACAAGCTCATGAACATCGAGGCCACCACGATGGTTCGTGAGGCGCGTCGTACCTATCGCCCGGTCATTACCGCCTATGCCACCAAGGTCGCTAAGGGCCTTGAGACTATTCGTGCCGCCGGTGCTGAGGCCGCCATGCAGTGCGAGCAGAACACGCTCAACAAGCTCTGCAACGGTATCACCGCCATCAACGACTCCATCAAGGCGCTCGACGCCGTGCATCAGAAGGCCGAGGCCCTCGATGGCCAGGAACAGGCCAATGTGTACGCGCACGAGGTCGTTCCCGCTATGGATACGCTGCGCGCCGCCGTGGACGCCATGGAGGAGATCGTGGCCGCCGACTACTGGCCGGTTCCGACCTACGACGACATCCTGTTCTACGTGTAGAACGTAACTGACATATCGTCACGGTATTGAGCCGGGGTCTGCATCGCGTGGGCCCCGGCTTTTTTGTTGAACAAATTTATTAGGGAAGAGTCTGCTCCGTGCCGTTTGCTAGGGTAGGGGTGTGCGCGTTGCCGTGTCGTGAAAATGGAAGATGCTCGGAATATAACGCGCCTCGACATACTCAAATTGAGTTCCGGTTGAGTCGAATGTCTGGCTGGTTACGACCGCCAGATACGAAGAAGGATCGATGTCAAGCAACCGGCAGTCCTCAGTGTCGGGCTGGGCGAGTGTTATCGTTCGTTTGCTCACGGCAATGGTGAGCCCTAGCTCATCCTCGATGTAATGGAAGAGCGACAGGGTGGCATTCTGCTCGTTTAGGCCGGGGACGGAGGAAGTTAGGAAGTAGTGGCGGTCGACAGCGACCGGTTTATCGTCGAGCATGCGGACGAGCTTCAAATGCGTAAGGTCTTCTCCTTCGGGAAATCCCGTCAATTGAGCTAGACACTTATTGGTGCTTACGTGTTCGAAATAGACGATTTTTGACGTTGGAATTGCTCCGATCGCGTGTGCCGATTCGCTGAACGAAGAAAGGCCACTTACGGTGAATGCGCCCTCTTTGCTGGTGCCTGCAAGTGACGTCTCGATTACGAGGACTCCCTTGCCTTTAATGGACTGAACTAGACCTTCATTTGCGAGAAGTGAGATGGCCTTGCGCACCGTCATTCGAGAGCAGGAGAACTCTTTGGAAAGATTTTGTTCGGAAGGAAGGAGCGATCCCACGGGATGCTTACCTTCGACAATCCGCTCTCGAAGGCTGCGGTAAATTTCACTGTACAGGATCCTTGCCAAAATGCTCTCCTTATAGAGGTGGTGCGGAATGCGTCAAATCGGTGCGATAGTCTGTTTCTACCAATTATAGGAAGTGAAGGCGCTTAAAGTTACCGCTTACCGCCATAAATCAACCGTTCACCCGTGTGCTTAACATGTCTAGACAGATAGCAAATCATGTGGCTATAATTCAAGTCGTCAAGTACATGTCTAGACAGGAGGATTTGCAATGGCAAAACAGAGCTATGCGGTTACTATCGCGGGAGGCGGAAGCACTTATACGCCGGGCGTTGTTCTGACACTTCTCGCGAAGCGTGATGTGTTCCCCATCAATAGGATTACGCTCTATGACAACGATGCCGAGCGTCAGGGGACAATTGCCAAGGCATGTGCCATCTACATCAGGGAAAATGCTCCAGAGGTAACCTTCAGCTATACGACCGACCCTGAGGAGGCCTTCACAGGCATCGACTTTGTACTTGCCCAGATTCGCGTTGGCAAGTACGCTATGCGCGATAAGGACGAGAAGATCCCTCTGCGCTATGGCGTTCTTGGCCAAGAGACCTGCGGTCCTGGTGGCATTGCTTATGGCTTGCGCTCCATTGGCGGCGTACTCGAGATCCTTGACTACATGGAGAAATACAGTCCCAACGCATGGATGCTCAACTACTCCAACCCCGCGGCGATCGTTGCTGAGGCGACACGCCGTCTTCGCCCGGATTCAAAGATCATCAACATTTGCGACATGCCAATAGCCCTGATGGATATCATGGCTCAGATGTGTGGTCTCAAGGACCACAACGACCTCGTCGTCGGCTACTACGGCCTCAACCACTTTGGCTGGTGGACAAAGATTCACGACCGTGCAGGCAATGATCTTATGCCCACTATCAAGGCCCAAATGGCTAAAAACGGTTATGCTGGCGAGGATTCTGGCCTTGAATTCGTCGATGCGTCTTGGGACCAGACGTTCCGTAAGGCTAAGGATGTTTACGCGCTCGATCCGAATACCATTCCGAACACCTACCTCAAGTACTATCTCTTCCCGGACTATGTGGTTGAGCACACCGACCCCAACCACACCCGTACCGACGAGGTCCGTGAGGGTCGCGAGAAACGCGTCTTCGGTACCGCTCGCCAGATTATCGAAAAGGGCACGTCTGAGGGTTTCGGCCTTAAGCCAGATACCCACGCTGAGTACATTGTCGATCTCGCTCGCGCTTTGGCAGAGAACACCCGTGAACGTTTCTCGCTGATTGTTCCCAACGACGGGGCTGTGTCCAATTTTGACCCAACGGCTATGGTCGAGATCCCCTGCATCGTCGGCAGCGACGGCTACGAGAAAATTTGCCAAGGTGAGATTCCGCAATTCCAGAAAGGACTTATGGAGGAACAGGTCTCGGTCGAAAAGCTTGCAGTGTCTGCTTGGGTCGACCATTCCTATCAGGAGCTTTGGCAGGCGCTGACGCTTTCGAAGACGGTCCCCTCTGCCTCCGTTGCAAAGAAGATCCTTGACGATCTCATTGAGGCGAATAAGGAGTTCTGGCCAGAACTTCACTAGTATCGGAAATCAATTTAGCGAATGATGGCGGGCGGCCGACCTTGGACAGGTCGCATGGGAGGAAAACCATGAGCGAAAGCAAAGAGCTTGCAAATCGCAAGCTCGGCGAGGACGTAGTTGGCCTCGTCGGCGGTAAGGAAAACATCCTGAGCATCTCGCACTGCATGACGCGTCTACGTTTCAAGCTGCGAGACGATGCGAAGGCCGATACTAAGGCAATTGAATCTCATAAAGGCGTCATTCAAGTAATCAACGCGAATGGCCAGTATCAGGTTGTTGTCGGCATCAATGTGATTGAGGATGTTTACGATGCCGCGGTTGCCGCTTCTGGTGTCGAGGGGCTGGGCGAGGTTAATCTTGATGGTGAGCCCGTCAAGAAAGGAAACGTTGTTAGTGCCCTTATCGATACTATTTCGGGCGTAATCCAGCCGATTCTTGCGGTGCTGTGTGCCGCGGGCATGATCAAGGGTGTTTTGAGTATTCTCGTCGCCCTTGGATGGATTACGGCGACAGATGGCTTGTACCAGATTCTATTTGCGGCTGGTGACGGCTTCTTCTACTTCCTGCCGATTATCCTTGGCTATACCGCGGCAAAGAAGTTTGGCTGTAGTGAGTTCGTTGGCATGACGCTCGGTATCGCACTTACGTATCCGGCGATGGTCAACATCACATCTGGCGATGTTTTGGGAACGGTGCTTGCCGGCACTCCCTTTGCCATGAACTACTACACGACTTTTCTCGGCATACCTGTCATCATGCCGTCTTCGGGTTATACGAGCTCTGTCATTCCGATTATCATCTCTGTTTGGTTCGCGGCAAAGCTGGAGAAGTGGTGCCGCAAGCATTTCTCTGAGTATGTAAAGTTCTTCTTTGTGCCTACGTGCGTGCTCGTTGTGATGGTCCCCGCTACCTATTTGATTATTGGCCCGATTGCCACCCTGATCACGAACCTCATGAGCCTGCTGTTTAACTCCCTCTACAGCTTGCCTGTCATCGGCGGCGCGCTCGGCGGCATCGTGCTTACTGCCATTTGGCAGCCTATGGTCATCTTCGGATTCCACTGGAGTGTCATTGCCCTCATGCTGGTGAACATTGCCTCCCAGGGCTGGGATATTGTCATGGCGCCGTACATGGTTTGTTCATACGCTCAGTCCCTTGCCGTCCTCGCTATCCTTCTGAAGACTAAGGACGTAAAGCTCAAGCAGCTTGCATGGCCGGCGTTCATCTCGGGCTTCTTCTTCGGCATCACCGAACCCTGCATCTACGGCGTGACCCTTCCGCGCAAGAAGCCTTTTATCATGAGCTGCATCGCCTCTGTGCCCGGCGGCCTAATCATCGGCGCTCTTGGCACCAAGATGTTCGCCTTCACCGGCGGCGGCTTCTGCGCCTTCCCGGGCTTCATTGACCCGTCCGGTGCAATGGGCGCGAACTACCTGATTTACGTAATCATAGCCATCGTGGTTTCCAGCGTGATTTCGTTCCTGCTTACGTATGCGACGTACAAGGAGGACGTGCCGGCGGTAGAGGCTGCAAAGTAGCCAAAGAAGTGGAGCTGCGGGACAAGTATTTCCCCGCGCGCCAGCAATTAGATGAGGTCGTCCTTGAATAAGCGTCGAGGGCGACCTCATCTTGTACTGATTTCGTTCGAGAGGCAGTGGTTGAGGGTGCCTAATATTATCTTTGACAATAAGATGGGCGAGGCGTGCCTTGCGGCGTGGAGGTCCGCGGGTGTGGAAGTCCGCTCAGTCGTGGTCCGACAAGATGGTGAAGTCGTCTTCGAGCATGCGGCTGCGCCGTTCGCCCTCGAACACGTTCATCCGCTCTATTCTGTGACTAAGTCCTTCACTTCGGTTGCTGTTGGGATGTTGGTGAATGAAGGACGGCTGTCGCTGGCCGATCGCTGGATTTCATACTTTCCGGAATATGAAGGCGAGATTGCGGATGAGCGCTTTCGCAATGTGACGGTTCGCAATTTGCTGACTATGACGATGGGGCAGGAGAGTGACCTTTCGTATATTGGTGCGGGAGACGACTGGGCACATGAGGTTCTTCATCGTGAGTTTGACTGGAAGCCGGGCGAGGTCTTTCACTACGATTCGCTGTGTTCACATTTATTGAGCATGCTCGTGCAACGCATAAGTGGAACGAAAGAATCCGATTATCTCGCTGAACGTTTGTTTACGCCGTTAGGCATTAGAAATTGGTGGTGGGAAGAGGATCAAGCCGGTCATACGACCGGAGGTTTTGGTCTTCACCTTTCGACACCGGATTTGGCTAAGTTTGGTCAATGTTTGCTGGATGGCGGCAAGTGGCGTGGGGAACAGATCATTCCCGCGGAATGGGTTGCCGAGGCGACGAAGATTCAGGTGGAAACGAGTCCCTTTTATCCGTCTGAGGCGACTGAAGACAGCAATGGCTATGGATACCAGTTCTGGATGTGCCGGCGTGGCGGGTTCAGATGCTCTGGCCTTTTTGGGCAGCTGTGCTACATACGGCCCACAGATGGCCTTGTCATCGCTTGCTCGAGTTCTACGACAGGAAGTAAGGCGCTGCTTGATCCGCTGTATAAGGTATTGTTCAAAGAGCCTAGTGTTCGGGAAACGGTGGCTTCCGAACGTGACTTCGATAGCATTCCCGTGCCAGTTGGGTTGGCTTCTGGCGGACGTTTGAGCTCATTACGCCTCGAGGGCATTCATCATTGTATTTTCGGGGATTTTGAAGAGATCGATATTCGATTTCATGAGAATGAGCTGGATTTGTCTCTGTTGCGCGATGGTCGTGAGTACGGCGTGAGGGCCGGCTACAAGTCTTGGGTTTGCAAATCGGGCGATGGGGCCGGAGTTGGAGACCTCTTTCCTTTCGTGACTCATGAAGCTGAGAGGGACGATGCCCCCGCATGGGATGTTCGCAAGTTGTTTGCAGCGTATGCCTGGACTTCGCCAACAAATTTACAAATCGAGACCAGGGAACTGGACTACACGCGGCGCTGTTTTATCGATGTACGGATTGGAGGTATTTATGCTGTGTGCAGGGTGCGAGTTGAGGGAATGTGCTGTTTCCCGACACCCTCGGAACTCACAGCGATTTTGAAGTTGGGATAATTTTTCAAGACGTGCGATTGATAAGAAAGCTTGTCAACATCACGGCTAATGGAGACGGAGCTGTCTCCAGGCAATGTTTTTCGATACGGACGTTTCAGATATCGTATTGCTAGGGACTAAGTTAATCACTTGTTAGGGTCAAAGCGTAGATGCATTTTCTCGGCTTCGCACCCTGTTGGGCTCGAATCCCGGCGCATGGCAGCAAAAAGCCCGTTACCGCGAGGGCAACGGGCTTCTCAGTTTAAATGGTGCCCCCAGCGGGATGTCCGCGTGCGGCTGGCGCCGCCCGCTTTCGCTGCGTCGCTCCGCTCCTTGCGTGCTGCGCTGGAAAACGCTTACGCGTTTCCTCAGCTCCGCACCCTGTCGGGTTCGAATCCCGGCGTATGGGTAGCAAAAAAGCCCGCCACCGCGAGGGCAACGGGCTTTTCAGTTTAAATGGTGCCCCGTTCGAACAACTTCTCGAACCGAGATCTGCTCGTTCGGGACGATCGTTCTTCTTAGGATACCACGCACTAGGCTTGCGGCATAATCGCCTGGTCACCGTGCTCGTCGAGGTACGGCATGAGGTACACGCCGCCCTCGTCTGTCGTGAGCAGAAGGTACTCGCGGTTGAGCTTATCGCACACGATTTCCTGATGCACGCCATCCGGCAAATCGTAAATCGGGCCATCGGTTCGCGCGGGCGATACCGTCATGTCCTGCGCCCCCATGGCCTGCCTGGCGCACGAGGCGGCGGCAAACACGATGAGCAGCAGGATTACCGCCGCCACAAGCGGGCCGCACCCGCCGTTGCGGTCTTCGTCGGCAGGGCTTGGGTACGGCATCGCCTACACCTTCTCTGCGTACTTCTCGCCGGAGGCGGTTTCTACGGCGATCCAGCGCTTGTAGCCGGAACCGCCCGTATAGCGGCCCCAAACGTAGCCGTCGGCCGATGCGAACGTGCCGTCGAGCGTCACAGTCTCCCCGCGATGGTAGGTTGCGACGGTCGAGTAGCCGGTGCCAGCACCGGAGCGCACGTTCAGGGCATCGACGCAGATGCGGTACGTTCCCGCCGAGTTGCTGGTCTGCGCCTGCGCGGTGCCGACGCGCACGAGGTAGTCGTTCGGGTCGTAGCCTCCCGTGGGCTTGCCGACGGCGATGTAGCGAGTATGACCGCTGTCGCTGGTGTAGCGTCCCCACACGTAGCCGTCCGCGATGCAATACCAGTCATCGAGGTTGACTGTCTCGCCCTTGCCGTAGGAGGCTACCACGGAGCCTGAAAGCGCCGGCGCATCTCTGACGTTCAGACAATCGACTGTGCAGCGGTAGGTTCCGTTGAAGCCTGTACCCTCCTTGCCGGTGGCGCTCGGCTGCTCTGCCGGTACCGATGGCGGGACGGTCGGGGCGCTGCCGCCGTCGAGAATCGCGTTCACCTCGGATGCGAGCTGATCCATGCGGGCATGCAGCCACGCGCCGGGGCAATCGGTCGAGGAGAACATGCGGTGCTCGGTGAGCGTGGCGTTTCGCGTTCCGTCGTATGCGAGGCGGAAGCCGTAGCGGCGGCAGATGTCGGCGCACAAGTTGACGAGCGCGGCCCACGTGGCGTCGGTGAGCGAGGAGTCTGCGTTGTTCGCGCACTCGATCGTGATGGCGCGGTCGTCGTTCCACTTGCTAGCGGAAGTCCAGGCGCGGTCGCCCTCGTCCACGCTCATGGCGATGTCGCCGTCGTAGCCGATGCAGTAGTTCGAGCTTGCCTGGCGCGCGGTCGCTGCGAAGTAGTCGGCGCACTGCCTGCCCGTCCAATGGGCCGCCATGTAGTGCGGCGTGATCTTGCAAACGCGATTGCCCGAACGCCCGCTGTTGCGGTTGCCAGTGATGTTGGCGTAGGTGCAGAGGCTACTCTTCGTCATCGTCGCCCCTTCCGTCGTTAAGCTCTTCAAAGGTCTCGTCATCCATGGCTAGCCCTCCTTCTTCACGTCGCCGAGCGCCAAGAGCGCGTCGAGCCACTTGTCGGTAACGCCAACGCTCTTGAAGGCGGCGTAGGCCACCTGCACGCCGCCTACCGCGGCGAAGATGGACGTAACCCACGCCGTGGGGTCAGTCGGCATACCCCCGGCCATGGCCGTCAATGCGCCGCACAGCGCCGATACTGCAATGGCCGTCCAGCGGGCAACATTGCCAGTCATCGCCTTCGTCTTGATAGCCTGCACGATATAGGGCACCACGAGGACGGTCAGCACCGTGAGCCCTGCCTGTATATCAGTCATCTCTATCTCCCTGTCTCCTTGTTGTACATGAGGTCAACTCGGTCGTAGATATGGTCGACCTTCTCTGCCATGCCCTGGCTGCGCGCCTGGCTGTGGACCAAGTCTGCGTGAAGGACGTCATTTGACGCGACAACCGACTCCATGAGCGTTTTCATTCCTTCAATCAGGGTGTTGCTGCGCTCCATCTGGGCGGCGATGCGCCCCTCCATTTGGGACCGCTCGCGGTCGCGCTGCGCCCTCTCGTCGACTTCGGCCTGCTTGCGCTCCTCGCGTTTCAGGTCGAGCTCGCCCTTCCGCTGGTTTTGGCGTTTGTACTCCTCGAGAAACTGTCTCCCGAAGTAGAACGCAACGAGCGCCAGGAGCACGCCTCCAAGCCAAGCCGGTCCGTAAGGCGCAAAAAGTTTGAGCACTTCCATCCTGGGCGCCCTCCTTCCGCCTATTCGGCCGTGTACTCCTCGCCGGTGATCTCCTTGTACTCGTCGGCGGTGATCCACTTGCACTTGACGGCCTTATGCACTCGCGCCTTACTCCAAAGAGGTCGGTCGTAGTACTTCTTGACGAGCGCGAAGTGCTCGGAATGCTCTTCGGTCTTCTTCGTCGGCATTACTGGTCACCTCCAACCGTCATGAGCAGGTAGTCGATGTTCGCCGTGTTCTGCTCGGTCTGCGTCGGCTTCGACGCCTGCTCGCGCATCTGGCCGAGCAGCGCCGGCACGTCGGGCGTCTCGCCTCTGTCGTAGGCGGCGAGCGCCGCCGTATAGGCCATCTTCTTGGCCTTCTGCTCGATGTGCAGGTCGTCGTCGATGACGCCCGCCTCATGGGCCGCGTCGGGGTCGCCCAGCTGCGAGAGCAGGTTTCGCAGCGCGTTCACCTCGGCCTGCGTGCCGTCGTCCACGGTGTCGGGACGCTTCTCCTCAGTGTCCATGCGGACTCCTTTCGTGTCGGGGGATGTGCCGCCATCGTATTAGCGCCGTGAGATTGCCGAGCTTCCTGAACGCGCGCAAAAAAGAAGGCGCGCCGCAGCACGCTCTCAATACGCTGGTTATTTCGTTTCCGACCTGTCTAGGCCGCCGTTTTGAGCTGCCGCCCTTCCGCTATGGCGAGGGCGTTCCGCTCGAATCGCCTTCCGGGTTTGGCTGCATTGAGCAACCCCCCCGCGAGGTTTTCGAACAGACTGCGGTACAGCGCGTCCATGGCCAGCACGCTGCGGTGCGCGTCCAAATGCGCCATGCCGCCGCGCCAGCTCTGGTAGCTCTGCTCCACCTGCTCGGGGGTCATGACGCCATCGGCGACCATGCGGGCCATCTTCTTGAGCTTGCGGCGCTCCCGCGTTATGGAGTCTCGGCACGGCTTCACGACTATGTGGCCCGTCTCCGTGTAGAAGATACGCTTCTTCAGCCACGTGAAGCCGCGCGACAGCTTTACCACGCGGGTCTTGCGCGGGTTCAGCGCGATGCCGAGCTTCGCGCACTCGTGCTCTATCAGCAGAAGGCACACTTGCAGGTACTCCTTGGACTCGTGGATCAGGTAGAAGTCGTCCATGTAGCGCCCGTAGGCCTCGGGGCGCAGCATCTCGGCCACGTAGTGGTCGATGCGGTTGGGGTGCGCCACCGCGCATATCTGGTTTGGCTCGCTGCCCAGGCCCAGGCCGACCTCGCCCTGCGCGTCTATCAGGCGGTGCTCAAGGGCGACCACGCGCGGGTCGAGCAGCGCGTCGGCCACCTGCCGCTTGACCGGCTCGTGGGCAATGCGCGCGAAGTAGTCGGAGAAGTCGCCCAGCAGTATGTAGCCCTCGCGCCCATGCCGCCGCCAGTGGTCGGCCAGGTGGCGCTTGAGCAGCTTAAGGGCGTAGTCGGTGCCGCGCCCCTTGATGTTGGCGGAGTTCGCGGATACGAGCGTGGGGACTATCGCGGGCACGAGGGCGTTCTGGGACAGCGACTTCTGCACCACGCGCTCGGGGAAGTGCACTGCACTGATGTGGCGCAGCTTGCCGCGCTCCCACAGGTCGAAGCGGATGAAACCCCGGCATATGTCGCGGCCCTCCAAAAGGTCTTGGCGCGATTTCACGGCGTTTCGCAGGTAGTCCTTCATGTACCGCTGCGTCGAGGCCTTCCACATGACGCCACGCGCGGCCTGCTTGGAAGCCTTGCACAGGCTGTTGAGGTCGGCCACCGTCTCAAGGGTGCACGCCTTGACGCGCTCGGCCTTGGCCCTGGCGCGCTTCTCCTCGCGGCGCTTCCGGCGTGCGGCCCGCCTTTGCTCCGAGTTCATAGAAGGCACCCCGCACGGCTTGCAATGTGGCTCTGACAGCCGCTTGAGGTATGGCCATGAAACGCGGCGAAGCCACGGAGCGCCGCGCCATGCAAGCAGCGTCCGGCCACCCTCGCGGGGTGCGTATTTACGGGCTCGTGCCCGATGGTCGCGCCTTCCTTCCTCTCCGCGCTCTGCTTTCGGCCCGCTGGCCTACTCGGTCTGGCAGTAAGGGAATCCGGGGCGGGGGCGAACCCAGGTGTTCGTCGCCGAGTTGTAGTTGGCATTGCCGTTGTTGTTGACGTAGCACACGTTGGACGAGGAGCTACCCATGACGGAACGCAGCCACCAATTGTACCGATATACAAGACGGGACCGCCGCCCATTATAGCGAACGCAGGCGCTCTAGCTCGGCCTCGGCCTCGGCTATGCGCTCCTCTGTCGTCTTCTTGCCGGTGACGCGCACGTTCTTGCGCGCGCCCTTGAGCAGTTTGATCTCCTCCTCGACCATGCCCGCCAGCGCCTCGAAGCGGTTGGCGTTCACGGGCAGGCCGATGTCCATGAGGCACTGCATGTCGAGCATCAACTGCTCGCAGTCGGCTATCGCCAGCGTCAGGTAACGCTTGCGCTCAAGCGCGTTGAACGAGCTGTTGGGGTAGAAGCAGTCGGCGCGGTTGACGTTGTACACGATGCTGCGCGCGGTCTCCACCGTGGGGACTGCGTTCAGCAGCCTGTAGGCTTTCGGCACGACCGACGAGGAGGCCATGAGCTTGTTGACCTCCACGCGGATGGCAATGGCCTGCGTGAAGAACTTGTACTCGGACACCTCGCGGTTTCGCTGGTAGACGCCGCTCATGGCACCTCCCGGAAATAGTGGCGAAAAAAACGGCCCGCTACGCGGGCAGGGATGCGACCGCGCAAGGCGGTCGCATCGAAAGAGAAGTATAGAGCACTCGGCTGGCTAGCCAACGAGGAAGCCGGGGCGGGGGCGAACCCAGGTGTTCGTCGCCGAGTAGTAGTGGGCATTGCCGGTGGTGCCGACGTAGCACACGCTGGACGAGGAGCCACCCACGACGGAACGCAGCCACCAAGAGTACCGAGTTCCGTTCAAGCGGTGCGCGGTATCGCGGAACAGGTCGAACTGGCAGTCGAAGCCCACGCTGTAGCCCTTGGTGCCCCACACCGGGCAGCCGTACACCTCCATCTCGGAGGGCGACCACACCTTGCCGATGTCCTGCCAGCTCCAGCTGTTGGAGTCGCTGAGCGCGCCGCTCGCGCTGTAACGCTCCTCAAGCAGCACGCGCTGGGTGAGCAGGTACTTGGTCAGCCCCTCGGGCAGGCACGCCTCGAACAGCTTCTCCCACGCCTTGAGGTTGCTGTTCAGGTACGGGTTCTTCACGTCTGCGGTGCCCTGGTTGGTGTTCGCGGTGTTCCACATCAGGTAGCTGTCGTTGGCCACGCCGGTGACGGTCTTGGCCACGGCGACGGGCGCGGACGCGATGAACGCGATGTGGTGGCCCTTGGCGCTGTCGCCGCACTGGTAGTACGGGTCGAAGTGCGCAAGCAGGAAGCGCACGGACTGCTGGGCCGCCACGTTTGACGCGCTCACGAGCGGCACGTCGATGTAGTCGCCGACGCGCAGCCCAGCGAAGTTGCCGGCGGCGATGCGCTTGTGCAGGGCGTCGTACACCGTACCGCTGTCGATCTCCCCGGCAAGGATGGCGGCGATGCTCTGCCCGCCGTACTTGCCGATGAGGCTCTGGCGGTTGTACTCAGCGTTGTTGAGCGCCAGCTGGGCGTTCTCTCGGGCCGTGCCGTCGATGAGCGTGTAGGTTTGCCCGTCAATGCCGAAGCGCTCTGCGTTCACTGTTGCCATTTGAGTTTCCTTTCTATGCGAGCACGATGGTCGTGCCTGATACCGAGCAGGTGGAGCCGAGCGTGACGGTTCCGTTGCTTATTGACGCCTTCGCCGACGGGGCGTAGACGGTGCCGCCCATGAAGAAGAACTTGCCCGTGGCGTTCGCGAGCATCGAGGCCAGCTTCTCGTTCTGGCTGCGCAGGTCTGCGATGTCGGAATCGCCGACGCTGCCCTGGGCGATCGAGTTGGCGATCTGTAGGGCCTGGTTTGCCGCCGCGTTGGCGCGCGAGGCCGCGCCACTGGCGGCAGCTGCGGCGTTCGACGAGGCCTGTTGGTCTGCGATGTGCTCGTCATGGCGTTTCAACTCGGCCGTCTTTCTGGCGGCCTCGTTGCTTTCGCGCGTCGATTCGGCAGACTTGCGGGCGCTCTCGGCGCTTGCTCGCGAGGACTCGGCCGTTTTGCGGGCGTTCTCGCTGTTGACGCGGGCCACTTCGTTGTTGGCACGGTTCACCTCTGCGTTGAGGCGCGAGGTCTCGTTCGAAGCCCTTGTTTTCTCGGCCGAAACCCGCTTTTCCTCGGCGGCGTTGGCGTTGTCCATGGCCGTCTTGCAGTTCGCTGCGGCCTCTTGCGCCGCTTCCGCCGAATCCATGGCGATGGTCGATGCAATGTAGTAGATCTTGCCGTCGGTCGTGCGCACCCTATCGACGTTCCCGTTGGCGTCGAGCATCAGGGCGGCGTATTGGGTCGTTTCTGCCATCAATACCTCCCTTACTTGGCTATTAGGCCCGTGACGATAGCCTGCGGGCCGATGGTCTCGACGATGCAACGGTCGCCCGCCTTGGCCGCCGAGCATGCCGTGGTCATCGGAAGCCCCGAGAGCGTCGTGCCGGATATGGCGACCGCGAGCGTCGCGCCCGAGACGGACTTCACGGTGCCGAAGCCCACGGAGTGCCCCGAGCCGCCTTGCGGCGAGAACAGGGCGGCGAGCTGTTCACCCGCGTCGGCTATGGTGCTAGCGTTCAAATCGCCTCATCTCCAATTCCATCGGGCATCCTCCCACGAGGGTGAGAGTCTGCTTACGTATCGCGAAGTTCCCGAAGATGCCGGCGCTCGGCCAGCGAACCTCGATGGCGTCGGAAACGCCCACGGGCGCGTAGACGTGCGTCACCTTCAGGCGGTGGATCGCGGATTGCTGGGTGCGCAGGAGGGTCGCCGCCTCGGCGTTGGCGTTGGCCTGCCGTTCAGCCGCCGTGGAGCCTGCCGGAAGCTCGCTCTTCGTGTACTTGGCCGACTTGCGCCAACCGCGCGTGACGGTCGAGTACTGGCTGTTGGGGTCGGAGTCGATTGCCGTGCCCCTTATGCTTTCGTCGGATGTCGAGTAATCGACGTGCACGACGTTCGCCACGCCCGATTTGTCCAGCTCCTCGGTGCCGCCGTCCTCGAAACGCGCCCACTTGCCCTCTTCCATGACCATCGCTGGCGCGCGCTTGTCAGGTTCGACGTAGCGGCGCAGCAGCACGCGCCCCATCGGGTCGCACGACGCCGAGCTGAAGCCCGCCGCATCGAGAAGGGCGTTTACGGCCTTCAGGCGGGTGGCGTAGTTGCTCTCCCCGTTGCCGATTGCCCCGATAACCCACGTGGTCGTTAGCGTGAAGTCGGACGGGTCGGCGATAACCTCAAGGCCGACCTCGCGCAGGAGCTTCGCCGCCTCGCCGACGGCGTTGCTGCCAGCCGCAAGCGAGCGCGGGGCGTCGAACTCGTCTTCCGCAACCTCGGACAAGCGGCCTGATAGGTCTGCTTCAGACGAGTTGTAGCCAGTTGAACGCTTTGGCGTCGATACGACGAACGTACCAAGCGGCTCCGACACCGTTGTGTCGTCCGGGAACGTGGCATCGAGGTAGATGCGCAGGAGGTCACTACCGAGGTCGAGCGTTCCGAGGTAGTCGATCTTGCCCGTCTCGTAGCTGGTGTCCTGGTTTCGCTCGATGCTCCCGCCGTTTCGGATGTTGCGCAGTCGCTCGACATCGAGACCGGTCTTTCGGTCAACGCGCATAAAGCGGTACGAGGCCGCGAATCGCTTTTTCCAATCAGGCATTGCTCGGCTCCTCGAACACATCGTGCTCGACCTTCGCCGATGCCGACCAAAGCCCCGCAGATTTAAGCGACTCGTTGAACGTCATCGCGCCGAACGCACGCTCACCGGCGAGGCCGCGCCACCAGCCCTGCCACTGTGTGCGCATGATCTTGCGGAACAGGTCGTGCCCGTCTCGCTCAAGCAGGCAAGAGGCCGATGTCGCAAGGTCTGCCTCATCGAGCGCATACGACTGCGGAAGCCCACCGTTTTCCCCGCCGTCGGCGAAATGGAAGCTGTTGAAGCTTCGCGCCGCAGATGTCGAGTATTTGGCGTCAAGCTCCATCTTGAGCAGCGTCGAGGCATCCTGGCCGAAGTTGAGCGCCATGCACTCGGCGTGCAGGTTCGCCTTGGCCTCGGCGTAGGAAGACGTTCCGTTCGCCGCAGTGCCAGTTGCGCGGTACTTGAAGTCGGCGTTGAGCGGCGGCACGCGGTCGATGGTTTCCTGGACATCGAGCAGGCTCGACGTGAGAAGGTGGTCGCCCTCGACCAGCACGCGCTCGACCACGAAGCCGACGCATTTCGACGCGTCGCCAAACACCAGTTCGTCGCCGTCGCACGTGATCGTGCCGAGCATGGGTATCTCGCCCGTGTCCTCGTCGTAGGCCATCGGGCCTATGATCGTCGTCTCCTCGACGTTGTAGGCGGAAACGCCGTTCTCCACCTTCACGTGGCACGTGAGGTCATCGCCGTACGTCACGGTGATTACGGGGGTTGCCGGCTCCGCCCAGTGCGTCTTGAACCGGCGCGTGGCCGTTTTCGACAGGCCCGAGCCGCCCGCCACCGTCAGGGTGAGCAGGTAGTCGATTCCGTTCTTGATGGTCGTGTAGCTGCCAAGCTCAACGGGCTTCATGCTCGTCACGTCGGCCGTGGCTATCGTCGCTCCGCCGACCTCGGAAAGCGTCAGCGTGGCATTGGCTATCCCTGTCTCGTCGGAGGCCGATACCTGAACGGTCATCGGCACGGAGTCGATGAGCACGCCGTCGGTCGCAGGCGAGGCAACCCAGCACGACGGGTAATCGGCGACCACGAACGGCACGTAGTCAGACCACGCGCCCCAATCGGCGTGCAGGCCCTTGGTGCGAACGCGCACCCTCCAGCTGCCCTTGGCGAGCGACTTCTTAATGCTCTTCGCCGTTGTGACGCTTTCGGTGATCGCGCTCGGGCCGCTGAACTCGACCTGCGCGGCGGTCTGCTGCGAGCCGTCCGGATGGTTCGGAACCCACGACACCGCCGCCTGGCTTCCGGTGGCCACCACGGTCGGCGCGGTGACCTTCGGGGCGAGCGGCGGCGTGATGGTGGTTACCGAGTTCGACTTCACCCACGCCGAGGCGAGCGAGCCGCGCTTCGCCTGAACGCGGTAGACGACCGTTCCGGCTGGCGCGGCCTTGTCGTGCAGGTCGATCCATGCGGGGTCTTTGCCCTCGGTGGTCGTCGTTATGTCCGCCCACGTTGAGCCGCCGTCGACAGATCGCTGGATGCCCCACGCGTTTGCGTACGCCGCAGCGCCGTACACGCGCAGGGTCACCTCGGTAGCGCCAGCCTTCACGGCCTCAACGCGCGACGGCGCGTTGGGCGTGGTATAGGTCGTGCCAACCGACGCGTGAATGGAGTTGCCGCCGGGGCCGTGCGCGCACAGGCGGTACTCGTACTTGTGCCCGGCCTTGGTCGAGTTGTCCGTGTAGTTCTGGACGTCCCACGAAACGTCGGCGATGTTCACCCATGAGCCATCGTCGGTGCGGCGGTCAACGTAGACGCCCGCCCACGGGTAGGCACCGTCCATTCCCGTGTAATCGACGTCCCAGGTTATCTTCTGCGACGTGTTGGACACGCGCTGCAGCTTGCAGTTCTTGGGCGGATGCGGCTGCGAGTAGCCGCGCTGCGGCACCCATGCGTACACGGTAGCCCACGCGTCGCCGCCGGCAGAGCCGTAGTAGTTGTTGTACGTCTTGCCGTAGACGTGCACCTGCACCGGGCAGTTCCAGCCGCTCGCGCCGCGCGGCACGTCCACGTCAAATGTCACCGCGTCGCGCGTCGCCCAGTTGCCGTAGTTGTTCAGCACGACGTCGCGCGAGCTGCGCACCGAGCCGTTCACCACGACGTCGTAGTGCGTTCCGTACTCGGCGGCGTACTTGTCGTCGATCGCTGCGGTGACTCGCAGGCGAGTCGTGGTGTCGTTGACGTTCCACTGGCTGTCAACGGAGATGTAGCCGCGATACCAGCGGTTGCGGCCCGCGATCTGTATCTCCCTTGTGTGCTCTCCCATGGGCTACCTCCTCGCTGTGGATGAGCGGCGGGCTGCGGCAACCAAGGTGTCGATGGCGTCGGCCACCGCCACGTCTGCGTTCGCCGTAGCTCCGTCGATTGACAGGTAATAGGTGTCGCCACCGGAAACCGAGCCGACGGCTGCCGCAGCCCCGGTCTCGTAGGTGACGCTGTTTCCGCCGAACGACATGCTCAGGTCGTCGGCGAAGCCCGATACGGTGGCCTTCACGCCCTCGAAGCGCTTCTTCAGGCCCGTTTCGAGGGATTGCATGATCCAGCCGCCGTTCGGGATGAGCAGGCGCAAGTCCTTGCGCTTCGGGCCTTTGAGGCTGGCGATCTTGCCCGCGATGCCGGAAACGAAGTCGTACACGCCGCCGATGCTCGACTTGATGCCGTTGAGCAGGCCGCTGACGATGGAGCTGCCGGCGCTGTAGAGCAGGGAGCCGAGGTTCCCCAGCGCGCTCACGATTCGCCCGGGAATCGACGACACGAAGCTCACCACGGAGTTGATGCCGTTCGACACGCCGTTGCGGATGCTGCTCCACGCGTTGTTCAGGATGTTGCCGACCGCGTTCCATGCTGACGACCAGATGGATTGCACCGTGGACAGGCCGCCCGATATGAACGACTTCACGTTGTTGATGCCGCCTTGCACGGCAGTCTTGATGCTGTTCCACGTGCTGGTTACCCAGTTGCCGATAGCGCCCCAAATCGAGTCCCACACGCTCTGGATGAGCGCGAGGCCGTTCTGTATGACCGCCTGGATGAGCGCAACGTCGCCGCTGATGACGTTCTGGATGATGCTCCACACGTTCGCTGCCAGTGATTGGATGGCGCTCCAAACGGAACCCCAGTCGCCGTTGATGACGCCCAAGACAATCGTGATGATGTCCTGGATCGCCTGCATGGCGGACGTCACGATGGCCGAGATGTACGGCCAAACGGCGTCGATAACGCCCTGAATAGCGGTCATCGTCGATGTGATTCTCTCGACCAAAACGGGAAGCACCGTGGAGACGACCGTCTGGATAAGCGTGCATGCGTCAGATATGACCTGCTGGATCAGCGGCATGTTGGCCGTTATGAGGTCGGTCACCTGCTGGATGATTGGGCAAACCGTCGTCGTGATGGCTAGCGCCACCTGGCCTACCGCGTCGATGATCGTTCCGATTACGGGAACGAGGCCCGATACGATCGAGGCGATGACCGGCGCGATTGCCGCAACCAACCCGCCGATGGCGAGCGAGAAGCTGTTCACGACGATTACGGCGGCGGCGAAAAGCCCCTGAAGGGGTTCGGCCAAAGCCGTGAGGCTCTGGAACGCCGGGGCGAGCGATGACGCGATGCTCGAAGCGATGCCGACCATGGAGTTGCGAAACGCCTCGTTGGTTGCCATGCTGTAGGCGAAGATCGCCGCGAAGGCGGTGATTGCCGCGACAGCGACCGCAGCAGGCGCGGAAAGCGCCAGGAACCCAGTGGCAACGCCCTTCAGAGCCGGAACGATGCCGCCCGTAAGCGAGTTGGCAAGCGCGCCGAGCACGGGAATCTGCCCGATGAGGCCGCCAAGCGACACGGCGGCTAGGCCGGCCAAAGCGGCGGCGGCCACCTTGCCGCCCGTTCCGAGCTGTGAGAGGTCTACGACCTGGATCTTCTCGGCCAGGCTGTCGAGGAACCCGCACACCTTCTCGACCGCGCCGCCTGTGCGCGTCAGGTTGCCCTGCGCGTCGTATGTGACGCCCAGGAACTCGCCGAAGGCCACGGTGAGCGGCTTCAGCGCCGCACGGCACGAGTTCAGTACGCCTCGTATGGAGTTGAACACGGGGATGGCGGAGTCCTTGAGCGGAGTCATCCAATCCTGGCCGATTTTCGAGAGCGCGGCCTTCATGTTCGCCATGGAACCGGTGAAGGTCTCGTTCGCCGCCTTTGCCGAATCGCCGAACGCGGAATACATGGCGTCGGAGAAGGTTTGGAAGTCGATCTTGCCAGCCGTGACCATCTTGGAAACCTCGTCGGAGGACTTGCCCAAGTAGGTCGATAGCGTTGATATTGCGTTGATACCTCGGTCGGTGAACTGCGCGACCTGCTCGCCTGAGAGCTTGCCGTTCGCGGCCACCTTGGCCCAAATCGAGGAGAGGTCGCCCAAGTCCTGGCCGAACGTGGCGGCTGTGCCCACGCAGCCGTTCAGAGCCCTTTCCATGTCGTTGCCGGCGGCGACGCCAGATGCGGCGAGCTGGGCGCACGCCTGCGCGGCGGTGTCGAAGCCGAACGCCGTTCCGTCAACTGATTGCTGGATTGTGCTGTAGAAGTCGCTCCATTCGAGCTTCATGCCCTTGAACATCGTCTGGGCCTTCTCGATGTTCAAGGCGCGGCTCATGCCGCCGGTGGCGGCGAGCGTGGTAACGCCTGCGGTAACCGTTCCGATGGCGTTGCCAATTGACTTCGCAACGCTGCCGAAGCTGTTCGCGAAGTATCCCGCCACCTGCGAGCCGACGCCCTTGGCCGTCTCGGTGAGGCCCTTGAGCTTCGATGCGGAGCCATCGACGCCCGAGTCGAAGTTCGAGCCGTCGTAGGTTCCCTTGGCGGAGAGAACGTAATCAGCCATTCAGCTTGCCTCCTCCCCAAGGCGTCCATGGCGGGTTCTTTCGGTGCTGCTCCTTCAGCGCGTCGATCTCCTCGTAGGTGAAGGAGTCCTCGCGGAAGGAGCCGTTGCGCTTTTTCCAGAGCTTGTGGCGCTTCTTGGACAGGCAGTTGGCAACCGCCACCTGTACGGCGTCCTTGAAGAGGTTCGATTGGTCGACGGTCACGGTCTCAAGCTCTTTGCGCACGAACGCGAGCTGCACGGGCGTGTGCTGCGCGTACTGCTCGTAATCCCAACCGAGCCTGGCGGCGAAGAACGCGAAGTCGGCCTCCCTGCGGAACAGGGCGGCGTCTTGCGCGGCTTCGCCGCTTTTCGGCTTGGCGGTGAAGTAGTCGAAGCCGGTGAGGCGCGTTAGGGCTAGTTCCCTGCGCCCTTGAATAAAAAAGCGCAGTCGCGCTGAAGCGCCATCATCACGGCCTGGAACACGACGGGGTAGCCGTTCGTGTCGATGAGCTTGTTCACGATCTCCTCGGCCTTCTGCGGCAGGAAGTAGCCGCCGCCCTGCACCTTCAGGCCGTAGCCCGCGATGGCCGCAAGCTCCTTGAAGGTGAACATGCCGTCGTTCTTGTAGAACGAGGCGATGATCGGCGTGTGGCGCTCCTCGTAGAGGTCGATGCGCTTGCGCGAGAATCGGATCTCGCAGACGTGGCCGCGCACGGTGAAGGTCTGCGGCTCCATGCTCTCGGGGTCTTGTTCAAGCTCGTTCACGATGTCTTCGGTTTCTGCGGCATCTGCGGCGGAATCCTCAAGGAATGCGTCGAGTTCGGTGTCTTCTGTCATTGGTCAGGCTCCTTAGCTGTTGGAAACGGTGATGGTGGCTGCGGTGATCTGCTCCTCGGATGCGGTCTCGTAGAGCCACGGCTTGCCCGTGCCCTGGAACTCCATGGAGTAGGTGGCGTTGTCGTCGTTCGGCGCCTCGAAGCTGTCGGAGGACACGAGCGCGAGGCCCATGCGCAGCGGAACGTACTTGGTGTTCGCGCTCGTGCGGATACGCTTGCAGACCTTCAGGCACAGGTACTCGCCCTCGGCAAGCGCCTTGGCGACGGTCTTCGTGGCGGAGTCGTCGGGCGAGTACAGGCCGTCGATGGATGCGTCCCAGCTCTTGGAGCTGGCGAACTTGAGCGTCCAGCCGCCGATGGCGTCGTCCTTGGTCGCGGCCTCTGTGTTGTCCTGGCTCATGTTGAATTTGAGTCCCTGCTGGCCGCTCACGGCGAGCAGCTCGGTGCCGGTCTTGTCGGTAACGAGGGCAACGATGTCGTTGCCGCTGAGGGCCTTGGCGGTTGCTGCGTCGAAGTCGCAGCCGATGAGGTTGGTGTCCTGCTGAGCAGTAGACATCTCGGTTCCTTTCTAGTTCTTGACGCGGAGGCCGTAGCAAACGCGGAAGGTGAACTCCGCGATGGCGTGGCCCTCGTCGGTCTCGTCTTTCTTTACGGTCTGCACGCCGTTGCAGGTCGTGCGGTAGAGGCTGAACGGCGCTGGAAGCTCGAAGCCGTCAGCAAGCGCCTGTTCGAGCCGCTGCACCATGCCGAGCACCTTGGCGTTGCTGTATGGGCGCACTGGCTCGCTGATGCAGTGCACCCAAACGGTGATGGCGTCGATGTACATGGTTTTGGTGTTCTCAGGCTGCGTCGATTGCAGCTCGACGCTGTAAAGCGGCGAATCACGATTCTCTGGGCTGTCGTAGCAGCTGGTGCCGGTACCCGCCTCGATGGCCTCTATGAGGCAACCGAGGAACACCGCGAGGCTTAATCGTTGGATCATCGCGCTCTCCCTAGAGCTTCCGTAGCTGGTCGATTAGGTCTTGTCTGAATATCGGCTCTTGCGCCTTGACGTTGCGTTGCAGGAATCGCTGCCCCTCCACGTATCCGCCGTTCACCGTGCGGTGGCCGTACTCGACGTGAGGCGCGTAGTCCTTCGCGTATCCGACGGTGTCGCCGGACTGCCCCAACGACATGCGCAGCTCGCCGTGTGGCCCACCAGGCCTGGTCTTCTCGGTAGATACGGGCGTTCCGCCGTCCGCTTTGCCACGGTTGTAGATTTGGGCCATGTTCTTCATGATCACGGCCTCGAACCTTACGTGCGAAAGGCGGTTGAGCTTTCCGGCAAGACCGTTCACGTCGCGTATCACGAGGCCCATGGCTTGCACCTCTTGACGCTCACGACGGTTGCGTCGCCGTCGGCCATGACGTTCTCGACCTCGTAGGAAGTCCCTTTGACCTCGACGCCGCAGACGCCGGCGAAGTCGCTTGCCGGGCGCTTGGTGAGCAGGGCGCGGGAAACGCTGTCGAAGGCGTTTCCCGCCTCGGCGCTGCGAACCTTGTGGCTCGGGCCGAAGCGCACGAAGAAGTCGAACGCCTCGACGGTCGAGCAAATGGGGTTGTGCAGCTCGTCGATGCCCGTCTGCTTGCGTCTATAGGCCTTTGCCCTACACCACTTCATCGGCGCGCTCCCATGAACTTGATGCCTTTGGGGCGACACGCCTCGCGCAGGGCCTCGATGTCGTCGGAATAGGCGGACAGCACGTCGTCGATGAACGAGTTCGACATGCTGCCGCCGTCGGACGCCGATTCGGAGGTGCTGCCCTCGTAGCCGCGCAGGCGCAGGGCCTTCACCGCCGCATCGACGGCGATTGACTCGGCCAGGCGCGGAAGTCTCTCGACCTTGAGGCGGATGAGCAGACGGTCGGTGACCGTCTGGATCATCTCCTCGATTGCCGAGTCGTCCGGCACGGCCTCGTCGGGCAGGTATCGCGCCTTAACGCGGTCTACGAGCGCGGCCATGGCTAGCCCTCCACGTGGTTGGACTCGTCTTCGAGCGCCTGGGTGGAGGTGGTGTCGATGGTCGCGATGATGTGTCCGTAGACGTTGGGCAGCACGGGGATGAACACGCCGGAGGCCTTCGTCCACGTGGCAACGGGGTCGGGGGTGTCCCAACGGGTGCAGGTGACGAACTGCATCTGGCGCTTCTCGTCGAAAGCGCCGCCCTGCTCAAGCTCCTCGGGGGTGACGCCCCAAAGGCCCGTGCCCACGGAGCCGTCGTAGCCCACGGAGCACATGACGAACTTGTCCTCGGGGAAGAAGCGGCCCTGGGACACGCTGCCGCCCTTGGCCCCGATGATGCCGTAGCGCTCCTCGTCAACGGTCAGCGTGAGGCCGTTGAACTGCTGCGCGAGCAGGTTGTTCACCTGCGCCAGGCTGGGCAGGATGCCCGCGCCGTTGACGCCGAAGATGGCCTTCTGCACGGCGGCGTTGCGCTGGATAAGGGAGAACACCTTCTTGGAGGTGACGGCCACGGTCGGGGTCTGGCCCTTGCCCTGCGCGATGGTCACCCAACCGTCGATGTCTCCAAGGATGTCGGCTTCGGCAACCGCCCACTTGGCCGTGACCTTCTGGTCTTCGGGCACGCCGAAGTCGATTTCCATGGACACGTTGTTCTCGGCGATGATCATCTTGCCCGTGGTCAGGGCCTCAATTTTGGCCTTCTCGGCGCGCGTGACGACGGACTCGGCGGTGCGGGCGACGTCATCGAAGACGTAGCGGCGCACGGAGTCCATCTGCATGTCGAGGCCGCGAGTGATGCGGCGCAGGCGCTCGGAGAGGTTGATCTTCTCCTTGATGAGCAGGGACTCGGTGGTGACGCGCTCGAACGGCACGCGGGAACCGATGTGTGCCTCGGTGTCGAAGCCGTGGATCATGGCAACGGTGGGCAGGTTGCCGTTCTCGGCCAGGCGCGTGTACTCGGCCTCGATGTACTGCGTCTTGCGGTCGGGGAACAGGCGGGAGCCTGTGTAGCTGCGCTGGACGTTGAAGCCCTGCGAGAAGTCGAGCATGTCGCGCTCGGTGATGAGTTCAGAGATGAGACGCATGTTGCGCTGCTCCTTTCGTTAAACCAGGTAGAGGCCTGCTGCGGCGAGGTCTGCCTTCTTCGCCTTGGCCTCGGCGGATACCTTGTCGGCCTTGAGTCGGCCCTGGAAGATGACCGCAGCCGGGCACTTGTCGGTGTCGGTCATGTCGTAGTCCTCAAGGAACACGCCGAACTCGGACGTGCCCGTGAAGAGTGCGCCCGCCTTGATGAGCTTGCGGCCATCGACCTCCTTGGCCATGGCCTGCGTGGCGGTGCGGGTCTTCGCGACGATGCCCACCTCGGAATCGAGGATGCTTTGGGACTCGCCGTAGGTGAACGCCTTATTGAGCGCCATCTTTCTTTCCTCCGTTCATTCGGTTGCTGTAATCGGATGCGAACTTCGACGCGAACGACTGGCTGGGCTTGGTGCCCGCGCCGTCTTTCGGGGGCTGGCGCTTCAGCGCCTCCTGCACGGCGGCGTTTACCGCCTTGGTGAACAGCTCCTTGATCTTGGAGATCGCGGCGTTGGTGTCGTCGGCCTTCTCCGTGACGAACATGGACAACAGCTCGTCGCCGAGGTCGATGCCTGCGGCCTTCAGCTCGGAGCGCGCGACGCCCATCTGCTCGGCCAGGTTGATGCGGCGCTCAAGCTCGGCCTTCTCGCCCTGGGCCTTCTTCAGCTCGTACTGCGCGCGCTGCAGGTCGTTCATGCCCGCCAGCTTCTCGGCCTCGGAGCGCTTGTCGTCTGCCTGCTGCGCAAGCTCCTCGCGGATGCGCTTTTCGAGCTTCTTGCCCTCGCGCGCGAGCTTCTGCTGCACGATGGCGTTCACCTCGTCGTCGGTGTAGGTCTTACCTGCTGGCTTCGGCTCTGGGTCGGTGCCGTCGCCGCTTGGCTCGGGGTCGGGGTCGTTGCTCTCGTTGCCTTCTGCGCCATCGCCTGCAGGGTCGGCGCTGCCGCCCTGCGGAGGCGTGAGGTTGCCGCCCGCTACGCCCGCGAACTTCTGTCGGTTTCCGTCTTTCGCCATGTTTTGCACCCTCCATAAGGTTTCTCGTGGCTCATGCCTGCACGTTTCGCCGTAGCTTTTAGCGGGTTCCACGCCTGCCCGATGCCGTGGCTTTTAGCGACTTCAACGCTCGGTCGGTCTTTGACCAAGCCAGTGTCCCGCGTGCGTGAGATTCGCCCGCTACGAGGGGTCTAGGATGTCTTCAAGGCGTTCTAGCGTCGGCAGATCGGCAAGACGCATGACCTCCGCGCCTTCGTCGGTTATCACCACCATGGGGATGCGCGTTATGCGCTCGGAGTTGTTCAGCCGCTCCATAAGGCCGTCCCATGCCCAGTGCTCGCGCACCTGGTCTGGGTATTCGGCTGCAAGCGGCTCTATGACCGCCTTCCTGTAGGCTTCGCACGCGGGGCAGCCCCGGCGTGTGATGTACTCGGCCCTGATCACGTCTCCTCCAATCGGCAAAAGAAAAGCCCCCATGTCGGGGGCTTCGTTCTACCGTGGAGGTGAGAAGGGTGTTAGGTTTTAGCGGTGGAGTTCCTTGTTGCGCTTGCGGATGATAGCCTCGGCCTGCTCTTGGCTTATCTCGTCAAGCCAAAGCTCGCCTACCAGCACGGCCCACAGGTCGTTGTCGTCGCGCCATCTCCTGAGCGTGAAGTTGTAGGTCTCTGCGGTACCCGCCTCAAGGTCGATGCGCGAAACGCGCTTCACGGAATCGTCGGTGTAGTAGTTCATTTGCGCACCTCCTCGATGTTTGGCGGGGTTGAAAGCCCGTCGGACAGCTCTATCATGCGGCGCACAAGCTCGGCGCGCCGTTTCGGGTCGGTCTCGGGAAGCCGCTGCTCCTCGTAGAGCTTGTGAAGCTCGTTCTCCTTCAGGGCAAGCGACTCGGGCGTGTGGAACTGCAGCTCGAACTTGAAGCCGTCGGGCGTCTCGAACTGGCAGTTGACGCCGCGGTACGTTACGCCCGTGCTCTGCAGCGTGTTCTTGACCTTGACCAAAGTATAGCCCGCCTTCTCAAGCTCGACGCGGATGCGGGCGAACTCGTCGGCGAAGCTGGCCGTTTGAAGCTGATAGGTATACCGCAGCACGTCGTGGATGGAATCGGCTGCTTCCTGCTCGCTCATGGTCTTGTCGTGCGAGTCGGTGCGAATCTTGCGCGCGAGCGACTGCTGGCCCTTGAGCCTG
The DNA here is from genome assembly GCF_015561195.1 of Collinsella aerofaciens. GTDB lineage: Bacteria > Actinomycetota > Coriobacteriia > Coriobacteriales > Coriobacteriaceae > Collinsella > Collinsella aerofaciens_AC. The sequence continues at coordinate 239,306 of NZ_JADMSU010000002.1, read as the reverse complement.
AAATCAAGCCCCGCGAGCGTCGAGCCTACGCGCTGAAGCGATTGCAGGAACGACGTGGTTTCAGGCTCGCGCACCATGGCGTCGGAGCGCAAACGCGTTGCTTGGGTGCCCGAATCGCCTCCGCGCTTCTGCACGTACTCGTCTATCCACTTGTCCCAGTCGGCCACCTCAAGGGTATACGAGCAGCGGCACCACGGGTGCATGGGCGGGAAGTTCGTTCCCGGCATGCGCTCCGACAGCTTGGCCGGATGCTGCTTCTGGTAGGCCTCAAGCTCGCGGCAGACCTCGCAGGCCTTGCCGTCGTGTATGCAGCTGATGGCGTAGCTCTCGAACTCTGACTCGTGGACGCGTGCCTGCGCCTCGTTGAAGAGGTACGTGCCCTCGGTGTACACGAGGCGCATAGCCGTGCGGGTGCCGCTGTGGTTCAGCCTAGCCCGAAGCTCGCGCGAGATCTCATCGTATGAGACGCCGCGCGCTATGAGCTTCGAGAAGTCGTCGTTTAGGTAGCTCGCCAGCTTCTTGCGGTTTGCCCAAATGCGGGCGGAGAAATCCTCGCCAGCCGCCCAAGCGGCCCCGACGGTAGCCTTGACCACCTCGGAATCGTAGCGGTAGAAGTCCTTGCCGAAGCCCAGCTCCTCGGCGGCCATGTTGGCCGCGCGGCGCGCCTGCTCGGAGAAGTGGCGCTGAAGCTCTGTCTGCTCGATGGCCCCTATCTCGTACTGCTGGATGCGTATCTGAAGCTGGATGGCCTCAAGCTCGTTCAGCCGGTAGATGGACTCGCGGACGGGCATGAGGTCGGCGTACTGCGGGTACTTCTTGGCAAAGTCGTCCATGCGCTCCATGAGCAGGGTGTGGTCTTCCGCGCTGATGGATTGCAGCAGGCGGCGGTACTCGATCACCTTGTCCTCGCCGTACTGGGCGTAGTAGGCGGCTATGAGGCGGTCGAGCTTGGCCGCCTCGCTGGCGTACACCTTCTCAAGGCGCTTGCGCAAGGCGGACTCGTCCTTCTCAAGCTGCGCAAGGAACTCGTCTCGGCGCTCGCGCCAGTACTCGTCGCTAGGCTTACTCATCGCTGCCCATAAGAAGCTCGATGATCTGCGCCTTGGTGGCGTTCTTCGGAAGGGCCACGCCGCTTCCCTTGGCAAGCTCGCGCAGCTCGTTGATCTTCATGGCCATCAGGCCGGCGTTGTCGTCCGCCTCGGGCTGCTCTTCGGCAGGCTCGGGTTCGGCCTCTTGCGCAGGCGCTTCCTGCTGCTGTTCCGCCTCGGGCTGCGGTGCACCGCTCGGCTGCTCCTTGATTGCGTACGTTGTCGTATCCACCAGGGAGCCGACCGTCACGAGGTCTTCGCGGATGTAGCCGCCCATGGTCAGCTCAAGCCAGCCGGGTGCGGCATCCTCGACGTGCGCGGCGCAACCGCTGCCCATCGTTCCGATAATTGGCGCCTCTGCGCTCGGCTGCTCGCGGATGGCAAGGCGCTTGCCTCGGCTATAGATCGCTACCTTCATCGTTGGTTCCTTCCTCTTCGGTGTCATCGGCCTGAGCCGTCCTATTGGTGGGCATGCCGCCGCTTATGGCGTCGGCCTTCTCTTCCTGTTCGTCGCGCTTGCGCTGCATCTCTGCCTTCGGGTCGCTCACGCACGAGAGCACGGAAAGCTGGGTCTCCTCGGACACGATGCCAGAGAGCTGCCCGGCCACGCTTGCCTCGGATTGCAGGTCGTCGGGCATGTTGCGGTGCATGGTCACTTCCACGGCCTGCCAGTCGTCGCCCGCGAAATCGGCGTTGGGGTAGGCGGTCAGAAGGCGCATGCGCTCCTGCACGCCGCGCCTGAACTTCAGCTCTTTGTTTCGCGCCAGGTTGCTCATGGGCATCATGCGCATCTTGAGCGCTATGCCGGAGGCCGTGGCGAAGTTGTCGTCGGTGATGTCGGGCACCATGGCAGTCTTGTAGATGAGCGTTTCCAGGCGGTTGATGAGGTTTTCCTGCACGCCGTCGGCGTTCGGCTTCACGAGGAACATCACGTCGAGGCCCTCGGTCGATTCGCCGAACAGGTTGATGATCTTGTTCTCGCGGATATTCTCTATCTCGGACTCGTCAAGCTCCTTGCCCTTGACCACCATGTAGCAATCGCTGAAGTACTCGACGTCGTTGGCCTTCTCGGACAGCACGGCGTTGTACTGCTCGATGAGCGACAGCACGCCCTCGTAGAGGCCGCGCCCCTCGGTATTCTGGCGGAAATCGACCGCGGGCACGCTTCCGAACGCATGCGCGCTAGGCTCGCCGAAGGCGAAGCCATCGTTTGTGCGGGCGAAATCGACCACCTGCGCGGCATCCGACCAGCTGCCCTTGATGGCCCCGTCGTCGCCGTAGAACCAGCGCACAAAGAACAGCGGGCGCTTCAGCACGGAGTCGTCGTACACCATGAAGGCGGTCAGCGGCGCTACCGCGATTGAGCGCGGCATGCCGTCCTCGTCTTGGTAAAGCATCTCGTAGGCATGGCCGAACTTCGAGGCCATCTTCGAAAGCTCTGCGTCCACGTCCTCCTGAAGGTTTCTCGCCGTGAACTCGGCGATGAACGCCTCCACGGCGCTTTTCCGCGAATCGGGCATCCCCTCGGCGTTTCGCACGGAAAGCGTCATGGGCACGCCGATGAAGTAGCCCTCGAAGGTCTGCGTGATGGTGTATGCGAAGTCCGCAGCCATGCGGTTGTCGGGCTTGTAGTCGGGCTTCCTGCGCCAGGCGCGGTCGAAGATGGCGTAATGGCCCCTGTAGGCCGCGTCCAGGTACTCGTAGCGCGGCTTGTGGGCCTGCTCGAACTCGTCGATGAGCCTCTGAAGCAGCTCGGGCGTCATCTCGGTGCCGGCGGGCACGCGGAAGTCCTCGGTCTCAGGCTCGCGCTGCATCTGGTCGTAGTAGAAGGAATGGAACTCGTGCGCCACTTATATGCCTCCCTTGAAGAACTTCACGCCCGGCTTGCTCTGCCACTGCCTTATCGCGCTTGCGAGCGAATCCGGCATGTCGTCGTGCGCTGCGTTCTCGCTGTAGTCGAGCACCTGGTTCAATGCGTCCGCGTCGAGCGGGTACTGGTCGCAGTCGAGGAATCTCACGTTGGCCCACTGGCTGCGCAGGTGCGTGCTTATCTTGATGTACTTGTTCTCCGCCTCCTGGTAGGAGCAGCACGGGTGCCCCCTGCGGATGATGGACTTGCGCAGATAGCCCTTGTCGGCGTTCGACTCGCAGAAGACGGTGCCGATGCGCAGGGCCTTGCACTCCTTCAGGATCTCGTCGAGGCAGTCGTCTACGTGCCTATGCCACATGCGGATGTGCGCGTACCAGATGCCGCCCTTCTCCCTAACGCAGGTGAAGGCCGTGTAGTCAGCGCCGCCGTAGCTCGCGTCTATGTGGCCTATACCGTCCGCCAAAAGCTGCGGCTCCTTGAAGAACTGCGCGTTGGTGAACATGGCGTCCTCGTCGGCGATGTGCTTCAGCTCGTAGTTGGCAGCGAAAAGCGAAGGCGACATGCTGGCGCGCACGCGCTCTATGTCCTCGCGGCTCATGAGTCCCGTCTCGAAGCAGCTCCATCGGCGGATGTTGGGCATCAGCTGGAAGGCGTCGTCCTTGTGCCACGGCGTGCCCGTGTTGAAGATGCGCCCGCCTCGGTTGCGGATGTTCTGAAGCTCCATGTACAGCAGCTTGATGCGCTCGCGCTCGGCTGCGGACACCCTGTCCTTCACGTTCACGATGTCGTCGGTGAACACCTTGTCGGCGTGCTTGCCCGTGAGAGAGCCGCCGCAGCCAAGCCCCAGCAACTGGGGAGCGCCCGACACGCCCTGTTTGAGGTTCGTCGACACCGAGGACTGCGTGGCCTTGGTTATCACGAGGTCGGTGCCGTAGAGCATGCGCCCGAGGGCCTGGAACCACTCCGATTGAAGAACGTTGGCCGTGGCCGTCATGACCTCCGCCACGTCGTCGTCGGTCTTGCGCAGGAATATGACGCGCTCGCCGGGGAACAGCACGAGGATGAAGGCGAACGAGATGTGCAGGCACGTGGTCTTGAACGAGCCTCGGTGCGCCTGGATGGTCTCGTCCTCGGTGCCGAACACCATGTCCTTGATCCACTTGTTGTGCAGGTCGGTGAGCTTGTCGTATCCCAGCTTCACGGCTATGTCGGCGGGGCAGTCGTACACCAGGTCGATGAGGTCAGCCCTTGTCGGCATGGCGCTTCGCCTCTATCAGCTTGCCGATCTCCTCGGCCGCGTGCGACACGTCCGCTGCCACCTCGACCTTCTCGACGGGCTTCTCGCCTGCGGTGTCGCGAAGGAACTGAAGCGCGGCTATGTCGCCCTTCATGGCCTTCCTGGCGACCTTGAGCACGCTTATCTCGGAGACCGTGAGCTTGCGGTCGGGGTAGTCCTCGAAGGACATCCCCTCCAGCTCGTCCAGCTCGGCGTCGGTGCCCTCGAACGGCATGTGCAGCACGGTCTTGGCGATCTCCTGCAGCTGCTTCTTCTCGCGGCGCTTCTTGGCGGCGGCCTTGCCGGCCTTCGAGGCAGCGGCCCGGCGCTGCTCGGGCGTCTGGTCGCGCTTCGGCTTGATGAGGTTCTGGTCGTTCATGGCTAGTCCTCGAACGTGAGGCCCATGAAGCGCAGGCGCTTGTCAAGCTCGGCGAGCGCGCCGAAGTCGTTGGAGCCGTACACGAGGGCGTGGACGATGGCGGTGTCCATGACGTACTGCCACTGGCGCTCGTCCCAGCGGTCGCTGCAACGGTCGTCGCGCCACGCGTTGAACCATGTGACGGTCTCGGCGGGCCAGTCTGTGTCGGTGGGAAGCGTGGGCTTCTCTCGCTTGGCTGCCATGCGTTCACTCCTCTCTGTTTTGCTTTGACGATGGAAAGGGCCAGCGCCTTATGATCGCGCTGGCCCTGGGTTCCCCCTTAGTAGGAGGAGCGGCCGGAAGAGCTGCCGCGACCGCGATTGAACGCGGAGCGCACTCGGTTGGCGATGTTTCCCGCTGCGCGGCGAATACGACCGAACATGCCTGCCTCCTCTCGTTTTCGGGAACAAAAAAGGCGTCCCGAAGGACGCCTTGATTTTCCTATGCGCGTGAGATTGGCCTTAGGCCTCAAGGGCCTCAAGGATCTTCGACCCGTCCATGTACAGGTCGCCGTACTTCGCCAGGGCATACTCCCTGATGAAGCTTTCGAGGTCGTCGGAGTCGCGGAACACGCACACGACGTAGTAGGCGCTGCTCCAAACGTTGTCGTAGTAGGGCTTAACCTCAAGCGACTCGAACGCCTTGAGTATGGCATCGGCCTCGGCGAAGCTGTCGCCTTCGAGGCTGTCGGTGGTATCGACCGAATCGAGCGGGTTCGGCATCGGCGTGCCCTTCTGCTCCTTCGGCTTGAACTGCCGCTTGTTCTGAAGGCCTATGCGCTCCTCGAACACGGGGCGGATTACGTCGCCGAACGTCCAGCCCTCGGCATCGGCCTTGACCAGATCGGCGAAGCGCCCGCGCTCCTCGGCGTCATGGAAGCAGAAGCAGATCCAGAAGCCGGAATCGACGGCCATCTGAAAGCGCTTCTCCTCGCGCTTCTCGCGGTCTCGGTAGCTTTTCTGGTGGTCGGTCAGCTGCGCTTCCTCGGCCGCCTTAGCCTCTTTACGCGCCTTCTGCGGCTTCTCAAACTTAAAGCCCATAGTGCTCCCACCTCTTCTCGTCTGCCTCGATGAACGGGTACCACTTCTTGACCACGGCGAAATCGTCGGGGCGCTTCTCGCGCAGGGGCTTCATGAAGCGCATGTCCAGGCCGTCGAAGCTGCGCCCGAACAGCTCGTAGTCCGGAGGCAGGCCGATGCCCCTGCGGGCGATCGCATCCATGACCTCTGCCTTCGTCCAGTCTGCAACCACCGAGGCCTTGTGCGTGGTATGCTTCATGAGGCCGTGCTTGGTGAGGCTGGCTCGACGGTACGGGTTGTCGCAGGCGCGCACGCCGTCGCAGAACCACGTGTTATCGGGCAGGCCGAGGTCTTCGAGGATGTAGGGGCGCATGTCGTCGTAGCTGTAGACCGGCATGTTCGCGGCCTCGATCACGTCGCAGTGCGCCGGGCTTTGGAACACGCAGTTGTTGAGCGTCCTCGACCATCTGGGGTGCGGGTACTGGTGTATCTTCACGCCGAACACCTTCTCGATGGTTCGCACGTTCTGCTCGACCATCGGAAGGCCCGGGATAGACCAGTAGTAGATCGGCACGACCTCTATACCCTCGTCCTCAAGCGCCACCCAGGCGGCCAGCGAGTCCTTGCCCAGCGAGCAGGAAAGCACCACGGGGCGTCCTTCCGCCTTGAGCCGCTTGCGAATCTCGGCGCTAGTCGGCTGGCCCTTGATTATCGTCGGCATCTTCGCTCCTCTCCGTTATCTCGATGGGTTCGCCCATTCCGTTCAACGTCAGCTTAAATCCCATGTGAGAAGCCATGAGCGCGAGGTTTCCCGCGCCAAGGTCGGAACCTTGTTTGATCGTGTTATGAACGTAGTTCCTGCTCTTGCCCATGGCCTTTGAAAGCGCGTACATGCTCATGCCGGAACGGTCAAGCATTTCTTTAAGCGCCTCAGTCGGTGTCATGCAACCTCCCTCCATGCCTTGATCTGATCCCCTGATGATACAGCAATAGCAATAGGGATACAACAATAGGAATTGTGCAGGTATTGTGTAGAACAATAACTATTGTGCATTATGCCTATAGCACACTAATTATTGTGCAATAATTCAGTTGTCAGCAATGAGGGCCACAAAGCCCACAGAGCTAGCAAGCAGCTTTAGAACCGAATAAGGAGGCTACAGAGATGGCAGAGCAGCAGAGTTTAGATCTGGTGGTAAGTGGTCAGCTGGTGAGCAACCACACGATCCTAGCCATAGTTGAGGGTATGAGAGCACGAGGCTACTTCAGGAAAGGCCCCCAGGGCCGAAAGGATGGCCTAGAGCTTGCAACAGCCTTGAAGCTTGTAAACGAGTACATGGCTTTTCCCGAGCTTGGCAGGTACACAGTGGAGGCCACGAAGCACAGGCCAATTAACGAGATCCCCCGAGCCGATTACGAGCAAGTGGAGATCATGAGGGCTTGCGATAACTACCTTGCACAGGTAACCGAGGCATTCAAGGCCAACAGCGACGAGGAGGCCATTATTTACATGGTCAAGGATCTTCGAAAGCAGGTCATAGCCGAGGGCATCGAGTCAGGGGCCTTGAAAGTCCGGAAGTACTTCGGAAAGCACGGATTCTACTACATGGATGATCAGGGAAAGTGGCAGAACGCCAAAACCGTTGATTGGAACATCGGCGAGACGAACCCCATCAGACCGGCAGAGCAAGCAGCCTAAAGCAAGCAGGAGGCCCCGAAAAGGGGCCTCCCACAACAACACACAGGAGATCATACCATGCAAAAGCTCATGACGAAAGAGCTTCAGAAGAAGCTCCCGCCCCTCTACTCGCAGGATGGCAAGAAGGCCGAGACGATCGTTTACGGCCACTGGTTCAGCTGCTTCAACGGCTGGGACTTCTACGCCACCGAGTACGACGAGGAGACCGGCGACATGTTCGGGTTCGTCTTCGGGGCAGTCCCGGAGATGGGCTACTTCAACCTGGCCGAGCTTGAGGAGATCAACCGCAAGTACGGCCTGAATTTCTTCGAGCGCGAAACCAATTTCACGCCCCAAAAGGTAATCGAGGTTCCCAGGATAGCCGAGGCATTCGGCTACCTCTGGGAAAAGTAACAGATCACTACAGGGGGGGCCTAGCCCCTCCCATAAAGGAGGTTTCAACCATGGAACGAGAAAAGATCATCGAGAAGATCAAGAAGCTTCGCGAGCACAGCGTGGAGAACGGCTGCAACGAGGCCGAGGCCATCCAGTTCGCACTCAAGGCCCAGAAGCTCATCGCGGACAACGACGTGGAGGAATGGGAGCTTGCCGACGAGGTGAAGCGGGTTACCGAGACCGAGGGATGCAAAGCCTCGCGCCCATGGGCGCAAAGCCTCCTCGCGGTGGTGGCCGAAAACTTCAGGTGCAGGGCCTACATGCAGAAGGCGACCATGCGTAGCCGGTCATGGAAGCCCGTCTTCGTGGGCTACAAGGCAGACTCGGAGGCTGCGGCGCTGGTGTTCGAGCACCTTCTAAAGACAGGCGACCGTCTGGGCCGCGAGTACGAGGAGTTCGCCTACACGGACTCCAACGCCTACACGAACTTCACCATGGGCTTCGTGCTGGGCGTCAAGTCGGAGCTTGAGAAGCAGAGCTTCGAGCTGATGATCGTTTGCCCCAAGGAGGTTGACGACTACATGGAGGGACTGAACCTCAAGACCTCGAAGAGCCGAGGCCCCCGAACCACCAACAACGACAGCATAAGCCGAGGCATGCAACGGGGCCGCGACGCGGTGCGCAGCCGGCGCATGGAGGCCCCGAGGGGCAACCTCCTCCCGGCATAGCAGGAACGACACAGGGGCAGGGCTTCAGGCCTTGCCCCGATCTTTAGAAAGGAGCGAACCATGCAGGTAAAGGCAGGCGACATTTTCGAATGCGAGGGCAGTTTCTACCAAGCCATCAAGGCCACAGCGAAAACAGCCACGATCAGGCCCATAGAAAGCACCTTCGAGGGTTTGGCCGACGCCTACGAGTGGGAGCGCAAGTACATGCCCTTGCCGAACTGCTTCACCTATGACCCGATCATGGGCCGCGAGGCGAGCGACAACGGGAAGCGACTCAAGGTCAGGGACTACGGCAGGGCGAAGAACAGCCCCGAACTCGAATTATGCGGGTACCGGCTCACCCTATGGGACGGCACCCCGAGCATCTGCGACACATACAACTAGAAAGGCAAGCCATGAAAGACCGAGAGCCGAAGCAGTGGCACGAGCTTTTGCAGATCATCAGCGAGGCCAAACGAGACCTAGAGAAGGCTATAGCAGCCGAGAAGGCCACAGGGCAGAGCAGATAGCAGCAGGCAGCAGAAAGCCCCCTAGATTCGATTCTAGGGGGCTTCTTCATGCCTTCAGGGGCTACACAAGCCCCCATATACTGGCAACCCAGCGAGCCAGCAGGGAACAAACCCCGATCATTGCGAGCGACACAGCCACGAGGCTACCGGCATACACCACGGCGGCTATGACCTTCTGCGCGCGGTTCACTTCAGGCCCCCAATCTTGGCCTTGATCTTGCTCAGCACCCCATAGGGGCGAGGAATTGGCACGAACACGAAGCGCTTGCAACCCTCGCGCCCGCAGGCACCAGGATAGGGCTTCGAGCCGGTGACGCGCCCGCGCTTGCGGTCTCTGTCCTCGCAGTCCATGAGGTGCAGGCGCATGTCGTTGCAGCCGCATGCCTTTACGAGGTTGGCAGTCGCCTGCACGACGTCGGCGCACTCCTCCATGAGGGACTGGCGGCATTCGGCCTTGGCCTCGTCGTCGCGGCACTCGTCCCACACCTGCCAGGCGTTGTACACCTCGGAAGCCTCCTCAAGCACCTTCAGAGCTTGGGCCTTGTCGGGCGCAACGCCGTCGAACGTGGCGACGCTGCCCAAGATCACGCAGTCTTGCATGTCATACTCCAATCATCCAGCGCGCGAGCGACGAAGCCGCCCACACGGCAAAAGCATCAATAATCAGGGCCACGGCGAGGAACGCCAGGCAGCCCCAGTTCACATTTCGCAACGCGCCTCCTATCCGCAGGCGAGCAGGGCCAGGAGAACCAGCCCCGCCGCCAGCATCCGTATCGCCCAGGCCTCAATGGCGAGGACTCCCAGCAGCAAAGCCATGGCGGCGGTCGCTAGCCATCCCATCGGTCGCACACGTCCTCCTGCTCATCCTTGTAGTGCTCAACGATCCAATCACGCGCCCAGAGCGCAGCCTTCCACGGCGTGGTCTTCACCTCGTGGTCGGCCTCGTCGAACGCATCCTCGAACTCAAGCCCGCATATCCCGAAATCGCAGCAGCCTTCCAGGCAGTGCGAGCAGTTCCCGCAGGTCTTCGGCTCTTCCTGGTTCCACGGCGCGCGCGGGTCGGACTCGAAGCATCCCGGCGGCAGGTTCCAGCCGCTAGGCGGCTCGAAGTCAACCATTTCATCACGCCCTCTCGAACCGGTTCTGGTCAAGCCACCAGCTCGGACAGGGCTTCAGGCCTTGCCAAAAGCGGTAGTACGTCCAATCCTTCTGGCGGTCGGCGTGGGCGCAGCCGTAGAACTTTCCGTAAAGGCACGTCGAGCAGTTTTCCGGCACCTCCTGCGTCGCAATCACCCTCGCCATCGTCAGTCACCATCCCAAACGCCGTCTGGGCGCATGCGGGCCATCGCCGCCAGCTGCAACAGCGGGCGCTTGGCGTTGCCCTCGGTGGCCTCCCAGTAGTTGTCCGAAACCTCGTCGGACAGCTTGGCCGCTGCCGCTTCGAGCACGGGGATGGACTCCGCGCCCGTCATGCCGTAGATGGTGCGGATGCCCTTGTCGCCGAGCACGCGGTAGTAGTGCTTGCCGTAGTTGTAGGTGACGTTCAGCCAGAGGCCGGTAGTGCCGCCCATGGCGTAGGTGCCGCCACGCATGTCGTGAGGCACGTCGGTTTGCAGCGCCTCGTGCGTCACGGGGTCGCACAGGCGTATGTCGTAGCTCATCGCGCCTCCTCCCAGTAATCGCAGTGGTTGTTGTCTCCTGTCACGAAGTGCTTGCCGTCATGGTTGCAGTAGCAGCGCGTGCCGGTCGTGCTGCCCGCCTCGTTGCCGTCTACGTCGAAGCGGACGATTGGCACAACGTCGTGCTCGTGGTGGGCGCAGTTCTCGCAGCGGTGCGCGGGCGGCTTCCACTCGTCGTGTATGTCGGGGTTGAACACGTATTGATCGGTCATTTATCCTCCTCGTCGGCTCGTTTCCAGTAATGACCTCCGGCCTTGCATCCCGTTCTGACGGCCCTCACGATGTTCGAGCTGCCGCAATACCCGTATGTCGCGAGCGCCGCCGCGCCAGCCGACTCGAATCGCACGCCATCGTCGCGGACAACGGCGCCCACCGGGCCAGCCATCTGGGCAACGGGGATCTTCTGACGCTCTTTGGCAATCAATAAAGCTCGCTTCATTCGCTGCCTTGGAATCTTGATCCCTGCCTTCTTGGCACAGCCCGCGTGATAGCCGGTTTTCGAGAGTGTGTACCCGCCACACAGAGGGCAGACGGTCGCATAGCCGCAGCGGGCGCGGGATTCCCACCATTGGCGGTTTCGCCTCTCGCGCAGCTCGCTTTCGGTAAACCGCTTCGTCCTGCCTCTAGCCATTCTTGGCGACCTTCGCGCCGCAATCTGGGTAATACGTCGCGCTGCTCATGCATAGGTAGTCGCATCCACATTTTGCGCAACACGTGTGGCCGTCTTCATCGAGGACAAGGTGCGTGGTCGCGCGGTCGATAAGGCCGGTCAGCTTGCCTATGCGCTCAATAGCTTGCTCTGGCGTGTGGCCGTCCCACTCTGGCGCTCGGTCAAGCTCCTTGCAGCGGAACATACCCCAGTACGGATCGATGTCGTAGTGATAGGTGGCCTGGCCGTCTGGCGTGTCGATGCCGACGATGAACATGCCGCCATACATGGTGCCGTCGCTGTGCGCCTTCGCTTTCCATGCCTTGTCGGGAAACGCCGAAACGACGACGGAAAATAGCACGGCTCGGTGGTGGTATAGCTCGTCAAAGGTGTGATAGCCGTCGGACGTGCTTCCGTTGATGGGGTTCGGCCTGATGAGTCCCGCCAGGCGCGTGAACAAGGAGCGCGGATCGGGGAAATCTTCATAGTTGCATGCCACAGACTGAAGGCGTGCCCACCATTCGGATAGAGACGAGCCGTCGAGGTAGACTGCATCGTGTTCAAGCTGGTCGGCAACGCTGTTGCGCGTCGCGTCGTCAATCATCATCGGCACCTTCCTATGCTTTTCAGGTACAGGTTGTTGCGGCGCGATCGCGCTAGCGCGCGGCGATAGCGGCGCTGCCACCTCGGGTCGAGCCGCTTCGCCAGCTTGCGTATTGCCTTCGCCGCTTGGAGGAACGCCCGCGCGAAGCACTCGGCCAACGCCTTCACGGCATCCACCGTCATGCGGGCTGCCTCGGCGAAGAACTCGCTACTCCTCATAAAGCACCTCCAACCCGTATGCGGTGGCGGCGTCGTGTTCGATCTTGCAGCCTCGGGCGTCTTCCCAGCCCTTGCAGAAGTAGGCCGCATGGCAAAGGCTCATGTTCTCAAGCGACTTCGCGAGGAAGCACAGCGGAACCTGCACCACGCCGCGCTCCTTCATGGCCTCGTCGCTGTACCACTCGTCGGTGAATAGGGTGTTCACGACCTCGTAGCCCATCTGGCGCAGCTTCGCCACGGCGAGGTCGCGCGTGGCCACGATTTCCTCGTCTGTCTTGCCGGCCATCGGCTGCGAGATCATGGCCTTCTTCACGGTTGCAGCTTCCTTGGCGGTCTCGGTTTTCTTCTCGTCGGTCATCAGATTTCCTTTCCTATCAGCTTCCACAGGTCGAGGAGCGTTCTCCTGCACCTGCGTATGTCGTTCTGTATCTGGGTCTTGCTCTGCCCGTCTTCCAGGCCGTAGCCGAGGCTGCCGTAGGTGTGCAGGCACGACTCGCTAGCCTCTCGGGCCTCGATGTTGTCGCACAACTCGTCAACCATCAGGCGCAGCAGTTGCGCTTTCCGTAACACCTTGGCGTTAGCCATCGCTGCGGCCCTCGCAGGCGATGATGATTCCCGCCGTGATGGACTGCACCATGTAGGCCAGCTCCTCGGCGGCGGGCGTGTCCTCCCCAATGCTGGCAAGCATGTCGCACGCCGCATGCGTCGCCTCGTGGGCGGCGAGCGCGTACAGGTCCGGGGCCTTCACCTTGCGGCTGATCCAGATCACGCACCCCTTGCCCGGGATGCAGCTGGTGAGGCCGTCCTTGCCCTTGGTGTCTCCCGGCTCTTCGCCCATCCTGCGCACGGCCTCGCGGTACTCTCGCTTGCTGGTGGTGACCCAAAGCGGGTCGAACGGCATAATCAGCGGCTCAATCTCGGTTGCCATCGCGTTCCTCCTCACAGCCCAACTCCACGCAACCGGGGAACCGGCCCCGCAGGTCGAGCACGGTTCCGTCTTCCAGCAGTGCGAAGCACTGGTAGCTGTCGTCGGTCAGGGCCTCGACGATGGAAAGCGCCTCTTCCTCGGTGCCCGTGGTGGCGATTTCGATGCCCTGCCGGTATGCGCTTGCGTAGCTCTGGCAGAGCGAGCGCTCATAGATGCGTATCATTCGCGCGCCTCGGCAGTCTGCTTGTCGTACTCCGCGCGAAGCTCAGGTTCGAACTCCTTGATGAACGCAAGCACGCTGATGCCCTCGGGCAGGTAGTACTTGCGCACATTCTCAAGGCACCAGTCCTCGAACGTCTCGCCGTCGGTCACCTCGCACGCGTATCCCGTGCAGTGGCTCATGAGCGCATCGCGCCCGGCCTTGCGGACGGCCTGCTGCATCGCGGAGCCGTGCGCCGCCTGGATGGCATCAATCTGCCCGGTCAGCTCGTCGATGCGCTCGTCGCGGTACTTCAGCTCGCGGTTGAGCATGTCGTTCTCGTCCTGCTGGTCGAACAGCTGTGCGAGCACGTACTGCTCGCAAGTCTTGATCTCCATGGTCATTTCCCTTCTCGGATCATTTCGTTTCCGTGTTCGTCGGTTATCGCCCAATAGCCGTACTCGTACAGCCCCGGGTGGTGCGGCTCGTAGACTTCCAGCAGTTGGCCCGTCCACCAGGCCTCCTCGTACACCTTGGAGCGCCAGCGCCACTCGGCCCTGAGGCCCGCGCCGCCGTGGAACTGGTTGTGGCACCCGGTCGTGCCGCTGCCGCACAGGGCGAACAGCGGGCTTCGCAGGCTCCACGTGCCGTTCGGCGTGACAAGCTCGAACTCAAGCCCCCAGCTTCGGTGCGCCACGTGGTGGCAGCTCTGTGCGCGCCTGCCGCAGACGCAGCAGCGGTCTTGCAGAAGCTCGTACGACCGCTTGCCCGTGTAGCGCGCCCCGAGGTGTGGCTTTCCGTAAAGCTCGGCGCGCTCCTTCGGCCAGCCGCGCAGCTGGCTTGCTTGCAGGATCATGCGAGCCTCCTGTCCGGGCCGTCGAACTCGACCACCCTTGCCCCGTGGCGCAGCCGCGACACGATGGCCTTGGCCGTGTCGGCGTCGCCCTGCTCGGCGAGCCTGCGCACGAGGTCGCTGGGCCTGTACTGCGTGGTGACAAGCGTGGGGCGCATCGCCGAGTAGCGCTGGTCGATGAGCTGGAACAGGCTGTCGAGCACGAAGCCCGTGGGCCTGCGCTTGCCCAAGTCGTCGATGAGCAGGTAGCCCGCTTCGGCATAGCGCTTCAAGGGGTCGCCGCCGTCGTGGAAGCTGCGCTGAATCTCGTCGAGCACGCGGTACATCGGCACCATGAGCGGCGACTTGCCCCGGTCGTGCAAGCGCATGGCCACGGCTGCGGCGCAGGTCGTCTTGCGGGTGCCGACGTCGCCCCACAGGTAGAGCCATTGGCCGCCCTCCATGGCAAGCGCAAGCTCGTCGGCCATGGGGTGGTCAAGCCCCAGGTAGCGCTCGGGCACGCCGCAGCGCACAAGCGAGCGCCTGCGCTTCTCGGCGACGGCCTTCTCGGCCTCAGCCTGCTCTTGCGCCGCTATGGCAGCGCGCTCGGCGACGGCCCCTTCGCAGCCGCACGACTCGTAGCCGCAGAACAGGCGCTTGAGGCCCAGCTGGGCGTACCGCGCGTTGAGTACGGCCCCGCAATGCGGGCACTCAGTCGTACTGGGAAAAGTCGTCACCTTCGCTCACCTCCTGCTTCGTCTCGCGTATCGGCTTCGATGTGCGCACCCAGTTGCGCACGGAGGCCTTCCAATCCTTCATTCGCGATTTGCCAACCATCCAGCCCTTCTGGGCGTAGAAGTCGACGAACCGCTCTGGGTCGAAGTCGGTCGAGGCAAGGTCGATGCCCTTGGACGCCGCATAGGCGGCTGCGTACTCGGCTACCTCTTCGGGAGAGGGGGCGCGGAAACGCGCCGCACTCGCTTTTCCCTCTTCCTTAATTCCTCTTCCTACTTCCTCTTCCTCTTCGCTTGGCCGTTTGCTTTCGGCTTTGCTTGCCAGCTCGCTTGACGTTTTGCTTCCGCTTTTGCTTTGCGGTTTGCTTCCCGTTTTGCTTGGCCGTTTGCTTTCGGCTTTGCTTGCGTCGTTGCTTGACGATTTGCCGCCGTTGCCTCCCGCCACGATGCGCGAGCGGGAGGTTTCCATGACGGGCCGTATGGCCGTTAGCACCGCTTCCTGGGTGTCGGTGCGCGGCTCGGGTTCCTCGCCCGTGCGCAGGTACCGGACGATCATGCCTATAAGCTCGTCGCCCTCCCTGCGGTTGCGAAGCCTAAGCGGCCCGTCGATGAGCGAGTCCAGGACTTGCACGCCGCCGTCACCCCTAAAAGGGAATGTCGCCGTCGTACACGTCCATCGACTGCTGCACGGGCTGCTGGGGCGCTTGCTGCGGGGCCTGCGGTGTCTGCTGGGGCGCGTACTGCGGCACGGGTGCTGGTGCTTGCTGGCGCGGCTGCGGGGCGGCAGGCGGGTTCTGGTAGGCCTGCTGAGCGTTCCACTGGGGTGCCTGCTGCTGCGGCGCTTGCTGCGGCTGGTACGCCTGCTGCGGTGCCTGCTGGGGCGCGTAGGCCTGCGGTTGGTAGCCCTGCGGCGCGTACTGCTGCGGATGGCCCTGCTGGGCGTTGGGGTTCTGGCTCAGAAGCTCCACCTCGTCGGGGATGACTTCGAGCTTCGAGCGCCTGCCGCCGCCGTTCTTGTCCTCCCACGAGCTGTAGCGCAGCTTGCCCTCGATGGCCACCTTCATGCCCTTGCGCAGGATGCGGCTCAGGGCCTCGGCGCGGTTGCCGAACATCGTGCAGTCGACGAAGTTCGGGTAATCCTCCCACTGGCCCGTCTGCTGGTTCTTTCGGCGGTCGTTGACCGCAACGCCGAAACCGAGAACCGCCATGCCGCCCGCCGTGCTGCGAAGCTCGGGGTCTCGCGTCAGGTTGCCCGTAATGTTCACTCGGTTGATGCTCACAAAAAGCTCCCTTCTCCGGTGCCGCCGCTCGTCCACGTCCTCTGGATGTCGGCGTCAACGGTCTTGATCCTCAACTTGATTGCCATGATTGCCTCGCTCGAGGCCTTGTAGAGCGCTTCGGCGCAGTCGCGCAGCTGCTTCTTCTCGGCTATGTCGGGGCGTCCCCGGCACAGGTCGCTTATCACGGTGACCGGCGTGCCCTTGGAACGCTCCTCCAAGATGGCTATGCGCAGCGCCTTGCGGTACTCGGCCTCGTTCTCGGCGTACTGCTGGCCAGTCCTGCGCAGGGCCTCAAGCTCCTGCATGAGCTGGTCGAAAAGCTGCTCGCGCTCTCCGTACAGGTCTTGCATGGTCTACAAGACCGTCCACGTCGGGGTCGCGCAGCAACCGGGGTTCTGGATGAACTGCTCGTACTGCTCACGGCTGTTGAAGCGGTAGGCGGTGCCGCAGGCCTTGCACTTGGCGTCGAACGGCCCCTGCACGGGCGGCTCCTTCTCGGGCTTTTCCACGCCGTTCAGGGAGTCCGGGTCGCTCGTGCCGTCGATGTCGAACATGCCGCAGAGCGCGTACTTGCGCGCGTAGCTCGACGCCGAGCCGGTGAGCTGCGTCTCGCTCATGCCCTTCTGGGCGAGCGGCTCGCGGGCGTAGGCGCAAATGACGATCTCGCCGGGCGTGCCGTCCTCGAACTTCACGAGGCAGGTGGCCTTCACGTAGAAGCGGTCGCCCACCTGCTCGATGGAGTCGTTGAGGGTGAAGAACACGCCCGCGTCACGGCAAGGCTCCTTGAGCGCGGCAACGATGTCCTCCATCGAGCGGTAGTAGTAGTTGCCGTGCGCGTTGTACCGCGCCTTCGGCACGACCACGGAGCGCTGAACCTGCGCCACCGCCTGGTCGATTGTCATGTGCTTGTCGTCTGCCATTCGATGCTCCTAACGGATCGTGCGCTCGTAGACCTGCTGCAGGGTGCCGCGCTTGAACACGCCGCTCACGCCGATGCTCCCGCAGAAGCGCCCGATGGCCTGCATCTGGTCGGTCGTGGCGGAGTCGATGAGCATCACGCAGGGGGTTGCGGGACCACTCGACACGGGCTCCGGCGAGGCAACTGGTGCGGGCACGGGCGCCGGTGCGGCAATGGGCGCGGGGCCGATAGGCTCGTCGTCGATCTCCTGCATGGGGCTTCCGCCCGGATACCAGTTGCCGGCGGGTTTGGGCGCGGCCTCCGGCTCTGGTTCAGGTTCCATGGCGGCTTTCAGCTCGGCAATGCGCGCGGCCTCTTCTGCCGCCTTGCGGGCCGCTGTGAGCGCTGCGCCCAGGTCGAGGGTCGCGAACAGCTCGCGCTCGGCCTCGGCATAGAAAGGCTCGCCCTCGAACTGCGACTTGAGCGTTTCCCAGTCGCCCGCCAGCTTGGAGACCTTCGCCTCAAGCGCCTCGTAAGCCTTGATCTCGCCGAAGGTCTTGTTGAGCCACTGCGGCTCGTGGAAGCGCTCGTAGGGCACGACGGGGGCCAGAAGCCCGGCGAACTCCTCGTAGTGCTCCTGCAACTTGGCGTAAGCGCGGGCCTTGCGCTCTTCCTCGGCCTGGTCGAGCTGCGCCTTGATGTTGTCGGCGGCTTCGTCGATGATGGCCGTGATCTGCTTGCAGCGCTTCTCGAAAGCGTCGAGCGGCTTGCTGTACTCGCGCTTCACGGCCTTGCGGCGCTCGTCGATCTCCTTCTTGAGGCCGTTGAGGTAGCTGCGGTCGTGCTTGGCCTCTGCGATGTTCTCCTTCTTGGTGAGGTCGTAGGTCGCGCCATCGTAGGCCTCGACGGTCTTGCGCACGTGGGCTTCGAGCGCGTCGAAGTTCGCCTCGATGACGGACGGCTTGTAGGCCACGGTCAGACTCGATGCGTCCTGCTCCTCGATGACCTCGGCCACAACGTTCTCGGCTTCGTTACTCATCCCAGACCTCCCCGGTCTCGTCGTCGAACTCGATGGTCTTCTGCTCGCTCTCCACGGTCGGGATCACGTAGCCGCCCGTCTTCTTCATCAGGGGGAAGGCGTTCTCGCTGTCCATTCGGACGGAGAACTGCAAGACCGCCTCGTCGCCCTTGATGGTCGATTGCTTGAACATGGCGCGTGCGCTTACCGGTTGCGTTGTGATCAGCGCCACGGCTAGTCCTCCTTCTTCACGCCGAAGATGATGCTCATGACGTGCTTGGCGGCCTGCTCGGCCTCTTTGCGGCGCGCCTGCTCCACAAGCTCCCGGTTGGTGTTCTCGTTGACGACCTGGTAGCCCTTGGCGCGCACGTCCTCGGGGTAGCTTTCAAGCGCGGCCTCGGCCAGGGCGATCATGGCCCACCAAGCGCCCGCGTCCTTCTCGTCGGCCTCGGCCTCGCCGCCCGCCACCATGAGGGCGTTCACGGCGATGCAGCTGGTGAGGTCGATAAGCGTCTCGATGCTGTCGGTGCGGCTCATGCCGTCGTTCACGTTGTTCTCGAAGTGCTTCATTTCTTCTCCTTCACGTACTCCTCGACGAAGTACTCGATGTAGATGCTGATAAACGGTTGCGTCCCGTGGCAGGGCCTCGGGCGCTTGTTCACGGTGCAGGTGATCACCTGCTGGTCGTCCTTGAAGGCAAGGCCGTTGAGCGAGTCGCAGACGAGCTTGCCCACGTTGTCCCAGTCGGGCTTTCCCATGTCGGAGCGCCCTTCCCAATACTTGGGGTTGCTCTTAGCGAGCGGTCGGTAGGTGGATATGCGCATCCTCACGGGGCCGTCGTGCCCGGCGAAGGTCTCGCCGTATTCGGCCCGCCACGCGTCGCGCACCTCCTTCTCGGCCTTCAGGGTCTTGGTGGGGGTGTAGGTGCGGTGGTTGCGGTAATCGGTGCGGGGGCGCTGCTTGCCCACGACCTCGCGAACCGGAACCACGACCCGCGCCGTCGCCGCCAGCGTTTGAACCCAGCTCATTCGCTGAAACCGTCCGACTGGCTGCGGTGCTTGTTGAAAGCGCCCTTCAGCTGCGGGTAGCGGGCCTCCATGATGCGGGCCAGGCTCGGGGCGATGCCGTTCTTGCAGGCCACGTGCAGCTCGTTGCGCACCATGTTCACCAGGTAGTTGACCGACACGTAGCCCTTGCGGTTGAGCCTCACGGCGTTCTCCACCATGAAGTTCCAAGCGCCTGGGTTGTCCTCGATCCACTTGCGGGCCTCTTGGAAGTCCTGCTCGCCTGCGGAGCCGAGGCCGAATATCTCAAGCTGGTTGCTCTGCGGCTTGGGGCTGTAGCGCTCGTCGTTACGCATGGACGACACCCGCCGTGGTCTCGTATGCCTGCTGGGCCGTTGCCATAGCGCCGTCCATCGTGGGGATTACCCACGCCCACAGGACGATGAGGAAGATGATTGTGGCGGCTAGGAAGCCGACCAAAACGCCAGCCTTGAACTGGGAGGCGTCCTGCATCTCCTTCGCGGTGGGACGGGGCTTGCGCTCGAATGGTATGATGGTCGAAGCATCGTTCTCGATGCGGTTCATGCGGGCGCTCGGAGTGTGGTAGCTGGGGGTGCTCGCTTTCTTTTTGCTTTGCATTTCGTGCTCCTTTCTGATGTTTCCGCAGGTCATAGCACGTGTGGCTTTTGGTGTGCCTATTTTTGCTTTTTCTTGGCGCGGCTCTTTGCGCTGTAGTAGCGCTGTCGCTCCTGGTTGTTCCTCTTCTCCCTAACCGCCTCCTCTCGCATGGCGTTGGCCTGCTCGGCTAGGTCGGACATGTGAAGTTCCTTCGTGCACTCGATGCACCAGCCGTTGATGCGGTTCAGGGGACGGAATGTCCATCTGCCGCAGTTTGGGCACTGGCTCCGCTTGCGGAGTGAGAGTCCGCAGTGTTGCGCTTGCCACTTAACCGAGTCTTCCGAACGTCCCAGCGCCTTGGCTATCGCTTTAGCGCCTTCGCCCGCGTGCTCTTCGAGGTACTTGAGTTCACGTGTCGACCACTGCCTCATCGCGCCTGCTTCTCGCCTTTCTGCTCGCTTTCCCGGTACGCCTTGACCAGCACGTCGCACATGTGGTCGAATGCCAGCTCGCGCGGCGTTTTGGGCTTTTCTGCCTGCTGCTTGGTGGGCGTCTGCTGTTCGGCCATTTAGGCCACCGTCCTGTTCTCCGTAAGTCCAAGCAGGTAGTCTGCGGAGCAATGGAAAAGCTTCGTCATGGCTACGAGCTTCGAGCCGGGGATTTCACCGCCACTTTCGTAGCTAGCAACAGTGGCGCGGCTTTTGAGTCCGAGCTTCGTTGCCAAATCTTCTTGGCTAAGACCGATTCGAACTCGCTCGCTTGCGATCGGGTTCATATGCACCTCCATTTCACTATTTGTGAACTTCACAATTAGTGAATATAGAAGAACTTCTGACCTTTTGCAAGTAAGGAATTCACTATTTGTAAATTTTTTTGTACAATGTGCATATAGAAGCAAGGAGGGCACAGTGGGCACGCAATTCCGTCTCAAGGAAACAAGACTCAAGTATGGGAAGAAGCAGCCCGAAGTGGCCGCTGTTCTCGGTATAGGTGTTCCCGCTTACTCGATGATGGAAAGCGGGCAACGCGAAATCAATGGATCAAAGCTCATAAAGCTTGCAAGGTATTACGAATGCTCCGTTGACGAACTATTGGGTACGGGGCCTTGGGATACTGGCGAACGGAAGGAATAACACATGGGAATGTTCAACAAAAGCGCCGCTAAGAAGATGGCTAGCGATGCGGACGAGTTCATCGTGAGCGACGGGAAGGTTCACGCCCTCGTGTTCCAGGTCGCGGGCAAGGCCATGTATTCGACCGCCACGCAGCTTGAGGACAAGGTTACCGAGCGCATCGACGGAACGTTGTCGCGCATCCAGGACAAAGGTTGTCAGGTCGTCGATGTCAAGATGGCCGTCAGCGCCAACACGCGCGACAGCGACATGATGCTGTACTCGTTTACCGTCTTATATAGGTAAAGAAAAAAAGAAGCCCCACGGGGTCACAGCGTTGCAGCGCTACCCGTGGGGCTTTCCACAGAACCTCTGAAAGGAGGCCGTTTCATATTATGCCAAAAACAGCGGTGATATATGCCCGCTTTTCATGCAACAAGCAGCGCGAGGCCTCGATAGACGACCAGCTGCGCGTGTGCCGCGACTGGTGCAAACGCGAGGGCTATGCCATCGCCGCCGAGTACTGCGACTACGCCATATCGGGCCGCACCGACGACCGCCCCGAGTTCCAGCGCATGATAGCCAACGCGGGCGAATCCGACATAGTGCTTGTGTACATGATGGATCGCTTCTCCCGTGGGGAGTACGACGCGCCCATATACAAGCGCGAGCTTGCCAAGAAGGGCGTGAAGCTCGTGTCGGCGCTTGAGGCCATACCCGACTCGCCCGAGGGCATCATCTACGAGAAGCTGCTGGAAGGCCTTGCCGCCTGCGAGTCGAAGAAGACCGCCATACGCACCAAGCGCGGAATGGAGGGCAACGCGCTCCGTTGCAAGACCAACGGCGTGCGCGTGTTCGGCTACCGCAAGTCGGAGGACGACGAGTACGAGATAGACGAGCATGACGCCGCGTTCGTGCGCGAGGCCTTCAAGCGGCGCGTCAACCGCGAGACCGTGAACTCGATAGCTCGGGACTTCGCCCAGCGAGGCGTGAAGACCTCCAACGGCAACCCGTGCGGCTACTCGATGGTTTACCAGATGCTCCACAACAGGCGCTACACGGGGCGCTACGAGTGGGGCGACATAGTCAAGGAGGGCGGAATGCCCGCGATCATAGACGAGGTGACTTTCATGGACGCTCAGCAGGTGCAGGGAACCAAGAAGCGCTCTTCGGAGGACTGGGGCGATTTCGCCTTGGCGGGTAAGGCCATATGCGCCGGCTGCGGGCGAAACCTGCAGGGCGTGAGCGGGCGCGGGCGGCACAACGTCAAATACGAGTACTACAGCTGCGTTGACGGCTGCATGAGAAACGTTCGCCGAGAGGAGCTTGAGGGCGCTATCGTCGGTGCCCTGCGCGAGCTGCTTTCCGACCGCGAGGAGGCCTTGAGGATAGCCCGCATGGTCGCCGACAGGGCAGACGGGGCGGAGATTGCCACAAGGCGAAAACAGGCGGCGGAATCCCTTTCAGCTGCGGAGCGCGGGCTGAAGAACATCCTGAACGCCATCGAGCAGGGAATCATAGCGCCGGGCGTGAAGGAGCGCATAGCCGAGCTTGAGCAGCAGAAGGCTCGCGCCAACTACGACCTGCAGGCCATCCAGGAGCAGAAGATAGACCCGGAGCGCTTCGCGGACTTCCTGCAGTGCGGCGCGAAGCTCGATGACGCAACGCTATTGAAGGCGTTCGTATGGCAGGTGAGCGTATCCGACGAAGACGTGCTCGTGACACTGAACTACGACACGGAAAGCAACGAACCCGCCAGACTTGACATCCAGCGGGTTCGAGGAAAATTGGAATGGTGCCCCCAGCGGGATTCGAACCCGCGATATCCACCTTGAAAGGGTGGCGTCCTTGGCCGCTAGACGATGGGGACAGCGGGAAAGAGTATAGCAGACTTTTTTGCCGGCGCGTATATCGTTGGCAAACTGGAAAACCACCACACAGGAGCGGGCTTCTATCCCGATTTTCAAATATCTCAATCTGTAACATCTGAGCGGGTAAATCAGCTCTACCTGTTACAGATCGAGACAAAAGGCAGACGTCGGGACGAATATCTCAATCTGTAACAGTAAGACGACTTTCAACGGCCTAGATGTTACAGATCGAGACAAACAAACGTGGCAGATCAAAACCACCACAAAGGTGCCTGTCCCCTTTGTGGTGGTTAGGGGAGAAGCTTCATCGCGGCGTCGTGGGCGGCGTGCTCGTAGGTGTCGTCGAGGCGCTTGAGCGGCAGCAGGGCTGTGGCCTGCGCATCGCCGCGGCGCTCGAGGGCGTGGGTAATGAGCCAGTCGGCGAGCTCGGGGTTCTTGGGCAGTGCCGGTCCGTGCAGGTACGTGCCGATGACGCCCTTGTAGACGAGGCCCTCAAAGCCATCGTCGCCGTTGTTACCGGTGCCCGTGACAACGGACGTTCCGAGTGGTGTGGCCTCTGCATCGAGCAGGGTGCGGCCGCCGTGGTTCTCAAATCCCACAAAGGGCTCGGGTGCCAGGTCGGTCTTGACGGCGACGTTGCCGATCAGGCGGTCGGAGCCGCGCACAGTCTCGGCGGCAATGACGCCCAGACCCTCAATGCGATCTTCGCCCATGTAGTACGAACGGCCGAGTAGCTGATAGCTGCCACAGATGGCAAGCAGTGTGCCGCCAACCTCAACATAGGCCGCGACCTTGTCTTTTTGGGCGAGCAACTCGTGTGCCACGGCTAGCTGGTCGCGGTCGGAGCCGCCGCCCATCATGACGATATCGGCATCGGCCAAATCAAGCGTCTCGCCCATGCGGACCTCGTCCACGCGCACGGGAATGCCGCGCCAGGCGCAGCGGCGCTCAAGCGCAATAACGTTGCCGCCGTCGCCGTAGAGGTTGAGGGCATCGGGGTACAGATAGACGATACGCAGGGGGCGCGAAAGCTCGGCCGGCGCAATATCGGTGGGGACAGCGCTGCCATCGGCGCGCGTTACGGCGTGGGAGGCTACCGAGTTCGTATCGGTGCCTTTGAGCCCGTCGAGCTCCTTGACCAGCGGCGGAAAGGCCGTGTAGTTGGCGACGGCATAGAAAGTGTCGCCGGCGGCTTCATCCGCAACGGCGCCAATTGCCTGCGCGACGTCCGAGATAATCGCGGCATCGATGCCGGCGTACTTGAGGCGTACCTGCATGTCGTGCGCACGCGTGCCTCCGGCAAAGGCGACAAGACCCGGCGTGTCGGCGATGCGCTCGAAGTCGACATCGTAGATCCACGAGACATCGTGGCCGTCGGCATCGTTATCGTTGAGGTAGAAAGCGCAGAGCCTGCCACCTGCCGTTTTAATGGACTGAATCTGACGATCGAAGCCCACGGGATTCTTGGCCAGGTTTGCCTCGACGGTGCGGCCGGCAATGTTCCAGCGGCCCATGCGTCCGCCGGCGGGGACGTAGGCGTCGAGCGTGGGCTGCAGGCATGCGGCGTCCACGCCCAACTCGCGTGCCGCAAAGAAGGCTGCGGCTACGTTGTAGACCATGTACAGGCCGTTGTAGCGCGTGGCGATGCGCGTTGCGGGTGCGTCGGTATCGGGTCCAAAGACCAGGTCAAAGCCGTAGCCGTCGCAGCCGAGCTCCACGCCCGTCACGCGACGGACCAGCGCGGGACGCTCCCATCCGCACGAAGGGCAATGATAGGCTCCGAGCTGTCCGTACTGCACATAGTCGTACTCCAACGGTGCGTTGCACTGTGAGCAAAAACGCGAGTCGCTAATGCGGTCGGACTCGGTGCCCGTGGCACCGTCGATGCCAAAGGCGATGCTTGCGTTGGGAACGCGCGCGGCGATCGCGGCACACAGCGGGTCGTCTGCGTTGTAGATGAGCGTTGTTACCGGAGAGAGTTCCAACGCATGGGCGATGACGTCTTGGGTATGGTCGATCTCGCCGTAGCGGTCTAGCTGGTCGCGGAACAGGTTGAGCAGCACAAAGTACGTCGGCTTGAGCTTGGGCAGAACGCGTACGGTGTAGAGCTCGTCGCACTCAAAAACGCCCACGCGCTTGCCGCTGCTGGTGTGCTTAAGGCCGCCGCGGGCTTCGAGCAGAGCACCCACCACACCAGGCTCCATATTGTTGCCGGCGCGGTTGCACACCACGGTAGCGCCGCTGGCAGCAACGGCGTCGGCGATGAGGTTGGAGGTGGTGGTCTTGCCATTAGTACCGGTAATCACTACGCTGCGGTCGACAAGGCCGGCGAGGTCGCTCAGCAGCTCGGGGTCGATCTTCATGGCGATGCGGCCGGGGAGTACGCCGCCCTGGCGTTTAAGGATAGAGCGCAGCCCCCAGCGGGCGATATCGCTCGAGGCGCAGGCGAGAGATGAGCGGAAGTTCATGAAGTCGTTCCTAACGTAGATGACATGGTCGTGACGTTTGCGCCGTTAAAAGCCGTAACGGCGCGCAAATTCCTGGGCAAGCTGCGATACGTCTTCGCAAGCGCTGGCCCAGGGGGCAAAGTCGGGGGTGTCCGAGATAATGCCGTCGGCCTCCCAAACTGCCTGGTGCGAAAGGTCCCAGGGGTCGTGCGGCTCGGGTCGGCAGGGAAGATACGGCGTCTGGTACATGGGGTTCAGCAAAAAGAACGCGCCGCCCTCGCAGCGGTTGGCAAACTCGCGCAGCGCGCGTGTCGCCGGGCGCATCTTGTTCGTTTTGAACAGCAAGATCGTGCGGGCGAGCAGGTACCAAGGAGAGTTTTCGAGTGCGTCTGCCCCCATCTGCTCCTCGAGCTGGTGGGCCAGGGCAAAAAAGCCGTCCTGGTCTTCCAGGCGGGCGAGGGCGAGCAGCACGGTGCCGGCGGCTCGGGTGGGATAGCCTTCCGCCTTAAGAACGCGGCGAGCATAGTTGGCGGCAGCACGGTAGCGGGCGCTCGCCATGCACAGCTGCGAGATGGCCTCGAGCGTGTGGAGCCACCCGATAAGGGCCGGCTCGCTCACGGTAAGGTCCGCTGCGGTGACACCGTCGGCCAAAACATTATTGGCCCAGTAGTGCGGGGCCTCCATATCAAACCCGGGCACGCTCTGTTGCAGGTAGTCGGCCGTGCTCGTCTCGAGCTTCATCAGGTCGCCCAGGCAGGCGTCGACGGGCGTGTCCGCCAAAATGATGGCGAGCAGCTGGGCATCGACAGCCAGCGCATCGATGCGGACGATCTTGAGCAGCTCATCACGCATATCGTCGAACAGGCGGTTGCGCGTCTGCTCGAACTCCTCGTCGCTGCCCATGTCCTCAATGCGATGGAGCTCGTCGAGCAGGTGGCGATGAACACCGGCATAGGACAGCAGCGCCTGAGCATGCTCGGACTGCGCGTACTTGTTAGGATTCGCACTGATGTCGTTATGGACAAGCTCGCGTGCTGCATCAGTGAGCTCGGGGTGCGACGCCAGATAGGTGCGCTCCAAGTAGGCGGGGATGTAGACGCTCGGATCCATTAGAGGTCCCCTCCCTTAAATGGAAGCCCCTGCTCGGCTGCGCGCAGGATGCGCTCGTCGATCTGGGAGCGCACGATGTCGTTGGTGGCGACCCAGGCGGCAAAGCTGGCGTTGTCGGGCGCGCCTAGACCCTCCTGTAGCACCGGCGTCGCCTCGGACAGGGCAAGGACGAGCTCATCGGTGGAGCCCACGCCCACGTTGACGCGGGCATAGACGCCATCGGGAAACTCGGTTTGGAAGTAGAGCGCCTCGGCTGCGTGCGGGCACGAGCGCGCAAGGATGCGCAGGTAGTGTTCGGCGCCCTCGTAATCCAGCTCGCGCCAGGCAGCGCTCATCAGCGCGATGAGCGTCCACGGGTCCAAGTCGCGTTCTGCATCCTTGGGACGACGGCGCAGCGGCGTGTTGGCGAGATAGGGGACGGAGTGGGCAGAGCGAAAGCGCTTGAGCTCCTCAGCGGGGTATTCGAGCTTTGCCATGGCGAGCATTGCGGTGTGGCGGACGCCGGCAGGATCGTTGGGGGCAAAGTCGAGGCTGCGGTTTGCGGCTTCGAGCGACATGCGGTAGCGGCCGCTAATGAGCGCGCGCGATGCCAAGGCGGCAAGCCAGCGCAGGTAGGGACGGCGGGTCAGGTCGCCTGCGGCCTCACGCTCGTAGGGGTCCTGCGCCGAGGCAATCTTGAGCGCCAGATCGTGCTCCACCTCGTCGCACTTGGACACCAGATATTGCACGTATTCCTCGTTGGATTCGGCGGTGAGCGCCGTCAGCATGCGCTGGGCATCCCAGTTGGCCGGATCGAGCGCGGCTGCCTCGCGGAGCATGTTCTCGGCTGCGGCTTCTTCTTGCTCTGCCTGGGCGTCGTCGGGGATAAAGGGGATGCGGTAGTCGACAGCCTCGACCACCTTGGCAATGAGGTGCCCGGCGCGGTCGCGGTCGTGCACGATGAGCGGTGCAGGGTTGCGGGTGAATTGTTCCATCAGACGCTCTACGGCGGCACCGTCGGTGAGCGGGATATTGTCGCGGCGCAAGGCCTCAAGAACGAGGCGATGGCAATCCTCTTGAATGGGATCGAATGCCATGGGGCCTCCTTTGCTGCGGTTAGGGTTCAAATGTCTCTATATAAGGTTCTAGTTTACCCGCATGTGGCACACCGGGGGTACCGCACTTGGACTTGCACCTTTGCACCACGAAGACGGATGTCGCACAAATGTCGGCACCTTGGACGACCGAGTGGTATCACGGTGCCGCAAACGGTCGATATTTGGCGGCGAACGGTGCATATTTTGGAGGGGCACCGTCCTGCCCGGGATATGTAGTCAACCTTGATAAAACGTTTGCCCAGCTTGGGGGTATGGATGCCACACAAGGGTCTTCGGGGATAGAAAAAACGTTTCATCATTGGCGGCTTTAGGTGAATAACTGACCAACCAGAACGGTAAAATAGTGTTTGTCTAAGCGTTGAGACGTTTAGACATCGTGCATTGTCATCGCCGGCAACGCACAAAACGGTCCTAACGGAGCCAATCGGGTGCTCCGTTATATACACAAGTCTAAGAGGGGCTTGTTTAGGAGGCACAGTATGGGACGTTTTACCAATCCTCGCGATCTGTACTTTGGTGAGGGCGCTCGCCACGAGGTGAAGAACCTCAAGGGCAAGAAGGCCATCATCGTTTCTGGCGGCAGCTCTATGCGTCGCGGCGGGTTCTTGCAGGACGTCGAGGCCGACCTCAAAGAGGCCGGCATGGAGGTCAAGCTGTTCGAGGGCGTTGAGTCCGACCCGTCCATCGAGACGGTCATGAAGGGCGCCGAGGCCATGCGCGAGTTCGAGCCCGACTGGATTATCGCCATCGGCGGCGGCTCGCCCATCGATGCCGCTAAGGCCATGTGGGTCTTCTACGAGTATCCCGAGGAGTCCTTCGATAACATCATCCAGCCGTTCAGCTTCCCCGAGCTGCGTCAGAAGGCTCACTTCTGCGCCATTTCCTCCACCTCCGGTACCGCTACCGAGGTCACTGCCTTCTCCGTCATTACCGACTACGCCAAGGGCATCAAGTACCCGCTGGCCGACTTCAACATCACTCCTGATGTCGCCATCGTCGACCCCGAGCTCACCTACACCATGCCCGCCAAGCTGTGCGCTCACACCGGCATGGATGCTCTGACCCACTGCATGGAGGCCTACGTTTCCACCTTCGCCTCTATGTTCACCGACGCCAACGCTCTGCACGGCATCCGCGAGATTGTCGAGTGGCTGCCCAAGTCCTATGCTGGCGACCATGAGGCCCGTCAGCACATGCACGAGGCTCAGTGCATCGCCGGTATCGCCTTCTCCTCGGGCCTGCTCGGCATCGTTCACTCCATGGCTCACAAGACCGGTGCTGCCTTCGAGAACGGCCACATCATCCACGGTGCTGCTAACGCCATGTACCTGGGCAAGGTTATCCAGTGGAACTCCAAGGATCCCCGTGCTGCCGAGCGTTACGCTTACGTGGCCAAGGAGATCCTGCACCTTCCCGGCGAGACCAACGAGGAGCTCATCGCTGCGCTCGTCCAGAAGATTCGCGACCTCAACGACCAGCTCAACATTCCGCAGTCCATCAAGGATTACGCGAATGGTGGCGTGAAGGTCGATGCCGAGAACCCGCAGATGGTTTCCGAGGAGGAGTTCCTCGCCAAGCTGCCCGAGATCGCCGCGAACGCCGAGACCGACGCCTGCACGCCGGAGAACCCGCGTGAGACCAAGGCTGCCGACTTCGAGAAGATCCTCAAGGCCTGCTACTACGACACCGACATCGATTTCTAATCGACTCTTGTTATCGTAACGAGGGGCTCCGCACGTATCCGTACGGAGCCCCTTTCTTTTTAATTAATTAGAGAATGGGATAATTATGGCTGCAATTTTCAATAGCCCCAGCAAGTACATCCAGGGCCCGGACGAGCTGGCCAAGCTCGGCTCCTATGTCGAGCCGCTCGGCGCTAAGGCCCTCGTCATCGTGACGCCTTCGGGCAAGAAGCGCGTCGGTGCCAAGATCGAGGGCGGCTTTGCCGAGGCTAAGGCCGAGCTGCTGTTTGAGGACTTTAACGGCGAGTGCTCCAAGGGCGAGGTCGATCGCCTGGTTGCGCTCGCGCGCGACAACGGTTGCGACATCATCGTCGGCGTCGGTGGCGGCAAGATCCTCGACACCGCGAAGGCCGTCGCCTATTACCTGGAGTCCCCGGTTATCATTTGCCCCACCATCGCGTCGACCGACGCACCGTGCTCGGCGCTTTCGGTGCTCTACACCGACGACGGCCAGTTCGATAAATATCTCTTCCTTAAGGCAAACCCCAACATTGTCCTGATGGATACGACGGTTATCGCGGCGAGCCCGGTGCGCCTGACGGTTTCCGGTATGGGCGATGCGCTCGCAACTTACTTTGAGGCCCAGGCAACGCATGATGCCGACGGTGGCACTTGCGCCGGCGGCAAGGGCGGAATGGCCGGCCTGGCGCTCGCCAAGCTCTGCTACGAGACGCTTATGGCCGATGGCGTCAAGGCCAAGGTCGCGCTGGAGAAGGGTGCGCTCACGCCTGCAGTCGAGCATATCATCGAGGCCAATACGCTGCTTTCGGGCATTGGCTTTGAGAGCTCGGGCCTTGCTGCTGCTCATGCCATCCACAATGGCCTGACGATGCTGCCCGAGTGCCACGGCATGTATCACGGCGAGAAGGTCGCCTTTGGCACCATCGTTCAGCTGGTACTCGAGGATGCTCCGACTGAGAAACTCGAGGAAGTCTTGGGCTTCTGCATTGAGCTGGGCCTGCCGGTCACGATGAAGGAACTTGGCGTTGCCGAGCTTACGCGCGAACAGGCCATGATTATTGCCGAGGCCGCCTGCGCGCCCGATGACACCATGTGCAATATGCCGTTTGAGGTGACGCCCGAGATGGTCGCAAACGCCATCCTGGGTGCCGACGCGCTGGGACACTACTATCTCATGGATGAGTAAATCAAGCTAAGGAAGGGGCAAAGCCAGCAGACGGCTTTGCCCCTTTTTGCTATGGTGCAAACTAACCTGACCCCATCGCACCAAGTTGGTGCAAGGGGGTCAGGTTACTTTGCACCAATCGTTGTTTGATGAAGGGCGGATTCTCGTATGGCGCTTCCTATGGTTTACGGCGGTCCTGGCCGGTATGTTCAGGGGCCGGGCGAACTCTCGCGTCAGGGCAGGTATTTGTCATGGTTGGGCTGCGCTGCCTATGTTTTGTTTGACCAGGGCACCGAGGATCGGCTGTGCAGGCAGATCGTCGATGGATTTCTGGATGAAGATCTAAGCGAGCCGTTCTTTAAGATTTACAACGGTCCGTGTACGGAAGATGCCGTTGTCGAAATGGCCAAGGAAGCCCGGGCCGAGTATTGCGACATGGTGGTGGGCATTGGCGGCGGCAAGATGCTCGATATCGCCAAGGCAGTAGCGTTTTATGCCGAGCTGCCGTTGTGTGTATGCCCCACGGCGGCCTCAATGGATGGTCCGTGCAGCGCGATTTCGGTGTTGTATCACGAGGACGGGTCGTTCGACCGCTACCTGATGCTCGAGAAGAATCCAGATCTGGTCGTAGTCGATACCAACGTGGTTGCTGCGGCCCCACTGCGTATGACGGTCGCCGGTATGGGCGACGCGCTGGCAACGTACTTCGAGGCGCGTTCGTGTGCCGCGGCGAGAGGTGCGAACGAGCACGGTGGCGCGCCGGGGCACTTGGCACTGGTCGCGGCACGTGCCTGCTGCGACACGCTTATGGAATGCGGCGTCGCTGCC
This sequence comes from Collinsella aerofaciens, assembly GCF_015561195.1. Lineage (GTDB taxonomy): Bacteria > Actinomycetota > Coriobacteriia > Coriobacteriales > Coriobacteriaceae > Collinsella > Collinsella aerofaciens_AC. The sequence goes on along the minus strand of NZ_JADMSU010000002.1, from coordinate 208,330 downwards.
AAGCGCGATCTCAAAAAGGGGCGTACATCGCCGGCGGTTGAGCGCCTGATCGAGTGCAACATCCTGCTTTCGGGCGTTGGCTTTGAGAGCGGTGGCTTGGCGTTGGCGCATGCCATCGCCAACGGTCTGACGATCCTGCCCGAGTGCAAGGCCATGCATGGCGAGGCCGTGGCATTTGGCCTGGTGGTGCAGCTGCGTCTGGAGCGTGCGCCAGAGCTTGAACAGGTGCTCGAGTTTTGTCAGCGCGTCGGTCTGCCGACGACGCTCGAGGAGCTGGGCCTTGGCGAGATTTCCGATGCCGACCTGATGAGCGTTGCGGATGCGGCCTTTAGAAACGAACGCAATATGGCCAACGAGCAGGCCAAGGTGACCAAACAAAAGCTTGTCGAGCTCATGCGCGAGGCATAGTTTGGCGCTTGATTGACCTTGTGCAATCGAGGCGGCGATAGGCCATGGGCTATTTGCCGCAAAGATGCTCCGCGTGTAATTTGCCCGAGGCGTGGACCGATGGCGTATCATTATCTCTTGCTTGTTTGCACTGCTCAGGGAGGGGCCGCGCATGGCGCAGGAACACGATCTGTTTGATGACATTATCGAGATCAGCAAGGGTTTCGACTTTCTTAAAAACCCGCTTGGCGGTGTGACCGATGCACTCGATCCGTCGGCGCCGCAGTGGAATCCTGCCGACTACAAGGAGCGTCCGCGCGGCAACACGATTCCGTGCTTGACCTGCAAAAACGAAAAGAGCGGCTGCACCGCGTGTATGGATGTGTGCCCGGTCAACGCCATCGAGGTCGAGGAAGACGCCATCGAGATCCTCGATTCCTGTCGCAAGTGCGGCCTGTGCGCTGCCGCCTGCCCGACTGAGGCGATTATTTCGCCGCGCCTGGCGCCCAAAAACCTGTATGACGACATTGTCTCGGCAGCTACGAGCCACGAGACCGCCTACGTCACCTGCACACGCGCCCTCAAGCGCATGCCGCGCGAGAACGAGGTCGTCGTCGCCTGCGTGGGCGATATTACTGCCGAGACCTGGTTCTCGGTGCTGGCCGACTATCCCAACGTGAGCGTCTACCTGCCACTGGGCGTGTGCGATAAGTGCCGCAACACCGGCGGTGAGGACATTCTGGGCGAGGCAATCGCCACTGCCGAGGAGTGGGCCGGTACGGGCATGGGCCTGGAGGTCGACCCCAAGAGCCTCAAGTGCCATAAACGCCGCGAGTACGAGCGCAAGGAGTACATGGAAAAGATCGCCCGCACCACGGGCCTTACCGTGACAAAGCTCAATCCGGCAACGGCGGCACTGGCCTCGGTGACGCAGAAGCTCAAAGCCCATCGCCATCAGATTACTCAGTTGGAGCGTACGCTCAACACCATGTGCGGCACCACGACGACCAAGCGTCGCCGTTCGCTCACGCACGGGCGGCAGCTGGTGCTCTCGACATTGCAAAACCACCCCGAGCTTGCCCAGAACATGCAGGTGAGCACGCCGGAGTGCGATTTTGACAAGTGCACGTCGTGCGGCGAGTGCGTCAATGTATGTCCCACGTTCGCCTGCGATCTGGTGGGAAGCGGCCGCTTTGCACTGGAGTCCACGTATTGCCTAGGCTGCGGAGCCTGCGTCAAGGTGTGCCCCGAGCATGCGCTTAAGTTGGTTGAGCATGATGCATCCAACCTGGTCGTCGTCGATCCCGAGGCCGAGGAAAAGGCCGCCCAGAAGGCTAAGGCCCACGAAGAAGCCCAGAAGGTCAAGGCCGAGGCAAAGGCCAAGCTCGACAAGATGCTCGACCAGGTGGAGAAGCTCGCGGACTAGCCAGCGACCCCCATCTCTGCTTCATTCGTGCCGCCGTGGCGTCCGGGTTCGCCCAGATGCTGCGGCGGCGCTATACTTATGCAGTTTGAAATGCTTGTACCAAAAGGAGCTGTCGTGTCCCTTTCCATCGGTATCGTGGGCCTGCCCAACGTGGGCAAGTCGACGCTGTTCACCGCGCTTACCAAAAAGACCGGCCTTGCCGCCAACTACCCGTTTGCCACGATCGACCCCAACGTGGGTATCGTCGATGTGCCCGATAGCCGCCTACAAAAGCTCGCCGACATCGTCAACCCGGGCCGCATCGTGCCGGCTACGGTCGAGTTCGTCGACATCGCAGGTCTGGTGAAGGGCGCCAACGAGGGCGAGGGCCTGGGCAACCAGTTCTTGGCAAACATCCGCGAGACCGACGCCATCTGCGAGGTCGTGCGCTACTTTAAGGATCCCAACGTCATGCGTGAGGTGGGCCGCACGGGCGAGTTCGTCGATCCTGCCGGCGATGCCGACACCATCATGACCGAGCTCATCTTGGCCGACATGGGTACGCTCGAGAAGCAGCTGCCCAAGCTCGAGAAGGAGGCCAAGCGCGACAAGGAACTCATGCCCAAGTTCGAGGTCGCCAAGCGCCTGCTTGCCTGGCTCAACGAAGGCAAGCGCGCCGCGTCCATGGAGATGACCGACGAGGAGCGCGCCGCTGCCAAGGGCCTGTTCCTGCTCACTATGAAGCCCATCCTGTATGTGGCCAACGTGGACGAGGATATGCTCAACGACGATCTGGCGCCCATCGATGGTGTTAAGCCGCTGCCCATCTGCGCCAAGATCGAGGCCGAGCTTTCCGAGCTCGATCCTGAGGACGCCGCCGACTACCTGGAGAGCTTGGGCCTGGAGCAGCCCGGTCTGGACGTGCTCGCACAGGCGGCCTATAAGCTGCTCGGTCTGCAGTCGTTCTTTACGGCCGGCGAGATGGAGGTCAAGGCCTGGACGGTTCGTCAGGGCGCGACCGCCCCGCAGGCTGCCGGCGTTATCCACACCGACTTTGAGCGTGGCTTTATTAAGGCCGAGGTCATTGGCTATGACGACTACATCGAGCTCGGCGGTGAGCAGGGCGCCAAGGCCGCCGGCAAGCTGCGTATTGAGGGCAAGGACTATGTCATGGCCGATGGCGACGTCGTGCACTTCCGCTTTAACGTGTAAGGACGACGCACATGTTTAAATATGGCAAAAAAGCCGGCTACATGGGTATTGCGCTGCTCGTGCTTGCGGTGATTCCGCTGGTGGTCGCAGCGTGTGTTATCCCCAACATTGGTCCCGAGGTGGCAACAAAGTTTAATGCCGCCGGCGAGGCGACGCGCTGGGGCAAGAGCTACGAGTTGCTGGCGCTGCCGGTGCTCAACCTGTTGCTGAGCGTGGCGACGTACTTTACGGCAGGACGCCAGGCTAAAAACAATGATGACTCCGCCGCCATGGCGCGCATCGTGTGCGAGCGCTACCTGCGCAACGGTTGCATCACGGGTGTGTTCCTCAACGTGATCAACGTTTACTTTATGTACTCGGCGATTACCGGAACGGGCTTTGGCCTTGGTTTCTAGCTTGTCCTTTTAGGCAACGAGCCTGCACATATATTCAATGGCTGCTGCGAGGCCGCCGCTCGATCGTGGTTTAAAGACCATGTCGGCGGCGGCCTCGTTTTCGTATCCGGCGCCGCGAAGAGTGAGCGCGGTACCGGCTTCCAGGAGAAGCGGCAGACCGCGTTGACTGGTTGCGATTACGGCAGCCTGATTGAGCGAGCAGCTGTGCGCTTGGCATTGGATGGCAAGTTCACCTTGCGCCGGGCAAGGGGCCAGAACGGCGGCGACGCGACTTGATAACAATGCAAATGCTGTGCACTCATCGGGCGAAAGACATTCTGCTTCAACGACGACGAGCTTGGGCGGTGCGCTGTTTGTGCGAAGCGTGGCTCGGTACATGCGGACCGAAGAACCCGACATAGAAAACTCCTGTGTATTCGGCAAAACGTAAACTATAGTTTACGTTTATGTTCGGCTCCATTTCAAACTCGGCTGCATGGACGAACGTGCGAAACAGATTCTTGGCAAGCGAGTCGAGCAGACGCGCAGGGACCTTGGCATCTCCAAGGTCGATTTTTGTGTGGCAGCAGGAATCAGCCGCCCCTATCTCGACAGAATCGAAGATGGAACGGCAAATTTCACGCTCAAGGTTCTATTTAAGATCGCGCCCGCCCTTGGCATGACGGTGTCAGAGCTTCTCGAGGGTATCGAATAGGGCGTTCCCCCGCTGCTAATTGACGCTCTTTGGGTGGGTCCCCCTGGTTGCGATGTGCAAAATCGCGAGTATTCAGCACCTGTTCAGCCGTAGATGGTAGCTCGGGCGGCTGGCTTTGCCTTTTGACAGTAGTTAATCCACACGCTAAATAAAAATGTGGAATAAATATTTACTAGACGGTCCCCTCGTACTAAAAGTTCGTCTAACAATCGGCCGATCTTATGCCTCCGGCGGAGAAATTGCAGAATACTCCGATTTTTGCACGGCTCGAGGGGGACCACCTGTCGTTTGAGGCTGCGATAAGTGGAACTGCCTTAGGGATTACGCCATCGGGATGCGGTCGTGGTTGACTTGGCTGTAGAACAGGCGCTGGATCTCGGCGGCATCGCGTGACTGGCCGAGTGCCCACATGGTCTTGGCCACGAGCGTCTCGGTGGTCATGTCGTCGCCGCGCAGAATGCTCGGATGATCGGCGTAAGCACGGCCAACCTCATAAACACCCAGGTCAAGGCCCTCTTCTGGGACCTGCGTGGTCATAACGACGGTGCGGCCCGAATCGACCCAGCGGAAAATTGCCTCTTGGAACGACTCGCCCGACTCGCCAAACTCGGGAATACCGCCAATGCCAAAGGTCTCAAGGATTACAGCGTCGTAGCTATCGGCAAGGGCGTCGAGGATGCCCGGGTTTACGCCGGGCGTGAGCTTGAGTACAAATACGCGCGGGTCGATGCTGTCGTAGAAATGCACCGGGTTTTCGCCCTGATGCGTGCCGTGAAGCCCGTTGCGCACGATGCGGTCGTTGCGGATATAGGCGATGGGCGGATAGTTGACGCTAATGAACGCGTTAAAGCTCATGGTGCGCTGTTTGCGGGCGCGCGTGCCGGCAATGGCTACGCCGCCAAACACGATTGAGACGTCGTGCGAGTGCTCGTCGAGCGCATAGAGCAGGCTCTGGTACAGGTTGAGCTTGGCGTCGGTAAAGGGATTGCCCATGGGCTTTTGCGAGCCGGTGAGTACGATAGGCTTGGGGCTGTCCTGAATCAGATAGGAAAGCGCCGCCGCGGTATAGCTCATGGTGTCGGTGCCGTGCAGAATCACGAAGCCGTCGTGGTCGGCATAACCCTCGACGATGACGTCGCGGATACGCATCCAGTCACTGGGGCGCATATTGGTGCTGTCGATGTTCATGGGCTGCACGACGTCGAGCTCGCAGAGGCCCGAGATCTCGGGGACGCTCTGGGCGAGCTCCTCACCGGTCAGGGCGGGGGAGAGGCCGTTGCCGTCCTCGGTCGATGCGATGGTGCCGCCCGTGGCGATGAGAAGGATGCGCTTCATGCTGGTATTCCTATCGTATTTGCCGCCGCAGAGGCGGAGTCGTTCGGCAGTATTGTGGCACAGGGCGTCCAATGTTCAAACGTATTACATCATCTGTAACGTTTGGTAACACTTCAATCGCCGTCAAATAGGGCCCAGGTCGTGCGTTTGCCGTGCGCTGATGGCTGCGAGGGACGAGAAACCCCATATAACGTGTACACTATGAAAGCTGTTTTCGTTTATTCGCGCGGGTGGGCACCGGCTCCCCGCCAACAAGAGGGGGAAACCATGGATCAAAAGGCTTCCGCAAAGGTCCTCGTACTCGACTTTGGTGCGCAGTACGGTCAGCTCATTGCCCGTCGCGTCCGCGACCTCAACGTGTATTCCGAGATCGTTCCCTGCGACATCTCGGCCGACGAGATTCGCGAGATGAACGCCTCTGCGCTCATCCTTTCCGGCGGCCCGGCCTCTGTGTACGCCGAGGACGCTCCGTCCATCGACCCCGCCATCTTTGACCTGGGTCTTCCCGTCCTGGGCTTTTGCTACGGCCATCAGATCACGGCCGTGACGCTCGGCGGCAAGGTCGGTCACTCCGAGGTGGGCGAGTACGGCCGCGCCACTATTACGCGCACTGCCGGCGCCAAGCTCTTTAACTCCACGCCCATGGAGCAGACCGTGTGGATGAGCCACCGCGACGCCGTGTCCGAGGTGCCCGAGGGCTTTACCGTTACCGCCAGCACCGACGTGTGCCCGGTTGCCGCCATGGAGTGCGTCGAGCGCAAGATCTTCACCACGCAGTTCCACCCCGAGGTCAAGCACTCCGAGTACGGTCAGCAGCTGCTGAGCAACTTCCTGTTTGAGATCTGCGGCCTGGAGCCCAACTGGAGCATGGACAACCTGGTCGAGACCATGACGGCCGAGTTCCGCGAGAAGGTCGGCGACGACCGCGTGATTCTGGCCCTGTCCGGCGGCGTCGACTCCTCCGTCGTGGCTGCGCTGGGCGCCCGCGCCGTGGGCAAGCAGATGACCTGCGTGTTTATCAACCACGGCCTGCTGCGCAAGGGTGAGCCCGAGCAGGTGGAGGAGGTCTTCACCAAGCAGTTTGACGTCGACTTTATCCACGTCCACGCCGAGGACCGCTATGCCGAGCTTCTGGCCGGCGTGACCGAGCCCGAGGAGAAGCGTCGCATCATTGGCACGCAGTTCTGGAAAGAGTTTTTCGCCGTGGCGCAGCAGCTCGAGACCGATGGCAAGCCGGTCAAGTACCTGGCTCAGGGCACCATCTACCCCGACATCATCGAGTCCGGCGCTCGCAAGACGGGCGGCAAGACGGCCACCATCAAGAGCCATCACAACCTGATTCCGTTCCCCGAGGGCGTACACTTCGACCTCATTGAGCCGCTCGACCACTTCTTTAAGGACGAGGTCCGTGCGCTTGGTCTGGCGCTCGGCCTGCCGGGTCATATCGTGTTCCGTCAGCCCTTCCCGGGCCCGGGTCTGGCCATCCGCGTCATCGGTGCGGTCGACAAGGAGAAGCTCGAGATCCTCAAGAACGCCGACGCCATCGTGCGTGAGGAGCTCGACGCCTACAACCAGCGTCTGTTTGAGCAGACCGGCGAGCGCAACTCCGAGCACAGCTGCTGGCAGTATTTCGCGGTCCTGCCCGACATTAAGTCCGTCGGCGTTATGGGCGACGAGCGCACTTATCAGCGCCCGATCATCCTGCGCGCCGTCGAGTCCAGCGACGCCATGACCGCCGACTGGGCCAAGCTGCCCTACGACGTGTTGGCCCGCATTTCCGGCCGCATCGTGGCCGAGGTCCCCGGCGCCAATCGCGTGTGCTACGACATCACGTCCAAGCCGCCCGCGACGATCGAGTGGGAATAGTAAATAGCCCTTTGCGAGGGAGGTCGGATACGGCCTCCCTCGTTTTTTATTTGCGTGCCATGGGTGCTTGTGCACCGTGGTGTATGTGGTACATGCAAACCAGCTACGCAATCTCTCAAGCTGTTTAGCTGGGATGATAGTTTGCTGGTACGTTTTAGAGTGCTTTCAATTACCGAAGCAACGCCATCGATTTATTTCTAATTAATGCTGACCGGCAGATTGCGTCCGCCCGTAAGAGGCCGCTCAGACTGGTACTCAAAATGTACTCACGACGTTTTGAGTATCGATATGCTGGTACTCACAGACGGTAAAAACGGCTGTCTACCTCGATATATTCGTTATCCCCAACGATTCGTCAACGAATACTGACTAGTGATTGAGTGCTGCATGGCTCAAATTAGCCTACGTAATTACGTAATTACGTATTCTGGCGTAAAATGATTTCGGTCAATTTAGGAACGTAGAACAGTTCAATTCGGAGGGGCGACCATGGAGGAAGATCAGGCTGTTCATGCCGAAAGGGAGCTGGATAAGTTCACGCTCTCGATAACCCGCGAGGATAAGCGGGCTCTTAAGTCCTATGCCGCGCGCCAGGATAAGACGGTGGCTAAAGTCCTGCGCGAATGGATTGACGAGAAGTGCAAGGGGGAGAAGTGATGTCTCAAACAGCGCAAGCGGTCGTTCAGAACCTTGTTGATCGCGCTGTCAAGCTGGGCGATCGTCAGCTCGCTGCCGACATCCGCGCTTTTGCTGCGCAGCGCCAGTTTGGGCTTGTGTTTGAACACAACCGCCCGGAACGACTTCGCCTTTATGGCAAACCTGTCATGAAGGGCGATATCGTACAGGTGCTTCCCGAGCGTGGTAAAAAAGAGGACTCTAGCTCCCAACTGCTATGGTTGGTAAATGCCGTTCGGGGGGGGGGGTTGCTGATCTAAAGCCATATCAATCGCCCTCATATGACGAAAACGAATGTGAGCCCCGCTCCGTTGCTGTCGACGATGTCGTGCCTGTTGCTGAATATGACCAGCCGATTTATGCTGGCCTCAAAGAGACTGGGCGTGTCGAGCGCGCTGGCGATAAGCCCTATCAAGTAGTCATTAACGGCGAAAACTACCATGCTCTTGAAACCTTGGCCTTTGCCTATGCAGGCAAAGTGGACTGCATATATATTGACCCGCCCTATAACACTGGCGCCCGCGACTGGAAATACAACAACGATTACGTCGACGGCTCCGACGCCTATCGCCACTCCAAGTGGCTTGCCTTCATGGAGCGCCGCCTCAAGCTCGCCAAGCAGCTGCTCAACCCCAACGATTCCGTACTCATCGTGACGATCGACGAGAAGGAGTACGCAAGGCTTGAGCTTCTTTTAGAGAGCGTTTTTCCCAACGCGACCGGTATCCAGACGGTTTCAATCACCATAAACAAGAACGGGGTTGCCCGCGGCAACCAGTTCAAGAGAGCTGACGAGTACGCTGTCTTTTGCTTTTTTGGCACCGCCGCGCCGTGCCAAGTGGACCGCAGACTCTATTCCGTTGAGTTCGGAGAACTTGAGGAAAAAGTGGCTGATGACGCGTCGAGCAGCCGCTCCCAACGTAAAGTACGTTGGGAGCGGCTGCTGAGGGGCGGTCCCAATGCCGCTCGCACCGCAAGGCCGAACCTCTTCTATCCCATCTATATCGATGAGGAGACCGCGACCATTAAGGAGCTCGGCGCTTCTCTCCCCCTTGAACAAGACTGGACAAAGATACCGACAAAAACGGGTCTCAGGGCAGTTTGGCCTATTAGGACCGATGGCCGAGAGGCGACTTGGAGGATCTCCCAGAATGCTCTACAGGCCAAGCTTGATCGCGGGTGCGCAAAAGTAGGTGAGTACAACAAAAAGAATGATCGGTACTCCCTCCTTTACCTAGGAGATTCCCAAGAGGAGCGTCTCAAGAATGGAGAAATTAAACTCATCGGCAAGGCTGAGGATGGGTCCTTGCTTCTCGAAGAGCAGGGAGAGCGCTCTGCCATTCCAACAACTGTTTGGAGTGGCACGCAGTTCTCTGCCGGTGAATACGGGAGCCGATATATCAAAAAGTTCATCGGCGATAGGCGCTTCACATTTCCAAAGTCCCTTTATGCGACCGAGCTCTCAATCGCTTCCGTTGTTGCCGACAAGCCCGACGCCCTTGTAGTCGATTTCTTCTCAGGATCGGGCACCACGGCACATGCCGTCATGCGCTTGAACCATCAGGACGGCGGGCGCAGGCGCTCCATCAGCGTAACGAATAACGAGGTCTCCGAGGACGAATCCAAAAAGCTCACCAAGCGCGGTTTTCGTCAGGGCGACCCCGAATGGGAGGCACTGGGCATCTGCCAGTACGTTACCAAACCTCGCGTCACGGCGGCCATCACGGGCAAGACGCCCGAGGGCGATTCCATCAAGGGTGACTACAAGTTCACCGACGAGTTCCCCATGGCCGATGGCTTCGAGGAAAACGCCGTCTTCTTTGACCTCACCTACGAAGACCCAGACGCCGTCGAGCTGGGCGTGGCCTTCGAGGAGATCGCGCCCCTGCTCTGGCTGCGCGCTGGTTCGCGTGGCAGCATCATCAAGCACGAGCAGCCGGGCTTTGCCATGGCCGACGCCTACGCCGTCCTTTTCGACTTTGCTTCGGTCGGCGCTTTCATAGACGCCGTCAAGCGGAATGCCAGCATAGGGTGCGCCTATGTGATCACGGACGACACGGCTCGATACGCCTCCGTCAAGACACAACTGCCTGGGCTCGATGTCGTCCGCCTGTACGAGAACTACCTGCAATCGTTCAAGATTGCCGCCGAGGATGCGGTGAGGTAAACATGAGAGTCGAACTTAAGGATTTCCAAGCCGGTGCGGTCGCGACCCTGGCGAACAAGTTACAGTCGATGCGCCGACGCTACGAGCAGGACGGCGAGCTGTCCTCGATATGCCTCGCATCTCCCACGGGGTCGGGCAAAACGGTCATGTGTGCAGCGACGATCGAAGCGCTCTTCTTCGGAGACGACGATCTGAGCCTCATGCCCGACGAGAATGCCGTCGTTCTTTGGCTCTCGGATTCCCCGAGCCTGAACGAGCAGACGAGCGTGCGCTTCTCCAATGTGTCGGACAAGCTCGCAGACAGCATCCTCGACAGGCGCCATCTGGTCACGATTACTAACGACTTCGGAGCCGCACACGACATTCTCGAGCCGCGCCACGTCTATTTCCTCAGCAAGGACCTACTCAGTAAGAACGGCCTGCTCACCAAGGGTAGTGAGGTCAACTCCGGCCGCGTGTTCTGGGACATCCTTGACCGCACCATCAGGGACCCGGAGCGTAATCTCTATCTGTTCATAGACGAGGCCCATCGCGGCCTGGGGGCCAATGCCTCAAGCGAGCGCGGCACCGCGACGATCTACGCCAGCCTCATTGATGGGCTCGACGGTCGTGCAGCGATGCCCATCGTCGTCGGGGTCTCTGCCACGCCGCAGAGGTTCGAGGCTGCTATGGACCAGCGCGCCGATCGCGTACGCATGCCGAAGGTTGCTGTGACCCCTCGCGAGGTCCAGGAGTCGGGTCTGCTCAAGGACATCATCGAACTGCGCGTGCCAGAGAAGGACGACCCAGTCGAGCACCAGTACCTCACTATGGCGTGCGAGCGCTATGCCCTGGCCTGCCGCGAGTGGGGCGAGTACTGTGTCCGTGAGGGCGAGAGCCCCGTCAACCCGCTGCTGCTCATCCAAGCGGCGGACAACGTGAGCAACTCGACCCTGGCTGAGATGTGCGACCAGATTACGGGCCTGGTCCCCGGCCTTTCCGAGGCGATGTCGTTCGCCAACGTCTTCGGCGAGCATAAGGACATCACAGCGGGAAAATACCTCATTCCCTATGTCGAGCCCGAGTTCGTTCAGGACACCTCGCGCATTCGCGTGCTCTTCGCCAAGGAGGCTGTCTCCAACGGATGGGACTGCCCGCGAGCGGAGGTCATCTTCTCGCAGCGCAGGCGTTCGGACTCGACCTATATCGCACAGCTCGTGGGCCGCATGGTGCGCACCCCGCTCGCGCGGCGCATCGAATCCGATGATCTTTTGAACTCCGTCTCCTGCTACCTGCCCCAGTTCAATCCCGAGAGCACTCAGGACGTGGTCGACTACCTCATGGGCCGCAAGGACGACATGGGCGAGAGCTCCATTGGCAAACAGAACATCGTCCTCAACCCGGTGACCATCACGGCGGCTGCGCCCAAATCCGAAGCCGACTACCAACAGGAGCTCAAGGCGTACGAGGAGAACGAGAAGGCCATCGAGGCGGCGCGGCAGGCACAACCCGGCTACCAGGCGCCGCTTGCCGGCATCGCGATTCAGGAGCCGTTGGACATGCAGGGAACGCAGCCCTCGCTTGCCTCTGCGGTCAGGCCCGTCGACGTCCCGGCGCCAGAAGCGGAGCTGGCGCCTCAGCCCGCAACGGGCAACTACGTTGCAACGCCTGCCCCGCAGCAACCTGCGATACCTGAGCCGAGTTACACACAGTCTGAGCCGACCCAGCCCGCCTCGGTCGTAAAGCCCGTGCCCATGGCAAAGCCCAAGCCGCCCACCAAGCGCGAGCAGTCTTTCACGCACCAGGAGTGGCAGGGCATCCGCACAGCCTTCGATTCCATCCCCGTCCAGCGCATTCCGAAGAAGGCCAGGAACGAATTCCAGAGCCTGGTTAAGACGGCGACTCTGCTTGTCGAGACTGGCCTCGATGTCAATGCCGCGGCCGACGTGAAAAAACAGTTCGTCCAGAAGCTCAAGGGGTACATCGTTGCCAACGAGGACGAGTACCGCGAAACCAAACACGACGTTGAGGTTGCCGAGACCGTCAAGATTACGCTCGACAAGCTCAACGAGACCGAGGACCAGGAGCAGGAGGAGGCCCGCACGGACGCCGAGGGCCTCAGAAAGGCTGCCCGCGACGCCGACATGCATTTCACTAAGGAGTTTGCGAATGAGTATCGTCGCGCCAACTTCAAGGAGCTTGGGCGGCCCGAGTGCGACCTGCGCCTTGCCGCAGCGGTGCGCACGCAGGCCATCGTTGATGCACTCGAGGGCTGGGCGGCTCAATGCCGAAAGGAATACTTCGATAAGGTCGATGGATCTGGCGATTATGACTACCTTAACGACGCGGCAAAGCAGCGCTACGACGAGCTGGCCCGTGAAACCGAGGGCAAGCGTCTCACAAAGATAGAGTGGCCCACGTCTACCAGCACGTCGGACGACTTCGCTAAATATCCGTGCCATATCGTGCAGAAAGAGGACGGCCTCTGCCCGCTCGACCTGAACCCGGCGGAAGACTATATCGTTAGGAACGAATTGGCAAAGAATCGCACGGTTGCCTTCTATCGCAATCCGTCGGGCAGCATGTCTGCCAAGGCGTTTTCGATTCCGTACATGTCTTCGGTGGGACGCAAAGCCCTGCATCCAGACTTCCTCTTCTTCGTGAAGGATGAAGGGGGCGTCATCAGGCCGTCCATCGTCGACCCGCATGGCGAGTTCCTCAGCGACACGCTGGCAAAGCTTAGGGGCTATGTGACCTATCTGCGCGATTATCCCGACGTGTTCAAGCAGGTGCTCTTCGTCGGGGATATGGGCGAGGGCGTGTACAAGGTGCTCAACCTGCTACGCACCGACGTTCAGGATGCCGTCATGGCCTACAGCGACGTCGACTGTAAGGCGCTCTTCTACGGTTCCTTCGCAAACGATTATCACTAGGAGCGTTGGGATTTGCCCGGCAGGCGTCTCGCACCATATACCAGAAGCGAAATAGTAAGGCACGCTAAGGCGGCCGTCCGTTAGTGGGCGGCCGCCTCTCTTCAGTCTTGACCCCATGATTTGCAGCGTGTCGGCGGCATTCGCCGGTCATGATCTCGTATCCGTTACGCGAGTGGCACCTCCGCTACGCCGCGTCAAGGGGCCCATGAGACCCCGCACAAACCTCCGCTCCGCTCCGGTTGGTGGAGGCCGTCATGGACTCCCTTGACCCGCCTTCGCTCCGGTGCAGCTTTGCGGGGAGCAAAGCCGACGACGACGCGCGGCGTCGCCATTCGGCTTTGCCCGCAAGGGCGAGATGTTCAGGGCAACGTGCCCGGAAACGGAGGAAGACATGCAGGAGCTGATGACGAGGGAGATTGCGGAGGAGCTGCCGAGGCTCTATGAGCAAGACGGTTCGGAGGACCCCACGGTATACGTCCACTACTTCTCGTGCGTGAACGGATGGGACTGGTGGCTGCTCGAGTTCGACGGCACGGACGAGGCGTTCGGCCTCGTCGAGGGCTACGACGACGAACTCGGCTACTTCAGCATCAAGGAGATGGAGGAGCTGAACCGCCAGATGGGGTTCGCCGTCGTCGAGCGCGACGAGCACTTCGAGCCGAAGCCGCTCAGCGCCGTCGGGGGGAGGTAGCTACATGGGGATGTTCGTGTGCAGCGCCGTAGGTTGCTCGGACGAGGTTCCGGGTGAGGGAAACGAGCTGACGGTTGTCGTTGAGTACGAGACGGAACTCGAGGGAGGGGTGTATGAGGTGGGCGTCGCGCTGGAAGGGTCGCCCGGGCTCGAGCGTCTCGTCTCGGAGGCGCGCGGCGAGGCTGACGCCATGGTGGGGAACGAGGGCGGATGGGCCGCCGTCCGCATAGGGTTCGGCGACATGGAGAGCATTGACTGCGAGAGCGGCCGGACCGTGTACGTTGCCGGAGAGGGGTGAAGCACATGCAGAGAACGCGGGCATGCCATCGGCGTGTCCGCGCCAGCTTTTCCGGGGATGCCTCGCGCCATCCCCGAACCCCTGCGCGCCAAGGGGCGGTGCCCCTTGGAACCTTGGCTAAGGTGACTCGGGAACATGGAGGATACTGAGACTCGTGCGCCCGGGTGGCATCATTAGATCTCAATCTGATGCCTGACCGCTACGGCCTAGAATTCGGCGGCTTCCGCTACTTCGTGGCACCGCAGGAACAAGTGTAGTATGCCGCAGAATCTGTAATCGTAACCGCTTCCTCCCATGCCGCAGAATCTGTAATCGTAACCGTTTCCTCCCATGCCGCAGAATCTGTTACGGTATTGTATACCGTATGATATGCGCCACATGCTTTATTGCCTGCCATAAGTGCATTATACGCATGAGCTTGTTCATTGCCCGTGATATCTGCTCCGCAGCCGTTGCAAATTGAGCACTCTTCCGTATGGGTCACTGCGGGATGGTACACCTTCTCCGTATGGGTCACTGCGGGATGGTACACCTTCTCCGTATGAGTCACCGCAGGATGGTAGATATCATACTTATGAACATGCGCCGGGGTGCCATCCTTTTTCGATGAACTGCCTGAATTGGTGTTCGAGCCGGAGTTGCTGCTGTTGCCGCCACTCGGCTTGCTATCGGATTTTCCTTCGTCTTTCTTGGAAGATGAATTGCTCTTATTTCCAGAATTATCGGAGCCGCCTGTGGCCTTTCCATCATCCTTCTTGCCGCCGGAGGTCTCCGGTGTCTTCGCATCGGACTTGTCTTCCTTGGCGGTCTCCTCGGCCTTCCCAGTCTCCTTCTCGACGGCATCCGTATCGGCATTCGGGTTCTTCTTGATGTTGTCCTCGAACTTCTTCACGACCTCGGCACCCTTGTCCCCGGTCAGAGTAGAATCGCCCTTCTTCACGGCTTCCGCAACATCCTTGGCAATGTCTGTCAGTTCATCCTTCATCACTTTGTCCGCATCCACCTTATCGAAAGTCACGCCTGTGGCGGCTGTCTTGTCGGTTTTCCCGGCGGCAATCCTCTTCGATGGCACCTTGTAGATAGAACCGTCGGCGTTCACCGGAGAGATGAACGTAACGGTATAAGTGCCGGACTTGCCAACCTTTACGGTTACCTGTCTATTCGCGTCGATAGCGGTGTAGAAATCCACCTCGCCGTCCGCACCCTCGATATGCGCGATGACAGGCGTGGAGGTGTCCGCATCCCATCCCTCGGCCTTCACCTCAAGGACGAACTCCATGTCCTGCTTTTCATCGTCCTTTGACTGGGACACCGCAGGGACGTTCGCTTTGCCCGTCACTCCGGCATGTGTGACGGCATACCCGCCACCGCCGACGAGAAGCGCCGCGCAGAGGATTCCTGCACCGGCCGCGCAGACCTGCTTGCGGGAGAGCTTGCGTCCGAAGAGTATGAGCGGCTTCTTAACGTTCTCCTCCTCCGTCGAATCCACGACCTTCGGGATTTCGGCGGTCTTGTCTGCCGGGGCACCCTTGGTCTCGATGCTGCTGTCGTTAAACATATTGCTGTCATTCTTCATCTCTGTCAGTCTTTTCTGTCTCATAGGAAGTTTTCCTGCCCTCTATCTATCCATATTACCGGTAGGTCTCTACACCAACATGCCCCATAGGACATGCACGAGGATGATGAGAGCGAGGATGACCGTCGTCCATTTGCCGTAGTAGAGCAGCCTATCGGGCAGCGTCGCCATCGAAAGGCGCTCGATGCGCTTCTTGGACTCATCTACCATCGAATCAATGACCTTCCTGTTCCTTGCGGTCACCTCTTCGACGTTCTTTATGGTCGTCTCTCCCGCCTTCTGTTGGGCGTTCGCAACTCCCATGAGCGCCATCTGATTCGCCTGATGCTGCGCGTCCGCCGCGCCGTTTCTCAGCTCCTCGACCTTCTCGAGCACATCCTTCATCTCCGAAACCGTGCCGCGCATCTCCCTTGCGATGCGTTCGTTGCTCCGGCGCTGCTCGGCGATAAGGTCTTCCAGCTTCTTCACGGTTCCGATGAGGTCGGTCTCGTCCTCAATCCTTCGTCCGGCGTTTCTAGCATTATGGGAAAGAAAGGATGCCTATCGACTTCTTTCCATGACAGCTCTTGTGCTTCCCATCTCCCTTGTAGGGAAGGGATCTGTGCCTGCTACTTCGTCGCACCGCAGGAAGAGCACTTGTACCCGGTGGTTACGGTCTCGTCCCATGCCGCGCTCACCTGCACCTGTTCGTCATAGGCAGCCTGCACTGTACGAGACTCTTCGTGGCAAGAACCGCAGTTGCCACCGTTAAGCAGCGAGTTCTCAAAATGAGCAGCTTCGTTCCCTGTGATATCCGCGCCACAGTTGTTACAAATGCTGACATACTTTACAACTGCGTCATGGTGGACGGTCTTGTATTGCGCGTCGTGGTGGACGGTCTTTGTCTGGGCTACCCAGTTGTGCTGATGCGCCGGGGTGTCATCCTTTTTCGATGAGCTGCCTGAATTGGTGTTCGAGCCAGAATTGCTGCTGTTGCCCCCATTCGGCTTGCTATCGGGTTTTCCGTCTTTCTTGGAGGATGAATTGCCCTTGCTTCCAGAATTATCGGAGCTGCCCGCGGCCTTCCCCTTCGCTTCCTCTCTGCTCGAGGAGGCCTCCTCGGACTGGCCGCCTTCTGCCGCCGGTTCGGAGGCTTCGCTCGCGTCGCTTTGAGTGCCGGAACCGGTGCCTCCATCTTTTCCGGACGCCTCCTCGGATTCCCGCCACGCGTGCGCAGCCGGCTCGCCTCCGGCCCCGTTTTCCGCGGGTGAGACGTTCGTCCAGACGAGGACGAGGAATGCGAGGAGCAGGATGGCCGTCGCCACAGCCGCGGCCTTCCGCGACGCCATGCGCGCGAGAGTCCCTGTCGCGAGCCGCCTGCCCCTGTCGCGCCTATTTTCCATTGACGAACACCACCGCGCTCCACTCGGAGGAAAGAGTTAGCGTGAGGGTGCCCTTGCGATCGGAAAGCTTGAAGTCCGTCTTCTCGCCCGCGACGGTCATCGTCCCCTCGTAGATCAGGGGCCGGGGCGACGATCCGTCCGAGCTCACCCACTGGGAGGTCACGTCGAGCTCGTATTCGCCGGAATGGTCCGAAGCGAGCCATGAGCTCTCGCGCGGGGCGTCGGTGTAAGAGCCCTTCCTCCGGTATTCGCCCTTCGTGAACGCAAGCGAGCCGTCGTCGAACGAGAGCGTCTCTGCGACGGTTTGGGTCGAGGGAAGGTCCTTAACCGACCAGGCGGTGCCCTCCAGCATGGCTTTTACCCTGTCGGGCGCTGCCGCCGTGTATTCGTCGTAGTAGGACTTTGCCGCCGACTCGTCCCCGAAGTACCTCTCGCCGTAGTCTTCGCACCCCGAGGGCACGTAGCTCCCGTCGTCCTGCCTCACGAGCGTAACGGTGCCGAGCTGCAAGGAGGACAGAACCACATCGTCGCCCTCGGCTTCCCAATCGCCGCTGAGCTCCTGGGAGCCGACATAGTGCCAGGTGCTCTCTTCGAACTTGATCGTCGACGCGGATCCGGGCTTGTTCGCGCATACCTTGCCAAGGGCCACGCTGCCGCAAACCGAGTAGTAGTAGAGGGTCTTGCCGCTGATGCTGCTCTTGCCGCACCCGGCGAGCCCGAGCGAGCTCATGACGGCGAGGGGTCCCGCTGCGAGAAACGCCCTTCTAGAGATTTCAATGTTCATCGTGCTTCCTCCCAGATTGAAATCTTCTGATTCCCGTATTGTATTTCAAATTGTCACTTATATAGGTGTGACTTATATAGAACAGGGCCGAATCATTGACACCGACGGTAAGGAGGTGCCGATGACTCAACTGGGCCCCAAGATGCGCGTGGGGCTTCGCGTCAAGGAATTGAGGGCCGGGCTCGGCGTGAGCCAAGAGGCCTTCGCATATTCCATCGAGATGTCGCGCACCTATTTCGCCGAAGTCGAGACCGGCAAGCGCAACGTCTCCATCGAGAATATCGAGCGCATCGCAGGCGGGCTCGGCGTCTCTCTGAGAGAGTTTTTTGATTCAGACCTGTTCGATGGCTAGCTCGGCTGCCGGCTTCTGGCGTCATTTTTCGGCGCTATGGTTCGAATGCTACGCATCACCTTGGATTCGGTTTTCCGCCACGAAGTGGCGGTGCAGGATAAGGCTCCACTACGTTTCGCCGAAGGCAAACGGCGCAACTCGGCGAGCCGAGTTCGAAGGCGCAGGTAGATGCCTGCACCTAAAACGAAAATCTTCCGCACCCGCGTGTAGTACGCGGGTGCGGAAGTGTAGTTGATCGAGGCGTTTCCACTGGATATGGGCGATTACGCGGCTAGATTGAGCCTGCCACCATTGATGAAATTGTAGTGTTTACAAGCAAGAAAGGTGACGATTATGAGTAATATTTTGAAATCCACAAAATTAGATATCGCATTGGTAAAACCATATTTTAAGACAATTTGTTTCACCCTGCTTCTGCCGATTGTGTTTGCCGCAATCAATCGTTCTTTGCTGACAGGAGTATCATTTGCTATGTGCTTTATTGCCATGACGACGGGATATACCTTTTCCATCACAGAAAAAAACAGTATGGATCGTCTGTTTGGTATTTTACCTGTTCGTAAAAGTGAGCTTGTGATCGGACGCTATGTTTTTGTCCTTGCAATGGGGCTTCTTTCCTTGATTATTTCTTTGATTGCACAGCCGCTTGTCTTGAAAGTGCTGGGTGAAACAGTTGGCGTATTTGATATTGTAACTGCCGCTATTGCAGGAGTATTCTTATTTGCACTCTATACCGTGTTCCAGATTCCGGGATATTACAAGTACGGCTCAATCAAAGGACGGGTATTTATGTAATTGGCGCACGGGCACCTTACGGTTACAGGAAAGACCCTGATAATTGCCATAAACTTCTGATTGATGAAAATACTGCCCCTGTGGTAAAACAGATTTTTGAATGGGCACATGAGCATGTGGCACTGAACCGGATTGTCCGCAACCTAAATGAGATGGGAATTCCGGCACCGAGCCATTATAAAAAGACCACTGGCGAGATTACCAGTCCGGGACTGATCGGAAGCGGCAAATGGCAGACCCGTACAGTGATGAAAATCTTAGAAAGCGAAGTTTATACAGGCGATCTGGTTCAAGGAAAAACAAAGATTGTAGATCATCAGCAGGTCAAGGCTGGAGAAGATAATCTGATTATTGCAAAATGCACCCATGAACCGATCATCAGCCATGAATTGTTTAATGCAGTTCAGGAATACAGAAAACAGATCTGTGAAGAAAGCAAAGCAACTCCAAAACGTCCCTACACACCAAACATTTTCAAAGGTAAAGTGTTCTGTGCTGATTGTGGCAGAAACCTTCACAGGCAACGCGCCGAGCGCCGGAAAGGACCCGACACTTACTGGTTCCACTGCCTTACAAACAGCCGGGTAGAAAAAGATAGCTGCAAAGGTGCGATGATACAAGAGAAAGAACTGATTTCTACTGTTACGGCTATTCTTGAAAAAGAGCTGACAGTTGCGCTGGGAATGTCGCTGCCACTCTTTCAGTTGGAGGCAAGACAAAAACAGGAAAAAGATAAGCTGAAAATTCAGATGTCGGCCAAACGGCAGGAAATTGAAAAAATACGCCGGCTGATCCGTGGCCTATATGAAAATTTTGTGCAGGGTATTTTGACAAATGACGAATACTTTGAATTGAAAGCGGATTATGAACATGCTATCAATGCTCTGTCTGGTGAGATTGAAGTATTTGAAAAATCTATGGACTCTCTGGACAACCAGCTTGCCAAATACCGTGCAATGGAAAAGGATGCAAAAACACTGGCACAGGATCACGTACTGACTGCAAAACTGATTGAACGGCTCATTGAACGAATTGAGATAGACCACGAGCGGAATATTCATGTGACCTTCCGTTTCAAAAATGAATTTCAGGGAAAGGCGGTGGAACCGTGCGCAACTATGTGATTGCCCTTTATATCCGTCTTTCTGTGGAAGATTTCAAAACTGAAAGTTTGAGCATACCAAATCAAAAACTGATTCTTCATGAAAAAGCTATGTCTCTGCCGGAATGGGATAACAGCGAGATTTTGGAATTTATTGACAATGGTCATACGGGGACAAACTTTGAGCGTCCGGCGGTGCAGGAACTTTTAACAATGGTTCAGGCCGGAAAAATCAACTGTATTATTGTAAAAGACCTTTCCCGATTTGGACGTAACAGCATTGAAACCGGCTATTTTATTGAGCGGGTATTTCCTCTTTATCACACCCGTTTTATTTCCGTCAGTGATGATTTTGACACAGCTAATTTCAAAGGTGATACCGGAGGGATTGATATTGCTTTCAAGTATCTTATTAGCGAGTGCTATAGCCGAGATATGTCCATGAAAACCAAAAGTGCAAAATACGCAAAGATGCGTCGCGGGGAATATCAGAGTGTCATCTGTCCTTACGGCTATCGCAAGAGTGCAGACGGACGTATGGAACCGGACGAGGATGTTGCCCCGAATGTGCAGATGATATTTCAATGGGCGTCTGAAGGCAACACCGCAGCCGAGATAACAAGAAAACTGTATGCCATGAATATCCCCACCCCTGGGGAATATCGCAAACTTAAAGGCAAGGGCTATTACAATGTTTCCCGAACAAACGGCGTTTGGAGTACATCAACGGTCCTGCGTATTTTAGAAGATCAAAGATATATCGGTACCTATGTAATTGGCAAGAGAAAGGTAAAAGAGATTGGCAGCCGACATACACAGTTAAAGGATGAAAGTGAGTGGTTCAAAATACCGAACCATCATCCGGCTATTGTAAGTGTGGATCTATTTGAGAAAGCCAATGCTTCAATTAAGCGTTTCTCTCTGTCAAATAAAAAGCTGCGTGATTATCTGCTCCGTGGTAAGGTATTCTGTGGATGCTGCGATCATGCAATGTCTCTACGAAATGGTGCGTGGTTTTATTGCCGTCATTCCGAGGTGGCTGAAACGCTTCCTTGTCATGGTGTGCGCATAAAGATGGCAGATTTGGAGCAGGTTGTATTTGAAACAATTCGGGCTCAAATGTGTCCGGCATTGGGAATTGATAGCAATAAGGATAAATTGGATTTGCAGACAGTCCAGCAGGCCGAACATGAAGAAAAACTCCGTTCTATTCAAGACAGCAAGCGGCATCTTTATGAGCAGTATGCACTCGGAGAGATTGATTTGGAAACCTATCGAACACGAAAAGCGGTTTATGACACGGAACTGGTACAAGCCAAAAATGTTCATGCTGTCATTACTGCACAGACAAAGCAGATAAAAAGTGATTATGAGATTAAGCTGAAACAACAGGAAATTGTGCAGGAAGTCGGAAACGCCAACATGCTGACAAAAGCTCTGATTGACCGACTTATCAACAAAGTTTACGTCTTTCCAGGAGATCGGATTGAGATTGAATATGCAACACAGAATTTCTTAGAAACTAAGGAATCCGAAAAGGAGGGATAACCGTGAACACCCATTTGAAACAGCTATGGGCAGCTATGAGGCTGCCCGAAAAACTTCAAAAAAAGTTATAAATTTTTTTGTCGTGGGCTTGACATACGGGTGGCGGATGTCGTGGATGCGGATGCGCTTGACGCCCGAGATTTCGCAGCCCCGTTTCATCTCGTGGGACAGGGCATGCTTCGTAACGGGGAAGAGCCGGTCAACGGGAGCGATTTCAGGATGTGTTGTAAGATAATCATGCAGCTCCTCACGAAGGAGGCTCGGCATGACGATGTCCCGCTTCGAGGCGCGCGTCTTGGGCGGACCGATAACGTCCTCGCCCTTGATGCGGGCGTAGGAATGACGGATACGGATAACGTTGAGATTGAAGTCGATGTCTTCCGGACGGAGGGCGAGGAGCTCGCCCTCGCGGCAGCCCGAGAGGTAGAGCGTGAGGAATGCAAGGTAGATGAGCGGCTTGTCCTCGATGGCCTGGGAGAAGCGCTTGAACTCGGCAGGGGTCCAGTAGAGCATCTCCTTCTCGGGGCGCTTGGAGCCGACCTTTCCCGCCGCCAACATGGGATTCTGGGGCAGGCGGTAGAAGCGGACGGCGTGGTTGAAGATGGCTGAGAACTGGTTGCAGATGGTGTGGAGATAGCTCTGCGACAGGTTCTGCTCAAGGAGCCAATTCTCCCAACGCACCACGTCCGCAGCCTTGACGTCACAAAGGCGCATGGGGCCAAAAATGGGCAGGATGTACTTGTCGATAATGACATCCTTGGTGAGCCTGGTGCCGACTCGCAGTCGAGGGTAGATGTCACGTGCGTACATGGTTTTGACGAAGGCCTCGACGGTGACCTCGACACGTTCGTTGCAGGAGGCGAGGAAGTCGCGCTCCCAAGCCACAGCCTCCTTCTTGGAGACGAACCCGCGCTTCGTCTTCTTGTGGCGCTCGCCCATGGAGTTGCGGTACCAAGACTCAACCGTCCAAGTCCCGCGCTTCTTGTCGCGGCTAACTGACATTAGTCATCGCCGCCTTCTGCTTAGAAGGGGCGGAGAGAAGACGTGCCTCGAAATACGAGCGCTGGACCTTCCCGGGGATGGTCATGATTCCCTGAGCTGCAAGCTCTGTATTCAAGGTCTTGATTAGCTTGAACGAATAGGACTTGCTCATGCCCGTGATCTCGGCAACCTCCTCCGCGCCGATAAGCTGACGTGTCATATGTAGTCTCCTTTCTAGGATGGGACACCTGTTGCCCCTTGTCTCGATTATGTACAAGAAAGGTATTAGCTACGACGAAAACTGGAATATTTCCAATCTGGCCACATCTCCTACATTTTTTGTACGCACTAGATTTCGCGTGTAGACTTAAGGGCAGCTATTCTTTGGAGGTGTATCTGAATGACTGCCGTCGACTACGTCGGTACAATCTCGGAGGCCCTGTCGTCGTTTGCGGCCGACAGGGAGTGGGAACAAACGAGCAAGCGCTGGGGGAGGCAGCAACTATCTCAGAAGCTGTTTTGCCTCCGCTCGGCGCGTAAATGGACCCGAAAGGTGGCTGCGCAGGCGGCGGGAATCCCGGAATCGGCCTTAAGGAATTACGAGCTGATGAAGTCGGCCCCGAAAGAGGAGCATCTTGAGGGGCTTGCGAACGCCTTTGGCATACGAGCCGAGGCGCTTCGCTACTACGATTTCAGTGATACGGACCTAATTGCTCAGGCTTTCTTTCAATTTGCTGCGACATACGGGTTCGAGCCCGTTGCAAATGAGCGCTATTCTGCGCTCAAGCCGACTTCATCTTTCATGAAGGCGTTCCTGAAGAAATGGGCTGCTCAGCATGCTCAGGTTGAGAGCGACTCCGACCGGGATGATTATGAAAGATGGAAGGACAACTTCGCGGCTGACTTTGACCCGTCCCAGTTTCCCTTGCGCTACGAGTACGATCCGCGAGAGTCCTGGATACTGATTACACCCTGGCAGAATAGAATGCAGTCGAAGAAACTGCCCGAGCTAAGGGCGCGGTGCACTCCTGCGAAGACTCAGCCGGATTTGGCCCGAGAGACCGATCTTTCCCTTGCAACGCTACGTTCGTATGAACAAGGGGCTAGGGTGCCAAAATTCGCTGCACTCCAAAAACTGTCTGCTGCTCTTGGCGTGAAGAGAGGGGCGCTTGTATTTACCGATTTCGGTAGTCCTGTCCAAGCGGCCCACGCATTATTTCAGCTTTCGGCCTCATATGGGTTGATTCCGGTTCAGCTGGAAGACGGCCCAGTGCTCCTCGCGAGGGGACCTGTTTCCGACTCTTTTCTTTTTGAATGGGCAAAGAAGTACGAGACTCGTGTGAAGCGGGCCGATGAATACGACGAGTGGCTCGATCGGTTCAGCTATTTCGAACATGATAAGTCTGATGACTATGTCGATAAGTTTCGGCAGCATACGATACGCCAACCGAATGGTTCGCTGCTTATTGACGGTCATGTTTATAGCGATTTCTGTCCCTTCGACGAACGTTTCAAGAGGGGATATGCGCTTGCTTAGCAAGTTTCTGCCATTGGCGGGTCGGAACATATTGCTTTGGAGCAAACTGTTGGGAAGGGAGAGGATATGAATAAAGAAACGAAATTGGGCGATGGAGTCGCCAATGAGCTAAAGGAAGAAATCAATCGCGAGCTGTCTTCGACGGCTAAGAGTTTCATTCGAATCCTGTTTGCATACCTTAACGATAAAGTTCAGGGTATCGATTTTGATGATCTCCTAGGAAAACTGAGCAAGAAAGACGAGGACGAGATTATGTCCCTCTGGTCTTCTCAACTCGTAGAAGAAGGCCTAGTGCCAAGTGGGTATGGCGGCTTGCCGAATGATTTACTTATTGAAAATTTGCATCAAACAGGCTATGTAGATGGTCTCTATAGCGGGTACGTTCTTGCAATGATCTCGCTGGTAGATAACAATGCGCCTCGCGAGCTGATTGCTTCTGTAAAAGACGATCTATTTCCTAAACCTATAGCATTGCGCTACAGAGATCGCCATGAGTTGGTTTCGCGCCTTGATGATGAAAATTATCGCTGGGTCAAATGTCTGACGAAGGATGATCCAGCTGATTAAAGATCTCGAATCAACCTTTTCGTTTTATGCGTGAGGACCAAATGAGGACCAAATTCCGTCGAAGAAACGCCTGTTAGCTTGCATTGTAAAAAAGTGAGCTGCCTTTCTAGCCGCGGTGCTCGTTATCGAGTGGGAATAGAACAGACGTTCGATAAAATAATATAGTATCAGATAGCGGGCGCGGTTTTAATCGAATCCGTGCCCGCTGCTGTATGTGTGTCCTTGCACGCCCAATATGCGCCGTAAAAGCCGTCTTCTTCAACGCCAAAGTGAATGCGCTTCATTTTTGCCTCTTAAAATCTTATTTTCACGATTTGCATTTTCATCCCGTTGTCACCGACCCTTGCGAGAAACCGGAAAAAGCCGCTGATAGAAGGGTCTCTCAAATCGTTGTAACCCAGCATATAGCCGCGACTTGTGACCTGCAGACGGCTGTCCCACGCGCCGATTTCCTTGGCGGCATCCGAAACCGCAAAATATGCCCCCACATCCTTGATTTTTGCAGTCTTAAGCCATGTTTTTGCGATCATCTTTACCGCCGTCCGATTGGCAGCATCAAAGACCAGCACACCGCCGGGGAAAGCGTCCGCCATCCCCCGCACCAGTTCCCGGACCTGCTGGGTCAGAAAGTAATAGAACACCCCGGAGGCAAAGAACACCGCCCCGCGGGAGGCATCGATTTTGCTAAACCATGCGGTGTCTTTCAGGTCGCAGGGGATATTTTGTTCTCGATCCCCGGCGGGCAGTAGCTGCTGCCGCAAGGCAATCACATCCGGGAAGTCCAGATTGTAGATCTTGCATCTACCGTTGTCGCAGGTTCTGCCGGTGTTGTCCAGACCGCAGCCCAGATTGACCACCGTCGCATTGGGGTGGCCTTTCAGGTAATCCCGCACCTCGAAAGCAAGATCACTCTGCCGTGTGGCCACCTCCAGCGCACCAAAGCGCTGCATCAGGCTGCGGGAGTTTTTCTCTGCCTCTGAAAAGTCGTAGTCGATCTGGTCGAGCAGACGAACCGCTGTTTCATCCCTGTAAAGGTTCGGGTACAGCTCCGTACACAGCTTCCGGGAATACAGCGGGAGGACCAGCGTCTCCTGCACGGTGTTTTTCTCAATTCTACATTTCATAGGTTTCTTCCTCAGTGAATAAAAACTGTCATAATTGCCGCCAGCATAGTCGCTATGACCGTCATGCCTATCGCCATGTGCAGGATGGATGCAAAAATACCCGTGCTTGATGCCCCTACTTCCGCGCCGTGACGCAGAGCCACTTTTTCTTTTTGTGTATCTGCACCTCGTGAAAACCCGCCTGCTCCAGACATGCCTTTAATTCAATGTCCTTGTAGATGGTCATGCCGCCGATGATCTGCGTCCACCTCTCGTCCTTGTCCGTATCGCCATTGCTCTCGTTGCAGATGAGAATTGTCCCGCCTGGCTTCAGCGTCCGCCAGACCTCACGGAAGCATCGGGACAAATCAGGCCAAAAATAGACGGTTTCAAAGGCCGTGGCGGCATCGAAGTAGCTATCCTCAAACGCCATATCCGCCACACTGCGTTGCAGAACGGCGCAACGCCCCTCCTGAATTGCAGTTCGGTTGAGCTTTCTAGCCTTCTCCACGCTGACGGGCGAATAGTCGACGCCCTTGACGACGCCATGCGGGCATTTTTTCAGCAGCCGTTTTATGTTTGCCCCGCCGCCGCAGCCGCAATCCAGCACCTTTGCGTTTGGCGTAAGTCGTAGAAATCGAAGTCCCCACCGCGCCACAGGGCTGTGGCCCAAATTCATCATGGCAACCATAAGTTTTCCGCCGAGGCCCACGGGCTTGCGGGTGTTTTCAAAGAACGACATCTGGCCCCTCCGATTTTGTGCATTCCGCATAGGTCAACGGGAACGAGGCCTTCAGCACCGCGCTTTTCTGCACCGCCCAGCCGTTTTGACGCAGGAAACGTAGGTATTCCTCGCTTGTCCACCTGCTGTGGAGGGGGAATCCCGCCATATTCATGAAAAAGGCTTTTGTCTTGCCGGAAACCGAGTTCCCCGCGTGGGTGAAGGTTGGCGCGATGAGCACGCCGTCGTCCTTCAGCACTCGCCTGATTTCTTGCAGGGCCTTTTCCGGATGCGGCACTATGTGAAGCGCGTTGGACGCGATCACCACTTCGAAGGACTTCTGTGCATAGGGCAGGCGGAACATATCTTGTACGGAAAAGTGCAGCTTTGCGGATTGATTGTCCCGCTTTGCTTCAAGGATCATCTGTGCAGAAGCGTCTGTAGCCTCGATGTGTGCCGCCGCATTCACGATGCTCTTTGCGATAAGCCCCGTGCCGGTGGCAACCTCCAGTACGGTCTTTGCTTTCACCACCGGCCGGATCAGCCCATACATCTTCTCATACGCCGCCCGGTCGTTTCGCATGAAACGGTCGTACCGACTGGGATTCTTGTCCCAGAAGCCCTTGCGTTCGTGCATGACTATCGCCCCCAATCAGTTAGAGCTATCTAACTGTAGCGCATAAATCGCGCAGTAAGGGAAGACTAACTTCAGTTTCTCGGCAAAGACGCATCTCTTCGCCTTTCGCCTATAGCGGCACGATTCAGATACTAGGCTGGAGCTGAAAAAGGAGCTTAACGGACAGGTAGATCGATACTGGTTCCCGGAACGGTGATCCAGCCAATTACACCAGGGCTCTAGTCATGCAGGTAAACCCAATCCATGACGGGAAATAGGTCCTTTTCTCTAGCTCGACGTCTTTCGCGGGCGACGGGTTAATGTGGCTGGCGGGATTTCCTGCACGAAGCCGTTGTCGCCACCGCCTCCAGGCACGGTTCACTCGGCAAGATGGGCGACTACGAGGCCGGCGGCGGCGAGGTCAGAAGACCCGACATGATGCGGGGAATCTGGTCCTCTTACGTCTCGGCATCACCCTATGCGGAAGGCGTCGATTTCGAAGAGGCGGTCGATTCGGCCATCGAGCTCGCAAGGCTTTCGGGGCTTGACGATTTGGACTGATGGGGGGGGGTGAGAAGTCCCTCACCGCGCCAATACCAGACGGTTGCGCTACAGGCATCTCTCCGACCCTTTGAATCACCCCTTTTCACGCCACCCGCTACGACCCCCGGCGGAAACCAGGGAATGATTGAAGGAGCGACCTGCGGTTTTGCGAATCAATTGAGTCATTCCCAAAATCGCGAATCAAGGGCCCGATTCGCCCAAATTGCGCACGAATCAGCCCTTGGGCGGTACAACGCGACACGCATCGACAACACTCGGACTGGATTAGTCGCTGAGTGGGAGTAGAGAATTCCTTAGTTATAGGGGTATAAATCGTTTAGTCGATAACAAATACCCCAATAAGCCTCTAATTTGATATACTGGCTCCAATGAAGATTGGAGCCAGTATGCGTCTGTTTCCTCGCGAAAGCTATCTGAAGAAAATCCGCGGCTTCTACTATGACGACGGGATGATCAAGGTCATCACGGGCGTCCGCCGCTGCGGCAAATCCTGCCTCATGCAGTGCATCGCCGAAGAGCTGAGGGCCGAAGGCATCGATGACGAGCACATCGTCTTTTTCGACCTCGACCGATACGGGTACCGGTCAGTCAAGAACCCGGAACAACTCGAGGCCCTCGTCGAGCCCCTGCTCGCCATCTCGGGTACGAAGTACCTCTTTATCGACGAGGTACAAAACGTCGAGGGCTTCGAAGACGTGCTCAACGGGTTTCGCACCGAAGGCGGATTCTCCATCTTCATCACTGGCTCAAACTCCTACCTACTTTCGGGCGAACTGGCAACGAAGCTAACCGGGCGCTACATCGAATTCGAGATGCAGACGTTGGACTTTGGCGAGTATTGCCAGATGAAGCGCTTCTTGGGACTGCCCGTGAACCCGAATCCGGTCGCGGAATTTGACGCCTACATCCTCGAGGGCGGCTTCCCGAAAGCAATGGATTACCCCGACCTCGCCGACAAGCGCGCTTACGTCGCGGCGGTAATCCAGGAGATTTTCGAAAAGGACATTCGCAGGCGCGTGAAGATCAAGAACGTCTCCGTGTTCAACCAAGTGCGCGACTACGTCATCAACAACTTCGGCGCCACCACATCGCTTGCGAACATCCAATCGGACCTCGAGAGCAAACAGGGCGTCAAGATCAAGCGCGAAACACTCGCGCGATACCTCCAGATCATCGAAGATGCGAAGATCGTCAGCAAGTGCGCTCGCTTCGACCTGAAGTCGCGAAAATCGCTGCGGGGTGAGCAAAAGTACTACCTGGCGGACCTAGGCTTCTACTTCGCCCTCAACACCGACAACCGCATCAACTACGGGCCCGTGCTGGAGAACATCGTCTATCGCTACGCTCGCGCGCAGGGTTGTAAGGTCAGCGTCGGGCGCATCGGGAAGCTGGAATGCGACTTCATCCTCAGGAACCCCCAGATGGGCTATGCATACGTCCAAGTGGCCATGACCATCATGGCCGACCGGTCCACCGAGGAGCGCGAATACCGGCCCTTCACTCAGATCAAGGACAACTACCCCAAGTACCTGTTGACGCGAAGCGACCCCATCCAGCAAAGGGACGGCATCATCCATGCCAACATCCCCGAGTTCATGCAGGAAGGAAGGACCTTCTAAGCGAGATGGAGATCGGCTGTTGACGAGCGGTGCAATAGATGGCGGTGTCGGTTTCGAGTGGAGCCGACACCGCTTCCGTAAAAGGCTTGCTTCAAATGGCGATCAATGCCCGCGATGCTTCTGCTTGCGCTTCAGCTTCCGCTGCTCGAAGCGCGCCTTCGCCTCGTCCGCGCGGCGCTGGCTTCTTGCACGGACCGACTCCCGTTTCATTGCCTCCCGCCGACTCGCGAGCGCCTGCTGCGCCTTGGTGCCCATTGCCGGCTGCTTAAGGGCCCTCGACGCCTCGCGGGCGCGCCGCTTGGGGTTCTTCGCGGGCTTGCTTGCCTCAGCCGGTTCGCCACCGAAGAATGAGAACTTCTCCCATTTGCTTGTAACGAATTTCTGAATCTCCTCATCGGACGGTTCTGCGCCGAAGACGATGCGGGCGACGCCGTACCTTCCGTCCTCGACGTGCTCCGCCAGCCCGACCCAGAATTGCCCGTCGTGATATACGGTCAGGGTGGACGACACGCTGATCTGCATGGTTGGTTCCTCCTTTATGTAGATGACCATGCAGAGAAGGGACAACCAAGGAGGCAGGTTACTGATGCGGACTAGCGCACGCCCACGACTACCCGACGGGGACTGTGTTTTCATCTCTGGTGCCCGTATTGTAGCACGCGCAAATGTATGTTGATATCGCTGCTGACATGGTGCGACCGGGATGCGCTCCTCGGGGTTCTTGCTGGTTATCCGCTAGAAGGGGTACTTGATAATTCCCTGTGTGTCGTATTCCGCACCCAACTAATAGTGGACGCCGCACTTGTCCTCCCAA
Source organism: Collinsella aerofaciens (assembly GCF_015561195.1). GTDB lineage: Bacteria > Actinomycetota > Coriobacteriia > Coriobacteriales > Coriobacteriaceae > Collinsella > Collinsella aerofaciens_AC. Next base: position 178,232 of record NZ_JADMSU010000002.1, on the reverse strand, counting down.
GGCTTGTATCATTTCTCGAAACGCTCTCCCGCATAGTTGAAACCCGCGACCGCACCAGCGACGATGCACTCTGCGTCCGTAATCGCGCATGCAATCTTCTTGATCGGGTTATCCCTAGGCGTGCGGCTATGCCTCAACGATTTTTACGCGTCCCTTTCTACGGGGTTTTGCCTGCGGGTATGGTCCTTTGCAGTGTCCCAAAGCAAGGAAAGCGCGACAAATGTAATTGTCGGGAACGCCCCACGCAGTCAGAAGGCTTTTGCCTTCTTCGGAGACAAACGTCTGCTCGCCACGGCTGACGATGCAGCTGGAGATTCCCAGGCCGTGAGCCTCTAGCGCCATGGCCTGCGCGATCACAAAGGCGTCAGGGACGCTGAAGGCGAAATCCTTTTGACAGAACACGCAGACGGCGGTCGGGGCGCCATAGAAGCCGTTCTTGATGGAGGGGTCGTCGATGACGCTTGGCTGCTCGGAGCTGACGCGGCTGCCGATCAAATTGCCTCTGTCGAAGCGAGCCATGTTCAGCTTGCCCACCTTCTCTGCCAGGGCGGCGTCGTGCAATGCCACCACCATGCTTCGCTGGGCGCCGCCGGCATTGGGCGAGTAGATTCCCGCCTCAACGATGCGCTCCAGGTCTTCGCGGGCAATCTGCTCGCTTGTGTACTTGCGCACCGAACGGCATCCCTTAATGATCTCCATCATATCCATGTTTTCATTTCCTTTCAGCATTGCGGGCTGCGGCGTACGCGTCTCCGGTATTGCCGAATTTCCCTTTTCGGTTTTTTGTGCATTTATCTGCGCATCCACAGGTTCGCGCATAAAAAAGGAAGCGAAAAGAACGCACTAATCTATCGCCTAGTTACTGAAAGGTAATTAGGTGGGCAGAAGAAACCAACGCGTGATAGCGTGCGCAAGAATAGCTAAATTTGGGAATAGTGGGACCTCGGACAGCGCTACCGAGCGTGAGCGTTTTTGTAGGCCTTTTTGATCTCTTTCGGCAAGCCGTCGGGAATCATGGCCCTCAGCTCGGCCTCGTTGTCGCCTTGATTCAGCTGCTCGTAGTACCAGCATTTGAACTTCAGCATATCGAGCGCACGGTTCATGTTCGCGATCTCCGATTCCATGTGGGCCTTCCGCTCCTCGAACATGGCCTTGCGCTGGGGGTATGTTGATGGGCCCTCCGCGCACCATTCCATGAACAGCCGGATATCCCTGATCTCCATCCCCGCCTTCTTTAGGCATTCGATGACTCGAAGCGCCTCGAGTTCCTTGTCGCCAAATCGGCGAATGCCGGACGCCCGCTCCAATCCCGGGAACAATCCCTGCTTGTCGTAATATCGCAGCGTTGAAGCGGGCAAACCGAACATTTCCGCCACCTGTCCGATTGTGTACATGGCTCCTCCGAAACAATGTCGAATTCATTCCTTGACCTAAAGTCAGGTTTAGGTATTACCTTCATTCTCGTCAATGTAAATCGGGAGCGCAAGGGGTGTTCCGTAATGGGCAAAACGGTTTTGATAGTTTCTTCAAGTCCACGAAAGAATGGCAATTCGGAGACGCTGGCGGAGGCTTTCGCCAACGGCGCGCGGGAGGCAGGTCACAGCGTTGAGACCGTGCGTCTGCGCATGAAGCAAATGGGCTTCTGCAGGGGCTGCCTTGCCTGCTTAAAGCTGGGGCGTTGCGTCATCCAAGACGATGCCGTGGAAATTGCCGCCAAGATGCACGACGCCGATGTTCTGGTGTTCGCAACGCCCGTCTATTACTACAGCGTTTGTGGTCAGCTCAAGACCATGCTGGACCGCGCCAACCCGCTTTTTGGCTCCGATTATGCATTCACCGAGGCATATCTGTTGGCGACGGCGGCGGAGAACGGGCGCTCGACCTTCGACGGCGCGAAAAAGGCAGTGCAGGGATGGGTTGACTGTTTCTCCCGCTGCACGCTCGCTGGAACGGTATTCGCCGGCGGCGTGAGCGGCGTGGGCGAAATTGCCGGGCATCCCGCTCTGGAGCAGGCGCGACGAATGAGCATGGGAATCTAGCCGGACTGCTTGGCAGCGCGGAAGCAGATTTGTGCCTAATACCATCGACAGGAGGAAATCGATCATGGCAGTTAAACAGACGGCAGGCAGAGACGCCCTGGGGGAGTTCGCTCCCAAATTCGCACAGCTCAACGACGACGTGCTGTTCGGCGAGGTGTGGAGCCGAGAGAGCGAGCTCTCCCTGCGCGACCGCAGCGTGGTGACGTTGGTTGCCCTGATGTCGCAGGGGCTGACGGACTCTTCGTTCAAATATCACCTGACGTCCGCAAAGAACAACGGCGTGACCAAGGCGGAGATAGCGGAGATCCTTACGCATACAGCGTTTTATGCGGGTTGGCCCAAGGCGTGGGCTGCCTTCCGCATGGCGAAGGAGGCCTGGGCGGACGACGATGCCGCCGACGCAAAGGCTCAGCACCAAAACGAGATGGTTTTCCCCATCGGTGCCCCCAACGACGCCTTCGCGAAGTTCTTTATCGGTCAAAGCTACCTCGTGCCCCTTTCCACCGAGCAGGTCGGCGTCTACAACGTGACGTTTGAGCCCGGCTGCCGCAACAACTGGCATATCCATCACGCCAAAAGCGGTGGCGGACAGATCCTCGTCTGCGTGGCTGGCCGAGGGTTTTACCAGGAGTGGGGCAAGCCGGCACAGGAGCTGCGCCCCGGCGACGTGGTCAACATCGCCCCGGGGGTGAAGCACTGGCACGGCGCCGCGCCCGACAGCTGGTTCTCGCATCTCGCGTTGGAGGTTCCGGGCGAGGAGACCTCCAACGAGTGGTTGGAGCCTGTGGGTGATGAGGAATATCTCAAAACGACTAACAAAGAGGCTTAAGCCTCGCCGCGCTACCCGTCGCGTTGCTGTGCCGCCGAGAGCAGCGCGCCCAAATCGGCCTGAATTGCCTCTGCCTTGCTTCCGAGCTGCAGCGGAGCCGAGCCGTTCGAGATGTTGACGCTCAACAGGTGCGCATCCGGCAGCTTTGCGGTCATGCTCCAGAACGGGAGCGTGATGATGCCAGGGGTCATTTCGCCCACGCCGAGCTCCAGCAACAGCACGCGGCCATTGCCGCGCTCGCTCACAAAGCGCTCGTATCGTTCGAGACTCTCGCGCCATGCCTTACCCTGCAAAAACGTGTCGTCGCGCACCCACGGCACAAGCTGCCAGCCGCAGTGCGGGCATCGGGGAATATCCTCGCTGCGAATCTCGAACCCCGTCATGCCGGCGAGCATGCGCTCAACGTAGGGGCTCGCGTCAAAGAGCTCATCGCAGCATGGCTGCCTGCACTGAAGATGCGCGAAGCTTCCCTGGTAGTTGCAGACTCTCTCGGCGGGAAACGTCTTCTCGACCTGGGTGTCCACGTTGGTGCTCAGGATAAAGTAGTCCTTGTGGCCGATGAGGGAACGCAGGTCGAGATAGGGCTGAGAGGCCGGCTCGCGCAGCATGAAATCGATGTATCGCGCGTAGTAGGCCCATTGCTGCTCGAGGCTGGGGTAGAGGTGGTAGAAGCCGTCGAAAAGGCTCTTAAAGCCAAATGCCTGCTGCCAGTCATCCATTCCGGCGCGCGCCATGCCCGCGTGGTTGTAATGGTTGAACCCGGCGGCGCTCGACATGCCCGAGCCGATGCCGACGACGATGGTGTCGGCATCGGCAATAAGGCTTCGAAGCCTATCTGCTGCTCTTTCTAGAGACGGCATCGAACGACCTCCTCAAAAGCCGGTGCCATATCGCCATCAACGAGAATGGTCTCACGTGAAGCATCGGGCGCCATGGCCTGGTTGTAGTTGAACACGATATAGGTGGTGTGCTCGCAGGTGTTTGCGATCTGAGCGAGCATGCGCTTTATGACGCCGTTGTGCAGCCCCACGCCAAGCTCGAGGATGGCAACCCTGTCGTTGCGATGGGTTCGCACAAGGCGCGCAAGCTCTTCGAGCTGGGCCGCGGCGATGGCGTCTGGATGAGCGAGACGCAGCTCGTCGATCGACGTGCGCGTGCTCCCCTCCGTCTCGAGCACGCGGTTCTCGTCGAACCCTGCGCGAGCAAAATGCCCGTCGATATTGCAGGTGATCACGAAAGAGTCCACATGCTCCGTAAGACGCCGCAGCGTGTTCATGAGCGGGCTGGGCTCATATTCGAGATGCTCCTTTTGATGGAATCGCTCGGCCCATCGACGTCGTACGTTTGCATCTGGGGAGGCGAGCCCCTGCAGTATGCAGCTGATGACGTCGGCCTGGGCGAGGTCCCCGTACGCCTCCCAAAAATGATCATCGGCGCGGAAGAGGTTGAGCCCCTCCGCCATGTCGAGCCCGTTGCTGGCGCCGATGACGATCAGATCCGCCTCGGCAAGCGCCCGGCCGATGCGAGCCGCTTTTGCCGCTTCCATGCGCTACCTTCCCAGCGTCTTGCGAACGTCGGCGAGCACGTCGGCGATGTCGGCGCGGATCGCCATGCCTCGGTCCTCGATCGTGCGGGGGAGAAACTGCGTCTGATTGTTCACGGCGATGTAGCTCGCCTGCGGCAACTGCGCCGTGAGAGCCCAGAACGGCTCCTGGATAAACGCAGGCGTCATGCGGCCCACGCCCAGTTCAAGGAAAAGTATCTTCTGATCTGCGTGCGCGTCGAGCCAATCGGAGACCTTGCGGTACTGCTCCTCGTAGAGCTCGCCTTGCAGAAAGTTGCCGTAACCGCGAACCCAAGGGAACGCCTCGGCACCGCAGTGCGGGCAGTGCGGCACGAGCTGCGGCGGAACCTCTAGGTCGTCTCCCATGGCCTCGATCATGCGGGAGACGGGCTCGGTCGCATCCCATACGTCATCGGTGCAGCAGCGGGAGCACTGGAAGAAGCGGTGATCACCCTGGATCTCCGCCACCTTCTCCCAGGGGTAGATCTTTACGAACTGCGTGTCCTGGTTGGTGGTGAGCACAAAGAAGTCCTTCTCGGCAAGAATAGCGTCGAGGTCCTTGTAGGGCTGGCGCAGCGGGGCGTTGAGCGTGGTGTCGAGGAAGGTGGCAAGATAACCCCAGCGCGCCTCGGCGGTGGGCCAGCGGTAGAATGAGCCCTCGAAAGCGCCCTTGAAACCGTAACGCTCGGCGAACTTGCCGAAATGCCTGCGATAGGTCGCGTTGTCCTCGTAGTAGAAGTCGCCGCCGCCCGCCGCGGAGAGACCGGAGGCACCGCCCACAAGCACGCAATCGGCCTCCTCGACCATGCGGACAAAGTCCTTGATCTGCTGGTCGTAGGGCTTGGGCTCGCGGTCACTCAGGTCGTAGGGCGTGCCACCGCCGCGGTAGGCTGCCTGATGGGAAAACGACCGGTTGGTGAGCTCGATAACGAGCTGCTCGTACAGAGTCACTGGATACCTTCTTTCGGCTATTATAGACAGGTGTCTATAAAAAGTATCCATGTTGATTTATGCGAGAGCAATGAACAGCTTCAAAGCGCTGTCGATAAACGAACGTTTGCTGGGCATTGTTGAGCGTTGCAATTGGAGGAGCCATGGAAGCGGGGAAGGTCGATCGTCGCCGACGCTATACGCTCTCGGTCATACGGGAGGCGTTCTTTGCGCTGCTGGCCGAGGTCGGCTTCGCAAAGATGACGGTGGCGGATATCTGCCGTCGCGCGGATATCAACCGCGGTACGTTCTATCTGCATTACGAGGACAAGTTTTCGCTGCTCGATGCGCTTATCGATGAGGCCCTGGCGGCGGCACCTCCGCTCGAGGGGACGGGGTCGGGAGCCCTTTGCCAACGCCCGCCGGCAAACGATGACTATTATCTGCTCTACTCGGATGACGACGCGTACGCCCGCGTGGCGCAGCGCGTCATCGAGTGCGGAACAGAGCAGATGGTTCCCTCGATTATGGAGAAGACCGGGCTTTCGCGTGAGGACGCTTATCTGCTCTTTGTCCACAGCGTTCAGGGAAATCTCGCGGTCAACCGCCTGCTCGGTTGGAGGCGGGGACCCGAGTTCGCCCATGCCCAGGAACTGCTCAGCACCTATTCCGAAGGAGGCTTGCGAGCGGTATCGGCTCGTCACGATTTCCGTAGTTGATCTTGACTGTGGACTCCTTACAAGTCTTGCTCGAGATCGAGCGGAGACTGGGCCCTGCCGAATCGGAGCTATGGCGACCAAAAATGTTGCCAGAAGACGCCGTCGACGCTGTTTGCGATGGGGCAGAGCTCGATGGCGGTTCGGCACAGTCTGTTTCGTCGGTTTCGCGGGGCGTCGATGGCGTGAAAGCGACCGTTGGAAAAAGCTCATTTCCGTTGGGAAGAAACTTCTCGGTGAGTAAAGCTCATCGGAGCGGGGATAGAGCGCTGTCTGCGGGGTACGAAATGCTGGCTAGCGGTTGCGACGCCTTGTTGCAGAAATGCCAACTGCCGCAACTACAGCACCTGCAACACTCAGGGCGGCTGCCATCGCACCGTTGTCGCCCGTCGCGGGTAGGGTGGCCCCGGCTGGTTTAACCGCCGCTACTGCCTTGGTGGAAACGGGATTTGCCGTGGGCTTTTTTGCATTGGGCTGCGGTGTGGGCTCGGGCTTGGTTTCCGGTTCGGGTTTGGAACCGCTCGTATCGGTTGCAAACAAGTGCACGTCACTGTCGAAGACGTAACGGATGTAGTACTCGTGCCGCGTCTCGTGCATAATCCCCTGCCCGCTGTCGAAGTCACGGTCAACGTGTGTGCCAAGGTAGGTTGAGCTGTTGAGGTTCAGCCTGTAAGGGATTTGGTCGTCGGCGTAACTGCCTGTAAAGACTACGGTTGCTCTAACGTGATTGTCGATCATAGTCAGGGCAATAGAGAGACTGGCCTCTTTGGGGTTCTCGGTTTTTATAAGGCTTTCGGTATCGGTGTCGATCTTGAAGAGGTGGACGGTGTCGTTAAGCCCGTAGATGAAGTCCTCGGGTTTGTCGGGAAAATCGTATACAAGAGCCTCGTTCTGGACCAACTCGAAAGCAGGGGGTAGCTCCAAATCGTAGTAATGATCGACGGTGGTTGCTGTGAGACTGCCTTCCGCGTTGACTTCGTCGCAGGTGATGGGTGTTGCGACATCGGGCTCGGGCATTTCGGTCGCTAGTGCTGCGCAGGGTAGCAAAAGCTGCCCTGCCATAAGAATGCTTACTCCGAAGGCAACGACTCTGGCGCCTGCATGAAGCTTGACGTTGCGGATAGACAGGCCAGTGCGTTTGTAATGGGTTTGCGGTGCAACATGCTGTCCATACATAAGGCGCTCCTTGTTCGTAGGCCGGTTTCCGTGGATCTATATTGCGCCTGCCCGATTCGGCCAGGCTCATACACGCGAACGCTCACGCGAGTAGGAGAAAGCTCTAGTTAATTTTCCCACAGTCGACACTTTGCGGCCAACGATTTGCTGTTCAATTCTCGGAGAGAGAATCAAGACAGTTGAGGAGTTATCAGGCAATGAGACCGAGCGCGACAGCATGGCCTCCTCGCCCAAGCTGGAAGAGGTGCGCGAGCTCGCCCGCAAGCTCGCCTAAGGGTAAGAAGAACGCATGGCGATCGGTGTTGGTGGAAATGCTTGCTGTCCTTATCAAGAGGAATGCTGATTGCCATGCGTCGATGCCCCAGCGGACAATTCCGGTGTGCTAAAACGCCTTCTCGCTCAAGAATTCCCTGAACGCGGGGATGTCGAAGCCGACGAGGCCACGTCCACGTTTCCCGATAACGCCGTCCTCGAGGAGGCGGCGCTTGTACTGGCTTGCATAGTTGCTGGCGACGCCCATACGCTTGGCGATCTCCGAGACCCTGCTGGATCCAGAATCAGGCAGAAGATTGTGAGTGAAAATCGGGAGTAGCACTCCCGATTTTGACCAATTAACGTTTGTACGAGATAATAGGCTCCATAACGGGAGGCGATTCTATGTACATCGAGCGCGAAATTGAACAGACGATAGATTCGATGCTGGGACAGGGAAAAGTTGTCCTGGTGACCGGAGCGCGCCAAGTTGGGAAGACGACGGTTCTCAAGCAACATCTAGGCGACCGATTCGACTATGTTTCGATGGAGAACCCGCGGGATTATCTTCTTGCAAAAGAGGATGCCGCCCTGTTTTTCGAGTCTCATGATTTGCCGATCATCATTGATGAGATTCAGCGCGTGCCTGAGCTTTTTTCTCCGGTGAAGTGGGTTGTCGATCAATCAGAGGAGAAGGGCCGAATCGTCCTCACGGGATCCCAGACATATCACCTCATGAAAGGGGTGAGCGAATCTTTGGCGGGGAGGATTAGAATTCTGGAGATGCCCTCTTTAAGCTTGCGAGAGCTTGTTGGTGGTTCCCAGGGCCCTCGTCCGTATATCCCCAAAAAGGTTTCCTTGGCCTCTAAGATGTCTTCGGGAAATATTTGGAACATCATCCATAGGGGTTCGATGCCCGAACTGCAAGACCCAAATATCGATTGGGACTCCTATTATTCCGACTACGTTGCCGCATATCTCGAACGCGATGTTCGCGATCTTGTAAACGTGAAGGATGAGGCGAAGTTCTACAGCTTTATGGTCGCGTGCGCAGCGAGAACGGGGCAACTGTTAAATGCCACCGATATTGGAAACACCGTTGACGTCGACCGTAAGACGGTGAAGGCTTGGCTCTCGGTTTTGCAGGCGTCGAACATCGTTCGGATTGTCGAGCCCTTTTGGCCTAATGTCGATAAGCGTCTGACCAAGACCCCTAAGATATTCTTTATGGATACAGGTCTTGTTTGTCATCTAACGAGGTGGATAACGCCGGAGCAATTGCGCAACGGGGCCGCGGCGGGGCATATATTTGAGACGTTCGTTGTCTCGGAAATTTTGAAGAGCTTTATGAACGCGGGGAAGAGCCTTCGCGACGTATGGTTCTATCGAGACCAAAAGAAGCGCGAAATTGATTTGCTCATTCAAGAGGGCCATATTCTCCATCCCGTCGAGGTGAAGATGTCAGCCACGGTGGGCAAAGATGCAGTAAAGAATTTTTCCTGTCTCGAGGGCCTGACCGGCTATGAAATTGGGTTTGGACACGTTGTCTGTCAAACCCCGGATCCATACCTTATTACCAAGGATGTCCAAGCGATTCCCGTGTGGGGCATATGATATACGTTGCAACGAGCGGGGCCCCGGAGCGCGATGTTGCTGCGCTCCGGGCCCCGCTGCTTTGTAAAACCATGACGGTTTGGCCACCGTTGTTTTAGTCAAACAGACTCGGCATGTCGTTTTCTTTCATGAGGGCACCGGCTGAGGGGAGGCTCTGCGCGGTGAACTTCTCGGCTGAGACGCCGGCGCCAAGAATCTCCTCGGTCGTGCCGACGGTGGTGACCGAGCGACCCTTCTTGGCGGTAAAGGCCTGGACGCCCTGCGTGTTGGTGGTCGTCTTGGTCTTGAGCAGCGACGTGTTGAAGTTCATCAAACGATAGTCGCTCGAGACCAGCGCGATGTCGCGATCTTCCTTGAGCACCTGGGCATACAGCAGCTTGCTGCCACCGTAGATGGCGTTCTTGAGGCGCTTGCGGTTGGTCTTGGTGACGTATCCAGAAAGCGCGACGCGCACCACGCGGCCGTTCTCAAAGACAAACAGCACGTCGGCCTTGTAATCCTCGGGGTCGATGACCCAGATGACGCTCTCGTCGGGTTCCATCTCAAGATCGGTCGGCAGGTACGAGCCCAGCTGGGCCGACTTGGTGCCCTCAAACGCTGCAACCTTGCACTTGTACACCTGGCTCTTGTTGGTAAAGACCAACAGCTCGTGGGTGTTGGAGGACGGGAGCTCGATAAAGGGTTTGTCGCCGTCCTTGTACTTGAGCGTGGTCGCCTTCTTGAGCACGCGGTCCGTCATCTTCTTAAGGTAGCCATCGCGCGAGAGCATGATGGTGACCGGGTATTCCTCGACCTCGGGCTCCAAGCTTACCTCGATAACCTCATGGGGCTCGATCCTGCCCGTGCGGCGCGGCATCACGTACTTCTTGTTGACCGCGGCCAGCTCGTCGCTGATGACCTTCTTGATGTTCTCTTCGCTGGAGAGGGTCTCCTCAAGCTCGGCAATCCCGCCCTCGAGCTTGGCGATGTCCTTGGTGCGGTTGAGGATGTATTCCTCGTTGATGTTGCGGAGCTTGAGCTCGGCGACAAACTCGGCCTGGGTCTCGTCGATGTCGAAACCCTTCATAAGGTTGGGCACGACCTCGGCTTCGAGCTTGGTGCCGCGGATGATGGCGATCGCCTTGTCGATGTCGAGCAGAATAGCCTCGAGGCCGTGCAGCAGGTGCAGACGCTCGGACTTTTTGCCCAGGTCAAAGTTAATGCGGCGACGCGTGGACTCAATACGCCACTTGACCCACTCGTGCAGGATCTGGCGCACGCCCATAACGCGGGGATAGCCGTCGACCAGCACGTTAAAGTTGCACGAGAACGAATCCTGCAGCGTGGTCGAGCGATAGAGCTTCGCCATGAGCTTGTCGGGGTCGACGCCGCGCTTAAGGTCGATAGCGATGCGCAGGCCCGAGAGGTCGGTCTCGTCGCGAATGTCTGCGATCTCCTTGACCTTGCCCTCTTTGGAGAGCTTGACGATGCGCTCGATAATGACATCGGTCTTGGTGGTGTAGGGGATCTCGTAAACCTCGATGATGCGCTCTTCGGGAATCCAGCGCCAGCGGGAGCGGATCTGGAAGCTGCCGAGGCCGGTCTCGATAATCTTTTCCATCTCCTCGCGGCGGTAGATAATTTCGCCGCCGGTCGAGAAGTCGGGCATGGGCATGTACTCGAGCAGGTCGCAGTCGGGATCCTGCAGGTAATGCATTGTGGCGGTACAGACCTCGTTGAGGTTGAAACCGCAGATATCGGATGCCATGGCGACGCCGATACCCTTGTTGGCCGAGACGAGGATGTTGGGGAACGTGGTGGGCAGCAGGCGCGGCTCCTTCATGGCGCCGTCGTAGCTGTCGACGAAGTCGACCGGGTCCTTGTCGATGTCCTTGAAGATCTCGGCGCTAATGGGGGAGAGCTTGGCCTCGGTATAACGCGAGGCGGCGTAGCTCAGGTCGCCCGAATAGTATTTGCCAAAGTTGCCCTTCGACTCCACGAAGGGGGCGAGCAGCGCCTCGTTGCCGGTGGCCAGGCGCACCATCGTCTCGTAGATCGCGGCATCGCCGTGCGGGTTGAGCTTCATGGTCTGGCCCACGATGTTGGCGCTTTTTTGGCGCTCGCCCTTGAGCAGACCCATCTTGTACATGGTGTAGAGCAGCTTGCGGTGCGAGGGCTTAAAGCCGTCAATCTCGGGGAATGCACGCGAGACGTTGACGCTCATGGCGTAGGGCATGTAGTTGACCTCGAGCGTCTGCGTGATCGGCTGGTCGGTGACCTCGGAGTGCAGGCTGATGACGTTCTCGGCGTTGACCTGCTTTTTCTTTGGCTGGTTCTTCGTCTTCTTCTTTGCCACGATTTCCTCTTGAACTTCTTATGGGCCGTCGTTATCGATTTGCTGCTACTGCAGGTCCAGCTGGTCCAGGTATTCCTTGCCGTGCTCGGAGATATGGCGCTTACGGCCCGCCTCGTCGTTGCCCAGCAACAGGTTGAACATGGTCTCCATCTTGGTGACGTCCTCGGGCTCCACCTTGATCAGGCGGCGCGTCTCGGGGTTCATGGTGGTGAGCCACATCATGTCCGGATCGTTCTCACCAAGACCCTTGGAGCGGTTGATGGAACACTTCTGGTCGCCGATCTCCTTGAGGATGCCGTTCTTCTCGAGCTCGGTGTAGGCAAAGTAGGTCTTCTCTTTGCAGTTGATCTCGTAGAGCGGCGACTCGGCGATATAGACGTAGCCCTCGTCGATAAGTGTGGGCACCAGGCGGTAGAGCATGGTGAGCACGAGCGTGCGGATGTGATAACCGTCGACGTCGGCGTCCGTACAGATGATGACCTTGTTCCAGTTGAGGTTGTCCAGGTCAAAGGCACCGAGGTTCTTGATGCGCTTGTCTTTGATCTCCACACCGCAGCCCAGCACGCGCATGAGGTCCATGATGATGTCGGACTTAAAGATGCGCGGATAATCTTCCTTTAGGCAGTTGAGGATCTTACCGCGGACGGGCATAACGCCCTGGAACTCGGCATCGCGCGAGGTGCGGATGGCGCCTGCTGCCGAGTCGCCCTCTACGATGTAGATCTCGCGACGGTCCTTGTCCTTGGAGCGGCAATCGATGAACTTCTGCACGCGGTTGGCCATGTCGGTCTTCTGCTGCAGGTTGGTTTTGATGCTCTGGCGCGTCTTCTCGGCGTTCTCGCGCGAACGCTTGTTGATGAGCACCTGCTCCATGATCTTGTTGGCAGCGTCTTTGTTCTCGATCAAGTAGGTCGAGAGGCGCTCCTTAAAGAAGGCAGTCATGGCCTGCTGGATAAAGCGGTTGTTGATGGCCTTCTTAGTCTGGTTTTCGTAGGACGTCTGGGTGGAGAAACAGTTGGTCACCAGCACCAGGCAGTCTTGGACGTCCTGCCATTTGATGCCGCTCTCGTTTTTGTTGTACTTGCCCTGTTGCTTGATGTAGGCGTCAATGGCGCTAGTCAGAGCACTGCGGGCCGCCTTCTCGGGCGAACCGCCGTTCTCGAGCCATGACGAGTTGTGGTAGTACTCCTGCATCATGAAGGTGCGCGAGAAGCACATGCACGCGGTAATCTTGACGTTGTAGTCGGGCAGGTCCTCGCGGTCGCGACCGCGGCGGTCGGCCTCGATAAAGAAGGGCTCGGTGAGGTAGTCGGCACCGACCTTCTCGAGCACGTAGTCCTCGATGCCCTTGGGGTAGCAAAAGTCCTCTTCGGAAAACTCGCCATCGTCGCCCTCGATGCGCAGGCGGAAGGTAACGTTGGCGTTGACCACGGCCTGGCGGCGCATGGTCTCGCGATACCAATCGTGGGGAATGCTGATCGAGGTAAAGACCTCAAGATCGGGGCGCCACTTGATGGTGGTACCGGTGCGGTTCTCGTCGCTGGGCTCAATCTCGAGCGCCTTCTTCTTGGCGCCGACGACCTTGCCCTTCTTAAAGTGTAAGGAGTACTTGTTACCGTCACGCCAGACGGTGACGTCCATGTACTCGGAGGCGTACTGGGTCGCGCACGAGCCCAGGCCGTTGGTGCCGAGCGAGAAGTCGTAGTCGCCGCCCTGGTTGTTGTTGTATTTGCCGCCGGCGTAGAGTTCGCAAAAGACGAGCTCCCAGTTAAAGCGCTTCTCGGAAGGGTTCCAGTCGAGTGGGCAGCCGCGGCCGTTGTCCTCTACCTGAATGGAGCCATCGCGAAAGGCGGTAAGGGTGATGAGCTTGCCGTAGCCCTGGCGCGCCTCGTCAACGGCGTTGGACAGGATCTCGAAGGCAGCATGCGCGCAGCCATCGAGTCCGTCCGAGCCAAAGATGACGGCGGGGCGCAGGCGTACGCGCTCCTCGTCCTTGAGCTGGCGGATACTGTCGTTACCATAGTTTGCGGTGTTTTTTGCCATACTCGCTCTCTCGGTGCTCCTTTGCTGCGTTTAAGTCATATAGATAGTCAAGGTAGCATAGCCCAGCCCTTGGGCGATTCCACCCAACACGAAATCCATCGAACAATCGTTCGTGATATATTGACTGATGTTACGTTATTGGGAGAAATAGCTGAATAAAATCAAGAGATATTTGATTTCATTTAGTAGAATCAGATATATATTAAACGAAAACGAATCAAGAGAGCTTTTATTTAATAGAACGGTGAAGATATGAAGATCATCGAACGTCCTCAATATATGGAAGCGCTTCTTGGCGCTAAGGGAACGCCGGACATCAAGGTTATTACCGGCATTCGTAGGTGCGGCAAATCTGTTCTACTGGAAGCTCTTGCCGATCGCTTTCGTGAGGTCGACCCCAATGCCAATATTATCCGCATCAATTTCAATCTCCTCGAATTCGAGGAACTAACGGATTATCGAGCATTGCATCGCTACGTTGAGGAAAGCTATTGCGAGGGTCTCGATAACATTGTGATGATCGATGAAGTGCAAACCTGCGTTGGGTTCGAAAAGGCGGTCAATAGTCTTCATGCATCGGGAAAATACGATATCTACGTTACTGGCTCCAACGCTTTCTTGCTTTCGAGTGATTTGGCGACGCTTTTTCGCGGGCGTACATATGAGGTCGAAGTATTTCCGTTTTCCTTGCTTGAGTTTTCGATATATTACGAAATTCATAACCCGGACGAAGCGCTTGACCGATATTTGAGAGAGGGCGGAATGCCTGGCTCATATTTGTATCCTAGCGAGCGAGCTCGCTATCGATATATTGCGAACGTGCTAGATGTCTTGGTTTTGCGTGATGTGGAAGAAAAGCATGGGGTTCGTAACAAGGTGCAATTAGAACGTGCATGCGATTTCCTAATGGACAATATCGGTAACATATCTTCTGTTAGCGGGATTGTGGCTGCGCTGGATGCTGCCGGAACACGCGTTTCCGTGGCAACGCTCGCCCAGTACCTCGGATATCTATGCCAGGCCTTTGCGTTCTATCGAGTGCGCCGCTATGACGTAGGCGGTAAAAAGTACCTCACTTCGGGTGATAAATACTATTTATCGGATCATGCAATCAGATACGCAAAACTGGGCACTAAAAAGCTCGACTTCGGGCACGTATATGAAAATATGGTCGCCATAGAGCTCCTAAGACGCGGTTGGGAAATCTATGTCGGGGTGCTTTATAAGAAGGAAATCGACTTCGTGGCAATTCGTCGCGATGAGCGAGTGTATATCCAAGTTAGCGATGACATTTCGCGTCAGGAGACTTTTGAACGCGAAGTGGCACCCCTGCTTGCGATACGTGATGCGTATCCCAAAATGGTCATTGCGCGAACAAAGCACGAGGCTGTTGATTATGAGGGGATTAAGGTGGTCGACATCGCCCGATGGCTGATGGGGGAGGGGCCGGATGTCGAATAGCGGACAGTGATAGTTTACGCTCGAGTTTACTCGGACAAAACCGAGTCGGTTCTGTCCGAGTAAGTTTGAATAGCGAATCGAAATTGTTATGTCCACATGGCGATGGCGAACATGATTTCCATAATGACAGATATAGTTGACATCTTATAATTGATGCAATATATTTCCGTCATGTTGCAACGGATATTTGTCCATTACTACGAAAGGAGTTCCATGCCGGGCAAAAAGAACCTCCGCATGAAGGCGGCGCGCGCGGCGGCTGGCCTTTCGCAAGCCGACTTGGCCCAGACCGTGGGCGTTACGCGCCAGACTATCGGTCTTATCGAGGCGGGCGGCTACAACCCCACGCTCAATTTGTGCGTGGCAATCTGTAAGGCGCTGCGCGTTACGTTGAACGACTTGTTTTGGGAAGACGAAACCGACGCCGACCCTAATGCTCTTTAGGAGTTCACTATGAAATTTGAAGATCTGACAATCGTGCAAAAGTGGCGTGAATATGCCGGCCCAAAGGATGAACGCCTGGAGGCTGAGAACGCGAAGATCTACAAGATTGGTTTCGTGCTGCTTTCGTTTGGCATGTTGATGATCTTTTTCTACCAGTTTATAGCTCGACAGGTTGCGTGGGTTCACAGCGACGCCAGTGAAATGCCGCACGGCTTTGCAACGCCGTTCGAGGCAGCCATGTATTTGTGGCTCGTTCTCGTGATGTTGATTTGCGCAGGACTGCAAACGCGGAAGGGCTATGTCGATACCAATCGTTTTGGGCAAACCGAGCATCTTCCTGTTGGATATTTCCTGCTTGTCAGCGGTCTTAGCGGCGCCGCGTTCGCGCTTGTTATTGCCGCAATGCGCTGTATCGCTGAGGCGCAGATCGTACCGCTCGAAAGCGTCTTTTGGTTGGCGAACCTGGCCACGGGCGTGTTCTGCGGTGCGACGATTTTCGCGGCCACGTTTGCTGTCCTGTGCGCATCGTTCTTCACGGCGAAAAAGCGTCGTGCCAAGATTGAGGCAGAACTCGACTCCGCTGGCGACATCTAATGCGTAATGGGCTGGCTCTGGGTATCCAGAACCAGCCCTTTTTGGTGCTCGATGAGCCGAGTCGGCGTCTCTCGTAAAAGCAACTAGGAGCTAGCGAGGCTCATCCGAATTGACCTCATCGGCGGTGTCTTTTTCGAATGCCGTGCGGCGGGCGCTGTAGGCGACGAGGCCGGCGCCTGCCGCGGCGAGTGCTGCAGCGGCTGCCGTAAGGGGAGCGTTGACATCGCCCGTGCCCGCAAGCGCGCCCGCTTTTCCGGAGCGCTTGTTATTGCCGTGGTCCTTGCCACTGCCGGAGCTGCTTCCGCCGGAGCCGCCGCCCTCGTCAGTACCGCCGCCACTTGAGCCACCATCGCCGTCTACTGTCATCGGGGCGTCGTGAAGTCCTGTCGTATCCGCGCTGTCGCATACGCCGACCTGCACTTCTGAGCGTTCGCATGCCGCGTCGGGCACATGAAGCTCGTGCAGAACGGCACCCAGCGCCGAGTTTGCGCCCGGTCGGATCTCCTCGAGCGTTACGGGATCGAGCGCCACCAGATTACGCGCCTTCGCATACAGCGTTACGCGTTTGCCCACTTCGTCGCTCCAACTCTCGGGGATGGCGAAGCTCATGCGGAACTGTGCCGTGCAACCCGGTGCCAGCATGGCGTTGCCGTTGTCGGCTACCAGCGGGTGCGTTGCAAAACGTGTGCCCAGCGTCTCGGGCGCGTACTTCACGTGTGCCATGTCGTTGGCCGAAGCATCTTCGGCAAGCTCCGGATCGTAGATCGATGCCGTGCGTGCGTTCGCTCCGAATCCGATGGATGCGCTGGAGAACGGTTGGCTGGAGCCCTCTCGGTACAGATCGATCGTGCCGGCAGTCAGCAAAGTGTTGCCGTCGTTTCGCACCGTGACCATGAAGGATTCGCCTGCTGCTCCGGGCACCACCGCGCCTGAGGTAGCGACCGCGCCCGTCGGAGTGGCACACGCCACCAAGGGCACTTCGATGCCGTGCAGCTCTGCCTCGCTCTTCTCCGCGCTCACAATGTGCGTGGCGAGCGCGGAGAGCATGCCTCCCGACGTCAAAAATGTCGTTATCTGATCGACGGGATGGTCCAGTTCGCACATCACGAACGGCTCCGTGAACAGATCGCCTGCCAAGGTGCTGGCGAAGATGCGGAAGTGCTTGCCCATCACTGCTACCGGGTTGCCTTCTTCGTCGTAGGTTTGCCCCACCTTGCCATCGGTGTTCTCTACATAGAGCGCGCACCTGCCGTTGTTGCTTACGCTAAACGATGCCGGGCCACAGCCTGCGGCACCCACGGGCTGCGTTGCAAATGCCGATGCGCCTCGCGTCCAAGTAATATGCTGCAGCTGCTCGTTGACGGTGGCCAAAAAGCCCGAATGTTGTGGCCACGGCACCGCATGGGGCACCGTGGCGTCTGGTGGCATAACGCCCCAGCCCGCAATGGACTGGCCGATCACGGCGTACGATGCGCAGCCGCAACCGTCTGCGGTCTCGTACGCAACGGGCACCACCATTTTGCCGTTGATATTCTCGGGCTCGCTCAGCTCGATACTCGACGGTGCCTGCGGAAAGCGAAGAACTTGGCGGAACGTCAGGCTGTCGCCCAAATCATCCGACCACAGGGTAAAGCATTCCAGCGCAACCTCGGCCTCGCTGCCGAGCGCCTTTTCTGCGGTGGTTCCGCGGCGGTGGAGGTAGGCACCCGACAGGCGTCCGTCGACCAGCGTCTTGCCTACCGTGATGCGCGGGCACTGCAGGCAATGGTAGCCATCCTCCTGAAGGCGGCCGCGCGAGATGCTGCGCCACGACGTGTGCGATATCACGCGAACTCCGTCGTTGCTTATGCGCAGGCGCACAACGGACAGTATGCCGGATGTGCTCGCCGTATCGAAAAGGGTGTTGTCGCCGGCGGGGCGCTCGCCCGAGACCAGCAGCACGTAGGCGTCCTGGTTTTCCCTCCCGTCTGTATATTCCACGACGTCGAAGTCGTAATCGAATATGCCGTCGCGCCCCACGTCGCCCTCGCCAAACCCAAGGGGGAAGTCCACGGGCGTGGGAGCGGACCACGTGCCGTTTGCCTTTGTGTGCACCACCAGGCGCGAGCGGCCATTGTCGCCGTAGCGCACCGAGGCGATACGGAACAGGCATTCTACGCCGGCAATCATTGCCAGCTTCATGTGAGCTTCGCTGAGCACGCCAGCAAACAGCACGTTGTCGCTCGAGGGTTTTATGCCGCCACGCTCGTCCTCCGACACGCCGGCAGAATTGGCGTTCGGGTCAGCAACGGCGTTCGTTGCCTGACCGATGTAGGCGTACTCATACATCGGCGCGGCGTTTTCGTCGTTCTCTACCAGTGCATGGACGAAATGCTCGATCCGTCCCGTGTCGTCGCTTTCTGCATCCGCCTCGAGCTCAATGCGCGTGACCGCTTGATCCCAATCGCGCACGACAGACGCGGCGTTTACGGCAGTGGCCTTAACCTCGGCGCGTGCGAGCAGCTCGGCGTTGGTGACGATGGTGGCCGATGCGATAAATTGCGGCACGCCCGCCTCGATGTTGCCGGGCGTGCCGAAGCGGTAAGGCGTATCTCCACCCAATGCGAGCTCGGAGCGCTGGAGCACATACTGGTCGCCATTGTTCACCGACATATTCCACGAATCGATGAGTGTGGGCCACGACCCCGACCAAGCCTTGGTGGTCCACTTGAACATTACGAACTGGAGTATCACATCGACATCGACGTCTGCACCTACACGCAGTCGTGGAAGCTGGTGTCCATCTGCCTTCTCGTACCCAATGAACAGCGTGAGGGATGCGGCGCCGCGCACGGCAGACGAAGCGACGCCTGCAACGCCGGCGCCAAAGGTGACGGCGAGCCCGATTTGGATGGTGAATGAGCCCGAGGTGTTTGAATAGTCGAGCGATATGTTTTTAAAAAACGCCGCGCCGCTGCCGTGCGTGTGGGCACCCACGGCGAGCGCCAGCTTCGCCAGCACCCAGGGGTTGACGTTTAGGAAAAAGGGCACCGGTCCCAAGGTGAACTGTTCGGTCCAGTTGAGGTCGGTTCTTACCTGGAAGAGGGCCTTAATATTGCCGTATGCGGGGTCGTTGTTGTTACCCCAGGTTTTGCCCACCCAATCGTAGGCGAGCGATCCATACAGCTGTGTGGCGATATCCATCGTGAACAGCGGCGTGCAATGGTGGCGAAGGAGCTTGGTGTTTCTTGGATCGGTGCCCGAACCGGCACTCATACTTTTGTACTGATTCCACTTCCCCTCCATCTCGTCGAGGTAGCGGTTTGCCTGCTTGGCGCCCGACTCGCGCGGCGATTTCTTCCAGTACTCTGGATCAGGATTGCCCGAATCGTTCATATAGCTGGCTGGTTTGTATCCTCCGCCAAACAGTACGTACCCGGCAAACGAGAAATCGAACAGAATGGGGAACGAGGGCATCCAGCAGGTGAACTTGTTGCCGCCGATGCCGGGAAACGCCGCGGGGAAATCAAACGGAGTGATCTCTTGGTCCATGGTGGTGGGAATGATGGTGGTCGAGCCCGATTCCGCCTTTGCGGCCGGCGCGGTGACAACGGCCATAGGGGATGAGAGCGTGTAGGTTTTGCCCTGATAGTCGAGGACAAAGCGCAGTTTGCACCCTTCTTCCAGAAGGCCCGATGCCGCGTCGAGAAACTTGTCTTCGAGTGCGAACGTCGCCAGATTATCCGCGCCCGATGCGCTGGCCTTGATCTGGCCGATCTGCGTGACGGTTTCGGGTGAGCTGCCCGCAGCGGGCATCACTTTATTGATATGCAATGTTGCCTGCCCGCCCTGCGGCAGATGAGCCTGCACGGTAAAAGCGTGCGTGTCGGGCTGGTCGTTTGCTGCTTCGTCCGCTGGCATTGCCATAAACGTGGCGTCGGCGTACTGGATGTCCCATTCGTCGAACGTGAGCTGGCGGAAGTACGGCTCGCCATCGGAGAGCGGACGTGTGGGTGCGGTTATGGCGGTGCCGCCCTGGATACGCGCAAGGGGAATCTCGACATCACGGTAGCCCGCCATGCTAATGGAGATGCCGCCGTTAAAGTCGTATGCGTCGAGGAGCGTTGCCTCGTCTACGTAACCTTCCGAAAGAGGGGCGACCTCAAAGATGGCCGTGCCTTCTTCATCGGTCGTGGCGGCGAGCTGCTTGCCTGCGGCGTAGCGCGACGTGAGCGTGACCTTGGCACCTGCGATAGGCGTATTCTTGTTGGCGACGTCGACCACGACCACACCAAACATGGTGCGCGAGAGAACGAGCACCTTGAAGGGGTCTTCTTCGTCGGCATAGGCTTCGGTGGGCGCGAACGGCAATATGAAGGCGTTTGCGCTGCCCGGCACGCGAGGCAGCATGATGCCTGCCAGCGAGGATGCTCCGGCGATAAGTAACGAACGGCGATCAAGCATTTTGGGCTCCCATCCCGCAGGTATCGGTGGAAATAATCCAATTTTGCGAGAAGGCGCCCCGTGGCGGTAGTGCCGTTCAAGGGTCAAAATGTCCAAATTGATCGAGCGAAGCGCTGGGTTCCGGAACGCGTTCGATGCGCTTGGCAGCCCGGTCGCTAACGCAACATGTGCGCGACCAGCTCGGCGCGTGTGCCGATGCCAAGCTTTGCGTATACGTTGGACAGCCGATTTTTAACGGTACCCGGCGATACTCCCATATGGCGTGCGATTTCGGCGTTGGTCCACCCACGACAGGCGAGCATGGCCATGGTGAACTCCGTGGTCGTTAGATCGTCTGCCACGTCCTCGCCCGAATCGGGGTTGTGGATGCGCCGCCAACCGTAGCTGAATCGATACGTGATCTCGATGATGCGAGCGAAATCGTCGGGGTATTGCGTTTTTAGGCACGCCTCGATGAGCCCCTGTAAAAGGCCGTGGTGCTCGCCGATGAGCTCGATAAGGCCGTCGGGACGCGCAATGTTCCAAGCAGCTCCGAAGTGCGTCCTTGCGGCGTCGACGTCTTTGAGACTCATGCAGGCCATGGAAGCTGCCAGGTGCAGGAACAGTTCCGAGATCGGATAGCTTCCCTGTTTCATGATCAGGGCGTTTTCCGCCATGCCCAGACTGCGGCCATATTCGCCGCGCAGGTACAGGGCATGCGCCATCACGTAGCTGGCGAACAGGCGCAGGCCTTCGGGCAGATGCGCCGCAAGCGGATAAAACTCTTCGGCGGAATACGGGGAAGGCAAGTGCAGCAGGACGCTCGCGGCCGAGGCGAACAGGATATGCGTGGCGTGGACGGCGGGCGATTCCTCGTCAGTTGGCGTATCGAGGATGCCCGCAAGGCAACGGCGGGCATCGGCGATACGGTTGAGCGACAGACTGGCATATCCGCAGATAAAGCATGCGGAATAGCGCAGCGCGGGATCGTTGGCGTCAAGATAGGGGCGCGCCGTCTTGGCAGCGAGGGTGGCCTGTCCGCGAAAGTACAGCGTTTCTGCCGTGGCGATGGTGCGTGAATCGGGGTCGGAAATGCCTGCAACCGCAGCGTCAATCTGCCCCGGCGCAAAGGCAGTGCACATCAACGGCATGGGAACGCATGGGTAGCCATCGCAGTCCATCTTCCATCTCCCAACAGCTGGCAACAATAGCAGCAATTGTACTCCTGTTGCTCGGGACCCCTTTCGTTTTACTGTTCGGTTAACGCTACGGATCGTTTTGGAAGGCTTACGAGCATGGTGGTCCCGTTCTCGGAACTTGATTCGACTTCCGCGGTGCCGCCATGGAGCGTCGCAATCTCCCAAACAAGCGCTAGCCCGAGCCCTGCGCCGCCGTATGCCCTGCTGCGGGATTTATCCAGGCGAAAGAACGGCTGGAAGATGCTCTCACGGTACTGCTTGGGTATTCCCGGGCCCTGATCCTCAACTCGCAGGAACACGCGGCTGTCGTTGTCGCGGATGGAGACGTTGACGGTCGAGCCGGGGCGGCTGTAACGGATGGCATTTTCGACCAGGTTAAACACCAGCCGATAGAGAAGCGTGTCGCTTCCGATTACCAGGGCGCCTCCACTGCAATTGAGGGCGATGTCTTTATGCTCGGCAAGCGGAGCGAGGTCGGTGAGGACTTCTTCGGACAGGGGGCCAAGCTCAATATCGTCCTCGCAGGGGACGCTGCGGAGCTCACTCATCTCGAGCAATACTTTGGTCATCCGCGACATCCGCTCGGTTTGTTCTTGTAACAGGTCGAGCAGCTCGGCTGTTTCGGGTTGCGATGTGGGGTGCTCGGAGACAAACAGCTCAATCTGCGCTTGCATAAGGGCGAGCGGGGTGCGCAGCTCGTGTGCGGCGTTGCCGGTAAACTGGCGCTGTGCAGAGAACCCTTCGCCAAGACGGGCGATCATGTCATTGAAAGAGGCGCTGCATCGTTGTAGCTCGGCGGGCACATCTTCGCTGAGTCTGATTTCGCTCAGGTTGTCAGGCTGCACGCGCTCCACCTGGGCGGCAAAATCCCGTAGCGGCTTGAGCGCGCGGCCGCTCACAAAGTATGCCAGCACGCCGCCGAGCAGCGTGACTCCAGCCGTGATGCACCAGGCTGTCGCGCCAAAAGACTCCTGTGCGTCGTTTACGACGATCGTGACCTCGTCATCGAGGGCTGCTTTTGTTGGGTCAAATGCCTGGGGCGAATCCACGCCGGCGGCGTTAAAGGCCGAGATGTCGCTGCCGATGGCATCCATGTGGCGCATGCCCGCATAGCCGACCAAGCAGTTCATCAGCACGCACGCCGCGCACGTGAGCAGCGCCGTCATGATCGTTATGCGCCATCGCAGCGAAAGCCTTTTCATTCGCCGTCCTCCATAACGTAGCCCTCTCCGATGCGGTTGCGAATCGGGTCGTATCCCAAAGCGCTGCGCAGCTTTTTTCGTAGCGACGAGATGTGAACGCGGGTTGCGTTGCTAAAGCTGTTCACGGTGCTATCCCAAACATGCTCGATAAGCTCCTCTTGGCTTACCGGTCGCCCCTGATTAAGCATCAGGTATTCCAAGATTCCCGTTTCCTTGCGCGTAAGAGATAGAGCCTCGCTGTCTACGGAGGCGATGCGCGCCTTGGTGTCAAAGCTGAGCTTTCCGCAGGTTAGTACTATGTCGCTTTGTGCGAAGCGCCTGAGGGTAAGGCTGCGGATCCTTGCCGCAAGCTCGTCCAGATGAAACGGCTTGGTAAGGTAATCGTTGGCGCCGGCATCGAGCCCTGAAACTTTGTCGGAGACTTCACCGCGCGCGGACAGAATCAGAACCTTGGTCTCGCAGTCGGTCTTCCTAAGTTCCCTGAGCACGGTCATGCCGTCGATACGGGGGAGATTGAGGTCGAGTACCACGAGGTCAAAGACTTCGACGCCCAGCAGGTCGAGCGCCTCCCGTCCATCGTGGCAGCAGTCGACGCTGTATGCCAGGTTTCGCAGGCTGCGCGCGATTGTGTCGCACAGCGCCCGCTCGTCCTCGACGATCAAAATACGCATAACAGTCTCCTTGCACATTCCAAATCGCGCTTAACACGGATTTTATGGTCGATATGGTCCAATGGTCGCGTAACGAAAGGAGTGGTCAGATTGTTCAAAGCGGTAAAACCCGTGGCACAGGTCGCTTTGTTGATCGTCGGAATTGCCATGGTGTGCTTTGGCGTTATGCGTGGCGAGGCGGATGCCGTGCTGGCCAAAGCGATTAGGCTGTGCTTGGAGTGTATCGGAATTGGATAAAAGAGAAAACACTGCGTCGCATGTTTTGGCCCGATTTCGCGGATTCATTCAGGCGGCGGCGACGCTCATCACCAACATTCACCTGCCAAACTTTGCCAAAGGCGGCATCTATCAGGGCGCGGGAAAAACAGTCTGCGTACCTGGGCTTAACTGCTATTCGTGCCCCGCGGCATCGGGTGCGTGCCCCATCGGGTCGTTCCAGTCGGTGGTGGGTTCATCCAAGTTCAACTTTTCTTACTACGTTACCGGTACGCTCATTTTGCTCGGCGTGCTGCTGGGACGCTTTGTATGCGGCTTTCTGTGCCCGTTTGGCTGGCTGCAGGAGCTGCTTCACAAGATTCCTGGCAAAAAGCTTTCGACAAAAGGGCTCAAGGCGCTTACGTATATCAAATACTTTGTGCTGCTGTTTGCCGTGGTGGCGCTGCCCGTGCTGGTGGTCAACGATGTGGGGATGGGCGATCCGTTCTTTTGCAAATACGTCTGTCCGCAGGGCGTGCTCGAGGGCGCCATTCCGCTGGCCATTGCCAACGCCGGCATTCGATCTGCGCTGGGGCAGCTCTTTACCTGGAAACTTGTCGTTCTCATTGCCGTGGTAGTGCTGAGCGTTTTGTTCTACCGCCCCTTCTGCAAATGGATTTGCCCGCTCGGCGCATTCTATGCGCTCATGAATAAGGTGTCCCTACTGGGGATTCGGGTCGATGCATGCAAATGCGTCTCGTGCGGCAAGTGCTCAAAGGTTTGTCAGATGGACGTCGATGTGGTCCGCGCACCCAATCATGCCGAATGCATCCGGTGCGGAAAGTGCATCGGGGCCTGCCCCGTCGGTGCCATCAGCTATCGCTACGGCCTGGATGTGTCGGCGGAAAAGCTCTCCCTGACCGCCGATAAAAAGTAAACAAGCTTCGACAAAACGGAGGAATGACCATGAAGCTTTCTAAGATTGCGGCCCTGTTTATGGTGCCGGTACTGGCCTTGTGCCTTGCGGCGTGCTCGGCGCCCGGTGGCAATGCGAGCGAACCTGCGAGCTCCGATCCCAAGATCGCGGAACTCACTGCACAAGAGCCGGCCAACGCCGACGAGGCCGCCGAGCTGTATGCGAAGCTCATGCAAAAGGAGAACGATATCCTTTCGAGCGATAACGCGCTGTGGGAAAAGGTGTTTCTTGCCGCCAATAAAGATATGCCGATGATCGAGGACGGCGGCAATTACGGCGATTTCCTGCTCAAGACCATCGACGGCGCCAAGGATGAGTTCACGGCGGATGAGCTCAAGACGCTCAAGGCCGGCGCGCAGCAGATCAAGGAGATCGAGGACAAGCTCGAGAGCCTGGAGAAGGAGTTTCCCGGCTGTGGAAGCACGCCGAGCGCGGGCGAGAGCGTCGACGCTTCGGCCGCGGGCATGACGGCTGGCGCCAATGCTTCGAGCGAGGCGACGAAGTTCCCCAGCTTTACGGGCAAGGACCTGGACGGCAACGACGTGAGCAGCGACGAGCTGTTCTCTAAGAACAAGGTCACCGTCATGAACTTCTGGTTTACCACTTGCAAGCCGTGCGTGGGCGAGCTGGGCGATCTTGAGAACCTGAACAAGGAGCTTGCCGAGAAGGGCGGCCAGGTCGTGGGTGTCAATTCCTTTACGCTCGATGGCGACAAGGGCGAGATTGCAGATGCTAAGGACGTGCTGAGCAAGAAGGGCGTGACATATAAGAACATCTGGTTCAAGTCGGATAGCGATGCCGGTAAGTTTACGTCAAATTTGTTCTCGTTCCCGACAACGTATGTCATCGATCAGAATGGCAACATCGTAGGGGATCCAATCGTGGGAGCCATCAGCTCCGCCGAGCAGCGCGCAGCGCTCGACAAGCTTATTGACCAGGCGATTGCGAATAGCGAGCAGTAGAAAACGCGTAAAGCATGGCGAGGATCGTGCGCCGCTGTGCGGAGTAGTCCGCTGCCTTTCAAGATAATCTCCACCATATAGAGGTCCCGCTCGGGACCTCTTCTTTTAGGCACCGTCCCGTTCGTTTTTTGATGCGGTTCCCTACATTCCTCACTGGCGCCGGCAAAAAATGGGGATAGAGTAGGACAAACGCGTCGAATACGAACGGCGGGGGAGAGCGGGCAGGGTGCCTGCGCAGGAGAGGTTGCCGTCCATGCTGGAGCTCAAAGGAATTTGCAAAAGGTACGTCACGCAGTCGTTTACGCAGGTGGCGCTCGACAACGTAAGCCTGGCTTTTCGCGATAACGAGTTCGTAGCCATTCTGGGTCCCTCGGGCTCGGGTAAAACTACGATGCTCAACGTTATCGGTGGGCTCGACCACTTTGACTCGGGCGATCTGCTGATCGACGGTATTTCGACCAAGGACTTTCACGATCGCGATTGGGATGCCTATCGCAACAACCGCATCGGCTTTGTGTTCCAGAGCTATAACCTCATTCCGCATCAGACCATTTTGGAAAACGTGGAGCTGGCGCTTACGCTCACGGGCGTGGGGCATGCCGAGCGTCGCCAGCGTGCGCGCGAGGCGTTGGAGAAAGTCGGCCTGGACGAGCACATTAACAAGCGTCCGAGCCAGCTTTCGGGCGGACAGATGCAGCGCGTGGCCATCGCCCGCGCCCTGATTAACGATCCCGAGATTGTGCTGGCTGACGAGCCGACCGGCGCCTTGGACTCAACGACATCCGTGCAGGTCATGGATTTGCTCAAGGACGTTGCGCGCGACCGTCTGGTTATCATGGTCACGCACAATCCCGAGCTGGCGTACAAGTACGCCACGCGCATCGTCAACCTGGCGGACGGCAAGATCACCGACGATTCCGATTCCTTTGATGTTGCCAATGCCGCGCGTCGCGAGGCTAAGCCTACGCGCAAAACCTCGATGAGCTTTGTGACAGAGCTGGGGCTTTCGGCGCGAAACCTTTTGACCAAGAAGGGCCGTACGGCTATGACGGCCTTTGCTGGTTCAATCGGCATCATCGGTATCGCGGCGATTCTGGCGCTCTCCAACGGCGTAAACGGCTACATCAAAAAGGTCGAGGAGGATACGCTCTCGAGCTACCCGCTCACCATTTCCAAGCAGGATTACGACCTGTCGTCCATGATGGGCGGACAGGGGACCACGGATGACGATACGTCCAAGAACGAGGGCTCGTCCGACGGCAGCACCGACGGCAAGGCTCGGGGAACCGATAAGATCCCCGTGGTCACGGCCGTAAAGGATATGTTTGCGAGCGTTAAGTCTAACGACATGACGAGCTTTAAGGCATGGCTCGATGCCGGTGGCGATGGCATCGATAAAGAGGTCAACGCCATTCAGTACGGCTACGGTGTATCGCCGGTTGTCTATCGTGCCGGGAAGGGCGATGGGAAGCCTGTCCGGCTGGTGCCCAACGCCATGACCGAGGCCATGAGCGGAGGCGCGAGCTCGGCAGCAACGGTGAGCATGGAATCCATGGGAACCTCGGTCTTTAACGAGATGATTGACGACCAGAGCCTGCTCGACAGCCAGTACGATGTCGTCGCCGGTCATTGGCCCACGTCTGCCAACGAAGCCGTGATGGTGCTTTCGAGTCGTGGCACGGTGGGCGACTATACGCTCTACAGCATCGGTGCGCTGGATATCAATGAGCTCAACGACCTGGTTAACAGCGCTATGACGGCTGACGGTGGCGTCGAAGCGCCCGAGACCGGTACCGACTTTACCTACGACGATGCGCTGTCCACGACGTTTAAGGTGCTGTCGCCGGCCGATGCGTATCGCAAAAACGAAGAGACCGGCATGTGGACTGACATGTCTGGCGATGCCGACTTTATGGCGGCCAAGGTTGCCGACGGCATTGACGTGCGCATTGTGGGCGTGGTGCGACCCAACGAGACGGCCAACGCGAGCGCATTATCCCCGGGCATTGCCTATACGCATGCGCTGACATGCCAGCTTATGAAGCGCGCCGCCGATTCGCAGATCGTGCAGGAGCAGCTTGCCCACCCCGAGACGGATGTCTTTACGGGCAAAACCTTTGACGAGTTGCAAGGTGAGGCCAAGCAAGGCGTGGATCTGGGCAGTATGTTCAGTGTGGACGAGGCAGCGCTGAAGAGCGCGTTCTCGTTCGATGCATCTGCGCT
Organism: Collinsella aerofaciens; assembly: GCF_015561195.1. GTDB lineage: Bacteria > Actinomycetota > Coriobacteriia > Coriobacteriales > Coriobacteriaceae > Collinsella > Collinsella aerofaciens_AC. The sequence goes on along the minus strand of NZ_JADMSU010000002.1, from coordinate 150,385 downwards.
CTCGGGCGCGGCGGGCGGTGTCGACCTTTCTGGTATCGATTTGTCCGGGCTGAACATTGACCTTTCGGGCGTTGGTAAGGACATCGACTTTAGTGACATCATGGCCAAAGCGCCGGCCCCCGATTTCTCGGGTATCTTTGACGGTCTGGAACTTGCGCCCGAGCAAATGAAGCAGGTGGGAACACTAGCCAACCAGCTGTTTGAGGGCTTTTTGCGGTCTGATCAGTTTAAGGAGCTGACACCCGATGATCTTAAGGACGCGTCAAAGCTTGCCGCCGCGTTCTCGACGTATCTTGAGAACGATACGGCAGCTCAGCAAATCCTGGCCCAGCTCAAAGCGCTCGGCGGCGATGCCCTGGCCGAGCGCCTGCGGCAGGCGATGACCGACTATGTGCAAAAGCAACTGGCTCCGTATCTGCAGCAGGCTATGGATCAGGTGATGAAGGCAATCAGCGAGCAGATAGCGTCGACGGTATCGTCCCAGCTCAAGGCGGGCGCGGCAGGGCTCATGGACCAGATGGCGACGCAGATGTCTTCGAGTTTTGCCAACCTGGCGAGCGCCATGCACGTGGATGCGAGTGCCTTTGCTCATGCTATCCACTTCAACATGGACGCCGAGGACCTGAGTTCGCTCATGATGAGCTATGCCAAGGCGTCGAAGCTCACCTACGATAACAATCTGACCACGCTGGGCTATGCGGATGAGGCAGACCCCATCTCGGTTAAGATTTTCCCGCGCGACTTTGAGGCCAAGGAGCGCGTGCTCGATCACATCGATGCGTACAACAAGCAGGTCAAAGCTGCCGGCCACGATGAACAGGCAATCTCGTACACCGACTACATGGGTATCATCATGGGTTCGGTGACCGACATCGTGAACACCATCAGCTTGGTGCTCATCGCATTCGTGAGCATCAGCCTAGTCGTGAGCTCCATCATGATCGGCATCATCACCTACATCAGCGTACTGGAGCGCAAAAAGGAGATTGGCATCCTGCGCGCGATCGGCGCGTCAAAGCGCAACGTGGCCAACGTATTCAATGCCGAGACCTTTATCGAGGGCCTCATTGCCGGCGTCTTTGCCATTGTCGTTGTGGTGCTCGTGAGTTTTCCGGTCAATGCCTGGGCGCTTGCGGCCAAACAGGTCCCCAACCTGATGAGCCTGCCCGTGCAGGATGCGCTGGTGCTTATTGCGATTTCGGTGCTGCTGACGGTCGTCGCCGGCCTGCTGCCTGCCCGCAGCGCATCCAAAAAAGACCCCGTAGAAGCCCTACGCTCCGAATAATGTGACAAAGGGACAGTTCCTTTGTCACATTGAGTGGCTTGTAAATCGAGGTCTAATACTTTTCCCGAGAAGTGAACGAGTGAAAACGGGCCCCCGAAGTATCGGCGCTTTCGAGATGCAATTTCCTGCGGTTTTGCCAGTCAAATCCTGCGGGCTTGACGTCTAAAAATGTCGATGCTTCGGGGGTCCAAAAACGGTCGTTCACTTCTCGGGAAAAGTATTAGACCTCGATTTTGCAAGGGCCCAATTACCGTTCGGCACGTTAAGAACTCCCTTTCCCCGCTTAATGCTTGACGAAGAGTCCCCTGGTTTATATACCTATCGGTAGGCATATAGGATGTAATGCCGATAGAAATGGAGTGACCATGGCTCTCACCGTACCAGACGAAAAAGACCGTCCTCGCGAGAGCGGCGCATTTGCTTGGATTGTCGTTATTGCGCTCGGCTTAATGTCCGCCGGGACGACTGGCACATATAGCATTATTGCCGGCTCATTCGTTGCTCCAGTATGTGAAGACCTGGGCTTTGAGTACACCTCTTTCTCTTTCTATTTCACTGCGATTCTTCTTGGCCTTGCACTTGGACTTCCACTTTTGAGCCGTTTCATTCCAAAAGTAATAGGCAAACCGGTGCATATTTGCGTTGAACTCGTCCTTATTGCCGCCGGCGCCGCAATGGCGTTCTACACCGAAGTCTGGATGTTCATCGTCTCCGCTGCGGTGATCGGCATCTGCTTTTCATTCACAACGGGCGTCTGCATGTCCGATGTTATTGACCAATGGTTCAGTAAATCGTCCGGTCTTGCCATCGGCCTTGCTTGGGGCGTTAATTCTCTCTGTACGCTGTTGTTGAGCCCTGTCATTACGCTGGTTATCGAGCAACAAGGCTGGCGTACGGGATACATCGTACTTGCGGCCGTTTCTGCAGCTATGATTTTACCTGCGAGTGCATTTATCATTCGCCTTAAACCCTCTGATCGCAGCATGCTTCCGTACGGAGAGACCGCCTCTGAAACCCATGAGAGACACAGCGTCGATGAGCGGGAAGATACCCTTTCGGGCATGGCACTACGTGATGCCACGAAAACGCCGTCTTTTATTCTCTGTGTCCTCCTGCTTTGCGTGGCGCAGCTCACCTGCTGCATGAACCAGTTGTTTCCAACCTATGCAAGCGAGGTCGGTTTCAATCCCATCGTAGGAAGCTTAATGGTCTCGGCAGCTTCGTTCTCCGACATCTTCCTAAATCCCTTCGTAGGCAAAACATGTGACAAGCTCGGCTCTATTAAAGCAACGGTCGCGTGGACAGGTGTCAGCATTTTTTCGTTCCTGCTTCTCATCATTGGCGGAAGCAATGAGACTGTTTCAATCATTGCAGCTGGCGTAAACGATGCCATGTTCGCCATTGTTGGAACCGCAATGCCGATGCTTCTCCTCTCGCTCTTTGGATCACGCGATTTTGGAAGGATCTATTCGATCGTTTGCTCAGCGGGCTATGTCGTCGGTGCTTTTGGAATGCCGGTCATGATGAAGGTTTACGGCATGGCAGGGTCATTCCAGGGAGTATTTATCTTCTGCATTGCCTGCAACCTTATGATTGCTGCGTTTGCTATCGTTTCCGGCTTTCTCAGTAAGGCTGCTGAAAAGTAATAAGCGCCGATTGCATCGGCATAGATTGCCACGCAACAGGGGTCGACTCCAAGCCAGACTGGAGTCGGCCCCTGTTTTCGTTTAAAGGTTGCCCGCAGGCACCATGTGTGCCAACATGCGTTTCAGCTTGGCTGGTCTATTTGAACATAAGCTCGACTATTCCCGCCCAAACCGCTTTTTCATCAATATCCTCACCTTGAGCGACCGTATTGCTCGCTCCCTCCAGAACGGTATAAAGAATTTGTACGTAGAGCATCACGTCGGCACTATCGGAAAACGCGCCAATCTCTACACCATGAAGAAGGATGTCTTTAAGCGCATCCATGGTTCGTTTGGTCGCCGTCGCTTGACGTTCCTGAACTGCAGGAATTCGATTTGCTTGAACGCTAACCTCGGCCAGCACGCGCCGGCGTTTTTCATCGCTTCGATAGCCACCTATAACTGAATTGCCGAGCTCGATAAGCGCGGCCTTGAACCCGTCCCTATCGACTATTAGCGAGTAGTCGCGCTGATAGTCAATGGTCGGAAACATGCTGTCCAAGAGCGTAGTGAAAATCTCCTCTTTAGAGGGAAAGTAGTAGTACACCGACGGCTTGGATATACCGACAAAGTCGCAAATCTTTCCGATAGACGCTTTGTCATAACCGACTTCTGCCACAAGATCGTACATTGCGTCCAATATTTTTTTTCTTGTGCTCACGCTGCATTTCTCCATTGCAAATCACTTCCGCACTACCAACATTATTAAGGATGGCAACGGAACATCAATTCGTGTCCAAACATGACCACTATATACGGTGAACGGTACGTATCAGTAGGCGAGCGGCAATTATTCAAAACTATCTACCGAACGGTAGGTATAGTAGTACTATAGCAGGTGAAACCCCGCTATTGTCGCGGCCGGACAGCATCGCGGGAAACCCGACGGAAGGACCAACCATGTACGAGAACTATCGTATGCCGGGCGAGTTCGAGAAGCGCTCCAACGTCTATGTGACATGGCTTCCCGATTACATCCGTGCAGAGGGCTACGATAACCGCCAGCCCTGCGTTGACGTGATCAAGGCTCTGCTCGAGTATGGCGACGTTACGGTCAACCTCAATTGCGGCACCCCCGGCTCCTATGAGGAGGCTTGCTCACGCCTGAAGGAGGAGGGGGTTGATCTCGATCGTATCGAGATCACGCAGTTCGAAGACTCCAACTTCTATGTCCGCGACAACGGCCCCAGCATCATGGTCGACGACAAAGGCCATTCTTATATGGTCAACCCTGCTTGGACCTATTACGGCGTGTGGGACAAGAACTCCCCGGAGTGCCAGTCCGCACGTAAGGCAGCCGTTCACATGGCGGTTGCGCTCGGTTGCTTCGATATCGTCAATTCCGAAATGGTTTCGGAGGGCGGCGATCGTGAGTTTGACGGTCACGGCACCCTGATCGCCATCGAGGACACGGAATGCCGTAAGCGCAATCCCGAGTTCACGAAAGATGAGGTAGAGGCCGAGTATAAGCGCATCTACAACCTCAACAAGGTTATCTGGCTTCCTCAGCCCATGCTTGAGGACGACGATTATCGACTGGGCATCCTCGACGAGAAGGAAGACGGAACCCCCGTCTTTGGCATGAGCTTTGCCGCTCACATCGATGAGATGTGTCGCTTTATCACTCCGAACAAGATTCTTCTTGCCGAGGTGTCCGATGAAGAGGCAGCCTCGAGCAAGGCTGGCGCAGAGTCTCGTCGCCGCATTGAGGCGGCCTACGAGATCCTGAGCAACGAAACGGACTGGGAGGGCAAGCCCTTCGAGATCGTTCGTATGCCCACCGCCGAGCCGATTGAAGTCGTTATCGCCCCTGGCGATGAGGATTACGAGCTCTATAAAGGCTTCATCGACGAAATGGGCGGCAAGTTTATGGATGGCACCCCCTGGCCCGAGGGCCCCGTCCACTTCTACGCTGCAGCGAGCTACTGCAACTTCCTGATCTGCAACGGCGTCGTTCTTGGCCAGCGTTATTACCACGAGGGCATGAGCGAGGTCGTGAAAGAGAAGGACGAGCAGGCCAAGGCGGTTCTTGAGAGCTGCTTCCCCGATCGCAAGGTCATCATGATTGATTCCCTCGCGCTTAACCTGTCCGGCGGCGGCGTGCACTGCTGGACTAAGGACGTGGCGGCCAGTCGTTAGTGAGCCTTAGAGCCTGCGTTCTTTGGCTTAGGCGCCACATGTACCGCTCCCCGAGGGATATCCGTGTTTCCTTCGGGGACACATTTAGCAATAATTTTGATAATAATTCGAAAGGAAAATAGACATGAACAACAGCCTCCGCGGTCGCGACTACATCAACATCCATGATCTCTCCTCCGAGGATTTCCGCTATCTCATCGATCTTGCCTGGAACCTTAAGGCTCAGAAGAAGTCTGGTGTCGACCAGCGCTACTTCCCCGGCAAAAACGTCCTCGCCAACTTTGAGTGGGGCTCGACCCGTACTCGTTGCGCATTCGAGACCTCCTGCAACGATTTGGGCATGGGCTTCACTTATCTGACCAACTCCCACATGGGTGACTGCGAGACCGTCAAGGATGCCATGCGCGTCTTCAACGGCATGTATGATCTCATCGTCTACCGCGCACAGAAGGACGAGCAGTTCCTCTATGACGTCGCCGACCTGGTTGACATCCCGGTCATCAATGCCCTTACTCTCGGCGATCACCCGACTCAGATGCTCGCTGACGCTCTTACGATGGAAGAGCAATGGGGCGGTCTGCGTACGAGCCGCGGCAAGAAGATGGCTTTCGTTGGCAACTGCGCCGGCGCCCCGGTGTGGTATGGCCGTCTGTGCGCGATGCTCGACATGGACTTCCTCGCCATCGGTCCCGACGACCTCCGTCATCAGATGTGCAAGGAAATGGTCGAAGAGGTGGAGGCCTGCTACGCCAAGTACGCTCCCAATAGGACCTTTACCATCACCTCTGACCTCGATGCCTTGGATGGCGTTGACGTTATCGTTACCGAGGAGTGGCGCTACATCAACCCCGAGTGCGGCGAAGAGGTTCTGGATCCCGACGACTACAACTCCTGGCTGGGCGATGCCGAGTCTCTGTACCCCTATCGCGTCACCAGCGAGCTGTGCAAGCGCACCAACAATCCCGACATCTTCTGCATGCATGAGCTTCCTTCTGTCCACAACGCAGATCACCGTGTTGGCAAGATGCTCCTCGACCAGTGCAAGAACGACCTCCATCGCGAGATCATCACCGAGGGTTTCGAGATTGCCGACGAGTGCTTTGAGGCCAACGCTTCGGTCATCTTCCGTGAGGCAGAGAACCGTCAGCACACCATCAAGGCCGTTATGTGTGCCCTTCTAGGTCTCTAGGAGTTGTATCAATGGAAAATGCAAAGTTAAAGAGCAGCAAGGTCTACGCATGGGTTCTCGTAATCGCGCTTGGCCTCATGTCTGCTGGTACGACCGGATCCTATAGCGTAATCGCCGGCTCCTTCGTCGCGCCCGTGTGCGAGGAGTTCGGGTTTGACTATTCAATCTTCTCGTATTACTTCACCGCGACGCTCATCGGTCTTGCGGCGGCGCTTCCGTTTGTCGGAAAACTCATCCCCAAGGTTGTTGGCAAGGTTTGGCTCCCCGTCGTCGAGCTTATTCTGCTCGCCGCCGGCGCAGGCATGGCTTTCTACACCGAAGTTTGGATGTTCATCGCCGCTGGCGCCCTGATTGGCATTTGCTTCGCCTTCACCACCGGCGTCGCCATGTCCGACGTTATTGACCAGTGGTTCAAAAAATCTGGTGGCCTGGCAATTGGTCTTGCTTGGGCAGTGAACTCGATTTACATGCTCATCATGAGCCCCGTCATCACCTCTGTCATCGAGGCCGCTGGCTGGAGGACTGGTTATCTGGTGCTCGCTGGCGTCTCCGCCGTGCTCATTCTCCCCGCTTCCGTCCTGATTATCCGCTATAAGCCTCAGGACAAGGGCATGCTGCCCTATGGCTACGTCGAGGGCGAGACGGTCGCCGAGACCGAGGAGACGACCGAGGATAGCACGCGTGGCGTTAGCTATGCGCGCGCCATTAAGTCGCCTGCCTTCTTCTTCTGCATCGGCTTCCTCTGCCTCGTTCAGCTCACTTGCTGCATGAACCAGCTCTTCCCGACGTATGCTTCCGAGGTTGGTTTTAGCCCCATGGTGGGCGGCTTCATGGTATCCGCTGCATCGCTCTTCGATCTGTTCCTCAATCCGATCGTCGGCACCACTTGCGATAAGTTCGGCAGCACGAAGGCCATTCTGGGCTGGCTCGCTGTCTCCATCCTCTCCTTTGTCATGCTCATGATGAGCAGCGGCAACTCGACGCTCAGCATCTTCGCAGCAGGCGTGAACGACGTAATGTACGTCATCGCTGGCACTGCCCTGACCGTTTTGGTTATGGATGTCTTTGGCTCCCGCGATTTCGGTCGCATCTTCGCGCTGATCTGCTCCGTGGGCTATATCGTCGGCGCCTTTGGCATGCCCGTTATGATGAAGGTCTATGAGCTTGTCGGCTCCTTCCAGGGCGTCTTCATCTTCTGCATCGCATGCAACGTTATTATCGGCCTGTTCTTGCTGCTGGCCAAAAAGACTGGTAAGAACCTCTCCTGGGACGAATAGTCCGATTCGTCTTAGACATACGCTGTAGGGCTTAACCTGCAGCCGCTTTGGGGCATCGACTAACGTCGGTGCCCTTTTTCATCGAATGTGACAAAGGGACAGCCCCTTTGTCACATTGAGTGGCTTGTAAATCGAGGTCTAATGCTTTTCCCGAGAAGTGAACGAGTCAAAATAGACCCCCGAAGCATCGACACTTTTGGCGAGCAATTTCCTGCGGTTTTGCAGTCGAATCCTGCGGTTTTGATGCCTAAAAATGCCAATGCTTCGGGGGTCCAAAAACAGTCGTTCACTTCTCGGGAAAAGTATTAGACCTCGAGATATAGACGATGTTCGCGAGCGGCAATTAGAGCGTAAGCCTTTAGTTCTTTTTTGCAGAGAGCATGAGCCTAATTTCCGGATGGGTGTATTCGTCGAAATCTTCTGCGGCTTCGGTGTCAAAGGTGTAGTACGACTTGATAGATTCGTCCTCCGTCTTGATGCTGATTTCTTTATATAGGGATCCGGCTAAAAATGTCTGTTTAAAATCATCCGACAGGCTGCATGGCGTGAGGAGGCCCGGTGTGGCAACGGAAATGTCCAACCCGTTGAGCGGGGCGCAGAGCGTCGCGATGTCCTGCTCGGCGCGAGCGAGGTTGTCTGCAAGGCTTTCCTCGGGGTTGACCTGACTGGTGTAATCGACGTCCGTGAGCATGCCGTCTGCATCAAAAGAAAGGTAGACATAGGCTGCTTGAGCGCCAAGGTCATTGTCGCGCAGATAGCCGATAATGCGGTAGCCGTAGTCGTGATACGACTCGTATGGGTCGTCTGCCGCGACGCGTTCACACACGGGCTCCAGGGCATCTTGCGCGATGGCGAGCTGCTCGGCGACTGCAGCCTTTCTCGCCTGAAGCTCGTTATTTCCCTGGACAAACTGCGGGATGTAGACGCCAAGCAGCACAATGGCGGGCACCACTGCGAGAGCTATGGCCTGCTTCTTGACGCTTGGAATCGTCACGCCGTATGCGTTTGCCATGGCCTCGGCATTGCTCGAGGTCTCGGCTAGCACGTCTGCCGCGGTGGCAACTGCCCCTACGGCGCCGGCGACCTCCGCGGCGCCGCCCAGGTTGCGCGCGAGATCGTTATCACTGTTCTTGAGCAGGCGGCCGGCAGCTTGCGTGGCGAGCACGCCGGCGACCTCCGCGGAGCGGTCTTTGTTGGTTTGGGCTACCGCAAGCCTGCTCTGCAGCTCCTTCCACTGTTTGCCCTGCATTCCAAAGCGCGGCGCAAGAGCGCAATAGCAAAAGACGACGAGTTCGATTACGGTGAGTGCGATGGCGGTATATATGCCCGCGGGTTGGAATTCCTTTTGGTGGAACGCGATATCGTTGATCATTTGGAGCGGCAGCATGAGCAGACATGCTACGAACGACATGACGAGTGCGGTCGCTGCGATCTTGGGGTACGCACAGTACCGCTGAATGCGTTTCTTTTCACGTTCGGTGAGCTGATGCATGGGGGCCTCGACTCTCATCGTTTTTCGGGGGCGATGCGCACACGCTCTTGAGTATAGATGAGTGGGGGAGCTGCTGCGGGGCGGCCCTACTTGCTGTTCGTGGACACCGTTCACCTTCGTTGCACAGGGATGGTTGGAGGGCTGGTTGGCGTCAAGTAACCGCCTCCGCCTTGTGGGCCGCCTCGAGGACAAGGCATAATGCATGTGACAAAGGGGCAGTCCCTTTGCCACATTGATTTGAGAGTAGATGTTGATGATTCTATCGCTTGCCCCTATGGAGGGGATTACCGGGCATGTGTTCCGTCGCGTGCATGCGGAGTGCTTTGGCGCGCTCGACTGCTATTACACGCCGTTTTTGCCGCCGCCGCGGGTTGGCAACCGTTTTGGTGGCAAGGCGTTTAAAGAGGTCGACCCTGTCAATAACCAGGGGCTCAACGTGGTGCCCCAGCTCATGTCCAAGAATGCGGATGAGTTTGTGTGGGCGGCGCACGTGCTCGCCGACATGGGCTACCGCGAGGTCAATCTCAACCTGGGTTGTCCCTCGGGAACGGTTGTTGCCAAGGGCAAGGGCTCGGGTTTCTTGCGTAATCTCGACGAGCTCGAGGTGTTCTTGGGCGATGTGTGCGAGCGCTCACCGTTACCGGTATCGGTAAAAACCAGGCTGGGGTTGGAGCGCGATGACGAGTATGAGCGTGTGCTCGATCTGTATTGCCGCATGCCGCTGGCAGAGCTGATCGTGCATCCGCGCGTGCAAAAGGACCGCTATACGGGCTCGCCGCGCAAGGAGTTTTACGGCGAGACGCTGGAACGTGCGCCGTTTCCGGTGGCATACAACGGCGACATTTTTGATCTTGAGGATATGGACGCGCTGGTGGAGGCCTATCCCGGCACGCGCCATGTGATGCTGGGGCGTGGCCTGCTCGCGAACCCCGCTCTGGCTCGTATGGTCAACGGCGGTCCTGCTGCCACGGCAGCCGAACTGCAGCGTTTCCACGACGCGCTATTCGCGGCCTATGCAGAAGAGATTGGTGGCAACGCGGTCTTTCGCATGAAGGAGTGGTGGTTCTACGCCAAGTGCGCTTTCGCCGACCCCGCTACCGTTCACAAGCTCGTACGCAAGACCAAAAAGGTCGACGAATACCGCGCCGCCGTTGATCGTGTCTTTCGCGAACAGTCACTCGCGCCCATAGCCTGTTTCCACGGCTAGCTAGTCATCGGGGACGTTCTTTAACGACTAGCTATTTAAGAACGTCCCCGATGACTATGTTCCCAACGACTATGTTGCAAAAAGCTGTACACCAGCATCCAAAGATGTCGAAAAATGTCGACTTTGGATGCTGGCGTACTTGTTTGGGCCGTATGGGGTGGAGCCTTGGACGGACGGGGTGCGCGTGCTAGAGCAGGTTCTTTTGTGCCCACGCGATGATGTCGCTCGATTCGTAGAGCGGCTTTCCGTCAATGAATAAGCAAGGAACCTGGCGCTTTCCGCCGACGGTGATGAGCGTCTGCTCGGCATCGGAATCGGTCGAGATATTGCGCTCGGGAATGGTCACGCCGTTATCGGCCAAAAAGTGCTTGACCTTTATGCAATACGGGCAGCCGGTCATAACGTAGAGCACGAGCTCGTGATCAGTAGCCATGGGTCTCCAATCGGTTGAGGTTTCAATTGAAATACCCAAAGCCGCCGCGGTCTATGCGCGGGCCAGTGACGACTCGATGGCATGGACCAGAAACGCCGTGGCTCCGGTGCCGCAGGGCTTGTCGTAGTAGTCGATAAAGCGCTGATCGGCAAGATAGCCGTGGGCGAGGCCCAGGTATGCTTCGTCTTGGGGTTCGTGTCCCCAGTTAAGGCCAATCCATCGACGGTGCATTGCGACAAGCTTGCGCGCCTCGCTTCCATCCGGTTCGCCGTCGCCCATGGCGATCGAGAGCTGGCCCAGAATAGCGCGTTCAAGTTCCTTCATGTCGTTCCATGTCTCGGGGTCCATGTCCAGCAGTGCCTCGTTTGCTGCATCGACGGCCTCGTCGCCATAGCGCGCCCGCGCCTCGGCACCGTAGCGCTCCTCGTTTTCCTGCACGGTGCGCCAGCGCTCCAATTGCGGCAGCACGGCGCCCATGAGCGAGACGGCTTCGTCGAGCGACATACCGGTGTTTTGTGCCAGGCGCGGGGCGCAATCCTCAATCATGGCCTCCATCGTGGTCTCGTAGGTGTACTTGCCGTGGTCGTAGCACCACTTGCAGTAATGGTCGGTCGTTGCGCCGTGAGCATCGGTGCCGCAGTCGTCGGGCGTGAGTATCATGCCGCAGCTTTGGCAATAGTGCTCGGGCATTTCGAGCAGGTGGGGCAGCGGCTCTCCGGTTACGGAGGCAATGAGCTTCATCATGTCGATGCCCGGTGTGACCTCGCCGCGTTCCCAACGGCTGACGGCTTGGCGTGTGACGAAGAGCTTGGCGGCGAGCTGCTCTTGGGTAAGGTGATGGGCGCGACGGACAGCGATGAGCTTTTCTGCGAAGGCCATAACGGCTCCTTTCTGCTGGTTGATGGCTTAAGCATACGCGGCAGTAGGCGCCCTTCCAAGCAACCGTTGGTTGCACGACGGGGACCGCGGCGAAGAATTGCGCGCAATGCCTCACACCTCCATGCCGTACAATGACCGACATGAAACCTATTGCACACATACATACCGACCTGCCGCAAAAGTTCGGCATTCCGCGCAACAGCTTTTTGGCGTCTCATCTGCTGGGACGCATCGTCTTTGAGCCGGAATTTGCCTCCAACGCAGCGGTTGAGGGCCTGGACTCCTTTTCTCACCTATGGCTGTTGTGGCGCTTCGAAAACGGAACGCCCGGCGGCACGGCTAAGGACATAGCTACCGATGCCAAGACGCAGGACAGGTCCGGCACCAATGCCAAGTGGTCGAAAACCGTGCGCCCGCCGCGTCTGGGCGGAGCCGAGCGTGTGGGCGTGTTTGCCACGCGCAGTCCGTTTCGCCCTAATCCCATCGGTCTTACCTGCGTCAAGCTCGATTGCGTCGAGCTCACCGACGACGGCCCCATCATCCATGTGCTGGGGGCCGATCTGCGCGACGGCACGCCCATCTACGACATTAAGCCCTACATTCCGTTTGCAGATTGTCACCTGGATGCGACAGGCGGCTGGATTGAAGACGCGCCGTGGCAAGAGCTCGACGTAGAGTTCCCGCAGACGCTGCAGGATATGGTCCCGCCCATAAAGCTCCCCGGCCTGGTCGAGGTCCTACGCCAAGACCCGCGCCGCGCAGGCAGTAAGCACGAGCCAAACCGCGTTTACCACTTGGCTTACGCCGGGTTCGACATATCATTTACGGTCGACGGAGCCAGGTTGGTGGTAACCGCCATCAACGACGCTCAAGACTAATCTGCCATCCGTCCGTATCCGTCAAAAACAACGCCAAACCTCATGCAAAAACCGTCCACGCTGGTGGACAATAACGCCTATCGAAACAGTCTACTTCGCACGGGAGCTCAGCATGAAATACGACTTTAGCTCGTTAATCGACCGCCACGGCATGGACTCCATCGCCGTTGACTCCTGGGGCGAGATCCCCGGTATGGCTCCGAACGCACCCGACGAGGGCTTCGACCGCATTCCCATGTGGGTGGCCGACATGAATTTTGCCACGGTGCCCACGGTCCAGGAGCACATCATTCAGCGTGTCCAGCATCCCATGTTTGGCTATTTCAATCCGCGCCCCGAGTACTTCGACCGCATCATCGAATGGCAGAGCCGTCGCAACGGCGTTGAGGGCTTGGCGCCGGAGCATATCGGCTACGAAAACGGCGTGCTGGGCGGTGTCGTGTCGACGCTGCGCGCGTATGTCCAGCCCGGCGATGCGGTGCTGGTCCACAGCCCCACCTACATCGGCTTTACCAAGTCTATCGAAGCCGCGGGCTATCGCATTGTCCACAGCTCGCTTAAGCTCGACGACCAAGGCGTGTGGCGTATGGACTTTGAGGACATGGAGCGCAAGCTCGCCCAAAACCATATCCATGCCGCGGTGTTCTGCTCGCCGCACAACCCCTGCGGCCGCGTATGGGAGCGCGACGAGATCGAGCGCGCCATGGACATCTATCGCCAGCACGATTGCGTGGTGATCTCGGATGAGATTTGGTCCGATATCATCCTGCCGGGTCACAAGCATATCCCGACGCAGTCGGTGAGCGAGGATGCCCGCATGCGCACGGTTGCCCTCTATGCACCCAGCAAGACGTTTAACCTAGCGGGCCTGGTCGGCAGCTATCACATTATCTACAACGAGACGCTGCGCGACCGCGTGTGCGCCGTGTCCGACAAGACTCACTACAACGAGATGAACGTCCTCTCCATGCATGCGCTTATCGGTGCCTACCAGCCGCAAGGCTATGAGTGGGTGGACGAGCTCAACCAGGTGCTTGCCGGCAATATCGAGTACTTCTGCAATTACGTGGACGAGCATTTTGAGGGCGTGGGCTATTCGCGTCCGCAGGGCACGTACATGGTGTTTCTGGACTGCACCGAGTGGTGCCGCGAGCATGGCCGCGATATTCAGTGGTTGCTCGACGAGGGGGCGCGCGTGGGCGTGGGGTATCAGGACGGCCGTCCGTTCCACGGACCCTGCCACATTCGCGTGAATCTGGCGCTGCCGCTTTCGCGCGTAAGGGAAGCGTGTGACCGCCTGGACCGCTACGTTTTTGGGGTATAGGGGGCGCTCGATTCGAGTGCTGTCCCATGCGCCCACGCCGTCAAAATGCGTGGGCGCATGGGGCGCAGAGGGTAGCGAGCGCGTTTTCCGCATTCGCTACTTTTCGTGAATCTGCTTACCGCAGAGATGCTCAATCGAAATCTCGTAGAGTTGGACGCCCTTAATGTCTTTGGCGATCTCCTCCTCGACTTCTTCGACAGAAGGGTAGTACTTAAGCGCGAGCTGACGGACTTTGTCCTCGATAAACGCGGGCGCTTCATCTACCAGGCGACAACGACCAAAGACAACGGTACTCATAACGTAGGGAGCCCAGTCGCCGTCCTTGTACCACTCGTTGCCGTAAACGGTAAAGCAGACTTTATCATCATGCCTGAGTGAATCGACCTTGTGGCCAGCCTTGGCGCCATGGAAATAAATCTTGTCGTGCTCGGCGTCAAAGAAGTAGTTGACGGGAATGGCGTACGGGTAGCCATCATCGCCGTTGACGGCAAAGACCCCGCGCTTGCAGGTAGCGAGCAGTTCGCGCGCTTCCTCGTCGGTGATGGCGCGTTTCTTTCGACGTAAGGGCCTAAACATCGTTGGCTTCCTTTCTACTGCGCATAGTGGTTGAGCACAAACTATAGCGAAACAGCCCCGTTTTTCTTGATACAGGCGAGTATGTTTTTGAGCTTGTTAAAGTCGAGCGGTTTGGGCAGATGGGCGTTCATGCCGGCGTCGTGTGCCGCCTTGGCGTCTTCGGCAAAGGCGTTGGCGGTGAGCGCGATGATGGGGATGTCGGCCGCATCGGCCTTTTCGCTCAGGCGGATCGCGCGGGTTGCCTCGTAGCCGTCCATGCCCGGCATCATGATGTCCATTAGAATCGCATCGAAGCTACCCGCGGGGCGGCCAACGTATAGGTCGACCGCTTCGTTGCCGTCGGAGGCGCGAGTTACGACGATGCCCTCGCGTTCGAGCAGAGCCTGGGCAATCTCGGCATTGAGCTCGTTATCTTCTGCCAAAAGAACGTTCATGTCTGCAAGCGAGCAACTGTATGCCTGCTCGTCCGTACGTTCTTTTGCCTGAGGGTTCTTGTCGATCTCGAGCGGAATATGGACATTAAACGTACTCCCCACGCCAACCTCACTCGAAATCTCAATCGTGCCGCCCATCATATCGATGAGCGATTTGACGATAGACATGCCAATGCCGGTTCCTTGGAACTTGCTGCGCGCATCGTCGCCTTCCTGGGCAAACGGCTCGTAAATGTGTGCCAAAAACTCGGATGTCATACCAATGCCGGTATCCGAGACGCTAAAGCAAAACACGGCGTGCTCGTCGTCGACCGGTTTGATGGTCGATGAGAACGTGACGGTGCCTCCGTGCTTGTTGTACTTGATGCTGTTGTCGAGCAGGTTGACAAGGATCTGCCGAATATGGGTGGGGCTGCCGATCATATATTGATCGACAGCGTAGGGCTCGCTGGTGTCGAGCATGGTTATGCCGCGGTCCGATGCGCGGAGCTTGCACAGTACGAGCGCATTGTCGCACAGCTCTTTAAGGTTGAATGATTCGTGCTCGAGTGTCACTTTGCACTCCTCGATCCTGCCCATCTCGAGGATGTCGTTAATCAGTGACAGCAGGTGATTGGCGGCAACGCGCGCCTTGGCGCGGCTTTCGCGGGCGACCTGCATGTCGCCTTCTCTCAATTCCTCAATTTCGATAAGGCCCAGGATACCGTTGAGCGGCGTGCGGATGTCGTGGCTCATGCGCGTGAGGAAAGCGGTTTTGGCGGTGTTGGCGGCATCAGCTTTCTGCCGTTCCTCCTGTGCGCGGTAAAGCGACCAGACAAGGATGGCGATGCTGGTGAGCAAGATGCAGATGATAACAGTCGCAATGGCGGTGCGGTTGCGATAGAAAAACTGGAACGTGTCCGATTCTTGCGCCGAGTACGATGTGGGGAAATAGCTGTTTGCAGAGAGCGATTCACCTGCATTGACGATGCCCTTATTGATGATTCCCAGCAGCTCGGGCTTGCCGCGCGAAATTAAACACGATAGCTGCGCCGTGTTGGTGAGTTCCTGTGTTTCGAAATCCTCGATGTCGTAGGTGTCGCGGAGAGTTTCCAGGCGCGTGCTGGGGACAATGATGCAACGTGCCTTCCCCTCATTGAGGGCTTTGAGCACCTCGCCGTCATTCGAGTACTCGGTTACTGTTGCGTTCGGGAAGAGACTTTCGAGCTCAAAACGGTTAACGATTGTGCTCTTTGTACAAGCGATGTTCTTAAGGTCGCTGTTCAGGTTTTTGCCACTGTGAATGGCGGTCAGCGAAACCGTTCCCATCGAGTTTGACTGGATGACCCCTGTCTGCTCGGCGAGCCAGTAGTCGCGAAACAATGGCAGGGCGACATCGATGGTTCCGTTGGAAAGGCTTTGATCATTTGCTTGTTGTTCGAGAGTGCGATTGTTTTGACCGTAATGCCAAACTTGTCGTGCAACGTCGTTGCAAGCGAGGCGAGCGATCCTTCCATCTCGCCGTCGTCATTTTGCGTGCAGTAGGGAAGTTGGTTTTTAAGATAGCCGAGCGTGATGGTATTGCCGTTTGCTTTGAGCCAGGTGGTCTCGGGGCCGGTGAGCGATGACGAGCCACTGTTTTGGGTCGAGTAACTCGATTTGACTTCCTCGTTATAGCGCGGGTTATCGCGGGCGATGGTCGTCATGGCGGCGTTGATGTCGTTCATCAGATCGGGGCGGCTTTTGGGAACGGCAAAATAGTAGTCGCTCGAGCCTACGTAGAACATGGGTGACGCATCGGGCGACGAAATGGTATCGTTCATGATGACGGCGTCGACCTCGCCGTCTGCAAGCGCCTCAAAGAGGGCACTGCCGGTGTCGATTTCTTTATAGGTGCAGGTGACGCCTTCGTCGGCGAGCCACTGCTGGCCGACGATAGTTTGCATAACGCCAGAGTTGCAGCCGATGGTGAGGCCTTGGAGCGCCTGGGGGTCACCCTTGGCCAGATCGTCGCGGTCGGGCCTGGCGTAGATGTAGTAGCGCTCGGTGCCCTCGGGGTTCGAGGAAAAGAGCAGCTTCTGCTCGCGTTCTGCCGAATACGAGATGTTGGGCATGAGGTCGATTTCGCCTGCTTCGAGCATGTCCATAAGCTCGGAGAAGGTGCCGCTAACGTATTCGTATTGCCAGCCCTTTGTGTAATACGAGAGGGTCTGGAGGTACTCGTAGCCCCACCCCGAGAGTCGCTCGCCCGGCATGCCTTCCTGGAAGCCTTTGTTGTTGACGAGCCAGCCAACGCGGACCGTCTTGACCTGCTGGTCGGAGTCGGCGGCAAAGGCGGGGGCGGGCATGACGGCGCTCAGTATGGCGAGCGCGGCAAGCGCGACGGCCAGGGTGCGATATAGAGCCAAGCGAAAGACAGCGGAAGGTTTCACATGAAATCCTATCGAGTTGAGACAGTTTCGCATAAGGATACCAGCTCAGCCTGCCCATTCAGCCGCCGCACCGCTAAACGGTCACTCCCGGCAGTTGGGGACAGTTCCTTTCTGCCGGGTGTGGGACAATAACGAGCGAATGTGATTGGGCGTCTGGAAAAGGGGTCGCGATGAACAAGTTGAGGACGCTTGCCGACGTGTTGCGCCAGGCTGGCTTTGCACGCATCACGGGCCTGTTTCTCGTCTTCTATCTGCTGTGCTCGACGGCCGTCTGGCTGTCCGAGCCCACGACCCTTACGTTTGGCGACGGCCTCTGGTTTAGCTTTGAGACCGTATCGACCATCGGCTTTGGCGATATCCCGGCCGAGACGCCGGTTGCCCGCGCTATCACTGTCGTTTTGAGCGTCATCAGCATCTTCTACATCGCCATGCTCACGGGCGTGGCGGTGAACTACTGCAATACGCTCATCAAGATGCGCCAAAAGGACACCATGGCGCGCTTTATGGACGATCTTGAGCATTTGGAAGAGCTCGATCGTGACGAGCTTGCCGACCTATCGCGCCGTGTGCGCGAATATCGCCGACGCCAACGCTAGAACGGGCGCCGCGCGTCACGATGAGGGGGACTAAATATGAATATCACGGTATACCTGGGCGCCAGCGTTGGTAACGACCCAGCATTTTTGCCTGCGGTGCAAGAGCTGGGCAACTGGATTGGCTCCAACGGGCACGCGCTGGTATACGGCGGGTCCAAATCGGGCCTGATGGGTGCGCTCGCCGATAGCGTACTCGATGCCGGTGGACACGTGACGGGCGTGGAGCCGAGCTTTTTTATCGAGGCCGAGTTTCAGCACGATGGCATCGACGACCTCATCGTGACGAGCGACATGGCCGAGCGTAAGGCCAAGATGATCGAGCTCGGCGACGCGTTCATCGCCTTCCCGGGCGGTACGGGCACGCTCGAGGAGATTGCCGAGGTCATGTCGGCCGTGTCGCTGGGGCATCTGAGCGCGCCGTGCATCCTGTATAACCTGGACGGTTACTACAACGATCTTAAGTCGCTGCTCGAGCATATGATTGATAAGGGGCTATCGAGTCCGCAGCGCCAACAGGGCATCTACTTTGCCGATGACCTGCACGAGATCGCGTCGATTATCAACGGATAAGTCTTGAGCCTGCCCCACTATGACTCCCAATGGTGCCGTTTGCGGCGCAGATGGTTGGCTCGTTCGGGCAACGCTCGCCCTACAATAAAACGTATCCTTGTCGATTTTGACCGCGGGAGGACCCGATGAATAGTCTTGCAAAACCCAAAAACCGTGCGCTGTTTTTAGTGAGCGTTGCCGTGACCGGTGCGTTCGCAGGCGCCGCGGTCTGGCTGTTCTTTTTTGCGATGGAGCACGGTATCGACTATCTATGGACCGAGATTCCGCATATGCTGGGTGTCGCTTCGCCCGAGCTCGCGAGCGGTCCGTTTGGTTTTTTGCCGTACCCGTTTTTCGTCTGCCTGCTGGGCGGCCTGCTGATCGGTCTGTACGAAAAGATGACGGGCACCAAGACCGATGACCTCAACCAGGTGATGGCCAAGGTTAAGCAAGACGGTCGCTACCCGTACGACAACCTGGGCAAGCTTTCACTCGCGGCATTGCTGCCGCTGCTGTTTGGCGGAAGTATTGGACCGGAGGCCGGCCTGACCGGCGTTATCGCGGGTCTGTGCAGCTGGGTCGGCGACCGCATGCGTCGCTTTGGCGCCGAGTTTAGGGAGCTCACGCTGTTGGGCACCCAGGCTGCCCTGACGGCGCTCTTTACCGCGCCCGTGTTTGGCTTTGTGGCGCCGCTCGCCGGTAGCGCCGACGGCCAGGGCGCTGGCGAGGACTCCGCGTCCGACGAGATCACCATCAAGCTGCCCAAGGCGCAAAAGACCGTGGTCTACGGCATCGCGATTGCCGGCGGTCTGGGTACCTACCTGCTGCTCGGCCAGCTCATGGGCGGCGGCATGGGCATGCCCAGGTTCGAGTCCGCCGAGGTGGGCAACCTGGAGCTTACCTGGCTCATCCCTCTGTCGCTGATCGGAACAATCTGCGGCTGGCTGTACTTTGTCTCTGAGCACGCGAGTGAAGCGCTTGCCCATGCCATAGGGGAGCGCCCTGTCGTCAAGGCAATGCTAGCCGGCCTGGCGCTCGCCATCTGCGGAACGGTCCTGCCCTACACCATGTTTGCCGGTGAGACCCAAGCCGATGTACTTATGGAGACCTACCTCACCATTCCCGCCGGCGTGCTTATCGCGACCGGTCTTGTTAAGGCCATGCTGACGCCCGCCCTCATCAACATGGGCTGGCGTGGCGGCCATTTCTTCCCGGTTATCTTCTCGGGCGTGAGCCTGGGCTACGGCCTTGCCATCCTCACTGGCACAGATCCGGTCTTTTGCGTCGCCGTCTGCACGGCATCGACGATGGGTGTCGTCATGCGTCAGCCGGTCATGGTCGTGGGTCTGCTGCTCATGTGCTTCCCGCTCAAGGGTATCGTCTGTATGATCATCGCCGCGGTCATTGCGGCAGGCATTCCGCTGCCCAAGCCCCTGCGCAAGTAGCACGGTAGCGCGCGGGCAATACAAACATCTCAAGCCCGGTGTGGGCGCTGTGTCACGGATTTGCGGGTGGACTGAATCTCGCCTGGCACCGACGCTACTTCCAAATCGCGAGCGCTGCGGTGCCCAGCACGATGAGGAAAAGGCCGATGACGCTTCGATGCGACAGCTTTTCGTTGAAGGCCAGTCGTGCGAACAGCACCGATACGACAATCGATAGTTTGTCGATTTGCACGACGACGCTCACCTGGCCTGCAGCGATGGCGTGGTAGTACAGCAGCCACGACGCGCCGGTCGCAATGCCCGATGCCGCGAGAAATGCGAGTTCGCGCGGGTCAATGCGCGCGACCTGCTCCAGCTTTCCCTTGGCAGCCACGATTGCCCATGCCATAACAAGTACCACACAGGTGCGGATTGCCGTGGCCAGGTTTGACTCGACACCTTCGATGCCGATCTTGGCGAGGACGGAGGTGAGTGCCGCGAACGCGGCGGCGCCGAGGGCGTAAGCGAGCCAGGCTCGGTCTTGCTTTTGCTCTGCGCCGACGGACTGCTTTTTCTCGATCATCAAAAACGTGCCGAGCGTGATAACTGCGGTTCCCACGAGCTTGACCGCCAGGTTGCCTGTCTCACCAAAAAGCACTATGGCGATCAGCACGGCGAGCACGGTGCTCATCTTGTCGACGGGTACAACCTTGTTGACGTCTCCGATGCTGAGCGCCTTAAAGTAACAGATCCACGAGGCGCCGGTGGCGAGTCCCGAGAGGGTGAGGAATAGCCAGGCTTTGGCGGGAATGGCGCCGATTGCTCCGATGGATCCAGAAATGCCCGCCATTGCCCAGGCAAATACGAGCACCACGCAAGTACGGATGGCGGTTGCAACGTCGGAGTCGGTGTGCCTGATGCCGCATTTGGCCAAAATGGATGTGATGCCGGCAAAGAAAGCTGATGCAAATGCTGCTGTAACCCACGACACGGGTTGAGCGCCTCCTCATAAAAGACCGCGCCAGATCTGCGGCGCATGCCCGATGATACCGCGCTTGCCTACAGGTCGCGTGCCCGATAGACCTTGGTGCTGACGATGCAGCTAAGTGCACATAGCGCGAGGGCCAGTACGGCAATTCCTGCGCACAGGCAGCCGAGGACGGCGGGATCGGGATTCGCCCCAGCAATCGACATGAGCCAGTTGCTGATGGGGTTGGAGGAGCTCAGTGTGGCCATGGCAAGGCATCCGAGCAGGGCAAACAGGCCGACGGAAAGGCGCAGCGCCTCCATGTGTCCAAATCGAAAGAACAGCGGCTGTGCCAGAAACACCATCATGAGGGAAATGAGCATGGACGCGGTCGAAGCGATTGCGGTCTCAAAGACGGTCTGTCCCGTCGAGGGGATACCCACGCTGTTGAAGAGCGGGATAGAGACGATGCTCAGAAGCGCGGCGGCGCACGCCATGACAGCCGAGAAGACAACGATGCACAGGTAGCGTGCGCAGATGATGTCTTTGCGCGAGAGGGGCAGTGTTGCCCGATAACGCTCCCATCCGTTTTGATTGTCGAAGCCGGCCAGCGAGCTCATGACCATGATGGGTGACATGGCACTGACCGCGCAGGCGCCGGCACTCATGCCAGAGTCACCGTCCGGTGCGTTGGCGAGGGTCAGTACGACGAAGATGAACAGGCCGACGCCCGCGATGCTCGGGACAAGCGAGCGAACGATGGCGAGCTCGGACATAAAGGCGCGTTTCATTTCGAAGCCCCTTTCAGCATGAGGCAAAGATAGTCATCAATGGTTGCCCGATCGCAGGGAATCTCGGGGAAGGCTTCGAGCACGTCGCGACGGTTGGGCACAAGCACGTCCACGCTATAGGCGTGGTGGGCGGCGCGGGCGCCTTCGACGCACGCCATGAGCTCGGACGCTTGTGCTTGGGTGCAGTGGGCGATGCCGGCTCGGTCGGTAATGTCCTCGCGCGGCAGGTCAAACACAATCGAGCCGTTATCGATGCAGATGACGCGGTCGGCAGCGCGATCGAGGTCGGACGTAATATGACTCGAGAGCAGCACGCTGCGCTGGCCGTCGGAAACAAAGGCGAGCAGCTCGTCAAGCAGCTCTTCGCGTGCCATGGGATCGAGGCCCGCAGTGGCTTCGTCCAAAACGAGCAGCTTGGCATTGTGGCTGAGCGCGCAGGCGAGCTGCAGCTTCATGCCCATGCCGCGGGAGAGGTCCTTGACCTTCGTCTTGGGATCGAGGCCAAATCGGTCGATGAATCCGGCGAACGTTTCGCAGCTCCACGTGGGGTACGCCGGGCCTACGAGCCTCTCGACCTGGCTCACCTTGAGCGTGGAGGGGAAGGGACACGTGTCCAGGACAAGCCCGATGCGGGAGCGCAGGTGGCGCTGCGTCTCATCGGGCACGTCGGCGCCGCAGCGCTGCCCAAACAGGTGCACCTCGCCGGCATCGAGCTTTATAAGCCCAAGCGCGGCGCGAATGGTCGTCGTCTTGCCGGCACCGTTTGCTCCCACAAAGCCGACAATTTGGCCGGGCTCCACGGCAAGCGTGACGTCGCGCAACGAAAAACGGTCGCTCACGCGGCGCGATACACCTTTGAGTTCTAGCAAATTTTGCATGGTATAGCCTTTCTTGCAGATGGCTACTGCATGGTTTCGGGGGCTACGAGGTCGAGCATCTCGTGCAGCTTGTCGCGCGTGACGCCCAAGGCTTCGGCTTGGCTCGCCGCTTTCGCAAGCAGCTCTTCGATATGGCAGAGCTGGTTTTCGCGCAAGAGCTCCTGGTTGCCCTCGGCGACAAAACAGCCCTTGCCCTGCACGGTGCAGATAAAGCCGAGTTGCTCCAGGTCGGCGTAGGCGCGCTTGGTGGTGATGACACTCACGCCAAGATCGCTCGCGAGTGCACGGATGCTGGGGAGTTTGGCTCCCGCCGCGAGCGTGCCCGAAAGGATCTGAGCTTTGACTTGCGAGGCTATTTGCTCGTAGATGGGCTTGTCGCTCGAATTGGATAGGATGATGTCCACAGCGGCTCCTTAGCTGATGGGCTACACGTGTATATAACCGGTAAGCACAGTATATATACACTATGCACAGTTATGCAAGAGACAAATTCGGATTGGGCCAGCTGCCCGGGCCCTGACTGATGAATTTGTCCTGATAGACGCCCTAGAGCGGGATTTCACGGCTACAATAGTGCGGTTACATCGACGTAATGCACTCAATGCAAGAAAGGATCCGCATGGCAAGCCTGTCGGATGAAATCTCGTCGCGCCGCACATTCGCGATCATCAGCCACCCGGACGCCGGTAAGACCACGCTTACCGAGAAGCTGCTGCTCTATACCGGCAGCATCCAGACTGCCGGTTCGGTCAAGGGCAAGAGCTCGGCCAAGCACGCCGTCTCGGACTGGATGGACATCGAGAAGGAGCGCGGCATTTCCGTTACCTCCTCGGTGCTGCAGTTCACCTATAATGGCGCCTGCGTCAACATCCTCGATACCCCCGGCCACCAGGACTTCTCGGAGGATACCTACCGTACCCTTATGGCCGCCGACGCCGCAGTCATGGTCATCGACGGCGCTAAGGGCGTCGAGGCCCAGACCAAAAAGCTCTTTAAGGTCTGTACGCTGCGCCACATTCCCATCTTCACCTTTGTGAACAAGCTCGACCACGAGGCTCGCGACCCCTTTGAGCTTATGGAAGAGATCGAGAATGTCCTGGGAATCAATACGTATCCCATGAACTGGCCGATCGGCAGCGGCCGCAACTTCCGCGGCGTGTTCGACCGTCAGACCCGTCGCGTCATTGCCTTTGAGGGCGACGGTCACGCCAACGCCACCAAGAAGGTCGCCGAGGTCGAGGCCGAGTTGGGCGATCCCGCCATGGACGAGCTTATTGGCGAGGAGAACCATAAGAACCTGATGGACGACATCGAGCTGCTCGATGGCGCCGGCGATGAGCTCGACTTGGATGCCGTGGCCTGCGGCAAGCTGAGCCCGGCGTTCTTTGGCTCGGCGCTCACCAACTTTGGCGTGGAGCCCTTCCTTAAGGAGTTTCTGCGTCTGGCCCCGACGCCGCGCGCCTATACCGATACGCTCACCAGCGAACCGGTCGATCCCTGCCGCGATGACTTTAGCGGCTTTGTGTTTAAGATCCAGGCCAATATGGACAAGAACCACCGCGACCGCATCGCCTTTGTGCGCATTTGCTCGGGCAAGTTCGAGCGTGGCATGGACGCCTTCCACGTGCAGGGCAACCGCAAGCTCAAGCTTGCTACGGGCACGTCGATGATGGCCGATGACCGCGCCATCGTGGACGAGGCGTACGCGGGCGATATCGTGGGCCTGTTCGATCCGGGTATCTTTAGCATCGGTGACACCGTGTGCTCGGGCAAGCGCCATGTGCAGTATCCGCAGATCCCGACGTTTGCCCCCGAGATGTTCGCCCGCATTACGCAGGTCGACACGCTCAAGCGCAAGCAGTTCGTCAAGGGTATGGAGGAGCTTGCCCAGGAGGGTGCCATCCAGATCTTCCGCGAGCTGGGTGCCGGCATGGAGAGCGTCACCGTGGGCGTGGTCGGCGTACTGCAGTTTGAGGTGCTCGAGCGCCGCCTCAAGGCCGAGTATCGTGTTGAGGTTCGTCGCCAGCCGCTGCCCTATACGGACATCCGCTGGATTCAGAACGACCCCGATACCATCGATATCCCGGGCCTTTCGCTCACGCGTGACACGCTGCGCGTCGAGGACATGCGCGGTGGTAAGCTGCTACTGTTCACGAGCCCGTGGAACGTGGATTGGGCAACCGATCACAACCCCGATCTTATCCTGTCGGAGTTTGGCAACGTAGCCTTCTAACGCATCGGCGCGGTGGCCCTGCGGGGCTGCCGCGCCGGTTGCTTGCCTGATGCCGTGTGAGCGGCTATCATACCCACCGTCGTCTCAAGACCGGGGCGTCCGAGCAGTTCGGGTCCGATATCCTGCTCGTTAAACCTAAAACCAAAGGAGTACATAATGATCAAGAAGGTCATGGAGGACTACAAGGTCCTGTTGCGGAGCATTCCCGCGGCAACGGTTTCGCTGTTTTTCGTGAGCGTCATCATGATGAACCTGCTGGCCAACAAAGAGCTTATCAGCCTGCCGTATCTGGCACTCGATTGCGGCTTTGTGGTGAGCTGGGTTTCGTTTTTGTGCCAGGACATGATCTGCAAGCGCTTTGGCGCCAAGGCATCCATCAAAATCTCTATCCTCGCGCTGCTGGTCAACCTGGCCGTGAGCCTGTGCTTTTGGGCATGCTCGCTCACGCCCGGCATGTGGGGCGCCTACTACGACACGGGCATGATCGAGGTCAACACCGCCCTTAACGCCACCATCGGCGGCACCTGGTACGTGGTGCTGGGCTCTTCGCTGGCAATGCTCGTTTCTGCCGTGGTTAACTCCACGCTCAACCAGTCGCTTGGCCGTATGCTCAAAAAGAATAACTTTGCGAGCTTTGCCTTCCGCTCCTATGTGTCCACGGGTGTTGGCCAGTTTATCGACAATCTGGTCTTTGCCATTGTGGTGAGCCACACGTTCTTTGGTTGGACCTGGGTGCAGGTCCTTATGTGCTCGCTGACCGGCGCTGTTGCCGAGCTGCTGTGCGAGGTCTTCCTGAGCCCCGTGGGCTACAAGGTCGTGCGTGGCTGGGAGCGTGAGAATGTGGGCGCCGAGTACCTCGAGCGCCACGCAACCGCCTAAGGAGCAAGTATGCGGGTTTTGATCACGGGCGCTTCGGGCGGCATCGGAGCCGCATGCGTGCAGCGCTTTTTGGACGAGGGCCACGAGGTCGTGGGCTTTGATCTGCAGCCGGCGGCGATCGAACACGAGCGCTACCGCCATCTGATCGTTGATGTCCGCGAACCGGACTCGTTTCCAGACGACCTTGAACCCCAGGTAATCGTAAACGTTGCCGGTACGCAGGATTCGGCCGATGACATCGCCGCCAACCTGTGTGGCACCATCAACGTGACCGAGCGCTACGCCTGTGTGGGGGAGGGGCTTGCCGCCAAGCCGGCGCCGGCTATCAAATCCGTGGTCAATGTGGGGTCGGCGAGCGGACATACGGGATCGGAGTTTCCCGCCTATGCCGCCAGCAAGGGCGGCGTTATCGCCTACACCAAGAACCTTGCAAACCGCCTGGCACCGCAGGCCATCGCCAACAGTGTGGACCCGGGCGGCGTTATCACGCCGCTCAACCGTTGCGTGATGGAAGACGAGCACCTGTGGAACCAGATTATGGAGCTTACGCCGCTTAAGCGCTGGGCCACCGCCCAAGAGATCGCCGAGTGGATCTACTTTGTGGGCGTGACCAACCGTTTTATGACCGGGCAGAGCCTGCTGATCGATGGCGGCGAGGCCGACCGCACACAATTTATTTGGCCCGAATAGGAAACGCGCCCGATGGAAAGCCGTCGGGCGCGTTTTTGATGTATCGGTTTTTAGCCGAGGCAAGTCCAGTTGACGGGGGTCGAGCCGTGCTGTTCGAGTAGCCGATTGGCAGCGGAGAAGGGGCGCGACCCCATAAAGGCGGGGAGTTCTGCCGTGGCGCGGTTTGCCGAAAGCGGCGAGGGGTGCGTGGACGCAAGGCAGAACTTGCTGGTTTTTCTGCCCGCCCCGGTCGCGGCGAGCTTGCCCTCGACCATCTGCTGGGCAAAGCGGCCCCATGCCAAAAAGACGACCGGTTGGGGCAGCAGGCAGCAGCGTTCGATAACATAGTCGGTGAGCGTGCTCCAGCCCAGTTTGGCGTGCGAGTTGGCGGCATGCTCGCGCACGGTGAGCGTGGTGTTGAGGAGCAGGACGCCCTGTTGTGCCCATGGGGTTAGGTCTCCCGTGGCGGGAATGGGGCAGCCTAGATCGGCATTGAGCTCCTTGTAAATGTTGCGCAGGCTCGGCGGCAACTTGGTTTGCGACGCGGGGACCGAGAACGACAGCCCCATTGCCTGGTTGGGTCCGTGATAGGGGTCTTGACCCAAGATGACAACCTTGACTTGGTTGGCCGGCGTATAGGCGAGGGCATTGAGGATGTCGTCTTGTGCCGGGTAGATGGTTTGCTCGGCACGTAAAAGGGCGATGCGCTCGAGCAGCTGGTTCGTTGTGTCACGTATCGGCTGCGGCGCATCGCCCAACCAAGTTGCTATGTTGCGGTCGCGAGTTGCGGTGTCCATGGGGCTCCTTTACGGCAGATGCTCTGTTGGCATCTATTGTAAAGGCGCACCGGTTGCCTTTATGCCGCGGCTGCATGAAGAGTGGGGTCTACGAGACGCGCTCGGGCGCTCCTGCCATGCGAGCGTGTTCATGTGCGCGAAGACGAGGAAGCTCGACGGTTGCCACCATGACACCGGTGAGGATGAGGGCGGCGCCAAAGAAGGCGATGGGGCTCAGGACCTCGCCGACCAGGAAGAACGAGAAGACGGCAGAGCAGACCGGCTCGAGCGAGAAGGCGAAGCCGGTGGTCTCGGCAGGCACGTGGGGCTGCACGAGCGTCTGGGTGATAAAGCCATAGGCAGAGCAGATGAGTGCGAGGGCAACGACGACTACGACCTCGCCCGGCGTGCCGGGAAGCGTGAAACCGCCAAAGACGAACGCGGCGATGCCCGAGAACAGGCCGCCAAAGCCCAGCTGCCAAACGCCCAGAGCCAGCGGGTCGACATCTTCGACAAAGCGCTTCGCCACAATGATGTGGCCGGCATAGACAAAGGCTGAGAGCAACATGATGATCGCACCGGGATTCAGGCTGGTAAAGTCGGCGCCCGAGAGCAGCAACATACCGCAGGTGACGATGGCGGTGCCGACGAGCACCTTGCGCTCGGGGGCGCGACGCAGTAAGGCGGCGTTGGCAAACGGCACGATCACGACCGTCAGGCTCTGCAAAAAGCCAGCGGTGGAGGCGGAGGTGAGGCTGGAGCCCAGGCACATGCAGGTGAGCTCGGTTGCCATGATGGCGCCGATGATGGCGGCGCGAACCATCAGGTCACGGTTGATGCGCAGCGCGTGCTTGTGAAAGAGCACAAGGCAAGCTGCAAAGGCGATGATGCAGCGCAGCGCAACGATGCTCGTGGCGTTCATGCTGTCCATGCCGATCTTCATGAGGGGGTACGAAAAGCCCCATGCGACGGGAACGGAAAATGAGAGCGCGATTGCTTTTTTGCGATCCATGGGACTCCTTTTGTTACAGAACGGTTTCGCAAAAAGGATTCTGCTCCCAGATATGGATGTAGTAAAGCGAATGTATCTTCAGTATGATTAAGAAATACTAATGCTAGTAGAAAAAGCCCTGGCAAAACGTTTTACGGCTGCATTGATGTGGAGGCACGATGGCATCGCGGTATCAGATTGTTTGTATGGTGGTCGATCGCGGCAGCCTGAAGGGCGCGGCCGACGAGCTAGGCTATACGCAAAGTGCGGTGAGCCAGGCCGTCAAGGCGCTCGAGCGCGAGCTGGGTACCACGCTTATCGAGCGCGGTAAGCAAGGTGTCTCGCTTACGCGCGACGGCAAGCAGTACCTGCCGTATCTGCGCCAAATCGTAACTGCCGAGGCCGAGCTTGAGGGCAAGCGTCAGGAGTTGCTGGGACTCTCCTCGACTGATATTCGAATCGCGACGTTTACTAACGTGAGCCGCACCGTATTGCCGCGCGTGATTCGCGACTTTGGGGCTCTGCATCCGGGCGTGCACTTTACCCTCAAGCAGGGCGATTACACGCGCAACGCTCAATGGGTACACGATGGCGTGGTTGATTTTTGTTTTACGGCGCGCGGATTTACCGCGGGGCTCGAGAAGCGCGTGGTCTATCACGACGAGTTGGTAGCATTGTTGCCGGCCGCGCATCCGCTGACGGCAAAGGAAAAGGTGACACTCGCCGACCTGGCGTCCGAACCGTTTGTGTTACTGGATGAGGGCGAACAGAGCCTGGTGCTCGATGCATTCGCGGCGCATGGGCTGTCGCCGCACGTGACGAGTGAGGTGACCGACGACTACACCATTATGGCGATGGTGGAGGAGGGCCTAGGAGTGAGCATGCTCTACCGTCGTACTGTGGAGGGCATGCGAGCCGATATTTGTGTGCGGCCCATCGTGCATGCCCCCTCGCGCGACGTGGTGGCCGCCTGGCGCAGCTGGGACACCATGCCCATCGCCACGAGGCGCTTTATCGACTATATGAGCTCTCATATTGTCAATTAATGACTGGCGTGACGTTGAGTGCGGTGTTTAGCGGGCAGTCGCTTTGACTTGGGCGGTGCGATAAGTGCGTGCCGGGTGGCAGAGCAATACCGCCACGACCATAAAGAATGCCGTGGTGCCTAGGCTGATGGGGTAGACCATCATGATGTTCGCAAAGGTACGGAAGTGCGGGAACACGCAGAATACCCAATAGAAGCGAATGCCGCAGACGCAGATCATGGTGATGAGGGCAGGCATGAGCGAGATGCCAAAGCCGCGTAGGTAACCGGACATGTTTTCGTAGAACATGCTAAAGGCGTAGGCCGGGAAGATCGAGCACACGCGGATATAGCCGATCGAGACGATGTTGGGGTCGCTATTAAACAGCGCTAGGATCTCGCGCCCCAGACCGACGATGATAACGATGGTAGTGAGCGCGACGATGCCACCTTCGACCAGGCAGACCTTGAGTGTTTTGGTGCAGCGGTCGATTTGGCGAGCGCCGTGGTTTTGTCCCACAAAGGTGGTGCAGGCCTGGCTAAAGCTGTTGAGCAGGTTGTAGCACACGTACTCCAGGCTCATGGCGGCGCTCGATGCCGCCATGACCTCGGTGCCCAAGCTGTTGATGGCGGACTGGATGATGATGTTGGCGACGGCGAAGACGGCGCTTTGGATGCCGGCGGGAAGGCCAATCTTGACGATGCGCTTGAGGGCGACGGGGTCTAAGCCTAAGTCGCGCGGGGTGACGCGGACGACGGAGTCGGTCTTGAGCAGGCGGATAAAGAGTGTGGCGGCGCTGACGGTGTAGGCGATGGCGGTGGCGATGGCGACGCCCGCGACGCCCCAGTGGAGCACGGGGACAAAGATGAGGTCCAGGCCAATGTTGAGGACGGTGGACACGGCGAGCGCCTGCAGCGGCATGCGGGTGATGCCGACGGAGCGGAAGATCGCGGCCTCAAAGTTGTAGAGCAGGATCGAGGGCATGCTGAGCAAAAAGACGCGCAGGTAGAGCGAAGCGAGCGGCATGGTTTCGGCGGGAACGTTGAGCGCGGCGAGCATGGGCTCGGCAAAGATCTCGCCCAGCGCGATGACGACAAAGCCCACAAGCGCCATGAGAATCGAGGTGTGGACGGCGCGGCTGACCATGTTCTGATCGTTGCGGCCGATAGCGTTGGCGATGACCACGTTGGAGCCAAGCGACATGCCAATAAAAAGGTTGAGCATAAGACTGGTAAGCGGAACATTGGAGCCGACCGCCGCCATGGCGAGGGTTCCCTGGTCGCCCGAGAAGTTACCGATGATGACCGTGGCGATGAGGTTCGACAGCTGCTCCAAGATGCTCGTGGCGGCCACGGGGAAGGCGAACAGGGGAATATTGCGCCACAGCGAGCCGGTGGTCATGTCAATGTGCTTAGATGCGGTATCAGCCATACGCTCTCAATCTCTAATGTGCTTGTTCACGCTTATTTGCGCAGACGATGATACTCCTAACGCAACCAATCGGCACTTAGGGACGTTCCTTTTCTGCCGGCAGCTGGGGACACTCCTTGTCTCTTCTATGACTAGGTGGGGAAGGCGTGCGACAATGGTGGGCGTTGTGTTGTTCGCGCTAAGGAGTTGCCATGTTGTTGTGTCCCGTTTGCCATGAACCGTTGGTGGACGACGAGCGCGGTGCTGCATGCGCGGGCGGACACCGATTTGACCGTGCGCGCGAGGGCTATCTCTATCTGCTGTGCTCGTCCAAGAGCGGTGACTCCATGGGTGATCCCAAGTCGCAGGCGCGCAGCCGTCGTGACTTTCTGAACCGTGGATACTACGCGCCGTTGCGCGATGCGATGGTCGAGCTGGTGCGCGAGCGGGTGTCTGGACGTGCCGCGTCTACGAACTGCCCCATGACGCTGCTCGATATTTGCTGCGGCGAGGGCTACTACACCAGCGCTATGGGCGTGGTGCCGGGCGTAGATGCTTACGGTTTCGACCTGGGCAAGGAGATGGTGCGCCTTGCCGCCAAGCGCGGCGATGCGACGTACTTCGTGGCCAACATGAAAGATATCCCCGTGGCTGATGGCGCCTTTGATATGGTGACCGAGCTCTTCGCTCCCTTTAACGAGCGTGAGTTTGCCCGCGTGCTGGCGCCAGAGGGTTCGCTCTACACCGTGGTGCCGGGTGCTCGGCATCTGTTTGGCCTCAAAGAGGTGCTCTACGACACGCCATATCTCAATGACGAGAAGCTGCCGAAGACCACCGAACTCGAGTTGGTCTCAACGCAGCGGGTGTTTGCGAATATTACGCTCCAGACCCAGGTCGACATCGAAGCCGTATTTCAGATGACGCCCTACTACTACCGCACGCGCCCTGCCGACAAAGAGCGCCTGGCAAATTTGGATACCCTTCAAACCGACATCGACTTCATCATCGCCGAGTACCGCCACAGCTAACAGCCTGCCAAAAAGGGACAGGTTTATTTTGGCAGGTGTTATCTGGGCAAACGTAAAGGGCCGACCGCAGAGATGCGCGATCGGCCCTTTTTAGTTGCTTGACTGCAGAGGTTATGAGGAGTGAGCGCCTACAGGCGGTCCTTGTTCTCGGCCTTAACGGCGTGCGCCTGCTGAATAAAGAACAGGTCGTAGACCACGATGACAAAGGCTCCAATATTGACGGCGCTGCCGCCGAGCGCGGGAAGGGTAAGCACAGCCTGCGCAATCGTGGCGATTGCAGCAACGATGCCGAGCTTAAACGCGCCATCTACCTGCGAAGGCTTGTTGGCACCCTTGATGCCCGCAACACCAGCGGCAAGATCAACGAGGCCCTTGGCGATAATCACGACCGCGGCGAGCATGGCATTCGATCCGTAGGTGGACTCGAGCTTGCCGGTCGCGATGCCGGCGATTCCAATGACGAGACTGGCGATGCCCAGAACAAAATAAATCAGGGCAAGGATTTTGAGTGTCTTGCGAGCGGCGCTCATAACTGGTCCTTTCGATGCGGGCGCGGTGAATCTGTCGCACCCAGGTTGCGACATATATGGTGAAGCACATTGTAGTTCAACGGAGCGATGCATGCGTTTGAAAGCGCTTTGAGCCTGTGCGGCCCAACCTTTCAAAAAGGAAAGCTGGGCGTAAGCAAAATCGATGGCAGCGTATGTGCGGCGCTGCGATGATGAGGCCATGGTAAGAGCTGGACCGAAGGAGGAGCCATGATGTACGGAGCCAAGCAAGTGCGTGAGCCGCGTTCGTTAGGAAGGCGTATGGGCGATTCCGTGATCGCTGCCGTGTGCACGGGATTGATGGCGGTGCTTTGCATCGGGATGCTGTGGACCATGTCGCGTGTGGGACAATAGCGGACGGTTGGGTGCCAACTGAGGTGGCGCTCACGTATTCGTTTTGCTTGCTAAGGAGTGTCCATGGGCGTCGTCGATCCCTTTTCTGTTGCTCGGGCTGCTGGGCTCGAGCTCGTGCGGACGTCCGAGGGCCTTACGCTCACCGACGGCACGATGGAGTTGCGTGCCGATTTTGGCCGCATGCTTCCACGGCTCAAGCAGGGCCGTTTGCAGCAAGAGCTGTTGGTAAAGGCTGCGCGCGCAAAAGGCATCGAGCGCCCATGGGCGATTGATGCCACGGCAGGCTTTGGCGAGGATTCGCTGCTGCTGGCGGCCGCGGGCTTTACCGTCGATCTGTATGAACAGGATTGCGTGATCGCGGCGCTCCTCAAGGATGCCTTGGATCGCGCGGCAGATGATCCGGCGCTTGCGATAGCCGTGGCGCGCATGCGCTTACATGCGGGCGAGGATAGCGTTGCCGGCCTTCGCCATACAGCTGAGCTGATCGGGCAGGGCGAGCTCACCGCTCCTGACGTGGTATATCTGGACCCCATGTTTCCCGGGCGCACCAAGAGCGCGGCGGTGAAAAAGAAGTTCCAACTCTTGCATCATCTGGAGCAGCCGTGCGCCGACGAGGAGACGCTGGTCCAGGCAGCACTTGCGGTGTATCCGCGCAAGGTCGTTATCAAGCGGCCGGTTAAGGGGCCACTGCTTGCCGGCGTTAAGCCGAGCTATCAGCTTGCGGGCAAGGCCGTTCGTTACGATGTTTTGGTGCCGCCGCGCCCGTAGCTTGCTTGCGATTGCCGGCGCCGTGCCGATGCGGGGTCTATTTCCAAGGGTGCGACGTCAGGTGCCAGCCGCCGCAGTATTCGCATTTGTAGCAGGCCAAACCACGCCGTCCGCGGTTTTCGCAGTCGGCCATAACGGCTTCGGCCTCGGCGCGCGTGTCGTAACGGTTTTTGCGCTCGCACGACTTGTAGCGCCAGGCTTCATCGCGTTCGGCGTCCAGGGCCTCGCGGCGCTCATCCTCGCGCGCAAACAGGTCGCTCATATCGCCGCCGGTGGCAGCGCCCAAAAACTCGCTTTTGGCTTTTGACCAGGCGGCTCGCTTTTTGCTACCCATCTGCTTCGCGCCCCTCTCCAAACGTTGGTATCATTGCTCAATCAAAGTGATACCAATAAACGTGAGGTCGCCGCGTGATGATCAGAAAAACCCTCGATACCGACATTCCCGCCGTCATGGCTATCTATGACGCGGCCCGCGCCTTTATGCGCGCGCATGGTAACGCCACGCAGTGGCCGGTAGGCACGCCCTCGGCCGAGCAGCTCAAAAGCGATATTGCCGCGGGCGGTAGCTATGTGTGCGAGGAAGACGGGCGCGTGGTGGCGACGTTTGCCTTTCTGCCGGGGCCGGACAGTTCCTACGATGCGATCGAGGGCGGCCAGTGGCGCAGCGATGCCCCGTATGCTGTGCTGCACCGCGTGGCATCCGACGGCACCACGCATGGCGTCGCGGCTGCGATGTTTGCCTTTGCCAAGGAACGCGCCGACCATCTGCGTATCGACACGCACGAGGACAACTTGCCCATGCAGGGCGTCATCGCCAAGGCCGGGTTTAAGCGTGCCGGTACCGTATATGTGTCGGACGGTACGCCGCGTGTCGCGTTTGATTGGCTGCGCGAGGCGTAGGAGCCAAGGCACGTATCATCACCCAGCTCAAATAAAAAATGGCCCCGAGTGGGGCCATTTTTGGTAAAACGCGTCGTTGTGGGGCTCGCGTTGTTACTGCCCCAGATAAGCCCGGGCAGACAAAAAGGGGAGGTGCCGGCTTTCGCAAGGCGCGAACCTACGAAAATCGCCGCGCGGCAACGCAGGGCGATGAGCTCGGTCGGGGGATAGGGCCCGCTTCGCCCGCCGGCCCGTAAATTGTATCATCCAGTGTGGAACGAGGATGCCCGTCGCCGCGTGCGATGGGCTTGCAATAAGAGGAGAGCCATGTCGAAGCAAGCGGTCGTTGGAATCTTGGCGCATGTCGATGCCGGCAAGACCACGCTGGCCGAGGCCATGCTGTTCAACGCGGGTCGCATTCGCAAGCGCGGCCGCGTGGACGATGGCGATTCGCATCTGGACACTGACGCGATCGAGCGCGAGCGCGGCATCACGATCTTCTCGTCGCAGGCCGTGCTCGACCACGGCGATACCCACGTCATGCTCGTGGATGCACCGGGGCATGTCGATTTTTCTGCCGAGGCGGAGCGCATGCTGCGCGCACTCGACTATGCGATTTTGGTTGTGGGTGCCAACGATGGCGTGCAGGGGCACACCGAAACCCTGTGGCGCCTGCTTGCGCGCTATGACATCCCGACGTTCATCTATATCAACAAAATCGATTTGGAGAATCCCGGCCGCGATGTTTTGCTGGCACAGCTTGGGCAGCGTCTTTCCGAAGGCTGTCTGGATGCCAACGAGCTGCTGGCGGGCGGTGCCGTTCAGGAGGATGCTGCTGCGTTGGACGAGGCGGCACTCGAGGAGTTTCTTGAAGCGGGTGAGCTTTCCGTCGCAACGCTGTCGCGCATGGTTGCCGAGCGCAAGCTCTTTCCCTGCTTTGCCGGCTCGGCGCTCAAGGACCAAGGCGTGGACGAGCTGTTGGATGGCATATGCGCGCTGATGCGTGAGCAGGCGTGGTCCCCGGAGTTTGCCGCGCGCGTCTATCGTGTCAGCCGCGGAGATCGCGGCGAGCGTTTGGCTTGGGTTAAAGTGACCGGTGGCACGCTGCACGCCAAGCAGATGATTGACGGACGTTCCGGTGCCGAGGCATGGGAGCAGAAGGTCGATCAAGTACGCATCTATAACGGCGAGAAGTATGAGCTTGCGCAAGAAGTTGCTGCTGGCGGTATTTGTGCCGTGACGGGTCTTGCGCACGTTCGCCCAGGGGACGCCCTGGGCGCGGAGCCCGCGGGCGATGCGCCCGTCATTGCGCCAGTCCTCACCTATACGGTGCTTCCGGGCGAACACGATGTCCACGCGGTGTTCAAAGCGCTGACTGAGTTGGCGGACGAAGATCCCATGCTCGGCGTAAGCTGGAATACGCATCTTGAGCAGATTCACCTGCAGTTGATGGGCGCCGTGCAGCTCGAGGTCGTGCAGCGCGTGCTGGCCGATCGTTTTGGCCTTGCGGTCGAGTTTGAGCCCGGCGGCATTCTCTATAAGGAGACTATCTCGCAGCCGGTCGAGGGTGTGGGCCACTTTGAGCCACTGCGCCACTATGCCGAGGTGCATTTGCGCTTGGAGCCGTTGCCGGCGGGGTCGGGCGTGCAGTTTGGCACCGTGACCTCGACCGACGAGCTCGATCTTAACTGGCAGCGTCTGGCGCTCACCAACGCTATGGAGCGCGATCACCTGGGCGTGTTGACGGGCTCGCCCATCACCGATGTGCGCATCACGCTCACGGGCGGCCGCGCGCACGCCAAACACACCGAGGGCGGCGATTTTCGCCAGGCCACGTACCGCGCGATTCGCCAGGGTTTGATGCAGGCGCGTGAGGCCGGCGCAGCCGTGCTGCTGGAGCCGTGGTACCACTTTGAGCTCGAGGTGCCGGGGGAGTGCGTGGGCCGGGCGTTGTCAGACGCCACGCGCATGGGTGCCGAGTACGAGTCGCCGACGATGACGGGCGACCGGGTAAAGCTTGTGGGTCGCGTGCCGGCATTCGAGGTGCAGGATTACGCGCTGGAGGTGGCTGCCTACACGAGCGGTCGCGGACATCTGTACCTGGAGTTCGCCGGTTATGCGGCTTGCCATGATGCCGAGCGCGTAATCGAGGCGGCCGCCTACGAGCCCGAGGCCGATCTGCCCAACACGCCCGACTCGGTTTTTTGCTCTCACGGCGCCGGCTACACGGTCAAATGGTACGACGTACCCGCCGCGGCGCACGTAAAGGTCGATCCCAGCACCTTCCGTCCCTGGCGAGCGGCAGACGCCGAGTTTTTCGGCCATAGGCGATAGAGGTTCAGTCTCTTTGTTACATGCTATTGGTATAACTCGGTATAAGTTAGTATAACTATTACCAGGGTTTGCCAATCCGAGGAGGCCGGCATGAATCCAAATCCCTTTAAGCCGACGGCAGGCAAGCGGCCCCCGATGCTCATCGGTCGCGAGTCGGTCGTCGAAGATTTCGAGGAAGGGCTCGATAACGGCGCCGGAGCGCCGGGCAGGCTCATGCTCATTACGGGAAACCGCGGTTGCGGCAAGACGGTTCTCCTGCGGGAGCTGCAACGTCTAGCCAAAGAACGCGGATGGGCGGTTGTCTCCGATTCTGCTTCGCTTGGCTTGTGCGATCGCCTGGCCGACGCGCTTCGCTCGAATAAACCCGTTGTGACGTCAATGGAGTTTGGGCCGTCGTTTGGTCGGATGTCGGTCGAGGCGGCTCGGGCAAAGGGCGAGACGCTACGGGGGCTGGTCAACGAGCGCCTCAAGAAGCTCGGTCCAGGCAAGGGCATCCTGTTTGCGATTGACGAGGCGCAATCTGCGTCAATCGAGGAACTGGCGGCTCTTGCCGTTCTCTATCAGCAGGTGCTCGGAGATCAGGATGCTACGGGCCTGTCCGATAGCGACCAGCGCGGTCTTGCGCTGGCGTTCGCCGGCTTACCCAGTATGGTTGACGATCTGCTCGAAGAGCCGAGCGTGACGTTTTTGCGGCGTGCCCAGCAGCGTACGTTGGGGGCGATATCTTTGCCCAAGGTGCGCGATTCGTATATCCAGACGGTCAAAGACGCCGGGCTTTACGTTGACGCGGAGACGGCGGACCTTGCGGCGCGCAAGAGCATGGGGCATCCCTACATGGTTCAGCTGGTGGGCTATTACATGTGGCGCTCTACTGTCCGGCGTGGCTCGCAGGTCATCGAAAGGCGCGATGTCGAGGATGGCCATGCGGATGCCGTCTCCGAGTTCTACGAAGCGGTTGACGCGCCTCTGTATTACGGGCTGCGCAGTCCACAGCGCCTCTTTATCGAGACCATGGCGGTTGACGAGGGCAAACCGACGCGCATGGCGGATATCATTGAGCGCTGCGATCGCACCCAGAGCTGGGCGAGTAAATATCGCGCAAGCCTGATTCGCGAGCGCGTCATCGAGGCTGCCGGATACGGCCTGGTCCGGTTTACCGTGCCCATGCTGGGCGAGTACATCCGCGACCGCGTTTTATGGCACGGGTAATGTGACAAAGGGACTGTCCCTTTGTCACATCGATGTTTGAGAGGGGCCAAAGCATGGTGATTCATACTGAGCGTTTGACGCTTCGTCCGTGGCGCGAGACGGATGCGGCGATCCTGTTTACATATGCGAGCGACCCGGACGTGGGACCGGCTGCGGGCTGGCCGCCCCATCGAAGCATTGAGGAGAGCAGGGAGATCATTCGGACAGTCTTTGCGGCACCCCATACCTTTGCCCTTTGCCTGGCTGAGACAGACGAGCCTGTGGGCAGCATCGGGCTCATGCCGCCTCGTTGCGAGTCGAACAGCCAAAGCGCTGGACTCGAACTCGAGGTGGGGTATTGGGTCGCCAAGCCGTTTTGGGGCCGAGGCTTTGCTCCCGAGGCAGTTCGGGCCATGCAACGTTATGCGTTTGAAACGCTTGGCTGCAAGGTACTTTGGTGCGGATACTACGAGGGCAATAACAAGTCGTTACGCGTTCAGCAAAAGTGCGGATTCGCGCCGCATCACGTTAAGCGCGACGTGCCCTGCGAGCTTATGGGCGATGTACGTACCGAGTGCTTTACGTATTTGACCTGCGAAGACTGGCGCAGACAGACAATGTGACAAAGGGACAGTCCCTTTGTCACATTCGATCAACGGGAGGGAAAGCGATGACGGTGTCGCAACAACCAAGTGCTATCGAGGTACGTGGCGCGCGCGTCCATAACCTTAAGGACATCGATATCGATATCCCGCTGGGAAGGCTCGTGGGCATTGCCGGCGTGTCGGGGTCGGGCAAGAGTTCGCTGGCGCTGGGGGTTCTTTATGCCGAGGGCTCGCGCCGTTACCTGGAGGCGCTCAGCACCTATACTCGACGTCGCCTGACGCAGGCCGAGCACGCCCAGGTGGATGAAGTGCTGCACGTACCGGCGGCGCTCGCATTGCACCAGCGTCCCAGTGTGCCGGGTGCGCGTTCCACTTTTGGCACCATGACCGAGCTCAACAACAGTCTGCGTTTGCTCTTTAGCCGCTGTGCCCATCACGTGTGCCCACATTGCGGGGCGCGTGTGGAGCCGAGCCTTAACGTGGCTGCGGGCCTGTCGCTCACGTGTTCGACATGCGGCCGCGAGTTCTACGCGCCGAGTGCCGAGGATTTGGCTTTCAATAGCGGCGGTGCGTGCCCTACCTGCGGTGGTACCGGTGTCATGCGCGAGGTGGACGAGGCGAGCCTGGTGCCCGACGAGTCAAAGACCATCAACGAGGGCGCGGTCCTTCCCTGGGGCACGCTCATGTGGGATCTGATGAAGCAGCTGGCTGGCGAGATGGGCGTGCGCACCGACGTGCCGTTTAACCAGCTCACGCCCACCGAGCGCGACATCGTGTTTCATGGTCCGGCGGTTAAAAAGCACATTCTCTACGTTCCCAAAAACGGCGAGGGCGCCACGCCGCTCGACTTCACCTATTACAATGCCATCTATACGGTCGAGAATGCGCTCGCCAAGGTTAAGGACGATAAGGGCCTCAAACGCGTGGGTCGCTTTTTGCGCGAGGGCCCGTGCCGTGACTGCGGCGGCACGCGCCTCTCCGAGGCCGCGCGCCAACCCCAGGTGCGCGGTATCAATCTGGCACAGGCGGCGGCCATGACGCTGGGCAAGGCGATTGAGTGGGTTCGCGGGGTGCCCGCATCCTTGCCGGCCGAGATGCAGCCCATGGCAGCGGATATCTGCGATTCGTTTTTGAGCACGGCTCGTCGCCTGGTCGACCTGGGGCTCGATTACCTTTCGCTCGATCGCGCCGGTGCTACGCTCTCCACGGGTGAACGCCAGCGTGTGCAGCTCGCCCGCGTGGTGCGCAACCGATCGACGGGCGTGCTTTATGTACTCGATGAGCCCTCGATCGGCTTGCATCCTGCCAATGTCGACGGCCTGGTGGGCGTGATGCGCGACCTGGTGGATGACGGCAACACCGTGGTTGTTGTTGATCACGATACGCGCGTTCTAGCGGAAGCTGACTATCTGGTCGAGATGGGCCCCGTTGCCGGAGCAGGAGGCGGTAATGTGATCGCTGCAGGTACGGTGGACGAGGTAGAACAATCGCAGGGCAGCCGCATCGCGCCGTTTTTACGCGCAGACCCCAAGCGCTTGCGGCCGCAGGTGGCTGACGACGAAATGTACGACCAGGGCCATATCCGCATGGCGACCGATGCCATCCATACCGTCAAGCCGCTCGAAGTCGATATCCCGCGCGGTCGCTTGGTCGCGGTGACGGGCGTTTCGGGTTCGGGTAAGACGACGTTGGTGCTCGAGATGCTCATTCCGGCGCTCAAGGCGCAGGCGGCCGGCGAGCGCCTGCCGGGGCACGTGCGTTGGGTCGATGCCGAGGGCATTGCCCGCGCAAATCTGATTGACGCCACGCCCATCGGCGCCAACGTGCGCTCGACGGTAGCGACCTATGCCGACATCCATGACGAGCTGCGTCGAGCCTTTGCCCGTACGCCCGAGGCCAAGGCGGCCGGCTACAAGGCGGGCGCCTTTAGCTACAACACTGGCGCTCTGCGCTGCCCTACGTGCGATGGCACGGGCTCGATATCGCTCGACGTGCAGTTTTTGCCCGATGTCGAGATCGTCTGCCCGGCATGTCGCGGCTCACGTTATGCAGACGCTGCTTCGCATATCCATCGCGAGGGCAAGGACGGGAGCCTGCTTACGTTGCCGCAGCTCATGGATATGAGTGTGGACGAGGCCATCGACGCCACGCTGGGGCTCAAGAAGGTTCAGACGCGCTTGCAGACTTTGCATGACCTGGGCTTGGGCTATCTCACGCTCGGTGAGCCCACACCAGCGCTCTCGGGCGGCGAAGCGCAGCGTCTTAAGCTTGCGAGCGAGATGGGCCGCGTGCAGGACGATGCCGTATTCGTATTCGATGAGCCCACGATCGGCCTGCATCCGCTCGATGTTCAGGTGTTGCTGAGTGTGTTCGACGGCCTTGTTGCCAAGGGCGCCACGGTTATCGTGATCGAGCACGACCTCGACCTTATCCGTAACGCCGATTACGTAATCGACATGGGCCCGGGCGGTGGCGATGCGGGCGGGCAAATCGTCTGCGCCGGTACGCCGGGCGACATCGCAGCCTGCTCCGCAAGCATCACCGGTCGCTACCTATAACCGAATGTGACAAAGAGACAGTCCCTTTGTCACATTGCCACATGCCGGCAAAGCCTGTCAGCATCACGGTTTTCTTTTCTAGCAATTCTAGTTAAAGGCAGCTGATTACCGTTAAAAGTCAGCATGTTGTCGGCATGGCACTTGAATAGCTTGTGCCTGAGGGCCAAAATGACCTCAACCCATTCGCGAAATTTGCACGCCCTATAGTGAGTGGGCTCTCGCTTGAGCTGATGCTGCCAAGAGGTAGCCGATAGGGGCAATTATGGACAATCGAATCTTTGGGTATGCGCGTGTCTCTTCCGCGGACCAGAACTTGGACCGCCAGTTAGACGCACTAGGGAGGTTTCCTGTGCAACGGAGCCAGATTTATGCTGACAAGGCAAGCGGTAAGGACTTTAAGCGTCCCCAGTACCAACGTCTTCTTCGCAGGTTGCGCGCGGGTGACGTTCTCGTGATCAAAAGTATCGATCGTTTGGGTCGCAATTATCGCGAAGTCCTCGATGAGTGGCGACGCATCACGGTGGATAGGAACGCTGCCATCGTGGTTCTTGATATGCCGCTGCTCGATACGCGCGAGCAGCCCGATGGCATCACGGGAACGTTTATGGCAGATCTGGTCCTTCAGATCTTGAGCTACGTGGCGCAGCTAGAGCGCGAAAACATCAAGCAACGCCAGGCGGAGGGCATCGCGTCGGCGCGTTTGCGTGGCGTGAAATTTGGAAGGCCGGCATTCGAACGTCCAGATAGCTATCGCGATGTCATCAAATTATTCGAAGGGGGTGAGGTTACGAGGCGAGAGGCTGCTGCGCTTTTGAACGTCAGCGCATCGACATTCGATCGTTGGAGACGGGCGGACGCGGCTAGTTTTGACCGTTCGTCGTCTGTCCGTCTTCTTTAGCTAGACATTTTGACGAGGGGAGTTTATTGAACAGAGCTCACTCCTTCCCTCGATGTCTGTCCAGTTCACGCCCTTGAGCCAAATAGTGCCACCGCGTTGCCAATTCGTCTGCTTTTTGACGAGGGGCTAGATATCGTGTTTTGTATTAAAAGGAGGACGAAATGAAAAGGCGTTATGGAATGGCTCTGGTGACCGCGCTATTTGCGATGGTGTTTTGTGGGGCGCTTCTGCTGAGCGGCTGTTCGCAGTCTGAGAAGAAAAACGCTGAACCTGATTATGCCGATGACCGTGCAATGGCTGTGATCGCTCAAGGTTATCAAAAGCGGTCGGATTATATCGAATCGCTTGGAGAAGATGCTGATCTAAGCTCGAATAAAGTGCGAAAAGAGATAATTAAAACCGAGATCGATAACGACAAAGAACTCAAAAAGGCGCCTTTTAAAGACACTAAGATGCAGGAAGATGTCATCGCCTATCTCAACCTGCTTGACGATCAGCTTGATGTTACCAAGAAGTATGCGGAATCTGATCCTAAATACTACGAGGAATGGGAAAAGGCCTACGACGCACGATCCGCACAGCTTAAGAAACTGGTTGATCGATATGACTTAACAGTCGATGACGAGTATCAAGATGAGTTTGACGAGCTGATTAAGAACGGTAGGACCGTAGAGGAGAAGACGCATAACGATGAGGTTATCAACGGCTTGCTCTCATCGGCGAACTTTGAGAAAAGTGATGATGGCTACGGTCTCTATACGTACACTGCAATCGTCGAAAACACCTCTGACATATCGTTCGAAAACGTTTATCTAAACGTTGCCCTTTACGATGCCGATGGTGTGAGGGCGGAAGAATGCTACGCAGATGCATCTGCCTGGGTGCCTGGCGAGAAGGTGAAGTTTGAGGTAATGAGCGAGGTTGACGCCTCGAGGCTTGCGCCGACGGTGTCGGGTTACAGCGTCAAGGAATAGTTCGCGGGAATTGAAAAGAAAGCGCGGCCGTTTTCTCCGAACGGTCGCGCTTTGCATTGAGCCGTTGACGGAATGATTCGTGTCATCATGCTCGCGCTGGAAGATGATGGGAACGTCGGGGCAATAAAGAAAAGGTGAAACAGGATGGCAAAAACAAAATTTCTTACAACGATACCGCAAAAGGTTGCCTTTGGCGGGTTAGTCGTTGTTACGGTTCTAGCGGTTGCCTGGGGTATCTGGATGTCATTGACGCGTAATCCTACAACGATCAGCGATGATTCGATTCGCGAGGAGATCACGCCAGTCGTTAAGCTCGTGACGTACGAGTACAATTTCACCCAGCTGCTTTCAATTGATGAGGCGGGCAATCCGCTTGGGTGGGAAAACCCCTTTACGTCTAAGCGATATGTCGCAACGATTGACGGCAAGGCTGACATCGGGATCAATGCCGATAAGATGAAGGTTACAATCGTACGGGCTAATATGGCCGATAAGAATTCAGAGGTCAAGAGCGTAAAGGTTATACTGCCTCACTCGGAGATCACTTCGTTCTCGACAGACCCCAATACGCTTAAGAAATATGTTGAGGACAATGGTTTTCTTAACTGGAATCAAGTAAGCACGGATGATCTAAACACGTTATTGAAACAGGCAAAGAAAGAGCAGACCAAGAAGGTCAAGGAAAGCAATATGCTCCAAGAATCTGATGATAGAGCCTGCGCCCTTATCGAAAAACAGGTCAAAGCCCTATGCGGCGATGACGTCAATGTTGACATTGCGTTTGAGTAGGGGTGAATAGCATGTTGGATAAACGGCAACAGACCGTTGGGGCGGAGCTCGAAAAATGGCGGAAGTCCGGTGCCAGCTTTTCTTCGCTGGAGAACATGATGTCTGGAGTACTCAATGGTGCTGGAAACGCCATTAAGGATGCGACCAAGGAGGCTCAAAAGAAATCGGGGGAACTGGCGGAAGCCGCTGGTCCTTTGGCAGATAGTGCACTCAAAGGTTTTTCGGATTTCGCAAACGGGATTGCTTCTACGGCAGCCGCCGCGGCTAACGAGCGCTACAACGCAAAGCGACAAGAGCAACTCGGCCTATCGTCGACGCTCGTTGACGATAACGGTGATTGGGTGTTGCCCGATCCGCTACTGTCCAATCGCGAGCTTGGCGAGCTTGAGGTATTAACCGAGCAATACGAAAAGATGGTATCGCCTTCAAAGCTCAAACAGCTGGCTGATAAGGCCGGGTCAAGAGTACCGGAGAATCTTCGCGCTACCATTGGGGGTGCGGTCGACGACCTTACGGGTGAGATTCAGAAACAAGCGCTGTATGCGCAGGTCATGAAGCAAGTTGTCGATGGTTTCAAGATCATCGAGGAGCAAG
Organism: Collinsella aerofaciens; assembly: GCF_015561195.1. GTDB lineage: Bacteria > Actinomycetota > Coriobacteriia > Coriobacteriales > Coriobacteriaceae > Collinsella > Collinsella aerofaciens_AC. The sequence continues at coordinate 106,471 of NZ_JADMSU010000002.1, read as the reverse complement.
CTGCCAAGTACAGCGTCACTGAGGCACAGATTGTTGAGGTTGCAAACGCCACGCTCGAAGGTGTTACTATCCGGTCGATTGATGAGCTGTTCATGCTTCGCAGTTTTGACGTCGCGAAGATTGCGGCAGGCGAGAACGGTAGACACCTGCTGCTTGCGGCGACCGAGGGTGCGGCGACAGGCGCTCCCGGTTTTGCCGGCCTGCCCTTCAACATCGTGTTCAGCATGTTTCTCTATTATCGCGCGGTGCAGTCAGTCGCCATGATGTATGGATTTAACGTTAAAGAGGATCCGGCTGAATTGGTCATTGCGGGTGATGTGTTTTCAAACGCGATGGCTCCGTCAGCAGGTTCTACTGATGGCATGACTGCCGCAATCGGCAAAGTGATGCTTGTAGCCGAGATGGAGGGCGTGAAGCAGACAGTCAAAAAGGGTTGGACGGCCATGGCGGCACGGGGCGGCGCTGCCACGCTTATCGCGCAGATTCGCGCCCTTGCAAATGCCGCCGCACGCAAGGCAATCGAAAATGCCGGCAAGAAGTCGCTCGAGAACAATGTTTTCAAAAACGTACTCGAGCAAATTGGCAGGAATATCACCCAAAAATCTCTTGGTAAAGCCGTCCCTGTATTTGGCGGCGTTGTCGGTGCTCTGTTTGATGCCTCGCAAATGAATCGTGTTTTGCAGTATGCCAATATCTTCTACCATAAACGGTTCATCATTGAAAAACAGGAACGGATTGCAACATTGGTTGGCATGGAGACGACCTCCGAGGACAGCGGGGATGAGATTTGCATTGCAGAGTGATAGCCGGCCGAATGTGACAAAGGGACTGTCCCTTTGTCACATGCCGGGAAAGCCTGTTTGGCGCAGGGCCTCGTAGAGGACGATGGCGGCGCTGTTGGAGAGGTTGAGTGCGCTGATGCGATAATCGTCCGGGTCGACGAAGTTGCCGCAGATATCCTGCCGAAGGATGGCCTCATGGCTGTCCTCGGTATGCCCCAGCGATTCCTCGTGGGCTTCCCAGGCCTCGGCGTTATCGAGCGAGTCACAATCGCGCAGCATGGGGATGCGCTCGCAGCGCGCGGGCGCCGCGGCAAGCAGTGGCTCGGGAATCCCCGAGCTTTCGCTGCCAAAGACCAAGTAGTCGCCATCGCGGTAGGTGCTTTGCGCATAGGTGCGGCGTGCCTTTTTGGTCAGCAGATGCAGGCGCTCGTCGGCGGGGGAGAGGCCGTTGCGCGCAAGGAAATCCTCCCAGCCGGCATAGGTGGTCACGTCCAAGTTTTGCCAGTAGCCCAGGCCGGCGCGACGCACCGTCTTGTCGTCGAGCGAAAAGCCCAGTGGCTCCACCAGATGCAGGCGGGCGCCGGTAACTACGCAGGTGCGGCCGATATTGCCCGTATTGGCCGGAATCTCGGGCGCATACAGCACAATGTTGAACATGAATCTCCTTGGCTCAGAACGAAAAACCACCACGAAGGGGACAGGCACCTTCGTGGTGGTTTTGGCGGTTACGTGGGCGGAAAAATGCCCGCTTCGATAAACCTAGGCGCGGTGCCAGTCGGTCAGGCAGGCATCGAGGGCGGCGATGAGCGCGTCCTTGTCCATGTGACGGCCGATGATGCACAGGCTCGTCATGCGGTCGCCCGTCTCGTCGTCCCAAATCTGCATGATCTCGGGGTTCTCGTCGATGATCTTCTGCTTCTCGCCCTCGGGTGCGGAATCGACAAACAGGCCGTTCTCCATCAGGCGCATCTGGTGGCCGGCCTGCTCAAACATGTAGCACATGTCCGGGTTGCTGGCCTGCCACAGCGGACCCTTGACGCGGATGACCTCGTCGGGCCACTCCTGCTCAACAAAGTCGGTAAACTTCTGCAGGTCGAACGGCTTGCGGCGCGAATACACAAAGGTCTCGATGTCGTACTCGAGCACCTCGGGGTCGTCGTGCTCCTCGGGATGCTCCATGGCCTCGATCCAGGCGGCGGAGTTGTAGGCGCGCATAAAGTCGAAGCGGTCGGTGTCGAGCAACTCCTCCATGGGGACCTCGCCGTTTTGAGCCTCGACAATCACGGCGTCCTTCTGTAGGCTGCGCACGATGGCCTTGAGCTCGGCAATCTGCTCAGGCGTCACGGTGTCGGTCTTGTTGAGGATCAGCGTGGAGCAGAACTCGATCTGCTGGATGAGCAGGCTCTCGATGTCGTCCTCATCGATATCCTCTGCCAGCAGGTCACGACCGCCGTTGAACTCGTCGTACATGCGGGCGCAGTCGACCACAGCCACGATGTTGTCGAGTGCGAGTTTGGGCTCGCCGCCCACCTTGGCCTCGTCGCAGAAGCTCGAGATGGTGTAGGCAATGGGGATAGGCTCGCAAATGCCCGATGCCTCGATGATGATGTAATCGAAGTTGCCCGAATCGGCGATGCCCTGCAGCTGGTTGGCCAGGTCGTCCGAAAGCGTGCAGCAGATGCAGCCGTTGGTGAGCGGGATGAGGTCGTCGGCCTCGGAAAGGCCGCCGTCAGCGATGAGGCTGGCGTCGACGTTGATCTCGCCGATATCGTTGACGATCACGGCGGCGCGGATGCCGCCGTCGTTAGCGAGGATGTGGTTGAGCAGCGTGGTCTTGCCGGCACCGAGGTATCCGGTAAGCATGATGATCTTCACGGGTTTGTTGGGCATGTGCCCTCCTTTGTTAGACATGGCTTACAGTTGAATCTTATGCCAAACGCCTGCTCTTATACCCACGCGCCGACAAATAACACAGGCTACTCCCAGGCTCCCCATACATCGGGGCAATAACCGACGGTGGCCTTCTTGCCGTTGCGCACGATGGGTTCGGCCAGAACCTGCTGGTTCTCGAGCAACTTGTCGAAGCGCTGGCTGGGGGTGAGGTGCTGGATGAGCGCGAGCGTCTCCTCGTCCTTGGCCTTGGGGTTGAGCAGCTTGTCGATGCCGCCGACCGCCTGCATCACGCTCGTGAGCTCGCCTTTGCTCATCTCCTTTTCCTTAAGGTCAATAAACTGCACCTTAATGCGGCGCTCCTTAAAATAGCGCTGGGCCTTCTTGGTATCAAAGGACTTCTTGGTGCCGAAGATTTGCACGTTCATATAATGTTCCGCCGTTCTAACGAACGGCGGTCACCTCGACGCTGCAAAGCCATCTGATGGGCAATCTGCCTTTCAATCGTCGGGCGCGGGCAAAAGCCCAGCGCCCTCCTCTTTCAAGGCACCTTGCCTCATCAGCTGGCTTTTCGCTGACATTGACAGTACATCGAGGTGACCACCGCCGGACTTATCGAATGAAGTTGGTGCGCTCGCGATCGGCCGCAGGTGCCTCGATGCCGGCGGCCTTTCCCGCCTCGATGCAATGCAGGAGCCAGGCCATGTTCTTGCCGATGTTTCGCATGGTAGCAAGACCCTCGGCGTCCTGGGTGGCCTCGCCCGGCATGGCGCCAAAGACGTTGTTCCAGTAGGTGGATGCCACCACGGGCATCTGGTTGATGGTGAAGTACTTGTTGAGCACATCGAAGGTGGTCGATGTGCCGCCGCGGCGGGCAACGGCGACAGCGGCACCCGGTTTGTGCGCAAAGGCCTTGCTGCCGGCATAAAACGCGCGGTCGAGGGCCGAGAGGATGCGGCCGCTGGGGTGCGCGTAGTAGACGGGGGAGCCAAAGACAAAGCCGTCGGCCTGCTCGGCGGCAGCGATGAGCTCGTTCACCACGTCGTCGTCAAAGGTGCAGCGACCGCCAAGCTTGCCGCACTGGCCGCAACCGATGCAATCGCGAATGGGCTTGGCGCCCAGCTGAAACACCTCGGTATCAATGCCTTCTGCATTAAGTTGCTCTGCGACCTCGGCGAGTGCGCGGGCGGTGTTGCCGTTCGCCTTGGGGCTGCCATTGACTAAAAGAACCTTCATCACAAACTCCCTCTGTTGTCGATGACTTCTGCGGAGGATTATCGCACGAGCGGGCAGATGGCGTGGGGCGCGATGCGAAACGGGCTGTGTTTCGCATCGCGCCCCATAACGCTAGTCCAGCTTGGTGCCCGGTACCTGCGGCGCATCTTTAATCAGCGCATTGAGTTCGTTCAAAATGGAAACGGGCTGTCGGTCGACGGCATCCAGATGAAGCGTGGCCACGCGAAGGGGCGGCTGATATTCAAATGAGCCAAAGAGCACGGGCGACCCTAAGAACCGCTCGATTTCGTCTGCGATCGCGTCGGTCTCTTCGGGATCAAAGTTGTCGAAAAGCGCCACGAACATCGGCCCGGTCGAGCGGAACAGGCGACCCTTGCCGCGCGAACAATCCATGAGGCAGGCGGCGCTTTCTGCCAAGACGCGGTCGCCCGCATCAAAGCTAAATCGGGCGTTGACCTTGGCGATATCGTCGATTTTAATGGCGATTAAGCCGGCCCTGCGCGTCACGCGACGCATTTCGCCAATGGCGTTGACCAGGGCATGGATATCGCCCAGGCCGGTTACGGAATCGGTCGTATCTGCCAGGCTTCGGTTGATGATAATGCCCACATACATGTTGGGCTCGGTATCGGTTCCGTCCAAGCGATAGCCCGTACAGTCGCAAAGCGCGTATTTTCCAGCGGTATTCATTACGCGATACTGCATGTAGTGGAAGTGCCACGTGCCGTTTACCACCATATCGAGCTCGGTGCGTACGTTATCGCGGTCCTCGGGATGAACGCGGGCAAGCCACATGTCGAGCGAGTTAAAAGGGTGCTGCGAGGGCAGGTCAAAATCGCGCACGGCATTAATCGACCATTGTGATTCGCCCGTATCGAGGTTAATGATGAACGGATAGCGCGTCTCGGAGCTCATGGAGATCGCTTGGAACACCCGCTCGTTGCAGGGAGGCTGTTCGACGACCGGCCGCATCGGCGCGTCATCTTCTTTTGGTTGCTGCACACGGTGCATGAGCTTGTAGCGATACATCTTGCGGTCGGCGTCCATGGTCATCTGGCGACGCGAATCGCCTGCAAGTGGGTCGACGCGCGAGCAGCCAAAGCTAAAACTAGCGACCATGGGTGCCTTGCCGTCCGATGTCGCCTCGATCAGATCGGTGCGCGTCCGCTCCAGGCGCTGCTCGAGCTCGGCTTCGTCTGCCATGGGGGACACGAGTACAAATTCGTCTCCACCGATGCGGAACAGCAGGTCATCGTGCTCCATCGTTTCGGTGAGCGCGCGGCAGATGCGCAGAATGTAGCGGTTGCCCTCGGCGTGGCCAAACGTATCGTTGCAATGCTTAAGGTGGTCGATGTCAATGTAGGCGCAAGTGAAGGGGGTGCCTTTGCGCCAGAGCAGATCGGCATAGCGGTGGAGTGCATTACGATTGCCAAGATTGGTGAGCGAATCGATATGGGCACTGCGCTCAAGCAGCTGGTGTTCTTGCTCCAGGATGGCGAACGTCTTTTGGAGCTGCTCGCCCACGGCGCGCAGCTCAGTGGGCAGCGCGGCAACATCGAGCTCGGCGGTTGAGGCCCCGTTTGCAAGTCGCTGAAGGTAGGCAATGATTGATTGCTCGCCCAGGCGATACGACTCGTTCATGATGGATAACCTCCTTGGGCAGAAAAACGGTTTGTATCATATCCCCAATTCGATGTGGATTGGGGATATAAGTTAGCCAATGGGGACAAATGCTTCTTTCGACGGTGGTGTTTTGCGCGAGCGCATCAGTTGTCGTTGCCACCGTCGAGCAATGCCTCAAAATCCTCCGCCGGCATGGGGCGGTAGTAGAGGAAGCCCTGAGCGTAGCGGGCGCCCATCTGTCGTAGCATGTTCGCCTGCTCATGTGTCTCGACGCCTTCGATTACAACGGGCAGATGGAGCGACTGCGCCATCTCGAGCATCGATGACACGATCTGCGCGCTGCGGCCTTGATCGCGGTCGGTGGGCACAAAGGTGCGGTCGAGCTTGATGACATCGACGTTGACGTTCTTGAGCATCGCGAGCGTGGACTGGCCGGTGCCAAAGTCGTCCATATAGGTCGAAAAGCCCTGATTATGCAGGTCTGCCGTTAGCTTGTCCACCGCCTCGGATTCTCCGGTATAGGCGGTTTCGGTGATTTCGATGCGCATGAGCTCGGGCGGCAGGTTGTACTGAGCAGCCAGTGCGCTCATGTGCTCGGCGACATCGCAGGCGAGGATGTCGACACGCGACACGTTTAGGGAAATCGGAATTACGCGAAGCCCCTGGTCGATGCGCTTGCGCAGCCACGAGGCGACACCCTGCCAAATGTACTTGTCGAGCGTCACTACAAAGCCGCTTTCCTCGAGTGCGGGGATAAAGGACGCGGGCGGAATTAACGATCCATCTTTGTCGATCCAGCGTGTGAGCGCCTCGGCGCCAATGATCTCGCCGGTTTCCATATCAACCTGGGGCTGCAAGTAGTAGGTAATGCGGCCGTTTGAGAACGCATACTGGAATTCGGTCAGCGTGCGGTGGAACGCGATTTCGCGCTCGTACTCCTCGGGGCGGAAAATGGCTATGCGCTCCTTAAAGTCGTTTTTTGCGCGCCGATTGGTAAAAATGGCCTTGGCCTGCGCATCGATGGTGATTTCCTCGTTGGGGTCGATGGGGCAAACGCCCATGGACGGCCAGAAACCCACGCCGTCATCATGCTTGGCCACGGCGGCGCGAACGCGGTTATAGATTTGATGGACGGTGTCGTGCTCAAAGGGGATGAGAATGCAAAAGTCGTCTTGGCCCCAGTATCCTGCGACGCCCATCTCGGCATTCTCGATGTCCTTGAGGACCGTGCCCACATCGGCGAGTACGCGGTCGCCCTCGGCCTGTCCGTGCCATTCGTTGAACAGCCGCATGTGTCCCATGTCGACGGTGGCGATACACCAAGCGCCGCCGTGCCTTGTCTTAAGAAATGCGTTGGCACGCCGCATAAACTCGCTGGGTCGATAGAGGCCCGTGAGCGTATCGATGCGTTCGGCGACGGCGCATTTGCGCTCAATCTCAGGTATGGGGAGGCTGTCGTTGGGAACAAGCCCGCCGGCCGCACGAAGACGACGGTCGAGTTCGCCTAAAACGGCGGTCGCTTGATTGATTAAGCGCTCGTAAAAGGCCGGAACGACGAGGCAGACGGGGGTAATGGTATCGCCCGCGATTTGAACAGGAGCGAAAACGGCCTCTTTAAGATGGCGGGTCAGTTGCTCGAATGCCTCGTGATCCAAATTGTTGCTGAGCACGACGAACTGGGCGTTTCGTGAGCGGAAGACGCGACTCCTGCCGCGGGTGATCGACAACATACGGCCTGCGTATTCGGCGAGCATGTTGTCGACAGCCTCGGCCCCGTAGAGCTCGTTGAGCTTTGCCGTGCCGCGAACGCGGACCGCTATAAGCCCCGTCTCGCAACGGTCGCGACGGCAGGCATCGATAGCGTTGATCAGCATACGCTGCGTTCCGAGGCCCGTAGCGGCGTCGACGGTCTCAGCGAGCGAGTGGTTGACAAGTTCGCCGACATAGAGCGAGGGGGTATTTCCGTCGCCTTCGATACGAAACCCGCGAGCGCGACAAAGGACGTAGTCGCCCGCGGCATTGCGCATACGGTACTGCATAACGCGGCGGTGTTTGGAGCCGTTGTAGATTTGGTCGATATCGTTGGTATAGGCCTCAAGGTCATCGGGATGGACACGCGTTCTCCAGTAATCGTGGCAGTTGTCTATATGCTCGGAAGGAAGACCGAGATCGCGCAAGGCGCTTTGTGACCAAAGAGTGCGATGTTTGTCCAAGTTCTCGATAAAGCAATAGCGGCCTTCATTGAGCATCGAAAAGGCATCGAAAACGCGGTCGCTTATTTCGAAGTCGTCGGTGTGGACTTGCGCGATGTTGCGTCGATCAAGATGCATGGCATGGCGTAGCTTGTAGTCGTACATGCGATGGTCGGCATCGAGTGTCATACGATTGGGGGCTTCACCCAGGGCGGGGTCGGCGTGTGACACTCCGTAGCTAAACGAGTGAGGCATCTCAGAATCGTTGTTTTTGAGCAGGACCGTTCGGCAGTGTTCCAAGCGTTCGGCGAGGTCATCCTCGGTCGCAATCGTAGACAGGATGGCAAACTCGTCGCCTCCCAGACGAAACGCCGCTTCGTCCACTTTCATATACAGTTTGAGATAAAGGCTTACCTGCAAGATGTAGCGGTTGCCCTCGTCATGCCCAAAGACGTCGTTGCAGTGCTTGAGATTGTCGATATCGATGAACGCCATGGTCACGGGCAGTTCCTGCTCCCAGAGTTCCTCTAGGGAACGGGTAAAGCCGCCGCGGTTGCCAAGTCCGGTAAGCTGGTCGGTAAGGGCGGTCCTAATCAGATCATCCTGACGCTCGAGAAGGTCACGGATGGTCTTTTCGAGCGTTTCGGTGTAATTGCTGACAGTATCCATGTTCTAAGCGGCTTTCTGAGGTCGGGGCGGATGGCGTCGGGCGAGCTCGTAGTGTACACGCGTCGTTGCTCCGCGCCTTGCGTGTATCCAGGCCCCCGCCTTGCTGCGTTGTTGAGTTACTTTGCCGGCTAATGTTCGCTGTTGATAACTGCTGAGTAGTGTAAACAACAGTACGCAATTATATATGGGTGTCCATGCTGTTGGCGGCTACTATTCGCCAAGCGGTAGCGCGACAATGCGATGTTCGATGAAAATGCGACTGAGTCGATATATGTTGACGGGTATACTTGTCCCGTTTTAAAACGCAGGAACGGAGATGGTCACATGGCACAGCCGGATACGACGCGCACGGTGGGGCTTGCGCTCGAGGGAGGCGGCTACCGCGGTATGTATACGGCGGGCGTGCTCGACGTTTGGATGGAGCACGGTTTGACCTGCGACCATATGGTGGGCGTTTCGGCGGGCGCGGCGTTTGGCTACAACTTTAAATCGCGGCAGATTGGGCGCGCCATTCGCTACAACAAGGCCTATTGTGCCGACAAGCGCTATGCGAGCGTGACCAGCTGGCTGCGAACCGGTGACATGTTCAATGCCGATTTTGCCTATCACGAGGTGCCCATTGAGCGCGATCCCATCGACTTGGAGGCGTATCGCGCCTGTCCCATGCGATTTACGTGCGTGTGTACCGATATCGAGACGGGCAAGGCTGTCTATCACGATTTGCCGTATGGCGACGAGCGCGATATCGAGTGGATCCGGGCGTCGTCTGCTATTCCTGTGGCGACGCGTCCCGTTGCTATTGACGGGCATAAGTATCTGGATGGTGGCGTGGCTGATTCTATCCCCAGCGCATGGCTGTTTGCGCAGGGGTATGACCGCAATATCGTGGTGCTCACGCAGCCGGCGGGCTTTGTGAAGCAGCCCAACAGTGTGATGTCCATGCTGCGGCGCGTGTTCCGTCACTATCCGGAGTTTGTCGCAGCGCTTGAGCATCGGCATGAGGTCTACAATGCCACGCTCGATGACCTGGCACGTCGCGAGGCTGCCGGCGAGGTCTTTGTGGTGCGGCCGAGCGAATCGGTGAAGGTGCCGTCGCTGTGCCGCGAACCGGATGAGCTCGAGCGCATCTACCAGGTCGGCCGCCACGATGCGGAGGCGACTTTGCCGGCGTTGGAAGCGTATCTGGCGGGGTAGGACAAGCTGCCGCGGACTCGGCGGAAAGCGCATCCCGGAATTTGTGTTCAGACTGGGATGCAGTTTCCCACTGGCCCTCTATGCGGAAAGCGCATCCCAGAATGGACGTCCAAACTGGGATGCGCTTTCCGCTATTGAAGATATGAGGTTGCGAATCGGCTGCTCGGCTTATGCCTATGCCTGCTGCCAGGTATCGACGAGCTCCTTGGCCGCGGCGTAGGGGTCGTCGGCGCTGCAGACGGCGCTCACCACAAAGAAGCCATCGACGCCGGTGGCCTTGAGCTGCGGCAGGTCGGCCGTCTTAACGCCGCCGCCCACCACGATGGGCACGGGGCTTGCCGCGTGGAGGGCGGCCAGGTCCTCAAAGCTCTTGGTGATGATAGAGCCGTCGGCCGCGCGTCCGCAGTCGCGCTTGGTCTCGGTCTCGTGGAGCGGGCCGATGCCCAGGTAGTCGACCAGGCTCATGTCGGCGGTCTTGACGTACTCGAGCATCTCCTCGCAACGGGCCGAAAGGCCCACGATGGCATCGGGGCCCAAAAGCTTGCGGCAGACCTCGACGGGAATATCGCTCTGGCCCACGTGCACGCCGTCGACAGCGATGCCCTGCTCGCGCGCGGCGAGTACGCAGTCAAGGCGGTCGTCGATCAGCAAGGCGACCTGACCGGTCTTGCCGGCCTGTGCGATTGCCTGCGCGGCGTCGTCGGTCAGCGCGATGATCTCGCGGGCGCTTGCCACCTTGGAGCGCACCTGGATGCAGGTAAAGCCGGCGTCGAGTGCCTGGGCCACCACATCGCCCACGGGGCGTCCGAGGGTGTTTTCGGGGCCGAGTACCAGATAGGCGGAGATATCAAGGTTGTCGCGGATGCTCATCGTGCTTCCTCCTGCTTTTTGATCTGTGCTTCCATGCGCTCGAGTTTGCCGGTCATGGTGTCGGTAAATCCGGGTCGAATATCTGCCTTGAGCACGACTTCGGTCCGGATGCCCTTGCTCGCCAGCACAAAGGTTGCGTCGCGCACGACCTGCATGACCTCGTCCCAGTCGCCCTCGATCTCGGTGAACATCGAGCTGGTGCGGTTGGGAAGGCCACTCTCGCGAATGACGCGCACGACCTCGGCGACCTCGGCGGACAGCTCATCGCCGGTGCCGCACGGGGCGATGGCCACGGCGACGAGTGTGTTCATGCCGGCGCTGGTTGTGGACTCGGACATGGCTTATGCCTCCTCGAGTTCGAGTTGGTTGTCGGCAATATCCTGGGCGGTCGCGCGGTAGAGCTCGTCGATAAAGGCGACCTTAAAGCTTGCCGGGGCATCGGCGACAGCGGCGGCACGCGTACCGGCGACGTTGTAGACGGCGGTGCCGCAGATGGCTGCCGTAAACGGATCGGCAGCACAGGCGTACACGGCCAGTACGCCGCCTTGCGAGCAACCGCAGCCGGTGATCTTGGACATGAGCGGGCTGCCGCCGTGGGACTTGGCCACGGTTGTGCCGTCGGTGATTAGGTCGACTTCGCCCGAGACCACTACGGCGCCGCCGGTGTAGCGGGCGAGCGCTACGGCGGCATCGCGGGCGGCGTCGACCGTGTCGGTGGTATCGACACCGCGTACGCGGCTCAGATCGGCCGCCTCGCCCTCAAGACCCCACAGGCCGGCGAGCGCGATAATCTCGGAGGCGTTGCCGCGCACGATGGCGGGCTTGTACTGCTTGAGTTCGTTTACCAGCTGGGTGCGCAGGCTACCGATGCCCAGACCAACCGGATCGAGCACCCAGGGCTTGCCGGCATCGTGCGCCGCCTTGGCTGCGCGGGGAATCGTCTGCTCGTAGATGGGGAAGAGCGTGCCCATGTTGAGATAGATGGCGCCGCCGCCGGCAACGAGTGCCTCGCCCTCGTCGGGCAGATAGACCATGGCGGCCGAGCCGCCCACGGCGAGCTGCGCGTTGGCGACAAAGTCGATCGTCACCGTGTTGGTGATGGAGCCGGCCATCGGATTGGTGGCGCGAATCTCTTCCACGGCCTTGACCACATTTTGCTTAAGCTGTTCCGGATCAATCACTGCACATGCCTCCTTGGCATAGAAAAGGGGCGCTGTGCATAGACAGCGCCCCTGTAAAGGCGGCATGCTCCCTACGCCAGCATTAACTGACAGGTTCAAAGGATTGGGCCCTATGCCCTCTCAGCCTTGTGGTTTGCACCGCCGGCACTCCCGCATCGAATCTGTTGCTCCCTATACTAACGCACCCGCCAAAAAGGGACAGATTTATTTTGGCAGGTGGCAACAGGGGTGCTGCATTTTCCCAGATAAAACCTGCCAAAATAAACCTGTCCCTTATTGGCAGGTCGTTACAATGGTTACGGTGAAAATGACTGGGGGACTCTATGATCAAACTTGTGCTGACCGATATGGACGATACGCTGATTCCAGCCGGGCATGACGGTGCCAGTGACTACGCCATTGAGGGTATTCATGCCATGCAGGCGGCTGGTCTGCACTTTGGCCCGGTTTCGGGTCGCCAACCGTCCGCGATGGGCTGGATGTTCAAAAATCGTTCTGAGTGCTTTTCGACCGGTGCGTTCTGCAACGGCCAGGTCATGTTTGTCGACGGTCAGGCGGTCGCTTCGCGCGCGACCGACAACGATGCTCTGATGCGTCTGGCCGATTACCTCGAACAAGAGACCAACGATACCTATCTAAAGGTCTACAGCCTGGGTGACGACTTTTGGGATAACGATGCCTATTGCGTGACGAGCGACCCCGAGCGCGTGCGTCGCGCCATGGAGTCGGGCGGCAACGCATGGCTCAAGGGCGAAGAAGCCCCGTGCCGTCCTGTTATCGATGATGCCCCGGTATACAAGGCGAATATCTGGAGTGCCCGTTCGCGTGAGGAGCTCGCAGAGCTACGCGAGCGCGTTGCCGCTGAGGTGCCGGAGCTCTCGCTTGTGTTTCCCAACAACCGCGTGCGCCTGTTCGATATCCTTCCAGCAGGTTGGGACAAGGGTTGCGCCGCCCTGGAGCTGGCGCGTGCTTTGGACCTGACGCTCGACGAGGTGGCCGTATTCGGTGATTCCGATAACGATCTACCCATGATCGATGCCGTTCCCAACTCCGTTGCAGTCGCCAATGCCAACGAGGCTGTCACGGCTGCCGCGCGCTGGCATATCGGCGCTGCGGTAGACGATGCGGTCGCTGGGGCTCTGCATCAGATTGCCGCCTGCGCCGCGACGGGGGAGATGCCGCCGTTTATGCGTCAGGTGGGCGAGACGGGTTTCGACGTCATGAACGTCTAGGGAGGGCGCTATGAAGCTTCAGCAGCTCAGGTATGTCGTCAAAGTTGCCGAATGCGGCAGCATCACCGAGGCCTCGCGCCGACTCTTTGTGTCGCAGCCTTCGATTACCGCGTCGATTCGCGATCTCGAAAACGAGATGGGTGTGCATATCTTTGAACGCACCAACAAGGGTGTCATTGTGTCCGAGGAGGGCGAGACCTTCTTGGGCTACGCGCGCCAGGTGCTCGACCAGGCCGACCTGCTCGAGGGCAAGTACAAGGGCGCGTCCGAGCAGGTGCCGCACTTTAGTGTGAGCTGCCAGCATTATTCCTTTGCCGTCAACGCGTTTGTCGATGTGATCCGTGAGTTCGATGCCGCGCGTTATGACTTTACCCTGCGCGAGGAGCAAACCCACGAGATTATCGAGGACGTCGCGCATATGAAAAGCGAGCTGGGCATCTTGTACCTGTCCGAGCACAATCGCGAGGTTATCGAGCGCATGCTGGCGGCCAACGAGCTCGTATTCGAGGGACTCTTCTGCGCCACGCCGCACGTTTTTGTGTGTGCAGACCATCCGCTGGCGGGCCGCTCGAGCGTGACGCTCGAGGACTTGGAAGACTACCCGTTCCTGTCCTATGAGCAGGGCAGCTATAACTCGTTCTACTATTCCGAAGAGCTGACCTCGACGTTTGAGCGCCGCAAGAATATCCGCGTGCGCGACCGTGCGACGCTGTTCAACCTGGCCATGGGACTCAACGGCTACACGGTGTGTTCGGGCGTGATCAGCCACGAGCTCAACGGCCCCGGCATCATCTCGATTCCGCTCGATGTGGACGAGTACATGGAGATTGGCATCATCACGCGCAAGAACACGACACTCACGCGCTACGGCCAAGCCTATATCGACGCGATCCGTCAGCATATCTAGGCTGCTGTGCTCCGCGCGGGTCAAATTTCTTTATGGCAGTCCAGACTGATATAGGAATTATCTATATCAAACTGTTGTAAACGTATATTTTACGATGGCCATATGAGCGCTCATACTCTGTCCCAGTAAAGCAACCAATGCAAAGGGAGATATCTATGAGTGCTTTAACCACGCTGAACGCGCCGTTTCGCGCCGATATCGTCGGCAGTTTTCTTCGTCCGCAGGTCGTGAAGGACGCCCGTGCCGCCTACGCCGCGGGTACGCTCGATGGCGAGGGGCTTAAGGCCGTCGAAGATGAGGCTATTCGCGACCTAGTGGACAAGCAAAAGACCGCCGGCCTGCAGGTCATCACTGATGGCGAGTTTCGCCGCAGCTACTGGCACCTCGATTTTATGTGGGGGCTGAACGGCGTCGAGCGTCGCACCTCGCGTACGGGCTATATGTTCCACGATGAGGAGACCACCGCCGACACCGCCGTGGTGACTGGTCCCATTAGCGGCGAGAGTCATCCGTTCGTCGAGCACTTCAAATTTGTCAAGGCGCTCGAGGGGGAGGGCCAGGTCGCGCGGCAAACTATTCCGGCGCCGATCCAGACGTTCTCCGAAGTCACGCTCGACCGCTGCGATGGCCAGCAGGAGAGCCTGCGCGCTGTCTATAAGACCGACGAAGAGCTCGCCGACGCCATCGCGGCGGCATACCGCACCGTGATTGCCGACCTGTATGCCGCAGGCTGCCGCAACATTCAATTTGATGACTGCACCTGGGGCATCTATTGCGATACCGACTTTGTGGCAAAGACTGGTATGAGCCCGGTCGACCTGCAAAAGGTGAGCGAGCTGGGCGTGGCGCTCAACAACGCCGCCATCGAGGGCAAGCCCGACGACCTGGTCATCAACACGCATGTGTGCCGTGGTAATTACCACTCCACCTATGCCTTCGAGGGCGGCTATGACCCCATCGCGCCGTACCTGTTCGCACACGAGAACGTCGATGCGTTCTACCTTGAGTTCGATACGCCGCGTGCCGGCGGTTTTGAGCCGCTGAAGTACGTTGCCCCCGGCAAGAAGGTCGTGTTGGGCCTGGTGACCACCAAGGCCGCTGAGCTTGAGGACGAGGATGCCATCGTTGAGCGTATTCACGAGGCTGCAAAGTATGTTCCGCTCGAGAACCTGTATCTGTCTCCGCAGTGTGGCTTTGCCAGCTGCGAGATTGGCAACAAGCTGACCGAGGACGAGCAGTGGGCGAAGATCGCGCTGGTCAGGCGCATTGCCGAGCGCGTTTGGAAGTAGCAGTACCGTTTGCGGGGACGGTGCGTGCGGGGCGGCATATATCACGTACAATGGTTCGGATCGTATCGTTCGGGCAGGTTATCCGATATGCCCGATCGCCCTTCTATTCGAAAGGACATCCATGTCCCAGTCTTCGACGCCCGCTGTCGCCGATGCCATCTACGATGCGTCGTCGCTCGGCCGCCCGCGCATGTTCCTACTCGGTCTGCAGCATCTATTCGCGATGTTCGGTGCCACGGTGCTCGTACCCGTGCTCACCGGTCTCTCGGTTTCGGCAACGCTTCTGTTTGCCGGCCTGGGCACGCTGCTGTTCCACTTCCTGTCGCGCGGCAAGGTGCCGGCCTTCTTGGGCTCGTCGTTTGCCTTTATTGCCGGTTATGCCGCAATCGCGCCCAACGGCGAGGCCGAGCTTTTGCCCTACGCCTGCCTGGGCGTAGCCTGCGCCGGCCTGCTCTATCCGGTGCTGGCGGCGCTCTTCCGTGCGTTTGGCGCCAAGCGTGTTATGCGCTTCTTTCCGCCAGTGGTGACTGGCCCCATCGTCATTTCCATCGGTCTGATCTTGGCAAGCTCCGCCATTGCCAACTGCCAGACCAATTGGCTTGTTGCCGTTGTCGCTGTGGCAGTGATCATCATCTGCAACATTTGGGGCCGCGGCATGGTCAAGATCGTGCCGATCTTGCTGGGCGTCGTGGTGAGCTATGCCGTTGCCGCTGCGCTCGGCGAGGTCGATTTTTCGGGCGTTGCCGCCGCTCCCTGGGTCGGTCTGCCCATCATGTGGGACAACACCGTGTTTGCGCTCTTTGGCCCGCAGTTCGATAGCGGTCTTGCCACGACGGCCATCATCACCATTATGCCGCTGGCCTTTGCGACCATGATCGAGCATATCGGTGATATCTCGGCTATCGGCTCCACTTGCGAGCGTAACTACATCGCCGATCCCGGCCTGCATCGCACGCTGCTCGGCGACGGCCTTGCCACGATTTTGGCTTCGCTCTTTGGCGCTCCGGCCAACACCACGTATGGTGAGAACACCGGCGTGCTTGCCCTGACGCGCGTGTTTGACCCGCGCGTGATTCGCGTTGCCGCGTGCTGCGCCATCGTGCTTTCGTTCTGCCCCAAGTTCGCGGCTGTCATCGCCGCCATGCCGGCGTGCGTAATCGGCGGTGTGTCGCTCGTGCTCTATGGCATGATCAGCGCCGTAGGCGTGCGCAACCTCATTGAGAACCAGGTCGATTTCCAGAACAACCGCAACGTGCTGGTGGCCGCTCTGGTGCTCGTGCTTTCGCTCGGCATTGCGTACAGCACCGCCGGCGCCATCGTGTTGGAGCTGGGCGGCGTGACGATTTCGCTTTCGGGTCTTGCCGTGGGTTCGCTGGTGGGTATCGTGCTCAATGCGATTCTGCCGGGTAATGACTTTGAGTTTGATGTCTCGGAACTCGAAGGGTCTGCCGAATAGCAGCTGTGTCCAACTCAGTTAAAAAAGCCGGCCATGCGTCCGATGCGCATGGCCGGCTTTTTAGTGCGCAAGAACCCAGTGGATGCCACGCGCCATGCGCAGGTCGGTTTGGGCAAAGTGGTTGCCGGGGTTGAGTTCCAGTGTTGTGAGGATGCCGCGCTCAACGAGCAACGTTTCCATTGCGCGCGTGTCGTCAAGTACGTGCCGCATCATGCGGTTGGGCGTCTTGGTTTCCTTTTTGCCGAGTGACAGATAGACGGCCTGCGGGTTGCCGGCAAAAGGGGCCGTGCTGGCGCGATCGACAAAGTCGGGAAACCACAACGACCCCGATGCGCTTGCGGCGCGGCTAAAGGCGTCGGTTTGCCAGAGGGACCAGAGCGCGAAGAGGCCCGCGAGCGAGTAGCCGGCAATGCCGCGCCAGGTGGGCGGCTGAGGAAGCGACGACTCGGCCTCTGGGATTATCCAGTTCAACAGCTCATCGAGAAATCCGGATGCCTGACCGCCAAAGGGCTCGGCATCGCGCACGGTTCCGTCGCATCCCCAGGGGCTCAGCTCGCGATTCCAGTTGAGGCTGCCAATGCCGACAAGCGTGAAGGGCGGGCAGTTGAGCTCTCGGCAGCGTTCATAAACCTCCGTGCCGTCGCCCATGACCACGGGAAGATAGATGACTGGTGCGCTTTCGGCATGCTGTGCATGAACGGTTATCTGCTTTTGATGCGCTTCCATGACGGGCTTCTCTCGGCGTTGTGATATCGACGGCCCCCATTGTCGCACGCCGGCTCATGCAGGTTGGGCTAGACCAAAGACAATCTCGTGCATACCCTGCGGACGCATATGGAAAACGCCACCGCCGGAGGGGAGCTCGGCGGTGGCGTTGTTAAACGGTGCTGGGACTCGGGGCCTTCGCGGGAGCTGCCATGTGCGCAGAGGCGTCTAAGAGCGCTTGCGGCTCGCCATGGTGCCTGCGGCGATAGCGGCTGTTCCCGCAAGGACGGTTGCCACGATGGCCGCACCCGAGGTGTCGCCGGTTGCCGCGAGCACGCCGGTAGTCTTGGCTTTCGTGATTGAAGCCGCAACGGCCTTGGTCGGCTTTGAGCCCTCAGGCTTGGGGTTCTGCTTGGACTCCGCGGGCTTGCTTTCTGCGGGCTTGGTCTCGTCGGGCTTGGGGTCTTCCGGCTTGGCTACCTCGGGAGGTGCGATGACCATGCTCTTGGCGACAGCTTCGTTATAGGGGGAGTCGATCACAGCGTCGCCCGTGCCGATGGCTTGGCCTGCCTCGTAGATGCCGTCACGGAGCTTGCGATAGTCAATGACCTTGCCGCCTTCGGGCGTCTGGATGGCGGCGTTCTCAATCTTGATGGTGCCGATTGTCTTGCCGTCAGCGCTCATGGCACGGGCAAAGATTGCCGCTGTATCTCCTTCGGCCGTTACCTTGCTGCGGATGATCGAGATGACTGCGGGTGTGACGCCCTCGCTGGTCTGGGCGATGATGCCGATGTTCTCGCCTTGGGGCTCGGGGCTCGTCTCACCATCTTGGTTTTCGCTGTAGGGGATGGGGCCGTCGCCGTTCTCGACATAGCGGGCTATGGCCTTGACAACGGAGTCGCTGATGTAGATGTGGCCACCCTCCTCGTTGGGTCGATCGTTTCTGGTGGAGAATGCAGCCGAAACCTCGCCTTCCGCAAACGCGTCCACGGTGGAGCCGTTCTTGACGACGATATCGTCTTGGTAGGTGAAGAGGGCAATGGCACCACCGTATCTGCCTTTACTTGCGCGGACTGTCACGTTTGCATGATCGAGTGTGATGCCCTTGTGGGCATAGACGCCATATTCAACACCGTTTGCGTTGAGGGAGGCGTTTGTGGCTGCGAGGCTGCCCTTGGCCTCGACGGCGGCGTCTTTCTCGGAGCTCGCCTTGACCTGGCTGCCGTCCGAGATATTGATGTTGCCGCCGCTCCAAATGGCCTCACCATCGGCTGAGCTTGCCTCGACTGTGCCGCCACCCTTGATGGTGAGGTTCTTGTCGGTTCCAATACCCTTGTCCTCGGTAGCCCTGGCGGTGACGGCTCCGCTGTCGTCAATCGTGATATTGCCGTTTGCCCTGATGCCATCCGATGCACCCGTGGCGTTGACGTTGCCCGAACCTTTGATAGCGAGATCACCCCCGGCATTGATGGCATCAAACCCAGTGCTCGTGGCGTTGACGGATCCGGCTCCGTCGATGTTGATATTACCCGTGGAGAGGATAGCGTCCTCAGTAGATGTCACGCTGAGCGTGCTGCCCGCGTCGCCTTGGATATTGAGCTCGGCATTCTCATTCTTGCCATGAGAAGCCTTGATGCCTTCGATCCAGTCGGCAGTGACGATGTTGTTTCCCGAGTAATTCACGTTGAGCTTGCCTGCGGCCTGGATCTCGCCGCCGTTATAGTTGTTGAGCTTCAAGTCGTCGGCGCCGTCCCACGACCAGGTACCGGCCTCGTCGCTCGCCGCGGTGTTGTACTTGTTGCCGCCGACCTTGACCCATTCCGCTGCGAGCGAGACGCTCGGCATGAGCAGCGAGCTCACCGTGAGCGCGCACACGGCGCCCGCGACGATGCGGCGCGTCACGCGGCGCCAGCTGCCGTGCGCGAGTCCTATGCGACGGCGAACGTCGGGTTCGGCAACATGGGTTCCGGCGGTAGCGTTATTGCGTTTGGGGGTCGTGAACAAGGCTGCCATGGTTGCTCCCGTTCTCATAGGGCCTATACGACTAGATTCAGCGTATCTGCTGGATGTTGCCGGCGGTAGTGCCGTTTGGAGGGCAAAATGGCCAAAATGGGGGAGAAATAGGCCGCACGCCGGCGCAGGGACCGGCGCTAAAAGAAAAGCGCGGGGCCGCATGGCGACTCCGCGCTTTATTGTTCAGCTTTTGCAGCCTTGCCCTCACGCTACGAAGAAGTAGACGAGGAAGGCAAGGGCCGCGATCCACCCGTCCTGTGCGAAAAAGTGTTTACGAGCGCTTGCGGCTCACCACGGCGCCTGCGGCGATGGCGGCTGTTCCCGCAAGGGCGGCTGCCACGATGGCTGTGCTCGAGGCGTCGCCGGTTGCCGCGAGCTTGCCGGTGGTCTTGGCTCCCGTGGCTGCAACTGCAACGGTCTTGGTCGTCTTCGTGCCCTCGGACTTGGAACCCTCGGGCTTGGTCTCGCCGGACTTTTCCTCGGGTTTGATCTCCTCGGGAGGTACGATGACCGCGCTCTTGGCGACAGCGGCGTCATAGGGGGAGTCGATCGCAGCATTGCCCGTGCCGATGGTTTGACCTGCCTCGTAGGAGATACTGGGGCCGTACTCTTCTTCGTGGCGATAGTCAATGATCTTGCCGCCTGCGGGCGTCTGAATGGGAGCGCCTTCGATCTCGATGGTACCGATCGCCTTGCCGTCCTCGCTTATGGCAAGGGCGAAGATTGCCGCCGTGTCTCCCTCGGCCGTGACCTTGCTGCGGACGATCGAGATACTCGCGGGCGTGATGCCCTCGTAGGTCTGGGCGAAGATGCCGATGTTCAGACCCCTAGGCTCTGGGGTGACCTCGCCGCTTTGGTCGTTGCTGTAGTGATCGGGGCCATCGCCACCGGTCTCGACATAGCGGGCTATAGCCTTAACAACGGAGTCGCTGATGTAGATGTGGCCGCCAGCGATGTTTGGCTGGTGGTTTCTGGTAGAGATTGCAACCGAGAATTTGCCTTCTGCGAACGCGTCCACGATGGAACCATTCTTGATGACGATGTCGTCCCCGTCAGTGATGAGGGCGATGGCCTGGCCGCCGCTCGCGCTTGTGCGGACCGTCACGGTCGCGTGATCGAGCGTAACGCCCTTGTAGGCATAGACACCATATTCAACACCGCTTGCGTCAAGGGAGGCGTTCGTGACCGCGAGACTACCCTCAGCGTCGACGGCAAGATCTCCCTGGGAGCTTGCCTCGACCTGGCTGCCGCCCGAGATGTCGATGTTGCCGTCAGCCCAAATCGCCGCTTCTTCTATCGAGCTTGCTTCTTCCTTGCCACCGCCTTTGATGATCAGGTCACTGCCCGCGGTGACGCCGTAACCTTCGCCTCCTTTAGCGATCACTGTGCCAGAGGAATCGATGGTGGTCTTGCCCTTGGATCGGATGCCTTCGGTACCGCCCGTTGCATTCACAGTGCCCGATCCCGTGATAGAGAGATCGCCCTTTGCCTCAATTCCGTCGGAAGAAGTGCTTGTGGTGTTCACAGTGCCTGGGCCAGAAATGGAGAGGTCGCCTGTGGATTTAATTGCATCGGCCTCGGCTGTCACATTGAGCTCATCCGTGCTATTCGAGCTCGTTATGTTCAACTCTGCTTTCTGGCTAGTGCCATCCTGCGCCTTGATGGCGGCTCCGGTGTAATCGGGCTCGGTTTTCACGGTGTTCTTGCCCCCGTAGGCAATGTTGAGCTTGCCCGCAGCATGGATCGCACCGCCGTCATAGCCGTTGAGCTTCATATCGTCGGCGCCGTCCCAGCTCCAGGTGCCGGCGGCGTCTCCCGTGGGGCCCGCGGCCGCTTCGTGGCGGACGCCGCCAACGTCCACCCACTCCGCCGCGAGCGATACGCTCGGCATGAGCAGCGAGCTTACCGTAAGCGCGCATACGGCGCCTACAACGATGCGGCGTGTCACGCGGCGCCAGCTGCCGTGTGCGAGCAGCGTGCGACGGCGCACGTCGGGCTCGACAAAATGGGCTCCAGAGGTTTTGTCATTGCGCTTGGGGGTCGTGAACAAGGCGGCCATGGTTACTCCCATCCTCATAGGGCCTATGCGGTTATATCCAGCATATCTGCAGGATGTAGCCGTCGGTAGTGCCGTTTGGAGGGCAAAATGTCCAAAACTTGGGAAGCAATATATCGCGCGTCCGTGCGATGCCTGGCTTTAAAAGAAAAGCGCGGAGCCGCTCGATGCGACTCCGCGCTTTGGTGTTCTGCTT
Organism: Collinsella aerofaciens; assembly: GCF_015561195.1. Taxonomy (GTDB): domain Bacteria; phylum Actinomycetota; class Coriobacteriia; order Coriobacteriales; family Coriobacteriaceae; genus Collinsella; species Collinsella aerofaciens_AC. The sequence goes on along the minus strand of NZ_JADMSU010000002.1, from coordinate 84,980 downwards.
TGGCAGCTTTGCCGCTACGCTACAAAGAAGTAGACGAGGAAGGCAAGGGCTGCGATCCACATGAGCGGCTTGATCTTGGAGGCCTCGCCCTTAAAGAGCGCGACGATCACGTAGGCGATAAAGCCCAGACCGATGCCGGCAGAGATGGAGTAGGTGAAGGGCACGCCGGCGACAATCATGAACGCCGGGAAACCCTGCGACACGTCGGACCAGTCGATCTCGGAGGCCTCGCTCATCATGAGGTAACCGACGTAGACCAGAGCACCGCAGGTGGCGGCGCTGGAAACGATGGTGACGATGGGGGAGAAGAACGCGGCGAGAATGAACAGCACGCCGGTGGTGACGGAGGTGAGGCCCGTGCGGCCACCGTCGGCAGCGCCAGAGGTGGACTCGACGAAGGTAGTGATGGAGGAGACGCCCATAAAGCCACCGGCAGCAGCGGCCACGGAGTCGACGACCAGGATGGGACGGATGTCCTCGACATTGCCGTCCTCGGTCAAGAACTCGCCCTGCTTGGCGACGGCCATCGCGGTGCCCATGGTGTCGAAGAAGTCGCTCATGAGCAGCGAGAAGGCAACGACGAGCAGCATCGGGTCGGTCAGAACCTTCACGATGGCCATGTTGCCATCAGCGGTGCTGGCAAACGGGGCGCCAAAGGTCGAGAAGTCGAGCGGTGCGATGAGGCCCTCGGGCGCATGGGTGACGCCCAGCGGGATACCGGCGATAACGGCAACGATGATGCCGATGAGCAGCGAGCCCGGCACGTTGCGGGAAGCCAGGGCAACCGTCACGACGATGGAGATGATGCCGACGATAAAGGTGGGGGAGGTGATGTCGCCCAAGCCGACGAGCGTACCGGCGCCAGCGGTGATGATGCCGGCGTCGCACAGGCCGATCATGGCGATAAACAGGCCCAGACCCACCGAGATGGCGTGGCGCAGGACCACGGGGATGGCATCCATGATGGCCTCGCGCAGGCCGCAAAGGACGAGCAGCAAGATGACGATACCTTCGAGGAAGATAACGCTCATGGCAACGTGCCAGTCACCGCCGCACATGGTGGTGGTGATGCCCGCGATCATGGCGTTGATGCCCAGGCCCGACGCGCAGGCGAGCGGGCGGTTGGCGAAGATGCCCATGCAGATGGTCATGATGCCGGCGCCCAGGCAGGTGGCGCAGGCGAGCGCTCCCGCATCGATGCCGGCGCCCGAGAGCACTGCGGGGTTGACGGCGATGATGTAGGCCATCGCCAGGAATGTTGTCAGTCCAGCGCGAAGTTCGGTCCCGATTGTGGACTTGCGCTCACTGACGTGAAATAGTTCGTCCATGCATACCCTTTCCTTGTTCGGCCCCGAGTTTAGGCCGATTGACACGAACTTAACTACTATATCGCCTTTGAAAGATTGATGTTCCTCGCGTGTTGAAGTTCGGCGCTTTGTAGCAGACGGACGGTATTATTCGCATGAAAATGTGTAGGTACCGTATACTTAAGCGGTTACAACGACCCCTATGGAGGAACGTATGATTAAAGAGCTTTGCCACGACGAGGCTATCCTGTCCCAGCGTTGCGAGGTTGCGACCGTCGAGGACGAGTCGGTTGCTCAGGACCTGATCGATACCATCAAGTCGCTCGACGATGCCGGCTGCTTGGCCGCCAACCAGATTGGCGTTACCAAGAAGGTTTGCGTCTACTTGGACGATGCCGGCGAGCCCCACGTGCTCTACAACCCTCGTCTGGTGTTTGGCCTGGGCGCCAGCAAGATGGAGGAGAGCTGCCTGACGCACGACGAGATCACCAAGTCCACGCGCTACATCAAGTGCAAGGTCGCCTTTGACCAGATCGTCGACGGCAAGATGAAGGAGTGCCGCCGCGACTATGCAGGCTTCGAAGCTCAGATGATCCAGCACATGATTGATCACTGCCAAGGCAAACTTGTCTAGGGTGGTTCAATTGGGGACCGAATTTGCGGTCTTTGTCCCGGGCGTGACATTGTTGTCATGTCCGGGCTTTTTTTGTTTAGCGCCTCTTTGTTTGGTGACAATGAGTTTAGCAAGAACGAAAAGCTAGGAGGCGCTATGTGCACGAGCATTCGATTTACCGATAATTCTGGCCACATGTATCTGGGCCGTAACCTCGACTGGAGCTTTGACTACGGCCAACAGGTTCGCGTGATGCCGCGCGGGTTTCACATTCCGTATTCGTTTATCGACGACGCGACAGCGGCACACGCGGTGATCGGCATGTGCATCGATTACAAGAACTACCCCATGTTCTTCGACTGCGGCAACGATGCGGGCCTCGCCGTGGCGGGTCTCAATTTCCCGGGTTATGCCGAGTATGCCGAGGATCCTGCCGACGGCAAGACCAATATCGCGGCCTATGAGTTTCCCCTGTGGGTGGCAGCGACGTTCTCGACGGTCGACGAGGTCGAGGCTGCGTTGCACGATACGGTGATTGTTGCCAAATCTGCAGGAGAGGGGCTGGGCGTGTCGCTGCTCCATTGGATTATCGGCGACAGGCAGCGTAGCATCGTGGTCGAGATGATGGCTGACGGCCTGCACGTATACGACGATCCGGTCGACACCCTTGCCAACCAGCCGACCTTCCCGTGGCATATGGAAAATCTACGCACCTATATCACCGCCACAAGCGATTTTCCGCAGACGGCGACGTGGCGTGGCGCCGAGCTTAAGCCCTATGGAGCCGGTGCCGGCATGCGCGGCATTCCCGGCGACTGCTATTCGCCGAGCCGTTTTGTAAAGGCAGCGTACCTCAACGCCAATTACCCGCAAAAAGACAGCGAGGCCGAAAACGTCGTCCGCATGTTCCGCTCGCTCGAAGGCGTGGCGATGATCGAGGGAGCGTCCAAGATGGGCGATGGTAAGTTCGAGAAGACTATCTATACCGGATGCTTTAGCGCGCGCACGGGCAATTATTACTACGCGATGTATGGGGATCCGTCGATTCGCTACGTGAGCCTGATGGATGCCGAGGGCGCGAGCCCCGATAGGCTCGTGGTTCCCGAGCCGCGTCGTTCGTAGCTCACTGGTCCGTTGCGACATAAAACGGCCTCGCACCTCCTATGAGATGCGAGGCCGTTGTCGTCAATGGCTGGTGGCGTGTTAGAAGTTGGCGTCGTTGAACTGGGTGCTCTCGAGTCCGTCGAGTTGCTGTTCGGGCGTATCGGCGACGCTCTCGAGCAGCTCGGTGGGATCGACGTTCATGCTCTTGCCGGCCTCGTTGCCGTTGACCAAGTCGTCCGAGAAGATGTCGACCTCCATTTCCTCGGCCTCTTCGATCTGAACCTCGAGCGGCACCTGGGTGCGCACAAGTTTGACGGCCGGGCGCATGCGGGCAAAGAGCGGTACGTACTCAATGATGATGGCCGAGTTCTCGAGACCGTACCAGCGTGCCGGGCTTCCGCAGGCGCGGCGGACGGCGTACTTGATGGCCATGACGCGATGGTCGTTGCGGTTGATGTCCGTTTCGGGGGCAAGCATCTTGCGCAGCATGCAAAAGCGGAAGTCGCCCACGTTGCCGCGTGTCTCGTAGATAGAGTAGGTGTGATGCTGCGGCGGCAGCTCGCCCGATGCCATCAAGTCGCCGACGATTTGGCGCAGGTAGGCATTAACGCGCTGGTTGACCTTAAAGCCCAAGTCCAGGCGCACGCGGAACAAAAAGTCCGTGCCAAAGGTCTCGACGGAATACTCGTGCGTATAGGGCTCGTCGGTAACGTGCACGTTGATGAACCAGTATGCCTTGGCGCGCTTGGGATGTTTGTCCAGGATGGAATAGAGCACGTCGCGGTCGAGCGTGAGCGGATCGGGGCTGTTGGTGAGGAACACCAGATTGTCGGCGAGCACGGGGTAGGTCTCGTCGTTGCGCAGGCGGTTGAGCTGGTCAATGTACTTGGAGACGGGCAGCAGGATCGTCTGCGTGCGCTCGATGGCGGTGCCGCGACGCCACACATACATAAGGCCAAACAGCAGTGCGGCCAAGAAGATCATCACATAGCCGCCGTCAAAGAACATGGTGAGGCACGAGGCGAAAAAGCACAGCTCAATGGCGCCGAAGAGCAGGGCGAAGACGCAGGCGCCCAGCTTGTGCTTGAGAATGCCGGCGATATAGCTCGTCAAAAGCGTGGTGGTCATAAGCATGGTCACGGTAATGGCGAGGCCGTAGGCACTCTCCATGCGCTCGGAGTTTTGGAACAGCAGCACGATGAAGATGCAGCCGACCCACATGATGTTATTGACGAGCGGAATATAGAGCTGGCCCTTGGTGTCGCTGGGGTAGTGGATGCGCAGGTGCGGCATAAGGTTGAGGCGCGTTGCCTCGGATACCAGCGAGAACGAGCCGGTGATGAGCGCCTGTGAGGCGATGATGGCCGCCACGGCCGAAAGCACGATGGCAAAGGGGCGTAGGGGCTCGGGGAGCATCATATAGAACGGGTTGACGATATCCATCGCGAGCATCTGGGGGTTGGAGTTATTGGCGAGTAGCCAAGCTCCCTGACCCAGATAGTTGAGGATAAGGGCCGCCTTAACAAATGGCCAGGATGCATAGATGTTTGCCTTGCCCACGTGGCCCATGTCCGAGTAGAGTGCCTCGGCACCGGTTGTCGACAGGAAGACAAAGCCGAGCACCATGATGCCCGAATGGTTGATGGGCGAGAACAGGAACATAATGCCGCGGATGGGGTTGAGCGCGCGCAAGATGGACAGGTTGCCGAGCATGTTGAACAGACCGGCGCCTGCCAGGAACAGGAACCACAGCGTCATGAGCGGGCCGAACAGCTTGCCGATTGACGAGGTGCCGGCGCGCTGCATGGCAAATAGGCCGCAGATAATGATGATGGTGATGATGATGACGTTGGTCTGGCCGTCGCCCAGCAGCGCATGGCCCCATTCGATGGTGCGCAGACCCTCGATGGCTGTGGTGACCGTGACGGCGGGGGTGAGGATGCCGTCGGCAAGCAGTGCCGCACCGCCGATCATGGCGGGCAGAATCAGCCATGGTGCCACCTTGCGTACGAGGCTGAACAGGGCGAAGATGCCGCCTTCGTTGTGGTTGTCGGCCTTCATGGCGATTACCACGTACTTGACCGTGGTCACGAGCGTCATGGTCCAGATGACGAGCGAAAGCGCGCCCAGGATCATGTCCTCGCTGACGGTACCGATGCCGCCGTTGTTGGCGACGATTGATTTCATGGTGTACATGGGGCTCGTGCCGATGTCGCCATAGACGACGCCGAGCGTTACGAGCAGCATGCCAGCGGAGAGGGGGATGGCTCCGTGCCCGCCTTGCCCGCGCTGGTCTTGGAGGTTTGCCTCCAGTTTGTTGTGTGCCACGAGGACTCCCTTAGACATCCGGTTATCTGTCTAGGACAAAAAACTTTATGCCGTCTTTATACATACAAGAACAGTTTGGCACATCGGGTTATTTTAGACAATAATCCTCAGCTGGGGATTATTTATCTACGCAGGTAGCATTTCAAAGCAGGGGCTTTTAAGCACGTGCTGTCTGGGCGATGCCAGCCTTGGCGTTTGCGCGTTTGCCGGCGAGTTCGCAAAAAATCGCGCCGCCGATGATAAGCGCGGCGCCCATCAGGCGGACCGGTGTTATGGCTTCACCCAAAAGGGCGGCCGAGAACACGACCGCCGAAAGCGGCTCGAGGTAGCCGACGACGGCGACGGTCTGGACGGGCAGCTTGGCGACGGCGCTAAAGTAGAGCAGGCAACCAATGCCGGTGTTGACGACGCCGAGCATAGCGACGGCGCGCCAATCAATGCTGGCGGCGACGCCGGCGGACAGGAACGAGGGAGCGCCCTGCGTGATGAGCGTGAGGGCCAGTGCGGTCACAAAGGCGGCGCTCACTTGGAGTGCGGAGTTCTCGAGGCCCTCGATGTGCGGCGCACCCTTGCTGGCGATGACCATCAATGCATAGCAGAAGGCCGAGGCGATTCCACAGACGATGCCCGCAATGGGCATATTGCCGCCTAGACCTTGCGCTGCAATGAGAAAAGCACCGCAGGCGACGGCGACAAAGCCGGCGATTTTGCCGCCGGTCAGCTTTTCGCCAAAAATGAGCGGGGAAAGGGCCATAACGATGATGGGGCCACAGTAATACAACAGCGAGGAGATACCAACGCCGATCGTCTGATAGGCGCGGAACAGGAAAATCCAGCTGGCGCCCAGCGCGGCGCCCGAGACGATGAGCGCTGCGGCCTCGCGGGGGCGAGACGGAGCCTGCAGGTTATGGCGCTTGGTTATGAAGAGGATGGCGGCAAGGGTGAGAGCGCCCAAAAACGTGCGCAACAGTACGATATCGGAGCTCGGCAGTGCGATAGCTGCGGCGATGATGCCGTTAGAGCCAAACAACAGTAATGCTGCTAAGTATGTAAACAGTCCGTTGTTCATGCGCTGACATCCCCTCTATATCCGAACATATTCACTATGGGTGAACTGGCTTTAGAAGAAAAGCGAATATAATGCATGGAAAACATAACAAAAACTCATGCAAGGGTGGAGGACTGCCGTGGAAACGAATATTCAAAAGATGCAGGTGCTGCTCGAGACAGTGCGCGCCGGAAGCTTTACGCGCGCCGCCGAGCGCCTGAGCTATTCGCAATCGGGCGTGAGCCGCATGGTGGCCGATCTTGAGGCCGATTGGGGCTTTAAGGTGCTCGACCGCAGTCGCGAGGGCGTGGCTCTTTCTGCTGACGGGCGGCAGGTCATGCCGGCTGTCGAGGCGCTCTGCGAGGAATTCGTTCGCTTGCAGCGACGCGTGGATGAGATGCGTGGGCTCATGCGCGGCAAAATCTGCATCGGTACGTTTTCGAGCGTGGCGACCCACGTGCTGCCGCCGGTGATTGCTCGTTTTCGTGCCGATTATCCAGACATTGATTACGAGTTGCTGATGGGTGACTATTCAGAGATTGAACAATGGGTGGCAGAGGGCCGCTGCGATCTGGGCTTTATCCCGCATGAGCCCCGAGAAAATGGCATGACGTCGCGGTCTTTGGTGCGCGACGAGTTGATGGCGGTAGTGCCGGCAGACTCTTTGCTTGCCACTGAAGAGGTCGTCTCTCTTGCCGATTTGGCCAACGAGCAGTTTATTCTGCTGGAACGCGGCACTGATGACGAGATTACGCCGCTATTCCGTCGGGCGGGGCTGGCGGTGCGCTCAAAACTGTCGACTTGGGATGACTATGCGATTATGGCTATGGTCGAGGATGGCCTGGGCGTGAGCATTCTTCCCGCGCTCATCTTGCGTCGCTGCCAGTTCGATGTTGCTGTGCGTCCGCTCGAAGGGCATCCCCATCGGCAGATCAACGCCATATATCGAACGGCCGATGTTTCGCTTGCCGCCGCTCGTTTCCTCGAATACCTCTAAATGCGTGCACGTCGTTATCGCCTTGGGATAAATCTCGAGGTCTTGCTCATTTTATTTTTGAAATTGAACTTTTCGAAATAGCACGGCGTTATACTGCTGCCTAAATTGAACTCAGGTTCAATTCGTGTTGTATAAATTGAACTTTGCCAGCAAGGAGGTTCTAGTGGCCCAAGAGACGTTTAGCGATCGTCTGCGACAGGCTATGTCCGATCGCGACGTTCGCCAGTCGGACGTGATCCGCGCATCGGAGATGCTCGGCAAAAAACTCGGCAAGAGTCAGATGAGCCAATATGTGAGCGGCAAGACGATTCCGCGGCGCGATGTGGCTGAGCTGCTCGCCCGTATTTTGGAGGTCGATGTTACCTGGCTGCTTGCCGGCGACGCCGATCAAGGCGAGGCATCATCACCCCGCAACGATTCCAAGCCCGAACCCCATCCCTCAGCTCAAATTGCAAGGAGCACCACCATGCGTACTTTTTCTAAATCCACCAAGCTCGATAACGTCCTGTATGACGTGCGCGGTCCCGTCGTCGACGAGGCCGCCCGTATGGAGGACGAGGGCGAGCGCATCCTCAAGCTCAATATCGGCAACCCGGCGCCCTTCGGTTTCCGCACGCCCGATGAGGTCATCAAGGACATGCGCCAGCAGCTGCCCGACTGCGAAGGCTATTCCAACTCGCGTGGCCTGTTCTCCGCGCGCAAGGCGATCATGCAGTATTCGCAGATCAAGGGCTTGCCCAACGTTCAGATGGAGCATATCTACACGGGCAACGGCGTGTCCGAGCTCATTCAGCTTTCGATGAACGCGCTGCTCGACAATGGCGACGAGATTCTGATCCCCAGCCCCGACTATCCGCTCTGGACGGCGTGCGCAACCCTTGCCGGCGGTCATCCTGTGCACTATCTGTGCGATGAGCAGGCGGATTGGTATCCCGACCTGGAGGATATGGAGTCCAAGATCACGAGCGCGACCAAAGCCCTCGTTATCATCAACCCCAACAACCCCACGGGCTCGGTCTACCCGCGCGAGGTGCTCGAGGGCATCGTCGAGGTTGCACGCAGGCATCAGCTGATGATCTTTGCCGATGAGATCTACGACCGCCTGTGCATGGACGGCTACGAGCACGTCTCGATTGCCTCGCTCGCTCCCGATCTGCCCTGCGTTACCTTTAGCGGTCTGTCCAAGTCGCACATGATCGCGGGCTATCGTATTGGCTGGATGGTGCTTTCGGGCAACCAGCGCTGCATGAGCGACTTCATCATGGGCATCAACATGCTCTCCAACATGCGCCTGTGCTCCAACGTGCCGGCTCAGTCGATCGTTCAGACGGCGCTCGGTGGCCATCAGTCCGTCAACGACTACATCCGCCCCGGCGGCCGTGTCTACGAGCAGCGCAACTTTGTGTATGAGGCGCTCAACAAGATTGACGGCATCTCGGTGGTTAAGCCGCGTGCGGCGTTCTACATCTTCCCCAAGATGGATGTGAAGAAGTTCAACATTACCGATGACGAGCAGTTCGCCCTTGACCTGCTGCACGAGAAGAAGATTCTGATCACGCGCGGCGGCGGCTTCAACTGGGCTGAGCCCGACCACTTCCGTATCGTGTACCTGCCGCGCATGGAAGTGCTCAAAGAGTCCCTCGAAGATCTCGCCGACTTCTTCGATCACTACCGCCAGAGCTAGTGGGATAGAAGCTCCGCACTATGAAAAGCTCCCTGCAGTTGTTTTACTGCAGGGAGCTTTCTTGAATCGGCGGAACTATATAACAATCCCGTTGCAGTGGTCGATTTCGTGCTGGATGATTTCGGCGGTGTAGCCCGAGAAGTTTTTGATGCGGTGGACAAAGCTCTCGTCCAGATATTCCACCTTAATGCGGCGATAACGAGTGCAGGGACGCTCGCCGACGAGCGAAAGACATCCTTCGCTCGTCTGATAGGCATTGACCTGCTCAAGAATTTGAGGGTTGTACATCAGGAGCGTCCTGTTGCCGTCCTTTACGCAGATGATGCGTTTGCGCACACCGATCATGTTGGCAGCGAGGCCCACGCACTCGTGCTCATGCTCGTGGAGCGTATCCAGGAGGTCCTGCCCGGTCGCGGCATCGTCGGGTCCCGCGTCTTCGGAAGGCAGGCGCAAAAAGAACTCGGATTTCATGATGGGCTTAATCATGGCGGGCTCCTTAGGGTGGACACGTTTGGTTCAGGCCATGATACCGCGACATGTCGCATTAATGTGTGCACATAGATTCTGCAGCTAGATTGGCGGGCGAGACCATAAACTAATGGACGTTTTGCCGAGAGGTATGAATGTTTAAAGCGCAAAGAGTGCGCGACGGGCCCCGCGAATGGGGCGATGATGCCCGAGAGGGCCAAGAAGGAGTCTCATGTCTGAGAACGAAGAGATCATGAACGAGACCGAGAACGAGACCATGACTGCCGAGGTTGAGGCAGTCGAGACCGTGGAGACCGAAGCTGCCGAGGTTGAGGCTGCTGACGAGGTTTCTGCCGAGGAGGAGGCCGAGGTTGTCGAGGCCGCCGTTGATTACGATGACGAAGAGCTGATGGACAAGATGCAGAAGGCCGCCCGCCTGCTGCGCAGCCGTCGCTTTGCTATTTCCAAGGAGGAGGAGGCCAAGGCCGAGCGCATGGCGAACATCGAGCGCGCCATCAAGCTTCTTGACCTCAAGCCCAAGATGGAGCAGAAGGAAATGTCCGACCTGCTGGGCATGCGCCTTCGTGAGCTCGATGGCCTGATGGCCGAGGCCGAGGCTGCCGATCTGGTCGGCCGCATCGACGACGCCGAGGGCGATATGCGCAAGATCGTCGTCTTCGCTGCCGAGGATGCCGCTGAGGGCCTGGTCGAGCTTGCCAACAAGAAGGAGAAGCTCCTGCCCGGGCTTTCTTACGAGGAGGCCACCGAGCTGATGGCCGCTCTCGATAAGGTTATCGCTCCGCTCGTCGCCATGGGCCTGGACGAGGACCGCGGTCCTCGCGGCGGCCGTGACGACCGCGGTGGCCGTGGCGGCGACCGTGGCGGTCGCGGCGGCTTTGGCGATCGCGGTGGCCGTGGCGGCGACCGTGGCGGTCGCGGCGGCTTCGGCGGCAACCGTGGTGGCTATGGCGATCGCGGTGGCAACCGTGGTGGCTTCGGCGGCAACCGTGGTAACGACCGCGGCGGTCGCGGTGGCGACCGTGGCGGCCGCAACGGTGGCGGCTTCCGCGGCAACCGTTTCTAATTGGGTTACGCGGTTTTACCAAACCGCGTAACTGCTCGACGCTGCAAACGCCCCTAAGCGGCAATCTGACGTTCAATCGTCGGTCGCGTACCGAAGTACGCTTCCCTCCTCTTTCACGTCACCTTGCTCGCTTAGGGGCGTTTTCGCTGACTTATGCTCAACCTGCGGCGCCTTCAAGATTCGCTACGCAAAGAGGACGGCATGACCAGAAGGTCTATGCCGTCCTCTTTTCAGTAGTCGTTGGGGACGTTCTTGAATGACTAGTCGTTTAGGAACGTCCCCAACGACTACGTAGTATGAGAGTGGATAATCTCCCGGTTTGAGTCTGCATTCAAGCTCAAAGTGGGAGATTATCCACGCTCATTTGCTGTGTGTCCGAAAATCCACGCTCGTTTTATTTTTGCCTACATTTGCAGGAACAGTTCGTGGAGGCGAGCGTCTTCGTCGAGCTCGGGGTGGAAGGTGACGCCGAGCTGGTTGCCTTGGCGGGCGGCGACGATGCGACCGTCGACTTCGGCTAGGGCCTTGGCATTGCCGTGCACCTTGACGATGCGGGGTGCACGGATAAACGTTAACGGCACCTCACCGTCGATACCGCCTACCTGCCCCTTGGTGCGAAAGCTGCCGAGCTGTCTGCCGTAAGCATTGCGCTCAACGAGCACATCCATGGTTGCCAAGCGCGGCGTCCCCTTATCGTCGTGGGCGGCAAGATCGCGCGCCAACAGAATCAAGCCGGCGCAGGTGCCCAGTACGGGCATGCCCTCAACAATGCGGGTGCGAAGCTCATCGAGCATACCAAGCTCGGCAAGTAACTTGCCCTGAACGGTGGACTCGCCGCCGGGGAGGACCAGACGGTCAAAGTTCTGCTGCAAATCGGCCGCCTGCCTCAGCTCGATACAACGTGCGCCCAGCTCGGACAGCCTTGCCTCGTGCTCGGCAAAAGCGCCCTGGACCGCCAGCACGGCGACCGTTTGGTCTGCATAATCGCTCATGTGCGATCCTTTCTGCTGGACTAGCGCCCGCGCTCCTCCATGATGATCTCGATTTCGTCGGCGTTGATGCCCACCATGGCCTCGCCCAGGTCCTCCGAAAGCTCGGCGATGAGCTTGGCGTCGGTGAAGTTTGCCACGGCCTTGACGATGGCGGCGGCGCGCTTGGCGGGGTCGCCGCTCTTAAAGATGCCCGAGCCAACAAAGACGCCCTCGGCGCCCAGCTGCATCATCAGCGCGGCGTCGGCGGGGGTCGCGACTCCGCCGGCGGCAAAGTTTACGACGGGGAGCTTGCCCGTGGCATGGACCCCGCGCACCAGCTCGACCGGAACCTGCAGCTGCTTGGCTGCCTCAAAGAGCTCGTCGTCGCGCAGAGCAACAACGTCGCGGATCTGCTTTTGGATCTTGCGCATATGGCGCACGGCCTGAACGACGTCGCCCGTGCCCGGCTCGCCCTTGGTACGAATCATCGTGGCGCCCTCGGCAACACGGCGCAACGCCTCGCCCAGATCGCGGGCGCCGCAGACAAACGGCACGTCAAACTGGGTCTTGTCGATGTGATAGACGTCATCGGCAGGGGAGAGAACCTCGGACTCGTCGATGTAATCGATCTCGATGGCCTGCAGGACCTGCGCCTCGACAATGTGACCGATGCGGCACTTGGCCATGACGGGGATGGAGACGGCCTCTTGGATGCCCTTGATCATCTTGGGGTCGCTCATGCGCGAGACGCCGCCAGCGGCGCGGATGTCGGCCGGAATGCGCTCGAGTGCCATGACGGCGCAGGCGCCTGCCTCCTCGGCGATGCGTGCCTGCTCGGGCGTGGTGACGTCCATGATGACGCCGCCCTTGAGCATCTGCGCGAGCTCGCGATTGAGTTTGACGCGATCGGCCTTGCTGGTCTGTTCTGCCATGGTTGCTCCCTTGGTTGGCGTGTACATTGCTTGACGGAACATCCTATCGGGGAGCTGGGTATGGCGAAATACTCAGTTTTCGAGATAATAACAAGGCCAGACTAATGCCAGATTGAATGATTCGATAAGGTCAGATGATAGACCCATGCTTGACTACAATTTGGAAAATCGCGGCGAAGCATCGCTTTATGAGTATGTTTACCAGCAAATTCGCGATGATATTGTTGCCGGGCGCATTGCGGCAGGGGAGCATCTGCCATCTAAGCGCGCCTTTGCGAGTCATCTGGGTATCAGTGTCATTACCATCGAGAATGCATATAGCCAGTTGCTTGCCGAGGGTTATATTTGCTCAATGCCGCGTCGTGGCTACTACGCGTGCGAGCTTCCGGATGCGCCGGTTTTGGCTTTGGCTGCGGGGGATATCGACCGAGATGCCGTCCCTGTTGGTTCCAGCGCGCATGATGCCATGGGGCAGGCAGAGCGATTCGACGCACTTTCTCCTTCCGCTTTGGAGGCGGCGCGGCTTTGGCAAAGTGCGCTACGGGCGACGCTGACGTCCGAAGACGAGCGTGAAATCTTTTCGCCCGCACCGGCGCAGGGCACCGCTCGACTGCGACGTGCGATTGCGCACCATCTGCGCGGGACAAGGGGCATGAATGTCGATCCCGACAACATCGTTATCGGTGCGGGCGCCCAGCTGCTCGACACCATGCTGGTTCAGTTGCTTGGTGCGGACAAGGTGTATGCCGTTGAGGACCCGGGCTATTTGCGCCTGACGCGCATCTATCAGGCTATGGGCTGCGAAGTGTGGCATGTCCCGTTGGATGCTGAGGGCGTGGACTTGAGCGAGCTGCAGAAAACCGGGACAGATGTCCTTCACCTGATGCCGTCTCATCAGTATCCGACCGGTCTTGTGACGAGCATTGCACGTCGTTATGCGCTGCTGAGCTGGGCTGCCGAGCGACCAGGTCGGTATCTCATCGAAGATGACTTTGATTGTGAGTTTCGCCTTGCCGGCAAGCCGATTCCCGCGCTCGCGTCAATCGATGCCGCCCAGTCGGTTATCTACACCAACACGTTTTCGAAGAGTCTTTCATCCGCGTTGCGTTTGGCGTACATGGTGTTGCCCGATGAGCTGATGGAGCGGTTTAGGTGCAACCTTGGTTTTTACGCCTCATCGGTGAGCTCTGTTGACCAGGTCGCTTTGGCTCGTTTGCTGGAATCGGGCGATTACGAGCGACATGTGAACCGCGTGCGCGTTCGTGCTCGCGAGGCACGTGATGGCCTGGCGGCGCTTGTACGGAAAGCGTTTCCGGCAGGGGAGGTTTCGATCGAGCATGCAGACGCGGGCCTTTACTGCGCCGTGGTTGCGGAGCGTGGAACGGGCGGAAGCTCTTTTGCACAGGCCCTCACGCGCTCGAGCATCCCTTTTATCGATATCAGTGACTGTTTTTGGTGCGTCGATGGCGCGTCTGTCCCTGAAAACTCAACTCGAATTCTTGTCCAATATGACGACCTGAGTCTGAAAGTGCTAAATACCCTGGAATTGCAGCTTATGGGGCACTCTGCAATCTAAGTGAGTAGACTTTTGGCACTTTGGCGACCAGGAAGTTTTGTAACAAGCTATCTACCTGCGGTTTTGAAAAGCAGGATGACCGGCCTGCTCGGGATGTTCCAAAAAGTCTACTCACTTGCCGCACAAGGCTTCTGCATGAGAGGAAAACGAGGTTTTCAACAGGGCTTTGTCCAGTTCTTGGCAAGCTTTTGGTCAGTTGGGGAGGGCTGTTGAAAACTTAGCAGTCCGTTCGGCGCCATTTTCGGTGCGTTCGCGCCAATGCGAGACCGGCTGGGTTGAAATTCGTGTTTTCCTGTGCCTATGAAGGATCTACTTTGTGACATATCGGCTTTTAGGTACTGGCGTTTGCCCCCTCAGGTCCGCGCTTTGTGTCCGCCGCTTCCGCGACCGGAAGAAGACCGGCAGCGATACAACCTCGCTCATAACCCGACGGCTTCGGTTGCGCTCGGCTTTCCGCTGTATACGTTGGTTCGGACGAGAAGCAAGCGGACTTGCCCTGCCAGCATTAGGCAGCGGCTGTTCCTTGGCGAGCTCCCCAGGGAATCCGTGCTGGAAACGGAGCATGGGTTTTTGGTTACGTCTCCTCTGCTGACGGCATTCATCATGTCGCGGCATCTGACGGATCTTCAGCTTCTTTTGGTATTGGCGGAGATGTGCGGCCTGTTTGCGGTGTGTGCCCTGCCGGCGGCACTTGAGGCGGAGCTTTCGCGCGCAATTGATTCGGGCGCGATTTCGGCAACGTCGGGTTGGGTGCGCTGTCCGTCCGAGGACGGCGCTGCCTCAAATTTATGGCGTCGCGACGCTTTGGTTTTGGGTGAAGACCTTGACCGTTTTTGTTCAGGTGTTTGCGGGATGCGTTACGGCAATCGATTTATAGCAGTATCGTGTCTCGCTCCATTGGGTGCCGCATCGCCTTTTGAGGTCGAGGCGTATTTGCTGCTTGGATTGCCGCGATCCCTGGGAGGCGAAGGTTTTTGCGGCGTAGAGCTCAATGTCGAAGTGAGGCTAAGCACAAGTGCTCGAGCGATTGTGGGAAAGTCCCGCGTATATATCGATTTACTTCTGTCTTCGCCGGACGGAAGGCGACAGTTGGCCATTGAATGTCAGGGAAAGGCATCGCACGGGCGTGCGGGGGATGGCTTGCGTGACGCTGACCGCATGACGGCGCTTCAGGCCATGGGCTACGATGTGCTTCTCCTGACACACGGACAGATATCCGATGAGGATCGATTCCGTGCGATCGTTAAGGCCGTATGCAGGATGCTCGATGTTGAATATTGCGATAAAAGTTCGGATGAGCAAGGGGCCGAGGCATTGCTCCGGTCTGAACTCTTCGTTGACTGGACAAAACTGGGAGTAATTGACGGAAAGATGCCCGTTAGATACAAAAAAGCTCGGTCATGGACGGTCGCGGATCTAAGTGAGTAGGCTTTTGGCGTGATGGCGACCAGACCGTTATGCGACAAGTCATTTACCTGCGGCTTTATAAAGTTATATGGATGGCCTGCTCGGCAAGTTCCAAATAGCCTACTCACTTAGTTTTTGACGAGAAGCCGATGTCGAGGGTGATTCGATTTTACGGCGTTAACGAGTTCTCGAGACACAAAAAGGCCCGAACCAATACGGTTCGGGCCTCATCGAGCTAGAGGTTATGTCTCAGGCGGTTGGCTTAGCCAAAGTAGCGCTTGAGCAGGCCGGCGAAAGCCTTGCCATGGCGAGCCTCGTCGCGAGCCATCTCGTGCACGGTGTCGTGGATGGCATCGAGGCCAGCGGCCTTGGCGCGCTTAGCAAGATCGGTCTTGCCGGCGGTGGCGCCGTTCTCGGCCTCAACGCGCATCTCGAGGTTCTTCTTGGTGGAGTCGGTCACGACCTCGCCCAGGAGCTCGGCGAACTTGGCGGCATGCTCTGCCTCCTCGTGGGCAGCCTTCTCCCAGTACAGGCCGATCTCGGGATAGCCCTCGCGATGAGCGACGCGAGCCATGGCCAGGTACATACCGACCTCGGAGCACTCGCCCTCAAAGTTGGCGCGCAGGTCGGCAACGATGTCCTCAGAGACGCCCTCCATCTTGGCGACGCCTACGACGTGCTCGGCAGCCCACTCGAGCTGGCCCTCCTCCTGCTTCAGGAAGCGAGAACCGGGAACGCTGCACTGGGGGCACTTAAAATCCTCGGGCAGCTGGTCGCCGTCGAACTCTTCCACATAACCGCAAACGGGGCAAACAAACTTCATGATTCGATCCTTTCGATCGATGGCGATGGCGCGCTCGTCCGGTCCCGTAAGGGCCCTCTCCGGACGTGCGTCTTGACGGGTTCTATTATCCATAAATGCAACCAAATGTGAAGCCTATTAGGAATGATTTTTAATAAAACAATTTTACTTTTATCCCCAGGCCTCGTAGGCGCCCTTCTTTTCCGCCGAAACTGCCGTTTCGGCGGGAGGAGGTGCTGTTTGGGTTGGAATCGTGCCTTGGTTGCTGGCGTCGGCGCTTGATGAGTCGACTGGCAGCGCTAGCATCTCCCGCAGAGGCCGCAGCGGACGCAGCCGTTGCAGATGAGCTGGCTTCCGCAGGTGGCGCACCACGGTTCATGTGGTGGAACCCAGAGCTCCTGCTCGGGTATGGCGAGCCCCAGCGGGTCATGGAGGTTCCATCGGATGGGGCGTCCTCGGTGCTGGAGTCCTGACTTCCAGGCCTGCTCGGCCTGAAGGTTCTTGCTGCGCAGATGGTATGTTTTGCCGTCTTTCTCAAAATAGGTGCCCGTCTCTATGAAAGCGAATGCGGCATCGGCGACAACGCATCCCTCGTGCAGCGCCCGCACCCATTCATAGCGACAGGGGCGTGCGCCGCCGTAGTTCTCGCCGCCCACGATGACCTGCTCGATGCCGCCCGTGCGCCCCAGGCATCCGGGCGCGGCGTTTTCGAGTGAGACGCTTCCGATAAGCGGCGCGCACATCACGCCGCGGTGCGCTGCGGGCGTGGCAAGCAGCAGGGGCACGCGTTCCTTGGCGCGCCGTTGGTTTTCGCAGGTTACGTTGAGCATCACGTTGGGCCAACCGCTTCCCCAGTCGCGGGGCAGGCACTGCGCAAAGCGCTCAGGCCGCTTGGTGAGGATGAAGAACTTGACGTCCGGGCGCTGTCGGATAATGTCCCACACTTCCGGTCGCCACGCATCGGCCTCTTCGACAAGAAAATCCGAGGTCATGCAGATCCGGATGAGCTCGCCCGCCTGCACCTTGTACGAGCCGTCGCGTCGGCGCTGAAGCGGATAGTCAAAGGCCGCCTTGTTGCGAGTGACGATGGAGGGGTCAAGCCCGCGCTGCCCATCCATAAAGTACATGTAGCAGTTGTCGCAGCCCTCGCTTACGCGGGCGCAGCCGTGCCAAGGGTTCCAGATGTCGTGCATGGACCTCCTGCCTCTCGCCGCCGCATGCTCGGGCTATCAGGGTAGCGCATTGCAGGGGAGTCGACCTGGCCGCATGGGCAAACGCGCCAAATATGAAGATGTTGATTGATTAACGATTGGCAGGCGGCCCGCGAGTCTCGATGAGTACAATCGGTCGAGCAAATGTTGACCCATCAACAAATGAGGAGCTTCCTTTATGCATCTAGCCCGCCGCGCCTGGTGCCGAACGTATCAAACGGTCTTTCGCATCGCATTGCCGGTGCTGCCCTATACCGAGCCACACATTCTGGAGCATGCTGAGGATGTGCCCGCAGTGCTTCGGGCGCGTTCGATACAGCGGGTCCTTATCGTGACGGATCCCGGTATTGCCCGCCTTGGGCTCACGGCACCGCTCGAGACGGCGCTCGCGTCCAAGGGAATCGGCGTTGCGATCTATGCCAAAACATCAGCGAACCCCACGGTCTCAAACGTGGAGGAAGCGGCATCTCTGTATCGAGAGAGCGTCTGCCAGGCCATTATCGGCTTTGGCGGCGGCTCGGCCATGGACTGCGCCAAGGGCGTGGGCGCGCGCATCGCGCAGCCAAAGAAGCCCATCAACAAGATGCGCGGCCTGCTGCGCATTCATCGTCGCCTGCCGCTGCTTATCGCCGTTCCCACCACGGCGGGTACGGGAAGCGAGGTCACGCTTGCAGCGGTAATTACCGACGACGAGACGCACTACAAGTATCCTATTAACGACTTTGTGCTGATCCCGCACTATGCGGTGCACGACCCCGAGTTTACGCGCGGCCTGCCCGCCTCCATTACGGGGCAGACGGGCATGGACGCCCTGACGCATGCCGTCGAGGCCTTTATCGGACGCAGTACCACGCCCTATACGCGCAAGATGGCGCGCCAGGCGGTACAGCTCATCCATGACAATTTGCTGGAGGCCTATGAGCATGGCGGCAACATGCGTGCGCGCCGCAATATGCTTTCGGCGGCGTATAAGGCAGGTGTTGCCTTTACGCGCTCCTATGTTGGATACGTTCATGCCATCGCACACAGCTTGGGCGGGCGTTACGGGATTCCGCACGGCTTGGCCAACGCTATCATCCTGCCGCATATGCTTCGCGCCTATGGCGAAGCCGCTGCTCCTAAACTCGCCGATCTCGCCCGCATGGCCGGTATCGCGCCGGCTAACGCGCAGGACGGCCTGGCGGCCGAGGCCTTTATCGATTGGGTCGACCGCATGAACGAGGCCCTGGGAATCCCCAAATATGTCTCGGGTATTCGCCGCTCCGATATTCCGCAAATGGCGACGCATGCCGATGTCGAGGCCAATCCCCTGTACCCCGTTCCGCTATTAATGGACCGCTTGGAGCTCGAGCATATGTATGAAGTCGTTGCAGGTGGTATGTTTGAGGGCGAGAACTAGGAGGGTCCATGAACACCGAGGAAATTGCGTGCATCGTCGGCGATCAGCGCGCCTACTTTAAGACGCACGCCACGTTTGATGTCGATGCTCGACGTCGTGCGCTCGTGAGTTTACGCGATGCAGTGCGGGCCCACGAGGCCGATATTGCCCATGCGCTCAAGACCGATTTGGGAAAGTCGCATGACGAGGCGTATATGTGCGAGATCGGCACCTCGCTTTCCGAGATTCGTTATCAGATTGCGCATGTGGCTCGATGGAGTCGCTCGCGTCTGCGTCCGTGTGACCTCGCCAACGCCGTGAGTGTGTGCAAGACGCAGTCCGTGCCCTATGGCGTCACGCTCATCATGGCTCCGTGGAACTACCCGTTTTTGCTGACGCTCGAGCCGCTCGCTGGCGCCCTTGCCGCGGGCAATACCGTGGTCATCAAGCCGAGCGCCTATGCTCCGGCATCGAGCGCGGTGCTCAAGCAAATCTGTGAAGAGGCATTTGATCCGCGCTTGGTGACGGTCGTCGAAGGCGGGCGTGCCGAAAACGAAGCGTTGCTCGATGAGTGCTGGGACAAGATCTTCTTTACCGGTAGCGTTCCGGTCGGCAAGTTCGTTATGGAGCGCGCAAGTAAAAACCTTACGCCCGTGACGCTTGAGCTGGGCGGAAAGAGTCCCTGCATCGTGGATGCGACGGCTAACTTGAAGGTCGCGGCACGCCGTATCGCCTTTGGTAAATGGCTCAACGTGGGGCAGACTTGCGTGGCGCCCGACTACCTGCTGGTCGACACGCGCGTGCACGACGAGCTGCTGGGTCTCATCAAGGAAGAGGTCCGCCGTATGTTTGGCGAGCATCCGCTCGATAACGAGGATTACGGGCATATCGTCAACGCCAAGCATTTTGCGCGCGTGCGCGGGCTGATCGATCCCGATAAGGTCGTGCTTGGAGGTACCGCGCGCGAGACTTCGCTCAAGATCGAGCCGACGATTTTGGACGGCGTGTCCCCCGATGACGCCGTGATGCAGGAGGAGATTTTCGGCCCCATCTTGCCGGTGCTGACGTTTGAGAGCCTAGACGAGGCCGAGACGTTTATTACGGATCGTCCGACGCCGCTGGCCCTGTATATCTTTAGCCAGGACCGTGAGGTTCAGCAGCGCTTTGTGCGTTACGTGCCCTTTGGTGGTGGCTGTGTTAATGACACCATTATGCATTTGGCCACGAGCCATATGGGCTTTGGCGGCATGGGGGCGAGCGGTATGGGACAGTACCATGGACGCGAGAGCTTCGATACGTTTAGCCACAAGAAGAGCATCGTGAACAAGGCAACGTGGCTGGACGTGCCGTTCCGCTATGCCCCTTACGCAAGCTGGAAGCACAAGTTCGTGCGCATGTTTGTGCATTAGAAAAGGGTGCGGGTAATACGAACAGATGTTCCTATTACCCGCATTTTGCGTTAGACTACTGCTATGGAGCACGGATGGGCCAACTCCCTTTAGAAGGGATTTGGTATGAACGTAAGCGATGTTATTTCGTTATTGGCGTTGTTGATCGCGGCTATCGAACTCGGCCTGTTTATCGGCCGAATGAAATAGCCGCCCCCGCGTAAGCGAAGACGGCCACTTCTCACGATGAAAACGTGTATCGGAGTTGGCAAGACCCGCAGCCACGGGTGCCATCCGTGTCCCTATCTTAGCTGTAAGCGTTCCGCCGCGCAAGCGTTGCGGCAAGCGATTGAAAGACGCAGACAGGATGAATTTGTGTCCGCACGGGCCCGTAGACTTCTCAACTATGTTGTGGATGCTCTCTAATCGGTAATGGAGGCGCACGTGTTTGATGACGATGACTTGTTCGATCTGGTAGATGATCCGTTTGAGTGGGATCTGCTGCTCGATGACGATGAGCTGGAGCAAGATCGTAAAAAGCGACAGGGCAAGAAGGCTCAGGATGACGCTTCGAAAAAGCAGGACAAGCGCCGCCGAGGTCTGTTCGGCGGGCTCTTTGGGTAACCGTCGCATCGCTGCGTCTGTATACTAAACAGGTCTTATACGCGCTGCGAAATGAGGACAGAGACGATGATGTGGTTTACCGCCGATCTGCACCTGGGCGATACGAATATCTTGCACGACGTGGATCGACCGTTTGATTCGGTCGAGGAGATGAACCGCAAGGTCATCGATGCCATCAATGAGTGCGTGGCTGTGGACGACCGCCTCTATATCCTGGGAGACTTTACGTATCGTTTGCCCATGGCGGAGGCAGTGCGCCTGCGCGAGCGCATCGAATGCCAGAACGTGACGCTCATCCGTGGTAACCATGATGGCGATTGGGGAGATCCGGACGCGCCGCACATTTGGGATGAGGTGCGCGATTATCTGGAGGTCGCCCCCGGTTACGCTAAGGGCCATCGCCTGGTAATGAGCCATTACCCCATGCTCAGCTGGAATGGCAAGGCGCGCGGCGCCATCATGCTGCACGGGCACATTCACAGTAGGGGAGACCGCACCAACGCGCGCAATCGCGATCGCGAGCGCCCTATCTTTCGCTACGACGTTGGCCTCGATGCCAACAACTACAAGCCCGTTAGCCGCGACCAGATTCTCGGCTTCTTTGGACTGTAGTTGTAAGTGCAGGTAGAATGAACGCGCCGCGTGGATGGTCTGTGCGGCGCTTTTTAGTAGGAGCGATGAATCCATGAGGGCTATCCAGCGCATTAACCATAACGCCGCTATCTGCGAAGACGGCGCGGGGCGTCAGCTTATCGCGCTGGGTCGCGGTATCGGCTTTGGCGATATGCCACATGAAGTCGACCTGGATGTCATCACGCGTACCTTTTACGGCATTGATTCAAAGTACCTGGCGTTTATCGATGAGGTCGATCCCGAGGTGCTGGAGTTTTCTGCTCAGCTGGCCGATATCGCGACCGGACAGCTTTCGTACGAATTGAGTCCTAACCTTCCCATTACATTGGCAGACCATATTCAGTTTGCCATTAAGCGCGCCCGCGAACATATGGTGGTGTCGTTGTCGCTCGAGCGCGATCTGGAGCAGCTGCATCCCATCGAATACCGCTTGGGCGAGCTGGCCGTTCGCGGCATTCAGAAAAGCTTTCGCGTGCGTATGCCCCGAAGCGAGGCCGCGGGCATTGCCATGTCGATTGTCAACGCATCGGTTAAGCCGAGCGAGCGGCGCGTGCTGGCTGAACAACATGAAGAGCATCTGCTCGATATGACGGTCGCGATTATTCAAGAAGAGTTGGGTGTGAAGGTTGATCGCTCGTCGTTCGCCTTTACTCGCTTTGCCACTCATGTACGCTATCTGCTCGACCGCGTGGCAAAGAAAGAGCCGATCGATACCGAGAACTCCGGTCTTTACGACGTGCTCGTGGAGCAGTATCCGGCGGCGTCGCGTTGCGCTCATCGTGTCGACGATCTGATTCAAGAGGCCTTTGGCGAGCCATTGGCCCAAGAAGAACTCGTCTATCTGATCATGCATGTGAACCGCGTGGCTTCTGTCCACTCGGATAAATAGGCTCTCTGGTATTTCCTTTCCGTCATGGCGACCGTTCGCGGGTCGTTTGCTACCGTTCGTCGGTAATCTGAGCCGCAACGAACGCATCTGCCGCATATACTCGCCGTGTGTTGGGTGTTACTCACGGCGCAGCTCCGAGAGGCACTACCGATTCTGCCGAGGCCATAATTGGGTCTCTGTCGGTTGTGCGCGGGGCTTTTTTCATGTCGATCCACCCGGGAATCACATGCAAATCAATCTCTTGCCAACTGATATCGTGCGCTGCGCAGGCGCGAGCGGAATCGTGCGTCTTGGTGCCGTGAAGTCCCACGGCCTTTAGTTGGAAGAGAAGGGATTCGACATGGCTGTCGATAACAAGAAGATTGCCGAGGACGTGCTTGCTGCCGTCGGCGGCGCCTCCAATGTGACGAACGCGACGCACTGCATGACCCGCCTGCGTCTGAACCTCAAGGATCAGTCCATTCCCAATGACGATGAAGTAAAGAAGATCAAGGGCGTGCTGGGCGCACAGTGGTCTGGCGGCCAGTATCAGGTCATCATTGGCCAGAACGTGCCGAAGGTCTATGACGCCGCCATTGCGCTGGGCGTCAAGGGCGAAGGCTCCATTGACGAGAACCTCGATGACGGCACCAAGGAGCCGCTGACGCTCAAGACTGCGGGCAAGAAGACCCTCAACTACCTGTCCAAGACTATGGTCATGACGATCCCCATCATCATGGGTGCCGCCATGTTCCGCACCATTGCCGTACTTTGCGGCGACGGCATGCTCGGTATCTGGTCTGCCGATTCCGACATCTACAATTTCTTCTACAACTGGATTTACAACGCTGGCTACTATTTCCTTCCTGTCTATCTGGGCTGGGCTGCCGCAAAACAGCTTGGCTGCAGCCAGTCGCTTGGCATGATGCTCGGCGGCGTGCTCATTGCCCCCGAGTTCATGACGTTGGTCAATGCCGCTGCTGATTCGGGTGCTACGACCACCATGGTTTATGGCGTGCTCCCGGCTCAGCTAAACAACTATTCTGCGACCGTGCTTCCCATGGTGCTCTCCATGCCAGTGCTGATGGTCGTCGAAAAGTTCATGAAAAAGATTATCCCCGACATGCTCTCCACGGTGTTTGTGCCCGTGTGCACCATGGCTGTGATGATCCCCGTTTCTCTGTGCGCTCTAGCTCCGATCGGCTCCATTCTGGGCAACCTGGTCGGCAACTTTATGTTCGGCCTCGGTAACACTGGCGGCATCGTCACGATCCTCTCCCTCGTCGCCATTGCCGCGCTTTGGGAGTTCTTGGTTATGACCGGTATGCATCAGGTTCTGCTTACCCTGGGCATTGTGCAACTGCTCACCTTGGGCTCTGATTCTTGCGTTATGGTCGCGGGCGGTATCGCCCAGTTCGCCACGTGGGGTATGGCCTTCGGCGCCTTCCTGCGCCTTAAGGAGACCGACGAAAAGGGTGCCATGCTTGGCTTCTCGCTCTCCGGCATTGTCGGTGGCGTGACGGAGCCCGCGCTGTATGGCTGCGGCTTTAAGTACACCCGCTGCCTGGGTGCCATGGTTGCCGGCGGTGCCATCGGCGGCCTGATCGCGGCTCTCACCAATGTGACCACGTATGTTTTGGGCGCGACTAATATTCTGGGCGTTACTGGATTTGTTGCCGGCGGAACTGCTAATCTCGTTTGGGGATGCGTTGCCTCGGGCGCTGCGTTTGTTTCCGCAGCCGTCATCGCTTACCTCTTTGGCTTTACCAAGGAGCAGCTCGACGAGGACGCTGCTGCCGCCAAGGCCTAAAGCATCCGTTTGGTAGGACAATTATCTGGGGCACTTGGCTACGCTTCAAGTGCCCCTTTCCGTAGATGGGGGTCAATATGAAGCAATTGCTCATTCGTGCCGACGATATCGGTTATTCGTATGCCGTTAACCTGGGGATTGCCCGCAGCATCAATGAGGGTCTGGTGCGCTCGGCGGGCTTGATGCCCAATATGCCCGAGGCCGAGCGCGGCTGGTCGCTCGTGGCGGACGCCGGCATTGCGGTGGGCCAGCATACCAACGTGTGCCTGGGCAAGCCGTGTGCCGACCCGGCGCTCATTCCGAGCATGCTCAACGAGAATGGTGAGTTCCATAGCAGCCGTACCTTCCGCGAGCATTTTAAGCGCGGCGAGGAGTTGATAGACTTCGACGAGGCCTGCATCGAGATTCGCGCGCAGCATGACCGCTTTGTCGAGATCGTGGGCCGCGAACCCGATTACTTTGAGGCCCATGCCGTCATGAGCAAAAACCTTAACCGAGCGATCTCGGCGGTTGCTCAGGAACTGGGCCTTAAGGAACAGAAGGCGAGCTTCGACCCCGCAGCGGTTGTGCGATGCGGTGCCACCGACCTGCGCATGGTGATGCACTCGATGGAGCCGGGCTACGAACCCAAGGACTCGATTATGCGGACGGTTCGCGAGATGGCGGACGGCGAGACGGTCGTCTTTGTGTGCCATCCGGGCTATCTCGATCGTTTTATCTTGGAGAACAGCTCGCTTACGACCGATCGCACCAAGGAAGTCGATGCGCTGATCGATCCTGAGCTTCGCGCTTGGCTTGAGTCTCAACCTGATCTTCGCCTGATCGACTACCGCGACCTGTAAGGACCCAAGCCACCACAAAGGGGATAGGCACCCTCGCGGTGGATCTGGCGCCGTTGCCATTATGGCGGCGGCGCCTTTTTTGTCCGCGTGGCGCGGTAGAGTGTAGGCGGTTGTAATTTGCGTCCATCGAGGAGCTGCCATGAACGAGATCAAGTGCCCGCATTGCGGCGAAGTTTTTAAGGTCGATGCGTCCGGTTATGCGGATATCGTCAAGCAGGTGCGCGACGCCGAGTTCTCGCGCGACCTGGACGAGCGTGTGAAGGCGGTCCAGCGCGAGGGCGAGCAGGCGCTGGAGCTTGAGCGCTCGCGCTCGACGGCTGCCTTGCAAAAGGCAGAGTCTCAGCGCGACGCTCAGCTTGTCGAGCAGAAGAACGCTGCAGCTCAGCAGCTGGCACAAGAGGTTGCCAAGCGCGACGCTGAGCTTGCCGAGCTGCGCGCCAAGCTCGAAGGCGCTGCCGCAGAGCGCGAGAGCGCAAGTCAGCGCGCGGCGGTTGAGGCCCGTTCCGATGCTCAAAAGGAGAATGCCGAGCTTCAGCGCGAGATCGACAATTTACGTGCGCAGTTGGAGCGCAAAGATGATGAAGCCAGGCTTGCCGAGGCGGCGGCACGCAATGCTGCTCAAAACGACCTGTCCGCGCGCGACGCTCAGATTGCCGAGCTGCAGGCCAGGATCGCCGCGGCGGACAAGGCCCAGGAGATGGCGCTTGCCGCTGCCGCGGCAGAGTCGCAGCGTGAGCTCGATGCCGCTCGCAGCGAGGCCGAGCGCGCGCTTACTGACTATCGCGCGAAGGTGCAAGAGAAGTTTTCCGCCGCAAAGGCTCAGTCCGAGCAAGAGGCCGAGGGCCTGCGTGCCCAGCTGCGCGAGCAGGAACTGATGGCAAAAATGAACCTGTCAGAGGCGGTTGCCGCGGCGGAGCGAGAGCGCGATGAGGCACGTGCCAAACTGACGAGCGAGCTGGCGGTGCGCGATTCTCGCGAGGAGCAAGCCAAGGCGGCACACGAGCTCGAGCTTGCGCAGGCCAAGCGCGCGAGCGATGACCTGATTCGCTACAAGGATGAAGAGATTGAGCGCCTTAAGGACATGAAGGTCCGCCTGTCCACCAAGATGGTGGGCGAGTCGCTCGAGCAGCACTGCGAGACCGAGTTTAACCGCCTGCGCATGACGGCGTTTCCCAACGCGTATTTCGAGAAGGATAACGATGCATCCGAGGGTACCAAGGGCGACTTTATCTTCCGCGAGTGTGACGAGAGCGGCAACGAGATCATTTCGATCATGTTCGAGATGAAAAACGAGAACGACGAGACCGCGACCAAACACAAGAACGAGGATTTCTTTAAGAAACTCGATCACGATCGTCGCCAGAAAGGCTGCGAGTATGCGGTGCTCTGCACCCTGCTGGAGCCCGAGAGTGACCTCTATAACGCGGGTATCGTCGACGTGAGTTACCGTTATGAGAAGATGTACGTGATCCGCCCGCAGTTCTTCATTCCCATGATTACGCTCCTTCGCAACGCCGCCATGGGTTCGCTTCGCTATAAGCAGGAGTTGGCGGAGTACAAGCAGCAGAATATCGATGTTACGAACTTCGAAGCCAAGATGGAAAAGTTTAAGGATGGCTTCTCGCGTAACTACAACCTGGCGAGTAAGCAATTCGAGTCGGCGATCAAGGAAATCGATGCCGCCATCAAGCAGCTCGAGAAGACCAAGGACGACCTGCGCCGCAGCACCGAGAACCTGCGCCTGGCCCACAACAAAGCTGATGAGCTTACCATTCGCAAGCTCACATGGGGCAACAAAACCATGAAGGCCGCGTTTGACGAGGCGCGCGAGGCCGCGCCAGAGACAAACGATGATCCGGCCGAGGCAGATTCGTATGAGGTCGAGGATGCCGAGTAGGGCATAGCAGATCGTGTAAAAGCGGGGCCGCCGGCGATGTTGCCAGCGGCCCCGCTTCGTTTCGCTTCAATATGTTCGGCTAGTCCTCGAGCAAGTCCTCGATAAAGCCGACGCGGTAGTTTTTGAAGACGACCTCGCCGCCGTCTTGCGTGGCGTCCAGATCGACATCGCCCATGATGCCAAAGTCGTGGTCGCCGTCCTCGTCGGCAAAGACCTGGTGCACATGCCATAGGTGGTCGGCCTTCTCGTCGCTCTCGTCGATCGAGAACATAGCAGAGGAGCGCGCGTCGCCGTTGGTAAGAATCTCCTCGTGCTGCTCATGATAGGCATCGAGCGCTTTTTGCCAACGGATTTCGCTCATGCCCCAGTCGTCGTCGAGCTCGCCCAGGTCGCGCACGTGCTCGCGGGCGGCAAGGGTCACGCGGCGGAAGAGCGCGTTGCGCACCAGCAGCGTGCAGCCGCGGCGATCCGCCACGACCTCGTCGATGCCCTGCGGCGGCGCGGCGTCGAGGGCTGCCGGGTTGCCGGCGTTCTCCCACTCGTCCACCAAGCTCGAGTCGACCGAGCGCACCACAAAGCCGAGCCACGAAATGATGTCACGCAAGCGCTCATCGCGCTTCTCAATGGGCACGGTGCGATCGAGGGAACGGTAGGCCTCGGCTAGGTAGCGCAGCAGAATGCCCTCGGAGCGGGCGATGCCGAGCTTTTGGATATAGCCCTTAAAGTCACTCGCGCTTTCCAGCATGTCGCGCAGGACACTCTTGGGCGAGAGCTGGTAGTCGTTGGCCCAGGGTACTTCCTGGCAGTACTTGTCAAAGGCGGCGTCGAGCAAATCCTCGAGCGGTTTTTCGTACGTGACGTCCTGAATACGCTCCAGACGCTCCTCATACTCGATGTCGTCGGCCTTCATCTCGGCCATAGCGCGATCGCGTGCGGCGCGCTCCTGTGCGCGCAGCACCTGCTTGGGATCCTCGAGCGTTGCCTCGACCATTGAGATTAGATCCATGGTATAGGTCTCGCTCTCGGGATCGAGCAACTCCAGCGCGGCAAGCAAAAACGGCGAGAGCGGCTGGTCGAGTGCGAAGTCCTCGGGCAGATCGACCGTCAGCGCATAGTCGATGTCCGGTGCGGCGTCGGCCGGGGCATCCGGCGCGGGCGGCACTTCGGTACGCACGACGACGCCGGAATCGATAAGCGTGGCGAAGATTTCGTCGGCGCGAACCTCAAGCTTGGCCTTTTCCTCGGGGGTCTGCAGGCTTGTCTCGATAAGGTCGTGCACGCGGGCGCGGGCGTTACCGCCCTGCTCGACCACGCTAATTACCATAGAGTGCGTGATGCGCAGGCGCGGCTTGAGCGTCTCGGGCTGCGTCTCGATCAGGCGTTCAAAGGTTTGCTTGTTCCAGGAGACAAAGCCCTCGGGGGCCTTTTTCTTTTTAATCTTACGGAGCTTTTTGGGGTCGTCGCCCGCCTTGGCCATAAGCTTGGCATTCTCGATCTCGTGCTCGGGTGCTTCGGCAATCACCATGCCCTCGGTATCGAAGCCCGAGCGGCCGGCGCGGCCGGCAATCTGGTGGAACTCGCGGGCGCGTAGGCGACGCATCTTGTAGCCATCGAACTTGGTGAGCGCGGTGAGCACCACGGTGTGGATGGGCACGTTGATACCGACGCCGAGCGTATCGGTGCCGCAGATGACGGGTAGCAGGCCCTGCTGCGCCAAGCGCTCGACCAGCAGGCGGTAGCGCGGCAACATGCCAGCATGGTGCACGCCGACGCCGCATCCGAGCAAGCGCTTGAGGATTTTGCCGAAGGCCGTCGAGAAGCTCGTGCCCTTGGCCGCCTCCTTGATGGCCTCGCGCTGCTCCTTGCTGGCAATGCCAAAATTGGCGAGCGACTGTGCCGTCGCAAGTGCGGCATCCTGGCTAAAGTGCACGATGTAGAGCGGGGCCTCGCCACGGCGCATGGCGAGCTCGACCGTGCCCTCGAGGGAGGTCGTCACATAGTCGTAGCTCAGCGGAACAGGACGCGGGGCGTCGACAACCAAGTCGCAAGCAGCGCCGGTGTGCTCCTCGAGTGAGGCGGCGATGGCAGTGACATCGCCGAGCGTGGCGCTCATGAGCATGAATTGCGTGTGAGGCAGGGTGAGCAGCGGCACCTGCCAGGCCCAACCGCGATCGGGGTCGGCAAAGTAGTGGAACTCGTCCATGGCGACGCAGCCAACATCGGCATCTTCGCCCTCGCGTAGTGCGTCGTTGGCGAGGATCTCTGCCGTGCAGCAGATGACGGGCGCCTTGGTGTTGATATGCGTGTCGCCGGTGATCATACCGACGTTATCGCGGCCGAGCACCTGCACAAGGTCGAAAAACTTCTCGCTGACCAGAGCCTTGATGGGGGCCGTGTAATAGCAGCGTTTGCCCTGTGCCATGCCCATAAAGAGCATGCCCAGCGCGACAAGCGACTTGCCCGATCCGGTCGGCGTGCCCAGAATGACGTGATCGCCGGCGGCTAGATCCATGAGGGCCTCTTCCTGGTGGTCCCACAGCTCAATACCGCGATTGCTCGTCCATTCAAAGAAGCGCTCGAAGGCCTGGTCGGGCGTGAGCCACGGTTCGGGCTCGCTGCCGTCCTCGGGCTCCCACCAGGTGGGGGAGAGCGCACCGAGTGAGCCGAATTCGGCTTCGGTTCCCGTGCCGCCCGAGAATGAGCTGGCGGCTCCGGCGCCGGAGACGGTGCTGGCGGCGATATCTGTCGTGGTCTGTGCCATGTGTTTGCTTTCTCTCGCGATTGTCCGCCAACTATTATGGCGTAGCGGCGGCGCGGGGTGCCAGCGCGAAAGAAAATGCAGGAAATGGGCGTTCTGCTCAGCCGTTTGGTGCAGTTGCCAGCTAAGTGAGTAGACTTTTTGCGATATCTCGAGCACACGGCTTTTGCGCAAGGGCTCTACCTGCGGTTTTAGTTTTCGTTATGCGGGTTGTGCTTGGCTATTGCCAAGAAGTCTACTCACTTAGGTTTTGAGGGTCGTTTGCTGGCGCCTATTTGCGCTTGCTTACCGACGCCGCGACCATCAGAGGCCCCTGGGATTCTTGCGGCAGGCGCTTCTTGCCTTTGCGGGCGCGGTTTCTAAAGTTCTCGACGGCCTCCTCCATGCCCAGAGGTACATAGGTGAGCTCATCGAGGTTTTCGGGCAGGTAGCAGGCAAGGCTTTGCTCCTGCGCGCGGCCCGCCGCGAGCTGTTCATCGCTGGGCTGCGCGCCGGGTGTGGCGCAAATGCCATAGACGGCTGCACCCATCTCGCGCGTGCGGCGCTCGTATTCGGTCTCGGGGTGCTCGGGATGGTCGCGGCGGACGTCGTCGCTTACCCAAAGCGTGTCATAGCCGGCCGCAGCAAACTGCCCCAAGGCGTAGTCGCGCAATGGCTTACTGTCGGTGCGCAGCGTGACGGTGGCGCCGGCTGCAAAGAGCGGGCGGTACAGCATTAGGTGGTCGACATGGACGAGTCGCTTTTTGGCGTACTTGGCCTTGGGCTGCGGCGTGGGAAAGTTGATGGTGATGGCATCGAGCTCGCCTGCGGCAAATAGCTGCGGCAGCGATGCGGCGCCTCGGGGCAGGACAAGT
The DNA here is from genome assembly GCF_015561195.1 of Collinsella aerofaciens. Lineage (GTDB taxonomy): Bacteria > Actinomycetota > Coriobacteriia > Coriobacteriales > Coriobacteriaceae > Collinsella > Collinsella aerofaciens_AC. Next base: position 54,396 of record NZ_JADMSU010000002.1, on the reverse strand, counting down.
GCGTTGGTCAGTTTCTGCTCGCATATTTTCTGCGCGGCATAGGCAATGCAGATGGGCTCCTGGTCCATGCCGATAAAGAGCGTGTTTGGCTCGTGGGCCGCGCTCTCTACAAGGTACGTTCCCTTGCCACAACCAAGATCCAGGTGAAGGTGTTCGAAAGGCTTGCTGCCTGCGGGCGCACAGGCCTTGCGCCAATCTCCGACATAGGCCTCGGGGTTCGTCTCAATCGCATCGGCGTAGCGCTCCAGGCGCTCCTCGAGTACAAAGTTCTTAGGCGTGCGAACGTGGACGGCTCCCATGAGGCTCCTTGGTCATAAATGCGAAACGCATGGCTGCGCGTTTCGGCGATGCGTTGGAAGAAGGTGGGCATAGTTTGCCCGAAAGATGCGGCGCGGCTCGGCGGCGCGTCGTCGGTGCCTACAGACGCTTGAGAATCACATAACGGTTGAGCTCGCCGCTACGGCCGTCGGCATGGAAGCGCTCAAGCTCGCGCACGGGGACCTCGCCGCTCTTGTAGAACGTACGGACGCCGCGCACCAGGTCGGTGATCTGCTGATCGTCAAAGTGATGGCAATAGCGGTAGGCGTGGCGGTCGTTTTGCCAGCCAATGAGGTGGTCGCCGGCTTCAAACTGCGCGGAATCGTAACCTTCAAACGGCGGGGTAAGCTCGGCGCGGGCTTCGGCGCGAACGGCCTTGCGCGCCATGCGCTCGTCATTCATAAACTCCCAAAAGCTGATGGCGATGATGCCGCCCGGGCGCGTCTGGCGCACCAGGGTGTCGAGCACGCGTACGCGGTACTCGCACGACGGCACGTGGTGCATAAAGCCAAAGCAGACCGAGATATCGGCGAGCGGGGCGTCGAAAAGCACGTCGGGCGTCTCGGCGGGATTGAGCTTCATGAGGGCGTCGAGCACGTCGAGTTCCTGGAAGTGCAGGTTGGGAATGCGCAGGGCGTGGCCATGTGCATCGATGGCCAGGTCTTGGCACGAGTCGACGCCATAGAACTCGAAGGGGCAGCTGGCATCTGCCGAGGGGTTTGCGCCGTCGACGCCCTTGGCGGCAAGTGCGCCGCCGGCGGCAAAGTTCTCGAATCGCATATTGCCGCAGGCGAGATCGAACACGCGGACGGGGTGCTCGATCGTGGCGACGTCGAGCTGTTCGAGCGCGATGTCCATGGTGCGCACCCAGCCGGGCCACGGGGCCTGGCGCGTATCGGAAAAGGAGGCGGAGTGCTCGCGATAGAACGTATTGTTGAGCTGGATGAGCGATGAGGCGAAATCGCGGTTCACGGCGCGGAACTCCCTCCATTGGCGGTGCGGAATTAATAGTACGACCATACTACCGTTAACGCCGCAACGGGGACAACCAAGCTACGGGTCATTGCTTTGTTTGGACACATTTCCGCAGCTCATATGCACCCGCAACCGCCGGTTGTCAAAAATCTCACTAGAATAGGTGGCATGCTTTTGGCGGTGGCGGATAGATTTTTAACTGTGCAAGGCGCCTTAAGAACAAAAACGGTCCGGCGGCACGGCTGGCATCACATAGGAGGAACCATGAATGTAGAAACTGCGCAGCGGCTCGCTGATCTTCGCCGCAGCAAGGGCTTTAGCCAAGAAGGATTGGCACGAAAGCTGGGGCTGTCGCGCCAGGCGGTCAGTAAATGGGAGCGCGCGGAGAGCTCGCCCGATACCGAGAACCTGATCTCGCTTGCCAAGCTCTATGGTGTGAGTCTGGACGAGCTGCTCAATCCGAGCGACGAGATCGAGGACGATATCGAGTTTGAGAACGAGGACCGTGCCCGCCAGCGCGAGGCCGAGGCAGCGGAGCGCGCCCGTACCCATGAGGCGGCGGCACGTGCTACCGAGGCGGCAACGCAGGCGAGTGATGCCGCCGCCAAGGCGGCGCAAGCGGCAAGCTGGAGCGCGCAGGCAGCTAATGCGGCGACGGCTCAGGTGACGGGTGCCGGTGCGACCAGCGTGACTCCGGTGAAGGGCCCGTTCCAGTCGTTCCCGTATTGGGCCGTGTGCTGGCTGCTGTTCTTTTTGCTGATGTTCCTGTTTGGTGCCGGCCCCTTTGCCGCGCTGATCTTCTTTACGATCCCCATCTATCACTGGGTGGCGCGTGCGCTCGATGGCGATTGGGCGCGCGGGGATATCCAGGTTGGTCCGGCGCCGGCGGTCGCTAGGACTAAGGGGGAGGACGTTTCCACTGTGGTTGACGCTGACATGGCTGCCGGGGCCACCGCTGAGCCGAGTGCCAAAGAAGGTGGTGAATGATGAAGCTCTCGCATGAGTCTAAGAGGCGCTTGGGCGTCGGCATCGGAGCGTTTGTGCTTATCATCGGACTTGTCTTTGGCACTTCGTGGACTTTGATTCATTTTGATGGACCGTGGGATTTCGACGATGTTGTATCCGGCTTGTCTGGTATGGGCGATGCGTTTGACGAGGACGATTCCTTGAATAGCGGTAACTATTCCGCTCGGCCTCAACAGCTTTCGAAGGAAACGTTTGATGCCGACGCGTTCACATCCCTTGACTTGGACGTGACGTCGGGCACGGTCGAGGTTAAGTGCGTTTCCGACGGGCCGGTACGTGTCATCGAGAGTGGCCGCGTCGCAAAAGGAGTAGCTGCTTACGATGCGGCAACCCAGAACCTGGCCGAAATCAAGGGCTCTACGCTCAAGATTCGCCAGTTCGATTGCGATGACGAGCGCGCCCATGACCGTAAGGTCACCATTGAACTGCCGCGTGAGCTTGCCGATAACATGATGGGCATTACGGCAAATGTGGGGTTGGGAGACCTGACGGTCGCGGACATTGCGTGCCACGACTTTGATTTGACGTTGGACTCGGGAGACGTCGCGTTTGCGGGCACCGTGACCGACACTCTGAATGCCGAGGTCGGTTTGGGCGATGCGACGTTCGAGCTCTACCAGGCCCCCGCGAAGTCTATGGACGTAAGCGTGGACTCGGGCGATGTGGAGATAACGGTTCCGAACTCTACGGGCTTTAAGGCGAGCCTCACCGTGGGCAGCGGTGACTTCGAGAGCGATTTCCTTCCGCTTGGCTACGATGGCGAGACCATATTGAATCTTGAATTCGACAACGGTGATAAGTCTGCCACGTATCGTTTTAAGGTCGGTTCGGGCGACATGTCGTTCGATCCGGAGTGACATGCGGTTTTCGGAGGTCGGTGCATATAGGCATGCTCTTTGATGGAGGCGCCGGGGCCGTGACTGGCTCCGGCGCCTTTGCCTTTACAATGGGGGCATGGAACAGATTATTTTGAACATACTCGAGGCTCTGCGTCGCGGCGAGACCGTGGACGACAAGACCCTCGTCAAACTGATACATGCCGAGGCGCGCCGCGAGGGTGCCGACAAACGGGACCTGGCCAAGCGCCGACTGCTGCCGTTTTACCAGCGGGTTAAACGTGAGGAACCGGCTCGTTGGGCTGGGTGGAATGTCGACGCCGATCTGGAACGTCAACTGCTGCAGGTGCTGCGTATGAAGCCGCGCCGAACGGCCTCGGGCGTGGCGACCATTACCGTCATCACCAAGCCGTGGCCCTGTTCGGGCGATTGCCTGTTTTGTCCCAACGATCTGCGCATGCCCAAGAGCTATCTGCATGCCGAGCCGGCGTGCGCCCGTGCGGAGCAAAACTGCTTTGACCCGTATCTGCAGGTGAGTGCTCGTTTGACCGCGCTTTCGCAAATGGGGCATGCAACCGACAAGATCGAGCTTATCGTTCTTGGCGGTACCTGGAGCGACTATCCGCAAGGGTATCAGGCATGGTTTATGTCGGAGCTTTTCCGTGCGCTCAATGACGACGCCGTCGCCGGCGTGGCGGCCAACCCCATGTTGGCGCGTCCGGGCATCAGCCGTGCCGAGGCGGGGCGTCTGCTCGATGACGCTCCCGCCGATGCCCTGCCGCCGGTGGTAGCAGAGCGTCGCGAGCGCTATCGGGCCGCCGGCATTGTGACTGATGAGGCCGAGCTTGCGAGCGGCGTTGCCGACGAGCAGGGACGTGTGGATGCTGCCGTGGGCGGCTATAACCGTGCGGTGCGTCGTCTGTACGGCCCCGGTACGCCGTGGGGCGAGGTCACCGAGTGGCAGACGGCAACGATGGAGGAGCTCGAGCGTCAGCAGCGCATTAACGAGACGGCGAAGCATCGCGTGGTGGGGCTCGTTATCGAGACGCGCCCCGATGCCGTAACGCCGCAGGCCCTCACGCTCATCCGCCGCCTGGGTTGCACCAAGATACAGATGGGCATCCAAAGCCTTGACCAGCACCTGCTCGATATCAACGAGCGCCGCATTTCGGTGGCGCAGATCGAGCGGGCGTTTTCGCTCGCGCGCCTGTTTGGCTTTAAGATCCACGCGCACTTTATGCTCAACTTGTTGGGTGCTACGCCTGAGGGGGACAAGCGTGACTACGAGCGCTTTATGACCGAGGGCGCCTTTATGCCCGACGAGGTCAAGGTCTACCCGTGCGCGCTCATCGAGGGCTCGCGTCTGGTGGGCTGTTACGAGCGTGGCGAGTGGCGCCCCTATACCGAGGAAGAACTGCTCGACGTGTTGGCCGATGACATCGTGGTGACGCCGGCGTTCTGCCGCATCAGCCGCATGATTCGCGACTTTAGTTCCGATGACATCATGGTGGGCAACAAGAAGCCCAACCTGCGTCAGCTCGTCGAGAACCGCCTGGCTGCTCGGGGTGACGGTGCGACGGTGCGTGAGATCCGCTATCGCGAGATTAGCACGGCGGGCGCCGACCTAGGCGAGTTGACCCTTGACGAGGGCGTGGCGTACGAGACGCCGGTGACGCACGAGCGCTTTTTGCAGTGGGTGACACCCGAAGGCAAGATCGCGGGCTTTTTGCGTCTGTCGCTGCCCGACCGTTCGTTTGTTGCCGCGCACGCGGACGAGCTGCCGACGGGGCCGGAGGAGGCGATGATTCGCGAGGTGCACGTGTATGGTATGGCGGCACGTGTGGGCGATCAGGGCCAGGCGGCTCAGCATCACGGTCTGGGGCGTCTGCTCGTGGAGCGTGCGTGCCAGATTGCTCGGGATGCGGGGTATACGCACATCAACGTGATCAGCGCGATCGGTACGCGCGAGTACTATCGTCACCTGGGTTTTTGCGACCATGGTCTCTATCTGCAAAAGGAGCTCTAGATGAACAAGCCGAGTGTTTCCGCTGGTGTTGTTGCCGGCGTTGCCCTGGGAGCTGCGGCGCTTGGTGCGGCCGCCGTCGCTGTTCGCGCTGCCTGTTTGCAGGTCGCACGTACTCGCAACGGGTTGGCGCGTGTGAAGCGTGTGCACGACGAGAGCGGTGACGAGGTCCGCGTGCTCGTACAGGGCGGCGTCTACCAAAGCGCGAGCTATGTTGGCGATCGTTGGGCGGAGCCGGTCTTTGCGTACTATCGTGCATTTGACGATGTGTTTGAGGCCGAGGGCGCAATGCGCGACGCGTATGGTCATGGTATCGACCGCATGCTTATGCTGGGTGGCGGCGGGTTTGCCTATCCCAAGTTCGCGCTGATGTCGCACGAGGGCTTGCGCATGGACGTCGTCGAGTATGACGGAGAGATTACGCGCCTGGCGCGCCGCTGGTTCTACCTGGACGAGTTGGAGCGCACGGTGGGCGATCGCCTGCGAGTGATTACCGCTGAGGCTCGCTCGTATCTGGGTGTGACGAGCGTGGGCCATCGTCGCTACGACGTGGTCGTGAGCGATTGCTTTGGCGGTGCCGAGCCCGTTCGCGAGCTGGCGACCGTTGAGGCGCTGCGCCTGGTGCGGGGCAGCCTGAACCCCGGGGGTATCTACGTGGCCAATATCGTGAGCGCAAACGAGGGGAGCGATGTGGCGTTCCTTCGCGACTGCGCTGCCGCGGCACTCGAGGTATTCGTCCACGCCTGGGTGGTCCCATGTGGCGATGCGAAGTTCGGCGGCGAGGAAAACTACCTGCTCATCGCCAGCGACGGCGACTACGCCTTTGCCGAAGCCGTGCCCTTCGACACCGACTTCCTCGGCACTGCTCTCCACGACTAGCCTATTGGGAATAGTCAGTCCCGTCTTATGTGTGGTCGCGCCAGCTGAGGACGCGCTGCTTCATGCCCTCGATGTCGAGCACGCCTTCGGCAAAGCCCTTGCGTACGAGCTCTTCGGGAACAAACTCGTCGTAGCGGTCAAAGTAAGGCACCTCGCCAGGATAGACGAGCTCGATGGGATCGAAGTCCTTCTCGGCCTCGGCGGCGAGCACCTCAAAGAACGTCTCCTCATCGGCCTTCATCTTAAACTGCATAAAGTACGGGCGTGACGGATCGAGCCCGCGAAGGCCCAGCTCCGCGGCACATTTAATCTTGAGCATGCGCTCGAGCGCCAAAAAGGCGTAGCTGCCCAGCCAGGGGAAGAGCACCCAGGTATCGCCGCCCAGGTTAATGAGCGGCTTGGTTCCCGCCCCCGAAATCTCGGCCGTATGACGAGCCTGCGCCAAGCGGGCCCGTGCGTTACCCATAAGGTACGGATATGTCGCGTGCTCGTTGAGCGCCTTGCGCATGCGCTCGAGCACATGCGTGTTAATGTCGCCGGGGCAGTCGCCAAAGTAGGCCGGCACCCGGCCCTTGACCTGCGTGGCAAAGACAGTGTGGCGCTTCCAGTCCACTTCCTCGACAATCCAGCAGTGTCCGGCGATGGCGATGCGCTCACCGGGCGGGGGCGGATTAACGATCGTGCCCAGCTCGGCCGATTCGCTGCGAACGGTAAACTCCTCGTTTTCCTGGAACACGGCGTAGAACTTAAAGTTGTTGATGATGCGCTCGCCCGCGAGGCCCACGATGAGCCCACCGCCCTCGGTGACCTGGATATGGTCGATCTTAATGAGGTGATGTAGCAGCACACGGTAATCGTCTGCCGAGACACGGTGGAAATAGCTGAGCGTGAGCACGCGTTGGGCAAGTTCGGCCGGCGTGAGCTCGCCGGTGCTGGCGAGCGTCGACATGGTCTGGTGATAGAGCAAACTGTAGGGGAGTCGATCGAGCTCGGGCGGCTCGACCCACTTTTCTTCGCGATAGAGTTGTACGAGCGCGATGCCCTGCAGGAGCTTCCAGGGTATCGTTTCGGGCATCATCGTGCGCGGCTCGGGCTCTTCCTCGCGCATGACAAACCACATCTCGGGCGGAAGATCGCGACGGCCTGTGCGCCCCATGCGCTGCAAAAAGGAGCTGACGGTAAACGGCGCGTCAATCTGGAAGGCGCGCTCCAGGCGGCCGATATCGATACCGAGCTCCAACGTAGAGGTGGTGACGGTTGTCTGCGTCTGCTCCTCGTCGCGCATGAGCTCCTCGGCCGTCTCGCGTAGCGATGCCGAAAGATTGCCGTGATGGATGAGAAAACGGTCGGGCTCGTGCCGGCTCTCGCAGTAGCTGCGCAGCATGGAGCACACGGCCTCTGCCTCCTCGCGCGAGTTGGCAAAGACCAGGCATTTGCGGCCGCGCGTATGCTCAAAGATATAGCCCATGCCGGGGTCGGCGTTGTCGGGCGCCGTGTCGGTGGGGTTGAGAAGCGCCTGCTCGGTCGCTCGTGGGATGTCGACTTCGCCCTCGGGGGCCGAGGAAGTGCGACGGTCTTTGGGAGCGGCCTTGTCCCGCGCCTGCTCACGACGTTGACGGTGTTCTTCCTGTGTAAGCTGTCCGCTGTGGCACATGTCTTGTCCGGATGCGGGCAGCGCCGCGGGCGCCGCCGTCTCAATACGCTCGCAAGCAAGCACCTCGGCTTCTTGTGGACCTGTGCCTACGAATCCTCGTTGCTGAGCCTGGGGGCCCGAGTTGTAGAAGTGCTCCATGGAGATGCGCCACACGCGGCGCGGTTCCTCAAAGCGGGGGATAACGCAGTCGCGCCCCGTTCCCTTCGAGAGAAAAGCGCCCGTGCGCTCGGGGTCGCCGATGGTGGCCGAAAGGCCAATGCGTCGGGGCTGTACGCCGGCCATGCGCGAGAGTCGCTCGATAAGGCAGAGCGTCTGCCCGCCACGGTCGCCGCGCATGAGCGAGTGGACCTCATCGATGACCACATAGCGTAGGTCGCAGAACATGCGCGGGATCGCCATATGCTTATGGATTAAGAGCGCCTCGAGCGACTCGGGCGTAATCTGCAAGATGCCGCTTGGCTTTTTGATGAGCTTGGCCTTGTGCGACTGCGAGACATCGCCATGCCAGTGCCAGACGGGGATGTCGGCTTCTTCGCACAGGTCATTGAGACGGACGAACTGATCATTGATGAGCGCTTTGAGGGGGCCGATGTAGAGGGCGCCCACGCTCGCGGGCGGGTTCTCCCAAAATTCGGTCAGGATGGGAAAGAAGGCTGCCTCGGTTTTGCCGGAAGCCGTGGATGCCGTCAGGAGCACATTATCTTGCGTGTTAAAGATGGCATCAGCTGCCGCAACCTGGATAGAGCGCAAGCTCTCCCAATCGTGGGAGTAGATGAAGTCTTGGATAAACGGGGCGTAGCGGTCAAAGGCGTTCACGAGGCCTCCTTTCAAAAGCGAATCTCTCAACGCGGCGGGCAGTGGCTTGCTGCATTACTGCTTCAACGTTTGCCCAGATAGAGCCTGCCAAAATAAACCTGTCCCTTTTTGGCAGGTTAGATGGTGAATTCGGCGAAGTTACGGTCGCCGCCTGCGGTATCGGTGTCGCCTGTTGCGGCTGCCGGCGCCAGCGCGTCGCCGCCGACGCTTTGCAGCAGCTCGGCCACGTTGGCGTCGGGGTTTTGGCATAGGATGTCGAGCAACTCGATAAAGTCACGAATGACTTCACGCGGCGTCAGATGCGTGTCGGCTCCCACACGACCGAACTCGATCTTGAGGAAGTCCACCAAGTCGTTCTCGGTAAGCGTGGGCGTCCAGCCAAAGTAGCCGGCGTGAATTTGCATGAGTTTTTCGATGAGCACCAGTAGCTCCTCGTAGGTGAGCGGCTGCAGGCGGATGATGGGTGCGAGCATGTCCTTAAGGTCCTGGCGCGCAAAGCGACCCTGAGCGAGTCGGCTGCGCAGAGCCTCGTAGGAGAACACGCCGCGGCGGCGGTCTTCGATGGAGGTTGGCGTGCCGCCCATGATCATGCCCAGGTACTGCGCCTTGCCCTGAAGTGTGTCGTTGTACATGGTCAGGATCTTCTCGTAGTTGTACTGGCGCGTGATGGCATTGGGAATCTTATACAGATTCACGAGCTCGTCGATGAGCACCAGCATGCCCTTGTAGCCGCTGCAAACCAAAAAACGCGCGATGAGTTTGACGTAGTCGTACCAGTCGTCATCGCTGATGATGGTCGAGGAGCCCAGCTCGGCGCGCGCCTCGCTCTTGGTGCGGTATTCGCCGCGGATCCATTTGGTCACGCGGCTCATGGTCTCTTCGTCGCCCCCGGATGCGGCCATGCGATAGCGGCGGAGCATGCGGGTGAAGTCGAAGCCGTGGACCATCTCCTCGAGCGGGGCCAGTTGGGCATTGACGACCGACTCGTCGACGTCGGCACATGAGGCGACCCAGCGATCTAGGATAAGGTTGAGCGCACCGCCCTCGGGGCGCGTCTTGGTCGATATATTGCGGATGAGCTCGCGGTAGGTGGCAAGGCCCTGTCCCTGACCGCCCTGCAGGCGGCGCTCGGGCGACAGGTCGGCATCAGCGACGACGAATCCCTCGCCCATGGCGTGCGTGCGGATGGTCTGGAGCAAAAAGCTCTTGCCGGCGCCGTAACGACCGACCAGAAAGCGGAAGCTCGCGCCACCGTCGGCGATGAGGCTCAGATCGGTGAGCAGGGCGCGGATCTCGACCTCGCGGCCTACGGTGATGTAAGGAAGGCCGATGCGCGGGACCACGCCGCCCTTGAGCGAGTTGAGAATGACGGCAGCGACGCGCTTGGGCACGCGAGGTGCTGCGGATGCGGTATCACTCATGGTCTAGGTATCCTCTCACGTCTGCTTCGTAGTCCTCGATAATCTGCGGCCCTGCCGCGCTAAATTCAATTACGGTGTCGCCCACCAGGTCAAAGAGCGCCTCGTTGATGGTATCGACGAGCATGTCCTCGCTCTGCTCCGATTGCACTACCGCCGATTCCGCCTGTACTGCGTTGTGCTCGAGCAGCGCGCGGAGATAGGCGTCTGCGGCGAGCGCGAGTTCGTTCGTGGCGTCAGCGGGCGCAGCCGCTGCGAACGCGGGCGTCGGCGCGAGAAGCGGTGCCACGACACCAAACTGTTCGGTGGATATGGTCGGCTCGTCGGACTCGTCCTGCCCTGCGGCCGCCGCGACCGCCTCGACCGTCGCGTCGGCTACGGGCTCGGCTTCCGGTTGCCCTGAGTCCGCTGCCTCGGCTTCTGCGGACGCGCCGTCCTCGCGTTCCTCGTCAATCAAAAGCGCTTCGCGCGTTTGTGCGGCAGCGCTCCGAATGTGCCCCAGCTGGCTCAAATCGATATCGATCTTGACGGGCTGGTGTGCAGCGTCCCACGAAAGCCATGTCACAACCTCGTCATCGATAATCTTGGCCAGATATTTGGGGACCTTTTCTTCCTTAAGGGGATGGGCAGGGTCCAGGGCCAGGCGCAGGCGTTGGTCGCAGGCGCGCATCATCTCGCCAAGTTTGCTGCTCTTTTGTCTGCTGCCGTGAATCCGCATGCATTCCCAAAAACCGTTTTGGCAACGGTAGATATGGATGGGGTCCAGACGGTATTCGCAGTCCTCGTGGCGCTCGGGCGCAAAGAATACGGCCGAGGCAAACATGGTGTAGGGCATGGCCGTCTCCTCCCCAAATAAACTTGCCACGATGCCGGTCTTTCGGTGCGTGTCATAGTAGCGCGCCATGCGGACATACACGGCGCACGCCACGTGGCGCAGATCGCGGTGGTGGCTGCGGTCGAGCCGCGAGCTACTTAGGTTGTACGTGGAGAGGGCGTTGATGGCGGCCATGAGTCGCTCCTCGCGCACCTCATCGGGCGGAAGGGGGAGCGTGGGCTCGGAGGTTTTGCGACGCTTAGGGGTCTGGCCGGACGGTGCCGGTGCCGGTACAAGGTCTCGCGCCGCGCGTCGCAGCTCGATAAGGGCGTTATCGAACATGACGGTTTTAGAGTCACGAAGCAGCTTGGGGTCGAGCCCGTGGAACACGGCGTAATCTTGCAGCCACACGCGCGCAAACCGGTCGATGCCGGGCTCGAAGGCGCGATAGACATCCCAAAAAGCCCTGATCTTGTTAAAACCATCGAGTGGATTATCTACGCCAATGCCGCAAATCAGCTCATAGAGATACAGAAAGGCAAAGGACGTAGACGTTTCCTCGACGGTTCCGCGGCGCACTTGGGCACGCCAGGTAAAGTAGCCGCGCAGCTGCCGGTCGCTCATGGCGTTGTAGGTGGGAAAGTACGACTTAAAGGTGCCGTTGTAGGGACAGTCGTCCTCAAAGTCGGCCATCAGCAGGCCCTGGCGGTAAAAAAGCTCGGCTTCCGAAAGCCAGCGGCCCGCACCGCCCTTGGGGTCATCCTGCCAGCGCGATATCTCGCGCATTTTACGGTACTGGTCGGGGAGGAAATTCTGCATCTGTCGGCCGGTTTTGAGAATCGGCTCGTCTGCGTAGGTTTCGTTTGAGAAGCGGGCGGACTGATGGGTCCGGGCCTCGGCCATAATGCGCTCGATGAGCATCTTGATGTCCTGGTCGGCCACCGCTCCTCCTCTCGAACGCAGCTACGGTGACCTCATATCATAGCACAGCATCAAACAGGTGTTCGAGATATCACTATGCTGATAGTTTAGAACAGGAGGGCGTAGATGACGGCGATGACGACGGAGGGAAGCATGTTGGCCGTGCGGAAGGTCTGAGGTCGAATAAGGTTAACGCCAACACAGAAGATGAGCATGGATCCCACAAGCGAAAGGCTGTTGAGGGCTGCCGTGGTCATGATAGGGGAGAGTGCGCCGGCAAACAGCGTAATCGTTCCCTGGAATACGGCAACGGGCAGGGCGGAGAAGATGCAGCCGCGGCCGAGCGAAGCCGTCATGGTGCAGACGATGATGCAGTCCAGCGCGCCCTTGAGGGCAAGCGTGGACCAGTCGCCGAGCAAGCCGTCTTGGATTGATCCCACGATAGCCATGGCACCGATGCAGACGGTCAGCGATGTCGAGACAAAGGCATTGGTGAACTCGTTGTCTCCCTCGCTGCCGGTTTTGCGCTTGAGCCATTCGCCCAGGTTTTCGATGCCGGCTTCCAGGTTAATGGCTTCGCCGATGAGCGAGCCGAGGGCAAACGATACGATGAGCATGGTGGTACCGGTGGTCGCTAGCGCCTTTCCATCGATGACGAGCATCTTTTGCATGGTGCCGCCCAGGCCGATAAACAGGACGCACAGCCCCGATGCTTTCATGAGCGTGTCTTGGATGCGCGGTGTAATGAAGCGGCCGCCCGCTAATCCCAAAAGACCGCCCGCAACTAAAAGCGCAACGTTGATGATTGTTCCCAAGCCCGGCATGAGCCCTCCTGTATTGATGCCAACGTGGCAATCGTAGCAGAACGAAATGCGAGGCACATCGCGACTCATCTAATACGTTATATAAGTGGTATTAGGAATGATGCGCAGCATTTAAGCCTCAGGTGGTTGTCGGGACATAGGGATAGTAGTCAAAGCGCAGTGTCATAAGCCGCTGTGGGGATTCAATAGCCGCGGCGATGATATTGGCATCGCGGGCACGATCAAACCCTTCGAGTTCGATCTGATACGAGACGTCTTGCATAATGTCCAGACGTCGCCAGGCTAGAAGTGTGTCGCCATCGAATTCCAAGGTCTTGCCTCCGTCTGGGGCAACGGCGTATAGACGCAGTTTAGCGGTGGTTGCAGGGTCGACAACCGTGACCTTTTTAATTTCGTTTCGAGTATTCTTGGCGCCCAACAAGGTGAGCAGTGTTGGGGCCACGACCTCGCCCGATGGCAAAAAGACGACTTCGATGGATTCGGGAAATGCGATGATGGCCGACTTGCGGACGGGCTGATTGGCGGCGGCAACTTCGATGTTTGCAGCATCGATGACCTCCGTGTGGTCGAGGGCGGCAAGCACGCAGCAGTTACCTTCATCGATCTCCTGAGGATCAGCAAGCCCCAGACTGTCCGCGAGCTCGGGATCGTTTGGACCGGTAGCGGGCTCATTCGGTGCTTCGAAAGAAGCTGGGACGCTGTTTGTCGGCGACGGCGTGTCGCCCGCACCTGCTTCTTTGTCCGTGCTCTCTTCTTGTATGGTTGCGTTGATGGGTTCGTCGTTTGAGGGGAGCGTCTTGGCGTCAAGCGCGGAGGGGACAATCCCGACGGCTCCGGATCCGTTCCACTCCATCTCGAGAAGCGCCGGGTCGGCAAGAATGCGTTGCCTGCCTAGCGTGTGGGTATCGATCGCAATAGGGCCTGCCTCCGTCCCGCGCGTAAGGCTGAGCGATCCGGCCGGCTTCTCGAAATGAATGTCTGTGTCTTCGGTGCTGGCGGCGTAGAACAGCAGGGATGCTTCTCCCGCCGCGATGGCATCGGTGCCCGCCTTGGTCAGCCGCAGCGATGCCGTGAATGAGAGGGTGGGCTGCACATCGTCTGCATTCGCGGCGGCGCAGCCCAGACATATACCGCCTCCTTTCTCGAAAAACGCACCGTCGAAGGCGACCTTCGCTCCGTTCGCCGAGTCATCGACCGAAGCGATATCGATGCGCAACCCCAAATCGCACGGATCGCCATCTGCATCGAGCACAATCGAGCGCCACGTGCAGACGGCGCACCCCGCCTGGGAGCCGTTTGCCTTGTTCGAACGATTGATATCCACGACTATCGAGCCGTCCGTATTACGACGAAGGCATCCCGAGGTTGAGATTGCGGCCTGTGCGAACGAAAAACGCTTGCACGCAATGGCGCTCGACGGATTTGGTGCGGAGCTTAGGGCTGCTGGTAAGGAGTCTGCCATGACGGGAGTCGCCCAAGCGGCGACAGGCGTTCCGGTTGCGAGCGCGCCGCAGAGTGCGACGACGGGCAAAAGGTTCTTCGATGCCATGGGGTCTCCTTAGCTAATTTAGTGCGGCCTGTCCGTGTTTCGTTTCTGGCTGCGTTTGATGTGCAGACCGAGGCCGGCGGTTCCCGCGCCTGCTGCCGTGGCGCCTGCTGCCAAGAGCCATCGTCTGTCGTCTGTCTGTGCCAACGGTTCCTTGCAGTTGCCGCGGTCGAGCTCCGAGAGGTCGACCGTCACCTGCGTGGCGGCCTGCGCCTGTTCTTGCTGGGCAAAGGCCATGGCTGGCCCAAACGCTAGGATACTGACGGCGGTGGCCAGGGCGACGGCCTTATGCCGTGTGCGCACCGGGCTCGACCGTCCAGGTGATCGTTGCAACCTGATCGCCTTCGCCGGTTACGCGGAAGATGTCGCGCGTGACGCGGGCGACGTTTCCGCTTGTCTTGAGCTTAATTTTGTCCGTGCCGCCGGCAATGCCCTGGTAGCCCATGTCGAAGGCTGCATTCTTGGAAAGATCGAGGCCCGTCTCCTGCATTGCGGCGCTGGCGTTCTGGAGTGCGCCGTCGGGGCCGACCTTAAAGTCGATGGAATTCTGCGCGGTTCCGGCCTTGGCGTCGGCGGCAATGGTCCAGGTGTTCATGGCGTCGATCTTCATGTTGGTGACATGGATGCCGTAGGCCGAATGATTGTCGATGGTGGTCGCGTCTTCTGAGGGGCCCTGAAGCGTGCCGTCGGCCTTGGCGACGAAGGGAATAACCGTCGGAACTTTGAACTCTACGTTGTCGATCTCGGTCCTGACCATTACTTTCGTGGTTCCAACGCGCCCGGCTGCCAGAGCTGGCGTCGGGGCGGCGCCCATTGCGAGCGCGAGCGCGAGCCCTGCGCCCACGACGAGCGCTCTGGCTCCGTTCATGTTCCTGGTGATGTCCATGGTCGTTCCTTTCTATTCGCCGCGGGCCGTCCCCGCGATGATTGGACGAATGCTGGTGAATTGCGTGCGGTGCCGCGTCGGCCGAAAAAGCTAGTTCTCGGCTTGCTCAACCCGTACCTTGACACGTGTCGGATTGCCGTGGCTGTCGAGGGTCTTGGCATCGAGTGCTTGGATCTCGATGTATGCCTCGCCTTCTTTGATGTCGCCAGCGGGGCACGTCTCGATTGTCTTGCCGGTCTCGACCACACCGGATTCGTACATGGTCTCGTCGTTTTGGATGACGCGGAATCGCTGGGGAAATTTATTGTCTTGGACGTTTTGCACGTTGACGCGCAGCTTGCCGTCCTCCTGTAGCTGAGCGACCGGCGCGACCGAAATCGTCATCATGTTGTCGCGGACGATGGCATCGAGCTCATCTTGGATTTCTTGTCGCGATTTACCCTCTGCCGTCGTGACTGAGGCGCCCGCTTCGGGCACGGGCTGCGACTGCCAGGCGTATAGCCCTACGGCGATGAGGGCGCAGACGATAGCCAGACAGACAACGACGAGTTTCTTGCGACGCCCCAGTCCTGCGAGGCGGGGCGGCTTCTTCGCACTCATGCGGCGTCCTTGGTGGTGTAGACACGTGCGAACGTGGACGGGTCCGCTCCAAAGAGCATGTGAAGCATCAGGCGGCGCGAGTAGATGAGCTCGTCAAAGTCGTGAGGGAGCTCGATGTCGTGGATACGCGCGATGTGGTGGGCGAGCGCCGAGAACGACTCGGGGTCGCAGATAACATCGGTGGTGACGTGGTAGACCGCCGTGTCGGGGAACGCCTCTTCGTCGAAAGGCAGGAGATAGGGATCGTCGTCGACCTCGATGGCGACGCCGTACTGGGGCCAGTAATATGCCATGGGAACCTCCCTGCTTCTGGGGCCAAAACTTCTATCGGTTTTGGCTGTCGACGCCGACCGTATCAGCCGCTACTTGACCAATTTCTGACCAAATGCTTGACGGATTGACATCTCCGCAGGTAAAAGGTGGAAAAAATTACTTCAACTTTTTTCGAGCGACAATCGAGCGGTCGGCGACGGCGGGGCGATATGTGTCAAAAGCATCGTCTGCCGAGGAAGCTTTGCCGTTCGCCGAATTGCACAAACGTAAAAATCGCCAATTATGGAGACGGTCTCGAACACGTCGACGAAACGATGCGGTAACATCTCCCTGCAAACACTGTAGTTAGCTAAAGGGGGAGTTCGCGTGTCTGCAACCATCAAACCCTTCACCGACGAGTTCGAAGAGTATGGTCGCGATGAATCTCGTGCATCGGGCGAAGCATCGAGCATCTCGTTTCCGACAACGGAAGACGAGGTCCGTGCCATTTTGGAAAAGCTCCATGCCGAGTGTGTCCCGGTAACGGTTCAGGGCGCCCGAACTGGCCTTGCCGCCGGCGCCGTGCCCCACGGCGGGCATATCCTCAATACTTCCCGTATGAATCGTTACTTGGGCCTTCGCCGCGATGAACAAGGCCAATTTCTGCTGCGTGTGGAGCCGGGCGTTGTGCTCTCGGAGCTGCGCAAGCAGCTGAGCAAGAAGGTGCTGCCGATCGCTGGTTGGGACCAGGTATCGCTTGAGGCCTACGAGGAGTTCCAAGAGGCCCCGGAGCAGTTTTTTCCCACCGATCCCACCGAGGCGTCTGCCTGTCTGGGCGGCATGGCGGCATGTAACGCCTCCGGTGCCCGCAGCTACGCCTACGGTCCCATGCGCCCACATATCACGGGACTCCACGTCGCGCTGGCTGATGGCGATTTGCTTGAGCTTCAGCGCGGCGAGGCTTTTGCCCAGGGCCGCCACCTGTCGCTCGTGACGGCAGCGGGCCGTGCACTCGAGCTCGATCTTCCCGGCTATACCATGCCCGAGACAAAAAATGCCTCAGGCTATTTCGTTGCGGACGATATGGACGCCATCGACCTCTTTATCGGCGCGTGCGGCACGCTCGGCGTTATCACCGAGCTCGAGATTGCCCTGCAGGCGGCGCCTGCGGTCGTTTGGGGCGTGAGCTGTTTCTTTGACAGCGAAGACAAGGCCGTGTCCTTTACCGATTCTGTGCGTCCCGTCCTGTCCCACGCGGCTGCCATCGAATATTTCGATGCGGGCGCCCTGGATATCCTACGTCGCCAGCGCGAGCAGTCGACGGCGTTCGCCTCGCTGCCGGCGCTCGACAAAGACGCCAAGGTCTGTGTCTACGTGGAGCTCGACTGCGACGACGAAGCCCAGGCGACCGAGGAACTGTACCACCTGGGATGGGTGCTCGAGTTCGCGGGTGGCCGCGACGATGCGACATGGGTCGCGCGCACCGAGGTTGATCGCGAGTGCCAGCGGTTCTTCCGCCATGCGGTCCCCGAGAGCGTCAATATGCTGATCGACGAGCGTCGCCGCACGGATCCCACCATCACCAAACTGGGTTCGGACATGTCGGTGCCCAATGCACGCCTTGCCGATGTCGTGGCCCTCTATCGCCGCACGCTGGCCGAAAGCGGGCTTGAATCTGCTGCCTGGGGGCACATCGGTAACAACCATCTGCATGTGAACATCCTGCCGCGCGATGCGCAGGACTACCGTCGCGGTGGAGAACTCTTTGCCCAGTGGGCTTCCGAGGTCACGGCCATGGGCGGTGCCGTTTCTGCCGAGCACGGCGTCGGCAAGATCAAGGCGGGCTTCTTAGAGACGATGTACGGTCAAGAGGCCATGGTCGAGTCGGCGCGGCTCAAGCTCCAGCTCGATCCCGACGGGCAGCTGGGTCGTGGCAACCTGTTTGCGGAGAAGCTCTTGGATGAGCTCGTCCAGAAAGGGGGCGCGTGAAGATGAGCGATTTCCATATGGTGGTGTGCGTCAAGGCCGTGCCGGGCAGCACCGAGGTCAAGATGGACCCCAAGACCAATACCATCGTGCGCGATGGCAAGCAGGCGGTCATTAATCCCTTTGATGCGAGCGCTTTGGAATGCGCGCTGGCGCTGAAAGACGACTTTATCGGCTTTGGCATGGACGTGCGCGTAACGGTGGTGTCGATGGGCATCCCCGCGACCGAATCGCTGCTGCGCGACTGCATCGCCCGCGGTGCCGACGACGCGCTGCTGCTGACCGACCGAGCCTTTGCGGGTGCCGATACCCTAGCCACCACCTATGCCCTCAAATGCGGCATCGAGGCACTCGATGAGGACTTTGACCTGCTCATCTGCGGCAAGATGGCAGTGGACGGCGATACGGCCCAGATCGGCCCCGAGCTGGCCGGAGCTTTTGAGATTCCCTGCGTGACCGACGTGAGCTGTGTGCAGAGCGTGGGATTTACGACGTGTGGCTCGCTGGCGCTCGTCCACGGCTGCGATGCCGGCGAGGAGACGGTGTACCTGGAGATGCCATGTGCAATGACGACTGCCAAGGAGATTGGCCAGCTGCGCATGCCGAGTATTGCCGGTATTCGCGCGGCCGAGGATGCAGGCGTGCGCGTGGTCAACGCTGCCGACGTGAACGCCGACCCCGCACGCTGCGGCCTTGCCGGATCACCGACGCAGGTCGTGCGCTCGTTTGTGCCCGACCGTGACCAAACGTGCGAGGCCGTTGAGGGAACGGCGTCCGAGCAGGCGGTAAAACTTGCCAAGATTATCGAGGGGATGGCATAGATGAGCGGGCTGATTATCGATAGCGAAGTCTGCATCGGCTGTGGTCGCTGCGTTCGCGCCTGCGCCTCGGGCGGCATTGTGGTGGAGGGCGAGCGCCCCAATCGCTGTGCCCGCGTAACCGACGGCTGTATCCTGTGCGGCGGGTGCGTCGACGCCTGCCCCGTCAACGCCATCTCGATCGAGCGCGACGAGGCCGCTGGCGCGGTAGACCTTGACGCATATCGAGACATTTGGGTCTTCGTGCAAACTGACGAGCACGATGCCGTGGCATCCGTGGCCTTCGAGCTCATGGGCAAGGGCCGCGAGCTTGCCGATGCACGTGGCTGTCGCCTGGTGGCGCTGGTCGGCATGGGCCCCGAGGGCTCGCTCGGGGACCTGGAACATCTGGTTTGCGCCGGTGCGGACGAAGTTCTGGTCTGTCGTGACGAGCGCCTGCGTCAGAACGACGCGGAGGTCTATGCTCGCCTCATCTGCGATTTGGTAGCCGAGCGCAAGCCCGAGGCAATTCTGTACGGTGCGACCGCCTTTGGCCGCGAGCTGGCGCCTGGCGTTGCCGTGCGCCAGCAGACGGGCCTTACGGCCGACTGCACGGTGCTTTCTATGGATACGGAGACGGGTCTGCTGCAGCAGACGCGCCCGGCGTTTGGCGGCAACCTGATGGCCACCATTATCTGCCCCAACCACCGCCCGCAGATGGCAACGGTGCGCCCCGGTATCTTTAAGGCGCCCGAGTTTGACTATAGCCGCTCCAGCACGATCACCCAGGTGATGCTTGCGGAAGACGTTAAGGCCCGTGTCGAGATCTCGATTCCCGCCGAGGAGTGGGGACAGCAGGCATCGATTGCCGATGCCGAGCGTCTGGTCGTGGTGGGCCGCGGCATCGGCTCCAAGAAAAATCTGCCCCTGATGCGAAAGCTCGCCGATGCCTTGGGTGCCGAGCTTGGTTGCACGCGTCCCATTGTGGAGGCAGGCTGGTTGGAGTATCGCCACCAAATTGGCCAGACGGGTGTATCGGTCTCGCCCAAGCTCCTCGTGAGCATCGGTGTCTCGGGTGCTATCCAGCATCTCGCCGGCATCGGTGGGGCGGAGTGCATTGTCGCCATCAACGAGGACCCGGATGCCCCCATTTTCGGCGCTGCGCAGTACAAGGTTGTCGGTGACGCCGTCGAGGTCGTTGAGGAGCTCCTAGCTCAGCTTGAGCGCTAGGCGCGCGCCAGCCAGGTGCGCATCTCGTTCTTTAGGCGCTCCCAGGTCGCTTGCGTGGTGGGGTCGCTAAAAGGCCGTGCAATGCCAAAGGGCGCGTCGAGCAGGCGGTGGATATCGCCCTGCTCGCGCGCCAGCGCGCGGCTCGCTGGATAGACGAGCTCAAACATAAAGCAGATGAGTCCCACCAGGTAGTCTGCGGGCTCATCGCGCGTGACGCAGCGGTGCTCGTCAAAGGCGGCCAGCGTCGGTGCCGAGAAGTGGCTGGCGAGAAACGTGTCCTCATCCACCTTAAGGATGGTCTCGACGGTGCTGTCGGCGATGGTGCGCATAATGTCGATCTTGTCACCATCGCGCACGATATCGCAGAAGCTCCGCGTGCGCTCGTCGAGCTGTGCGGGTAGACGGAAATCGCTGTGATAGGCAATGCTCGCTCGGATGAGCTCATCTTCTACCGGGTCATCGATAAAGTCGCGGATGCTCGTTACGGCGGGTGCATCGGCGGGATTCTCGCCAAAGAGGACCTCGATGCCCAGCGCCGCATGGCTCATGCTCTCGGCGTCCTTAAAGGTGTCCCAGCGTCGCAGCTGCTCAAAGCGGCCCATATCGTGTAGCAGGCCGCAAAGCCATGCTAGGTCAATATCTTCTGACGACCAGCCCTGCTCGCGCGCTACGGCATCGCATGCCTCGGCCACGTGGTACGTATGCTCGATTTTGAGCGCGATGCGTGGGTTGGTGGCGTCGTAGGCATCGGTGTAGCTTTTGAAGGCCGCGCGCGCCCGGTCTCGATCGATAGCTGTCATAATGACTTCCTAAAAAGTTGTGTCTTTCGATCCGGTGGCAATTGTAGGCGAACTCGGTTGCTGTCGGATGATGATTCTGCCGTGTCGCTACATGCGGCTCGGAGACCTTGTCAGGATAAGAAGCGTATGGTGCTCAAAATCGTTAGAACCGTCTGGCCGGTGATGCTTACCTATGTTGCGATAGGCGCGCCGTGCGGAATGATCATGGGGCAGACGGGAATGGAGCCCTGGATGGTCTTTGCTCTGAGCAGCACGTTTGTGACGGGCAGCGGCCAGTTTATGATCTGCAATCTTTGGCTGGCGGGCGTACCGGCACCTTCGATTATCGCGAGCGTCGCCGCCATCTCCTCGCGCTTTGCACTTTATTCGGCATCGATCGCACCCCATCTGGCGGGCGCCTCGAAGCGTCAGACGCTGGCTGTTGCCGCGACGCTCACCGAGGAGGCATACGGCATCTCGCTTGCCAAGCTGGTTGAGGGGGAGGATTGGGGCCCGCGCGAATCCTTCGTGCTCAACGTGATCCTCATCGTGACATGGGGCGCTTCGTGCACGATGGGTGCCATCGTCGGTGCCGTTGTCGATGTTCCCACCGCTATTGCTAGCTTCGTCTGCACGTCGCTCTTTATCTGTCTACTCTTTTCGCAGCGGCTGTCGCGCGGCAACGTTGTCGCGGCGGTTTCGGGCGCGGTGTCCGTCGCCGTATGCAAGTTCTTGGGCCTCACGAATATTGCCGTGCCGGCAAGCGTCGTGGTCGGCATTGCCATTGCGCTGGCGTGCGATGCTGTATTTGACGGAAGAGGTGCCCGCGATGCCCGTTAACGAGTTCTTGGTTCTGTGGCTGTCGTCGTGGTCTGCTATCGCGTTCTTTCGCATCGCGCCGGCGTTTGCCTTGCGCGGGAGAACGCTGTCGCCCCGCATTACCGAGGCCCTGGGCTATATCCCGCCCGCTGCCTTTGCCGCGCTGGTCGCCAACGGCTTGGTGAGTCCCGGCGCGTTCGACGCGGGGCTCTGGCCTGCCTTGGTTCCCTGGATTGCGGCCGCCGGCGTCGTGGTCGTGGCGGTCAAGACAAAATCGATGCTGTGGTGCTGCGTCTCGGGCATCGTACTCTATATCGTCTTGAGCCTTATATAGGGGTGGCGTCGCGGGCGCCGAATCTCGTTCCATCCCAACTTGTCGAATTTTTCACCGAGCTGGTCTATTTCTTCTGGTACCATGGTCAAACTTTACTGTAGCAAAGCGTGACGTGGGCTTTTGTACCCCGTCAGCGGAAATGGGGGTTTCATGGCACAGGAAGCGACCGCCAACGAGCAAAAGAAATTCAAGGTCCCGCGCATCCCGGGCGACATCATGATCTATCCGATGATCGTCGGTCTTTTGCTCAACACCTTCTGCCCGCAGGTTTTTGAGATCGGCGGCTTCTTTACGGCTGCCTGCCGCGGTGGCTCCAATACCATCGTCGCCGCGATCCTGCTGTTTGTGGGCGCCGGCATCAGCTTTAAGTCCACGCCGGGTGCCATCAAGACCGGTATCGTCGTGCTGATCCCCAAGCTGGTCGTCGCAGCGGCCCTCGGCCTGGGCGTAGCATATTTCTTTAACGACAACTTCCTGGGTCTGAGCTCCGTGTCTATCATCGGCGGCATCACGTTTTGCAACATGGCGCTCTATACGGGCATCATGGGCGAGTTCGGCGATGAGTCCGAGCAGGGCGCCGTCGGTATCCTGTTCTTTACGGCTGGCCCCGCCGTCACGATGATCATCCTCGGTGTTTCCGGCCTCGCCAACATTCCCATTGGCACCATTATCGGCTCCATCTTGCCACTCGTTATTGGCATGGTTCTGGGCAACCTGTTCCCGTTTATCAAGAACCTGCTGGTTCCCGGTGCCAATCCCGCGATTGCCGTCATCGGATTTCAGCTCGGTGCGTCCATGAGCCTGTCGAGCTTTATCACCGGCGGTATTTCCGGCATCTTGCTGGGCCTTGTCACGCTGTTTGTCGTCGGTCCCATCACCTTTGCGTTCGAGCGTCTGTGCGGCGGCAATGGCAAGGCCGCTGTGGCTTGCTCCACCATTGCCGGCACGGCTATGACCACACCGGTTGCCCTCGCCGAGGTCGCACCGCGCTACGCCGAGCTTGCGCCCACCGCGTACGCTCAGATCGCCACCGCCGTTATCATCACGGCGATCATGGCTCCGATTCTGACTGGCTGGGTCGACAAGAAGTTCTGCCAAGGCAAGGAGGATCTGTCGCCTGTCGGTGTCGAGGCCATCGAGGAGGCCGTCGCGACTGACATCGATGGCGAGTAGCGATCGATACCCATCAATGATGCCGGCGTGTGCAATTCGCGCCGTATGGGCGCCCGAACAGAAACTGTTTTGCAGTGATGTTCGGGCGCTCTGCTATTATCCCCTTTACCCCTGCGGAGTAAAGGGGTGTTTATTGCCCTGATTCGAATTGGGCGATTCTGACCACTTGGATATTGAAGGGATGGCGCTAGTGGTTAAGGCACTCAAGATTGAGATATTCGTGCTATGCATGATTGTTCTTATCGGGCTTGCCATGCGAAGTCGTCGCTCCTTGTTCTCGAGCACCCAGCAGTTATTGTTTAGCATGCTTGGCTACACCTCTGCCGCGTACATATTATTCGATATGATCTGGACGCTTTCGGACGGTGTGGACGGCACGTTGGGCATTGCTGCCAACTGGATTTCCAACGCGGTTTCGTTTTCGCTCTTTGCTATCGCGTGTCTCATTTGGTTTATCTATTCCGAGACGGTGCAGGGTTCTCGCCTTTTGACCTCGCGCTATAGGGTGGTGCTTGTAGCGTTGCCTACGGCTCTGGTGGTCGTGCTGGCGTTTACCAGTTACTGGACGCACGCCCTGTTCTATATCGATTCGCAGGGCGTGTATCGTCGCGGCTTTGCCTATATGATCCAGCCCATCGTCAGCTACTGTTACGTTATACATACATCCCTGCATGCGTTTGTGCAATCTCGCAGGGTCGAGAGCCTGCAGACGAAGGCCATCTATCGAACCTTGGCATTTTTCGCCATTCCGGCCCTGGTGGGCGGTACCTTTCAGGTCGTATACTCGGTGCCCGGCCTTTGTGTCGGCATAATGATTAGCATGTTGCTGCTCTACATCATCTACCAGGAGCAGCTGATCTCGACCGACCCGTTGACTGGACTTAACAATCGCAACCGTTTTGAGACCTATATGCTGTCGCTCTTCTCAAATGTGGATCAGGCCGAAGATGTATATCTGCTTATGATGGACGCCGACGGCTTTAAGCAGATTAACGATCGCTATGGGCATGTGGAGGGCGACCACGCTCTTCAGGTCATATCTGCTGCGCTCAAAGAAGTCTGCTCGGCGTCTGGCGGCTTTATCGCACGTTATGGTGGCGATGAGTTCGTGGTGCTCCAAAAGGCAGTGGCGGAACAGGATATCATGCATCTGTGCGCGACAATCAACGACGAGCTCGCGCGCGCCGAGGTTCCGTATCTGTTGCGGATGTCCATCGGCTACGCACGGGTTGGTGATGGCGTCGATACCTGGCAAGACTTGCTTCGTGCTGCCGACGCGGAGCTCTACCGCGTCAAGGCCGAGAAAAAGAAAGCCGGCGTCCAGATACGCTAGAAAAAGGGGCGCACGCTTGCGTGCGTGGCGGCCCTCAGCTCACCGATGTACTCCATTAAACTAAAGTATGTGAATCTCTCTGCTAAATAAGGGCAGTTCGCTAGGCTTTTTGGGTTTGTTGACGATGATGATGCCGCCGCAGACCAACAGCAGGGCAACGATGACGGTAACGGGGCTCGTGCCAGCGCCCTCGCCGAGCAGCAGCGCGCTCAGCATCACACCAAAGACGGGGTTCATAAACCCAAAGACCGAGACGCGGCTGACGGGGTTGACGGCAAGCAGGCGCGACCACAGCGAGTAGGCGACCGCGGAGATAAGCGCCATGTAGATGATGAGCGCGATAGCGGGGGCAATCGCCGTGGGGGAGAGCGCGCCACCCATCAAAAAGCCGATGGCGGTGAGGACCAGGCCGCCGACCAAGAACTGCCACCCGGCAAGTAAGACGCCGTTGTGCTCGCGCGAGAAGATGCCGATCAGGCAGGTCGAAAGGGCACCCGCGACGGTGGAGGCCAGGATAAAGCCCTCGCCGTCGAGCGTAAAGCCAAAGGTGCCGCCTGCGCTCGAAAGGTTGACGAGCGCGACACCGGCAAAGCCCAGCACACAGCCGAGCACCTTGGCCACATCGAGCTTTTCGGTGCGAAACGCCAGGGCGGCAAAGAGGATGGCTAGGAAGTTGGCGCTGGCCTCGATGATGGAGCTCGACATGGCGCTGGCGCGCGAGAGTCCCAGGTAGAAAAAGAAGTACTGGCCGATAGTCTGGAAGAGCGACAACGTGAGGATGGGCTTGATGTCGCGCGCTTGCGGAACGAGCGGACGGCGCTGGGCCACACTCATGCCAACAATGACCAGCATGCCGGCAAGGGTGAAGCGCAGACCCGCGAAGAGCAGCTGCGAGGCGCTATCGTGCGCGGGGATGCCAAAGAGCGCATAGCCGATTTTGATGCAGGGGAAAGCCGACCCCCAGAGCGCGCAACAAACAAGGCAGCCCAGGATGAGTCCGGGTAGGGTGGCGAGATACGGCTTGCGGCTTTCCATGGTGTCCTTCCTGTATGCGCGAAGCAAAAAAGAACCCGCCACCGGGTGTGCCGGTGGCGGGTGATGTTACCCGAGGGGATTGTACCCGATGGGAAAGCTTTAGGCGAAGTAGGCTACGCCGCTCTCAAAGATCGGCATGAACTTATCGCCGGGGACATGCTCGGGCACGTTGCGGTACAGGTTGTCGCCGCGACGCTCGGCGTGGCCCATCTTGCCCAGGACGCGGCCGTCGGGGCTCGTGATGCCCTCGATGGCGAGTGCGGAGCCGTTGGGGTTGACGGAAAGATCCATGCTGGGCTTGCCGTCCTCGCCCACGTACTGCGTGGCGACCTGGCCGTTGGCGATAAGCTGGGCGAGCACCTCGTCGTTAGCGACGAAGCGGCCCTCGCCGTGACTGATGGCGACGGTGTAGGGGTCGTCCAGGCTGCACTGCGACAGCCACGGGGACAGGTTGGACGAGATGCGGGTGCGCACCAGACGGCTCTGGTGGCGACCGATGGTGTTGAACGTCAACGTGGGCGCATCGGGCGTGGCGTCGACGATGTCGCCGTAGGGCACCAGGCCGAGCTTGATCAGGGCCTGGAAGCCGTTGCAGATGCCCAGCATCAGGCCATCGCGGGCCTTGAGCAGGTCGCGGACTGCCTCGGTGACCTCGGGAGCGCGGAAGAACGCCGTGATGAACTTGGCAGAGCCGTCGGGCTCGTCGCCGCCCGAGAAGCCGCCGGGGATCATAACGATCTGGCTTGCACGGATGCGGCGGGCAAGCTCGTGGGTGCTCTCGGCGACGGCCTCGGGCGTGAGGTTGTTGATCACGAAGGTGTCGGCCTCGGCACCGGCGGCACGGAAGGCGCGGGCGCTGTCGTACTCGCAGTTGTTGCCGGGGAACACGGGGATGATCACGCGCGGGCGGGCGATCTTGGCGCCGCCGTACACGTGGATATCCTTGGCGCGGAAGTCGATGGTCTCGACCTCGGGGGTCTCGCCGGCGCTGCGGTAGGCGAAGACGCCCTCGATGCCGCTCTCCCAGGCCTCCTGGAGCTCGGCGAGCTCGATGACCTCAGAGCCGGTGTCGATGACATAGCCCTCGACGGTGGTGCCCAGGGGCTCGACGACAACGCCGTCGGCGACCTCGGGCAGCTCGGCATCCTCGGCGAGCTCGACGATAAAGCTACCGTAGAGCGGGGTGAAGAGGCTCTCCACGTCCACATCCTCGGCAAGCTCGATACCGATCTGGTTGCCGACGCACATTTTAAAGAGGCTCTCGGCGCCGCAGCCGTAGCCGGGCGTGGAGATGGCCAGGGCGTTGCCGTTGGCGGTGAGCGCCTCGACGGCGTCAAACGCGGCGAGCAGCTGCTGGGCATCGGGGCGGTAGTCCTCACCATAGGTGGCGGGGGCGATACGGACGACGCGGTGTGTGAGGCCCTTGAACTCGGGGGAGACAGCGCGCGCCGCCTTGCCCACGGCGACAGCGAAGCTGATCAGGGTCGGCGGAACGTTGAGCTCGCCGGCCTCGTCCTCAAACGAGCCGCTCATGGAGTCCTTGCCGCCGATGGCGCCGGCACCCAGGTCGACCTGGGCCATAAGGGCGCCTAGGACGGCTGCCATGGGCTTGCCCCAACGCTCGGCCTCGGTGCGCAGGCGCTCGAAGTACTCCTGGAAGGAGAGGTAGGCGCGCTTGTGCTCAAAGCCGGCGGCTACGAGCTTGGCGATGGACTCGACCACGGACAGGTAAGCGCCCGCAAACTGGTCGGCCTCCATCAGGTAGGGGTTGAAGCCCCATGCCATAGCGCTTGCCGTG
This sequence comes from Collinsella aerofaciens, assembly GCF_015561195.1. GTDB lineage: Bacteria > Actinomycetota > Coriobacteriia > Coriobacteriales > Coriobacteriaceae > Collinsella > Collinsella aerofaciens_AC. The sequence goes on along the minus strand of NZ_JADMSU010000002.1, from coordinate 27,324 downwards.
GTGGTCTCGCCGTCCACGGGGAACTTGGCGACCATGGCCGAGCTTGGGGTGAGCTGCGTCTTGCCGCCAAAGGGCATGAGCACGGTCGCGGCGCCGATGGTGGAGTCGAAGCGTTCGGAAAGGCCCTTGTTGGAGGCGACGTTGAGGTCGGTGACCAGCGAGGTCATGCGCTCGGCAAGCGTGGTGCCGGCCCAGCTGGGCTGCCACACGCTGCGGGCGCAGACGTGGGCGACCTGGTGCTTGGGTGCACCGTTGGAGTTGAGGAACTCGCGGGATAGGTCGACGATGGCGACGCCGTTCCAGGCCATGCGCATGCGCGGCTCGGCGGTAACCTCGGCGATAACGGTCGCCTCGAGGTTCTCCTCGGCGGCGTAGCCCATGAACTCCTCGACGTCACCGTCGGCGACGGCGCAGGCCATACGCTCCTGGGACTCGGAGATGGCGAGCTCGGTGCCGTCCAGGCCGTCGTACTTCTTGGTCACGGTGTCCAGGTCCACGTACAGGCCGTCGGCAAGCTCGCCCACGGCGACCGAGACGCCGCCGGCGCCAAAGTCGTTGCAGCGCTTGATCAGGCGGCAGGCGTCGCCGCGGCGGAACAGGCGCTGCAGCTTGCGCTCGACCGGGGCGTTGCCTTTCTGGACCTCGGCGCCCGAGGTCTCGATGGACTCGGTGTTCTGGGTCTTGGATGAGCCGGTGGCACCGCCGATGCCGTCACGGCCGGTGCGGCCGCCCAAAAGGATGATTTTGTCGGTGGGGGCGGGGCACTCGCGGCGCACGTGGTTTGCCGGGGTAGCGCCCACGACGGCGCCGACCTCCATGCGCTTGGCCACGTAGCCGGGGTGATAGAGCTCGTTGACCTGGCCGGTGGCAAGGCCGATCTGGTTGCCGTAGCTGGAGTAGCCGGCGGCGGCGGTGGTCACGAGTTTGCGCTGCGGAAGCTTACCCTCGAGCGTCTCGGAAACCGGGACAGTGGGGTCGCCGGCGCCGGTGACACGCATGGCCTGGTACACGTAGCTGCGGCCCGAGAGCGGGTCGCGGATGGCACCGCCCACGCAGGTGGCGGCACCGCCGAAGGGCTCGATCTCGGTCGGGTGGTTGTGGGTCTCGTTCTTAAACAGGAACAGCCAGTCCTGGTCCTCGCCATCGACATCGACCTTCACCTTGACGGTGCAGGCGTTGATCTCCTCGGACTCGTCGACATCGGTCATGACGCCGGTCTTCTTAAGGTACTTGGCGCCGATGGTGCCCATGTCCATGAGGCAGACGGGCTTGGCGTCGCGACCGAGCTCGTGGCGCATTTCCATGTAGCGGTCGAAGGCCTGCTGCACCACGGCGTCGTCGATCGTCACGTCGTCCAGGACGGTGCCGAAGGTGGTGTGGCGGCAGTGATCGGACCAGTAGGTGTCGATCACGCGGATCTCGGTGATGGTGGGGTCGCGATCCTCATCGCGGAAGTACTGCTGGCAGAAGGCGATGTCCGCCTCGTCCATGGCAAGACCGCGCTCGGAAATAAAGGCGGCAAGGCCTGCCTCGTCAAGCTCGCGGAAGCCGTCGAGCACCTCGACGGGCGCAGGCTCGGGGGTCTCCATGTACAGTGTCTTGGGCAGGTCGAGCGAGGCGATGCGCGCCTCGACGGGGTTCACCACGTAGTGCTTGATGGCCTCGACGGCGGCTTCGTCCAGAGCGCCCGAGATCATATAGACCTTGGCGGAGCGCACGGCGGGGCGCTCGCCCTGGCTGATGAGCTGCACACACTCGCTGGCGGAGTCGGCGCGCTGGTCAAACTGGCCAGGCAGGAATTCGACGGCAAAGACGGCGCCATCGCTTGCGGGGAGCTCGTCGTAGGTCACATCGACCTGGGGCTCGCTAAAGACGGTCGGCACGCAGGAGCGGAAAAGCTCCTCGTCGATGCCCTCGACGTCGTAGCGGTTGATGATCCTCAGGGCCTCGATGCCCTTGATGCCGAGAATTTCGGTCAGCTCGCCCTTGAGCTGCTGAGCCTCGACGTCGAACCCGGGTTTCTTCTCCACGTAGATACGAGAGACCATTGGTTCCTGCCTTCCTGATCGGTTGGGCGTACGGTACGGTATGCGGCAGCGGTCGGTTTGCGGGGTCTGCCCTGCGGTCGCCTTGAGCCACATGTTTGTAAACCTCACTATGATACGACAGCTCGCGGCGCGTTGAGGACGGCGAGGGTGCTACAGTGAAGCGCAAACAAGAGAAAGGCATCACATGGCATTCGTTTCGCTCGCCATCATCGCACTCGTGGCCTTTGCGAGTCCTTTTATCGCCTCGGCGATTCCCGGAAAACCCGTTCCCGAGACGGTCTTTTTGCTCGTGCTCGGCGCGGTGCTGGGACCCCATATGCTCGGCGTCATCCATGTAGATGCTGAGGTCTCGCTTGTGTCCGAGCTGGGCCTGGCCTTTTTGTTCCTGCTTGCCGGCTTTGAGATCGACCCCAAGAGCATCACGGGCGTCGAGGGGCGCTACGGCTTGGCGACGTGGGTCGTCACGTTTGGTATCGCCTGGCTTGCCGTGCGCTTTACCCCGTGGTTCTCAGTCAGTCATTTCGACGGTATCGCCGTGACGCTTGCCCTCACTTCGACGGCGCTCGGTACGCTTGTGCCCATCATGCGTGAGCGCTCGCTCACCGGCACGCGCGTGGGCGACTCGATTCTCGCGTATGGCACTTGGGGCGAGCTCGGTCCCGTGCTCGCCATGTCGGTGCTGTTGTCTGCCCGCACTGGCATCCAAACGCTCGTTATCCTTGGCTTGTTTGCGGTGGTTTGCGTGTTGCTGGCCGTGGTCCCAAGCCGCTCCAAGCGCGTCGGCAGCCGCTTCTTTGCGTTTGTTGAGGAGCGCGCCGATACCACGTCGCAGACCTTCGTGCGCCTGACGGTGCTCATCCTGGTCACGCTCGTGGCGTTCTCGGCCGTCTTTGATCTCGACATCGTGTTGGGTTCTTTTGCCGCCGGCTTTGTCCTGCGCTATATCATCCCCGAGGGCAACCATACGCTCGAGACCAAGCTCGACGGCCTGGCCTACGGCTTTTTGATTCCGGTGTTCTTTACCGTATCGGGCGCAAAGATCGACCTGACGGCCGTGGCGTCGCGCCCGGGCTTGCTCGCGGGCTTTATCGTGGCGTTGTTGATTATTCGTGCCGTGCCCATTCTTATCTCTATGAGCATTTGTCCTGCGACGCGCGATGTCTCGGCGTATGGCCGCATCACCGTGGCGCTCTACTGCACCACGGCGCTGCCGATCATCGTTGCCGTGACGAGCGTTGCCGTCAACGCAGGTGCGCTGTCGCAAGACATCGCGTCGGTTATGGTTGCCGCCGGCGCCATCACGGTGTTCTTGATGCCATTGCTCGCGCAGCTCTTCTACCGCGTGGTCGACGCCGCACCGGTCGCCGCCGTGGCAGAGGTTGCCGAGCATCCATCCGATGCGCTCGACATCCTGCGCGCTCACCACGACCTAGCGAGCTTGCTCGCGCGCGAGCATGAGCTGCTGACTTCGCATGGCCATGGTCGCGTATTCGAGGGCCTGCCTACGCTCGATACGATTGCCGAGCGTCTTTCTGCCGAGGCGGCGAGCGGCCACATCGATGCCCGCATCGTGGATGCGGCGCATCTTCTTGCCGATAAGACCTATGGTGATGAGGTTGACCCGTCCGAGCTGACTCCGCGCGAGCGTCGCCGCTTGGAGCGCGCCAAGCTCGCCGTGCGCGAATACCGCCGCCGCATGCTGGAGCTTTACGCACGCGAAGAGGCCGAGAACGACGACGGTAAGTAGTCGATACTCTCTCGGGGAAGCCGCGTCCCGCTTTGAAGACTCGGAACGGGATGTGGTTTCCGAAACGGGGGCCGTTGGGAAGCTGTGTCCCGGAATGGGCGCTCAGAGTGGGATGCAGTTTCCGCAAGGAGGTCCTGGGGGAAACCGTGCCCCGTTCTGATCCGAAATACTGGGACATAGTTTCCCTTTCATAACAGGAGAAGGCGCGCTGTCTGCAGTTGATTCAGACGGCGCGCCTTTTTGGTTGAGCTATGTTGAAGCTTGAAGCCAAAGCTTGTGGCTCCTTAGGAGCGGGCGGCTCCGTCGACGGGGAGCACGGCGCCCGTGACATAGGAGGACATGTCGCTCGCCAGGAAAACAAAGGCGTTGGCGACATCCTCGGGCTCGCCCATGCGACCCAGCGGAATGGTGGCGATGATGGGCTTGATGACCTCTTCGGGCAGGTTGGCGACCATGTCGGTCTTAGTCACGCCGGGGGCGACGGCGTTGACGCGGATGCCCATGGGAGCGAGCTCGCGCGAGAGCGACTGGACCATACCGTTGACGGCAAACTTGGACGTGGGGTAACCGACGCCGGAGGGCTGGCCGTACTTGGCGACCATCGAGCTTGTGGTAGTGATGGTGCCGCCGTGGCCGGCCTCGGTCATGATCTTGGCGGCAGCCTGGTGGCCATTAAAGACGGCGACGACGTTAAGGTCCATGACCTTTGCGAACTCCTCGGCCGTGTAGTCCAAGAGGGGTGAACGTTGGGAGATACCGGCATTGTTGACGACCGTGTCCAAGCCGCCCATGTCGGCTGCAGTCTGCGTAAAGGCCTCAGTCACGGCCTCGAGCGAGGTGAGATCGCAGGAGCGACCCCAGACCTTGGCGTCGGGATAGGCGGCTGCCAGCTTCTCAACGGCCGTGTCGGCAGTCTCCTGGCGCGAGCCAAAGACGGTGACGGCAGCGCCTTCCTCGATAAAACGGCAGGCGATGGCATAGCCGATACCGCGCGTGCCTCCGGTGATGACTGCTTTCTTGCCCTCGAGCAACATGGTATTTCCTCTCATCGCGGGCGGACATTCGCAACAAAGCGTAGCGGTAGCCGGAATCGGCCGCGTTTGCATATCGGTGAACGGTAGCCCGCGTTACCGATGAGCGGCTCGCGCAAATATGCTCTGCCGTTGTGCTTAGGGCAGGTGACAAAAGGGCTCCCGCCCCACATCGGACGGGAGCCCTCAAGGCGCGTATTGCTAGGCGAGCGTTGGGTTAGTTGGCCATAACGCCTTCGGTCCAGGCCTCGACGTCCTCGATACGCAGGACGTTGGCGACCTCGGCCACGCAGTCGACGCTGGCAAGCTCGGCGGCGGCAGCCTGGACGTCCTTCTCGAGCGCGCGGTGCGTCAGGAAGATGACCGAGCAGGCATCGCTGACGCCCGACTTGCCGTCCTCGACCTGGTTGATGAGCGAGATCGAGATGTTGTGCTTGGCAAAGATGTCGACCGTCTCGGACAGGGCACCCACGCGGTCGGCGACCTTCAGGCGCACATAGTACTTGGTCTGGAGCTCGTCCATGGGCTTAAAGGTGAGGTTGTGGCCATAGGGCTCAATCTCGGGCAGCGGAGCCACGCCGCGGCTGATCTGCTCGGAGAGCGACAGGATATCGCCCACGACGGCGCTCGCGGTGGGGAAGGAGCCTGCGCCCGCGCCGTAGAACATGGTCTCGCCCACGGCGTCGCCTACCACGTAGACGGCATTCATGGCGCCGTTGACCTTGGCAAGCATATGGTCTGCCGGGATGAGCGTGGGATGCACGCGAACATCGACGCCGGCGTCGGTGTTGCGGGCGATGCCGAGCAGCTTAATGGTGTAGCCGAGCTCGCGGGCCTGGGCGATGTCCTCGGCGCCGATGGTGCGGATACCCTGCTGGTACACATCATCGGTGGTAACGCGGGTGCCAAAGCCGATGGAGGCGAGGATGGCCGTCTTGCTGGCGGCGTCGAAGCCGTCGACATCGGCGGACGGGTCGGCCTCGGCATAGCCCTTGGCCTGGGCGTCGGCGAGCACGTCAGCGTAATCGGCGCCCTCGGCGTCCATGCGCGACAGGATATAGTTGGTGGTGCCGTTGAGGATGCCGGCGATGGTCAGGATCTTGTTGCCCACCAGGTCGTGCTCGAGCGTGCTGACGATGGGGATGCCGCCACCGCAGCTGGCCTCGCACTTAATCTGCACGCCGCACTCACGCGCCTTCTCGGCGAGCGTCTCGACATGACGGCCCAGCAGGGCCTTGTTGGCAGAGACGACGTGCTTGCCGTTCTCGAAGGCGGTGGTGAAGATCTCGGTCGCGGGGTGCTCGCCTCCGATGAGCTCGACGACGATATCGACGGCTGGGTCGGTGACGACATCATGCCAGTCACTCGTAAAGGCCTCGCGCTCAATACCGGCTGCTTCAGCCTGCTCCCAGGCAAGCGCGCAGGCGCGGGTCAGCTTAAGGTCGATGCCGTAGGCGGCCAGGTACTCATCGTGGTGGCTCTTAATCAGGCGGGCCACGCCGCCGCCGACGGTTCCCAGACCGATGAGGCCGACGTTCACGGTGCGCAGGGGTTCGCTCATAGATAGCTCCTTCGTGCATCTTATGGATGGATTAACCGCTTAAAGGTTGAGTGCATTCTAGCGTGAACCGAGGGCGCGTGCTCGCCAAGCAACAGGAGTCGCACAAAACGGCACCCCCGAAACGCTGCGGAAACATTGGAAACATGCTCGCTACAAACGGAACTCCGTAACAAACTGTCAACGTTTGCGCCATAAGGTTTGCCCTGTACCGCAAGACGGCCGCACCGCGGCCAGCGAAAAAGGGGGACACCATGTTCAACATCAACAGCACGCTCAGCCGTAGGAACTTTCTCGCCGGCGCTGCGGCGCTCGGCAGTACCGCCGCACTCGCTGGTTGCTCGTCGGGTGGCTCGGACGGCGGCTCCGCCGATGACGGCAAGACCTTCAAGATCGGTGTCATCGGCCCTCTGACCGGCGCCGCGGCAACCTATGGCGTTTCGGCCGAGAAGGGTGCCAAGCTTGCCGCCAAGGATTTCTCGACCAAGGACCTCAAACTCTCGCTTAAGTCCGAGGATGACGTCGCCGACGGCGAGAAGGCTATCAACGCCTTCAATACCCTGTGCGACTGGGGCATGCAGGCGCTCGTCGGCCCCGTCACGACTGGTGCCGCCGTCGCTGTCTCGGGCGAGATCGCCGACGATATGCTCATGGTCACGCCCTCTGCTTCGTCCCTCGACGTCACCAAGGACAAGACCACGGTTTTCCAGGTTTGCTTTACCGACCCCACCATGGGCGCGAGTGCTGCCAAGTTTTTGGCCGAGAAGTATGCAGACGCCAAGATCGCCCTATTTTACAACTCCGGCGATACGTACAGCTCGGGTGTTGCCGACGCCTTTGCCGAGCAGGCCAAGGAGTCCAAACTTGATATCGTCGATACCGAGACCTTTAAGGACGACTCTTCCACGAGCTTTACCAACCAGCTCACCAAGGCCAAGGAGGCCGGCGCCACGCTTATCTTTGCCCCGATCTATTACACGCCGGCGTCCGTTTTGCTCAAGAACGCCAAGGACATGGGCTACGACATGACCCTCATGGGCACCGACGGCATGGACGGCCTGCTCTCCGTTGAGGGCTTCGACACCTCTCTTGCCGAGGGCGTGCTGCTCATGACCCCGTTCTCTGCCGACGATGAGAAGAACGCCGACTTCGTCAAGGCATATAAGGACGCCTACGACGAGACGCCCAACCAGTTTGCCGCCGATGCCTATGACTGCGTCCATGCGATTGTCGAGGCTATCGATAAGGCTGACATCGACATCACGGCCGACGGCGCCGACATTGCCGGCGATCTTGCCAAGGCCATGCGCAAGATCAAGATCGAGGGCCTGACGGGCGAGCTCACGTGGAACGACGAGGGCCAAGTCGAGAAGCCCGCTACAGCCTATGTGATCCAGGACGGCAAGTACATCGCCGCCTAAGTGCGCATAAAGCGCTACCGGTGAGGCTGTTTTAATCAGGGCAGGGACGCTTGTAACAGAATGGAAACATTACTTTCACACAATAAAGTGGCTAAACTGCATAAACCAATAGAAATACGCATAATTATGGATAAACGGACAAAACAAAAGAAAAGTTGAAATAATCGCCACTTTTCTCAACTAAAGCGTCTACTATTTTGCGAACGCCGAACACGGCGAAGGATGGCCTGTTGGGTAACCGAAACCCGACGAGATTTGAGAGGAGAGCCGCATGTCGAGCCTCACCGGTAAGTCATTGAACCCTGTTATGAATCGCAGGAGCGTTATCGCGAGCGCAGCAGGTCTGGGGGCGATGTCTATTCTAGCTGGCTGCTCCTCCAACGGCGGCGACAGCGGTTCCGCTTCGGGCGACGCTTCGTTTAAGATCGGCACCATCGGCCCGCTGACCGGCGCCAACGCGTCCTACGGCAAGTCCGTTACCCAGGGTGTCGAGCTTGGCTGCAAGGATTTCTCGACCAAGGAGCTGCCGCTTGCCAGCAAGGCCGAGGATGACCAGGCCGACGGCGAGAAGGCCGTCAACGCCTTTAACACCCTGCTCGACTGGGGCATGCAGGCCCTCGTCGGCCCGACCACCACGGGTGCGTCGGTTGCCGTTGCCGCCGAGTGCGGTAACGACCCCGAGACGTTCATGATCACTCCGTCCGCGTCCTCCGAGGACGTCACCAAGGGCAAGGATTGCGTCTTCCAGGTTTGCTTTACCGATCCCAACCAGGGCGTCAACGCTGCCAAGTTCCTGGCGCAGAAGTATGCGGACGAGAAGTTCGTGCTGTTCTATAACTCCGGCGACGCCTATTCTTCGGGCATCGCAGATTCCTTTAAGGTTCAGGCCGCTAAATCCAAGCTCGAGATTGTTGACGAGGAGACCTTTAAGGACGACTCCGCCACGAGCTTTACCAACCAGCTCACCAAGGCCAAGCAGGCCGGCGCTACCATGATCTTTGCGCCGATCTACTACACGCCGGCGTCCGTCCTGCTCAAGAACGCCAAGGACATGGGCTACGACGTCAAGATGATGGGCTGCGACGGCATGGACGGCATCCTGGGCGTTGAGGGCTTCGACACCTCTCTTGCCGAGGGTCTGCTGCTCATGACCCCGTTCTCCGCCGACGACGAGAAGAACGCCGACTTCGTCAACGCTTACAAGGATAAGTATGGCGAGACTCCGGACCAGTTTGCCGCCGACGCTTACGACGGCGTGCACGCGGTGGCCGAGGCCCTCGAGGAGGCCGGTCTTGGTGTCGACGCCGACCCGACCGAGGTCGCCGAGAAGCTGCCTAAGGCTATGCTCAAGATTACCGTTGACGGTCTGACCGGCAAGCTCACCTGGAACGATAAGGGCCAGGTCCAGAAGGAGCCCACGGCGTACGTCATCACCGACGGCAAGTACGTACAGGCCTAATAAGCCGCCTTACATAGAGCGGTTTTGATCCCAAGCAGGGGAGGTTTTGGCCTTCCCTGCTTGCTTGGTATCTAGGGACAGTGTAACGTCCCTGTTTCATACATTAACTGGAAACCTATTCGAAAGGGGGATGTGGAACATGACAGTCTTTATCCAATACCTGGTCAACGGCCTGTCCATGGGCAGCGTCTACGCCATCATCGCGTTGGGCTACACCATGGTCTATGGCATCGCCAAGATGCTGAACTTCGCTCACGGCGACGTTATCATGGTCGGTGCCTATGTCTCGTTCTGCGCCACGTCGTATCTCGGCCTCCCGGGCTGGGCATCTGTAATTCTCTCTTGTGTGGTCTGTACCGTTCTCGGTGTTCTCATCGAGGGTCTGGCATACAAGCCGCTGCGTCAGGCGGGCCCGCTGGCCGTTCTGATCACGGCCATCGGCGTGTCTTACTTCCTGCAGAACGCCGCGCAGCTTCTGTGGGGCGCCACGCCCAAGAACTTCACTTCGCTCGTCACCTTCCAGGTGCCGGAGTTCTTGGCCAAGTTCAATGTAAGCGCCGTCTCGCTCGTCACCATCGTCGCCTGCCTGGTTATCATGGCCGGCCTGATGTTCTTTACAGGTAAGACCAAGATGGGCAAAGCCATGCGCGCCGTGTCCGAGGACAAAGCCGCCGCTCAGCTCATGGGCATCAACGTCAACCGTACCATCTCGATGACGTTTGCCATCGGCTCCGCCCTTGCCGCCATCGCCGGTGTGCTCCTGTGCTCCTACTCGCCGGTCCTGCAACCCACCACGGGCGCCATGCCTGGCATCAAGGCCTTCGACGCCGCCGTCTTCGGCGGTATCGGCTCCATCCCCGGTGCCTTTGTCGGTGGCATTCTCATCGGCATCATCGAGGCGATGGCACAGGCTTACATTTCCACGAGCCTTGCCAACTCCATCGTCTTTGGTGTTCTGATCATCGTCCTGCTCGTCAAGCCTGCCGGCCTCTTGGGCAAGTACGTCCCCGAGAAGGTGTAGGTGAGCGTTATGAAGTTTCTTAAAGACAAGCAGACGCGTCACGACTTTGTTACGTACGCCATGTGCCTTGTGGCGTTCGCCATCGTGTTCTTTATGCAGTCCAACCATATGATTCCGCGCATGATCGCCGGTCAGCTGGTTCCCATCACGGCCTATATCGTCATGGCCATCTCCCTTAACCTCGTCGTCGGCATCGCGGGCGACTTGTCGCTGGGCCATGCGGGCTTTATGAGTGTCGGTGCCTACACGGGCATCGTCACCGCGGTCGCCCTCGAGAGCGCCGTTCCCTCCGATCCGGTGCGCCTTATCATCAGTATCGTGGTCGGCGCCATCGCTGCCGCCATCCTGGGCTTCTTGATCGGCATCCCGGTCCTGCGCCTGAGCGGCGACTATCTGGCCATCGTGACCCTGGCTTTTGGCGAGATCATCAAAGAGATCGTCACCTGCCTTATCGTGGGCGTCGACTCCCGCGGCCTGCATGTGATCTTTAACATCACAGGTAACTCCACGATCGACGACCTGCACCTGCTCGAGGACGGCACCGCCATCATCAAGGGCGCCCAGGGCGCTTCGGGTGTGTCGACCTATTCGACCTTCCTTGCCGGCGCCATCCTGGTCATGGTCGCGCTCGTGATTGTACTCAACCTGGTCCGCAGCCGTACCGGCCGTGCCATTATGGCCGTGCGCGACAACAAGATCGCTGCCGAGTCCGTGGGTATCTCCGTCACCCAGTACCGCATGATCGCCTTCGTGGTTTCCGCCGCTCTCGCCGGTGCTGCCGGAGCCCTCTTCGGCGGTAACTTCTCGCAGCTCTCCGCCACTAAGTTCGACTTCAACACGTCCATCCTCATCCTGGTGTTCGTGGTCTTGGGCGGTCTGGGCAATATGCGCGGCTCCGTCATCGCGGCGGCGTTGCTCACGGTGCTTCCCGAGCTGCTCCGTCAGTTCTCGGACTACCGCATGCTCATCTACGCCATCGTGCTGATCCTGGTCATGATCTTTACCAACAACCCGCAGCTCAAGGCGTTCTTCGCACGCATTAAGGATCGCTTTGCTCCCAAGAAGGAGGTGGCAGCCGATGCCCAGTAAGTTTGAGTTCAACAAGGGCAAGATGGTCCCGTATCCTTCTGGCGCCATTGTCCCCGACCGCGACTTGGGCCAGCGACCGGCGCTCGAGTGCATCCACCTGGGCATTGAGTTTGGCGGCCTCAAGGCGGTCGACGACTTTAGCCTAACCATCGGCAAGACCGAGATCGCCGGTCTCATCGGCCCCAACGGTGCCGGCAAGACCACGGTCTTCAACCTGCTCACCAAGGTGTACCAGCCCACGCATGGCACCATCCTGCTCGATGGTGAGGACACCTCGGGCAAGTCGGTCTATCAGGTCAACCGCATGGGTATTGCCCGTACATTCCAGAACATTCGCCTGTTCAACACCATGACGGTGGAGGATAACGTCAAGGTCGGTCTGCACAATCAGGAGCGCTACTCCGGCTTTGAGGGCGTGCTGCGCCTGCCGACGTATTGGAAGCACGAGAAGGCTGCCCACGAGCGCGCCATGGAGCTGCTGTCCATTTTTGACATGGAGCACCTGGCAAATGAACAGGCCGGCTCGCTGCCTTACGGCGCTCAGCGTCGTCTGGAGATCGTCCGCGCGCTTGCCACCAACCCCAAGCTGCTGTTGCTCGACGAGCCTGCCGCCGGCATGAACCCGTCCGAGACCGCGGAGCTCATGGAGAACATCGTCAAGATCCGCGACACCTTCGGCATCGCCATCATGCTTATCGAGCATGATATGTCGCTCGTTATGAACATCTGCGAGGGCATCTGCGTGCTTAACTTTGGCAAGGTTATCGCCAAGGGTACGGCCGAGGAAATCCAGAACAACGACGCCGTTATCGAGGCATATCTGGGCAAGCAGGATAAGGGGGAGAACTAAATGGCAGAGCCGATGCTTTCCGTCTACAACATCAACGTCTGGTACGGCGCCATCCACGCCATCAAGGACATCTCCTTTAACGTTAACGAGGGCGAGATCGTGGCCTTGATTGGTGCGAACGGTGCCGGCAAGTCCACAACGCTCAAGACCGTCTCGGGCTTGCTGCGTTCCAAGACCGGCTCCATCAAGTTTATGGGCGAGGACATTACCCATACGCCCGCCGACAAGCTGGTGGGCAAGGGCCTGGCCCAGGTTCCCGAGGGACGTCGCGCCTTTTTGCAGATGACGGTTGAGGAGAACCTGGAGATGGGCGCCTATACGCAGCCCAAGTCCACGGTGGCTCCGGGCCTTGAGCGCGTCTACGAGCAGTTCCCGCGCCTGAAGGAGCGCCGTCGCCAGGTCGCCGGCACCCTTTCGGGCGGCGAGCAGCAGATGCTCGTTATGGGCCGCGCCCTTATGAGTAACCCCAAGCTGCTCATGCTCGACGAGCCTTCCATGGGCCTGGCGCCGATTCTGATCGAGCAGATCTTCCAGATTGTCGAGGAACTGCATAAGGCCGGCACCACGGTGCTTCTGGTCGAGCAAAACGCACAGATGGCTCTTTCCATCGCCACACGCGGCTACGTGCTCGAGACCGGTAAGATTACCTTGACCGGCACCGGCCAAGAGCTCCTGCACGACGATAACGTTCGCAAAGCATATCTTGGTGGTTAGATAGTTACGGCGTTTTACCAAACGCCGTAACTACTTGACGCTGCAAGCCCGCCAGGGCGGCAATCTGCCTTTCAACTTCGGCGGCATGACCAGAAGGTCAATGCCGCCTCGTTTCAAGGCACCTTGCTCGCCCTAGCGGGCTTTCGCTGTCGTTGCCAAAACATCGACGTTGTGGCAGATGCCAACGACTACTCCCTTTATGTTGCGGTGGAATAGGGACAATGGGAGCCTCAGAGGCCAAAAAGAGTCCCTATTCCACCGCAACTTCATGGGGGTGTGTGACAATGCCCGTCGGAAAACATCTGCTGTCTTTGGGGGTCTATCTATGCTGTACGAGTTTTGTGCCGAGAACTTTGAGCGTGTGCCGGCGGCTATCGATGCCGGTGCAAGGCGTATCGAGCTGTGCGACAACCTTGCCGTTGGTGGCACTACGCCTTCGGCCGGCGTTATCAGCGCTACGACCAACTATGCTCACGAGCACGATGCACGGGTGATGTGCATGATTCGCCCGCGTGGCGGCGACTTTCACTACAACCAGGACGAGCTGCGTATGATGGAGATGGATCTGGGCCTTGCTGTGAGTGCGGGCGTTGACGGCTTGGTCTTTGGCTGCTGCAAGCCCTGCGCTGGCGGATGGGCGCTCGACGAACTTACGCTTGGCGCCCTCGTGATGGCTGCGGGCTGCGCGACCGAGGAGTGCAAGCGCGAATCCCTTGACATCACTTTCCACATTGCGTTTGACCAGCTCTCGCCCGAGGCTCAGCTGGACGCCATTGACACGCTCGCCGACTGCGGCGTCACGCGCATTCTGACGCACGGTGGTACTGCCGGTACGCCGATCGAGGACAACTTCGAAAACCTGGCTCGTTTAATCGAGTATGCGGGCGATCGTTTGACCATCCTTCCCGGCGGCGGCATCACTACGGCCAACCGCGATACCGTGGCGGCGGCACTGGGCGTCTCCGAGCTCCATGGCACCAAGATCGTGCCGCTGGAGGTATAACCCGTGGCGCTGGTATTTGACGTTCAGCAGGCGAACGGTAAGCCCGACGACAACCGTCGTCCCGGCACCGCGTGCCCCTTTTGCGATACCGAGGAACTCGCCAATATCATCCGGCGCGATGGCGACTGCATCTGGCTCGAGAATAAGTTTAAGACCTTGCGGGCCACTCGCCAGACCGTATTGATTGAGTCGTCCGACCACGACGCCGATCTGGTGACCTATGCGCCGGACGAGCTGCATCATGTTATGCGGTTTGCTCTGGATTGCTGGCAGCGGATGATTGACTCCCGGCAGTATCGCAGCGTTCTCATGTACAAGAACAAGGGCCCACTTTCGGGCGGCAGTCTGGTCCATCCGCACATGCAGATTGTGGGTTTGGAGCAGGAAGACGGCTATGCTTCGCTGACTTCCGCCAATTTCGAAGGCATCAATGTCTGGCAACAGGGGAGAATCTCGGTCAATATCTCAACCGAACCGATCATGGGGTTCTTTGAGATCAACGTTTCAGCCCCACAGGGAATCGCCGCCAGCGATGACGCACGAGACCAAGCCGAGGCGGATCTCTTTGCCGATGCGATCCAGGTAGCTCTGCGCTATATCCTAAACGAGCACCACGGTGGTCGCGCAGAGTCGTACAACTTGTTCTTCTATCACCTGGGCGGTCGGACCATTGCCAAGGCGCTGCCGCGTTGGGTGGTTTCGCCCTACTTTGTCGGCTATCGTTTGGCCCAAGTCAATGCCGAGACGACGCTCGATATCGATGCTGAGCGTCTGCGTGCGCATCTGGAAACGCTCGTATAGCAAGACTAACACCCGCGTAATGCGGACAGCCTAGCGCGCCATGGCGTCGCGGCCGGCTTCGACCCGCTTGCGCTGTTTGGTGCGCTCCTCGCCGGTCAGGCGCTCAAAGAGGTGCCCGATAATTGAGGCCAACACCTGCTGAAACAGCGTGCCGCACATGACGGGGAATACCATTTCGCCGGGAAAATATTGCGTGGCGATGACGGCACCCGAAGAGATGTTGCGCATGCCGCAGGTAAAGCACATGGTGGTCGTCTCGCTATACGGCAGGTGCAGGGCCCGGGCGATCAGGACGCCGATGATAAAGCCGCTGATGGCGAACACCAGGATAAAGAGTGCGACTTCCAAGCGCTCAACATTCATGTGTAGCACGTACTCGCTCATAGCGGTGGAGTTGGACGCGATGACGCCCATCATCATGAACTTGCAGGCGGGCGAGAGCGCGGGAGAGAGTTTCTCGTGGCCCCAGCCGCGCGTGAGTTCATTGATGACAATACCGAGCACAGCGGGGATGGCGATCATAAAGGCCATGTTCTGCATCATGCTCGGCACATCGATCGAGACGGTGGCGCCCAGCAAGAGCTTGAGCGTGAGCGGAATCGTCACGGGCGAGATGACCGAGGACGTCAGGATGATGGTGAGCGCGAGCGGGCCGTTGCCGCCGAACATGCTAATCCACATAAAGGCGGTGACGGCCACGGGCACGCTGTATTCGAGTACAATGCCGCAGACAAGGTTGGGGTTGGAGCCAAAGAAGAGTGACCCCATGGCATACGCCGCGATGGGAATAAGCACTGCCGAGACCAGCAACGCCAGAATCAGGTGCAGCGGACGGTGGAACACCTCGGCTACCTGGTGAAAGGTGTTACTGAGCGCACCCTGAAACGTCATAAAGGCAAACAAGGTGGGAACGATGGGCTTGAGCACGCCGATCTGCTGGGGAAAGAGCACGCCGAGCGCCACACAAATCGGAACGATGACCTGCATATGCCCCGCGAGAAACTTGCCCAGTCCAACCCATTGCTTCATATGCGCTTGTGACTCCCTTTGCTCGTGAATCCGTTTTGAATGGATATGCTAGACGCTCGCGTGCGTCCGTGCGTCAGAAACGCTTGAATATTTCGAGGCTATTACCGGCATCGTTTACCGAAACCGCGGCGTGCTGCGGCGATTTGCGTCCGCGCTGCACGGTATAATAAATCCGTTCAACAGATCTGCCTGCCGAAGCGGGCATACACAGAGGACTCATCGCTATGAACCGTGAGAGGTATCGCGGCGACCTGCCCCTATCGGGGGTGGGCGCCTATGTCATCGCTTAAGACGACGCATCGCTGGGCGGTCGCTCAGCAAAACCCCGAACTCGAAAAGGAGCTTTCGGCTGGCCTGGGAATACCCGGGCTGGTGGCGCGCATTATGGTTGCGCACGGCATTACATCCATCGAAGAAGGCCAGCTGTTTTTGACGCCTTCGCTCGATCGCGACTGGGCCGACCCACTCATTATCCCGGGCATGTCGGTCGTTGCCGACCGCGTCGAGCGTGCTATTCGCAACCACGAGCACATTGCGGTCTTTGGCGATTTTGACGTTGACGGTATTACGTCGACCTGCCTGTTGACCGAGGCACTGCGCACGTTTGGCGCCGATGTCACGCCGTTTATTCCGCATCGCTTTGACGAGGGCTACGGTCTCTCGCGCGCGGCGCTCGACCGCGTTAACGAGCTCGCTCGCCCCCAGCTGATCGTGACCGTCGATAACGGTATTGCCGCCAAGGAAGAGGTTTCCTATCTGGAGAGCCTGGGGATCGATTTGGTGGTCACGGACCATCACGAGCCCTCCGACCAGGTGCCGCAGGGTGTGCCCCTGACCGACCCCAAGCTCGAGGATGAGGGGCCCTCGCGTGAACTTGCCGGTGCTGGTGTGGCGCTCAAGCTGGTGCAAGTCCTGGGTGAGCGCCTGGGCAAGCCGTCGTATTGGCGTTCGCTAATCGAGGTCGCGGCGCTGGGCACCGTGTCCGACATGATGCCGCTCACGCCCGAGAACCGCGCGCTGGTTGCCGAGGGCATCCAGCAGATGCGCGTAACCGCTCGTCCCGGCTATATCGCGCTTGCCGCGCTCGCCAAGGCGGACCTTTCGAGCATTACGGCGGATGGCCTATCGTTCTCGCTCATTCCCCGCTTAAACGCTGCCGGTCGCATGGCCGATCCCAAGCTGGCGCTCGACCTGCTGCTTGCCCGCGATCCCATCGAAGCAAGCGCACTGGCGGCTGAGCTCGAGGAAATCAACCGCCAGCGCCGTGAGATCGAGGCGGAGCTCACGCGCGATGCCATGGCAAAGGTCGAGAAGACCTATGACGGCGGACGCGCAATCGTCGTGGGTAGCGAGGGCTGGCACGAGGGCGTCAAGGGCATCGTGGCAAGCCGTCTGACCAACCGCTATCACGTGCCGGCGCTGCTGTTCTCGATCGAGGACGGTATCGCGCGCGGCTCTGGTCGCTCGGTGGGCAAGGTCAACCTGTTCGACGCCGTAGAGCGCTGCTCCGATCTGCTGATTCGTCGCGGCGGACATGCGGGCGCGGTGGGCGTGACCATCGAGGCGTCCAAGCTCGATGAGTTCCGCCGTCGCCTTTCGGCCGTGCTATCGGAGCTTCCCGCCGAGGACTTTGAGGACACCGACGAGGTTGCCGCCACTGTTGACCTCTCCGAGCTGAATATTGAGACTATCGAGCAAATCTCCCGTCTTGAGCCGTTTGGCCAGGGCAACAAGGTGCCGCTGCTGGCTGCCGAGGGCGTGACGATGTGCGACCGCGCCGTGGTGGGCAAAACCGGCGAGCACATGCGCTTTGTGGCGACCGATGGCGCCGCGAGTGTGCCGGCCATTATGTTCCGCGTGCCGCAAATCGATAAGCTCATCAACTGCGATAGCGCTGTCGACTTGGTGTTCGAGGCCGTTGCCGAGCATTGGCAGGGGCGTGTGAAGCCCAAGCTCATGATCAAGGATGTTCTGGTCCGCGATACCACGCTGCCCAGCGTCGACGATCCGGCATGCGAGCTTCGTCGTGGCATGCAGCCGGCGGATTCCGGCCTGCGCCTGGAGTCGCGTAAGCGCGAGACGCTCGCCCAGCTTTCCTATTCCGAGCTCACGCGCTCGCTTATTCATAGCTTTATCGGATCGAACCAGCCGCACCGCGCGCAGGCTGAGGCACTCGATGCCTTGGCCGACCACCAGAGCGTCTTGGCCGTTATGGGAACGGGCCGCGGCAAGTCTCTCATCTTCCATGTACATGCTGCGCGCGAGGCTGTCCTTCGCGGACGTGCGAGCATCTTTGTCTATCCGCTGCGCGCGCTTGTTGCCGACCAGGCCTATCACCTCTCGTCGACGATGGCAGCGCTTGGCATTGGTGTTGGCGTGCTGACCGGCGAGACCGTGGAGGCCGCACGCGATGGCGTGTTCGCCGGCCTAGCTTCGGGCCGCACCGGTATCGTGCTCACGACGCCCGAGTTCCTATCTATCCACCGTGACCGCTTCGCGCGTTCGGGCCGCATCGGCTTTGTCGTTATCGATGAGGCGCACCACGCCGGCCTTGCCAAGGGCGGCGACCGCAGCGCCTATCTCGACATGCCCGATATCCTCAAAGCCCTGGGCGACCCGGTTGTTATGGCTGCGACGGCCACCGCGACGGCTCCGGTCGTGGCCGAGCTTGCCCGCATGCTGCCGATTACTCGCACGGTGGTCGACGAGACGGTGCGCGAGAATCTGCAGCTCGAGGACGACCGCGATCTTGCGAGCCGCGAAAACCGCCTGGTGTCGATCGTGGCGACGGGGGAGAAGACCGTCATTTACGTCAATTCGCGCGACCAGTCCGTGGCGCTCGCCAAGACGTTGCGCAAGCGTGTGCCCGATTACGCAACCCATATCGCGTTCTATAACGCGGGACTTGCGCGCTCCGATCGCCGCCGCGTGGAGGAAGCATTCCGAGACGGAAGCCTCAGCTGCATCGTTTCAACTTCGGCTTTCGGTGAGGGCGTCAACCTGCCCGATATCCGCCATGTCGTGCTCTACCACATGCCGTTTGGCGCCATTGAGTTCAACCAGATGAGCGGGCGTGCCGGTCGTGACGGACAGCCCGCCGTGATCCACCTGCTCTATTCGTCGCGCGACGCCCGCATCAACGAGCGCCTGCTCGACTGCTACGCACCCGAGCGCGACGAGCTCGTCACACTCTATCGCGCGCTGCAGACCATGTGGCGCTCCAACCGCGGTAAGACCGGGGATGATTCATTCTGCGCAAGCGATATCGACATCGCGCAGATGTGCCTTGCCATCGATGCCCGCACCCCGGTCGACGAACGTTCGGTGGCAAGCGGCCTGGGAATCTTCGAAGAGCTTGGTTTCTGTCGCGTTTCGGGGTTTGACGACACCCGTCGCATCGCGATGGCCGAAAACCCCGGTCGTGTGCAATTGAGCAGGTCAATTCGCTATTTGGAGGGCTTGCGCTCGCGCATGGAGTTCTCGGCTTTCCGGAGTTGGGCGCTCGATTCGTGCGCTTCTGATATGCTAGCCAAAGTTAACCGCCCGATCGTACCGCGGGCCTAGGGGAAGGGGACCTCGATGGATGCCGCAGCCCGTACCGCCCATGATTCCACCCTCCAGCCGTTCTCGGAGATGGAGCACTATAAGCATGCTGATGAGCTGCCGCCCGAGATTATGGCGGACAGCTACGACAAGCTGGAGCGCCTGTGCCTCAAATATATGAATGAGGACGACTTCTCTAAGGTTGAACAGGCCTACTGCTTTGCCGCCGAGAAGCACTGCAACCAAAAGCGCCGCTCGGGCGAGATGTACATTAACCATCCCGTCGAGGTGGCCATCATTTTGGCCGACCTCAAGATGGACCGTGACGTGGTGTGCGCCGCGCTGCTGCACGATACCGTCGAGGATACCGAGACCTCGCTTGCCGATGTTTCCGGCCTGTTTGGCGATACGGTGGCCGAGCTCGTCGATGGCGTGACCAAGCTCACCAACATCGAAGTCGACAGCATGGACGAGAAGCAGGCCCTCACGCTGCGCAAGATGTTCCTCGCCATGTCCAAGGACATCCGCGTCATTATCGTTAAGCTTGCCGATCGTCTGCACAACATGCGCACCCTTGCCGCCCTGCGTGAGGACCGTCGCCTGTTTAAGGCTCGCGAGACCATGGACGTGTACGCGCCCCTGGCCGACCGTCTGGGCATGAGCTCCATTAAATGGGAGCTCGAGGACCTGTCCTTCTTCTACCTGGAGCCCGATGCCTACCAGCGCATCGCACGCATGGTGGCGGAGTCGCGCGAGGTCCGTGAGCGCTATCTGGCCGAGACCATCAAGACGCTCACCGACGAACTCAACCGCATTGGCCTGGAAGACTTCCAGATCAACGGCCGTTCCAAGCACTATTGGTCCATCTACCAAAAGATGAAGCGCAAGGGCAAGGAATTCTCCGAGATCTACGACCTGGTGGCACTGCGCGTCATCACGCATTCGGTGCGCGATTGCTACTCCACGCTCGGCGCGGTGCACACACTGTGGCACCCCATGCCCGGTCGCTTTAAAGACTATATCGCCATGCCCAAGGTCAATAACTACCAGTCGCTCCACACGACGGTCATCGGCCCCACGGCTCGCCCGCTCGAGATTCAGATTCGAACCTACGAGATGCATGAGCAGGCCGAGTACGGCATTGCCGCCCACTGGCTATATAAGAAGTCGGGCGGATCGTCTGCGTCTAAGACCAATGATGCGCAGCGTCTGGACGATCAGATTAACTGGCTCAAGCATTCACTCGATTGGGCGGCGTCTGACGAGATCACCGATGCCAAGGAATACCTGCACTCGCTGAAGGTTGACCTGTTTGACCAGGAGATTTTTGTCTTTACGCCCAAGGGTGAGGTCATGGCGCTTCGTGCCGGTTCTACGCCGCTCGACTTTGCCTACGCTGTCCATACCGAGGTCGGCAACCACTGCGTCGGCGCCAAGATCAACGGTGCGGTAGCGCCGCTCACGCACGAAATCAAGACGGGCGACCGCGTTGAAATCCTGACCAACAAGAGCTCCAAGCCGTCGCGCGATTGGCTCAAGATCGTTAAGACGCCTTCCGCCAAGTCAAAGATCCGCCGCTATTTTGCCGCCGCGACCAAGGACGACGACGCTGCCGCCGGCCGCGATATACTGGCCAAGGACCTGCGCAAGCGCGGGTACGGCATCTCTACGCCGCGATCCACGCGTGCGCTCAACGCCGTGGCGGAGCAGTTTAACTATAAGCAGCTCGAGGACCTGTTTGCCGCCGTCGGCGCCGGCAAGGTCGCCCCGCGCGCTGTGGGCAATAAGGTCGAGCAAATCTTGGACCCCAAGCCCGAGGAGCAGCTCTCCAAGGCCGAGGCTATCGCCGAGGTCGTGAAGCAGCCTGCCCGCGGCTCCAACCGCAAGCCGCAAAAGCGCGGCAAGAGCGCCAGCAACGGCATTATCGTCAAGGGCGAGAGCAACAGCGGCCTGCTGGTCCGTCTGGCCCATTGCTGCAACCCCGTGACGGGCGACGACATCGTCGGCTTCATCACGCGCGGTCGTGGCGTTTCGGTGCATCGCGCCAACTGCCCCAACGTCAAGGGTCTTATGGAACATCCCGAGCGCATGATCGATGTGGAATGGGACGGCGCTGCTGACACCCTCTTCCAGGTCGAGATCGTGGTCGAGTGCCTGGACCGCATGGGCCTGCTCAAGGATGTCACCATTGCCATTGGCGATGCGGGCGGCAATATCCTTTCTGCCGCCACGTCGACCAACCGCGAGGGTATTGCAACCCTGCGCTTTATGGTCGAGATCTCGGACGCGAGTGGTCTGGATCCGCTGCTGGCCTCTATCAGCAGCGTTGACTCGGTCTACGACGCGCGTCGCTTGATGCCCGGCGAGGGTGGAGCCCAGCTTAAGCGCCGCGTTTAGTCGCGACGAACGTGCCACATTATCGATATTCGCTACACTCGAGGCATCGTTTGATGCCTCGAGTTCTATAGAGAGGAGAGGGACATAGGTGCTGTGTCCTTGGATTTAACTCCCAAGGGATCGGTCGAGATCGAGACGCTCGTAAACGGTCCCATTCAGACCAATAGCTATGCTGTTATTACGGACAATGAGTGCGTGATTATCGATCCCGCATGGGAAGGCGAGCGCTTGGTGGAGCATATTCGAGCCGAGCATCCCGGTGTACGCGTGCTTGGCGCCGTATGCACTCATGGCCATGCCGATCATGTTGGCGGTGTTGCCGGCGTGCGAACCACCGTTGGCGAGGGCTGCCAGTATGAGCTGTGTGCTAAGGATGTGGCGGTGCCGCATGCGAATATCGAGGAACAGCGAGCTATGTGGGGCATTGAGACGCCCGACCCCGGGGAGCCGACGCGTCTGCTCGCCGAGGGCGATGCTATCGAGGTGGGCGATATCTGCCTGCAGGTGATCGAGACGCCCGGTCACACACCGGGTGGCATTGTCTTGTTTGCTGCCACCGAGCGGGGGAACATTGCCTTTGCGGGTGACACGCTATTCCCGGGCAGCCACGGCCGCACCGATCTTGCCGGTGGCGACGAGGCGGCGATTCTGCGCTCGCTCTCCAAGCTCGCCCGGCTTCTCCCGCCCGATACCGTTTGCCTAACCGGCCATGGCGATTCGACCACCATGGCACGCGAGCTCATACAGAACCCTTTCATGCGGATGTAGCTTAATAGTCGGCTTTTGAAGCACGAGAAGCGTCCAAACGTCAAGCTATTTTTCCCCAACGGGTCGATTCCGTAGGGCAAACGGTCAAAAAAGTCTGTTTGGACGATATTCGTGAACAAACGAACGTTTATGCTCGGGTGCGCCGTGGTAAAATCTCAGGCGTTATCGGAGCAACCTTACAGGAGGTTTCTTTTATGCTCGTCAACGCAGCAGACATGCTCAAGAAGGCCGAGGCCGGCAAGTACGGTCTTGGTGCCTTCAACACCAACAACCTCGAGTGGACCCTGGCTATTCTCCAGGCCGCCGAGGAGGCCAAGTCTCCGCTGATCCTTCAGTGCACCGCTGGTGCCGCTAAGTGGATGGGCGGTTTCAAGGTCTGCGCCGACATGGTCAAGGCTGCCGTCGAGGCCACGGGCGTTACCGTTCCCGTCGCCCTTCACCTCGATCACGGTTCTTACGAGGACTGCTTCAAGTGCATCGAGGCCGGCTTCACGTCCATCATGTATGACGGCTCTCACGAGGAGACCTTCCAGCTTAACCTCGACCGCACCAAGGAGCTCGTCGAGCTTGCCCACTCCAAGGGCATGTCCATCGAGGCCGAGGTCGGCGGCATCGGCGGCACCGAGGAC
This sequence comes from Collinsella aerofaciens, assembly GCF_015561195.1. Taxonomy (GTDB): domain Bacteria; phylum Actinomycetota; class Coriobacteriia; order Coriobacteriales; family Coriobacteriaceae; genus Collinsella; species Collinsella aerofaciens_AC. The sequence goes on along the minus strand of NZ_JADMSU010000002.1, from coordinate 4,216 downwards.
GGCGTGACCTCCAGCGGCGAGCTCGCTGATCCTGCTGAGTGCAAGCAGATTGCTGACCTGGGCGTCGACTTCCTCGCCTGCGGCATCGGCAACATCCATGGCGTGTACCCCGCCGACTGGGCTGGCCTTTCCTTCGAGCGCCTGGGTGAGATCAAGGCCCAGACCGGCGACCTGCCCCTCGTCCTGCACGGTGGCACCGGCATCCCCGAGGATCAGATCAAGAAGGCCATCTCCCTGGGCATCTCCAAGATCAACGTCAACACCGACCTGCAGCTCGTCTTCGCCAAGGGCGTCCGTGAGTACATCGAGGCTGGCAAGGATCAGCAGGGCAAGGGCTTTGACCCCCGCAAGCTCCTCAAGCCTGGTCGCGACAACATCGTTGCCCGCACCAAGGAGCTCATGGAGGAGTTTGGCTCCGTCAACAAGGCGTAAGTAGCGGTTTAACTTCCCGCCGGAGGCCCCGTTTCCCCTACGCTGTTTCCCTCGCGCTCACCTGGCTTTGCCAGAAGTCGCGCCAAGGAAGCAGTTCCGGGGGACGGGGCTTCCTTCGTTTAACGCCGCAGGGTTACGAGGCTGAATTATTTATTTGACTACCGTTCAGCGGTGTTGATGGCTCCCTTGTTGGGGCTTTCTTTTTATCTCGCTACAATGGGCTTCAAGCGTTCTAGTGACTTGGAGTTTTGGTATGGCTGTTATTAATGTACTGCCTTCGGATGGGAAGGTTATTGACGAGGGTCCTGTTGGTTGCTCTGTTGATGTTTGCTGTGATGACTTTCGTCATCTCGATGTTGGACTGCCGCCCGAGATTCTTCGTCTTAAGGATGCGGGGTATTTGACGCAGGCTGTTGCTGCCTGCGATCGCCTTTTGGAGCAGAACCCCGAGCCTTCGCTGGCTGCTTGTGTTCGTGCCGAGCGGTATCGCATGCTCGAGACGCCGCTTCATTTTTCGGTGTCGCGCGATCAGGCTATTGCGATGATTCGCGAGGAGTGGCCAGAGTTTACCGAAGAGCAGTTTGATGACCTGATTAATCGTAAGCGTATTGACTGGCGCTTTATCGATGGCGAACTGTTCGTTCTCGACAACTTCCTCGATTCGCTTCGCGTATATCCCAAAGAGGTTCCCGGCATGCGGCCCGATTCTACGGACGGAATAGCACTGCGCAACGAGATGCTCAAGGAGATGGAGTCGCAAAACGGATTGGCTCGCGTCATTACGCTTAAAGCGTCCGTGTCTGTCCCCGGCGCTCTGGAAGGGGAGACCGTTTGCGCTTGGCTTCCCGTCGCAGCTGCCTGCCGTCAGCAGTCTCGGGTCGAGATTCTCGAAATGACGCCGGAGGGTGCTGTTGCTCCCGCGAATGCTTCGGCGCGTACCGCCTCGTGGTCTTCCTCGAGCGAGCACTTATTTTCGGTGACCTATCGTTATCACATCGATGCTGCTTATTGTGATGTCTACGGTGGCACACTTCCGGTTCACCCGCGTATGGACGCGCCTCTGCCCGAGGATATTTCCGAGGACCGTCCGCACATTGCGTTTACACCGTATCTGCAGCAGCTAACGGCCCGTGTCATTGACGGGCTCGATGATCCGCTCGATCGCGCCCGTGCTATCTATGATTACCTGACGCAGTATATCGACTATCGCTATCAGCCGCCGTACTTGCTTTTGGGATCTATTGCCGATGACTGCGCGCATTCGCTCCGCGGCGATTGCGGCGTTATGGCGCTCACGTTTATCACCATGTGCCGTATCGCGGGCGTGCCTGCCCGTTGGCAGAGCGGCCTGTATGTTGCGCCCGATTCGGTGGGGTCGCACGACTGGGCAGAGTTCTATACGCCGCAGACCGGTTGGCTCAACGCCGACGTGTCATTTGGATCTTCTGCTCGTAGGATGGGGGAGGAGTGGCGCCGCCGTCACTACTTTGGCAATCTCGACCCGTGGCGTATGGTGGCCAACAATCGATTCCAGGCAGAGTTTGAGCCCTCTTTCGACGGCATGCGCGAGGACCCTTACGATAACCAGATGGGTGAGGCTTCGGTCGACGGTCGCGGATGCCGTCGGCGCGAGATGCTCCGTGTGGTCGAACTCATCGAAATGCTCGAAGTTCCATTTTCGGACTAATCGGTAGAAAGCTGTGATAAACTAACTCACGCATTGCGTGCCCGAGTGGCGGAATTGGCAGACGCAGTGGACTCAAAATCCACCGTTGGCAACAACGTGCGAGTTCGAGTCTCGCCTCGGGCACCATTCATGCAAGCGAGCGTTCAAGGGGGTTGCGGCCCCCTTTTTCGTGCCGAACTCGCGTGAGCGCGCGAAGCGTTAAGCAAACAGGCTTGTGGCCTGTTTGTAGCGGAGCGTGGCGAGGGCGCCACGCGCCCGAAGCCTGGAGCTTAGCGAAGCGAAGGCCCTTCGAGTCTCGCCTCGGGCACCATACATACAAGCGAGTATTCAAGGGGGTTCAAGGGGGTCAAGGCCCCTTTTTCGTGTACGTAATGTGATAACGTGCTGTACGTGTTATTATTCCCAAGGCGTTGTTCCCGCAATGCCCTAAAGAGGAACCTGAGGGTTCCCACCTTTTGGCGCCAATGAGCAGCTGACTGGTCATACAACTTAGATTCCCTTCCTCAAATCGAGGAAGTCTATGTGTACGACCTGGTTGCTGAGAAGCGCCGGGTTATTTTTTTATGAATGGAGGTAGGGAAAATAGCTAAGTCTGATGACACCCGCATCAACGACGAGATCACTGCATCTTCGTGTCGTTTGATTGGCGTCGATGGCTCTCAGCTCGGCCTGTTCGCCATCCGCGATGCCCAGCGCGTCGCCGACGATCAGGGTCTCGACCTAGTCGAGATCGCTCCCAACGCGGAGCCGCCGGTCTGCAAGGTCATGGACTACGGTAAGTTCAAGTACCAGCAGGCCATGAAGGCCAAGGCTGCTCGTAAGAACCAGTCCAAGGTCGAGGTCAAGGAAATGAAGTTTCGACCCAAGATCGACGTTGGCGACTACGAGACCAAGAAGGGCCACGTTCTGCGTTTCCTCAAGAAGGGCGCACGCGTTAAGATCACCATCATGTTCCGCGGCCGTGAGATGGCTCACCCGGAGCAGGGTCTTAACGTTCTCGAGCGTCTCGCCGAGGACCTTAAGCCTTACGCTACGGTCGAGTCCAAGCCTAAGATGGAAGGCCGTAACATGCTTATGCTGCTCGCCCCGATTAAGGGCGCCTTTGATGAGGATAAAGCGGCAAGCGATACCAAGTAACTAGTGTTCTGTAACCGATTAAGGAGTATTTCATGCCTAAGATGAAGTCCCACAGCGGCACCAAGAAGCGTTTCCGCAAGACTGGTACCGGCAAGCTTATGCGCGCCAAGGCTTTCAAGAGCCACATCCTGAGCAAGAAGTCCACCAAGCGTAAGCGTGGCTTCCGTCAGGAGACCGAGATCGCCGCTGCCGACCGCAAGGTCATCAAGTCGCGTCTCGCCTAAGTTCGCGTTCCCGTTTTTCGTTTAACCGTCTAGGAGTTGATAGAACATGGCTCGTATTAAGCGCGCTGTTGCCGCCAAGAAGAAGCGCCGTACCGTTATGCACCGTGCGAAGGGTTACTACGGTGCCGCTTCGCGTACTTACAAGCATGCTAAAGAGCAGGTCCAGCACTCCCTGCAGTATCAGTATCGTGATCGCCGCAACAAGAAGCGCGAGATCCGTTCTCTCTGGATCACCCGCATCAACGCTGCTGCTCGCCTGAACGACATCTCTTACTCTCAGTTCATGCACGGCCTGAAGGTTGCCGGCATCGAGCTCGACCGCAAGGTCCTGGCTCAGATGGCTTACGAGGACATCGAGTCCTTCAACGAGCTGGCTACCATCGCCAAGAAGGCTCTCGAGGCCTAATAGATTCTCTTGAATCGCTAGGGGAGTGTCGCGTTGTACGCGGCGCTCCCTCTTTTTATCTGAAGCGCGGTTTACATTGCTAAAAGCGCGGGTAGATAGACACTTACAGGTGACCGATCTCTATATATTCCTGAACCAAAGGGTCATCATCTGATACGTGCGGAAGATCCGCACCAGTCTTTCTATTAGCTATAGAAAGCGATATGTTGTGTAGGACTTGTGAAGAGTGGAATTGACGTCCCACAGAGCTTCGCGGTCTGGCAATATATCTCCTTGCCGCGCGGCCCGGTCGGACCGGATCAGCCGCGGGGCGTGCACCTTGAGAACCGG
>NZ_JADMSU010000025.1 GCF_015561195.1 Collinsella aerofaciens | reverse complement strand
AGGCTCTGTTAGACCAGGATTGACATTCCGCCCCGTCATCTTCTTGCGATTGCACAATGGTCGCCCCTTGTCGAATCTGAATCCGGCAAGGAGCGATGCGCCCGAGACCGGACGAGTTGCTCGCCTGGCCCTGCCGTTTCATGCCGACCTGCCGGCTAACTCGCCGTCTCCTCGTCGGGCGCCGGCGTCTTGACCCTCATCTCGAACGGCATCCCGCCCTCTCGGACGAGCGCCCTGAGGAACGCGTTGACGGCGGTGGACATGGACAGGCCGAGCTCGTCCAGGATGGCCGTGGCCTCCCTCTTGACCTCCGGGTCGATGCGGATCGTCGTGGCCGGTATGTTCGACGGCATGGCCTCACCCCTCCTCGTGTATCGCGGTGCGACCATTCTACCGCCTCTATGCGGCGGGCGCGGCCCAGTAGTCCATGTAGGGCGGCTCCACGTTGAACATGTCGCGGACGCGGCTCCTGCAGACGCCGTGCGCGAGCTGCCGCGCGACCGTGCGCCCGGCCGCGCCGGAATCGGTCGCCATGAAGGTCCGGCACCACCTGAACCAGGCGAGGTAGGCGTCGAGGTGCTTCGTCGACACGCCCCTGAACGGCTCCATGAAGGCGCCGAGGAGCGAGTGGACGGTGTTGACCCGGTTGATGGTCCCCCCGGAGCGGTCCTTGGGGTCGTAGGCCGCGTGCGCGGCGACCTCGAGCTCGGCGAGGACGCCGACGTAGGCGGCCGCCCTGTCGGTCGCGACGACCGAGCCGGCCGCGATGCGGCCCCTCAGCGCGTCCATGGCGCGCTCCCTCGAAAGGGCGCCCCGCCCCGTGACCTCGAGGAACGTCTCGTTCGAGTCGTTCACTCCGGTCATGACGCAGATCCGCTCGCGCGACAGCCCGCGTCTGTGCACCTGCTTGCCGCGGTGCCGGGAGGGGCGCGGCATCGTGAACGACCCCTTCGCGTGGTTGCCCTTGAACGACTCGGGGAAATAGGTCTCGTCGAGCTCGCAGCCGCAGCCCCGCTCGACCCTGAACGAGGGGGAGTAGGCCGAGAGGCACTCGATCAGCCTGTGGCGCATGGTGTAGGCGGTCTTGAGGCAGACGCGGCAGCGCCTCGCGCATTCGCGCAGGGGCAGCATGAGCACGAAGCACTCGGCGTAGGCCATCCAGGTCTCCTTCGGGAGCTTGCTCGTCCCCAGGATGCGCTCGCTGCCCATGCCGAAGGTCCTGCCGCAGCCCCGGCAGAGGTAGCGCTGCTCGCCGTTCTTCGATTTGCCCTTCTTCACGACCGCGGCGGACCCGCAGCGCGGGCAGCGTTCGATTTCGTAGGCGGAGCCGGCCGCGTCGTCGAACGCCGCCGCGCGGATCACGTCCCTGACGGACTCGATAGCGCGGCGGCGCTCGGTCTTGCTGAGGTTCGCCATGCCCTTCTTGAAGTTGAGGACCAGGTCTTCGGCGTTCATGCTGCCCCCATCATCGCGGTCTATGGGGTCAACGATATGGCACCGTGGGGACACATGTATGTCAATCCTGGTCTAACAGAGCC
>NZ_JADMSU010000024.1 GCF_015561195.1 Collinsella aerofaciens | reverse complement strand
CCGGTTCTCAAGGTGCACGCCCCGCGGCTGATCCGGTCCGACCGGGCCGCGCGGCAAGGAGATATATTGCCAGACCGGAGGGGCGCCGGGGGCGGGAATCTGGGCGTACACATTTCCTACACATATAAGGACTCTCGGCTGGCTGGGTAAATATAAGAGGGGACCTCGTTTCCGAGATCCCCTCTTTCGCCTATCTACAGTAATAGACTCTTAAATACCTTATGCCAGCAGCTTGCGACCGGACTCTTCAATCGCGTCAAGTGCTGCATCAGCTTCGGCGGCATCCGCGCCCTTGGCAAAGATATACAGCTTGATCTTGGGCTCGGTGCCGGAAGGACGGACGATACCCTTGTTGCCACCCTCGAGATCGAACTCAATGACATTAGCCTTCGGCAGGCCGTTCACGCAGGTGTTGTAGTCCACGACGGCCTCAATCTTGGAACCGGCGAGCTCCGCGGGCGGGTTCTCGCGCAGACCGGCCATGATGCCGGCCATCTTTGCCGCACCCTCAGCACCCGGATAGCTCAGCGAAATCGTCTTATTGTGGTAGTAGCCATACTTCTCGTACAGCTCGTGCATCGCGTCGGCGAGGTTCTTACCCTGCAGCTTGTAATACTGAGCCATCTGGCAAATCAGCAGCGAAGTGCTCACAGCGTCCTTGTCGCGCACGTGGTCGCCAGCCAGATAGCCGTAGCTCTCCTCGAAACCGAAGATAAAGCGATCGACTTCACCAGCATCGGAAAGCGAGGTAATGATGTCACCGATGTACTTGAAGCCCGTCAGGCAGCGACGGAGCTCAAAGCCATACTCCTCGGCCAGTGCATCGACCATGGCGGAAGAAACGATAGTAGTAACGGCAACCTTCTTAGCAAGGTCCTCACCGCGGGCCGCACGGGTCTTGCAGATATAGTCGAGCAGCAGAACGCCCATCTCATTGCCGGTCAGCAGCAGATAGTCATCGCCATTCTTGACAGCAACGCCAACGCGGTCGGCGTCAGGATCGGTTGCAAGCAGCAAATCAGGGTGAACCTGCTCGCAGAGATCAATGCCCTTCTGCATGGCCTGACGGATCTCAGGGTTAGGATACGGGCAGGTCGGGAAATCGCCGTTAGGCTCCTTCTGCTCGGGAACAACCGTGACATCGGTGATGCCAGCGCGCTCGAGCACCGTCGTAACGGGAATGAGGCCGGTGCCGTTGAGCGGAGTGTAGACGAGCTTGAGCGGTGCGCCGGCAATCTCCTCGGCAGAAAGGTTGGTCACGCCGCGCACGAGAACGGCGTCGTAATAACGCTCGAGGCACGAGTCGTCGATCCATTTGACCAGACCCTGCTCAAGAGCCTCATCAAAGTCCATGGACTTCACGCCGGTGAATGTATCGGTCTCGGCGATAGCCTTAGAAATTGCATCGGCGGCCTCGCTGGTGATCTGGCAGCCGTCGGGGCCATAGGCCTTATAGCCGTTATACGGCGCCGGGTTATGGCTAGCAGTCATGCAAATGCCACCGGAGCACTTAAGATCACGGACGGCCCAGGAGAGCGTCGGCACAGGAGAAATCTTGGGATACACGAGGGCAGTCACGCCGTTTGCTGCAAGAATGGCAGCCGTCGTCTTAACGAACAGCTCACCTTTATTGCGGCTATCGCGTGCGATGGCGACCGTCGGATGCTCAAAGGTCGCATTGAGGTAGTCAGCGAATCCCTGGGTCGCACGACCGACCGTATAGATATTCATACGGTTAGTGCCCGCACCGATAGTGCCGCGAAGACCGGCAGTACCGAAGGCGAGATCCTGGAAGAAAGCGTCGGTGATGGCGTCCTCATCACCCTGCTCCTTCATCGTGTTGAGCTCAGCGAGGAGCTCCTCGTCCTTGACATTGGCAATCCAAGTATCAAGCAGCTCATGAACATCTGCCATGTGAGTCCTTCCGTCACAATCAATAAAACGACCCGTGTAAAAACAGGACAAGCGCAGCAGTGCGCTAAAGCAAATATTAGTCCATTGAGAACAGAGAACCGACCAAAGAACGGTGAACGTCTATATTCAGCGGTGGATGATTAAATTGATTTAATTGCATAAGGAATGTTGCCCGTAAACGCAAAAAGGGGGAGGCCGCTAGGCCTCCCCCTTCTTCAAGTCAAGCGTACGGCTCGGTGCCGTCCACCGGTCAGCGGCGCCCTGGCCTCCCACGGGCTGA
>NZ_JADMSU010000023.1 GCF_015561195.1 Collinsella aerofaciens | reverse complement strand
GCTTGGCTCCCGTCCCCCCAATCTAGTAGACTTGGAAACCGTTGCTAGATTAGGGGGATTTTCCATGAGACGCTCCACGAAACGAATTTCCGGTGCCGCCGCCGCGCTGGCGGTCGCGGCCGCCCTGGCCCTGTGCGGGCCCGCGGCCTACGCCGCCCCCGCCGCCCCGGGCGACGCGCAGGCCCCGGCCGCCGGGGCCCAGCCCGCCGACGGGGGTCCCGCCGCCCAGGCCGACGCCGCCCAGCCCGCGCAGGCCGACGCCTCCCAGCCCGAGGCCTCGCAGGCCGACGGCGCCCAGGCGGAGCCCGCCCGGTCCGAGGCGGCCGCGCCCGTCTCGCTCTCATACTCGGCCCACGTCTCCAATATCGGCTGGATGGGCGCCGTCGCCGGCGGCGAGGTCGCCGGCACGACCGGCAGGGGGCTCCCCCTCGAGGCGCTGCGCCTCGTCCTGTCCGACGCCTCGACCGGCGAGCCCCTCGGCGCCGACGCCATATCCGTCGAGGCCCACGTCTCCAACGTCGGCTGGCAGGCCGCCGTCGGCAACGGCGGCACCGCCGGCACGACCGGCCAGTCCCGCGCCGTCGAGGCCCTGAGGGTCAGGCTGTCCGGGGAGCTGTCGGCCCGCTACACCGTCTGGTACCGCGTCCACTCCGCCGAGTTCGGCTGGCTGGGCTGGGCGTGCGACGGCGCCGACGCCGGCTCGGCGGGCTACGGCCGCGCCGTCCAGGCCGTCCAGGTCGCGGTCCTGCCCAAGGGCGACCCCGCCCCGGGCGACACCGCCACCCCGTTCGTCGACAGGTCCTCCGAGCCCCCCTCCGTCTCCTACCGCGCCCACGTCGCCGGCATCGGCTGGCAGGGCTCCGTCTCGGACGGCGCCGTCGCCGGCACCACCGGGCAGGGCCGCGCCCTCGAGGCCCTCTCGGGCTCCGTCTCCTGGTACGGGCACGGATCCTCCTCCCTCGAGGTGAGGGCCCACGTCTCGAACGTCGGCTGGCAGGGCTGGACCTCGGGGACCGCCGGCACCACCGGGCGCTCCCTAGCGGTCGAGGCGCTCCAGTTCAGGCTCTCCGGCGAGGCCGCCTCGTCCTACGACGTCTGGTACCGCGTGCACTGCTCCGACTATGGCTGGCTCGGCTGGGCCAAGGACGGCGCGTCCGCGGGCACGGTTGGCCTGTCGAAGGCCGTCCAGGCCGTCCAGGTCGTGCTCGTCCCCAAGGGCGGCGCCGCGCCGGGGCCGGCCGGCGGGGCCTTCCGCGGCGCCGGCGAGCGCCTGTCCGGGTCGTCCATCTCCGTCGCCGGCTCGCCGGCGGGCTCGTCGTTCTCGGGCGGGGTCCTGACGCTCGGCTCCGAGAGGGGGCCCGTGCTGGGCTCCGTCGCCGCGACCGTCGACAACCTCGAGTCCGACGGGTCGGTCTGCTACCGCGGCCTGCTGCTGGGCTCCGGCTGGCAGGGGGAGACCAGCTCCGACGGGGCGCAGCTCGGCGCCTCGGGCGGCGGGCTCCAGCTCAAGGCCGTCCGCTTCGAGCTGTCCGGCGGCCTCGCGGAGCGCTACGACGTCTGGTACCGCTCCTGTGACTCCGCGCGCGGCTGGCTCGGCTGGGCGAGCGCCGGCGAGCCCTCCGGCGTCGAGTCCGGCGCCTCGGGCCTCACCGCCGTTCAGGTCGCCCTCGTCGCGAAGGGCTCCGGCGCCCCCGGCCCGGCCGAGGGGGCCTACGTCTCCGGCGCCGCCTCCGGCCCGTCGCTCGTCCTGCAGGGCCATGTCGCCGAGCGCGGCTGGCTGCCCGCGGTGGGCGGCGGCGAGGACGTCGGCACGACCGGCAGGGGCCTCGCGCTCCAGGCCGTGCGCGCCTCCCTCGAGGGGGCGGGCGAGGGGAGCTCCGTCTCCGTCGCGGCCCACGTGGCCGGCATCGGCTGGCAGGACGCCGCCTCCGCCCCCTCCTACGCCGGCACGGTGGGGCAGGGCCGCGCCGTCCAGGCCGTGAGGGTGTCCCTCTCCGGCCCCGTCTCCGAGCGCTACGACGTGTGGTACCGCGTCCACGCGGCCGGCTACGGCTGGCTCGGCTGGGCCAAGGACGGCGAGGCCGCGGGCACCGAGGGGCTCGGCGTCCAGGCAGAGGCCCTCCAGGCCGTCCTCGTCGAGAAGGGCGGCGACGCCCCCTCGACGGGCGACCCCGCCGAGCTCTCCGTCCCCTCGCTCAGCCTCAGGGCCCACGTCTCCGGCGTCGGCTGGCAGCCCGCCGTCGGCAACGGCGGCACCGCCGGCACGACCGGCCAGTCCCGCGCCGTCGAGGCGATCGCCGCCGAGGTCTCCTCGCCGGTCTCCGGCGGCCTGTCCTACAGCGCCCACGTCTCCGGCGTCGGCTGGCAGGACGAGGTCTCGGGCGGCGCCGTGGCGGGCACCACCGGCCAGGGCAGGGCGGTCGAGTGCGTGAAGATGCGCCTGACCGGCGACCTCTCCGAGTACTACGACGTGTGGTACCGCGCCTACGTGCAGGACTACGGCTGGCTCGGCTGGGCCAGCGACGGGGCCCGCGCCGGCACGACCGGCATCGGCTACCGCGTAGAGGCGCTCCAGGTCCGCGTCCTCGCGAAGGGCTCGGCGGCCCCGGGCCCGACGGACGGCGCGTACAGGGA
>NZ_JADMSU010000022.1 GCF_015561195.1 Collinsella aerofaciens | reverse complement strand
CTGGGGCACGGTGGAGCGGCGCATAGAGCGCGTGAACGAGGCCCAGAAGGCCGCAGGGAAGCGTGCCACGCGCAAGGATGCGGTGGTTATGGCAGACGTTGTTGTGACTCTTCCCGACAACGTGCGCAAGGGAGATGAGGACAGGTTCTTTAGGCTCACGTACTGGTACCTGTCGAAGAAGTTCGGCATCGACAACATGATGGGCGGGCATGTCCACAAGGACGAGGTGCTGAAGGACGGCACGCCCGCTCGCGACCACATGCATGTGCCGTTCACGCCGATACTCGATGGGCGCTTCAACTACAAGAAGATGTGCCCGCGCTCGTTCTACCAGTCGATGCACAAAGAGCTTGGGGACTATCTGGAAAGGAGTTTGGGTTACCGCCCAGAGGTCGAGCTTGCCGAGGAAACGCGGGCGCAAAGGGTGTACACGGACAAGTCCGTGGACATCGACAAGGTGCGCGGCGCGGTCGATAGGGCGGTCGTGCGACCTGCCGAGGACGAAGCGGCTCGGATTGTCGCGGCGGCGAAGGAGGAAGCCGCCGCTCTGCTAAGTGATGCCGAAGCGAAGAAGGCCGAGCTCGCGCAGCAGATAGAAGACAGGCAAGGAGACCTAGCCAAGCTGGACAGCCAGCTCGAGGATGTGCGCATGGACATTGCGGGCGAAGAAGACCGATTGGAGTGCCTTCGGCAAAGAGCGGATAGAGTTGCGCGAGACGTTGCAGAGCTTCGCCCCATCGCTGCCGATGTTCGGGGCTGGGAAGCTGCGGGGAAAGCTGAGCGCGGCGCAATCCTCGATAGGATCTGCGCTAAGTGCGATGGACTCGCGAGCCGAATCAGAGCAGACGTTGCGGGAATACGGCTCAAGGTGGAGGAGCTTAGAAGCCGAATATCGCGCCCGCTCGAATATCTGATGCCGAAGCCGAAGGTGGAGCAGCGCGGTCTGAATGACGTGATGAGGGAAGCAACGGAAGTCGCGCGTGCGTCGAAAGCGTTGAGCCGTAACCACGTCGCGCCGACGAACAGTAGGCCGCGGGGTCAGTCGCGCTAGTCCATGGTTGTGGACTCTACCAGCGGTTTGTTTTGGCAAAAAAGAAACCCGCCCGCCGTTAAGACGGGCGGGTGGGTTTACAATGGTGGCCACAGGCTAGCAGGCTCCGACCCCTGCTAACGTCGACACGAGGTAGCAGCTCGCATCAACACCACCTGTAATTATACGTGCAATACGTATCAGGGGGCAGGAATTCGAGACGTTACCTCCCAAAAAACGGGAGGTTTTCTTTTATGGCGGACATTCGTTTTGGCAAGGGCAAGCCGAAGGACGGGCGCACGCGCAACTGGACGATTATCGTCTACGAGGATTCAGCTCCGAAAAACTGGCGAGAGATTTTGCGCGGCCTGCATATCCAGGTCTTCATCAGTCCGTACCATGACCGCGACGTTCGCGCGAACGGTGAGCCGAAGAAGCCGCACTGGCACGTGATTCTGTGCTTCAAGGGAAAGAAGTCCATTGCGCAGATTCAGGAAATCAGTGACAGGCTTTCCGGCACCAAGGTTCTCTGGGAGGAGTGCGCTGTCGGCGACCTCGACGGCATGGTGCGCTATCTCATCCACTTCGATGATGCCGACAAGTTCCAGTACGACATTAACGGCATCGAGACCATGGGCGGCGCGGACGTTCTTGCGCACTTCGCCACCGCGAACGATGTTGACGAGATTGTCGGCGAGATGATGGACTGGTGCATCGAGCAGACGTGTTACTCATTCTTCCGGCTTTCAAACTACGCGCGTGCCGCGCGTCCAGATTGGTTTCGCGTTATTACGACGAGCCGCACTGTCTTTCTAACCAACTGGCTCAAGTCGATGCAGTGGGATTTGCGTCAGCAGCAGCAGGCGGCATGGGAAGCTGCAAATCATGAGACGTATGGGGAAGGCGGCGCAGTAGACGGGTCAATGTAGCAATGCGTGACTACGGGGCGGCGTGGTCTGCGAAGCAGATCTAAGCCGACTCGTTCACGGATTGCGGAATTGACGCGGCGGTCGAGCCAAAAGACCAGACTTGATTAAGGGTCGATGGACGCTCTGCTCCATCGACCCTTTCCTTGCCTATGTCTCTGGTAAGTGAGACTCGGGGATTGACCACAGGGGGGAGAGGGCAGGCGAAGCCTGACCACTACGACCTCCCCCCTGTGGTCATTGGTCATTGGTCATGGTCGGACTGGTTTTTGGGGTGGTTTGGAGGGGTGAAACCCCTCCATCTCGGCGCAGCCGAGCGGGCAAGGAAGAGGTGCCGCCACCGATGACGCGCAGCAATCTCGACCGCTGGGAGGATTGCGGAGAAGCCCCGCAGGGCACGTCCTTAGCGTAGCTAAGGTCTAACGTGCTAGACTTTAGGCGATTAAAATCTCACGCAAGGCGGTTCCGACATGGCACACATAGCGAAGTACAAGGCAACCTCGGTCGGGCACATGCTCGCACATTACAGGCGCGATGCGTCGAGCTTGGAGCGCGACAACATCGACCCGAAGCGCACGAAGGACAACATGGTCGTTGCCCACTACACGAACAAGGACGGTCAGCTCGTGGTCGGGCGCGTGGTGCCCCGTGAGGGCGAGCCGAACTGGGGCACGGTGGAGCGGCGCATAGAGCGCGTGAACGAGGCCCAGAAGGCCGCAGGGAAGCGTGCCACGCGCAAGG
>NZ_JADMSU010000021.1 GCF_015561195.1 Collinsella aerofaciens | reverse complement strand
GAGCGCGTGAACGAGGCCCAGAAGGCCGCAGGGAAGCGTGCCACGCGCAAGGGTGCGGTCGTTATGGCTGACGTTGTTGTGACGCTTCCCGACAATGTGCGCAAGGGCGATGAGGACAGGTTCTTCCGTCTCACGTACTGGTACCTGTCGAAGAAGTTCGGCATCGAGAACATGATGGGCGGGTACGTCCACAAGGACGAGGTGTTGAAGGATGGCACGCCCGCCCGCGACCACATGCACGTGCCGTTCACGCCCATCCTAGATGGACGGTTCAACTACAAGCAGATGTGCCCCCGCAGCTTCTACCAGAGCATGCACAAGGAGCTTGGGGATTACCTAGAGGAGCGCATGGGCTACCGCCCTGCAATCGAGCTTGACGAGGAGACGCGGGCGCAGCGTGTATACACGGACAAGTCCGTGGATATCGACAAGGTACGCTGTGCGGTCGATAAGGCCGTGGTTGAACCTGCGAAGGACGAAGCGGCGCGAATCGTCGCGGCGGCTAGGGAAGAAGCCGCCGCTTTACTGAATGATGCCGAAGCGCGTAAGGCAGAGCTTGTTACCGAGATTGCCGACAAGGAGGGTGACCTTGCCGAGCTTGACAGCCAGCTCGAGGACGTGAAGCTCGATATCGAAGATGAGCAAGACCGATTGGAGTGTCTTCGGCAACGAGCGGACGGAGTTGCGCGAGACATTGGAGAGCTTCAACCCATCGCTACCGAGGTTCGGGGCTGGGAAGCTGCGGGAAAAGCTGAGCGCGGCGCAATCCTCGATAACATCGTTGTTAAGTGCGATGGACTCGCGAGCCGCATCAGAGCAGGAGTTGCGGGAATGCGAATCAAAGTGGAAGAGCTTAGAAGCCGAATATCGCGCCCGCTCGAATATCTGATGCGCAGGGAGCAGCCAAGGCAACAGAGCCTTAATGACGTGCTGCGCGATGCGCAGCGGGCGGCGGATGCGTGGAACCGCGACCACGCTGCACCGCAGAGGACGTATCGCGGGCGGGCTAGATGATGTGTTATAGTAGTACCTGTAATACACGACAAGGAGGTGCGACATGGCTACCGCGGTCACATCAATGAGGATTCCAACCGAGTTGAACGAGCGCTACAGCCGTCTTGCGAAGGAGACTGGCAGGTCGAGGAGCTTCTACGTTAACGAAGCCCTGCAAGAAGCTATCGACCGTTTCGAGTACGAGTACGGGATTCTCAAGGATATCGAGGACTATCGTGCTGGCAGGCTTGAGACCTACAGCATCGACGAGGTAAGGGCGCACTGTGGCCTGGCGAATTGATTTCACGAGGAACGCCGACAAGGCGATGCGCAAGCTCGATAAGGGCGTTGCCGCGCGGGTGTTTGACGAGCTTGACGAGATAGCGAAGCTCGAAGACCCAAGAAGCAGGGGCAAGGCATTGACGGGAAACTTGGCAGGCGTGTGGCGATACAGGGTCGGTGACTACCGAATCCTGTGCGACATCAATGACGGCAGGCTCGTCATTCTCGTGGTCGATGTTGCGCATAGACGCGAGGTTTACAAGCGCAGATAAAAAAAAGAAAAGCCCCAGCAAGCTTGGCGGCAGCAGGGGCATTCAAGACAAGGAGATTATAGCATGGCTAGGTCTGAAGCCCAGAAACGTGCGGATAAGAAGTACGAAAAGAAACGTGCACCACGTAAGGATTACTGGCTCTTTGAGTTCTATCCAGATAGTGCGCCGGAGAACTGGCGCGAGATTATCAACGGTTGGCTTGTCGACTGCCTTATCTCACCGCTCCACGATTCCGATGTGAACGAGGACGGTACACCAAAGAAGCCGCATTGGCATGGAATCCTGTTTTTCGACAGCGTTAAATCGTTCGAGCAGGTTCAGGAACTCGTTGCACCGCTTAATGGACCAATCCCTATCATCCCAAAGGGAACGAAACGCAACTGCGCCCGCTACCTCTGCCATCTGAACAATCCAGAGAAGCATCAATACAGCGAAGCTGATGTGCTCGAATTCCAGAACGCCGATTACGCGGATCTCAAGACCCGCGATAACGACAAGTATGGGTACATCGGCGAGATGATGGACTTCGTGGACGAGCAAGGCCAGTACTCGTATGCGTACCTGTTGCGCTTTGCGCGCGCGAACCGCCCCGAGTGGTTCCGCTGCCTTTGCGACAACGGTACATACGTCATGAAGGAGTACTGCAAGACAGCCGCGTTTGATGCGCGGCAAGCGGCGCAGTAGTTGGGTCAATGCAGCATTCAGCGACCACGGGGGCTTTAGCCCTCGTTCGCGGAATGCGGAATTGACGCAACGGTCAAGCCACAAGACCAGACTTGATTAAGGGTCGATGGACGCTCTGCTCCATCGACCCTTTCCTTGCCCAAGTCTGCGAGTGCGGGAGGGCTGCGGCTCGGATTCCCATGGGCGAGGTACTACGACCTCGCCCATGGGAATCCGATATCCGATACCGATACGTCGGGGTGGTTTGGAGGGGTTTTACCCCTCCATCTCGGCGGAGCCGAGCGGGCAAGGAAGAGGTGCCGCCACCGATGACGCGCAGCAATCTCGACCGCTGGAAGGATTGCGGAGAAGCCCCGCAGGGCACGTCCTTAGCGCAGCTAAGGTCTAACGTGCTAGACTTTAGTCGATTAAGTCTGTACGGTTCGGAGGTTTCCATGGCTCACATCGCGAAATACAAGGCTCCATCGGTCGGGCACATGCTTGCCCACTACCGCCGCGACCGCAGCAGCCTGGAGCGCGACAACATCGACCCCGAGCGCATCAAGAACGACTTGGTGGTCGGCCACTACACGAACAAGGACGGCAAGCTCGTTGTGGGGCGCGTGGAGCCGCGCGAGGGCGAGCCGAACTGGGGCACGGTGGAGAGCCGCATCGAGCGCGTGAACGAGGCCCAGAAGGCCGCAGGGAAGCGTGCCACGCGCAAGGGTGCGGTCGTTATGGCTGACGTTGT
>NZ_JADMSU010000020.1 GCF_015561195.1 Collinsella aerofaciens | reverse complement strand
CACTTCGTGCGGCGAGGGCTTCTTGCGTCCTGCGGAATGTTCTGAAAGGACACTCCAGCACGGGCCCTACGTTAACTCGGCTGAGGGGAGTGCGATTCCTTGATCGCTCACTTAATCTAATAGGAAAGTTAGTGAGGCCGGAGCTTTAGCTCCGGCCTCCTTATATAAGGGCTCGGCAAAGCCGAGCCACTAAATTTTGTATCAGCCCCAGAACATATTTGAGAACTGTGCCCGGAGTACATACTCCTAGGGCAGGAATGAGGTTGCTTTCCAACGCATTCCGCAGGGGGCGGCATTGTTTTGTAGCGCGAAGCGCGAATCAAAATAATGCCGCATGCCCGAGGACGCGTTGGAAAGCAACCTCATTCCTGCCCGAACAGGTCCGTCTACCAGCGCATTTACAAATTCGTAAACTTTTTTCAAAAAAGTGCTTGCACAGTTCTTGAATCATAGGTTATTATCTTCCTCGTTGAACGCGCGGGTCGAACAAAACAAACCGCGAATCAACAACATAGCATGTCGGAGTGGCGGAATTGGCAGACGCGCTAGCTTGAGGTGCTAGTGACCGCTTTTTGGTCATGCGGGTTCAAGTCCCGCCTCCGACACCATCGCATTTGAGAAGCCTCTTCGGAGGCTTTTTTGTTACCGATAGACGGTGGGGTCCACGATGGAAACGCTTGAACGCAACGAGTGGGCAGACGTTGCCCAACTAGTCGAGATCACGAGCGATGCTGTCATCATCTGCGAGCTCGACGGAACCATTCTGCATGTGAATAATCGCTTACTTGGTTTGATGTGCGAGGAACGCGCCGACGTCATCGGTGGAGATGTTAAAGACGTCCTGTACTCGTCCGCTTTTGAACGTGCGACGGAACATCGTCTGCCATTTGAAACTGATGGCTCCGAGAACGAACTGATGCTCAAGCTGAGTGACGGCTCTTTTATTCCCGTCTTGGTTCGTGCGGGCTCCGTAACGCCTCCACGCATCTTTGGGCGCCGCGCACCACGTGTCCTGGTGGCGCTTCACAGTATCGAGGAACAGTATTCTCACGACCGTCAGCTCAAGCGTGCGTTATCGGAGCTTAGAGTGGCGAACAAGCGTCTCTCTGGGACGCTCTCGGTCATTATGAGCACTGTGGGCTCCGATGAGTTACCCAGCCTGCTTGATACCGTTTTGAACCAGCTTGTAGGAACGCTCGATGCTTCGGGTGCCGCTATCTATTTTTCTGAGAGCGGCGGCTTTAAGCTTCGCGGTGTTTCCAAGGAGCTGTACGACAGCTACCTGCCCGAGTTTTTGCCGTATGGCGCTGGCATTCCGACGTATGTTCTTCGCGAGTCGCGTGCCTGTCGCTTGTCGATTCAACAGGGCCTTGAGGGCGATAAGGCCGCCTCCGGTATGTTCATGGACCTGGATAATCGTTCTAAGCACCTGTTGCGCATGCAGGATATGCCTCCGTACCGCAGTGAAATCTGTCTTCCCGTTTTTTACGGTACGCAGATCCTTGGCGTGCTGGAAGTTGGTTGGAAACGCCCCCAGGCACCGCTTGCCTATGACGTTAATGTGCTCGAGGTCATTTGCGATTACCTGTCTATCCAGCTGGTCGGCATGGCATCGAGCCTTCGCTCCCGTCGCACGGCCGAGCTTGGCCGCTCGCTCAATGTCTTACGTGATGAGTTGTTTACCTTTCTAGACGATTCCGCCGCGGCTACCCAGGCGGTATCGTCCGAGATCTGCAATATGCTCAACTGCCATTTTTGCCCTGTTGAGTATGACGCCAGTCTGGATTCCTACGTCATAGATTTTGAAGGCGGCAGTCGCGTTGCTTTGCCGGACGATCCCGAGAAGCTTTTCTTTTCCACGACGGCGCCAGCGGCACGTTTGGGGGCTGCCCCCGATGGCTTTGAGGCATCTGTTTTGGGCGGCACGAGTGCCGAGGACCTTAAACACGTCCGTATAACTCGCGTTGACGAATCGATGCCTATGGGAGGCTGGCTTAGGGCACATGGCCTGCCTTGCCAGGGTCTCTACGTCGACGCCGGCATCGAGGCGGGGCGCCCGCGCTCTGAGGGCGATGGCAAGCACAGTAACGACGCGATCGTTCCTGCTTCTGTTGCGAAGGGCCCGACGACGCGCGCGCTGCTGCTTCGTGATGGTAGCCAAGAGCCGATTGATGACCTTGAATATGACTACTTGGTGCACTTGGCTCATGACTTTGAACTGATCTATGAAGGCGAATCTCAAAAGCGTGAGGAGCGCCATATCGCTCAGACCCTCCAGATTGGCATGAGAAATTCACTGGGGGATGTTCCGGGTATCGCAACCGATTCGGTGTACCTGTCGGCCACGAACTCGGCGTTAGTCGGCGGCGATTTCTATACGCTCATCCGTCTTCCCGACGATTGCGCCGTCATGATTCTGGGCGATGTGTCTGGCAAAGGCATTGAGGCTGCATCGATGTCCGCGCTCGTCAAGACGGCCCTGACGGCATATGCCTGGGAGGGCGCTGGACCGGCCCGCATGGCACGCTCCCTTAACAGCATGCTCATGGGCTTTTCGAGGGTCGAGACGTTCGTGACGGCCTTTATCGCCAAGATTGACCTTAAAGCCGGACGCGCAACGTATTGTTCGGCGGGCCATCCTCCGACCATGGTCATCAGGCCAGAGTCGATGCCGCTGGGTGGCGGCGAGGCCCGTGGGGGAGAGGTCGAGCTACTTGGATGCCAATCGGGGGTAATCGGTGCCTTTGAGAGCATGGTGTACGAGACGGGCGTGTTTACGTTCGCTCCTGGTGACATGCTATTTATGTACACCGACGGAACAATCGAAGCACGTGACCGCTCGGGTGCTTTCTTTGGCGAGCAGCGCCTTCGTGACCTTCTGCTCTCTGTCTCGGGTGAGGGCGTATCGGGAATCTGCGGCAAGGTCTTGGGCGAGCTCGACCGATTTACCGAATCGGCGCTGGACGATGACATTGCATTGGTGTCCCTTGAGTTTTTACGGGGTCGTTCATAGACGACGCTGGGCGGGCTGAATCCGTACGGTTGGGGAAACGAATGCATCGAGTGGGCTTTTTTGGGGAACCATGGTCGTATGAATGAGTGGAATGACATAGCGGTTTTGACGCCACCAGGCGATATCGACATCGCCACGGTGCCTGCGCTGCGTCGGCGGTTGGATGCTTTGATTGGCCGCGGCGTGCGTCGTGTCGTCATCAACTGTCAGGCTGTTAGCTTTATCGATTCGACGGGCTTGGCATTCCTTCTTACGCGCGCTCGTGAGCTCATGAGGCGAGAAGGCCTGCTTTCGCTCGTCAATGCATCAGGTGAAGTTGTTCGCTTTTTGGAGATTGCTCGTCTTGTCGATATTCTTCATGTCGCGGGGCCGGCACGGGAGTCTATTCCCGCCATTCCGGTGGGGGAGCTGCCTCGCTGGAGTAAGAGCGTCGAGGTCCGTCAGGGTATCGAAAATCTTCCATACTACCGACATCGCATCGCCGAACTCCTTGAATCGCTTCCGTTGCGCCGTGACGAGCGCTACGATGTCGCATTGGCGTCGGGGGAGGCGCTGGGTAATGCCTATGACCATGCGGGCGGTATCGGGTGCGTCCTGACGGTTCAGGCCTATGGCGATCGCGTTGTGGTTGAGGTGCTTGATCGAGGTGCCGGCTATTCTATCGATGAAACGAGCGAACCGGTCGCATCAGAGGAGCGCGGCCGTGGTATCAAGCTTATGCGTATGCTCGTCGATAACGTGGAGGTTGCTCGTCGTACGGACGGCGCCGGCACGCGCGTGCAGATGGTGAAGCTGTTTAGCGGAGCGCTGGAATCGTGTGCCTAGCCAATCGCTTTAGCGCGTTTAGCTACTAAGAACATGCGGCAGACAAGTTTTTTGAAAAAAGTACTTGCGTCTTTTGGACAACTCGCGTAAATTAATAACCCGCAAGCGGACATGGCTCAGTTGGTAGAGCACAACCTTGCCAAGGTTGGGGTCGCGGGTTCGAGCCCCGTTGTCCGCTCCATTTGGGCGTTTAGCTCAGGGGGAGAGCGCTTCCCTGACACGGAAGAGGTCAGAAGTTCAAATCTTCTAACGCCCACCAAA
>NZ_JADMSU010000001.1:375878-504807 GCF_015561195.1 Collinsella aerofaciens | reverse complement strand
GGCGACACCGACATCAACATCATCGACACCGCCGAGTTCGCGATCCCCGGCCTTGACGACGAGTTCCGCGTCATCGTCTCCCCGTGGATCCTCTCCTCGCTGATCACCGATCGCCTTGCCGCTTACTACGAGACGGTCACCAAGCACAACCTGAACTATCGTCGTTACTATCACCAGTTCGATTACTAAGAGCAAATATCGTTTGTGTAATTGGGCCCCGCTCCTATATGGAACGGGGCCCCGTTTGGGTTGGAGAGTAATTATGAGCTACCCCCAGCTTGCCGTTATGAATATCAGCCATCGTTATTTTGACCTTGAGGAATTCTTTTCTTCGGCAGCGGCCTCGGGCTACACGTGTTGCGAGCTTTGGACCGGGGCGATGCATCTGTATGTCGATTGCCATGGATACGATTCGCTCGAGCGGGTACGGGAGCTGTCGCAGCGGTATGGGGTTCGGATTGTGGGGCTTTGTCCCGAACAGAACAACCCCAAGCCGTGGAATATCGCGGCGCGCGGGAATGAGGCGCGTACCCGCACGCTCGCGTACTTTAAGAACGTTGTAGATATCGCGGCGGAACTTGGAGCCGAGCAGGTCATGGTCTCGAGCGGCTGGGCATTTTTGAACGAGCCGATCGAGGACGCGTGGGGTCGCAGCGCCTCGATGCTGCGTGCGATTGCCGAGCATGCGGGAGAGCGCGGCGTGCGACTGGTGCTCGAGGCCCTACAGCCGGTTGAGTCGATGATCGTGAACTCGGCGGCCGATACGAAGCGCATGATCGAGGCAGTTGATCATCCGGCACTTAAGGCGTGTCTGGATTTGGGCGCTATGGCGGTGGCGGGGGATACCATCGACGATTATTTCGATCTGCTTGGCGATGATGTCGCCCACGTGCATTTTGTCGATGTTGCGGCAGATAGCACGACGCATCTTGCCTGGGGTGACGGCGACCGCGATATGCGCGCCGACCTGGATAGGCTGGTGGCGCGCGGCTATCGCGGAGTTGTTTCGGCCGAGACCTATGACTGGCGCTATTTTGCCGACCCCGCAGCTGCCGATGCGCAGGTAATGGCAGAGTATCGTCGTGCGATTGGCGCCTAAGTGGGACAGGGCGCCGAGTTGGCGTTTGACGCTTTTTGAGAAACGGGACGTGCTTTCCGCTTGAGGCTTCTGGCGGAAAGCACGTCCCAGAACAGGCGCTCAGAATGGGACACACTTTCCGCTGAGGACCTCAACCGGAAACCGCATCCCAGTTTTTGGCTGGCGGGCGGGACGCGCTTTCCCCTATGTTTCCAAATGAATACGCTATGAGCAGAGGAGGACGATTCTCCCCGCAAACACTCTAGTATGCTAAAGTACCCAGAAGACCGGCGGAGCTATGCCGGTCTTCTGCTCTATATGAAACACAGCATGAGGAGGCTCACCAGATGACGGCCACACCGTGGGGATTCCGGGACATATTGCCCGAGGAGGCTCAGGCGCGCGAGGAGATCACATGTACGGTGAAGGGCTGCTTTAGGGAGCATCATTACCTGCCGGTCGAGACGCCGCTGCTCGAGGACAAGGGCTCGCTCGAGGAAGGCGGCCGCATTGCGGACACGCCGTTTAAGCTCTTTGACGATGATGGCCGCCTGCTGGTGGTCCGTCCCGACAACACGCTGCCGATCGTGCGCTTGGTTTCGACCCGTATGCGCGCTGCCGACTTGCCTCTGCGCTTGCGTTACGAGGCGCCGGTGGTTCGCGAGTGTCAGCGCAATGCCGGTGGTTCGCGCCAGTTTACGCAGTTGGGCTTTGAGCTTATCGGCGCGGGCGATACCTCGGGCGATGTCGAGATTGTCTCGCTGGTCGCCGAGGCCGTGCGCGAGCTGGCACTTCCCGATGCGCGCATTATCGCAGGCAGCGTGCGTCCTTTTAAGGAATTGCTCGCGGTATGCGAGGATCGTGAGCTGGCTGCCGAGGCCCTGCGCTGCGTGCATGCCAACGACTTTGTGGGCCTCGATGCCCGCGTGGCTGCCAGCGCCGAGTCCGATGCCGTCAAGGCCGCCATTAGCGAGCTGCCGCGCCTGCACGGTGGTGCCGAGGTGCTCGACCGCGTGGATGCGCTGCTGGAGGCTGCCGGCATCGTCGCGCCGCTGACGCTCGAGCTGCGTGCCCTGGTCGAGGGCCTGGCTCCCGAGGACGCCCAGGTGCTGTCCTTCGACTTCTCCATCATGAATTCTTTTGATTACTACACGGGTCTGGTCTTTAAGGCCTATGCCGGCGGCCTGCCCGATCCGGTCGGTTCGGGCGGACGCTACGACTCCATCTTTACCGGTGCGTTTGGCGACGGTATCGAGGTGCCGGCGGCGGGCTTCGCCTTTTCGCTCGAGCGTCTGGAGGCCGTGCGCACCTCGGCCGAGGACGCCGCTTCCGATGGCGACCACGCCGTGGGCCGTGGCGCCGAGGGGCCGCTGCGTATCGCCGTGCCCAAGGGCTCGCTTAAGGCCGACACGCTCGACGTGCTCGAGACCGCGGGCCTGGACGTCTCCGAGCTGCGTGACCCCGGCCGTCATCTAATCGTGCGCGGCCGCGACACGCGTGTCGGCGAGGGCGCGGTCGGCGATATCGAGTTTGTCATCGTGCGCCCCAGCGACGCGCCTGCTTTTGTGGGCTGTGGCGGTGCCGATTGCGGCATCTGCGGTTGGGATTCGCTTATCGAGGCAGACCTCAACCTGCTGCAGCTGGTCGACCTGGGCTATGGCCTGTGCACCTTTATCGAGGCGGAGCCCGCATGGCGCGCCGGTCAGGCCGAGCGCAACTATGCTCGCCGCGGGTCGCTTCGCGTGGCAACCAAGTATCCGCGCATCGCGAGTGCCTGGTATGCCGAGCGAGGCGTGAACGCCGACATAGTTTCGCTGCACGGCAATATCGAGCTGGGGCCCATCGTCGGCATGACCGATCGCATCGTGGACATTACCGCCACTGGTGCCACCCTGCGCGACAACGACTTGGTCATCACTGGTCGCATCATGGACTGCACGGCCCGCTTCTTTGTCAATCCGGGTGCTGCGCGCCTTGATCCGCGCGTACGCAATCTGGCAGATCGCCTGGCCGCGGCCGTTAAGGACAAGCATTTTGAGCCCGTCGCGGGCTCGGCACAATAGCGCGAGCGCGCACGGGCGCCCCGACGTACGGGCTGCGGGCCGATTGGCGCCGCCGCCCGGCCTCTCGTTTTTCGAACACAACCTCGACCGATAGGGGATACCGATATGAAGACCATCAAGCTTGCTCCCGGTGAGCGCCTCGTTACCAACCAGCTCAACCGCAAGGGCGTGCTGCCGCAAAACATCGTCGACGCCGCCCGCGATATCGTGGCCAACGTGCGTGCCAACGGCGATGCCGCGGTGCGCGATTACTGTCAGCGTTTTGACGGTGTCGAGCTGCAGAGCTTCCGCCTGCCGCAAGAGCAGATCGATGTCGCGCTCGAAGGCCTCGACTCGGCCTTTGTCGCCGCGCTCGAGAAGGCCGCGCGCCAGATTCGTGAGTTCCACCAGCGCGAGGTCGAGCAGAGCTGGTTTACCACGCGCCCGGACGGCACGATGCTCGGCGTTAAGGTGACCCCGCTTGCCGCTGCCGGCATTTACGTGCCGGGCGGTCGTGCACAGTATCCTTCCACCGTGCTCATGAACGCCATTCCCGCCAAGGTCGCCGGCGTCAAGCGCGTGGTTATGGTGACCCCGCCGCAAAAAGACGGCCTGATCAGTCCCTACACGCTCGCCGCGGCAAAGCTCGGCGGCGTGGACGAGATCTATATGGTGGGCGGCGCTCAGGCCGTGGCCGCACTTGCGTATGGTACCGAGACCATTCCGCGCGTCGACAAAATTACCGGACCGGGCAACGCTTTTGTCGCCGCGGCCAAGCAGATTGTCTCGGGCGATGTGGGTATCGATATGGTTGCCGGTCCCTCCGAGGTCTGCGTGCTGGCCGACGCCACGGCCAAGCCTATGGTGGTCGCGGCAGACCTGATGGCCCAGGCCGAGCACGATCCGCTGGCAGCCTGCTATCTGGTGACTTGCGACGAGCAGTTTGCGCGCGAGGTCGAGGCTGGCATCGACATCCTGGTGGCGCAGTCGCCGCGTGCCGAGATCACGCGCGCTTCGCTCGATAACGAGGGCACCATCGTGGTGGCCGCAGACATGGCTGCCGCCGTCGAGGCCGTGAACACCGTGGCGCCCGAGCACCTGGAGCTGCACTGCAAGGATGCGATGGGCTTGCTCGGCGGTATTCGCAACGCCGGCGCCATCTTTGTGGGCGCCTGGAGCTCCGAGCCGCTCGGCGATTATGTTGCCGGCCCAAATCACACGCTGCCGACCGGCGGCACGGCCATGTTCTCCAACCCGCTTTCGGTCGAAGAGTTCGTTAAGCGCTCGAGCGTCATTTGCTATACGCCCGAGGGTCTGCTCTCCGACGCTCCCGCTACGCAGCGCCTGGCCGAGGCCGAGGGCCTGTGGGCACACGCGCTTTCCGCCGCTCTGCGTCGCCGTGTGCTGGAACAGGGCGAGGATGCCGTGCGTGCCGAGTCGCTGGCCGCGGCCGACCTGACTAAGGTTGCCTGGCCGGGCGACGCCGTGGCGACGGTTGCCGAGGGCGTGGACCTGACGGCGGCTGCGGGCGCGGATGGCGCCGGTGTGACCGGTGGGGAGGCCTAATATGGCCGAACTCACGCCGCGCATGAAGGAGCTCGTCCAGCCCTATCTGGCAGGTATTGAGCCCTACGATCCTAACTTTACGCCCACGCGCATCAATCTTTCGGCCAACGAGAACACCTATCCCGTGCCCGCCGGCGTGCGCGAGGCGGTTGATGCGGCCCTGGCTGCCATGCCGCTCAACCGCTATCCCGATCCCATGTCTAACGACCTGCGCGACGAGCTAGCCGCCTGGCATGGCGTGACGCGCGAGAATATCTGCGTGGGCAACGGTGGCGACGAACTGCTCTATAACTACCTGCTGGCGTTTGGCGGCGCGGGGCGGACCCTGCTCAACTGCCCGCCGTGCTTTAGCGAGTATGCGTTCTTTGCGTCGCTGTGCCAGACCGAGGTGCGCGACGTGTGGCGCGACCCCGCGACCTTTGAGCTCGACCAGGCAGCTGTGCTCGCGGCCGCGCCCGAGTGCAACCTGGCAATCGTGACCTCGCCCAATAATCCCACGGGCGATGTGGCGCCGCTCGACTTTGTCGCGGCCCTGTGCGATGCATGCCCCGGCATGGTGATGGTCGACGAGGCCTATGTTGAGTTTGCCGACGATTCGTTTGGCACGGCCACCACGGCGCAAGGCCTTATCGCCGAGCATCCCAACCTGGTGATTCTGCATACGCTGTCCAAGGCGTTTGGCGCCGCCGGCACGCGTCTGGGCTATGTGATCGCGGCGCCCGAGGTCATCGATGTGTTCGCGGCGATTCGCCAGATCTATTCGGTCAATGTGCTGAGCCAGGCCGCAGCGCTTGCCTGCGTGCGTGCCCGCGATGCGTATGCACCCGTGGTGGCGCAAGTTACATCCGAGCGCGAGCGCGAGTTGTGCGCCCTGCGCGCAATGGCTGCCGAGGGCATGCCCGTGGAGGCATGGCCGAGCGCGGCGAATTTTGTGCTCGTGCGCACGCCGCATGCCACGCGCGTGCGCGAGCGTCTGCGCGACGAGTATTCGATTCTGGTGCGCGACTTTAGCTACGCGCCGGGGCTCGCGGATTGTCTACGCATTACCGTGGGTACCCCGCAGGAAAACGACGAGGTGCTGGTCGCGTTTGCCACGCTGGTGAAGGAGGAGATGTAGATGGACCGCTATGCCGAGGTAAACCGCAAGACGGGCGAGACCGACATTGTTGTCAAGCTTGACCTGGATGGATCCGGTGTGTGCGATATCTCGACCGGCGTACCGTTTTTCGACCACATGCTCAACGCCTTTGGCCGTCATGGCCTGTTCGATCTGACGGTGCACGCGGTGGGCGACGTGGAGGTCGATGCGCACCACACCGTCGAGGACACGGGTATTGTGCTGGGCGAGGCGTTTTGCCAGGCTCTGGGCGACAAGGCGGGCATTACACGCTTTGCCGACGCGGCGATTGCCATGGACGAGACGCTTGTGATGGCTGCTGTTGATATTTCGGGCCGCGGGCAGGCCTACTGCGAGCTGCCCGTGCCGACCGAGCGCGTGGGCAGCTTCGATACCGAGCTGGCGGTCGAGTTCTTCTACGCCTTCGCGCGCGATGCCAAGCTCACGCTGCATGTGCGCGAGCTAGCGGGCGGCAACTCGCATCACATTATCGAGGCCGCCTTTAAGGCCGTGGGCCGCACGATGCGCCATGCCTGCGAGCTCGATCCCCGAGTGCAGGGCATCCCTAGCACCAAGGGCTCACTGTAACCGCTACAAAGGCAGAAACCACCACGAAGGTGCCTGTCCCCTTTGTGGTGGTTTTGGACAAAGAGAAGAGGGAGGGTCGCGTGGGCGAACCGAAGATCGTGGTGGTCGACTACCACAAGGGCAACTTGTCGAGCGTCGTGCGCGGGCTTGCGCGCGCCGGTGCCGCCGCCTGTACATCGGACGACCCGGAGCAAATCCGCCGCGCCGACGGCCTGGTCATTCCGGGCGTGGGCGCGTTCTATGACGCGATCGCCTTTATGCGCCAGAGCGGCGAGGCGGACGCGGTG
Organism: Collinsella aerofaciens; assembly: GCF_015561195.1. Taxonomy (GTDB): domain Bacteria; phylum Actinomycetota; class Coriobacteriia; order Coriobacteriales; family Coriobacteriaceae; genus Collinsella; species Collinsella aerofaciens_AC. The sequence goes on along the minus strand of NZ_JADMSU010000001.1, from coordinate 498,129 downwards.
CTCGACGCCGTCGCCGCTGGAACTCCGCTGCTCGGCATCTGCTTGGGCCTTCAGCTGTTTTTTGAGCGCGGCAACGAGGGTGTTCCTGCGGGCGAGGGTGTTGCCGCGGACGGCGACGCCTTCGGGCAGGCCGGCGGCCCCCGGGTCGATGGCCTGGGCATCATGCGCGGTTCGTGCACGCGCCTGGAGTCGAGTCGTCTGAAGGTCCCGCACGTGGGCTGGGACCAGGTGCACATGACGCCTGCCGGCTCGGCCGATCCGCTGCTCGCCGGTTTTGCCGAGGGCGCCAACATGTACTTCACCCACAGCTACGCGGTGGCCGACGACGCCGATGCCGCCGACGTCTTGGCGCACACGCACTATACGCGGAGCTTCCCGTGCATCGTGCGTCATGGCAACGTGTGGGGTTGCCAGTTCCATCCCGAGAAATCCTCGGCGCTGGGACAGCGCATCCTTAAGAACTTCGTCAACATCGTCGAGGAGGCCGGCCGATGATCCTGTTTCCCGCAATCGATTTGATCGGCGGCAAGGTCGTGCGCCTGGAGCGCGGTGACCGCAGCCGCTGCAAGGTATATTCCGACGACCCCGTCGCCGTTGCCCGCTCCTTTGCCGAGCAGGGTGCGAGCTGGGTGCACGTCGTCGACCTGTCCGCTGCCTTTGGCGAGGACGAGGACGCATGCGCTGCCAACTCGGCGGCGATCGATGCCATCTGCGGCGTCGACGGTCTGTCCGTGGACGTGGGCGGCGGCGTTCGCTCGCTTGCGCGCATCGACGAGCTGGCCGGCTACGGCGCGCGTCGCATCGCACTGGGCACCGTGCTGGTGACTGAGCCGGGTTTTGCCGAGGTGGCGGCCCAAGGCTTTGGCGAGCTGCTGGTGGCAGATATTGCCGCACGAGACGGCCAGGTCAAGGTGAACGGCTGGCGCGATGGCGCGGGCGTGGCACTCGACGACGCTGTGGCACAGCTTTCCGAGCTGGGCTTTAAGCATCTGGTGTATACCGACATCGCGCGTGATGGCATGCAGACGGGCATCGACGTGGCGGCATATCGCCATGTGGCCGAGGTCGCGGGCTTTCCCGTCGTGGCTTCGGGTGGCATTTCGACGCTTGATGACATCCGCGCGCTGGCCGCGGTGGGCGAGGATGCTATCGAGGGTGCCATTACCGGTCGTGCGCTCTACGAGGGTAATTTTACGCTGGCCCAGGCGCTAGCAGCCGCTCGAGGGGAGGAGTAGCCCATGCTTACCAAACGCGTCATTCCCTGCCTGGATGTTAAGGACGGCCGCGTGGTCAAGGGCGTCAACTTTGTGAGCCTGCGCGATGCTGGCGACCCGGTGGAGTTGGCCCGCGCCTACGACCGCGAGGGTGCGGACGAGGTCGTATTTTTGGACATTACCGCCACGAGCGACAACCGCGCGACGACCATCGAGATGGCGGCGCACGCGGCCGAGGAGCTCGCCATTCCCTATACCGTTGGCGGCGGCTTTCGCGACCTGGCGGGCATGCGAACCATGGTTGCCGCCGGTGCCGATAAGGTGTCGCTTAACTCTGCCGCCGTGCGCGATCCGTCGTTGATCAGCCAGGCCGCCGCGGCGTTTGGCAGCCAGGCGGTGGTCGTGGCGATCGATGCCAAGCGCGTTGGCCTGTCCGGTCAGCCGGGTGCCGACAAGTGGGAGGTTTTTACCGCGGGAGGCCGCAACGCCACGGGTATCGATGCGGTGGCGTGGGCCGAGGAAGCGGCTCGTCGCGGCGCCGGCGAGATCTTGCTCACCAGCATGGACCGCGACGGCACCAAGGCCGGCTTTGACCTGGCACTCACTCGCGCCGTGGCGCGCGCAGTGCCGATTCCCGTCATCGCGAGCGGCGGCGTGGGCACGCTCGAACATTTCGCCGAGGGTGTGATCGAGGGCGAGGCCGACGCCGTGCTGGCGGCGAGCGTCTTTCACTTTGGAACCTTCAGCATTCGCCAGGTGAAGGAGTATATGGCCAGCCAAGGTATTCCTGTGAGGTTGGACTTCTAATGCTGCGGGCTTCGCTGTGGCTTGTCCAGGCACCGCATCTTGCCGCTCAAACCGTCGCTCGCGTACCAAAGTACGCGTCGCTCCTTTTTCGCGACAACCTGCGGCACCTGGGCAACCCTCGCCGACCTGTGGGGTTTCGTTTGTTACTTGGGAGAAATGATGACTGAGGTAGTAGAAGCGGCTGATCTTAAATACGACGCCCGCGGGCTGATTCCTTGTGTGGTTCAGCAGTATGACACCGGTGAGGTGCTTATGGTTGCTTGGATGAACGAGGAGTCGGTGGGGCTTACGCTTAAGGCCGGGACCACGTGGTTTTGGAGCCGCAGTCGCCAGGAGCTCTGGAACAAGGGCGCGACGAGCGGCAACATGCAGGAGGTCAAGGAACTCTGGGCCGACTGCGATAGCGATACGCTGCTGGTCAAGGTCGACTCGCCGGGTCCTGCCTGCCATACCGGCAACCGTACCTGCTTCTTTAAGCGCGTGGAAGGGGGAGCGCGATGAGGGTCGTGACGCCGTTCGAGGTCGCCGACTGCAACGTCGAGCTCCTCCGCGCGGGCGTGCCATGCCGCGTGCACCTGACTGATGCCTGCGGGGCGCAGTCGCTTTGGCTCGAGGTCGAGAAAGAAAGGCTCGATGAGGCCCATGTCGTCATCGTCAAGTTCTTTGAGAAAAAGGGCGCAAAGCCTCGGTTCGATGAGACCGGTACCTACTTTACGCTGCAGTAACGAGAGGAAATAACCATGGGAGTCAGAACAGCTAACGTGCAGCCGGGAAATATCGGCGAGACGCTGACGGGACTGGCCGAGGTGATTCACGGTCGTCGCGACGCATCGCCGCAGGAGAGCTATACCGCCCGTCTGCTGACCGACGTCGAGGACGAACTGCTCAAGAAGCTTGCCGAGGAGGCGAGCGAGGTCATCATGGCCTGCAAGGACAACGACCACGACCACATCCGCTACGAAGCCGGCGACCTGGTCTACCACCTGCTCGTAACCCTTGAGCGTTACGGCATCACCCTCGACGAGCTGGCCGGCGAACTCAACGCCCGCCGCCACTAGTCATCGGGGACGTTCTTAAACGACTAGTTAGGCGAGGGGCGTGGACTCCCATTCGCCGGTGGGGTGGGGGATGTCGAAGGTTCGATAACCGCAGTCGTAGGCGTGGGCTTGCGCTTCGCGGATATTCCAACAGATGTCACAGGCGCGGTGTGCGTCCGAGCCAAAGGTGATTGGCACCTCGGCGTGGGCGAAGCAGCGCAACAGCCCCGTCGAGGGGTAATAGTCGTCGAGGCCCTTACGCGGCGCGGCGGTCGAGACTTCGACACGGCGACCCGTGTCGTGAGCGCATTCGGCCATCTGCTCCCAAAACGGTGCCGGATCAAAATCGGGCGCAAAGCCTTCCTTCGAAAAGCGCATGACTAGGTCGGGGTGAGCCATTACATCAAAGTTGAGCGGGCTCTCGCAGGCTCGGCACCAGTCATCGACATAGCGCTCCCACACGCCGCGCACGCCCAGGTTTTCCCAAACATGCAGGTTGGTATCGTCGTCGATCCAGCCGCAAAGGGAATCGGGTGTATCGGGGCGCGCGACGTTTTCCGTTCCCGCCGTACCCGCGGCACCTGCCATGATATCGCCTGGGTCGCCAATCCAGTGCACGCTGCCCAAGCGCACCACGGCGCCCTGGGACCAGCGCTCAACCAAGGGTTCGCAGCCCTCGTACCAATCGCATTCAAAGCCATAGATAAGCTCGAGCTCCGGCGCGATTTGCGCGGCAAGCCTGCGGGCGTCCTCAAAGGCCAGACGATGTGCCGGCAAGTCGCCCTCGACGACCTGCACCTCGCAGTTAGCATCCATACTGGCAGGCAGGGCGAGGTGGTCGGTCGAGACCATGACGCGGCAGCCTGCCGCAGCAGCGGCACGGGCGTTGTCATCAAACGAGGCATGGCCGTCCGAAAACGAGGTGTGGGTGTGACAATCGACCAGCGGGCAAGCGGACATGGCGGCTCCTTTGCGTCAAGCGAATCCGCTTCATTGTAATGGCGCAGCTCTCAACACGCCGGGCACGCCGGGGGTCGAAATCGATTGGAAAGGGCAGGCGGCGCGTGCCGGCGCCGGCGGCTACTTGTTTTGCGCCGCCGCTCGTTTGGACTGCACGGTTATAATCGCGTGCCGCACGGCGGTGACGGGACGATAGCGGATCATACGCGGTCCCGACCAGCGCATGACCTCGCGGATCTTCTCGCGCATGGCAGGCCGGTAACAATGCGAAGGACAGGCCGAGCAAAATGTCTTGGTGCCCATGTGCGGGCAGTGCTCAATGCGCGCGATGGCGTATTTCTGCAGCTCGGCGCATTCGGGGCAGAGCGTAATGGTCCGAAGGCCGAGCTTCACGCGCACGGGCTCATCGTCGCCAGCCTGTTCGACCGCATGCCCGCCGCCATGATGCCCGCGGCACCACAGTGCAATCATCTGCGACACCATCTGGGCCTCGCGTGCACGTTTGCGCGCCAGCTCCGGCGTGTCGGCGGTGCGCGCCATTAGCTCAGCCTCCCGTGCTCGACCGAAAGCGAGAAATCGGCAAACGCGCAGGTGCTGGCACGGTGGCTTACGAGCACAATGGTCTTGCCGCGGCGCTTGAGCTCGTCAACGGCCTGCATTACGGCTGCCTCGTTGAGAGCGTCAAGTGCGCTGGTGGGCTCGTCGAGCAAGATGAAAGGCGCGTCGTTGAGGAAGATGCGCGCAAGGCCGATGCGCTGGCGCTCGCCGCCCGAAAGCGAGTCGCCCAGCTCGGCAACGGGCGTGTCGAGACCCTGCGGCAGGCGGTCGATGAGGGCGGTAAGCGAAGCGGAGCGGCAAGCGTCGAGCAGCTCGGCATCGGTGGCGCTGGCGTGCGCAACCAGCAGATTCTCGCGTACGGTGCCGCAGAACAGATGTGTGTCCTGGGTCATATAGGCCTCGTGGCTGCGCAGGCTCGCCGTGTTGATGTGGCGGGCATCGACGCCGCTCACCGTGATGGTGCCGGCTGCGGGGTCCCAAAAACGCATGAGCAGCTTAAGCAGCGTCGACTTGCCCGAGCCCGAGCGCCCCATGATGCAGGTCATGGTGCCGGGCGCAAAGGTGCAGGTCACGTCGTCGAGGATGAGACTCGAAGCGGGGTCATTCGCGGCCTGCTCCGTGGCGCCCGCACCGCCCGCGTCCACGCCGTCCGCATAGCTAAAGCTCACATGCTCGGCTGCGGCGCCGGCAAACTCAACGTCCTGTCCATCGGCGACCTCGTCGCACTGGGGCTGCTCGTCGAGCAAATCGAGCACGCGTGCGCCCGAGGCGAGCGTCTCCTGCAGCGAGGCGCCCAGGCGGCTCACGGCCATCACCGAGCCAAACGACGACACAAAGGTAAAGACGGCGACAAACGCTGCGGCAAAATCAATCGTTCCCGCAGAAACCAGCTGCAGCGCACGCTCGAGCATCACCAGATTGGCCGCAAGAATAAGCGCATCGGCTACGGCCTCGCTGGCCGCCTGGCGGCGCTTGAGGCGCGCGTCCACGGCGCCGACTCGCTCGGTCAGCTTGCCCAGGGCACGGCTGCGATCGGCGCCACCGGCAAACTGGATAGTCTCGGACGCGCCGCGTAGACTGTCGAGCACAAAGGCGCCCAGCTTACCGGCGCCCTCGCGGCTCTGGCGGCCGGTGGTGCCGCATGCCTTGGCCGAGGTCAGGGGCAGCAGCACGCCCAGGACCGCGTAGGCCACGAGCGCGATGCCCGCGAGCTCGGGACTCACAGCCAGCAAAAAGCCCTCAAACACAACGGTGCAGACCAGAGCGATGGCAATGGGCGAGATGGTGTGCGCGTAGAAGACCTCGAGCAGCTCGATATCCGAGGTGACCAGGCTCACGAGCTCGCCCTTGCCGCGGCCCTCGAGCTTGGCGGGGGCGAGCTGGCGCAGGGCGCCAAACACCAGGTCGCGAACGTGCGCGAGCAGACGGAATGCGATGTAATGGTTGCAGAGCTGCTCGCCGTAGTGGAGCGGCCCGCGTGCGATGCCGCAGGCGGCGCAGGCCGCGCATGCTGCGATCAGACCAAGCCCCAAGGCGTTGCGGCCCAGCGCGGCCATAAGGCCGAGGGCGCCAAAGGCCGGCACGAACGCGGCGGTGAGCATGCCAATGCTGCCCAGCGCGACGGCTAGCACAAGCCAGCCGGCAAGCGGTCGGACGAGCCCCATCATGCGCCACATGATGGACGGCGCCGAGCGACGGGCGCGGCCGGAGTCAGGCGCCGCGGTAGCGGAAGACGAGCCGGCACCGTTGAGGCCATCGGTACGGGCGGTGCTGCCGTCAACAGCCTCAACCGCGCCGGCATCCTCGGCATCACCCTCCGCATACGCATATGCCGAGAGCTGCTCCTGGCTGTTCCACATGCGCGCGTAGGCGCCCGCGGTGGCCAAGAGCTCGCCGTGAGTTCCGTGCTCGGCAATACGGCCACGCTCCAGCACCAGGATCTGATCGGCGTCTACGATCGTCGATAAGCGGTGTGCCACCACAATTACAGTGTGCCCGCCGGCAAGCGACGCGATGACCTCGCCGATCGCGGCCTCGCTTGCGGCATCAACGTTACTCGTGGCCTCGTCAAACACATAGATCGGCGAGTCGTGCAACAGGGCGCGGGCCATGCACACGCGCTGGCGCTGGCCGCCCGAAAGGTTGGTGCCGCCCTCGTTAATCACCATGTCGAGCCCGCCGTTGGCCTGCACAAAGGCCGCCACGCGCGTGCGGTCGAGCGCACGCAAAAGCTCGGTATCGGTGGCGTTGGGCTGGGCGAGCAGCAGGTTGTCGCGCAGGGTGCCGGCAAACAGGTAGCCGTTGGTGGACACCAGCGTGACGGCGCGCATGAGTGAGGTGGCCGTGGCATCGCGCAGTTCAACGCCGCCAATGCGCACGCTGCCGCGGTAGGCACCCTTGCGGCCCGAGATAATCCCCGCGAGCGTGGACTTGCCGCCGCCGCTTTCGCCCACGAGTGCCACGAGCGAGCCGTGCGCAATGTTCGCGCTGGCGCTGTCCAGCACCGTGCGGTCGCCGTAGGCATAGCTCACGCCCGCAAGCTCGATATCGCCGCGGCCGTCAAGCTCAACATCGCCGCGCTCGGGCTCGGGCGTATCCAAAATGCCAAACATGCGGCGCGAGGCGGCCATGCCGTTCATGGCCGTGTGGAACAGCGATCCCAAGCGGCGCATGGGCAAAAAGAACTCCTGCGACAGAAAGACGATGAGGAAGGCCGCCTCAAAGCCGATCTTGCCCGTGGCGAGCTGCAGCGCGGCTACGATAATGCCGAGCGCGGCGCCCATATAGACGACCAGGTCCATAACGCAAATGGAGCGCAGCTGCATCACCAGCAGGCGCATAGTCGCTGTGCGGAAACGCTCGGACTCGGCGTTGATGCGCTCGTGCCAGCTGCGATCGGCCTGGTAGACCTTAAGGGTGGTGAGACCCTGCACGGCCTCCAGGAACATGCCGCCCAGATCGACATAGCTGCCCCAGTACTCGGCACCAATCTTTTTGGCGTTGCGCATGACCATCATGATGGAGACGGGGATGACCGGAACGCAGGCGAGCAGCAGCGCGGCGGGAAGACCCGCCTGGCCCACGAGCAGTACAAACAGCGTGATGGGTGCCAAGCCGGCAAAGAAGAGCTGCGGCAGATAACCGCCAAAGTACACCTGGAGTTGCGTGGCGCCCTCGACGCTGGTCTGGACGGCCTCGGCGGTGGGGACGGTCTCGGTGTAGGAGGGGCCGAGTGCGGTGAGCTTGTCGTAGACGAGCGAGCGCACGCGGCGGACGGCCTCGAACGCGGCCTTGTCGCCGGCGCGTTGGGCCAGGTAGATGGAGGCGGCGCGCATGATGATGGCGGCGGCGAGCGGCAAGGCTGCCTGTGCGAGGGCGTCGACGGCGAGCGCGGCCGAAAGGCCGTCCGTGACGATGCCGCCCAAGATGCGCGCAAGCATCCACATCACCGTGATGTTTGCCATGAGCGCGATCCACTTAAACAGGACGCTTGCCATAATGTAGGGCGTTGCCTGCGGAACCAGGGAGAAGAGCCGCTTCTCGAACATGAAACCTCCTATGCCGTAACGGTGCCAGGCGGGGTCCTCGGCAGCCGCTTAGTTAGCCAAATGCAACTAGAGTAACATCATGCAGCGGATAAGTATGCCGAGGGTAATTTTTTGGCCGATGAACTGCGTAGAAAGTTCAAAATTGTTGAGTGCGGCGAACTTTGTGGTGGACGGAATGCGGGCGCAATTTTGATCGTGTGCGGCCCGCTCCAAAACGTGTACGTCAGCCTCCAAAACCGACAAAAAATGACATGTTTGGAGGCTGACGTACATGTTTGGATAGGGGCAAGGGCGACGACGGACGAAAGTCACGCCTGTGCCACGTTCGATGTGCTAGCGTTTGGGTGAATAAAACGAGCCCGTGCGGAAAGGATCCGGACCGTATGCAACGTGGAAGTACATCTCCGCTGTCCCGCGAGACCGATGCGCCCGAAACCATCGTCAAGCTGGAGTGCGACATCGATGATGCGTCGCCCGAGGTACTCGCCTATGCCGCCGACCGCCTGCGCGAGGCAGGCGCCCGCGAGGTGCACTGGCTGCCCCTCTACTGCAAAAAAGGCCGCCCCGGCTGGCAGCTGCAGGTAATCTGCGCCCGCGAGGACATTGACCGTCTGCAGACGATTATCTTTTTGGAAACCACGACCAACGCCGTTCGTCGCCAGGTGATGGAACGCGTTTGCCTGCCGCGTCGTTTTGAGCAGGTAGCGACGCCTTGGGGCGAGGTAGCCGTCAAAGTAGCCACCCTGCCCGACGGCAGTGAGCGTGCGGCGCCCGAGTACGAGGACTGCGCCCGTCTTGCCCGCGAGCATAACGTGCCGCTCCAGCGCGTGATGCAGGCGGCACAAGCCTCGGCACTGCGATTTGAATAGCGCGGCCGGCGACATCTCGCGCCCGGCCACATCAGCCCCACTCCGAAAGGACTCCCCATGAAATACCTCATCGCTTCCGACATTCACGGCTCGGCATACTGGACAGAGCGCCTGTGCGCCGCCATCGAATCCGAGCAGCCTGACCGCATCGTGCTGCTAGGTGACCTGCTCTACCACGGCCCGCGCAACGACCTGCCGCGCGATTACGCCCCCAAGCGCGTCATTCCGCTGCTCAACGCCCTGTCCGACCGCATCATCGCGGTACGTGGTAACTGCGACGCCGAGGTCGACCAGATGGTCCTCGACTTTCCCGTCATGGCCGACTACGCCACGCTGTTTGACGAGAGCGGCCGCGAGCTGTTCCTGACGCACGGCCACGTCTTTGGCGCCGGCATGCACAACAGCGTCGACCACGCGCCCACACTGCCCGAGGGCTCCGCGCTCGTCTACGGCCACACGCACATCAAGGTTAACGAGGTAAGCGAGGCGCATCCGGGCCTGTGGCTCTTCAACCCCGGCAGCGTGAGCATCCCCAAGGACGGCACGCACAGCTACGGCATCTACGAGGGCGGCGCGTTCCGCCACGTGATCCTGGAGGAGGACTAACCATGGCGCAGCACATGGCTCAGCAAAATGCCGAGGGCTCGCGCGACCTGTCCACGCTGGTCGACGCGTCGGCCGAGCTGCAGCATCTGGTGCAGACCATCTGGCGTCTGCGTCAGCCCGATGGCTGCCCGTGGGACCGCGAGCAGACGCACCGCAGCATTGGCAAGAACATGATCGAGGAGGCCTACGAGGCGCTCGATTGCATCGAGGCCGACGACGCGGCACACCTGCGCGAGGAGCTCGGCGACGTGCTCATGCAGGTAGTGCTGCATGCGCAGATTGCGGCGGACGCCGGCGAGTTTACGCTTGCCGACGTGGCACGCGATATCGACGCCAAGCTCATTCGCCGTCATCCGCACGTGTTTGGCGATGCGGACGCCGAGAGCTCCGATGAGGTGCTCAAGATTTGGGACGAGGTCAAGCTTGCCGAGAAGGCCGCCAAGGACAAGGCCGTGGCGGCGGGCGAGGCTGCACCCGAGGGCCTGCTCGACGGCGTGCCCACGCATCTGCCGGCGCTGATGCAGGCCCAGAAGGTGTCGCGCAAGGCAGCGGCCGTGGGCTTTGAGTGGGAGACGGTCCAGGACGTGTGGGACGAGGTCGCCGAGGAACGTGCCGAGTTTGAGGCCGAGGCTCCCGGCTCGCCCGAGCGCGAGATAGAGTTTGGCGACCTGCTCTTTGCCCTGGTCAACGTTGCGCGCAAGGAGGGCATAGACGCCGAGAGTGCTCTGCGCGCGAGCACGGCCAAGTTCCGCCGTCGCTGGGCCGCGATGGAGCAGATGGCTGCCAACGCCCATGTGGATCTGGCTGAGCTTTCGACCCACGGCCTCAATGACCTCTGGGATGCCGCCAAGGCAGAGGAGTAAGACTGCGGGAACGACGGGCTGACACGCCGCATCGTTCCCGCTAAATTTTTCGAAAAACAAGTGTATCCCTCGGCTAACTTAGGGCATAATGCAAAAAGTGCGACATGGCTAACTTACGGAGGCGCACCGACGGTGCACGGTCAGCCGGTCGCTTGCATCCATTACGTTTCCAAGTGAGAGGGAGACAACATGAGCGATATTTTGGATGTCTACGGTCGCGAGGTGCTCGACAGCCGCGGCAACCCCACCGTCGAGGTCGAGGTCGTGCTCGAGGACGGCAGCTTCGGGCGCGCGATGGTGCCTTCGGGCGCTTCGACCGGCGCCTTTGAGGCATGCGAGCTGCGCGACGGCGACAAGGGCCGCTATCTGGGCAAGGGTGTCTCGCAGGCCGTCGAGCACGTCAACAACGAGTGCGCCGATGCCGTCGTGGGCCTCGATGCCTTCGATCAGCGCGCCGTCGATGCCGCGCTGATCGCCGCGGACGGTACCCCCAACAAGACCAAGCTCGGTGCCAACGCCATTCTGGGCGTGTCGCTGGCCGTTGCCCGCGCCGCAGCCGAGTCGGCGGGCCTGTCGCTGTACCAGTACCTGGGCGGTGTCAACGCCCATCTGCTGCCCACGCCCATGATGAACATCCTCAACGGCGGCGTGCACGCCGACAACAACGTCGACTTCCAGGAGTTCATGATCATGCCGGTGGGCGCCCCGAGCTTTGCCGAGGGTCTGCGCTGGTGCGCCGAGGTCTACCACACCCTCAAGGGCGTGCTACACGAGGCCGGCTTGGGCGGCGGCGTGGGCGACGAGGGCGGCTTTGCGCCCAACCTCAAGACTAACGCCGAGCCGTTCGAGTACATTACCAAGGCCGTGGAGAAGGCCGGCTTTAAGCCCGGCGTCGACTTCATGTACGCCATGGATCCGGCGTCCACCGAGTTCTACAACGCCGAGACCGGCATGTACGAGCTCAAGGGCGAGGGCGTGGAGTACACGAGTGCTCAGATGGTTGATTACTGGGAGAAGCTCGTCGACACCTATCCCATCATCTCCATCGAGGACGGTATGGCCGAGGAGGACTGGGACGGTTGGGTCGAGCTGACCCGTCGCATTGGCAACAAGGTGCAGCTGGTGGGCGACGACCTGTTCGTCACCAACACCGAGCGCCTCAAGAAGGGCATCGAGCTGGGTGCCGCCAACGCGATCCTGGTCAAGGTCAACCAGATCGGTACGCTCACCGAGTCGCTCGAGGCCATCGAGACCGCCAAGGAGGCCGGTTACGCCTGCATCGTGAGCCACCGCTCCGGCGAGACCGAGGATTCCACGATCGCCGACCTGGTCGTGGGCGTCAATGCCGGCCAGATCAAGTCGGGCGCCCCGTGCCGCAGCGACCGTATCGCCAAGTACAACCAGCTCATCCGCATCGAGGACGAGCTTGAGGGCAGCGCGCGCTACGCCGGCAAGGCCGCGTTCTACAACATTCGCTAAACGGGCGAATTTGGCGAGGGGGAGGCTGACTCGGTTCCGCCCCGCCTTGGCTGGACGCCGCAAAGCGCTGTGGGCGCTGGGCCATATGGCTCAGCGCCTTTTTTATGTCGAGCAAAGGCTGGCGAAGGCGGTGCGGGCGCTCGTGCTATAACTAAAGGACTTAGCGCAAACAAACCTCAACCGCACAAGGCGCACATGGATCAGATTTACGACAACAGGTACTATTCCGCCGGTTCGCGCGAGCCGTCGCCTCGCCGTGCGCGCACGGTGCAGCTCGGTGGGCCCGATTATACGGGTGCTGCCCGTCCCACGCATCGCACGGCGGGCACTTCGCACTCCCATGCTCAAACGAATATGTCGACGCATCGCCTGGACCGTCCGTCGAGCGCGACGTACGAATCACGCCCGTCTGCTCAAGCGCACGACAAGTCGTCCAGGCCCTCGAGCCGTCTTTCGGGTTCGGACTTTATGCACTACGCCAACGACAACGCGGTGGTCAAGGCGATTTACGACTTTACCCACGGACCCCAGCGAGGGTTGTTTATCGGCATTGTCGTTGCCTTGGTGCTCGTGAGCCTGTACTTTCCCGTGCGCGACCTCTACGTTGCCAAGCGCTCGAGCGACATTTTGGCCAAGCAGGTCGAGATTCGCCAGCAATACAACGACGAGCTGCAAAAAAGTGTCGACAAACTGCTCTCGGAGGAGGGCATTAAGGACGCGGCGACCGAGGATTTGGGCCTGGTGATGCCCGGCGAGACCAAGATTGACGTGCTGGGCTTGGACGACGATTCGGATTCGTCTTCGAGCAAGAAGTCGTCGAACGCCAAAAAGGCCAGCGAAGTGGCCAAGGAGATTGAGGAAGTCGGCAAGGACGCGCCGTGGTACATTCAGACGCTCGACATGTTGTTTGGTTTTAACGGCGTCGAAGGTCAGACGGTCGCGTCCAGCGGCGAGTAGCGCCCAGAGGGGAGCCCGCAATGGCAGGTTGCAAACGATATAAGGTGGCGGCGATCGACCTGGGAACGGTGTCGTCGCGACTGGTGCTGGCGCAGGTCGAGGCCGGGGCGATCGTGGAATCGTTCAAGCATACCGAGATTACCGATCTGGGCGAGGGCGTCGACGCGACGGGCCGCTTTTGCGAGGCAGCGGTCGAGCGCGTGCTCGCCGCATGCCGCATGTTTGTGGACGAGGCGCGTGCCTTTGGGGCCGTGTGCATCTGCACCACGTGCACGAGTGCCGCGCGTGATGCGTCTAATGCCGCCCTGCTGCTGGACGGCCTGCGCGAGTTGGGGCTCAAACCACAGGTGATTCCGGGCGAGGTCGAGGCGCGCCTGACATTTTTTGGCGTGGCGCACGACTTTGCCGGCGAGCGCATCATCGTCGCGGATTCGGGCGGCGGCTCCACGGAGCTCGCGACGGGCGTATACGCTCCGGAGCGCAGCGTCTTTGCGCTGGAGGGAACGCGCTCGCTGGACATCGGTTGCCGTCGCGTGACGGAGCGCTTTTTCTCCGCGTTGCCGCCCGCGGATGGCGAGCTTGCTGCCGCTGCCGCGTGGGCAGGCGAGCAGTTCGCCGCCTATTTTGAGGGCCTGCCTGTCGACTTTGAGCGCGCCGAGCGCCTCGTTGCGGTGGGTGGCACCGTCACCACGCTCGTGGCACTCGTTCACGAGCTGGAACCGTATGATTCGAGCTTTGTGCACCTACGCGAGCTGTCGCTGGAGCAGGTCTCGGCCGCTATCGAGCGCATGTCTGTGTTGGACGCGGAAGGCATCGCCGCGCTACCGAGCGTGCAGCCCAAGCGCGCGGGCGTGATATTGGCTGGCGCCGTGGTGATTCGCGAGCTTATGCGAGCCGGCGACTACGACACGCTCACCGTAAGCGAGAACAGCCTGCTCGCCGGTATGGCTGCCACCATCAACGAGACTCTCGACGGCGCGACCCCCACCATCGGCTGGACCCCCACTCTCAGCACCCTCCAATAAGTTGCGGTGAAATACGGACTAAAATCGCCCTTTCGGGCACCGAACAGTCCCTATTCCACCGCAACTCAACAGCCGGCACTTAGGGACGTTCCTTTTCTGCCGGCACCTGGGGACAGTCCTTGGGTTGATATGGGCTGTCAAAAAAGCCCCGTCCCAAATTATCTGCTCTGCAGTTGACGGCGTCCAAAAGAAACAAGCCCGCATCCCCAGGGGGCACGGGCCCGTAAAAGCCAAATGGTAGGGGCGGTGGGACTCGAACCCACAATCCTTGCGGCGAGAGATTTTAAGTCTCCTGCGTATGCCAATTCCGCCACGCCCCCGTGAGACTAGAAGTCTAGCACAAGCCGTCCGTTACGCGTTGACGGCCATCGAGTGTTGGCCCGACTTCTCGAGGAACTCTTGGAACTTGGCCTCGTCGCCCTTGTTTTGGTACTGCAGCGCCAGCAGATACTCCAGGCGGCAGCTCTTGACCTTGTCGTCACCGGCTTCCTTGAGCATGCGCTCCAGCTCGGGAATGTCGTTGTGGCGCTTGAGGATCATCGTGTCGTACATCAGTTGGCATTCGTGCGCGACTGCCTCGGCCTGGCCGCCCTCAAAGCCTTTGATCTCGTGCAGCAACTCCTTGGACTTTTTGCGGTCTTCCTGGCCAACGTAGTAGTTAAAAGCTTTGATCACCAGGTCGACGCGCTGCATTTTGGGCAGGTTGAGTCCCAGCAGCAGGTCGAACATCTCGCTGGCGCGCTCGTGGTCCTCGCGCAGCAGATAGGAGTTCAGACGCAGGTAGTCGCGGTTGTAGCGCGGGTACAGCATGCCGGTGAGTTTGGCGTCGAGCAAACGGTCGAACTCGTCCCACTGCTTGGCAGCCATAAGCTGCTGCAGACGCTTGAACGTGGTGCGTTTTTTGACGCTAAAGAACACCGACACGGCGATGCAGATGATAACGACGGCGGTCCAAAGTGTGCGGGAATCGGGCATGTTAGGGTCCTTAGTCGCTCGTAAAGCGAGCGGTATGACAACACGTACTAGATGTATTATACGCAGCGCGCAAGCAAACTGGCATAAAAGCTCATCGAGGCTGAGCGCCATCGCTCTCTGCGGTACACTTACCTAAAGTAAACCATGAAGGGAGACATTACCTATGAAGAAGATCGTTTTGGCTTGCGGTGCTGGTGCTGCTACTTCCACGCTCGTTGCCCAGAAGGTCGCCACCCTGCTCGACGCCAACGGTTACGCTGACAAGTACGAGATCGTGCAGTGCGCCATTTCCGAGGCCAAGGACGCTTGCGACGAGGGCGCCGATCTGCTGATCGCCACCACCGTTGCCCCCGAGGGCCTCACCTGCCCGTACGTGAGCGGCGTGCCCTTCATGACCGGCATGAACCGCGTCGCTGCCGAGAAGGCCGTCCTCGACGTCATGGCTCAGTAGGCGCTGCCTGTATGAGTGAGCAGAACGCCAATCCGGTCGAGCTCTTTGGCATGTGCGTTGCCCATGTGGGCATTAACGCCACCGACCCGGCAGATGCCCTGGAGATCGCGGAGCTGTTCTCGACGATGATGGGCCTGCCCGTTATCGAGACCCCGGTTTCGTACTTTAACGATTCGCTGGTCGAGATCATGAAGCAGAACGGTCGTGGCACCAAGGGCCACATCGGCTTTGCCGTTAACGACATCGATGCGGCCGAGAAGTGGTTTGCCGAGCGCGGGCTCGAGGTCAACGAGGAGTCGCGCGTGCTGCTGCCCGACGGAGGCACCAAGCTCGTGTACTTTAAGCGCGAGTTCGCCGGCTTCGCCGTGCACCTGTGCCGCGAGTAGCGCATAAGCTGTCATAGCTAACGAAAAATGGGGCAAGGCGTGTGGCCTTGCCCCATTTTTAATGCCGAGAGGGTGACTGACGGGCTGCCGTAAAACGAAGGTGAATGGCTTTCCGCGAAGTGAACGAGTGAAATCGAACCCCTGGAGCATCGACACTTTGAAGGCACCGTTTCCTGCGGTTTTGTCAGGTTTTTCCTGCGGTTTTGGCGCTAAAAAGTGCGGATGCTTCGGGGGTCCAAAATAGGTCGTTCACTTCGCGGAAAAGCATTCACCTTCGATTCGTGAGAGACGCCCCTACCGCGGCAGGCGAATCGTAAAGCGGCTGCCGACGCCTTCGACCGAGGTCACGCCAATGACACCGCCATGGCTATCGACGATCCACTTGGCAATGGCAAGCCCCAGACCCGAGCCCTGCGCGCCGGCATCGCGCGCGTTGTCGGCGCGATAGAACCGTTCAAACGCGTGAGCTGCGGATTCCTGGTTCATGCCGATGCCCTCATCCTCGACGCTTATGTCGATTGCGCCCGTGCCCGTATCCGGCGCTACGCCAAATCTGATGGATGTGCCCGCACCTGAATACTTGGCGGCGTTTTGCACGATCACGCGCAGGGTCTGCTTCACGAGCGCCACGTCGACGGGCGCGTCGCAGCGCGGGTCGCTGGTAAGTGCGGCATCGTACGCCAGCCGATATGTGTGCCCGGCATCGATCATCTGCGATTCCTCGCATACCTCGCCGACCAGTGCGGCCAGGTTGGTATTCGCACGCCGCAGGACCGTGCGCCCGGCATCGCCGCGCGCCAAAAACAGCAGCTGCTCCACGAGCTCTTGCATGTGCTCGCTTTCGGCCTTGAGCGAGGCGATGGACTCTGCCAGCACGTCCGGGTCGTTTTTGCCCCAGCGGTCGAGCATGTTCACGTAGCCCTGAATCACCGCGATGGGCGTGCGCAGCTCGTGACTCGCATCGTTGACAAAGCGCATCTGCTGCAGCTTGGCCTCTTGCATCTGGCGCAGTAGGCGGTTGAGTGCAACCTCGATGCTTGCCAGGTCGGCGTCGCCGGTAGTGACGCTCGGCGAGTCGACGCTTGCGCGCTCGATGGCCTGCTCCAGTGTTTCCATCTTGCCGCCGGAGAGCTGCGCGCGGCCGAGCTTGTCTACGCGCAGAGCCAGGTCGTTGAGCGGCGCCATGGTGCGGCGCACACGTCGGGCGCCGCCGAGCATGTTGAGCACGCTGATAGCTTGCCAGCCTGCAACGACAAGGCAGAGAGGCCATAGCGTGACGAGGTCCTGTGCGAGGGGGAAAGTCTTGGTGGTACGCGCAAGTTCGACAGTATAGGTGAGCGTTGTCAGGTCCCAGCCGCGCGCGGGCGTCAGCGACATGCCGTGAACGGCGCCGCCAGGGATCCATCCCGCGGTAAACGCGCCATCGGGCAGCGTCTGGTTGTAGCCATAGACGAGGATCGCTGCCGCAGCAACCAGCAGCCACAGGTCGAGCCAGATGTAGCTCGCCAGGCGGCGCCACATATAGCTCCTGTTGATGGCGCGGGCGATGGAGGTGACGCGCTTGGCCTCGGCGTTACACGCGGCAGACATAGCCCACCCCGCGCACGGTCTGGATGATGCGGGCACCGCCGGCGTCTTCGATCTTGGCACGCAGGTGCGCGATGTGCACATCGACGTTGTTGGTGTCGCCCACGTATTCGTAGCCCAGCGCCTCGTGCGCGATACGCTCACGCGTGAGCACGGTGCCGGCGTGTGCTATAAGCAGGGCGAGGACATCGAACTCGCGAGCCGTGAGCGCGATGGGCGAGCCACCGACCGTAACTTCGCGGCGGTCGGGGTCGAGCGCAACCGAGCCCACGGCGAGCGTGGCGGGGGAGGGCGAGGCAGAGGTCTTGGCCGAGTCGCCAGCCGGGGACGTCGCGGCGGTACCGGCACCCGTAGCGCCCGCCCCGGCACCGGTGCCGACCGCGCCCGAAGCCGCCCGTATGGCCTCAGCGCGCTTCAGCGCCACGCGGATCCGTGCGAACAGCTCCTCAATCGCAAACGGCTTGGTCAGGTAATCATCGGCGCCGGCATCGAGCCCGGCCACCTTGTCCATCACGGCATCGCGCGCGGTGACCATGATCACCGGCACATCCTTGTGCTTGCGTATGCGCCGCAGCACCTCCATGCCGTTGAGCTGCGGCAACAGTACATCGAGCAGAATCAGATCGTAGTCGCGCTCCAGCGCCAGATCCACGGCGGTGCGGCCATCGCCGGCGTGCTTCACCTGGTAGCCTTCGTGCTCCAGCTCGAGCGTCACAAAGCGGGCGATTTTCTCTTCGTCCTCTACGATCAGGATCCGTGCCATGCGTGCCCCCGTCTGCGATTACTTGTCGTCGTTGAGATTTTGCTTGATGTCGTCCGCGGCGTTGGCAGCGCTATCCATAAGGTTGTTGATACTGCCGGGCACGTCGCCGTCGCTGTCGATGCGGTAGCGCATGCCAAAGAACAGGCCAATCAACATCAGCCATATCGTGGCGCCCCAGGCAAACAGCGCGACGATGGGGATCAGGATGGGGATGTTGAGGATGATCGCATCGCGGCGCGTGGCGATAAACTTGGTGTCCAGACTCAGGCGGAAGAGCTTTTTGAGGTACCCCCACACGCTATCCATCTTCTTGGAGAAGTCGGTCTTTTCGCTCGACTTCTCATAGGCCGCCTGCGCGGCGACCATTTCGGCCGAGGGTTCATCGACTGGCGCGGACTCGGTGGCGGCATGCGCCGATGTGGTCTGGGTCTTGCCCTGCGACTCGAGCCAAATGATGGCATCCAAAACGTTGCCGTCGGCAGCGTCGAGCGCCGCCTTGGCATCGGTGTAACTCACGTTGCACTTGGTGCGGATGGTTTCAACTTTTTCGAGGTCGTCCATGACCTGTCCTTTCGTTCGATGGGCGCGACGCCGGGCGATCTGCCCGGGCGCGAGCGTTGCGTTCGGCGGCCTGCGTTGCGCGGTGCCGCCCCGCCCTTGGTCGAACTCTATAGTGCAGGTTATAGATTAAGCGATTCTTGAGCCAAGATTAATGTTGGATGAGTTTTTGGGTGGCAGTGAGGAAGGGAGAGGTGCCCTTCTAGGTGGCTAGCAGCGAGGTCTAATACTTTTCCGAGAAGTGAACGAGCTAAATCGGACCCCCGAAGCATCGACACTTTAAAGGTGCCGTTTCCTGCGGTTTCGATACTGGAATCCTGCGATTTTGCCGACGAAAAATGCGGATGCTTCAGGGGTCCAAAAACAGACGCTCACTTTTCCGGAAAAGTATTAGACCTCGATAGCTGGGGATGGTGAGCCGGTAACAAGCCGGCGGCAGAAATGGGATAAGAAAAGCGTATGGATCGCATGGATCAAAACCACGTTGCAAAAGTATGAAAATATCCTACAATCGCAACATAAAGTACTTTAGCAACATAACGGCGATAAGCGAGCTCTCCGAGAGCGAGGGCGTGTTCACCACAGCTCAGGCGGCTCGCATGGACATCTCTCGAGATGCGCTGGCACACTCATGTCGTGCGGGACGTCTTGAACGGATATGCCACGGCGCCTACCGGATGTCTGGGACACAGCGCCGAGACACCGACGAGCTCAACGCTTTTTGGAAGCTCACCAATCCCTCCCTTTGCGCGTGGGAGAGAAAACGCCGGTGGGATGGCATCGCCGTGAGCGGTACGACGGCGGCGAACCTACAGCAAATAGGCGATTTCTATCTGTCCCCCTATAGGATGACCGCGCCCATGCGTATCAACACAAGAAACGAATCCCTTTCTTTTGTAAAGCGCGAGATTGCCGAGCGGGATATCGTTTGGCTCGACGGCCTGCCGGTAACTAAACCCGAGCGCACGCTTGTTGATCTTTGTCTCGATTGCGAGGACCCCTCATTAATTATCGATGCCTATCACGATGCTCTTGGACGTGGGCTCGATACGCAGCGGCTGAGAGGTCTTGTAGAAGAGAACTCTAAAACCGCCAAACGACGCGAGCTGATGAGGCCTTTGCTGATGGTACTGAACGGGTAGTGTGAATATGCAAGCTGACTCTTATGGCGTTCCGCAGCGCAGGCCTGTGTCGATCACCTATACTGGTTGGGCTCAACTGGAGAGGTGATAACTGGTTATGAAATCAATCAATGTTGCAGCAGCGATTATTCAGAAGGACGGGAAAATCCTGAGCTGCCAGCGCGGTTATGGCGAGTTTAAAGACGGCTGGGAGTTTCCGGGTGGAAAGCTCGAGCCGGGCGAAACGGGCGAGCAAGCGATCGTGCGCGAAATTCAGGAAGAACTCGAGGTCACGATTGGCAACCTCGAGCATTTGTGCACGGTTGAGCACGATTACGAGACGTTTCATCTGTCGATGCAGTGCTATCTAGCAAGCATCCTTTCGGGCGAGTTCAAAGAGCACGCCCACGAGGATATGAAGTGGCTCGATACCAATAACCTGTGGAATGTCGACTGGCTTCCGGCGGACGTTAAAGTCGTCAAGGAGCTCGAAAAAAAGCTCGGGCTTAAGTAAAAAAGGAGCGGGCGCCACATGACGACTCGCTCCTTTTTTTACTCGGCTTCACTCAGATCGCTGAGCATAAACTCGTAAATGTCCTGGCGCACGGGCGCATTGAGTTCATATTCGATTTCGACGGCGTTGTCGCCGCTCTTAGTTTTAATAGTTTTGAACTCGCCAGTCGGATGCATTTCGCCTAGGAAGTAAAATTCCTTGCCACCCTTATCGTCCTTGTTCTTGCGCATAAACAAATACGTCTTTAGCCCGTTGCCCGGCCATGCCTGCAGTCGCTGAATCTCGGGGGAGTTGAGCGTGCGATTGTTCTTAGAGATATGCAACTAGCTTACTCGGCGAAACAAAGCGGTCTTCATACTGAATTGACTCACTAATGTCGGGTGCCTTGTCATAGTTAATAAACACGGGGAATGTATTGGTCTTCTCGTCGTAGAAGTAGCCGCCAAGATTTTGGCCGTTGATGTTCTTTTCCCAGTTCATCAAGCGGCAAACTTCTTCGTACGTGTACTTGGCGTTGAGAACGAAATTTGTGTTTTGGTACGTCTCGGCATAGTCGAGTCGGTTACGCGCAATGCCAAAATCCAGCACCTCGAGAATCTGACGCTTGAACTCTACGTTGCGCAGAGCGGTCGCAAACGCTTCGGTCAGACGAGGTCCGCATCCATCGTCAATAAGCAGGGAAACGAAATCCTTGGGAGTGGCAAAGTCGCCCTTAAGGACTGTGATTGCCGACCTAACGGCGCTGTCCTTAAGCTGTGTGTGGTAGTTCCTAAGCGCAGCCTCGCGCATATGCCGGTAGCCCTCGTGTCCGGCTTCGACGAGCGTTTGAAGCAAATAGAGGTCTTCGAAACGCTTGCCCGCGGCGAGCTTTTGAGAAATAAATTTGAGAATTTTGGTTTGATCAGAGGAAAATTGAACCGTGTAGTCCGGCTCGTATTTGGATAGAAATGCGTGGTAGGACCCCAGGCCGCTATTCTTGAAGATAAGCAGCGGATCGATGGAGCCGTTACGATCAAATTCGAGCAGCGAGGGAATTTTGCCGAGTTTCTGGCGCAAGTCGAGATATTCGTTTTTCAAAAACCTGACGGAGGTGAAATCGCCGCCATCGATGGCCTTGTAGATGCGTGCCTCGGAAATACGATCGAAGCTCACGGTCGAGCATCCGGGGATCGTCGAATCGCCCTCTTGGACGAGTCGACGCAGGCGATCTTTGTTGTACGTTTTGTCACCCGAAAGCGCGATGGGCACCAAGAAGTTGCTCTGGTAGTTGCCAATAAAGTCGAGCACCAGCGCGTATTCCTTACCATCATTCAGACGCAAACCTCGTCCGAGCTGTTGAATAAAGATGATTGCGGAGTCGGTGCGTCGAAGCATGATGATCTGATTGAGCGAGGGGATGTCGACGCCTTCGTTCATGATATCGACCGAGAAAATATACTCGAGCTCGCCGGCTTCAAGTCGGCTGATAACGGCATCGCGGACTTCATCGGGATCTTGACCGCTAATCGCAGCCGTTCGATATCCGAGAGCGTTGAATTTGCGCGACAGTTCTTTGGCCTCGGCGTTTCGATTGCAGAAAATTAAGCCCCTGCGGCTGCTTTTGGTGACGCTATATTCTTCGATCTTCTCGGTGATGTGACGCACACGCTCGTCGGACGTTAAGCGCCCGAACAGGGCGGTATTTTCGACCGTCTCATCGTCAATCTCCAGATCGTGAATGCCAAAATAATGGAAGGGGGCTAGCATCTCCTCGGACAAAGCGTCCTGCAGCGTGATCTGGAATGCGATGACGTGATTGAAAAGGGCAAAGACGTCATAGCCGTCGGTGCGATTGGGTGTAGCGGTCATGCCCAGATAAAACCGAGGCGTAAAGTGCGACATGATGGATTGGTAGCCCTGAGATCCCGTGCGGTGGGCCTCGTCGATGACGATGTAGTCGAACTCATCGGGACGGAAATCGCTCAGATGTTTGGCGACCGAAGAACACATGGCAAACACACAGGTAGCATCGCTTGTATTCTTGCCAGTTTGATAGGTGTCGAACATATAGGTACTACCTAAGAGCCGTTCGTAGCTTGCACGGGAAGCGTCGATAATGCGCCGGCGGTGCGCAAGAAAGAGGACGCGCCGGGGTTTAGTTGCGAGCACATCGAACGCCGAAAGGAAGGTCTTGCCAGTGCCTGTTGCCGAGACCAGCAGGGCGCGAGTCTCGCCCTTGCGGTGGATTGCACCGAGCGCCTCAAGGGCGCGCTGCTGCATTTTATTGGGCTTGATTTCTTCGAGGTCGTTCGTGGTTGGGCTAACAGCTGCCTGGAACGTCGGTTTCGATTTGGGCTTTGGCGGACGCGCCGATCGATATGCGGCATAGTTCTCAATCCAGTCTTGGGAAAGCGCAACAGTCGAGGCGTCACTCCACAGCGAATTGAACTCACCTCTAAGCTCTCCGAGCAAGCGGCTGTTTTCAACGGTCTGGTACAGCACGTTCCATTCTTTATTGCAGGTGAGGGCGGTCTGCGTCATGTTCGAGCTGCCGACGATGACCGTGCTGGTTTCGCCCTTATCAAAAATGTATCCCTTGGCATGCAAATTACCCTGGAATACGCGAACTTCTATGTTGTCGTATTCCAGGAGCTTGCGAAAGGCATCGGGTGAGTTGAAATTGAGATAGGTGGACGTGAGCAGCCTGCCCTTGATGCCACGCCGTTTGAGTTCTTGAAATGCTTCGACCAGAATCTGCAGGCCGCCGTCTGCAACAAACGCTACGCAAAAGTCAAAAGAGCTGCAGGTTGAGAGCTGCTCCTTGATAACGGATAGTAGTGTTCCGCCTGTCGCCTTCGAGTTGGCGATGAGCTTGGGTGAATCGTTCTCGCGTGCGAGCGAGTCGAATTCAATATCAATCTGCTGCTGCGTAGTCATCCCGGCCAAACCTTTCGAAAGACTATGTTGGCGCCAGGATAACAGATCGATCGTTCGTATTTTGGGCGTATGACGATTAAGATTGGCGGTTTGGCGCGAGCTTTCGGACGTGTCCGCACGACATGCGACACTTACCCTGCCACCATGCTCCGCCGCGGCGGCATGCATCTGAACAACGACCCTCTAAGGAGTTTGATACCGATGAGCGACAACACCAAGCATCTCGCAAAGAGGTGCGTCAAGGACGCGGGGCCGTGCCTCGCGTTGTGCCTTGCCGGCGCAGCGGTCGCGCTGCTGGCTGTTCTGGGGCCATTCGACGTGCTTCGAAGTGCCAGTTCCCTGCACGTTTGCATAGCCCTTGCCGGCGCCATGGCGACCGGCGGCGTGCTCGATCTGGTCTTTTGGGTGTTTGACCCGTTTGGATGGAAGAACGAGGGGTAAGCCCTAAGGGATGGAAGGGCTGGAACGGTTGGCTTAGTGATCGTGCAGAATGTGGACTAGCGACTTACAGGGAAGTGGTGATCCGATGACGGTCTATGTGACGGGCGATATTCACGGCGGCCTCGACATGCAAAAGCTGCGCGATTGGGATCTTGGGGAAAGCCTGACGAGCGACGACTATCTCATCATTGCCGGCGACTTTGGCTTTCCGTGGGATTTCTCTGCCGAGGAATGTGCCGACATCGCTTGGCTGGAGTCGCGCCCCTATACCGTGCTGTTTGTCGACGGCAACCACGAGCGCTACGACCATTGGGCGGAGCGCCCCATGGAGCCGTGGCACGGCGGGCTGACGCAGCGCCTGTCGGATACTTCGTCCATCCGCCGCCTGACGCGCGGCGAGGTTTTTGAGCTCGACGGCTCAACGATCTTTACCATGGGCGGTGCCACGAGCGTGGACAAGGAATACCGCATTCCGTATTCCAGCTGGTGGCCGCATGAGCTGCCGAGTGAGCGCAGCTTTGAGGAAGCGCGGGCCAAGCTCGATAGCGTGGGCTGGAAGGTCGACTACGTGATCACCCACACCTGCTCAACGCGCATGCTCTCGCCCACGCTCTATCCGGCGCCTGGCTGGAATTACCCCGCTGTCGATCGGCTTACGGCATTTTTCGATGAGCTGGAAGACCGCTTGGACTACAAGCGCTGGTACTACGGGCATTTTCATCGGGATGCCAACCCGGCCGAGCGCCATACCGTGCTCTACGACTGCATCGTTCGCCTGGGCGACGAACTCCAGCCCTGGGATGTTGCGTAGGGGCGGGGCGTTTGGGCTTCGTGACGAACCAAAACCGGCTTGCTAAGGGGTTTACTCCCAAGCTGACTTGCGCTCGAGTAACGTTTTCGTAGCTTCAGGCATGGGGGAGTCAAGTATCTCGCAAAACGCATCGAACTCCTCTGGTGAAAGATGAGTTGTTGATACTTTGGCAATGTCGCTATTGAGGCGCTCGTCAGGGCGGGCTGCCGTCTGTTGCATGTTTGTCCTTTCATCCATAACGATGTTTTCCCGGTGCGCGCGGATAATATCCCAGCTAAAGTGCTCGACCAATTGCTCGGCGGTACGCGGCGTGGTGTCCGGCGCGATGCCTGTTTGCCCGGCGAGCCAGCCCAACAGTGCCTCGGATGTGCCAAAGCGGGCGCGGAGTTCGCCCAAGTCCAGATCGCGGTCTCGTTTGGAAAGGCGGCGGCCGTCCGGTGCCATGAGTAGCGGGATGTGCGCGTAGTGCGGCGTGGGCAGTCCCAGCAGATGCTGCAGATAGATTTGGCGCGGCGTGGAGCCAAGCAGGTCGCATCCGCGTACGATCTCGGTAATACCCATGGCGGCGTCGTCGACCACCACGGCTAGCTGATAGGCAAACACGCCGTCGCTGCGGCGCACCAAAAAATCGCCGCACTCGGTAGCGAGTGCCTCGCATTGGGCGCCGTACGTGCGGTCCACGAATTCGATCACGTCGTCTGCGAGGTCATCGACGGTGGGCACGCACAGACGCGTGGCTGGGGCGCGCAGGATGCTGCGGCGGGCAACCTCCTCGGCCGAAAGACTTCGGCAGGCGCCACGGTAGATGGGCGTGCCGTCGCTCGCGTGCGGTGCACTCGCGGCGTGGAGCTCGGCGCGTGTGCAAAAGCAGGGATAGGTGAGGCCGGCGTATTGCAACTGGCGCAGGGCGCTCTCGTACAGGTCTAGGCGATCGTGCTGATAGTAGGGGCCTTCGTCCCACTCCAGCCCCAGCCAGGCCAGGTCGTCAATCAATTGAGCGGCAAGTTCCGGGCGCTTGCAGCGATCGTCCAGGTCTTCGATGCGCAACACGATGCTGCCGCCCTGGCTGCGGGCCGAAAGCCACGCACACAGGCAGCTGAACACGTTGCCCAGGTGCATGCGGCCCGAGGGCGACGGGGCAAAGCGCCCCACGACGGGGGCGGGGGCGGGGTCGGGCTTGCTGTTGGTCGCCGTCGACGTGGCCACGGCGGGCGTTGCTATGTTGCGTGCGTTGATGTCCATGCGGACGAGTATAGCGCGGGGTGAGGTGAGGCGTCGTCGATGCTCGCAAGTTGCCGATGTCGCGTGTTGTGCGCGGCGGGCACCGACTCAACACCTCGATTACCGCCCCAAGCTCAGTCCCTTCAACCCCTCAAACGACAGAAACCCCGGCAGCTCTTCGCAACTGCCGGGGTTTCCGCGGAAAAGGGGGACATGATCCTCGAGCGAACGGCAAAGGGGCAAACCGTTTTCGCTCAACTGCTTTATGCCCCTCAACTGGCGGCTCAATCAGCGCATGCCGCGCCCACACAAAGCCGCTACACCTGTGATGGAGCTATGAAGTGGTATCTATTGCCGGAGCGGGCTATGCCAAGGAGTGTCCCAGATTGCCGGCAGATAAGGAACGTCCCCAGGTGCCGGCGGCGGGCGTGACTTTTGTCCCGTTTTGACGCTCCGCTGACCTAGATGTTCGTCACATGAACCCGCAAACGTGGGACAATGACGCTACTGGTACCACAGACAAAGGATGTGCCTATGAACGCCCCCGTTGCCCAGCCCTGTCGGCAGCGCCGCCTGTTTGCGCGGTTCGCTTCCGTCTGCGCACTCGTCGCGCTTGCGTTGTTGCTGCTGCCTGCCGTCGCGCACGCCGACGGCTACTCCATGAGCCAAACCTATATCGGTGCCACGGTTGAGGCCGATGGCTCGCTGACCGTTGTCGAGGGACGCCAGTTCGATTTCGACGATGACATCAACGGCGTGTATTGGGATATCAATACAGGCTCTAACCAGCAAGGCGGCTCGGTGGTCGTCAATGTGCTGAGTGTCGAGGAAGACGACGCTGCGTTTAACAAGGTCGACAGCGCAAACAAAGGCGACGACGGCGTTTACACGGTGGATCAGTCCGACGACGGCGTAAAGATTAAGGTGTTCAGCCCCCACGAGAGCGGCGACAGCGCAATCTACTACGTGAGTTATTCCATGACCGGTGCGGTTATGAACTGGGCCGATACCGCCGAGCTCTACTGGAAATTTGTGGGTGACGGCTGGTCTGCGGACTCCGATGACGTCGAGATGGAAGTCTACTTTGCAAATGCCGCTGCCGGGACGGCTGCCGTCAAGGGCGATAACTTCCGCGCATGGGGCCACGGCCCGCTGACGGGCGACGTGTCGCTCGATGCGGACGAGCCCACGGTCACCTATACCATTCCCTGCGTGCATGAGGGCGAATTCGCCGAGGCACGCATCGCCTTCCCCAGCGACTGGGTGCCGCAGCTTGCCGTCTCGGGAGAAAAGCGCATGTCGACGATTCTGAGCGAAGAGAAGGAATGGGCCGACGAGGCCAACGCTCGCCGTGAGCACGCGCGTGCGGTTGCCGGCGCGATTGCCGTGGTGTGTGTTGTCGTGGCGGTTGCCTATACCGGTGTGATCGTGATGCTTAAGCTGCGCAGGCCCAAGCCCAAGCCGCTCTTCCAGGACGAGTACTTCCGCGATGTGCCCTCGGCCGACCATCCCGCGGTGCTTGCGGCTCTCATGAGCTGGAACGACGTGCCCGATCAGGCATATATCGCCACGCTTATGAAGCTCACCGACGACCGCGTGATCAAACTGGAAGAAGCGACCGAGACCAAGAAGAAGGGCCTGCTCCGTCGCGAAAAAGAGGAGCAGACGTATCGCATCACAGTGACCGACGAGGCCTGGAAGGCTGCCAAGAAGGACGGCATCGATCGCGATGTGCTCAAGGTCTTCTTCGCCGGCGTTAAGCCCGATAAAGACGGCGTCCGTTCGCGCACGTTTAGCGAGCTGGAGGAGTATGCCAGCGAGCGTACTGAATCTGTTGGCGACAAGCTCGAGGACTATCAAAGCACGGTTAAGGGCAAGCTGGAGACGCGCGAGCTTATCGCCTCGGACGGCACCATCGCCCTAGTTGCCGGCTTGGTTCTCGGCATCATCATTGTCTGTGGTATTTTGGGTTCTCTGTTCTATACCGACTTTGCGGATGCCAATGTCGGTGCCGCTATGATCTCGATCCCCGTCACCATCGTGGGCTTTGTCCTGAGCTGCACCTTCCGTCGCTACACGCCGGAGGGCGCCGAGGTGGCGGCTCGCTGCAAGGCGCTCAAGCATTGGCTCGAGGACTTTACGCGCCTGAAGGAGGCCGTCCCCAGCGACCTGATCTTGTGGAACAGGCTGCTGGTGATGGGCGTTGCCCTGGGCGTTTCGAAAGAAGTGCTGCGACAGCTGGCCGAGGCCGTGCCTGCGGACCTGCGCAACAGCGACGACTTCTACGATAATTACCCCTGCTACTGGTGGTATTACCATCACTACGGCAACGAGTCCCCGCTCGATTCGTTCAACGATGTGTACCACGAGACCATTCGCGAGCTGGCTTCGAGCTCCGATAGCTCGAGCGGCGGCAGCGGCGGCGGCTTCTCGGGCGGCGGAGGCGGCGGCGTCGGCGGAGGCGGCGGCGGAACGTTCTAGCGAGCGCTTGCTTTGGGGTGGACCTTTCTGGGCGGTTGCCAGGGAAGATCCATCCCATTTTTGTGCATCGAAACGGGCCATACTTTCCGCTGCGGACCTTCGCGCAAGGGGCAGTGGGCAAAAAATGCCAAATATGAGTACTGTTGCTGCGTTGGTCACATATGTTTGCACATAATAATGGACTTCTAACGAGATTGTTTCTCTTTAGGAGTCCATTTTACTGTACATTTGGGGAGATACGTTAGTTCATCCGACGCGCCGAGATGCCTAAGAGACCTGAAAAAGCCGAATTGCGCTGCACTAAAAAAGTAACAGTACTCATATTTGATGTTTTTTGACCACAGCCATTTGCAGACCACCAAGGTACTCATTGGGGACAGACTTAAATGACCAGTCGTTGGGGATCAATCATTGGGGACAGACTTAAATTACTAGGTGTGGCTGCCTGGGCTAGGCTGTTAGGTCGAGTTCGTAGAGAAAGCTTTCGCGCGGCATGGCGTGGCGGCGCTCCTCGCGGTTGGCGCGGTGCGTGGCGGTGCGCTTAAAGCCGTGCAACTCGTAGAACTTCCACGAGCAGTTGGAGTCGGTGTACAGGTGCGCCCTTGTCGCCCCGCGCGAGGAAAGGTACGAGACCGCGGCGTCGAGCAACACCGAGCCAACGCCCAGGCCGTGGACTTCGCGATCAACGGCAAGCAGCGTGACCTCGTTGTCGTGTGGCAACGGGCTGCTTTCGAGCAGGCGGTTGTTGGTTCGGATGGTTGTGCGCACAAACGAGAGATACTCGGTGCAGGCATCGGGCTCCAGCTCGCGCATCTGCGAAAGCAGCGCGCGTTCGGTATCCATCCAATGTTCCTTGACGGTGGCGCCGGAGCTCTGTCCCGCACGCGCGAGCGCAATGCCACGCGCCTGACCGTCGATTACGGCAACCTGCGAAAACGTCGATGACGAAAGGCAATAGGCGAGGTCGCATGCGGCCTCAAGGCGGTTGTACTCATCGTTATCCGAATTGTTATGCCAAAGCTGTTGCAGAATCAGCGCGATGGCGTCGAAGTCTTCGGTATCAAACGGTCGGTAGAGAACCCGCGAGACCATGGTGCCTCTTTCTTTTGCGGATGCATATCGAGCACAGTTCTACCACGCTATTGGCATCTAATTATGGTGCCCCTGTGTTCCATGAACTCACCGTGCCCGGTGCCGTGCCCATCCCCTCCGCTCGCAAACTTTTTCTGCACATGCGCTCGTTGCGGGGTGCATCGATGCGCTCGATGCGCTACATTGAATCAGTATTTTCAATGCCGCTGCGCGAGCGCTGCAGATCGACGTATCACCGACTCACAGAGCACGGCGGCGTACCAGACAGGAGGACTGCATGGGATCTGATGTGAAGATCGCACGCGCGTTGATCTCGGTTACCGATAAAACGGGTGTCGTCGATTTCGCACGGACGCTGGTCGATGACTTTGGCGTCGAGATCATCTCTACGGGCGGCACGGCTCGTGCCATCGAGGACGCGGGCGTTCCCGTAACCCCCATCGAGGAGTTCACGGGCTATCCCGAGATGATGGACGGCCGCGTTAAGACCCTGCACCCCAAGGTTCACGGCGCGCTGCTGGCCCGCCGCGATTCCGAGCAGCACATGCAGGAGGCCGCTCAGCACGGCATTAAGCTGATCGACCTGGTCGTCGTCAACCTGTACGAGTTCGAGAAGACCGTCGCCAACCCCGAGGTCACCTTTGCGGACGCCATCGAGCACATCGACATCGGCGGTCCCTCCATGCTGCGCTCTGCCGCCAAGAACGCTGCGAGCGTCACCGTCATCTCCGACCCGGCCGACTACGATGCCGTCCTGGCCGAGATGCACGAGACCGGTGGCTGCACCACGCTTGCCACCCGTCGCCGCCTGCAGGTGAAGGTCTACCAGACTACCGCCGCCTACGACACGGCTATCTCCCGTTGGCTTGCCGCCCAGGCAAGCGACGTGGCGGACACCTCTGCCAAGCTCGAGATCTCGCTGGAAAAGGTCGACGACCTGCGCTATGGCGAGAACCCGCAGCAGAAGGCCACGGTCTATCGCTTTGCCGAGGGCTGCGAGAACACCGCGAGCTCTCAGTTCCCGCTTTTGGGCTCCGAGCAGATCCAGGGCAAGCCGCTCAGCTACAACAACTATCTGGATGCCGATGCCGCCTGGAGCCTGGTCCGCGAGTTCGACGAGCCGGCCTGCGTGATCCTCAAGCACCAGAACCCCTGCGGTTCCGCCGTTGCCGAGGACATCACGGCCGCCTACGACCGCGCCTTCGCTTGCGATCCCAAGAGCGCCTTCGGCGGCATCATCGCCTGCAACCGCGAGATTCCCTTTGAGTTGGTTGAGCACTTCGCCGACCAGAACAAGCAGTTCGTCGAGGTCATCATCGCCCCGAGCTATACCGCCGAGGCGCTCGAGCGCATGGCCAAGCGCCCCAACCTGCGCGTGCTGGCTACCGGCGGCGTGGACCACGGTGCCCAGGTGGAGCTGCGCTCCATCGACGGCGGCATGCTGGTGCAGGAAGTCGACCACGTGACCGAGGACCCCGCGACCTTTACGTTCCCCACCGACCGCAAGCCCACCGACGCCGAGATGGCCGAGCTCGAGTTTGCCTGGAAGGTCTGCAAGGGCGTTAAGTCCAACGCCATCCTGGTCTCCAAGGGTAAGGCCGGCATTGGCATGGGCCCGGGTCAGCCCAACCGCGTGGATTCCGCGTTGCTGGCCTGCGAGCGTGCCGAGGACTTCTGCGAGCGCGAGGGCGTGGAGAAGGGCGGCTTTGCCTGCGCAAGCGATGCGTTCTTCCCGTTCCGCGACAACGTCGACGTGCTTGCCGCGCACGGCGTGACCTGCATCATCCAGCCCGGCGGCTCCAAGCGCGACGATGAGAGCATCCAGGCCTGCAACGAGCACAATATTGCTATGGTCTTCACCGGCGCCCGCCACTTCCGCCATTAAGTAGGGAGGTGGCGCTGCGGCTTGCCCAGCCACCGCACCTTGCCGCTCATTCGTCGCTCGCGTACCCAAGTACGCGTCGCTCCTCTTTCACGGCAATCTGCGGCACCTGGGCAACCCTCGCCGACCTATTAGGTTGACTGGGGAGGATGGGATGTTATCTCGTCCCTTGGACTGGCCTCACTTCTAAAATAATCTCTGCAAAAGACGGCTGCTCCGTTTGGAGGGCCGTCTTTTTGGTATAAGAGGACGGAATGACTAACACGAAAGGTACAACCATGCCCCAGATTGATGATGCCGAGCTGTTTGGCAATGCCGAGGATCAGCGTGCGTACGAGGACTTTTGCGCCAATCAGGAGGCGGTCGAGAAGTTTACGCTCGACAAGCCCGCGCTTGTCTGCCGTTGGCGCATGTCCAACAAAAAGGTGCCCATGCTCAACCGCCACATCCGCGCGCTGTCCGAGCGACTGGTACAGGGCGAACCGCTTACCCATAACATGCTCAGCTGGGCCAAACAGCACGTTGAGTGGTCGCTTGTCGAGGGCGATTACGCTGCGCGCGACGGCGTACTCATGCTGGTGATCGACATCAACGGCAACGCTGCCATGACGGTGGGGGAGTACGAGCCGCTCGCCGATACGTCAGCCAAGGCGCTGCGTGCCCGCTCTGCCGAGGCCCGTTCCGAGGCCGACGAAACCGGCGTGGCGCCCGAGCTGCTTGCTGCCGTCAACGACGGCGAGCTGGCCTTTGTGGCGCCGGCGGACGAGCGCCTGTGCGGCACGGCGACGCTCATCGAACAGCTGGCCCAGACCAAGGACATCCCGGTCACGCGCGTAGACATCCCCGCTCAGCTCAAGGGCGCGCTGTTCCTGGTGAGCGACGAGCACGGCGTGGTCCCCGCCGACGATACCGATGCCGCCGAGGCGGACGCCGCCACGGTCGCCTTCTTCGCCGAAGGCTACGAAAAGCTCCGCGCCCGCCGCTAAATGATTATTCTGGGACGGGGATAAAAAATCATTTTGGTCCCCGTTCCCGTCGCGAGCGTAAGGCGGACAAAACGCCCCCGCTCGCGAACAGTTCTGTCACCTTGGCACCGCGCGCGGTGCACACCTGCAGTTTCGCAGCCATAATGGTGGCAAGACAACCAAGAGGGGAGCGGAATCCATGGCGCTAATCTATATCGTTGAGGACGACGAGCCCATTCGTCGTGAGCTTGCCGACATTCTGGCCCGTGCCGGTTTTGAGGTGGAGGCCTGCGAGTCGTTCGAGCACGTCTCGCGTGACATCCTGGCCGCTGCACCCGACTTGGTACTGCTCGACCTGACGCTTCCCGTCAAAGACGGTCAGCACATCTGCCACGAAGTCCGTCACGAATCCGAGGTCCCCATCATCGTCCTCACGTCGCGCACGACCGAGATCGACGAGGTCATGGCCATGACGCTCGGCGCGGACGACTTTGTCCCCAAGCCCTACAGCGCCCGCGTGCTTGTGGCGCGCATTAACGCACTGCTGCGACGCACCGCCACTGCCGGCGAGCGCAGCACGGTCGTCCACAAGGGGCTGGAACTCGACCTCGCCCGCTCCGCGGTCACCAACACGCAAACCGGCGACAGCACCGAGCTCACCAAAAACGAGCTGCGTATCCTCTCGCTGCTTCTGAGTCGCGCGGGTAAGATTGTCTCGCGCTCGGCCATCATGCAGGACCTGTGGGACTCCGATGCCTTCGTGGACGACAACACGCTCACCGTCAACATCAACCGTCTGCGTACCACGCTCGAAAAAATCGGCATCAAGGGGTATTTGACCACGCACCGCGGCCAGGGCTATTCGGTCTAGGGGTCGGCTATGTCGTTTGCCAAATTCCTCAAAGATGCGCTGCTTTCCGTCGCCGTGTGGACGTGCGGCGTGCTGCTGAGCTGCTTTGTGCTGGCGGTCGCCGGAGCCCCGGCATCTATCGTGGTCGTGGCGGTCGGCGTGTCCTTTATCTTTGGCATGCTGGGTATCGTGATTGAGTATGCGCGTCGCCGCCGTTTTCTGCATCAGCTGGAGCGCGCGGCCGAGGAGCTGGAAAGCCCCGCATGGGTACAGGAGATGGTCCAGTGCCCGACCTATGCCGAGGGCGAGCTCGAATACGAAGTCCTGCGCCGGGTGGGCAAGGCCGCCTGCGACGAGGTTGCCGAAGGCCGGCGCCAGACCGATGACTATCGTGACTATATCGAGAGCTGGGTCCACGAGGCCAAACTGCCCCTGGCTGCAGCCCATCTGATTTTGGAAAACCTGGACGGCAGCGAAGACGACCTGTCGCGTGTGGATGACCTGGGTCGCGAGCTGGCTCGCGTTGAGCGCTATATCGACCAGGCACTGTACTATGCGCGCTCGGAAGTCGTGGAGCGCGACTACCTGATTCGCCGTTGGGATCTCAAGACCTTGGTGACGG
The DNA here is from genome assembly GCF_015561195.1 of Collinsella aerofaciens. Taxonomy (GTDB): domain Bacteria; phylum Actinomycetota; class Coriobacteriia; order Coriobacteriales; family Coriobacteriaceae; genus Collinsella; species Collinsella aerofaciens_AC. The sequence goes on along the minus strand of NZ_JADMSU010000001.1, from coordinate 464,570 downwards.
GCGCGATTAAAGCCAACGCGCGCGAACTTATCGCGGCACATGTGGCGCCGGTGTGCGAGAACCTCGACTTTGAGGTCTTTACCGACGAGAAGTGGCTCGAGTTTATTCTGGGTCAGCTCATTCAGAACAGCATTAAATATGCGTGCGAGGACGGCGCGAAGATCGTGTTTTCGGGCGCATTGCTGGACGAGGGCTTGGCGAGCGAACGCATCGAGCTCACCGTCGCGGACAACGGCTGCGGCGTGAGCGCGGCCGACCTGCCGCGCGTGTTCGAGAAGGGCTTTATCGGCGACAACGGCCGCGCCACCAAGCGCGCAACGGGCATCGGCCTCTACCTGGTGGCGCGCCTGTGCTCTAAGATGGGCATCGATGTCACCGCGGCATCGGAGCCGGGCGAAGGCTTTGTCGTCACGTTCGCCTTCTCAACGAACAAGTTCCAATACTTCGAGTAGCCGGGCCGTCTTGCGGTGCGAACGGCTATGTTCCCGAACGTGAACATAACTATGAGGCTCAAATGGATCTCCCAAAACAAAAACGTGCAGCCCAAACAAAACGTGCCGTCCCAAACGGGGCGGCACGCCATCTTTTATCAGCCAACTCGCTGAAGTAAGGCTGCGAAGGCCGCGAGGCCGGGAGGGGTTTCCTAAGGGCACATCCCGCAGCCGCAACGCGGCGAGGACGTGCCCGTGGAAACCCCGCAGGCCCCGCGGCCGGTGGGAGCAACGCTACTTTACGACCAAAATGTCGCAGTCCGTATTGCGCAGCAAAAACGTCGAAATCGAACCCAGAAGCGCATACTTGATCGAGGACAGGCCGCGGGCGCCGCAGAGCACCAGGTCGGGCTTGACCACGTCGAGCATCTCGTCTTTGAGCGTCTCGCGAATACGACCGGCGCGAATCATGACCTCGACCTCGGGAATATCGGGATTGGCCTTGGCCTCTTCGAGCTGCTTGGCGATGGAGTTCTTAAATGCCTCCTCTAGGCCGTTGACCAGATCGACCGGATAGGAACCGGCGCTCTCGAGTGCCGTGGAATCGATGACGTGGCCGATGATCAGCTTAGCGCCGTTGTTCGCGGCGACTTTGATGGCGCGTGCGAGCACAAAATCCTGCTGTTCAGTACCGTCGAGTGAAACAAATACCTTGGTGTAGCCCTCGTTCATGGTTTCCTCCTTGGTCTATCGCACGGGCGCGGGGCTCGTGCGTCGGGCGGGCGCGGGTGCGTTGACCGCCGGACACTTTATCTTGTTGCAGTTATACCCAAGGATTTCGGTTTAACTGCTCGCAATTCTGTGAACGGGCGAGTTTTTTGGTAAGGGTAGGCGCGGTCGCACCGCCAACGGTTGATAATGGGACATCGCCCGCATCGTCCGCAGAGCATCTACCGGCGGGTGTCTAACGAGGGGGTCCCTTTGGATATTATCGAGCTTCTAAAATCTGCCTTCATGGGCCTGGTCGAGGGCATCACCGAATGGCTGCCCGTTTCGTCGACGGGTCACATGATCTTGGTGGACGAGTTCGTCAAGATGAACGTGAGCGAGACGTTCTGGAATATGTTCCTGGTCGTGATTCAGCTCGGCGCCATTCTGGCCGTCTGCGTGCTGTTCTTCCATGAACTCAATCCGTTCTCGCCCAGCAAGGGCAAGGAGGGCCGTCGCGACACCTGGGTGCTGTGGGGCAAGATTGTGCTCGGTTGCATTCCTGCGGCGGCGATCGGCCTGCCGCTCAACGACTGGATGGAGGAGCATTTCTACAATGCTCCCGTCGTGGCGCTGGCGCTCATTGTGTACGGCGTGCTGTTTATCGTGATCGAGAACTGGCGCGCGAGCAAGCGCGAGGAAATGACCGTTGCCGGTTCGTTTGGTTCGCGTGCTGTGGTGTCGGGTGGACGTCCTGCCGGTGCGCACTTTGCGGCGCCCGCCGCGGCTACCGCTGAGGATGAGGACGATGACGAGAGTCTGGACTTTGGTTCCATCGCCACGCTCGAGGATCTAAGCTGGAAGACTGCGCTGGGTATCGGCTGCTTCCAGGTGCTTTCGCTGGTGCCTGGTACGTCTCGCTCCGGTTCTACCATCATCGGCGGCCTGCTTTTGGGCTGCACGCGCTCGGTGGCGTCTAAGTTCACGTTCTTCCTGGCTATTCCCGTTATGTTTGGCGCAAGTGCGCTCAAGCTGGTCAAGTACTTTATTAAGGGCGGTACTTTCGGCACCAACGAGATCGCCATCTTGGGCGTGGGCTGCGTCGTCGCCTTTGTGGTGTCGCTCATCGCCATTAAGTGGCTCATGGGCTTCGTCCGCCGTCACGACTTCAAGTGCTTCGGCGTTTACCGCATCATCTTGGGCATCGTGGTGCTCGCGTACTTCTTCGTCCTGGAGCCCATGCTCGGCCTGTAGCTTGGTTGACGCTGCGCGGCGGCCAGAGCGACAACTTGTCATTCAAAGAGGGCGGCGTGACCAAAAGGTCTATGCCGTCCTCTTTTTTGGGCGATGGGGCGGGCCTGACGGTGGCGCACGGAGTCGTGGTGTGATTTGCGTCGGTGTCCGCGCGGCTCGGTATACTGGTACGGCTCAAACTATGGCGCTGCCCGCAGGCGCGCCGTCCGTCAGATGAGGAGTCGCCCATGACCCAGCCCTTGCCCTGGGAAAAGAACGCCGCGGTACCCGTGCCGCCTGCGCCGGAACCCGTGCCGCTCGATGCATACACCGCCCCCGCTGCGCCGGAGTCCGAGCTCGTTCCGCTCGACATCTACGACGCCCCGGCTCCGGCGCCCAAACCTGCCAAGCCGCTCGTCGACATCGACAGTCTTAATCCCGCCCAGCGCGAGGCGGTCCTGACCACCGAGGGCCCGTTGCTGGTGCTCGCCGGCGCCGGTTCGGGCAAGACCCGCGTCCTGACCTTCCGCATCGCACATATGCTCGGTGACCTGGGCGTTAAGCCTTGGCAGATTCTTGCCATCACGTTTACCAACAAGGCCGCTGCCGAGATGCGCGAGCGTCTGGCGGCACTCATTCCCAGCGGCACCCGTGGCATGTGGGTGTGCACCTTCCATGCTATGTGCGTGCGCATGCTGCGCGAGGACGCCGACCTGCTGGGCTACACCGGTCAGTTCACCATCTACGATGATGACGACTCAAAGCGCATGGTGCGTGACATTATGCAGGCGCTCGGCATCGAGCAAAAGCAGTTCCCCATCAACATGATCCGCAGCAAGATCAGCTCGGCCAAAAACGCCATGATCGGCCCCGAGGACATGCTCAAGAGCGCCGATAGCCCCAACGACAAAAAGGCCGCGCAGGTCTACCTAGAGCTGGAGCGCCGCCTGCGCGCCGCCAATGCGATGGACTTTGACGACCTGCTCGTGCGCGCGCTCGAGCTGCTGCGCACCCGCCCCGAGGTGCTCGACAAGTACCAGGAGCGCTTCCGCTACATTAGCGTCGACGAGTATCAGGACACCAACCACGTCCAGTACGAGATCGCCAACCTGCTGGCCGCCAAGTACCAAAATCTCATGGTCGTGGGCGACGATGACCAGTCCATTTACAGCTGGCGTGGCGCCGATATCACCAACATCCTGGACTTTGAGAAGGACTTTAAAAACTGCAAGACCGTCAAGCTGGAGCAGAACTATCGTTCCACGGGTCACATCCTGAGCGCCGCCAATGCCGTGGTGCGCCACAACTCGCAGCGCAAGGACAAGCGCCTGTTTACGGCCGAAGGCGATGGCGAGAAGATCCAGGCCTTCCAGGCGAGCGACGAGCGCGACGAGGGCCGCTGGATTGCCGGCGAGATCGAGAAGCTGCATGTCAAAGGCACGAGCTACGACGATATCGCCGTGTTCTACCGCACCAACGCCCAGTCGCGTATCCTCGAAGATATGTTCCTGCGCGCGGGCGTGCCCTACAAGATCGTGGGCGGCACGCGATTCTTCGACCGCGCCGAGATCCGCGACGTCATGGCCTACCTCAAGATGATCGTGAACCCGGCCGACGAGATGAGCGTCAAACGCGTCATCAACACACCGCGCCGCGGCATCGGTTCCACCTCGATCCAAAAGATCGAGCAGCTGGCGCGCGACAACCGTTGCTCGTTCTTCCAGGCCTGCGAGATCGCGTGCGCCGAGACCGGTATGTTTAGCGCCAAGGTGCGCAATGGCCTGTCGAGCTTTGTGTCGCTGGTGCGCGAGGGCCGACGCATGGACGGCGAGCTCAAGGACGTCGTCGAGATGATTGTCGATAAGACGGGCCTGCTGCAGGCTTTCCGCGCCGAGGGCACCATGGAGTCCGAGAGCCGCGCCGAGAACATCCAGGAATTCCTGGGCGTCGCCGCCGAATTTGAGGAGACGCACGAGGATATCGAGGGCACGCTCGAGAGTCTAGAAGAGCTGCGCGCAGCCGGTGTTGCCGACGTGCCTGCCGGCGCCGAGTCCGAGCCCGTCGTGGTGAGTGCGCCCACGCCCGAGCCGGGGCCGTCTGCACCGGCATCCTCGTTTGAGGCACTTGTCGGCGCTCGTGACGCCGCGGGCTCCAATCCGCTCGATAGCCTAGCCGCCCCGGCGCTCTCGCCGCAGGATGCCCTGGTCGCCGCCATCGCGGGCAACGCGTATGCCGTGCCAACAGAGCTACCGGCGGGCGCCGTGCATGCCGACGAGATCGAGCGCACCTACGGTCCGCTCACCTGTAAGGCGCTGCCGGCACTCATGGAGTGGCTGGCCCTGCGCTCCGACTTGGATTCCCTGGCCGGCGAGACGCATGCCATCACCATGATGACCATCCACTCCGCCAAGGGCCTGGAGTTCCCGGCGGTGTTCGTTGCTGGCATGGAGGAGGGTATCTTCCCGCACGTGCACGACTTTGGCGGCAGCGATGACCCGGGCAAGCTCGAGGAGGAGCGTCGCCTGGCCTACGTTGCCATCACGCGTGCCCGTAAGTGCCTGTTCCTGACCTATGCGGCCACGCGTCGCACCTACGGCTCGACTTCTGCCAACCCGCGCTCGCGCTTCCTCAATGAGATTCCGTTTGAGGATATCGAGTTTAGCGGTATCGGTTCTGCCGGTTTTGAGGGCACGGGCTGGGAGAAGCGCGGCGACCGTCACGGCACCTTTGGATCGGGCATGGGCTCGGATATGTACGGCGGCAAGGTGTTCGGTTCGCATACGCGCTCGACCGGCGGTTCCGGTTCGCGCGGCGGATCGAGCTTTGACGATTTCTTTGGCGGCAGCAGCTACGGGACCGAGCGCCATCGTGGGGTCTCGCCCGATGCCGGCCGTGTTGCCTCGACCTTTGGCTCGGGCGCGCCGCGAGCCAAAAAGCCGTCGTCTAAGGTGTCGCCGACGGTGGAGCGCAAGGTCGATCGCGCCAGTGCATCGCAGGACTTTGCCGCGGGCGACACCGTGAGCCACAAGACCTTTGGCACGGGTACTGTGATTTCGGTCGCCGGAGACATGATCGAGGTCCAATTCGAAAAGACCGGCCAGACCAAAAAGTTGATGATGGGCTTTGCTCCAATTGTCAAGCTGTCGTAATCCCGGCGGACCCGGGCGGGCGTAAGGGGCAACATCGCCTGCTCGGGCAGTCCTGCGCAAGACGGAGAGCACATTAAGTGCTCTCCTTTGCGTGCGGAACTCGCGATCGATGTTGCCCCATACGCCCGCCCGGGTCCTTGGGTAACGTTGCTGAACGAGCGTTGCTCTGCCTCTCGCTTTTTGATCTGGAGAACCGGGTGGGCTGAATACTTAGACATGGCAAGGGGCTCCCCCGTTGAAGAACGGGGGAGCCCCTTGTTGCGTTTGGGTTGTTACCTTGTGGTTTTGGTGATTGAACGTTTTATACTGTTCAGTATAATTTTAGATAGTAACTAAAACGTTGGTGAAATGAAAATGGTGATAGGGAGTGTTAATATCCTGTCCCCCGAAACGCATCTTCTCCTTAGAGCTCGCTATCGATCCAAGGCCGGTAGAGGTGCAGATTCCCCGCATGTATCTTGAGTGGTTTTCGCTTCGCTTGGCACGGCTCGGCGTGTCTGAGCAAGGTCGTTTTATTGTCGCCGAACCAAAAGAGCCACCCAGTGTGATTTCGGCGCGGAATCTCGTCAATGCAGTGCGCAAGACAGATGCTCGCCCGGTGGCAATTTGCTGGGATGCCATGGATTTAGGCATTATGCGCGCGCTTTCTTCGGAGGGAATCGCATATATCCGAGATGAGCGAAATGCGTTTCTGCCGTTTATCGGAGCTGTTATTTCCGATGAGGTACTGGGTGCTTCCCCTGCTGCTCCGCTTTCGCCCCAATCTCAACGAATCGTTCTAAATCTCATCGCGGGACGATGGGTTGACTGCTCTGCCGGCGACCTAGCGCGTCTGTGTGGCAAAAGCGCGGCAAGCGTTAGCGGCTATCTTTCGGAAATCGCCGCTATTGCTCCTGGGCTAATCGCACGGGACGGCAAAAAGCGTATATTGCACGGCGCCGGGTTGTCGATCGAGACGTTGCTAGATGGGTTTGAGGATTATCTTCGCACGCCAGTTATAGAGCGCATCCGGCTTAAGGGGGCGGTCGACAGGGAAGAACTGCGAGCCGTTGATGCGCTGCTTTCCGGAGTGTCTGCCCTTAGCTATATGTCCGACCTTGCTCATGAAGACTCCGCCCCAACCATTGCTCTCGAAAAGAATCAGCTAGAGGCCTTAAAAGAACATATGGGCGACAGGTGGCTGGAGGCCCAGTGGTACGAACCGGCCTCTGTCGAGATTGAGGTCTGGTCGTATCCCGTGGACGAGCCGTCCGATATTAGTTTTGACACGACGGGCTTGCAATGTGTTGACCCGTTTTCCCTATACGTTGCCTGTGCGAAAGCGGAATACAAAGACGAACGTCTACTCGATGCGGTCGAACAGCTCAGGAGGACGATATGCCAAAAGTAAGGGGAGTAGAGCGATTTGCCGATGCCATGAGCAATTGCGAGGGCAGCTATGTCCTTATTGGCGGAGGGGCCTGCAGCGTTCTATTTGACAGCGAAGGTGATTCATTTAGGGCTACCGAAGATCTGGATGTCGTCGTAATTGTTGATAGAAATTGTATTGAATTTGCCACTGCATTATGGGCATTTATCAAAAGCGTCGGATACGAAATTGGAAAAACCGCCGATGGAAAATGTACTTACTATCGGTTTCGTATACCCGAAGGATCAAGGCGGGCCTTAGATTATCCCGGCCAAATCGAGTTGTTTGCCCGGCACCCTGACTTTACGCTCGAAGACGAAACGAGCGAGGTGGCTCCCCTTTCCTTTGACGGGGCGATATCGAGTCTTTCCGCCATTATTCTCGATGATGGTTACTATGATTTTATTCGTGATAACGCAACGAATATCGGGGGCATCACGTTGCTCGATGCGCTCCATATCATCCCTCTCAAGATGCGTGCGCACATTGATATCAACAGGAGCTATGAAGAAGGGCGTCATTGCAACGATATAGATCGGCGGAAGCATCGTTCGGATGTTGCTCGACTTGCCGGCTTGTTGTCGTCCTCGGCGCGTTTGGAGCTAACGGAGCAAATGAGGGCTGATGCGGAGGATTTCTTTACGGACTTTGCTTCTTATGTAAATCGACAGACCAATCGTAAGGAAAGAGCGCGGCTTCAGGACACGTTATTGTTTCTCAAAAAAGTCTACCTATAGGCACCCCGATTCGTTATGTATGACAAGGGCCCCGTACATGGACGGGGCCCTTTTTGATTTTTAGCTTGTTGTTGCTAGTCAGAGGCTCGCCGGGATGGGGCGCGGGGTTTGGTCGATCGCGAGTTCCGCACGAGCAGGCGATCAAACCCCGCGCCCATCCCGGCGAGCGCTTGGGGATCGGTAGCTTACAGGTGGCTGATGATCAGTTCCATCTTGCCTTCGAGGTCAATGGAGCTGACGGTACTGGGTGCCAGCAGGTGGCTGCCCTTGTGAACGGGCTCGCCGCACACGGTGCCCTCGCCGTCGATGACCGACAGGCACATGAAGGGCCAGCGCTGCTCCAAGGTCTTGCTGCCGTCGACGCGCACGCGATCGACGGTGTAGCAGGGGTTGGACTCGAGCTCGGTTACGCCATCGACCTCGGGCGCGGTTACGGTACCGTCGGTCGGTGCCTGCGCGTTAAAGTTGATGCAATCGAGGCTCTGCTCAATGTGCAGTGGGCGCAGCTTGCCGTCGGTGCCGGGACGGTCGTAGTCGTACAGGCGATACGTCACGTCGCTCGACTGCTGCGTCTCCAAAATGAGCGTGCCGGTCTTAATAGCGTGCACGGTACCGGAATCAATCTGGAAAAAGTCGCCCTTGTGGATCGGCAACACGTTGAGCATCTCGTCCCAACGGCCCTCCTCGATCATCTGCGCAGCCTCGGTGCGGTCGTGCGCGCGTTGCCCGACGATAATCGTGGCACCGGGCTCGCAGTCCAGCACATACCAGCACTCGGTCTTGCCCAGGCTGCCGTTCTCGTGCTCGGCGGCGTACTCGTCGTTGGGATGAATCTGGATCGAAAGGTCGTCCTTGGCGTCCAGAATCTTAATAAGCAGCGGGAACTCCTTGCCCTCGCAGTTGCCAAAGAGCTCGCGGTGCTCGGCCCACAGCCACGAGAGCGTGTGACCGGCATACGGGCCCTCCGCAATCTGGCAGTCGCCGTTGGGATGGGCCGAGATGGCCCAACACTCACCGATGGGACCCTCGGGAATGTCGTAGCCAAATACGGTTTCGAGCTGGCGGCCGCCCCAGATCTTCTCGTGGAAGATCGGCGTCAGTTTAATCAAATCGGACATGTTCATACCCCCATGGCGTTGCGCGGCCGCCCGCTCTAAATGAGCCAAAACGAGCGCCCGCATGACTACAAAAACCTATGCCAACGTTACGTTGTGCAGCTCAAAGCGGTCGCCGACGTTGTGCGAGATCGAATGCTCAAAGGCGATGCCGCTATCTAAAAAGCCAATCTGGCTGAGTTCGAGTAGGGGAGAGCCGGGCTTGGTGTCCAGGCGCTCAGCTTCTTCCTCGGTTGCCGCTACGGCGCGGATGGTGCGGTGGAAGCTCGAAATCTTCAGCCCACATTGCTCGCGGATGAAGCTGTAGACCGATCCGTACAGATCTTTCTTTTTAAGGCCCGGGATCAATTCGAGGGGCATGTAGGTGTACTCGATAACGATGGGCTTCTCGTCCACCTGGCGCACGCGCACGATGTGATAGGCAAAGTCATCCTCGGCAATTCCCAGCTGAGCGGCGACGTCCGCTGGTGGATTGACAATCGAGAAATCGTAGACTACCGAGGACACCTTCTCCCCGCGGTGCTCATGCGAAAAACCCGCGGCGCGGTCGTTCTTGCCCTGGAAAAACGCCTTGCCGGGAAGCCCCGCCGTGTCCTTGACGTAGGTACCCGATCCGCGCCGGCTGGTGACAAGGCCCTCCTCGGTGATCTGCTCGATAGCTCGTTTGACGGTGATTTTGGAAACGCTATAGAGCTCGCAGAACTCAACGACGGTGGGCAGCTTATCGCCCGGCTTAAGAGCGCCGTCCTCGATGCTTCGACGGATATCCGCAGCTATCGCCTCGTATTTGGGAATCATGGAACCCCCTTTCCGACATACATAAATACATAAGTAAGTATAACCATCTGCAAGGTATCCATATAATTCTTATCTAAGAAGTTCGAGAAAGAAAAAAGAAAAAGACGCTTTACTTATAAAATTAGAGCGCTATAGTTGTAGGCAACGAACGGAGCCCTGCAGTACAGCAGGGCCGACCGTTTGGGGACGGTTTTGTTTTGGCGGGCTGGATATCTGGATAACCGGTGCGCGCCCGCGCCGGATTGTCTGCCAAAGCAAACCCGTCTCCAACCGGAAGCTCTAGAACACGAAAGTGAGGACTTGATGGCACAGTATCAGCTGCCCCGTGACTTCTTCTTTGGCGCCGCTATGTCCGGCCCGCAGACTGAGGGCCAGTGGAACCAGGGCGGCAAGCTCGAGAACCTGTGGGACACCTGGTCCATCCAGGATCTGGGTTCGTTCTACAACCGCGTTGGCTCTTATGCCGGCAATGACTTTATGGCTAAGTACCAGGAGGACCTTCGCATTATGAAGGACTTGGGCCTGGATACCTATCGCACGTCCATCCAGTGGAGTCGTCTGCTCGATGCCGACGGCAACCTTAATGAGGAGGGCGCCGCGTGGTACCACGAGCTGTTCCGTGCCTCTCGCGAGGCCGGCTTGGAGCCGTTCGTCAACCTGTACCACTTTGACATGCCCACCTACCTCTTTGACCGCGGCGGTTGGGAGAGCCGTGAGGTCGTCGAGGCTTACGCTCATTACGCCGACGTTGCCTTCCGCGAGTTTGGCCAGGAGATCAAGTACTGGTTCACCTTTAACGAGCCTATCGTCGAGCCCGAGCAGCGCTATCAGGAGGGCGTGTGGTTCCCGCAGCTCCACGACTATAGCCGCGCTCGCACCGTTCAGTATCACATCTCGCTGGCGCATGCGCTGGCCGTGGCCAACTACCGCCGCGCCTATGACGAGGGCGCCGTTCGCAGCGATGCCAAGATTGGCATGATTAACTGCTTTACCCCGGTCTACACCAAGGAGAACCCCAGCGAGGCAGACCTCGAGGCCGTGCGTATGACCAGCGGTATCAACAATCGCTGGTGGCTCGATCTTATTACCAAGGGTGAGCTTCCCGCCGACGTGCTCGACAGCCTGGCCGAGGGCGGCGTTAAGCTTCCGTTCCGTGCCGGCGACCAGGAGATTCTCAAGCAGGGCGTTGTCGACTGGCTCGGTTGCAACTACTACCACCCCACGCGCGTCCAGGCTCCGGCGAGCAAGGTCGACCAGTACGGCCTGCCGCACTTTGCCGATGAGTACGTGTGGCCCGACGCCGTTATGAACGAGAGCCGCGGCTGGGAGATCTACCCGCAGGGTCTCTACGACTTTGGCATGGACTGCGCCAAGAATTACCCCGATCTTGAGTGGTTCGTTTCCGAAAACGGTATCGGCATCATGGACGAATACAAGAACCGTGACGCCGAGGGGACCATTCAGGACGACTACCGCGTCGACTTTGTGCGCCAGCACTTGGAGTGGGTCGCCAAGGCGATCGCCGAGGGCGCCAAATGCCGCGGATACCATTATTGGGCCGTCATCGATAACTGGTCTTGGGCAAATGCCTTTAAGAACCGTTACGGCTTTGTCGAGGTCGACCTCATGGACGGCTACAAGCGCCGCCTTAAGAAGTCGGCGGCTTGGCTCAAGCAGGTCGCAACGACCCACGTGGTCGACTAGCGACCAGACAAACGCCCAGACCGCGCGCCGCCGCGCGCAAAGCATGGCACATCTGGTGGCAGAGGGCGACAGACCACCGTGCGCATAGGAAAAGGCCGGATTTGAAAGTTAGGAGCAATCATGGCCAGTGACAACGGAAAGAGCTTCCTCGACAAGTTTGCCGAGGTCTCTGCGAAGGTGGGAAACCAGGTTCACCTGCGTTCCCTGCGCGATGCCTTCGCAACCATCACGCCGCTCTATATCCTTGCGGGTATCGCGGTTCTTATTAACAACGTCGTGTTCCCTCTGTTCCCGCTCGATGCAGCGGGCCTTGCCAACCTTCAGACTTGGGGCTCGGCAATTACGCTGGGCACCCTCAACGTCTCTGCCATCATCTTGGCTGGACTGATTGGCTACAGCCTCGCTAAGAACGAGCGCTTCGATAACCCGCTTGCCTGCGTGGTCGTTGCCATCTCCGCTTTCGTCATCATGATGCCGCAGCAGATCACCGCCACGCTTGCCGCCACGAGCCCGCTGCTCACCGACAAGATTACCTCTGCCGAGGTCACGGGCGCCCTTTCGACTGCCAACACCGGTACCAACGGTCTGTTCGCGGCCATTATCATCGCCCTGCTCTCCGTCACGCTCTTCATTAAGATTTCCGGCGTCGAGAAGCTCAAGGTCAAGCTGGGCGAGGGTGTGCCTCCTGCGGTCTCCAACTCCTTTAACGTCATGATCCCGATGCTGCTCAACCTCTCGATTTTCGCCATTGCCGCGGCTCTGCTCGCCGTGTTTGCCGGCACCGATCTGTGCACCATCATCTCCACGTGCATTTCCAACCCGCTCAAGAGCATCATGAACGCCGGTCCGTGGGCTGTTATTCTCATCTACACGCTTGCGAACCTGCTGTTCTGCGTCGGTATTCACCAGTCCACCATCTCTGGCGCTACCGTCGAGCCGATCCTGACCATGCTCATCGTCGACAACATGGCTACCTTTGCCGCCGGCGGCACCATCCAGCCCGATCACTACATGAATATGCAGATCGTCAACAGCTTCGCCCTCATCGGCGGCTCGGGTTGCACCCTCATGCTCCTGCTCGATACCTTCCTGTTCTCCAAGAACAAGGCTTCCAAGACCGTTGCCAAGATGGCTATCGTTCCTGGCCTGTTTAACATTAACGAGCCGGTCATCTACGGTTACCCCGTCGTGTACAACCTGCCGCTCATGATTCCGTTCGTTCTTCTTCCCGACCTGTTCATCGGCATCACCTATGGCCTGACCTGCGCGGGCATCATTAGCCCCTGCATCGCCCAGGTGCCTTGGACCATGCCTCCCGTCATCAACGCCCTGCTTGCCACGGGCTTTGATTGGCGCGCCGGCGTGTGGCAGGCTCTCGAGCTCGTCATCGGCATGGCTGTCTACCTGCCCTTTATGAGGATCTCCGAGAAGGCCATCGCCAAGCAGGAGGCCCTTGCCGAGCAGAACGCCTAAACGTTCTCTTTCCCTTCCATCGTTGCGGGCGCCGGTACGCGGTGCCGGTGTCCGCGGCTCTCCTCCTGCGTAAAGCTGCAGGGGGTGGGTACAGTAGCCGCAAGGAATAAAACCAGTTGTCGTCTGCGCGCCGCGCAGTAATAAGGAGGAAACCATGAAGAAGATCATGCTTTGCTGCAATGCCGGCATGTCCACGAGCCTGCTGGTCCAGAAGATGCAGTCCGAGGTCGCGAGCCGCGGTCTGGACATCGAGGTCGAGGCTCGCCCCATGAACGAGGCTCACGATCACCTGGACGAGTGCGATATCTTGCTGCTCGGCCCGCAGATTGGCTACACCAAGGGCGATTTTGAGAAAGAGGCCGCCGGTCGTTTCCCGGTCGAGGTCATCAACATGGTCGACTACGGCCGCATGAACGCCGCCGGCATCATCGACCACTGCGTCAGCGTGATGGGCTAGGTGCGGCGCATGGAGGATATGAACGAGCTGCAGATGACCTGCTTTGAGATCATCAGCTACGTCGGCACCGCCAAGAGCATGTACATCAATGCCGTGCAAAAGGCCAAGGAGGGCGATTTTGACGCCGCCGAGGAGCTTATTAAGCAGGGCGACGAGGCTTACAACGGTGGCCACGATGTTCACATGGGGCTTCTGAAGAAGGAGGCCAACGGCGAGCGTAACGGCGAGGCCCCGCTGATTCTGCTGCATGCCGAGGACCAGATGGCGGGCACCGAGACCATGCGCGTCATGGCCACGGAGCTCATCGAGGTCCACAAGCAGCTGCAGGCACTGAAGGCCTAGCCGGCGTTATTGCCGTGACGGACCGTGCGGTCCAACAGACAACACAGTCCCTTTCACGGGCGCCAGGAGTCTCCGCCTCCCGGCGCCTTTATATTTGGGGAAGGTCTTGCGCGACCTTTTGAGCGGTCGTTTGCGTTTTCACAGATAAAACCTGCCAAAACAAACCTGTCCCTTTTTGGCAGGTTTTTGCCTTGGGAGCGGTACCATACAGGCAATGTTTAAACGAGAAAGGCGGGCTCCCATGGAACCTAAGCAGTATTACATCGGCATCGACGTCGGCGGCACTTCGGTTAAGGAGGGCCTGTTCGACGAAGGCGGTAACCTGCTGGCCAAGGCCAGCGTGCCTACGCCTCCTATCGTTGACGCTGCGGGCTTTGCCGCGGTGACCGAGGCTATCGACCAGGTGGTCGCCAAGGCCCAGATTCCGCGCGCCTTTGTGGCGGGCATTGGCCTGGCAGTTCCGTGTCCCATCCCGGCATCGGGCGATGCCAAGGTCAAGGCCAACATTGCCATTAACCTGCCCGAGCTGAGAGTCGCCATTCAGGAGCACTGCCCCGACGCGGTCGTTAAGTACGAGAACGATGCCAACGCCGCTGCCATGGGCGAGGCCTGGCTCGGCTCTGCCAAGGGCGTGCAGAACGTGGTGATGGTCACCATCGGTACCGGCGTGGGCGGCGGCGTTATCGTTAACGGCGACGTGGTGTCGGGCGTTGTGGGCGCCGGCGGCGAGATTGGCCACATGTGCCTGAACCCCGAAGAGGAGCGCACCTGCGGCTGCGGCGGACATGGCCACCTGGAGCAGTATTCCAGCGCCACCGGCGTGGTGAGCAACTACCTTGCCGAGTGCAAGAAGGCAGGCGTCGAGCCCATCGAGCTCACCGGTCCCTCCGATTCCAAGGACGTGTTCCAGGCCTGCCGCGAGGGTGACAAGCTCGCGCTGGCCGCGGCCGATACCATGGCCGACTATCTCGGTCGCGCCCTGGCGCTTATTGCCAACGTGGTCGATCCCGAGATGTTCCTCATCGGCGGCGGCGCATCCGCCTCGGCCGATGTCTACCTCGACAAGGTCCGCGAGCACTTTAAGCAGTACGCGCTTTCCGCCTCGCGCGAGACGCCCATTAAGGTCGCTTCGCTCGGCAACGACGCCGGCATCATCGGTGCCGCCTACGTAGCCCTGCGCGCCGCCGGTAAATAGCTGCTGCAAGGGGGCAGACTTCGCCCCAACACTTGCCCCAAATTGCGCCGCGGCCCTTGCGTCTCATAAGGTTCGGCGCCAGCGTGCTACCATAGCTACGTCCAAGTACACATATCAAGTGGAGGATATCCATGGCAAACGTTCTTGTCTTTGGTCACCAGAACCCCGATAACGACGCCATCATGAGCGCCGTCGTCCTGTCCCAGCTGCTCAACCAGGTTGAGTATGCCGGCAACACCTACGAGGCTTGCGCTCTGGGCCAGCTTCCGGCCGAGTCCGCCAAGCTGCTCGCCGACGCCGGCATCGCCGAGCCTCGCGTGATCGAGTCCGTCGAGGCCGGTCAGCTCGTCGTCCTCACCGACCACAACGAGTCTGCCCAGTCCGTCGCCGGCCTTAAGGACGCCACGGTCTTTGGCGTCGTCGACCATCACCGCATCGGCGACTTTGAGACCGCCGGCCCGCTGCATTACATCTGCCTGCCCTGGGGCTCCAGCTGCACCATCGTCACCAAGCTCGCCGGCGTGCTCGGCGTTGAGCTTTCCGACGTCCAGGCCAAGCTGCTGCTCTCGGCCATGATGACCGACACGCTCATGCTCAAGAGCCCCACCACCACCGATGTCGACCGCGCCGTCGCCGCCAAGCTCGGCGAGCAGGTGGGCGTCGACCCGGTTAAGTTTGGCATGGAGGTCTTCCTCACCCGTCCGTCCGGCTCCTTCACTGCAGCCGAGATGGTCGGCAACGACATCAAGATGTTCGAGCCCGCTGGCAAGAAGCTGCTCATCGGCCAGTACGAGACCGTCGACAAGACCCGTGCACTCGGCATGATCGACGAGATTCGCGAGGCCATGCGCGCCTACGCCGCCGAGAAGGGTGCCGACGGCATTGTCCTGTGCATCACCGACATCATGGAGGAGGGCTCGCAGGTCCTGCTCGAGGGCGAGACCGAGGCTGCTCAGAAGGGCCTGGGCATTGCCGACGAGCACGACGGCGTCTGGATGCCGGGCGTCCTCTCCCGTAAGAAGCAGGTCGCTGCCCCCATCATGGCCGCCTGCTAGGTTTAGTTGACCGAACGCCACGACCGGATCGCGGACGCCCCGCGCTCCGGTCGTTTTTTGTGCACGGCGCCGCGTCGTCTCTCGGACGGGTGTGCCCGTGCCGTTGAGCAAATAATGTTCAACCTGTGGTTCCGCTTTTCGGCCACGCCTGCGTGCTTGTCGTGCAGGGTAGGCTAGATGCAAGCGTAATACGTTAGAGCGCGGCGCCGCCACTTGGGCGGGCCGTGCTTTTTTAAGACGGGAACTTTCCCGTGAAAGGAGCCGCCCATGGCAGCAACTGAGCAGCTGTTCAACGTTCGTGAGCGCAAGCGCTTTGAACGTCACGACATTTGGGAGCGCATCGCAGAGAACGGCACGATTTCCGCCGCGGTCATGGTGATTGCTGCCATCGCCGCCGTCATTTGCGCCAATACCGATGCCTACGAGGCCATCCATCACTTTTTGGAGACCCCGCTGTATGTGGGTCTGGGCAACCTTACGGCTGGTCTCACCGTTGAGCTTTTCGTCAACGACTTCCTCATGGCGATTTTCTTTTTGTTGGTGGGCATTGAGCTTAAGTACGAGATGACGGTCGGCGAGCTCAAAAACCCGCGTCAGGCCATGCTTCCCATGCTGGCAGCCGTGGGCGGCGTCGTCGTTCCCGCCTGCATCTACCTGATCTTTAACCATGCCGGCGCGCACAACGGCTGGGCCATTCCCATGGCAACCGATATTGCCTTTGCGCTGGGCGTGCTGTCGCTTTTGGGCAATCGCGTGCCCAACGGCGTGCGCGTGTTCTTCTCGACGCTCGCCATCGCCGACGACCTCATCTCCATCGCCGCCATCGCCATTTTCTACGGTCAGAGCCCCAATCCGTTTTGGTTGGGCGCCGCCGCGCTTGTGACCTGCGCGCTCGTGTGGCTCAACAAGACGCAGCATTACCGCCTTGCCCCGTATTCGGTACTGGGTCTGCTGTTGTGGTTCTGCATGTTCAAGAGCGGCGTACATGCCACGCTTGCTGGCGTCATCTTGGCCTTTACCATCCCGGCCAAGTGCGGCGTCAAGCTCGATAGCCTCACCGATTGGTTGGGCGAGTGCCTGCCGCTGCTCGATGACCGTTACGATGACGAGGCACACATCCTGGGCCAGCATGACTTTACCGTCTCGACCACCAAGGTCGAGCGCGTCATGCACCGCGTGACCCCGCCGCTCATCCGCATGGAGCGTCTGATCTCCACGCCGGTCAACTTTGTGATCCTGCCGATCTTTGCGTTCGTAAACGCTCAGGTTCGCTTAGTGGGCGTGGACATGAGCACGCTGCTCACCGACCCGGTGACGCTCGGCGTGTACTTTGGCATGCTGCTGGGCAAGCCGATCGGCATCTTTGGTATGACGTTTGCCCTGGTTAAGCTTAAGGCCTGCGAGCTGCCGCACAATGTCAACTGGCACATGATTGCCGGCGTGGGCATTCTGGGCGGTATCGGCTTTACCATGTCGATTCTCATCAGCGGCCTTGCCTTCCCGACGGCCCAGTTTGAGGTTCTTGCAGCCAAGGCCGCTATTCTCGCCGGCTCTGTCACCGCGGCCGTGCTTGGCATGATCTACATGAGTGTGATCTGCAAGCACCCCGCGACCAAGGACGAGTAAGAGCGCGAAAACCGGCTCCAGAACCGATTCGGGCGCGTTCAAAATGCGGATTCGGGCGGTGCTTGCCGCCTGCCAGACGCGCCAGCGGTCAAAAAACGCCGTTTGTGAGTACTGTCACAAACGGCGTATCATTTTAGGTGCGGAAAATAATGAACAAAGTTATAAGAACTGTACGTTAATGAGTGACCATCGACTTCCAATTTGGCGCTAGCTGACGGTGATTAGGAAGTTTCAAGTCGAGTTTTGCCGATTTCGACCAAGAATCGCTGCTACTAAAAAGGTAACAGTACTCATATTTGCCCTTTTTTGGCCACAAGCCCTAAAACAAGCCTCGCCAAGGTCGGGAAGCGGGCCAAATCGCCGGCCTCGAGGCTTATTCCACGGTTCCGTAGACGGCGCCCCAGCCGTGGGCGGCTAGGGCCGAGTTAAGCTGGTCACACAGCGACTGGCGGTCGTAATAGCCGGGCGGTAGCAGGTTGACGATTTCCATGAGATCGGGCGCCAGGTCCAAGATTTCGGCCTGTACGATCAGGTCCAGGCGGTCGATGGCATGGCGGTCGTAAAACAGCCCGTCGACCAGGCGCTGCAGGTCGCCGAATTCCTCGGCCCTAAACGATCCGTATTCCATAGTGCCTCCTTGGGCGCCCCACGCCGGCATGCGCGGCGATGTCGTAATTCATTGCGATGGACTTAATCTATCACGGCTTCATACCGTTGCGGCGGTGGCGGTCTATACTTAGACGAACTGCAACGTACCGCTTCGCGAAAGGTCGCACCCATGCAGACGATCTACCAGAAGATGGAAACCACCGAACTCGATGCCGCCATCGAGGCGCTCAAAGCCGAGGTCGCCGAGGTCAAGGCCAAGGGCCTGGCGCTCGACATGGCCCGCGGCAAGCCGTCGCCCTCCCAGGTGGACATCTCTCGACCCATGCTCGATATCCTCAATGCCGATGCCGATCTGCACGACGGCAATGTCGACTGCTCCAACTACGGCTGCTTCGAGGGCATTCCCTCGGCTCGCAAGCTGGCAGGGGAGTTTTTGGGTTGCCCCGCCGAGCAGACGCTTGTGCTGGGCTCATCGAGCCTTTTGATTGAGCATGACATCGCCGGCATGTTCTGGCGCTGTGGCTCGTGCGGCAGCGAGCCCTGGGACGCCTACGAGGCCGCGCACGACGGCAAGAAGGTCAAGTTCCTGTGCCCCGTTCCCGGCTACGATCGCCACTTTGGCATCACCGCCGACTTGGGCATCGAGAACGTCCCCGTCGCGATGACCGACAACGGCCCCGACATGGACGAGGTCGAGCGCCTCGTTGCCGCCGACGACTCCATCAAGGGTATCTGGTGCGTGCCCAAGTATTCCAACCCCACGGGCATCACCTTTAGCGAGGACACCGTGCGCCGCCTGGTCGAGATGCCCACGGCCGCGCCCGATTTCCGCATCTTCTGGGACAACGCCTACTGCGTGCACGACCTGTACGACGAGACCGACGAACTCGCAAACATCTTTGACCTCGCTCGCGCGGCGGGCACCGAGGATCGCGTGGTGGCATTCGCCTCGACGTCAAAGATCACCTTCCCGGGCGCCGGTATCGGCTTTATCGGTGCGAGCCCCGCGGTTATCGCTGAGTTCTCCAAGCGCCTGAAGGCTGGCCTTATTAGCGCCGACAAGCTCAACCAGCTGCGTCACGTGCGCTTCCTTCCCACTATCGAGGCGGTCAAGGAGCACATGAAAAAGCATGCCGAGTTCTTGCGCCCGCGCTTTGAGGCCGTTGAGCGCAAACTCACCGAGGGTCTGGGCGATACGGGTTGCGCCACCTGGACGCACCCCCGCGGCGGCTACTTTGTGAGCTTCGATGGTCCCGAGGGCTCGGCCCAGAAGGTCGCCGCGCTTTGCGCCGACCTGGGCGTCAAGCTCACGCCGGCCGGTGCTACCTGGCCCTATGGCAAGGACCCGCGCGACACCAACATCCGCATCGCGCCGAGCTATCCCACGGTCGAGGACCTGGAGGCCGCGCTCGATGTGCTGGTGCTGGCCGTCAAGCTCGTCGCTGCCGAGCTTGCGCGTGCCGAGCGCGCCTAACGCGCGGCTTCCCGTACTATCCGCACTTTCGATACGTAAAGGAGCGTATACATGGATTTGGGTATTTCCACCAACCCCACGCCGGAGCTCTACACCATTAAGGTCACCGGCGAGATCGATATCTCTAACGCCGATAGCCTGCGCAATGCCATCGACCTGGCGCTCGAGCAGCCCACCGAGGCCGTTGAGCTCGATTTTGCCCAGGTGAGCTACATCGATTCGACGGGCATTGGCGTGCTCGTGGGCGCCGCGCACCACGCGGTCGACCACGGCAAGCGCTTTAGCTGCACCAATGTGCAGCCCCCGGTGATGCGCGTGGTTCAGCTGTTGGGTGTCGACCAGGAGATTTCGATCACCGCTGCATAATCTTTGTTCCCAAAAGGGCGTGCCGTTTGGCATATGTTTGTGATGCGCTCGGACGTTTTGGCGTCCGGGCGCTATACTTGACCGAATGAATAGGCGAGTTCCGGCCGAATGGC
Source organism: Collinsella aerofaciens (assembly GCF_015561195.1). GTDB lineage: Bacteria > Actinomycetota > Coriobacteriia > Coriobacteriales > Coriobacteriaceae > Collinsella > Collinsella aerofaciens_AC. The sequence continues at coordinate 444,577 of NZ_JADMSU010000001.1, read as the reverse complement.
GCGGTGCGGGCTCGACTCACATCGAGCCTTGGAGGTATGTGTGTTTGGTATTGGAGAGGGTGAGCTCGCGATCATCGTGGTCTTCGGCTTTTTGCTGTTTGGCCCGGATAAGCTCCCGCAGATGGGCCGTACGATCGGCCGTGCCATCCGTCAGTTCCGCGAGACGCAGGAAAAGATGACGGCCGTTGTTCAGTCCGAGATTATCGATCCGGTAAGCGAGGCCGCGTCGGCCCCGGTCAAGCCCAAGAAGGCTGCTGCGACCGACGACGATTCCGATGCGGACGAGGACGCCGCCGAGACGGCAGCGCCCGCCAAGAAGGAGACCTTTGCCGAGCGTCGCGCCCGTCTTGCTGCCGAGAAGGCCGCAAGCGAGGGTGCTGCTGAGGGCGAGAATGCTGCCGAGGAGGCCGAGGGTGCAGAGCCTGCCGTTGCTGCTGATGCTGCCGTCGAGCCCGAGCCTGCTGCAGAGCCGGAGCCCGAGCCGGCAGAGCCCACGACGGCTGACCTCTACGCCCGTCGTCCCCGCAAGCGCAAGGCCGTCGTCGACCAGCTCGCTCGCGAGCTCGAGGCCGAGGACGACGCTGCTGCCGCCGACGCCCCGAAGGGAGGCGATGAGTAATGCCTATCGGACCTGCGCGTATGCCGCTCTTCGATCACCTGGGAGAGCTTCGTCGCCGCCTGACCATCGTGGTCGTGTCGGTGTTTGCCGCCGCTATCGTGCTGTATTTCGCCACGCCCGTGGTGCTCGACATCCTGAAAGACCCCATCCGTTCCTTTGTGCCGGACGGGAAGTTCTACATCACCACCACGCTCGGCGGCTTTGGCCTGCGCTTCTCGCTTGCCATCAAGATGGCCGTGGTCATGTGCACGCCCATGATCATCTGGCAGATCCTGGCGTTTTTCCTGCCGGCACTGCGCCCCAACGAGCGCAAGTGGGTCGTGCCCACGGTGCTCACCTCGACGGTGCTGTTTTTCCTGGGTGCCATCTTCTGCTACTTCATCATTATCCCGGCAGGCTTTGAGTGGCTCATCGGCGAGACCTCGGCCGTCGCTACGGCGTGGCCCAATCTGGAGGACTACGTCAACATGGAGCTGCTCTTTATGATCGGCTTTGGTGTGGCGTTTGAGCTGCCGCTCATCATCTTCTACCTGTCCGTTTTCCACTTCGTGTCCTACGCGGCCTTCCGCAGCGCCTGGCGTTACGTATACGTTGGCCTGCTCGTGGGCTCGGCTGTGATTACGCCCGACGGTTCGCCCGTTACGCTGGGTCTCATGTATGGCGCCCTGCTCTCGCTCTACGAGATTTCGCTCGCCATCGCTCGCGTGGTCATTACCGCGCGCGAGGGCAAGGAGGGCCTGTTCGTGAGCCGTCTGGACCTGTTCTCGGACGACGAGGACGACGAGGAGTAAATCGGTATGCACGAGGTTGGCATTGTCAACGGCATACTCGATACAGTGATTCGCGCGGCGCGTGGGGCAGGGGCCTCGCGCGCCGTTTTGGTAACGCTGCGTATCGGGGATATGACCGAAGTTGTGCGCGAGGCGCTCGACTTTGCGTGGGAGACGTTTCGCGACGAGGACCCGCTTACGCGCGGCTGCGAGCTTGCCGTGGAGGAGGTCCATCCACAAAGCGAGTGTCTGGACTGCGGTGAGGTTTTCGATCATGACCGCTTCCACTGCCGCTGTCCCCAGTGTGGCGGCGCCAACGTGCGCCTGCTGCACGGTCGCGAGCTCGACATCGCCAGTATCGAAATCGAAACCCCCGACGATTAGCCCGCCAGCCACCTGGGAACGGGGTATAAAGGGGCCAAAGTAAGGAGCGCTAAGTATGGCCGAGAAAACGATTGATATCGCGTCGCCGATTCTGTCGCGCAACGAGCGCCTGGCAGATCAACTGCGCAAGCGTTTTGAACAGACGAACATCTACGTGATCAACGTGCTGTCGAGCCCCGGCTCGGGTAAGACCACCATGATTCTGGGCACCAACGAGCGTCTGCGTGACAAAGCCGGCCTGCGCTGTGCCGTCATCGAGGGCGATATCGCCTCGGATGTCGACGCCATCACCATGAAGGAAGCCGGCATGCCCGCCATCCAGATCAACACGGGCGGCCTGTGCCACCTCGAGGGCAACATGATCATGGAGGCCGTCGACGCCTTCGACCAGGCCGTCGGTCTGGAGAACATCGACGTCATCTTTATCGAAAACGTGGGCAACCTGGTCTGCCCGGTCGACTTTGACCTGGGCGAGAACCTGTCCATCATGATTCTCTCGGTGCCCGAGGGCGACGACAAGCCCATCAAGTACCCGGGCATCTTCCAACACGCCGGCGCGCAGCTGCTCAACAAGGTCGACGTGGCTCCGGCTTTCGATTTTGACATGGATAGGTATACTAAGACACTCGATGACCTCAATCCGCAAGCGCCGCGGTTTGCCGTGAGCGCGCGCAAGGGCGAGGGCATGGATGCCTGGTGCGATTGGCTCATCGGGCAGATTGAGCAAGCAAGGGCGTAAGTCGGCCGCCATACGGGCGGGCGTAGCCGCAGAGATACGAGATAGGAGCCTCTTTTGAAGCTCATCATCGCCGAGAAAAACGATGCCGCGCGTCAAATCGCCGAGCGGCTGTCCACGGGTAAGCCCAAAAAGGACAAGGTGTACAACACCGCCATCTACCGTTTTGAGTGGAAGGGCGAGGAGTGCGTGACCATCGGCCTTGCCGGTCACATCCTGGCACCCGATTTTTGCGACAGCGTGCTGTTCGATAAAAAGCTGGGCTGGTATTCGGTCACCGAGGACGGCGAGATGCTGCCGGCCGACATGCCCGATGGCCTGGCTCGTCCGCCCTACGACACCAAGCGCAAGCCGTTTCTTGCCGATGGTATCTCCATCAAGGGCTGGAAGCTCGAGAGCCTGCCTTACCTCACCTGGGCGCCCGTCATTAAGCTGCCGGCCGAGAAAGAACTCATTCGTTCGCTCAAGAACCTCGCTAAAAAGTCCGACAGCGTCATCATCGCCACGGACTTCGATCGCGAGGGTGAGCTGATCGGTTCGGACGCCCTCAACAAGGTGCGCGAGGTCGCGCCGGACTTGCCGGTCGCCCGCGCCCAGTATTCTTCATTTACCAAGGCCGAGATTACGCAGGCCTTCGACAATCTTGTCTCGCTCGACCAGAATCTGGCCGACGCCGGCGAGAGCCGCCAGCACATCGACCTCATTTGGGGCGCGGTGCTCACGCGCTACCTGACGCTCGCCAAGTTTGGCGGCTTTGGCAACGTGCGCTCCGCCGGCCGCGTGCAGACTCCGACGCTCGCCCTGGTGGTCGAGCGCGAACGCGAACGCATGGCGTTTGTGCCCGAGGACTATTGGCAGATTCGCGGCATGGGTGCCGCTCAGGGTGCTGCCGAGGATGACCGCTTTAAGATTGCGCACAAGACGACACGTTTTACCGACAAAGATGCTGCCGAGACGGCGTACGGCCACGTCGACGGCGCTACGACGGCAACCGTCGCCGCGGTGACCAAGCGCTCCCGCAAGCAGCAGCCGCCCACGCCGTTTGCGACGACCTCGCTGCAGGCTGCCGCCGCGGCCGAGGGCATCTCACCTGCACGTACCATGCGCATCGCCGAGTCCCTCTACATGGCGGGCCTCATCAGCTATCCGCGTGTCGACAACACCGTGTACCCTGCGACGCTCGATCTGGGCGCCGTGGTGAGCGACCTGGCAAAGATCAACCCGGCGCTGGCGCCCGTGTGCAAAAAGGTACTCGCCGGCCCCATGAAGCCCACGCGCGGCAAAGTCGAGACCACCGACCACCCGCCCATCTACCCCACGGGCGAAGGCGATCCGTCCACGCTCGACGGCGGCCAGCGCAAGCTCTACGACCTCATCGCCCGCCGCTTCCTGGCGACGCTTATGGGTCCCGCGACCATCGAGAATACCAAGCTCGAGCTCGACGTGAACGGTGAGCCGTTCGTGGCTTCGGGCGATGTGCTCGTGACCCCGGGTTTCCGCGAGGCGTACCCGTACGGACTCAAGCGCGACGAGCAGATGCCGCCGCTGGAGCAGGGCGACACGGTCGACGTGTTCGACATTAAGCTCGAGGCCAAGCAGACCGAGCCGCCCGCGCGCTACAGCCAGGGCAAGCTCGTGCAGGAGATGGAAAAGCGCGGCCTGGGCACCAAGTCCACGCGCGCGAGCATCATCGAGCGCCTGTACGCCGTGCGCTACCTCAAAAACGATCCCGTTGAGCCGAGCCAGCTGGGCATCGCCATCATCGACGCGCTGACGCAGTTTGCCCCGCGCATCACGAGCCCCGATATGACCAGCGAGCTCGACGGCGACATGACTCGCGTCGAGCGCGGCGAGGACACCGAAGAGCATGTCGTGACGCACTCGCGTGCGCTGCTGGCCGGCGTGCTCGACGAGCTGCTCAAGCATACGCAGGAGCTCGGCGACGCCATCAGCGACGCCGTCACGGCCGATGCGCGCGTGGGCACCTGCCCCAAGTGCGGCAAGGACCTGGTTATGAAGACGAGCGCCAAGACCCGCGGCAGCTTCATTGGCTGCATGGGCTGGCCCGACTGCGACGTGACCTATCCGGTGCCGAGCGGCGTCAAGGTGAGCCCGCTCGAGGGCGAGGCCGCCGTGTGCCCCGAGTGCGGTGCGCCGCGCATCAAGTGTCAGCCGTTCCGCCAGAAGGCTTTCGAGATTTGCGTGAACCCGACGTGCCCCACCAACTACGAGCCCGACCTTAAAGTGGGCGAGTGCAAGGTGTGTGCCGAGGCCGGACGCCATGGCGACCTGATCGCGCACAAGAGCGAGAAGAGCGGCAAGCGCTTTATCCGCTGCACCAACTACGATGACTGCGGCGTGAGCTATCCGCTGCCGGCGCGTGGCAAGCTCGAGGCGACGGGCGAGACCTGTCCCGAGTGCGGCGCCCCCATCGTGGTGGTCAACACGGCGCGCGGTCCGTGGCGTATCTGCGTCAACATGGACTGCCCGACCAAGGAGAAGAAGCCCGCCCGCGGCCGCAAGACGACAACCAAGGCGAGCACGGCAAAGAAGACGACGGCGGCCAAGAAGACGACGGCTAAGAAAGCCACTGCCGCCAAGAAGACGACCGCGAAGAAGTCGACTGCCACGAAAGCAGCCGCCGACAAGTAACGGCGCAGTCGAAACATTGCCCAAAACAAAACGAGCGAGGGTCCTATGATCCACGCTCGTTTTTTATCCGGCAGTTAGGGACGTTCCTTTTCTGCCGGCAGTTTAGGAACGTCCCTAACTGCCGGCTCGGGAACGACAAAGCGCTAGTTCACCTCGACAGGCTTGGCGCCGGGATAGCGCTCCTCAAAGTCTAGGCGGTACTTATTGTCATTGGTGCCCGCCACGTTGTCGCGCGACAGCGGCGCCACGATCTCATTCTTGTGGTCCGCAGGCTTGGCGTATTTCAGGCTGATCTCCCAGGCATCACAGATTGCGTCAATGCGGTGATCCAGGTCGTCGTACAGGGCGATGATGTCCTTCCAGGAGCTGTAGTTCTTGGAGCTCGTCGGGACGTCCAGGTCCTCGACGATGTCGTAATACTGCTCGATGGTGTCCTCCGTGCGCTCGGCGACGTCGGCGAGATTTTGACGGGTGGTTCGATCCTCTTCCAGATAGTTGCCGTTGAAGTTCTGCGCGCAGCCACGGACCTGGCTGTCGAGATCTTCGAGCAGGTCGTAGTATTCGCTCAGTCGGCGGTAGAGGTTCTGCTCAGAGAGCGTTGCTTCGCCGCCATCCTCGTCGTCATCGTCATCATCGTCGTACAGGCTGTTGGGATCGCCGAGAGGCTTTAGGTCATCGTCGTCGACGTCATGGTGCAGCTTAGCTACCTCGGCAGTCGTCTGCGTGGCGGCGTTGTCGAACGGTCTGATTGCAAAGAAGATGACCAGGGCGATGATGATCGCCACCAGCACAACGATAACGGCGATAAGCGGCCCGGTGCCGCTCTTTTTGGGAGCGGGGGTCTGTGGCGAAGCGGGCACGTATGCGGGGGCCGGCTGCTGTTGGGGCGAGCCGCTCGCGACGGGTATGCGCTGCGTGGTCTCGACGGCCTCGGTCCTTGCGGCGGGGTCGGGGCTATAAGCGAGGGAGTCGTCCGCCTTGGCTTGCGGCGTATCAAGGGAGCCGGTCTGTTCAAAAGCGGGCTGGCTATCGCTCGCGGCTGTTTGCTCAACGGGTGCACCGCACGAGGTGCAGAACTTGGCATCATCCGCAAGAAGCTTGCCGCACGAGGCGCAATACCGAGACATTGCCACTCCTTTCGCCACATTTCAATGCAATACGACGATTATACCCAGCATCCAAAATTCCCCATCATAAGTTGCGGTGAAATAGGGACTGTTTGGCGGTCTCAGAGCTTCAATCAGCCCCTATTTCACCGCAACTTTGGAAAGGCACCTTTAGCCATTGGGGACGCGCCGAGCACTGGGGTATCATGGCTTGGTTGCTATAACTCGCATTTACGCGCCTTGTAGGAAGGGGCTGCGCCCATGGCTTTTGAGCCTGCTCAACATAGCTTTATCACGCTCGAGGGCGTCGACGGCGCCGGCAAGTCCACGCAGGCGCGCCTGCTTGCCCGCGCGCTCGAACTCGCTGGCTACCAGGTTGTGAGCCTGCGCGAGCCGGGCGGCACCGCCATCAGCGAAAAGATTCGCGCTTTGCTGCTCGACCCCGCCAACACGGCGATGGGAGACACCTGCGAGTTGCTGCTCTACGAGGCGGCGCGCGCCCAGTTGGTGCACGAGGTCATAGTCCCCGCCCTTGCGGCCGGCAAGGTGGTCCTGTGCGATCGCTTCTACGATTCCACGACCTGCTACCAGGCATTTGCCGACGGCCTCGATCGCCAGATGGTGCGCGACGCCAACAACCTGGCCGTCGCGGGAACGCACCCGGCGCTCACACTCGTCTACCACATCACGCCCGAGCAGGCGGCGCTACGCATGGCAGCCCGTGGCGCGGCGGATCGCATGGAGGCCAAGGGCATGGCATTCCAGGAGCGTGTCTACGAGGGGTTTTGCGCAATTGCTGCCGAGGAGCCAAACCGCGTAAAGCTCATCGACGCCACTACGACCGTCGAGGAAGTCTTCGAGAAGACGGTCGAGCAGGTTCGCGCGTACGGTCTCGACATTCCGCGGGAAGCCGTCGCCGCCGCGCTTGCCAAGGAGGCCGAGTAACATGGCTCCCGCTCAGGCAAGCCTGCTGGCCAAGCTCGACACCCAAGAGCGCGTGCGCGACTTTTTGACCAATGCCGTCGCTAGCGGTCGCGCATCGCACGCCTACCTGTTTTTGGGCGCGCCCGGCGCGGGCAAGCTCGACGCCGCGTGGGCGCTCGCCCAGGCCTTCCTGTGCGAGCAGGACGGCTGCGGCGCATGCGACAGCTGCGTGCGCGTTGCTCGGCATACGCATCCCGACGTGCACTATTACACGCCCGAGAGCGCCACGGGTTACCTCATTGCCCAGACCCGCGAGCTGCTCGATGACGTGCCGCTGGCGCCCATCCGTGCCAAGGCCAAGGTCTACATCATCGACCGTGCCGAGCAGCTGCGCGCCAACACCGCCAACGCGCTGCTCAAAACACTCGAGGAGCCGCCCGAGGGCGTTATGTTCATCTTACTGGGCACCTCGGCCGACGTGATGCTGCCCACTATCGTGAGTCGTTGCCAGTGCGTGCCGTTTCGGCTGGTATCGCCCGCCGTCGCCGCGCAGGCCGTGAGCCGCGCCACCGGTCAGGACCCTGCGCGTTGCCGCATGGCGGTCGCCGTGGCGGGAAGCCCCACACGCGGCATCGAGTTTCTTAAGAGCGCCGAGCGCCAGGATGCCCGCCGTCAGATGGTCCGTGCCATCGACTCACTCATTGCCGCCGACGAGGCCGACGTGCTCAGCCGCGCCAAGTCGCTCATCGTCGCCGTTAAGGCGCCGCTCGCCGAGGTCAAGTCCACGCAGGAAAAGGTACTCGAGCAAAACGCCGACTACCTGTCGCGTGGAGCATTGAAGCAGCTTGAGGACCGCAACAAGCGCGAACTCAACGCGCGCGAGCGTTCGGGTATCATGGAAGCGCTGGCGAGCGCGCGGACGCTCATGCGCGACGTGCTGCTGACACTTCAGGACGAGGCAGCCGACGTGGTGAACGAGGATGTGCGCGACACGATCGGTCGGCTTGCCGTCGCGACCAATGTTGCGGGTGCCACCCAGGCGCTCGAGGCGGTCGCAACCGCCGAGCGCAACATCGCCAGAAACGTTACTCCCCAGCTGGCCATCGAGGTCATGCTGTTCGATATCAGGAAGGCACTGAAATGCCGTTAGTCGTACCCGTTAAGTTTACCTACGCCTCGCGCGACCTGTGGTTTGACCCGCAGGACCTGGATATCCTCGAGGCAGATTACGCTATTTGCTCCACCGAGCGCGGAACCGAGATCGGCCTGGTCACGGCTGATCCCTTCGAGGTACCGCAAGACGAGATCGGTCAGCCGCTCAAGCCCGTGCTGCGTGTGGCGAGCGACATCGACCTGCAGCTTGCCGACGACCTGGCCATCCAGGGTGACGAGGCCATGGTCGATTTCCGCCGTCTGGTCAAAGAGCTCGACCTCGAGATGAAGCCGGTCGGCGTCGAGTACCTGTTTGGCGGCGAGAAGGCCGTGTTCTACTTTGCCGCCGAGGAGCGCGTCGATTTTCGCCAGCTCGTCAAGGATCTGTCCTCGACGCTGCACATTCGCGTCGACATGCGCCAGATCGGCGTGCGCGACGAGACCCGCCTGGTGGGCGGCTATGCCCAGTGCGGCCAGGAGCTCTGTTGCACGCGCTTTGGCGGACAGTTTGAGCCCGTCTCGATCCGCATGGCAAAAGAGCAGGACCTGCCGCTCAATTCCTCCAAGATCAGCGGCGTGTGCGGCCGCCTGATGTGCTGCCTGCGCTACGAGTTCGAGGCCTACAAGGACTTTAAGAGCCGCGCGCCCAAAAAGAAGACGCTTATCGATACGCCACTTGGCAAGGCGCGTATTCAGGAATATGACACGCCGCGCGAGCAGCTGGTGCTGCGCCTGGAGAACGGCAAGGTCTTTAAGGTCAACCTGGCCGATATGACGTGCTCGGAGGGCTGCAAAAAGAAGGCTGCCGAGCAGGGCTGCAATTGCCGCCCCGACTGCGTGACGCGCGATGTGCTCGAGCGCATCGAGTCGCCCGAGATGCGCCTGGCGCTCATGGAACTCGATCGCGAGAACGGCGTCGACGTGGGCGATGGCCTGTCGAGTGCCGACCGTCTGGCCGGCACTTCGATGCCCAAGCGCCGTCGTCGCGATGCTGAATCCGATGCTCGCGCCGGTCAGGGGCAGGGCGAGGGTCGTGGCCGCGGAAAGGGCCGTGGCAATGCCGCAACGCCTGAGGCCGAGGAGGCCGCCGGTGGCCGTCGTCGTCGCAAGCGCGCAGGCTCGGGCGATGCTGCCGAGGCTGCAGCCGCGGGCAAGAACGCCTCTCGCGAGCGCGAGGTTCAGCAACCCCAGCAGCAGAATCGCGGCGGTGGCATGAACCCCACACGTCGCCGCCGCCGTCATCTGTCGAGCGAGGAGCGCGAGGACGCCTTCCGCGCCGCAGCTGCTCGCGAGGCTGGTGTCGCTTCCAAGGGCGCCTCGGCCTCCGATGCGTCTGCCGACAAGGGCGGCAAGTCACGTGGCGAGGATGAGCGCGCGCCGCGTCCGCGCCGTCGCCATTCCTCGGGCACGCAACAGAAGCCCTCAGTGCCCTCCGTTGCCGATCAGGTCTCGGATGGCGAGGTCAAGGTCACGCGCCGTCGTCCCGGAGATGGCGGGGGAGCGGCTGCCAAGGCTTCGCGTGGCGCCGCTCGCGACGAGCGCGAGTCGCGCGAAGATCGCGGTGGCGAGGGCTCGGCCGACCAGGGCCAAAAGCGCCGTCGCCGTCGCCGTTCCCGCAAGCCGCGCCAGAATGGTGGCGAGGGCTCGACCCCGTCTTCGGCCGCACCACAACCGCCCGCCGGCGAATAACGCCCGCGAGCGGATTTAACCCGCCTTACCTCAATCGCGTCGGGGTACCATAGCGCTGAATCAACAACCCTCCCTGCGACCGAACGTAGGGAGGGTTGTGTCTTGAAGAGCCATCTGAACAAATTGAGCCGTCTGCAGGGTGCCGGCGCCCTACCGTTTGCGGACGAATTGCTGCCGTTTGCCGAGCGGGCGGCACGCGAGGCACTCGAGGTATTGTCGCCAACACGATGTGCCGGCTGCGAGCGCGCCGGTGCGCTTATTTGCCAAGACTGCCTGGCCGCGCTCACGCTCATCGACCCACGTCATAGCTGTACCCGATGCGGCGCCCCGTTTGGGGATTTGCTGTGCACTGAGTGTTCGGTCGAGGGCACGTCCTCGGCAATGGCGGAGGCGCTCGACCGCTGCCTGGCGTGCTCCGTCTATGCGCATCCGCTGCCGCGCATCATTAAAGCGTACAAGGACGCGGGCGAGCGACGCCTGGCGCCGTATCTGGCGGAGCTGCTTTACGACACCGCCCTGCATGCCCAGGTCGTAGCGCCCGAACGCTTAGGAGGTGTGCTGTCCGGTGCGGATGCGGTGGTGTTTGTGCCTGCGACGGCGGCAGCGTTTCGGCGGCGTGGCTTTGATCATATGGAGGCCATTGCGCGCCCATTTTGCGAGCTGTCGGGTGTTCCCCTGCTCGATGCCCTCGTCAAGTACGGGCATAGCGACCAGCGCGAACTCGGTCGTGAGGAGCGTCGCGAGCGTGCCCAAGGCATGTACGAGACGGTTGAGGACGTGCGCGGCCGCCGCCTACTGCTTATCGATGATGTCATTACCACGGGCGCGACCATGGCAGCAGCCTCGGCGGAGCTCAAGCGTGCCGGCGCTGCGGCAGTCGATGGCCTTGCTATCGCACGTGTTTGGTAGGGGTGGTTTTGTGGCAGTGAAGATTGAGCGGCGCAACGAGCCGACAGGCGAACAGCTAGCGGCTTCCGTAATCCTAACAGGCGCTTCAGCGCTGCGCATGATGCGCGCCGAGCGCCGGCAGATGGGTTATATCAGCTGGAAGGACCTTAATCCCGATGAAGAGCGCCGTGTGCTGCGCACGTCGTCGCCCTCGACCGAGGATATCTATCTTCCTGACTTGGTGCGAATTGGAGCCAAAAGCGGCGAGGTGCAAGAAGATCTGTGCTTGCTGGTGGGATCTGCGGCGCAGCGCCGCCGCATGCCTGGCGTAGGCTGGTCCGTATGTTCCGGGTTGCCCGCCGGCTCGATTCTAGAGGTGGAACCGGGGGTGTACGGCCTATCTCCCGAGGCCCTTTGTGTTGCCGTTGCGCGCGAGGTCGGCTGCATCCAGGCGTTTGCCCTGGCCCAGGAGCTGTGCTCTAAGATTTCACTGAGCGACCGCGGGAAGTATCTGCCTCCCTACACCTCGCCTGTTACGAATAAACTTGCAAAGGACAAGGACCAGCCAGCAGACGTGGGCTACTTTGAAGTCGAGCCGGCGCTGACGCCCGATCGCCTGGCAGATTACCTTGCGGCATGCAAGGGGAATGTGGCCAAACAGCTGCTGCGCCTGTGCCCCTACCTGTCTGAAAACCTGCGCTCACCCATGGAGTGCATCATGCTCGCCCTGTTTTCGCTTCCGTTTTCCTATGGCGGGTTTGCCTGCGGACCTTTTAAGACCGACTGCAAGATCGAGTTCGATGACCGTGCGCAGGCAATCTCGGGGATGCCCCATGCAGTTTGCGATGCGTATCAAGAGGCAGCCCGGTTTGACCTGGAATACAACGGTGAGCTGGGCCATTCCTCTCGGAGGGGACGTATCCATGATGAAAAGCGCAACACGGGCTTGACTACTATGGGAATCGAGGTCGCGACGGTCAACAACGAAATGCTCTGCGACATGGAAGCGATGGAAGCGCTCGCATGGCGCATCCACCAGCGTATGCGAAAGCGGTACCGGAATCGTGTCGATGCCCGCAGGAAGAAACAAGAGGCGTTGCTTAACACGCTGCGGGCGTGTTTTGGGCTTAAGCCGGTCTAATTCACGTCGAAATTAGGGGGTTAATCATATGCCCTGGCCAAAATATGGCAAATATGAGTACTGTCATTAAATCAGTAACAGCAAAATCAAGGAATTTAGGACTCGGAGGCGGCATAAAGTAAGAAGATAATAAACAAATGTGGAATAACTAAGCATCAGGTTGGCGACACTAAGCGCAAAATCTGTCCGAGAGGCCAAAATTGCCTGTTACTAAATTGGTGACAGTACTCATATTTGCCATTTTTTGGCCACGGCACCCCAAGAAGGGCGCCCCGGAGCTCCCCATAGGGGAGCTCCGGGCTTCATGGGGGCACGAATAGCCCACTCCGACCTGCGAAATCTGTACTCGCGATGCGAATGACGCCCCTAACCTTAAACTTTAGCTTGAACTTAGCTATAATGCGCTACGTTCCTACCAGGCTGTGGTTGCGGACGGACGAAATGCCCGTCCTAGTCCAAGACAGACGCGGTCAAAGGGATCCACGTAAGCGACCGCGTGCGCGCGGCGCGATCATGGCGCGTCCTAGATGTAAGCCGCACCGTCCGTTCTACTTTCTTTGGGGCAATACCGCCTCGCGGGCGAGCGGGCCAGTCGTGAAGGTGGCTGCGGCCTCCCGAGCAAACACCCCGGTGCGCAAGTGTGGGGTCAAATACCAGGTCAGCTGGTGGGAACAATCTGATATTCCGCGCGACGCACGGATCGTATACGACACAGAAGGCAGGGTAGTGGATATGGTGAGGGGCAGCTTGATGCACGCGGCTCGGTTAGGTGCTGGGGCCGCAGCGGTCATCGCCGTTTTGGGCCTGAGCGGATGCGCGTTCAACCCGCTGTCTACGTTCACGACTCCCACGATCGACCAGATCGAGTACGAGACCGTCACGCCCACGGTGTCGGATGATGCCCTGGTCACTCCCGGTACCCTGACGGTTGCCCTCGATACCTCCGATGCGCCGCAGGCCATGCAGGGCGCCGACGGCGAGCTCACGGGGTATGCGGTCGACGCTGCCCGCGCCCTCGCAAGCCGCATGGGCCTCAAGGTCGCCTTTGTCGATGCGTCCTCGGCAGGTTCCGCGCTCGGCGACAAAAAGGCTGATATCTTTATCGGCGAGATCAACTCCACGGACGGGGACGTTAGCTCGCTCGGCACCTGCCTGTACGATGCCGCTTCCGTGTTCGGTAGAACCAGCGATGGTGGGTCGCTAAACGTTTCCACCGATACCCTTAACACGTCTACTCTGGGTGTCCAGGTGTCATCGGCCTCGCAGGAGGCGCTTGCTAAGCAGAGCATCACCGCCAACCAAAAGACCTACCCCAACATCAACGAGTGCTTTGAGGCGCTCGAGTCCGGCGAAGTCGACTATGTGATCTGCGACTCCACGGCCGGCGGCTACCTTGCACGCCTGATGAGCGAGATCTCCTATGTCGGTGCGCTCGAGGCGCCCTCGACGCTTGGTGTTGCGGGCCTCTCGTCCAATGACGAACTGTGCCGTGCCGTGAGCGATGCCCTCGACGGCATCACGGTCGACGGTACGCTCGAGGCAGTCCACTGCGTCTGGTATGGCACGATGCCCTACGACCTCACCACTAAGACAGTATCTGGTGTCAACCTTCAGTCGTCTGGCTCCGCATCCTCCGGCAGCGAGTCCTCCGATTCCAACAATGAGACCGCATCCTCCGAAGACAAATCGTCCAGCCAGGAAGACACCATCACCGACGACGACATTAACAAGCTTAATAGCTAGTTATTGCTAGGGGTGGCGTCTCCTATGCGCTAGGAGAGACGCCTCTTCACGGTTTCAACACGCACTGCCGGGCTTCTCCAATAGGGGAGCCCGGCTTTTTCATCTCTATAAAACCAGCAGGTCAAAGCCAATTTTCGGGACCAAATACAAAGTCGTCGTCGCCCTCCTATAGCGCACTTTGCCACAGAAAAGTGCGAGACTTCGGTATGCGGTATCAAGCAATCGTTATTCGGGTCTTTGGGAATCCGCGTGATTAAATGCACGGCAATGGGTACATAGCCAGTACAGTAAGTCCCCGAGGCAGATTGGAGCCACGTATGGATATCAAGGTTTCTGGACGCAAGACGACGGTAACCGATGCTCTGCGTGCGCATGTGGATGAGAAGATCGGCGAGGCGCTCAAGGTTTTCGATATCGAGCCCATGACGGTCGACGTTGTACTTCGCTATGAGAAGAACCCCTCGAACCCCAACCCGGCAATCGTCGAGGTTACGGTTCGCGCCCGCGGTTCGGTGATTCGCGTTGCCGAGCATGGTGCAGATATGTACGCCGCCATCGACCTCTCCGCCGATAAGGTCACCCGCCAGCTGCGCAAGTTCAAGACCAAGGTTGTGGACAACCGCCAGGGCGGTGCCAGCGCCGCGGATGTCGCGCCGGTCGAGCGCGTCGAGGATCTGGCCGACCTGCTGCTGCCCGAGGAGGACGACGACCTGCTCGTCCGCGAGAAGGTCATCGATGTCACCCCGATGACTGAGGAGCAGGCGCTGGTGCAGACCGATCTGCTCGGTCACGACTTCTACGTGTTCGAGAACGCGACGACTGGCCTCATCAATGTGGTGTATCACCGTAAGAATGGTGGATATGGCATCATCAAGCCCCGTATCGAAACACTTGACGAGTAAAATACGTTAACTTGCATGAGTTAACGGTTGGCGGCCATCCCATGCGGGTGGCCGCCTTTTTACGTAAGGAGTCGCTTTGATGGACAAGGTCGCATCCGCCGGTCATTCGGACCGTTGCCGCATCGTCGTCGATACCTGCTGCGACTTTAGCCCCGAGGTCGCCGCGAACCTCGATGTCGATATCTTGGGCTTCCCCTTCATTATCGATGGCGAGGAGCGCACGGATGACATCTGGTCGAGCATCACACCCAAGGAGTTCTACGACCGCATGCGCGCCGGTGCCCGTGTGTCCACCTCGGCTGTGTCGCTCGGTCGCTATATCGAGTTCTTTACCGAGTGCGCCAAAGAGGGTACGCCCACGGTCTACCTGTGCTTTACCTCGGCGCTGTCGTCGAGCTACAACTCCGCGTGCCAGGCGGCGGACGCCGTGCGCGCCGAGTATCCCAACTTTGAGCTGTACGTGGTCGACAACGCTCTGCCCTGTGCGACCGGCGAGCTCTTGGCGCTTGAGGCCGTGCGCCAGCGTTCGGCGGGACTGACCGCCAAGCAGCTGGTCGACTGGGCAAACGAGGCCAAGACCTATGTCCACGGTTACTTTACGCTCGAGAGCTTTGACGCGCTGGCTGCCGGCGGCCGCATTCCGCCCGCGGCGGCACAGCTCACGGCAAAGCTCGACGTCAAGCCCGAGCTCTCCTACGACCTGGCCGGCTCGCTGTCGCTGATCGGCGTCAACCGCGGCCGCAAGAAGGCGCTCAAGTCCATCCTCAAGTCGTTCCGCGAGAACTACGTGCCCGACCGCACCATGCCCATCGCCATCATGACGGCCGATGCCGAAAAGGACGGCGACTGGCTCGAGGCCGCCATCCGCAAGGAGGAGGGCTGCGCCGACGTCACGATCATTCGCAGCTCCGTGGGTCCCACCATCGGCTCGCACGTGGGCCCCGGCATGGTGGCTTGCGCGTTTTGGGGTAAGAACCGCGCCGACAAGGCGTCGCTTTCCGACCGCATCGCCCGCCGCGTGCGCGGCCAGTAGGCAAGTAACGCGGCCGTAATCGATCCCAACTCACAGCCCAAACGCTGGCACCGAGTATTCAACCTGGTAACAACACCCAACCCAAAAGGAAAGGTTTCATGGCAAACAAGCTCTCTGTCGCATTTATCGGCACCGGAATCATGGGTGCCCCCATCGCCGGCCACATCCTGGATGCCGGCTATCCCGTCACGGTCAACAACCGCACCAAGTCCAAGGCCGCCTCGCTTATCGAGCACGGCGCCGTCTGGGCCGATACGCCGGCAGATGCCGTGGCGAACGCCGACGTCGTCTTTACCATGGTGGGTTATCCCTCCGAGGTCGAGGAACTCTACCTGGCGGGCGACGGCCTGCTGGCCTGCACTAAGCCCGGCGCGGTGCTGATCGACCTCACCACGAGCTCGCCCGAGCTGGCGCGCGACATTGCCGAGGCCGCCCAGGTTTCCGGCCGCATGGCGTTTGACTGCCCCGTCACCGGCGGCGAGTCGGGTGCTATCGCCGGCACGCTCACGGCTATCGTGGGCGCTACCGAGAACGATATCGCCCCAGTCCGCGACATCCTTGCCACCTTTACGGCAAATATCTGCTGCTTCGATGGCGCCGGCAAGGGCCAGGCTGCCAAGCTCGCCAACCAGGTGTCGCTGGGCGCCTGCATGGTCGGTATGGCCGATGCGCTGGCATTTGCCGAGCTGAGCGGCCTTGACCTGGAGAAGACCCGCCAGATGATCCTGGGCGGCACCGGCAAGTCCGGCGCCATGGAGAGCCTGGCCCCCAAGGCGCTCGACGGCGACTACAAGCCCGGCTTTATGGTCGAGCACTTCATTAAGGACCTGCGCCTGGCCCTTGCCTACGCCGACGACCGCGAGCTTGCGCTGCCCGGTGCCGACGTGGCCTTTACGCTCTACGACATGCTCGACGCCATCGGTGGCGCCAAGCTGGGCACCCAGGCCATCACGGTCCTCTATAAGGAGGAGGCCGATGCCATTGCCGCCGGTCTGGACTGGTCGCAGTATCGTCCCGAGGAGCACGGTGCTCACGAGGAAGGCTGCGGTTGCGGCGAGCATGGCGACGACCACGAGTGCGGTTGTGGCCACCACCACGGCGAGGACCACGAGTGCTGCGGCGGCCACGGCCATGACGACGGCCACGAGTGCTGCTGCGGCCACCATCACGGGGAGTAGCGCCCATGAGCTGGACGTTCGTGGTGCTTGCGCTGGTGCTCTTTCTCTTTGCGATCTACATCGGCTTTTTGTGCGGCCAGTGGGCGTGCGAAAAGCGCGTGATCACCAAGCGCGACTACTGGATTGCCAACTTTGCAGGAGCGGCGGCAGTCGTCCTGCTGACCTGGGTGTTCTCGCTATTCCCGCTGGTGCAGTTTGCGCCGATCGGCTGGCTCGGTGGCTTTATCGCCGGTCTTAAGATGAGCTTTGGCGAGTCCGTCGGTCCGTGGCGCAAGCACGACGAGGTCTTTAACGTCAACAAGGCTCATCGAGCCGCCGCCGACGCGGGCGACGCCGAGGAGCGCCGCCGCGCACGTCGCAATGGCGCGGCCGACCGACAGCTCATCTCGGTCACCGATGACAGCAAGGGTGCTGGCAAGCACGCCAAGAAATAAAAAGAAGAGGTAACTATGGCAGAAAACAAAGACGAACAGCTCACCGACGAGGAGCTGGCACAGCTCCAGCTGGCAGAGGAGAACGAGAACGCCGTCGATCGCCTGGTCCAGGAGCTCGGCTGCCCCACGCGCCGCATCCGCCAGTTTGCCGCCCGCGTGCTGCACCTGCTTGCCGAGCGCGATCCGCAGCGCGTCGTGCCCTGCGTGCCCGCGTTGATCGAGGCACTCGACCGCCCCGAGGCGCAGACCCGCTGGGAGGCCCTCGATGCCCTGACGGCGCTCGCCACCACCTGCCCTGAGCAGCTGGGCGATGCCTTTGAGGGCGCCGAGACTGCACTGTTCGACGAGATCTCCTCCACGCTGCGCTATGCCGCCTTCCGCCTGCTGTGCGTGTGGGGTGCCACGAGTGTCGAGCGTTCGCGCGAGGCTTGGCCCATCCTGGACGAGGCCATCCAGTGCTACCACGGCGACCTTGAGTATCGCGACATGCTCGGTTGCCTGTACGAGTTTTGCCAGGGCGAGATCGACGCCGAGGTTGCCGAGAAGCTTGCGCTGCGCCTTAAGTTCGATGCCGAGAACGGTAAGGGCAGCTATCTCAAGGCCCGTTCGAGCGAGATTTGCGAAATGCTTGTTAAACGTTTTGGCCTGGATCTCTCCAAAAAGAAGAAGCGTGCTAGCGTTAAAAAATCTGACGACGCCGAAGACGAGGAGTAACAGATTATGGCGCACGATGTAGTCCTGATTCCCGGTGACGGTATCGGTCCCGAGATTACGCAGGCCATGCGCCGCGTGGTCGAGGCCACCGGTGTCCAGATCAACTGGAACGTCCAGGAGGCCGGTGCCGGCGTCATGGACGAGTTTGGCACGCCGCTGCCCCAACATGTGCTCGATGCGGTCGCCGAGACCAAGGTTGCCATCAAGGGCCCCATCACCACGCCGGTCGGCACGGGCTTCCGCAGCGTTAACGTCGCCCTGCGCAAGCACTTTGACCTGTACGCCTGCGTGCGCCCTTGTCTGTCGCAGCCGGGCGACGGCTCGCGTTTCCGCGACATCGACCTGGTCATCGTGCGCGAGAACACCGAGGACCTCTACGCCGGCATCGAGTTCGATGAGGGCGCTGCCGAGGTCGAGGAGCTCTCGCAGCTCGTCGAGCGTTCGGGCCAAAAGACCTTCGCCGCCGATTCCGCGATCTCGATTAAGCCGATCTCCATCGCCAAGAGCCGTCGCATTGTGGAGTATGCCTTTGAGTACGCCCGCCGCTGTGGCCGCAAAAAGGTGACGGCCGTGCACAAGGCCAACATCATGAAGGCGACCGACGGCCTGTTCCTGCGCGTTGCGCGCGAGGTGGCCGCCAACTATCCCGATATCGAGTTTAACGACAAGATCGTCGACGCCACCTGCATGGGCCTGGTCCAGAACCCCAACGACTTCGATGTCCTGGTGCTGCCCAACCTGTACGGCGACATCGTGAGCGACCTGTGCGCTGGCCTGGTGGGCGGCCTGGGTATGGCCCCCGGCTCCAACATCGGTGCCGATTGCGCCATCTTCGAGGCAACGCACGGCTCCGCGCCCGATATCGCGGGCCAGGATATCGCCAACCCCACGGCCGAGATCCTCTCTGCTGCGATGATGCTCGATCACCTGGGCGAGAACGACGCTGCCAATCGCATTCGCGCCGCCGTCTCTGCCACGCTCGACGAGGGCGAGCAGGTCACCGGTGACGTGCGTCGTGCCCAGACCGGCTCCGTTGAGGGCGCTGTGGGCACGCAGGCCTTTGCCGATGCTGTTATCGCGCACCTGGCCTAAGGTATGCACGCTGCAAACGCCTAAATAGTACTTAAGTGTTTGCGTATAACCTAAGAATCAATACGCCCGGCGCCTCGTCGGGCGTATTCTATTGAGGACTATGTTTCCTAACAAGGAGTAACCGATATGGGTCTGATTCAAAAGAAGGACGAGAAGGACGAGATCGACGGCATCCAGATCATCGAGCGCGGCGAAGGCCCCGACGGTGATGAGGACGAGAAGATCGACCTGGTCGCCGGCACGTCTGCCGAACATATCGCCGCTGGCACGACCGCCGAGGAGGAGGACGCTCGCCTGGAGGCAAAGATCGCCGCGGATGCTGCTGACGAGAACCTCATGCCCGAGGAGCAGGACGAGAACGACGACTCCGACGAAGACGACCATGCATCCAAGCACAAGAAGATGATGATCGCCGCCTTCGTGGTTGCAGTCGTGATCGCTGCGGTGGTCGGCTTCTTTATTGGCAATGGCGGCTTTGGCGGCAAGGGTGTCGGCTCGGCGACCCTCACCGAGGACCAGCTCGATTCGACCGTGGCGAGCTATAGCTACAACGGCAAGAAGAGCGATATCACCGCGCGCGAGGCCATCGAGAGCCAGTACAGCCTCGACACCGTCAAGGATAGCGATGGCAACTACACCGCTCCTTCTGCCGACGTCATCCTGTCCTACGTGCGCAACAAGATCCTGCTCGATGCTGCCGAGGACGAGGGCATTACCGTTTCTTCCAAGGAAATGAAGCAGTACGCCGAGGACTCTATCGGCACCTCCGACTACAAGACCATGGCCACGCAGTACGGCGTGTCCAAGGAACAGGCCAAGCAGATCGTCCGTCAGTCCGCGACGCTGCAGAAGCTTTACAAGAAGAAGGTGGGCGACGGCTCCGCAAACATGCCGACCGCCCCGACCGAGCCTGCTGACGGCAACGAGGAGGCCGCGAGCAAGGACTACGCCGACTACATCATCAACCTTGCCGGCGATGAGTGGGATAGCGAGAAGGGCACTTGGAAGGATGCCGACAGCACCTATGCCAAGGCCTTTGCCGACGATGCCTTTACGGCCGATAGCGCAACCTATAAGCAGGCCATGACCGCCTATTACACCGCCTACCAGCAGTACTCTTCGCAGGCTTCGAGCGCCAGCTCCAAGTGGACCGAGTATGCTAACGGCCTCTACGCCAAGGCCAACATCAGCATCTACGGCCTGTTTGCATAAAGAGTCGCACGGCTCATCGAGCATCTAGCCGATTGACAGCAGAAAGCCCGCCAGCACGGAAGTCGTACTGGCGGGCTTTTTGCGTTGAGGGCGTGATTGGCGGCTTAATTATGGCTATTCATCTTTAAGTCCAAAAAGGCTATCGGCTTCATCGTCGGATATATATTCCAGTACATCGCCCGGTTGGCAGTCGAGTGCCCGGCATATCGCGTCAAGAGTTGAAAAACGTATGGCAGAAACCTTGCCCGTCTTAATGCGTGACATATTGACCTGGGAGATGCCCACACGTTCCGCAAGCTCTTTGGATGAGATCTTGCGTTCGGCGAGCATGCGGTCAAGCCGCAGAATAATCATGGATTCCCCCTAGAGCAACTCGTCATCTTGTTTTTGCAGGATATACCCGTAGCGGAAGACGCTGGCTATCAGGCAAATAATCAGGCCTGCAAAGAGCATGGAAGGCTCGAATAGCTGGCCGACGAACGCATCCGTAAAGCTGCCGCCAAATCCTGAGAGTATCATTCCCGTGATTACGGCACCAAGAAGCCTCACGGCAACGCCGCCGATAAGGAATAAATGTCCTACTCGACGAAGCGTATGGTTGCATTCAAGGTCAAAGGGCCTGCCTTCCTTTTCAATGTTGAAGAAAAGCCTGCGCACGCTTAGCGCGATGGTAAGCGCGAGGCATGTCATCAAGAGGCTCCCTATGGCAGTGTGACCATCGTGTGCAACGAGCATAAGTGGGGCCTGCGCATCGGTACCGATGATGGCAAGGCACGGTCCTTCGCCGGCATGAAGTTCTACGGATTGGAGACACGACCCTTGGGAGAGGCCAGGCAATATGAGTAGAAGGTCAATCGCAATGACTGCGAGGAGTCCCAGAGCGAGCGCTGTGGTAATGCAGATTGTGGCCCGTTTGCAGATGCGAGCGAGCTTCCTAAGTTTGGCTATCGTCTGTTCGCGGCTGATGGTTTCATTCGATATAGATGCGTCTCGATGGACCATAATCCCTCCAATCGGCGTTTTGTATGATACTTGTATCATATCAGAATTAATGATAAACGATAAATAATTACGGATACTGAGTAAGTAGTGATCGAAAACGATTAGCGTGAGCTATTAGCTCATTTTGGATGCCGGAGTTTAGCGCGCGGGGGATGAGGACAAATGCCAAAACGTCCCGTGATCGCGCAAGTGCTTCATCGGGTTTCCTCAATTCATCCGGGAAAACGGCTGCAAACGATTGCAAATAACCGGTGAACGGTCGAAAACTACCGTTCACCGATAATATCGAAACTGGTTCTAACTGGTATTAAGTCAAAAAGACCAATTCACAAATCTTCACAATGACCTGCAATTTTTCTACACGCCATTTTTAGCCACCCTGCGTTGTTTAGACACAGAAAAGGTTCCGATCTTTCGCCAAAACATTTCGAAACGGTTTCAAAACCGCAGGTAGAAGTGTTAACGAGCGGTAAACGGTCGATTTTTTACCGTGAGCGGTGCAAAAACGTTTTACTGTATGAATCAACGAAAGCGACCTCTTCTGTGGTGATATAGTGACAACAACACGTCACGTGGTTACTACCAGTTGAGAGACCACTGGTTCTCAAAGAACGCTTTCCAAGAAGCTTTAAGGGCAAGCGCCCGCTGGCTTCCGAACATCATCGGACTCAGATCGTACACACCTTCGGAAGGGAAATTTGAATGGTTGGCTTTATTCTTACCGGTCATGGACAGTTCGCACCCGGCCTTGCAAGCGCTATCGCTATGGTTGCCGGTGACCAGCCCGCTTTTACCGTCGTTCCTTTTGAGGGCGACCAGGCTGCTTCCTACGGTGAGGATCTCCGCGCCGCTATCACCGCCATGCGCGAGGAGTGCGATGGCGTGCTCGTCTTTACCGACCTGCTCGGTGGTACCCCGTTTAACCAGGCAATGATGATTGCCCAGGATGTCGACAATGTCGAGGTTCTGACCGGCACCAACCTTCCCATGGTTATTGAGCTTCTGTTCCTCCGCGGTAACGCCACGCTCGCCGAGCTTGGCGAGCAGGCCGTGACCGTTGGCCAGACGGGCATCACCGCCCAGACGGTCGCATCCGTTGCCGGCTCCGAGGAAGAGGATATCTTCGGCGACGAGGACGGCATCTAATGGCCGATTTCGGAGCCAACGTTCTGAGCTCCTCGGTCGCCCTTTTAGGCCTGCTTGTCATCATGGGCTTGATTTACACCATCTGGTCGCAAGTCAACATGAAGAAGAAGCAGAGGTACTTCAAAGAGCTGCACACCGAGCTCAAGCCGGGTCAGGAGGTTCTTTTCGCCGGCGGTATCTACGGAACCGTCAAAGGCATCGAAGGCGAAAAGGTCCAGATTAAAGTCCGATCCGGTGCCGTCGTAGATGTTTCGCGTTACGCGATTCAGGAGATCAAGTAACTGTCGTCAGCAAATAACGAAAGGAAGCTGATCAACATGGCAGAACCCAACATTCTTCTTACCCGCATCGATAACCGACTGGTCCATGGTCAGGTCGCTACCCAGTGGAACTCCACCCTGGGCTCTAACCTCATCCTCGTCGCCAACGACGACGTGTCGACCAACACCATGCGCCAGAACCTCATGAAGATGGCCGCTCCCACCGGCGTCGCTACGCGTTTCTTCTCCCTGCAGAAGACCATCGACGTCATCGGCAAGGCGAGCCCGCGCCAGAAGATCTTCATCGTGGCCGAAACACCGGAAGACGTGCTTACGCTCGTCAAGGGCGGTGTGCCTATAAAGAAGGTAAACATCGGCAACATGCACATGTCGGAAGGAAAGCGCCAAGTCGCCACCTCCGTCGCAGTTAACGACGAGGATGTCGCTGCGTTTAAAGAGCTGCAGGAATTGGGGGTGGAGTTGGAGATCAGGCGCGTTCCGAGCACGCCTGTTGAGGACACGAGCAAGCTCTTCTCGTAATCCTCGTGATCCACGTTGTCAGGAGTGAAACCCTGACATTCTGTACGTGAAATCCAAAGTGCGTACATACATTTTGAAAGGAGGAGCAAGATGGAATACACGATCTTCCAGGTCGCTCTGGTCTTCATCGTCACGTTTGTCGCGGCAATCGACCAGTTTAACTTCCTCGAGTCTCTCTATCAGCCCATCGTCACCGGCGCCGTCATCGGTCTTATCCTTGGCGACCTCAACACCGGTCTTCTCGTGGGTGGTACTTATCAGCTCATGACGATCGGCAACATGCCGATCGGAGGTGCTCAGCCGCCTAACGCTGTTATCGGCGGCATCATGGCAGCCATTCTCGCTATTGCTACGGGCCTCGAGCCCAACGCGGCAGTCGGCCTTGCCATTCCGTTCGCTCTGCTTGGTCAGCTCGGCGTTACCCTGGTCTTCACGCTTATGTCGCCGCTCATGTCCTCCGCGGACAACATGGCTCACAACGCTGACACCAAGGGTATCGAGCGTCTGAACTACTTCGCCATGGCTCTGCTCGGCCTGATCTTCGCCGTCGTCGTCACCCTGTTCTTCATCGCTGGCGCCACCATCGGTCAGACCATCGCTTCCGCCATCCCGACTTGGCTGCAGACCGGTCTCTCCGCTGCAGGCGGCATGATGCGCTTCGTCGGCTTCGCCGTCCTGCTCAAGGTTATGATGAACCGCGATATGTGGGGCTTCTTCCTCATGGGCTTTGGCCTCGCGCTCATCACCGTTGCCAACGATTCTCTGGCAACCCCTGCTCTGCTCATCCTCGCTCTCATCGGCTTCGGCATCGCTTTCTGGGACTTCCAGCAGCAGACCGAGCTGAAGGGTGCAGCTGTTTCTGACGGAGGTGACTTCGAAGATGGCATCTAATGAGTATGTGATCCCGGAGCACTACGAGGATCTCACTCCTGCTCCGCAGCTCGACCAGAAGACCCTCAACAAGATGGCTTGGCGCTCCTGCTTCCTGCAGGCATCGTTCAACTACGAGCGCATGCAGGCCGCCGGCTGGCTCTACTCCATCATCCCCGGTCTGGAGAAGATCCACACCAACAAGAACGACCTCGCGGCTTCCATGAGCCACAACCTGGAGTTCTTCAACACCCACCCGTTCCTCGTCACCTTTGTTATGGGTATCGTGCTTTCGCTCGAGCAGAACAAGGTTGACATCCCCACGATCCGCGCCGTCCGCGTCGCCGCAATGGGCCCGCTCGGTGGTATCGGTGACGCCCTGTTCTGGCTGACGCTCGTGCCTATCACGGCCGGCATCACCTCCAACATGGCCATCAACGGCAACGCCGCTGCGCCGATCATCTTCCTGGTGATCTTCAACGCCGTCCAGTTCGCTCTGCGCTTCTGGCTCATGAACTGGTCCTACAAGCTTGGCACCAGCGCTATTGACGCTCTGACCGCCAACATGCAGGCCTTCACGCGTGCCGCTTCCATCATGGGCGTCTTCGTCGTCGGTTGCCTGGTCGTCACCATGGGTGGCACCCAGATCAACCTCCAGATCCCCAACGGCACCACCCGTGGCCTCTCCGCCAATACCGTGATCGTCTCCGAGAAGGAGGCCAAGAACTTCACCGGTATGGAGGGCATCGATACCGAGACCGCTGAGGCCGGTACCATCGCCATGACCGATAAGGACGGCAACGCCCTTACCGCTTCCGATGCCGACGGCAACGCTGTCACGTGCGGCGTCACCGATCTGGGCAACGGCATGGAGTCCGTTACCTACGGCACCGTCACCGAGGATCCGGTCAACTTCTCTGTTGCCGACACCCTCAACACCATCGTCCCGAAGCTCGTCCCGCTTATGCTTACGCTGCTGCTTTACTACATGTTCGCTAAGCACAGCTGGACCCCGACCAAGGGCATTCTCCTGCTCTTCGTCCTGGGCATCCTGGGCGCTGGCCCGCTTGGTCTCTGGCCGAGCATCTGGTAAGGCTCTAGCTTGAGGGGTGTGTCCCTACGCGGCTCACACCCCGACCCCTTAAGCCATGTGTATGTTAAAAGCCGCGTGCTCGAAAGAGCGCGCGGCTTTTGTTTTCTTGATGATTCGGGTGTGGCAGACAGATAATGCTAAACACCCAAGGTAGTAGCCGAGTTTGAGAAAATGGGAGGATAGGATGGCGATCGGAGCGCGTAAGCAACCGCTGTACGATCAGCTGGTCGATATTCTGACCGAAAAGATTGACCATGAATATCGCGCCGGTGACATGATTCCTTCCGAGCGTGAGCTTTCGGAGCGCTATGGTCTCTCGCGCACTACGGTACGCCTGGCTCTGCAGGAACTGGAGCGTTTAGGACTGGTGGTTCGGCAGCACGGTCGCGGTACCTTTGTGACCGACCGTTCGGCAAAGGCAACCAATCTTATGCAGTCCTACAGCT
This sequence comes from Collinsella aerofaciens, assembly GCF_015561195.1. Classification (GTDB taxonomy): domain Bacteria; phylum Actinomycetota; class Coriobacteriia; order Coriobacteriales; family Coriobacteriaceae; genus Collinsella; species Collinsella aerofaciens_AC. Next base: position 418,851 of record NZ_JADMSU010000001.1, on the reverse strand, counting down.
TTACCGAGCAGATGCGCGCGATGGGGCGCGACCCCGAGACCACGATTCTCGAGTTTTGCGAGATGGAGGCCGATAAGAATCTGGCCGAGCATATGGGATTGCGTATCGGTGATCGCATTTTTAAGCTCAAGCGCCTTCGTTCTGCCGACAACATGCCCATGATGGTCGAACGCAGCTATCTACCGGTTCGTCAATTTATGTCCCTAAAGCGACCGCTGCTGGAGCGTAAGCCGCTTTACGATGTGATTGAGCAAGACTTTCAGCAAAAAATACGCGTGGCCGAAGAGGAGTTCTATGCGAGCATAGCCCGTCCCACCGATGCCCACCTTTTGGAAATCGTCGAGGGCTCGCCTGTGCTCGATTTGGTTAGGACTACGTATAACGAGTCAAACGAGGTTGTGGAGTATACGCTCTCGGTTGCTCGTGCCGATCAGTTTAAATACAAGGTTTACCACCAGCGTAGCGACTAGTGTTCGCACCGTTTCCATATGATGATTCTCTGTATTTAACTGGTTACTACCAGATAACCAACCGAAGTGTATAATTGCACGTCAGAGGATTACTTCTAGAGAGAGGTATTAGAAATGTTCGAGAAGAGTGTCGAGGAGCTCACCGAGCTCGGCGCCCAGATCACCACGGCCGAGATTGCTCAGCAGCCCGAGCTTTGGCGTGATACGCTCAACATCTATCGCGAGAACAAGGAGGCCATCGAGGCCTTTCTGGCCGAGGCTCGCGCTATGGGCGAGGGCCGTCTGTCCGTTGTCTTCACCGGTGCCGGTACGTCCGACTACGTTGGCGATACCTGCGCCCCGTACCTGCGTCACGCTGGCAACACTGATCTCTACGACTTTAAGCCCATCGCCACGACCGACATCGTGAGCGCCCCGCGCGACTTCCTGCGCGCCGAGGATCCCACGCTCGTGGTTTCCTTTGCCCGCTCTGGCAACAGCCCCGAGAGCCTTGCCGCCGTTGCCGTTGCCAAGGAGCTCGTCCACAACGTCAAGTTCCTCAACATCACCTGCGCTCCCGAGGGCAAGCTCGCCGTCGAGTCTGCCGATGACCCCAATGCGCTGACGCTGCTCATTCCGCGCGCCAACGACAAGGGCTTCGCCATGACCGGCTCCTACACCTGCATGACCCTGCTCTCTACCCTCATCTTTGACGAGGCTTCCGATGAGCAGAAGGCCGAGTGGGTCGAGACCATCGCCAAGATGGGCGAGGAGGTCATCGCTCGCGAGTCCGAGGTTGCCGATTACCTGGCTGGTGACTTCAACCGCGTGACCTACTTGGGTTCTGGCTCCTTCGGTGGCCTTGCCCAGGAGAGCCAGCTCAAGATCCTCGAGCTCGCTCACGGTCTGGTCGCTACTTCCTACGACACCTCCATGGGCTATCGTCACGGACCTAAGTCTTTCGTCGACGATAAGACGCTCGTCTTCGTGTTCGTCAACAACGACGCCTACACCCGTCAGTACGACATCGACATCCTCAACGAGATCGGTGGCGACGAGATCGCTCAGCACACCGTCGCCGTTCAGCAGGAAGGTGCCACCGTCTATGAGGGCGAGTCTTTCACCTTTAAGGGCTACGAGGCACTGCCCGAGGGCTATCTTGCTCTGCCGTTCGTGATGTTTGCCCAGGCTATCAGCCTGCTCAACTCCGTGCGCGTGGGCAACACGCCCGATACGCCGAGCCCCACCGGCACGGTCAACCGCGTGGTTAAGGGCGTGACGATTCACCCCTTCACCGCTTAATCGCGTCCCCCTGTAAGGGCGCCCGTCCGCTCATAACGGCGGGCGGGCGCTTTTTGTTTTACCTGAGCTGGGTATAAGCATCACCACAGTCAACTGCTTTAGAAGCAAGGAGTGCATATGAGCACGTACGCAATTAAGGCTGACAAGTTCTTCTTGCCGGCAGGCCCGCAACTGGGCGGCTATCTTATGGTCGAGGATGGCGTCTTTGGCGCCTGGCAGGCCGACGAGCCCTCTTGCGAGATTAAGGACTACACGGGATCGTGGATCGCACCGGGTATGGTCGATACTCACATCCATGGTTTCTACAACCACTCAACTACCGATAACGATCCCGAGGGCATCGATATCAGCTCGACCGAGCTTGCCCGTCGCGGTACCACCAGCTGGCTGCCCACGACGTTCACCGATGGCGTCGAGCAGATCAAGGACGCCTGCGCCGCCATCGCCCAGGCTGACGAGGGTCGCGGCCCCGACTTCTGCGGTGCTCGCATTCAGGGCATCTACCTGGAGGGCCCCTTCTTTACCATGAAGCACGTGGGCGCGCAGAACCCCGCTTATCTTATCGATCCCTCCGAGGAGGTCTTCGATCAGTGGCAGGAGGCCGCGGGTGGTCGCATCGTTAAGAGTGCCATGGCGGCCGAGCGCGACGGTGCCGCTGCTTATGCGGCTGCTCTGAACGCCAAGGGTGTGGTGACCAGCATCGGTCACTCCGACGCCACCTACGATGAGTGCATTGCCGCCATCAACGCTGGTGCCAGCTGCTTTACGCATACCTATAACGGCCAGCGCGGGCTGCATCACCGTGAGCCCGGTGTCGTGGGTGCTGCCATGTCCACGCCCGAGACCTACGCCGAGATCATCTGTGACGGCAAGCACGTAAACCCTGCCGCCATTAAGGCGCTGCTGCAGGCAAAGGGCTGGCAGCACACGGTGCTCATCACCGACTGCCTGGGTTGCGGCGGCATGCCCGAGGGCAGCTACACCAGTGGTGGTATGGACGTCATCATGAAGGACAACCTGTGCTGGCTCGCCGACGGCAAGAGCATTGCCGGCTCGGTGCTCACGCTTGCCCAGGGCGTCAAGAACATCGTCGACTGGGGCATCGCCAGCGCCGATATCGCCATTCGCATGGCAACCGAGGTGCCGGCACGCTCTGCGCACATCGAGGATAAGTGTGGCAGCATCATGCCGGGTCGCGACGCCGACTTTGTCGTGTTCGACCACGAGCTCACCCTCGTCGAGACGTATGTTGGCGGCCAGAGCGTCGGCAACGCCTTTACCGAGTAGCGATAGAAAAAGACGGCGGGCCCGAATCTGCTCGGACCCGCCGTATGGGTTAAACGCTCAAAAGCACCTTCACAGTTACAGCTTGTTAGCGATCTTCTTTGCCGTGCGCTTGACGCCGGCCACCAGGCCTCCTGCAGGATGCTCCTTCTCGTATGCTAGACGCTTCTCGCGCTTGGCGTACTCTTCGACGATGATGTCGCCATACTCGTCTTCGATCTTGTCGAAGAAGTCGACGGCGCCCTTAATTTCCTCAGCGGTCGGGTGTCCCTTTTGGACACCGCCGGCGAGCTTGAACGGCCCCCACGTATCAAAGCCGGGGCAGCCGTAGACACCCATAAAGATGGCCTGCCTCATGCGGCAGATGCCATCGATATCCTTGCCGTACCACTTGTTTTTGCCACCGTAGGTCATAAGGCCAAACACCTTGTCCTGCGGCTGCAGCACGTTAGTGAGCACGCGTGCCATGTCCTTGTCGATCTCGGAGTAATAGATGCCCGTGGCGACACCGATTAGATGATATTCGTGCAGGTCGGGGTACTCGTTTTTACCGAGCGACTTCACGTCGAGGGTATCGATCTCGGGGTGCGCCTCGACGATGGCGTCCACGAGCTTTTTCGTATTGCCGTGGTGGCGTGAGGCATAGAGGATGATGGTTCGCATAAGAAGGCCTTTCAGCTGTAATTGCATCAATGTCTGTATGGTACCCCGTTGCATGGCTGGGATACCGGACGCATCGATGAACGTGCGGGTTTGTCCTTTGGTCAGGGCCGAGACGGGTACTTGCGAGCAAAAAGCAGTTGTTCGAAAGGATGGGCAATGGAATACGCTCTCTCCAACGATTCGATTTCTATTAAGGTGTCCACGGCTGGCGGTTCGTTTACCTCGATCGAGGCTGGAGGTCGCGAGTATCTGTGGCAGGGTGACCCCGCCGTGTGGTCCGGCCAGGCACCGATTTGCTTCCCGATTTGCGGAGGCTTGCGCGACAACAGCGCCATGACGTTTGCCGGGCATCATGTAAAGCTCGCTCGCCACGGGTTTGCGCGCAAGCAGGAGTGGAAGCTGCTGAGCCAAAACGCGAACGAGCTGGCGATGTGCCTGGCTTCGGAGGATAACGCCGCGCTGCTGAGCGATTATCCGTATCCGTTTAAGCTCGTCGCCCGTTATACGCTCGAGGACAGTGCCGTGCGCGTCTCCTATGAGGTGACCAACGAGGGCACCGAGGACATGCCGTTCTTTATCGGTGGACACCCCGGCTTTAGGTGCCCGCTCGATGAGGGCGAGGCCTATACGGACTACGAGTTGCGCTTCGAGAAAGACGAGGCTGCGGAGCTTTGCACCGCCGTACCCTCGACCGGATTGATTGATGTAGCTAACCGCTCCAAGAACCCCATGGTGGGAAAGACGCTGCCTCTGTCGCATGAGCTCTTCGATTTTGCGGAGACCATCTTTGACGTGCTCGAGAGCCGTCAGGTCACGCTTTCCAAGAAGGGCGAGGACAAGGGCGTTCGCTTGAGCTTTGAGGGTTTCCCGTATCTCATTGTGTGGAGTAAGCCCGAGGGCGATTTTGTGGCAGTTGAGCCTTGGGGCGGTCTTTCGACCTGTTCCGATGAGGACGACGTGCTTGAGCACAAGCGCGGCTGCCTTATCGCCAAGCCCAAGGAGACCATCGCTCGCTCGTTCACGATTGAGATTCTGTAATTCCGTTTTGTCGACTCGTATCGCGAGGCACAAGGAGCCTGCGAGATAAGGAGCTAAAAATGATCCTCACCGTTACGATGAACCCGTCTGTCGATACGCGCTATCAGCTCGATGAGCTCATTATCGACGACGTCAACCGCGTGACGCCCGAAAAGACCGCCGGCGGCAAGGGTCTTAACGTGGCCCGCGTCCTGGGTCAGCTGGGCGATGACGTTGTGGCAACCGGCCTGCTCGGCGGCCACATGGGCGCCTACATGGCTGAGCTCATGGACGCCAACGGTATTAACAACGACTTTGTGCCCATCAAGGGCGAGACCCGTATTTGCCTTAACATCCTCCACGCTGGCAACCAGACCGAGCTGCTCGAGAGCGGCCCGACGATTGCCCCCGAGGAGCTCGATGCCTTTACCGCCAAGTTTACCGAGCTTGCGGGCAAGGCCGACGTCGTCACCATCTCGGGTTCGCTGCCCCGCGGCGTCGAGGCGGACTACTACGCCAAGATCACGGGCATTGCCGAGAACGCCGGCGCCAAGGTGCTGCTCGATACCTCGGGTGCTTCGCTCGAGGCCGCTCTTAAGTCCGAAATTAAGCCCGAGCTGGTTAAGCCTAACCTGACCGAGATCAACGGCCTTCTGGGCACGAGCTTTACCACCGACGATGTGGACGAGCTCCGCGCCGCGCTCGCCTCTGATGCCCGCTTCTCCGATATCCCCTGGGTCGTCGTTTCCATGGGTGCCGCCGGTTCCGTGGGCTTCCATAACGGCCGTGCGTTCCGCGCCAAGACTCCCGATATTCCTGCCGTTAACGCTACGGGTTCTGGCGACTCGACCATTGCTGGCTTCGCACATGCGATTGCTGCTGGCGCGGATGATGAGACGGTGCTGCGTACCGCCAACACCTGCGGCAAGCTCAACGCCATGGATCCCATGACTGGCCACTTGGTCATGGACCGTTGGGACGAGGTCTACAACGGCGTTGTCGTGACCGAGCTGTAGGAGCTTGGGCGTCGGCCCCGGCATCGGTTGCTTACTTGTGGTTAGAGCCGATGACAAGTGCGGTAGCATTATGCCGGGGCGCGACGCCGATGCCGTCGTGTTCAATCCCGACCTTACCCTGGTCGAGACGTATGTGGGTGGCAACAGCGTCGGTAATGCGTTTACCGAGTAGCTGCCAAAGAAACGATCCGAGAGGGGATTTAGATGATTTACGGTGCACTGGGCGATATTGAGGAATACCGCGGAATGCTCAAGGGCCTCGATGTGCTGATCGACTGGCTCGAGGAGAACGACCCGGCGGAGCTCGAGGTCGGCAGCCATCCGATTCTGGGCGACAAGGTCTTTGCGAACGTCATGGCTCCCACGACGCGTCCTGAGGCCGAGGCTCACTATGAGACGCATCAGCGCTATCACGACCTGCAGATTGATGTTGAGGGTCGCGAGGCCTTTAAGGTTGCCACGGGCAGCCTGACGCTGGTCCAGGAGTTTGACGAGAAGGACGACTACGATCTGGTCGATTCCGACGCTTCGATCGCCGGCGATCTTGCCGACGACAAGTTTGCACTGTTCGTTGCCGGCGAGCCTCACATGCCCACGCTCGAGTTCCCGGGCGATGGCGCACAGCCGGTCAAGAAGATCTGCTTTAAGCTGCTTGCAGATGCTTACTGGGAGGAGTAGCGCGCTGCTCGACTGAGCTGCTCGTCTGATGGCGTGATTCCCCTAGGGAAATCACGCTAGGACCCCGCCAAACGTGCTTTCCCTAGGGGAATCACGTTTGGCGGGGTTTTCTGTTTTTGAATAGGGAAGCCTCATTTATTTGCGAAGAACATCGGCTAGCCGCAGGATTGAAATCATCGACCGATAAGTGAGTTCCACTTTTTCGCCCGCAAGCAGTCGTTTCGAGCCAATCTCATCTAGCCCCACAAGCCGAGAAAACAGCGGGCCGCTCATCGTGCCCTCGTCAATTGACTCCCTTATGGTCTTCAAAACGTCCGTATCATGAAGCGATGCCGAGCTGTAGGGGGCAACACGAGCGGAACTCTCAATTAACGACGAGACAAAAGGATGGAGATGCTTTGGACATAGTCCATCAAACACCACATCCCCATTGTCGTTCGAGCCGACCAGGCGCCAAGTATAATGATCGACCCAGTCATCTCCGTCATATATGGCGTCCATGAGCAACTTCCCGTCTAGAGAGAGAAACCTATTTGGACATCGGGGCGCAAGACCGCAATCCATATCGGGCCTGCAGCAGCTCCAACCCAACGCACCACATAGGTTCCCTTTCGTACATGTGTATCAATCTGCCCCGAAATGCCGGTGAATGCAATTCCAGACCCGTTTGTCGGATAGCAATCGACATATTTTTGTTTTCCGCTCACAACCTTGTATAGATATATCGTTCCAGCAAAAGAGAAGGGATCGTTCGCAATTTTGTCCGGAAGAACTTGCCACCTCAAAATCCCGCTACCAATATGGTCAAGCTTGACCGTTCCGCCGTCCCCCTCAAAAGTGGCAAGGGGATTTACCCCAGACTGAGAGTCGGCATCGCCCTCCTTAGCAGTTATCAGCAGGCTGCCCGTATAAGACTGCTGAGGCTCACCTTCAGGACAGGCAGCCTCGGCCCAAGAAGGGCCACTCAGGCAGAACAGTCCGAGCAGCATCATTACCAACAAAAGAAAACCCTTAGTTCTTTTCATCTATATCCCCAACGTCTCTCGACATTTGTATATTGTGGCTATTTTAGATCTATATGGCCAATTCGAGCCCTCACCATGGCAATTGTTGCAGCTGGGTTTCTTTTCATTAAAATTTCACTTTGGTAAATCCCCGCCCCTAAGCATTAAACCCGAAGTCCACCGAGTGGGCGAATCGGCAACAAAAAAAAGCCGCCCGAAGGCGGCTATCTTGTGCAATGGAGCCAGCGACCGGGCTCGAACCGGTGACCCCCGCTTTACGAGAGCGGTGCTCTACCAACTGAGCTACGCTGGCGGCCATGTGGTGACGCAACTGAGGCGTCAACGGCTGTCTATGATACGGGACATCGCACATCCGCGCAAGGGTTCTGACGGCTTTTCTCACTTTAAATGCACTAATATTGGAGACGTGATGTCTCGCTCTTACGAGTCTCAAACAGAATGGGACTGCCATGGCTCAACCCAAGATCCTTCTCACGCGTATCGATGACCGGTTTATTTACGGGCAAGACGTTGAGCTGTGGAACGAGGCTATGGGTTCCAACCTCGTCCTAATCGTCAACGACGAGATTGCGGCGGATTCGCGCAAGTGGGCGCCTATGAGGGTCGCGGCGCCCGAGGGCGTGTGGACGCGGTTTTTCTCGGTGCAAAGGACCATCGACATCATTCATACCGCAACGCCGCGCCAATGGATTCTCATCATGGTGGCGTCGCCCGCGGATGCGCTCGCGCTGGTCAAGGGCGGTGTGCCGATCACCAAGATCAGCATTGGCCATATGCAGGCGGGGGAGGGCAAGCGTCCAGCAACGCCCGCAGTCGCCATAGACGATGCGGACGTCGCTGCCCTCAAAGAGCTGCAAGAGCTCGGCATAGAGCTAGAAATCCGCTACCTCCCCAGTTCCGCCCCCGACCCCATCGGCAATCTGTTCAACTGATCCTTGGGGACGGAGGAAAACGGATCTTTTTGCCCTTGCGAGGGACGCATGCGATGCCGCCTGTCAAAAAATATGCCCATTTACTATGTTTGATCGGCTATCGCCGAGCATGTCGAATTTGAGAAAAACAAAACCGCAGGTAGACGGCTCGCGAATTTAACAAAAATCGGTGCATGTCGAGCATCCCGGGCTAAACGTAGTAAATGGGCATAGTTTTGATATGTCACCCATACAGTCACAGCGAAAATGAGCCTAAAAGATGAAAAAGCGCCCGCCGGCGGTGGTGCCGGCGGGCGCTGCTGTGCGATATGTCGCGTTGTGGGCTTAGTGCCTCATAAAGTGGTACTCGATCACATTGCTGTAGGGGTGACCCGGGCCCACAATGCCCTGCGGGAACAGCGGCTGATGCGGCGTGTCGGGGTACATCTCGGCCTCGAGGGCAAAGCCGGCACCCCAGCCATAGTTGGCGTCGTCCTTGGCATGCTCGTCGCCCAGCCAGTTGCCGGTGTAGAGCTGCACGCCCGGGGCGGTGGTGTAGTAGTCCAGCTCGCGACCGGTCCACATCTCCTCGACGTGCAGGGCGCGGCGCAGATTACGGCCGTACTGATAGTCGCCAATGCACAGGCAGTGGTCGTAGCCGCGTGCTTGCTTGATCTGCGGGTCGTCGGCCTCCATGCCGGGTGCAACGGGGCGCAGCTCGCGAAAGTCAAACGGTGTTCCCTCGACCGGAGCAATCTCGCCGGTGGGGATGTTCTGCTCGTTAATGGGCAGGTAGTGGGCAGCGTTAGCAACAAAGAAGTGCTCGCAGTCCATGCCGGCGTTATGACCGGCAAGGTTAAAGTACGTGTGGTTGGTCATGGACACGTAGGTGGCACGGTCGCTCTCGCAGCCATACTCGATACGGAAACGTCCGGTGCGCGTCACGGTAAACACGGCCGTAAAGGTGCGGTTGCCGGGAAGACCCAGCTCGCCATCCTCAAGCGAGGTGGTCATGCGCACGGCATTGTGGACCTCGTCGAGTTCAACATCCCATACGCGCTTGTGCAGACCATGTTCAAGATCGCTGTGCAGGTTGTTGACGCCTTCGTTGGCCGGCATATGCCAGTTCGTGCCGTCGATAGTAATCGTGGCACCCGCAGTGCGGTTGGCCACGGGGCCGATGGTCGCGCCAAAGCAGGCGGGGTTGTCAAAGTAATCCTCGAGCTTATCGAAGCCCAGCACCACATCGCGCACGTTGCCGGGAATGTCGGGCACGTCGATGCCCAACACAGTGGCGCCATAGTCCATAATGCGAACGCAGATCTCGGGCCCGTTGAGGGTGTAGCGATGAACGGGGGTACCGCACGGCGCGGTGCCGAAAAGCTCGGAAGTGATCATTTGGTTCCTAACATCGAGGTATTTCGGACAAACTGTAGCGCGAACAGGCGAGATTATCACTACACCCCACTAAAGCAGGGGGTATTTTTCTCAAAAAAGTGATGATTGGAGCTGTGTGGGCGTTCATTTTTGACGCGTACGAGTCTGATACAATTTGTTCGTTACTGTTTGAATGATATGCGCGCAAAGAACGGCGAGGATTCATCGTGATTAAGGCAGAGCGACAGGATAAGGTTCGTCAGCTGCTCGAGGAGCAGGGCACGGTCTCGGTCAAGGAGATTTCGGATGCACTGGGCGTTTCGGACATGACGATTCGCCGCGACCTCGAAGAACTTGCGAGTCTGGGCGAGATCGAGCGCGTGCACGGCGGCGCCCGCAGTGCGCAGGGTCGTCCCCACGCCATGCTGCGCCATGAGTATTCGCATAGCGAAAAGCGCACTAAGCATGCCGAGGAAAAGCTGCAGATTGCGCGCCGTGCTGTGGAGCTTATCGAGGAGGGCTCGACCATCTTTTTGGGCACGGGCACCACGGTTGAGCAGATGGCCTCGATGCTGCCGACGTTTCGCCTGCGCATTGTGACCAATTCGCTTTCGGTGTTTAACCTGCTCGAGGCGCGCGAAGACTGCGAGCTGTGCCTCGTGGGCGGTATGTACCGTCGCCGCACCGCCGCTTTTGTGGGACCAACGGCCGAGGATACCCTTCGCGCGCTGGGCATCGATGCGGCGTTTATCGGCGCCAACGGCATTCTGGATGGCGACGTGTCTACGTCCAACATGGACGAGGGCCGTATCCAGCAGCTCGCTTTTAGCAAGGCAGACTCGCGCTATCTGATCGCCGACTCCAGCAAGATCGGCAAGCGCGACTTCTATACCTTCTGCCGCCTGGACAATTTGGACGCCGTGGTGTGCGAGCCGAGTATTACCGATGCGGACCGCGCCGCCATCGAGGAGCACACGCAGGTCATCTGCTAGCTAACGCTGCAGGCGATACTTCTGCCTCCCTCCGTGGCGAGGGATTGGCGTGTCAACGCAACGCGATATGACACGCAAATGTGCTCGGGCCAAGTATTCAGCTTGTGGGCTAGACCAGGCGGGCGTAGTCCTGTGACTGATGAAAGATGTGGGCGATATAGATTGTTTCGTGCTCAAACTTGTATAGACACACGTAGTTGTTTACGGGAAACGATCGGTAATTACGTGCCGCCAGCTCTTGCATGTGCGAGAGGGGACGTAAAAGCGGCTGCTCGCGAAGCAGGTCAAGCTGATATTCAAACTCAGCGACAAAATTGCCTGCCGCACGCGGATTCTTGAGGATTTGAGCAAGGTATCCGACAATACTCTCGTACTCATATCGCGCGCTTTTGAGGATTACGACGTTATAGGTCATATTTGTCTCGTATCGAAGCCGCGAAGGATTCGTAGTCGCTGTAGTCGCCTTGCGATATTTCGTCTTCTGCCAACATCATACGAGAGAGCAGTTTGGCCTTGGCGATTTCGTCTTGCATGAGGCGATACTGGTCGCTGCTGATGCAGTGCATGGCCTCGTAGCCGTTCTTGGTCACGGTGACGTCGCGCTCAGACTCAACAAGCGCGGTAAATGCAGCGGTGTCCTTCATGTCTCGGACGGGCACACAGGTGGGCATAGGTACCTCCTTCGCGTTGGGACACAATTGTACCACGGTATATTATAACGTCGGCGTCGTCGAATTATCTCAATCTGTAACAGTTGGGAGTAGAAAACCGGGTTAGATGTTACAGATCGAGATCTTCTGCTTCGGGCTATCCGTTTGTCTCGATCTGTAACAGGTAGGGCTGGAATACTCAGTTACGTGTTACAGATCGAGATCTTCAAGTTCGGGCCGCTCGTTTGTCTTGATCTGTAACAGGAAGGACCGAAAACCCCTGCTAGATGTTACAGATCGAGACGAATGATCCGCTCGGGCCCACCAAAAACAAAAATGCCGCATGCGAACCCGTGGAGGGATTCACATGCGGCCGACAGGGGGTACGCGGCTTGAATTAGGCCATAAGTAGGCCGGTCTCCGCGACGTTCTTGTACCAGTACGCGCTCGCCTTGAGGATCCACGCGAGATGCTGGCGCATGTAGTCGATACGGGGAGCGTCGTCGATAAGGCTGTCCTCGAAGTCGTCCTTACAGCCCATGTCGTTCTTCTGCCTCTCGAATAGGTGTGCGTGCAGACATAGGTTTCCCTTCGCGAAGAGTTACAGCTGTTTTACGGTGCGGCGTAATTTCTGTTGTAAAGGTCGGTAATTTTGTGTATTTAGACCATCGCAATGGTCGGTATTTCTGTAATATTAGACATATATAAAGGTCGGCTTTTTTGTAAACTAGCAGGTAAGTTATGCTGAGGTGAGATAATGTTTAAACGGAAGGCATATGATCGTCTGCGGGAGTGGAAGGAACGTTCGCAAGGGCGCACCGCCGTGCTAATTGAGGGCGCAAGACGCGTTGGCAAAACGACACTCGTTAAGTGCTTCGCGCAAAATGAATACAAGGACTATCTGTACATTGACTTTTCGGCTGCCAGCAAAGCCACACTCGATATATTTCTGAATCACCGTGAAGATATCGATCTTTTTTTACGCATGCTTCAGCTGCAGTATGGCAAGGCCCTCGTGCCGAGAGAGTCACTGGTCATTTTTGATGAAGTGCAGCGGTTTCCCATCGCGCGCGAATACATAAAGCATCTTGTAGAAGATGGCAGATTTGATTACATCGAGACAGGTTCTCTTGTCTCCATCAAAAAGAATGTCGAAAGCATTGTCATTCCGTCAGAGGAAGAAAGAATCCCTCTCGAGCCCCTCGATTTTGAGGAGTATCTTTGGGCGACCGGAAAAGATCTTTATGCGGAAGAGATCCGTAAAGCGCGCGAATCTCAGATTGCGCTTCCGGACGGTGCTCATGCGACGTGCATGAGATTGTTCGATGAGTATATGCTTGTCGGCGGTATGCCACAGTCGGTCGACTCCTTTGTGTCAGAGAGTGATTTTAGAGGGTGCGATAGGGTTAAACGGCAGATTATTGCACTATACAGGGAGGATATTGCCAAGTTTGGAGGTTCGGACGCTAGGCGTGCGCGGGCGGCTTATGACGACATTCCGGGCCAATTATCTGCGGCAAATAAACGGTTTAAATTCGACAGTCTGGAGAAGGGGTCCCGTTTTGAGACATATGAGTCGGCGTTAATTTGGCTTGAGGATGCGCGATTGATTAATCGCTGCTATTTATGTAGTGATCCGAGCGTGGGCTACCGCCTGCACGAGGACGCGTCTTCGCTTAAATGCTATATGGCAGATACGGGATTGCTCGTGAGCTTGGCGTTTGATGATGGTCCGGACCTTATGGATGTCCATAGAGATATTCAATTTGGAAGAATTTCGATTAATAAAGGAATGTTGATCGAGAACATCGTGGCACAGCAGCTTAAGAGTCTGGGGCATTCGCTTTTTTATTACAGCTGGCAGGAGCCGTCCAAAACGGAGGGGAGTCGTCCCAGGACGCGTGAAATAGATTTTCTTGTTTCGCGCGGCTTTGAAGATGCGGCTGGAAAACCGCGGGTCACTCCTGTTGAGGTCAAATCTTCCAAATCGTATTCAACAATCTCACTTGACGATTTCGGCAGGCGTTTCCAACGACGAGTCGGAGAAGAGATAGTCCTTCACCCAAAACAGCTTAGGGTTGAAGGGCACAGGATATATCTACCGCTGTATATGACGATCTTTATTTGATCGACGGAAAAGGCCGCATGCGAACCCGTGGAGGGATTCGTATGCGGCCGACAGGGGGTGCGCGGCGGAAACTAGGCCATGAGCAGGCCGGTCTCCGCGACGTTCTTGTACCAGTACGCGCTCGCTTTGGGATAGCGCTTCTGGGTCTCAAAGTCGATGTAGAACAGGCCATAGCGCTTGTTATAGCCGTTGGTCCAGGAGAACTGGTCCTGCAGCGACCACACAAAGTAACCGTCGACGTTTACGCCGCCGTCGATTGCCTTGAGGATCCACGCGAGATGCTGACGCATATAGTCGATGCGAGGGGCGTCGTCGATAAAGCCGTCCTCAAAGTCGTCCTTATAGCCCATGCCGTTCTCGGTGATGTAGATCTTCTTGTAGTTGGGGTAATCGTTCTTAATGCGCAGCAGCAGGTCGTAGAGGCCCTCGGGATAGATAATCCAGTCCCAATCGGTGGTGGGTACGCCTTCGCGCACGCATGCCTCGCCCACGCCCTTGAGGAACCAGCGCGAGGAGCCCTTGTCGCCGGTGCCATTGTGGTTGATGTCGTTTTCGCCCTCGGCGGCACGCAGGAACTGGCACTTGTAGGTGTTGACGCCCAGGCAATCGTTGTAGGGGAGCGCGGCGGTCAGCGCGGCGATGTCCTCGTCGCGGACGTCGAGCTCGCCGCCGGCGATATGGGCCAGCTTGGTCGCAGCCTCCATGGTGTCGGCGGCATAGTGGCCGCGGAAGGTGGCGTCGAGTACCCAACGGTTGTTGATGACGTCGGCCATGCGAGCTGCCTCGCAGTCGGCGGCATTGTTGGGGTCGAGGGGATACTTGGGCTCCAGGTTCTGGACAATGCCGATCTCGCCCTCAAAGCCGCCCTCGTGGAAGGCGACGACAGCCTTGGCGTGGGACACCATCATGTTGTGCATGAGCTGGAAGGCCTTGTCCAGACGGTACTTCTCACCGTGCGGCCAGTTGCCGACGATAAAGCTGCCCTCGGCGGTCGCGGGAATCTCGTTAAAGGTAAACCAATGCTTGACCTCGGTGAACTCGGCAAAGCAGAACTTGGCGTACTCGACGAAGGCGTCGATGGTCATGCGCGTCAGGAATCCCTCGCCGCCGTCCTGGTAGAAGGCCTCGGGCGTATCGAAGTGATCGAGCGTGACATAGGGGATAACGCCAGCTTTGTTGCAGGTGGCAAAAAGCTCGTGATAGAAGGCGACGCCCTCGGGGTTAATCTCGCCGGTGCCACTGGGGAAGATACGGCTCCAAGCTATGGAGACGCGAATACCGTTGATGCCGAAGCGCTGGCACAGGTCGATATCGACCGGATATTTGTTGTAGAAGTCGCTTGCAGGATCGGGGGAGAAGCGACCCTGAGCAGCCAGGAAATCGTCCCAGGGCACTTTGCCCTTGCCGTGCGTGCGGGTCTCGCCCTCAACCTGGTAAGCAGCGGTGGCGCCGCCAAACACAAAGCCGTCGGGGAACTGCATGGGGTTGGTCATGAGTCATCCTTTCTGTGGGATACGAATAGGGAGAGGTGCCCGAACTGGGGATCCGGGCACCAACAGGGGAGAAACTAGTCGAGGTTCTCGCGGAGCCACTTGATGGCACCGGCGGGGTCGCGAGTAAGGTCGATATATTCCTTACCGCGGGGAGCGAGCAGCTTAATGCCCAGGCGATCGGTGTCGGCCTTCATGTCGTTGTAGTAGCTACGAACCTGCGGGGCAAGTACGATAACGTCGTACTGATCCATGATGGCAGTGTGCTGGCCATAGGCACCTGCGGAGGAAGCGATGTTCTCTCCGGTCTGCGCGGCACCTTCCTTGATGGCGTTGGCAAGCATGGCGGAGGTGCCGGCACCGGCGCACAGGACGAGGACTTTCAGGCCATCGACGTCCTTCTTGGCGGATGCATCGGCGGCGGGCTCGGACTGATCGGCGACAGGCTTGCTGTCGGCGGCAGCGGCGGTCGGCTCGACGGAAGCGGTGGCCTGCTCGACAGCGGGCGCAGAGGGCTTGGCGGCGATGGCAGCGGCAGCATTGGACTCGAGACCCAGCTCGGCGGCGCGCTCGGCCTCCTGGTCGCAGAGCAGCTTATCGTATGCCTTCAAGAACGGCAGGTAGATGATGGCGTCCAGCAAGATGATGATCGCGACAAATACCAGGGCGATAAGCTGGAAGTTCGTGGTGATGAAGATGCCGATGGGGGCAGGGGTAGCCCAAGGCACCACGAAGGAGAATCCGTTCATGCCCACGTTATCGATAAAGAACTTGGCAACACTCACGTTGACGCAACCGGCGGCAACAAAGGGGATGAGCATGTAGGGGTTAAGGATCATCGGGGCGCCAAAGAGCAGCGGTTCGTTGACGGCGAAGGCAACAGGAACAATCGAGGCCTTACCGACGGCTTTGAGCTGCTTGGACTTCATAAAGAGAATCAGCAGAAGCGGCACGATGAAGGTGGCGCCGGTGCCGCCGAACTCACCCACGAGCGACATGTTAAAGGTGAGGGAGTGGGCGGGGTGACCACCGGCCAGCAGAACCTGCAGGTTCTCGGCCTGATTGGCAAGACGGATGGGGTCGATGCCCGGCTGGACGATCGAGGGGCCGTGGACGCCGATGAACCAGAAGAACGCGGTGGCTGCCTGGATAAGGATAAGGCCAGGATAGGTTTCTGCAGCGGTAAAGAGCGGGGAGAGCAGTTTGATAAGCAGCTCGGAGAACGGAACGCCCATGAGGTTGCGCACGACGACATCGATGATGCCGCAGATGATGACGGCGCCGCCAAAGGGGATGATGTCGCGGAAGTTCTGAGCGATGGCGCCCGGGACCTCCTTGGGCAGCTTAATGGTCAGATCGCGCGAGACGCAGAACTTATAGACCCACACGGTAATGAACGCGGCGATATAGGCCGAGAACAGACCGCGCGTACCCATGCTGGTGCAGTCGAAGACCGAAAGCTCGGAGCCGTTGAACTTGGTGGTGAACTGCGTAACAGCGAGCAGAAGCATGCTGCACTGGGCGGCAACCATGGTGGAGCCGTCGTTGAGCACCTTGCCGGCGGGCATGCGACGGTTCATGGATGCCGTGAAGTTCTTGGCGGTGGTGCCGGCAACCATGATGCCCATGACGCCCATGGTGAAGTTGTACAGCTTGTTGCACCAGTCGATGAGCGGTTGGGGCAGCGTGATGCCGACTACGCCGGGAAGGGTGGCAATCAGTAGGAAGATCGAAGAGGTGAGGACGATGGGCATGCACCCAAGGAATCCGTCCTTAATGGCCTGGAGGTAGATGTTCCTCGAGATCTTCTCAAAGAACGGTTGATGCTTTTCGAGCATCTTTACGATGGCGTCCATAGAGCTCCTTTGCTGCTCGATGCGCGATGCATGTGGATGGAACTGGTCGTCGATGGATGGTTAGGACTGCCCGGAAACCTTCCTGCTTAAGGAAGGCATTGCGAAATGACAACGTTGTCATTTCGTTAATGACAACGTAAGACATTTTTGGAAGAGCAACAAGCATTTACGGGTGAACGGTCGATATTGTTCGATAAACGGCTGATTTGTCAGTCGGGCAGGTAGTGTATGCTAGAACACAAAAACAAGCGATGCAAAACCGACTGGAGAAGTAGTGGCAACGATGGACAAGAAAAATGTCTCAATGAACGATGTAGCAGTTGCCGCAGGCGTTTCTCTCAAGACGGTGTCGCGCGTGATCAACGAACCCGATAGCGTGCGCGAGTCGACACGCGATAAGGTCCATTCGGCAATGGAGGCGCTCGGGTTTCGAACCAACTTCGCCGCGCGTTCGCTCAAGTTGGGCCGTTACGGGTGCATCGGCGTGGTGCTGTTCCACTTGTCGGGCGGCGCCGTGGACATGATCGACGGTATCGCCGATGCCGCCGAAGAACGCGGCTTTGCGCTCACGATGATCAAAAAGCGGGCGGGGGAGAAGATGACCCTTGCCGATGCGGCGCGCAGGATGTCGCAGCTGCCTGTTGATGGCATGATCTTCAACCTGCGTCAGATGGTCGACGACTTTGATGCCTTTGAGGCGCCGAAAGACCTCAAGACGGTGATTATTACGCCGATGGAGCATCCTACCTGCTCCACCGTCAGTGACGATCAAGAGGGCGGCGCGCGCATGGCGTGCGAGTACTTCTTGAATCACGGGCACAAGAACGTGTACTTCGTCTCTGGTAAGAAAGAGTCGCTGTCGAGTCAGTGCCGTATGAAAGGTTGGCGTGCGGCACTCGAGGCACGTGGCATTGAGCCGCCCGAGCCTCTGCAAGGCGATTGGAATGCGGATAGTGGCTATGCCGCGGGCCTTGTGCTTGCCGATAAACCCGATTGCACGGCGGTCCTCGCTGCTAACGACTGCATGGCAAACGGCGTGATGATTGCTCTACGTGACAAAGGGCTCAGTGTGCCCGACGACGTGTCCGTGATCGGCTTCGATGATGAGCTCTACAAGACGATTCCCAACTCGATTCTGACGTCGGTGAAGTTTCGCCACCGCGAGCTGGGCATCCGTGCGCTTAACGAGGTCGTCGCAGGTCTGGAAGCCCCGAGTTCCAGAAGTCGCACGCTCGTCTCGGGTGTGTTGGTCGAGCGTTCCAGCGTAAAGGACCTGCGGGCGTAGACGTGCTCGGCTCGTTCATCTTAATCTGTAACAGTTAGGACCCAAAAACTCGACTAGGTGTTACAGATCGAGATTTTGTCTACCCAGCCATCATCTTTGTCTTGATCTGTAACAGGTGGGAGCGAAATAACCCGCTAGTTGTTACAGATTTAGATTTTCGGCTTGGCCTGTGCGTTCATCTCGATCTGTAACAACTAGACGCCCAAAACCGGTTTTAGTGTTACAGATTTAGACAATTCGGTCCGGCCCACCCTGTTTATCTCGATCTGTAACAGTTAGGATTTAAAGACTCGGCTAGATGTTACAGATCGAGACAAACGGCCCCCGAACCGTCCAAAAAACAAAAAGACCGGGGGCGGCGCGTCCTGTGACGTGCCGCCCCCGGCTGAGAAATGGGGACAGGTTGTGTGAGCGGGGCAATTCCGCTAGTCGCAAGTCGCTAGTCCAGACGACGGGTCTGCGCCACGTGCTTGTACCAGTAGGCGCTTGCCTTGGGCGTGCGCTTCTGGGTTTCAAAGTCAACGTAGAAAAAGCCGTAACGCTTGTTGTAGCCGTTGGTCCAGGAGAACTGGTCCTGCAGGCTCCACAGGAAGTAGCCGCCCACGTTGACGCCCACCTCCATGGCCTTGAGCAGCCAGCGCAGGTGCTGCTCGATGTAGTCGATGCGCGGTTGGTCGTCCACAAAGCCGTCCTTGTAGGGGTCCTTGTAGCCCATGCCGTTCTCGGTGATGAAGATCTGCTTGTAGTTGGGGTAGCGCTGCTTAATGTAGACGAGCAGGTCGAACAGGCCCTCGGGATAGATGATCCAGTCCCAGTCGGTGGTGGGAATGCCGGGCTTGTTCACGTGCTCGCCAATGCCCTTGACGCGCCAGCGGCCGGTGCCCTTCTCGCCCGTACCGTTGTGGTGCAGGTCGTTCTCGCCATCGTAAGCCTTGAGGAAGCGGCACTGGTAATTGTTGACACCCAGGTAGTCGTTGTAGAGCGCTGCTTCGCGCATAATCTTGAGGTCCTCGTCCAGGATCTCGATGGTGCCGCCCGAGATGGCTGCCAGGCGGTTGGCGCACTCGAGGGTGTCGGGGGCATAGTCGCCGCGGAAGGTGGCGTCGAGCAAGAACTGGTTCTGCAGCACGTGCTCGTTGTTGGCGGCCTTGATGTCGGCGGGGTCATTCTCGTTGAGCGGGTACTTGAACTCGAGCGACTGGATGACGCCGATCTTGCCCTTGAAGCCGCCGTTGTGGAAGGCCAGCACAGCCTTGGCGTGGGCGAGCATCATGTTGTGCTCGCACTGGAAGGCCTCGGCCAGATGCGCCTTGACGCCACCGGGGAAGGTGCCCTCGATGTAGGTGTTGGAGGCGTCGGCCCAGATCTCGTTAAAGGTGAACCAGTAGGTTACCTGGTCGGCGTACTCCTTAAAGCAGAAGGTGGCAAAGTTCACAAAGGCGTCGATGGTCTCGCGGTTGAGGAAGTCGCCCTTCTCAAAGAGGGGCAGCGGCGTATCGAAGTGATGCAGCGTGACAAACGGCTCAACGTGGTGCTTGTGGCACTCGGCGAAGAGATCGTGGTAGAACTGGACACCCTCGGGGTTGATCTCGCCGGTGCCGTTGGGGAAGATGCGGCTCCAGGCGATGGAGAGGCGGATGCCGTTGATACCGAACTCCTCGCACAGCTCCAGGTCGACGGGGTACTGGTTGTAGAAGTCGGAAGCGGGATCGGGAGAGAAACGGCCCTGGGCCTCCAGGAAGTCGTCCCAGGCAACCTTGCCCTTACCGTGAGTGCGGGTCTCGCCCTCTACCTGGTAGGCAGCAGTGGCGCCGCCAAAGACAAAGTCCTTGGGAAACTGCGCAGGCGGGTTGGTGACGCTAGCAGGGTTAACGGACATGATGATCCAATCGTCTAAATCGAAGGGCCAGCCGGCTGTTGATGGTCGACTGGCCCTGGGCGTTACTTACTTCGACAGTTGCTCGGCTACGAAGGCGAGAGACTTGTCGCCGTTCTGGGAGAGCTCGATGTACTGCTTACCGCGGCAGGCGACGCACTTGTTGCCCACGCGCTCGCAGTCCTTCTGCAGGTCGGCCAGGTAGCTGGCGGCCTGCGGGGCCAGGACGACCAGGTCAAAGTCGGGGAGCATGTCGACGTGGTTGCCATAGGCATCGGCAGCGGTCTCAAGATCGATGCCGCGCTCCTTGGCGGCCTTGGCCAGCGCGCCGGAGCCGGCCCGAGGTGCCGCCACCCTGGCAGAGCACGAGCACGCGCTTGCCGTTGAGGTCGCTGGCGGTCGTAGCCTCGGCAGCGGGTGCTGCGGAAGCGGCGGAGGCGTCAGCCCTCACGGCCTCGGCAGCAGCGCCGGCGGCAACGCTCTTGGCATCGGCCTTGCCCTGGAAGGCGTCGTTGAGCTTGGCGGCCTTTTCGGCGTTCTTGGCGGCGAGCTCCTCCTCGGAAATCTCGGCCTCCTCGGCGCACTTCTGGGCGTCATAGGCACGGAAGAACGGATAGTACAGGACAAAGTCGACGACCAGGATGAGGGCGAGCATCACAAAGGCGAGCGGCTGGAAGCCCAGGCCCATGATGGTGCCGATGGGGCCGGGGACGGTCCAGGGCAGGGTGTACATAAAGCCGTTCATGCCCAAGAAGTCGATAAAGATCTTGAGGATCCAGATGTTGGCGATCGGGGCAAAAACAAACGGGACAAAGAAGACGGGGTTGAGCACGATGGGTGCGGCGAACAGCAGCGGCTCGTTGACAGCAAAGCAGACCGGGACGATGGCGGCCTTACCGACGGCGCGCATCTCCTGAGACTTGGCCAGGAAGCAGAACATAAAGACCAGGACGAGCGTGGCGCCGGTGCCGCCCATGCAGACGACGAAGTACTGGGCACCCTGGGTCAGGACAGCGGAAGCGTGCTGGCCGGCCTGGAACGCAGCCAAGTTGTCTGTCATGTTGGCAACGAGAGCGGCGGCGATGGCGGGCTCGACGATCGAGGGGCCGTGGACGCCCACGAACCAGAAGAGGCTCATGGCGCCGTAGATCACAGCGAGGCCGATGTAGCCGTCGGCGGCGGTGAACAGGGGCTGGAACACCTGGATGACGCCCTGGGCAAAGCAGAAGCCAAAGGCAGCGCGGAAGACGATGTCAAAGACCCAAAAGACGGTGATGCAGACGGAGAAGGGGATGATGTCCTTAAAGGTCTGCGAGATGTTGGGCGGAACCTGCTCGGGCATCTTGACGGTGATGTTGCGCTTAATGAAGAACTTGTAGATGATGCCGGTCACAAACGCAGCGATAAAGGCGGTCAACAGGCCTTTGGAACCAAGGTAGGTGGTGTTGAAGCCGCTGGCAGCGTCCGTGGCGATCGTGTCGCTCGAAAGGAGCAAGAAGCCGATGATGGCTGCGCACATGCACGAGATGAAGTTGATCTGGTTGTTCTTGGGCAGATCGCGGTTCTGGGCGTCGGCGAAGTGCTTGGCCGTAGTGGCGGCGCAGGCGATGGCCAGGATGCCCATGGAGTAGTTGTAGCACTTCCACAGGGCGTTGTTGATGTCATCGGGCCAGTAGAAACCCCAGATGTTGGGGACCGAGGCTACGAGGCAGAAGATGGACGAGAAGATGATGATGGGGATGACGGAGATAAAGCCGTCGCGGATCGCCTTGAGGTACTTGTTGCGGGCGATCGCGTTGAAAAAGGGTTGGCCCTTTTCGATGGTGGCGATGAGTTGCTCCATGCAATGCTCCTAAGAGTCGGTGGGTTGGCAACGATGGTAGCTGTTGGCGTTCGGTTGCCAAAATGTTGACGTTGCCATTTTGTGACACAACAAAAGACGCGAACCGGTGGTTCCTGTGCCTGTGGACCATCGATTCCTTGCGCGTAAACGTTTGAGCCGCCCGGTGGCTCTGTGTTTGCACAATGGCAACGTTAACATTTGGACGACAAAAGCCGTCCGGGGAAGCAAAAATGTCGGTGAACGGTAGGTTTTGGGTGGTAAGCGTATCGTGGAGGAGGCGTTGGATATACTTGGAGACGTTCATTTTGTCTGTTGGGATGCCCGCGATGGCATCGTTGACATAGAAAGATCGACCTATGGCCGCTGTTAAAAAATCGGTTTCCGTTAAGGACGTGGCGCGTCTCGCGGGCGTCTCGGAGCAGACGGTCTCGCGCACCGTGCACGATTCGCCCAGCGTGCGCCCCGAGACCAAGGAGCGCGTGCGTGCCGCCATGCGCGAGCTGGGGTATCGCCCCAATTTTGCCGGCCGTTCGCTGCGCCGCGGCAAGTTTAAGACCGTCGGCGTCGCCATGTTCAACATTACCGGCACCGGCAACCTCGACCGTATGGAGGGCTTTGCCGCCGCGGCCGACAAACACGGCTATGCCATCACCCTTACTAAAGTAGATGGACACCCCTATACCCTCGAGAGTGCATCGTCACGCATGAGCGCGCTGCCGGTGGACGGCATGGTTGTGATCATGAATCGCATGCCGGCGGACTTTGGCACCTTCGAGCCGCTACCCGGTATGCAGACGGTGCTCGTTACCATGCTGGAGCACCCGCTCTGTTCAACGGTCGATAACGACCAGTTCGATTGCTCGCGCCAGGTGGTCGAGTACTTGCTGGGGCAGGGGCACAAGACCGTGCACTTTATCTCGTGCCCCGAGCGCTCGCTTTCGGGCATGCAACGCGAGGAAGGCTGGCGCGAGACATTGCGTGCGCATGGTATTGAGCCGCCGCGACTCGTCCGTGGCGATTGGACGGCACAGAGCGGGTATGCTGCCGGTCAGGCTCTGGCGGACGATCCGACCTGTACGGCCATTTATGCTTCCAACGACGCCATGGCCTACGGCTGCATTCGCGGGCTAGAGTCGCGCGGAAAGCGCGTGCCCGAGGACGTGAGCGTGGTGGGTGTTGATGACAGCCTGGGCGATATCGTGCCCGATTGTCGCCTAACTACCGTGCGCTTTGACAATAAACGCGTCGGCATGTGGGCGGTCGACAAGATCGCCGGCGGCGAGGGCGTTGCACCCGGTGTGGAACACATGCTGTTTCCGGGCGTGCTCGTCGAGGGCGATACGGTGCGCGATGTACGCTAGGGTGCGGTCCTGTTTGGGTTGCCGCTAACTGTGTTCGATATTGTTCGTATTGGTTTATAAACCGTTCACGGGCGAAAATCGACCGTTCATAGCTTGAAATTGCGTTTTGCGCTGTTCTTTTTTGTTTGAATGTTACTGTCTCTGTCATACACAACGCAGCGCGTATGCCCGGACGCGATGCTCTCCATTGGTTCATATGTGAAAGGAACGCAATATGGCAACCAAAGAAGAAATCTCGATGGTTGGATTCGAGATCGTCGCATACGCGGGTGACGCCCAGACCGATCTGCTTGCAGCGCTCGATGCTGCTCGCGAGGGTGATTTTGAGAAGGCCGAGCAGCTGCACAAGGACGCCAGCGATGCACTTATCGGCGCCCACGACACGCAGACCAAGCTGCTTTCGCAGGAGGCCGGCGGCGGTGAGATGGAGATGACCTTCATCATGGCTCACGCTCAGGATACTCTCATGACCACCATGATCCTGGAGAAGCAGACTCGCTTTACCATCGATGCCTACAAGCGCATCGCCGCACTCGAGGCTAAGCTCGCCTAACGAGCTCTCACAATCAAGTCCCCTTCCAAAAGCTCTGCCGCTACCCGCGGCAGGGCTTTTCTGTATCCCTTCTGTCTTGGTTGCGGTGAAATTGGGCTCGACAGGCTAAGATGACCCGCTTTCCTCCGTCTTCCGAGGGGCGGTTGGCAACGCTCGCCACGAAAACGGCCCATCTACTACGTTTAACCCGATACCCCCGACCACACCCGCGTTTCATGAAAAACTGCAGGCGTTCTACCTGCGGTTTTGTTTTTGCTCCATGTGGCATGGCCGGGGATGGGCAGTTAAACGTAGTAGATGGGCCCATTTCGTGGCAGGCAGATCATGCGGCGGCCCGTTGCGCCTCCTGTCGTTCGGTTTTTCGCTGGGTGGGTATACTTCCTTTCGCATTAAACGCCGGACTGAGGAGGTATCCAAATGCCGGATAACGGGTCAATACAAAAAAGAGGCGCGCACGAGATGGCTCATGGGCGTCCTGTCCAGATAACCGAGCGCACGACGGTAACCGAGCTACAGCCCAGCCTGTCCGATGTCGTGTGCGCAAACAAAAAGCTGCAGATTGGCTTTATCGTTGTGTTCGTGGTACTGGCGCTGCTGTCGGGCTTTGTAGCTCGTCCGCATTTCGCCGATACCAAGACTTGGGACTCCACCATCGAGGTCATCGATCAAAAGAAGGGCAATGTTTTGGCGCTCACGACCTCGTGTGTGGCGCTGTCTGCGGGTATTACCGCGCTGCCGGGTGATACGGGAACGCCGGTTGCCGAGCAGCTCGCACAGCTTTCAGGCAACTTGGGCATCGTGCTTGCCGTGCTCTACCTCGAGAAATATTTGCTCACGATTTTGTGGTCGGTTGGCTTGGGCATCTTAATCCCGTTTGCGTTGGTGCTCTTTTCGGTGTCGCTTGGCGTTCATGGGCGCTGGAGCACGAGCGCTGTCCTGCGCCGTGTGGCGACGCGCGTGCTGGTGGTTGCCGTGATCGGCATGGCGCTTGTGCCCGCGAGCGTATGGGTATCGCAAAAGGTCGACGAGACATATCGCGTCAGCATTGAACAGGCCGAGCAAAAGGCAGCCGACGCCGCGGAAAAGACCGATACCGCGGAGAAGTCAGGCGAGACCAGCTCAAAATCGAACAAGAAAAAGGCCGAGTCCACAGAGTCCAAGAACGTGCTCGAGCAGTTGACTGACGGGGCCTCGAGCCTGGTTACGTCGGTAACCAGCGGTGCCAAGCAGATGACCGACGAGATCGTGCAGCAGGTGACCGACCTCATCGAAGGCGTCATCGTGATGATCGTGACCTCGTGTGTGATTCCTCTACTGGTGCTCGTGGCGTTCCTATGGCTAGGACACGTGCTGCTGGGGATCGATGTCTCCGGTCCCGCGAACTATCTGACGGGTCGTTTCTTGAGCGCTCCGTCCAAACATGCCAAGAAGAGTGGGCAGTCTGAGTAGGCGGCAAAGCGATCTTTGGAAGATCAACCGTAAGAAGGGCGGCCGAGACACGTTCTCGGCCGCCCTTTTGTCTGTTGAACACATGGTCGCTACGTCTGCGCCGGGCTCAAACGGTCGGCAATCAACCGTGAACGGTATTTGTTCAAAAAAGAACAAAGTTAAACAAATAATGGTTGCATCCGATGTTCGAATGTGTTCAAATAAACATGAACAGTGAAGAACCGCACATTCAGATGCCCGGACCTGAGCGCGATTCAACACTTCCAAACAGAAACTACGCACCTGCGTATCTCTCAAGGAGGATGTCATGAGGGTTGTAATCGCTTCCGATGCCGACGGTATGTCGATGAAGGAGTCCATCAAGGAGATGCTCATCGCCGACGGTCACGAGGTCGTCGACTATTCCGAGACCCCTGCCGCGGACTTTGTCGATTCCGCGACCGCCGTTGCCAAGGACCTGCTGGAGCACAAGGATTCCCAGGGCTTCGCATTCGATAAGTACGGCGTCGGCTCCTATATGGCCGCCGTCAAGATCAAGGGCATGGTCGTCGCCAACATTTCCGACGAGCGTTCCGCCTACATGACCCGCGAGCACAACGGCTCGCGCATGGTCACCATGGGCCCGGGCGTTGTGGGCACCGAGGTCGCCAAGAAGATCGCCCGCGAGTTCCTGCGCGCCCAGTACGCCGGCGGCCGTCACCAGATCCGTGTCGACATGCTCAACAAGATGGCCTAACGAGAGCCACCGAGAACTCGAACTTCTACCTCAACTTGTGAATTCAGACGAAAGGACGTTCT
Organism: Collinsella aerofaciens; assembly: GCF_015561195.1. GTDB lineage: Bacteria > Actinomycetota > Coriobacteriia > Coriobacteriales > Coriobacteriaceae > Collinsella > Collinsella aerofaciens_AC. Next base: position 392,848 of record NZ_JADMSU010000001.1, on the reverse strand, counting down.
GATGAAGAAGACCATCGCAATCGGTTGCGACCATATCGTTACGGACGAGAAGATCTATCTGGCCGACCGCCTGGAGCAGGCTGGCTACAAGGTGCTCGACTGCGGCACCTACAGCCACACCCGTACGCACTATCCCATCTACGGTAAGGCCGTGGGCGAGGCTGTTGCCAGCGGCAAGGCCGACTTTGGCGTGGCCCTGTGCGGCACCGGCATCGGCATCACCAACGCCGTCAACAAGGTTCCCGGCGCCCGTTGCGCCCTGGTTCGCGACATGACCTCTGCCCTGTATGCCCGTCGCGAGCTCAACGCCAACATCGTGGGCTTTGGCGGTAAGATCACCGGCGAGTTCCTGATGGCCGACATTATGCTTGCCTTCCTGGAGGAGCCCTACGAGAAGACCCCCGAGCACGATGCCCTGATCGCCAAGATTGATGCCTGCAATAAGGCCGACGCCGAGGCTCAGGCCGACCCGCACTTCTTTGACGAGTTCCTGGAGAAGTGGGACCGCGGCGAATACCATGATTAGCGGGTATCCGGCGTAATTAACTAGTCCGTTGACGGCTCGCGTTTCTGTGAGGGGGCGCGGGCCGATTTTCTATCAGCCCCACTGACTCGGCGGGCTGGCGTACGAAAGGGAAGGCTCCTATGGAGTTTGTTCTTGATAACGGTTCTATTCGTGTGGCACTGAGCACGGCTGGCGGATCGTTCACTTCGATTAAGGCCAACGGTCGCGAGTACCTGTGGCAGGGCGACCCGGCGGTCTGGTCGGGCCAGGCGCCCATTTGCTTTCCGATTTGCGGCGGCCTTCGTGACGGCCGCGCGATGACCATGGGCGGCCGCGAGGTCAAGCTTGCCCGCCACGGCTTTGCCCGCAAGCAGGAGTGGAAGCTCGAGGAGCAGGGCGACAGCATGGTTGCGCTGAGCCTAAGCTCTGCCGACCACGCCGAGCTGCTCGAGCAGTATCCGTATCCGTTTAAGATTGTTGCTCGTTACACGATCGATTCGGAAAAGGTGGTCGTGTCGTACGAGGTGACCAATGAGGGTACCGAGGACATGCCATTCTTTGTGGGTGGTCACCCCGGCTTTAAGTGCCCGCTCGACGAGGGCGAGTCCTATGACGACTATGAACTTCGTTTTGATCAGCGTGAGGCGTCAGAGCTCTGCACCGCCGTTCCCTCGACGGGCCTGATTGATGTCGACCATCGCAGCAAAAACCCGATGATCGGCCACGACCTGCCGCTGACCCACGAACTCTTCGACTTCGCGGAGACCATCTTTGACGTGCTCGACAGCCGCGTGGTTACGCTGACCAAGAAAACCGAGGACAAGGGCGTGCGCCTGACGTTCCCGGATATGCCGTACCTGATTGTATGGAGCAAGCCCGAGGGCGACTTTGTGGCCGTGGAACCGTGGGGCGGCCTGTCCACCTGCTCCGACGAGGACGATGTTCTGGAGCACAAGCGTGGCTGCCTGGTTGCCAAGCCGGGGGAGACCGTCACCCGCGGTTTTGAGATCGAGATCCTTTAACGAGCTATCGTATGTTTGGGGCCGCACACGTCGTGCCCCGGAAACAGGAGTTCAACATGATTCTGACCGTTACCATGAACCCGTCGATCGATACGCGCTATCAACTCGACAAGCTGATCATCGACGACGTGAACCGCGTGACGCCCGAAAAGACCGCTGGCGGCAAGGGCCTCAACGTGAGCCGTGTGCTGCTGCAGTTGGGTGACGATGTGCTCGCGACCGGTCTGCTCGGCGGCCACATGGGTGCCTATATGGCCGAGCTTATGGATGCCGACGGCGTCAAGAACGACTTTGTGCCCATCGCCGGTGAGACGCGCATTTGCTTGAATATTCTGCACGAGGGTAATCAGACCGAGCTGCTGGAGAGCGGCCCGCAGATCGCCCCGGCCGAGCTCGAGGCCTTTACGGCCAAGTTCGCCGAGCTTGCAGCGAAGGCGAACGTTGTGACGCTTTCGGGATCGCTGCCGCGTGGCGTCGATGCTGGCTACTATGCCGAGCTCGTCAAGATTGCCGAGGAGGCGGGCGCCAAGGTGCTGCTCGACACTTCGGGTGCATCGCTGGAGGCCGCGCTGGAGTCCGACGCTAAGCCTGAGCTCGTAAAGCCCAACCTGACCGAGATTAACGGCCTGCTGGGTACGTCCTTTACGACCGATGATGTCGATGCCCTGCGCGAGGCGCTTGCCGCCGATGGCCGCTTTGCTGGCATTCCCTGGGTTGTCGTATCGATGGGCGCTGCCGGGTCGGTGGGCTTCCATGAGGGTCGCGCGTTCCGCGCCAAGACGCCCGCGATTGCAGCTGTGAACGCGACGGGTTCCGGTGACTCGACCATCGCCGGTTTTGCGCATGCCATTGCTGCTGGTGCCGACGACGTCACGGTGCTCAAGACCGCCAATACCTGCGGCAAGCTCAACGCCATGGATCCCAAGACCGGCCACCTGGTCATGGACCGCTGGGATGAAATCTTCAACAACGTTGTCGTGACTGAACTCTAGGAGTCGCGACACCGAGCACACAAAAACGGCGCCCGTCGGCGATGTTGCCGGCGGGCGCCGTTGTCGTGTGGGCAGTTGTGTCGTGGCCGCTGATGAGGCTCGAACTCGTATGCTACAGCGAGTCGATAAAGCGCTGCTGGGCGTCGCGGCCGGCTTCGTCCCATTTAAAGACGCCGGCGTTGTCGAGTACGTGGCCAAACACTACGCCGACTTCCTCGTGCAGGATATCGATGGCGTTGTCGGCCGTAAGCTCGTCGGCGCGGCGGGCAAAAACGTCCTCGGCCCATGCAGCGTGGCTGCGGCAAAGATCATCGCCCTCGAGCGCGCTGGCAAGGTCGTAGCTGGCATTGGCCTTGGCCGCCAGCAGGTGCTCGCGGACAGCGCCGAGCTCGGGAACCAAGCGCGGCGGCAAAATCGCCAGGCCCATGACCTCAATCAGGCCGATGTTCTCCTTCTTAATGTGGTGATACTCGGCATGCGGGTGGAACACGCCCAGCGGATGCTCGTCGGTCGTGATGTTGCAGCGAAGCGCCAGGTAGGCCTCGTAGATTTCGCCGCCGGCATTGCCGCGGGAGTCAACGCGGCGGATGACGGGCGTCACGGTGTTGTGCGCCACGCCATCGGCTGTGTGCGCGATGACGCCCACCGATTCATCGGTCCACTCGCGCCATGCCAGGATAATCTTCTCGGCAGCGTCGAGCAGCTGAGCGCGGTCATGCGAGCGCAGGCGCAGCACCGAGAGCGGCCACTGCAGCACGGTACCGGTGACCTGGTCAAATCCGGGCACGCTAAACTTCGAGACCTCGGCGGCGTGCATCATGGGGAACTCGTGCGCACCGCCCTGGAAGTGGTCGTGCGACAAGATCGAGCCGCCCACGATGGGCAGGTCGGCGTTGGAGCCAATAAAGTAGTGCGGGAACAGGTCGACAAAGTCGAGCAGGCAGGTCAGGCCCTTGCGGTCGACGTGCATCGGACGATGCTCGGAGCTCATGGCAATGCAGTGCTCGTTAAAGTACGCGTACGGGCTGTACTGGAAGCCCCAGCGCTCGCCGTCGAGCTGGATGGGGATAACGCGCAGATTCTGGCGGGCGGGGTGAGCGCCGCCGTCGGCTGCGGCGGAGCGTCCGGGATAGCCCTCGTTTTCGATGCAGAGCTGGCAGGCGGGATACTTCTCGCCCGTGTTCTTGGCTGCACCTGCCGCGGCGATATCGCGCGGGTCCTTCTCGGGCTTGGACAGGTTGATGGTGATCTCCAGATCGCCCCAGTTGGTGGGGGCGCGCCATTTGATGTTGCGCGCGATGGCGGCACGGCGCACGTAGCCGGCGTCGCAGCATAGGCCGTAGAACCAGTCGGTCGCGGCGCGAGGCTCGTTGACGCCCATGCGTCCGTTGAACTCCTCGTTTACAACCGAAGGTCTCGGCATGAGCGCGCCCATGATGCGCATGGCGATGCGGTCGCGGCCCGACGCCGTGTCCTCGGCGGCGCCGTTGGCAACGGCAGCCTCGGAAAGCGCGGCAAGCGTGCCCTCCAGGTCAAAGTCGGGAAGGGTGTCGGGGTGCAAAAGCGAAATCTTCTCGGTCTTGAGCGCCCAAGCCATGTCGAGTGCGGGGCCCGTGGCGCCGATGCACTCCAAAATGGTGTTGTATGCCCAGATACGGTCGTCCTGTCCGATCATCGATCGGTGGATGGCATATTCGATGAGGCCCTGTGCAGCCTCGCGCACGTCGGTCATTACAGCCATGCCGCGTAAGCCCCCTTGTCAGAAATCGCGTAGTGGCGGGCAGAGCCCTCGCCCAGCCAGCCGTTCATCTTGGCAATGAAGGTGTCGACCAGATCGAGCGGCACGAAGGCCTGGATGGTACCGCCAAAGCCGCCGCCGTGAATACGAACGGCGCCACGGCCGTCGAGCACATGCTCGGCAAGAGCAAGCGCGTACATGGAGGGCTGCTCGGAACCCAGCTTGGCAACAACATTCTGCAGGTACATGGCAGAGCTGGCGCCGGACTCGCGCGTCAGGACCAGGAACTGGTCAATGTCGCCGGCGTTCAGGGCTGCCCAGCGCTTGTCGACCAGGCCGTTCTCGTACCAGTAGTGAACGGCGCGCAGGCAGGCGCGGTCGCCCAGCTTGGCGCGCAGCTCGGGGAGCTTGGCGTCAAAGTCGGCAACGTCGACCTCACACAGGCGCGCCTTGCCAAACTCGGCGGCGACGTCCTGCATTTCGCGCGGAACGGCGGCGTAGTCGTCGGTGGCGGCCACGTGGTCGGCGCCGACCTTAACGAGCACGAGCGCATAGCCATGATCCTCAAAGTTGAGCTCGAGCTTCTTGGTCTTAGGCTGAGCCTGGTCCTCAAAGTCCATGTAGGCGAGGCCGCCCAAGCACACGGCAGCTTGGTCCATCAGACCGCAGGGCTTGCCGTAGTAGTTGTTCTCGGTGCGCTGGCTCATCTGCGCAAGCGCGACGGGCTCAATGGCAGGCGCGCCCCAGAGCGTCTCCATGGCACGACCGTATGCCGCCTCGACAGCAGCGGAGCTGGAAAGGCCGCCGCCCGAGGGAACGGAGCAGGTGAAGGCGAAGTCGAAGCCTTGGGGCTCAACACCAAGCGCTGCGACCTCGTGGGCCATACCGCGCACGAGGCTTGCGGACGTGCCCTTCTCGGACTCTTGAATATCCAGCGTGTCGAGCGTGATCTCAAACGTAGGATAGCCCTCGTCGGCGACGCGAACCTTGTTGGAATCGGTTGCCACGGCGATGCCGTCGACGGCGACATCGAGCGAGCCGGCGATAACGTGGCCACCTTCGTGGTCGGTGTGGTTGCCGCTGATCTCGGAACGGCCGGGCGCGTGCACGTAGAGCACCTGGCGGTCGCCGATGGGGCCAAACTCCTCCTCAAACAGCTTGGTGAGTGTGGCGAATGTCTTTTCGTCGGGGGTGGTCATGGGGGTCCTTTCCTTGGCGCGCACGGGTGAGTTTTGCGTCGTTATGAGTACGTTAACAACTTGAAGCGGCATGAACCAAGTGTTCACGATACCGCACGTTACGGGCTATGTTAACGTACTCATAACACATCGCTTGTTACTTTTTGAGAATCTGGTAATCGGTAGATTTTCGGCCGTGAACGGTGTGGCTGTATGGACATATGGAGCAAAAGAACCGCTGATAGAAAAAGTAGAGTACGTTAACATGCGTCCGACGATAGCGGGCTTCGGCGCGGGGTGTGTTTCTGCCCGGGTCGGCATTCGCGCTATTCAGATCTCGCAAGGGTGAAGGTGATCCAGTGGCAAGGCGCCCGTCCAACGATACAGGTACGCGTCCGGTCTCCATGGCTGACGTCGCCCGCGCTGCTGGCGTTTCGCAGCAGACGGTTTCGCGCGTCGCTAACGGCTTGCCTAACGTCAACGAGCAGACGCGCCAGCGCGTGCAAGCCGCTATGCAAGAGCTGGGCTTTCGTCCGAGTTATGCCGGTCGTTCGCTGCGCGACGGCCGTTACCACTCGGTCGGCCTGTGCGTCAACGATGTCACCAAGTTTGGCAACCTCTCAATGATCGACGGCATCGCCAGCGCTGCTCGCGAGCATAATTGCGCCATCACGCTGGTCGAGATGTCCAAGACCGAGGAGTTTTCGCTTGCCGAGGCCACGCGTCGTATGGCCGCGCTGCCCGTGGACGGCATCATTATCGGCATGAGTCGCATGGCGCCCGATTTTGAGACGTTTGATCCACTGCCGGGCATTGGCACGGTCATCGTTACCATGTACGCGCATCCGCGCGTGACCACAGTTGACTCCGATCATTACGGCTGCTCGCTATTGCTTATGGATCACCTGTTTGAGCTGGGGCACGAGCAGATTCGCTATATTGGCGGCCCGTCGTTCTCGGTCGACGAGCAATTTCGTCGCGCCGGTTGGCAGGATGCGCTCGAGCGTAAACACATCGAGCTGGCAGAGTCGCTCGAGGGCGACTGGTCTGCCAATAGCGGTTACGAGGCCGGCAGATATCTAGCCGAGCACGACCGCGCCATGACGGCGATTTACGCGGCAAACGACCAGATGGCAAATGGCGCGATTGCCGCGCTGCGTGATAGCGGTCTGCGCGTGCCCGAGGACGTAAGCGTGGTGGGCGTCGATGATTCGCTCGATGATTTTGTAGCACACAACGAGCTCACGACCGTGCGATTCGATCTGCATCAGCGCGGACGCGAGGTGTTTGAGCATGCGGTTCCCGAGGCGGGTATGGTGGGCAAAACCGTTGCCATTCGTATTCCCGGCCAACTCATCGTTCGACATAGTACGGCGGCACCGCGCGCATAGTTTCCGCAGGTCAACGGTGATATGTTGAACATCAATAACAATCGGTAAGGATGTCGGTAGATAGCTGTTGGGATGTAGCCGAGTGCTATGATAGACGGGCTCTTTTGTCTATCTAGGAGGCTTTGCCTGATGGAGATCACCAAGGATATCCGCTACGTTGGCGTCGACGATCACGACATTGACCTGTTCGAGGGCCAGTACGATGTGTCCGAGAACGGTATGGCATACAACAGCTACGTTATCTTGGGCGAAAAGATTGCTGTCGCCGATTCAGTCGACGGCGGTTTTGTCGACGAGTGGCTCGGTAACATCGAAGCCGTGCTCGACGGCCGCACGCCCGATTACCTGGTCGTTCACCATATGGAGCCCGATCACTCCGCTGGCATCGCCGCCTTTATGGAGCGCTATCCCCAAGCGCAGATTGTGGCCAGCATGGGCGCTTTCCGCATGATGGTCAACTACTTTGGTACCGACTTCCCCGAGCGCAAGATGGTCGTCAAAGAGGGCGACGTGCTCGACTTGGGCGGCCACAGCCTGACGTTTGTCGGCGCTCCCAACGTTCACTGGCCCGAGGTGCTGTTCTCTTACGAGGCCACCGACAAGGTGCTCTTTAGTGCCGATGGCTTTGGCAAGTTTGGTGCCAATGACATCGAAGATCCGGAAGGGTGGGCCTGCGAGGCACGCCGTTACTACTTTGGCATCGTGGGAAAGTTCGGCAAGTTCGTGCAGGCCGTGCTCAAGAAGGCCGCCGATTTGGACATTCAGGTTATCTGTCCGCTCCATGGCCCCGTGCTAACTGAGAACCTGGGCTACTACCTCGACACCTACAACACCTGGTCGAGCTATCAACCCGAGGACGAGGGAATCACCATTGCCTACGCGAGCGTGTATGGCCACCTGAAGGCTGCCGTTGAGGAGCTTGCATCTGCGCTCGAGGCCCGCGGCCAGAAGGTTTCCGTCTTTGACCTGGCTCGCGACGACATGGCCGAGGCCGTTGAGGATGCGTTCCGCTATGACCGCCTGGTGCTCGCCTCCATTACCTATCAGGGCGAGATCTTCCCGTTCATGAGCACCTTTATCCACACGCTTGCCGAGCACGCCTACCAGAACCGTACGGTGGCGCTCGTCGAGGCCGGCTCCTGGGCGCCCGCCGCTGCCAAGGTTATGACCAAGGAGCTCGAGGGCATGAAGGACATCACCCTGACGCAGAACAAGGTGACCGTCCTGGGTTCGCTCAACGACGCCTCGCGCGCTCAGATCGAGGCTCTCGCCGACGAGCTTTCCAAGTAGCGACACGTTCACTTTTAACGCTCAAACCACCACAAAGGGGACAGGCACCCTTGTGGTGGTTTTTGTTTAAGCGCCGGCGATGATGAGGTTCGGGCGGGCTTCGTCGGTGGCCTCGGCGATTGAGGTGGCGACGGCATCGTCGGGATCACGGTCCATCACGATGGTGTCGACGTCGGCAAGCTCGGCAAAGCGGTACATGCCGCGTCCGTTGACCTTACTGGCGTCCATGAGGGCGACACTTTGACGGGCGGCACCGACCATAGCCGCTTTGGTCTCGGCCATCTGCGGAAAGTCGGTCGTAAAGCCGCAGCCGGGAACAAAGGCGCCGGGGCACATGACGGCAAGGTCGGCGTGGACCATTTGGAGCGCCTGCATGGTAAGTGGGCCGTACAGATAGCGATGACCTTTGCGCAGTGCCCCGCCCAGCATGACGACATCGACTGAGGGCATGCTCTCGTCGATGTAATCGGCAATGGTAATGTCGGCCGTGATGACGGTGATGCCATCGCGCTGGTCGAGCAAGCGGACAAACTCGAGCGCTGTGGTGCCCGAGTCGACGAGCAGCGTGTCGCCGTCATTGACGAGTTCGATGGCGCTTTGTGCGATGGCCTGCTTGGCGGCGACATTGACGTTGATACGGCGATCCTGGGTGGATACGGTCAGTCGCTTCTGGAGCGACACAGCGCCGCCATGCGTGCGGCGCAGCTTGCCGGACTCGGCGAGCGCGTCTAGGTCGGCGCGGGCGGTAACGGAGGACACGCCAAAGGTCTGGGCGATTTCTGCCACTTGCACCGAGGCGTTATGTTCGAGCATTTCCATAATGGCGGCACGACGCTCATCGGCGAAAGCTCTGGTTGTTGCATGGGCCATATCCGCTCCATCATTGTCTGAAATTTGCAGGAATTGTGTTGAGTCTATTTTCGTTCATTTTCTTTTTAAGTAAGAAAACGCCTTTCGATTACTTACTTTTTCTATAAAAGAAAGATGATCAAGGCTCAAAACTCAATTTCGAACACGCGCGCTCGGGTTCAACCCCTTCCGTTTACTTTTCAAAAACGACTGTATTGACCTGCATGGGCTCAATATCTCGCACGTGCAAAGCCGCTGAATTTCATACAATGAGCGCAGCAAAACGCAAGGTAAAACGCCTTGTGAACAACTACGCCCGATGTCCAGATGCGGGCGAGGGAGAGGAGCAAACGCTCATGGCACTTGTTACCACCGAAAAGATGCTCAAGGACGCTCAGGCCGGCCACTACGCCGTCGGCGCGTTCAACGTCGAGAACCTCGAGTTTGTTATGGCCGTTCTGGCCGCTGCCGAGGAGACCAAGTCCCCCGTCATCATGCAGACCACCCCGGGCACCATCAAGACCGCTGGTCTGGACTACTTCTACGGCATGGTCAAGGCTGCCGCCGAGCGCGCTTCCGTGCCCGTTGCCCTGCACCTCGATCACGGCGATGGCTATGACCGCTGCATGCAGGCTTTCCGCACTGGCTACACCTCTGTCATGATCGACGGCTCGCACGAGTCCTTCGAGGACAACATCGCCCTGACCAAGTCCGTCGCCGACGCCGGCCGCGCCATGGGCGTGCCCGTCGAGGCCGAACTCGGTAAGGTTGGCGGCAAGGAGGACGATGGTCCCGCGGTTGAGGGCGAGAGCCCCTACACCGATCCGGCCGAGGCCAAGGAGTTTGTCGAGCGTACCGGCTGCACCTCCCTCGCAATTGGCGTTGGCACCAGCCACGGTGTGTACACGAGCGATCCGCACATCGAGCAGTCCGTGGTCAAGGCCATCCGCGACGCCGTCGACGTGCCGCTGGTTCTGCACGGCACCTCCGGTGTGCCCGATGAGCAGGTTGCCGAGGCTGTGAAGAACGGCATCTGCAAGGTCAACTACGCCACCGAGCTGCGTCAGGCCTACACCAAGGGCTTCATGGCCTACATGGCCGAGAATCCTGCCTGCTTCGACCCCAAGAAGCCGGCCAAGGAGGGTATGCGTGAGATCACCGAGCTGGTTAAGATCCGCATGACCAACCTCAACTCTGTGGGCAAAGCAGAGTAACAGCAAGGGTACTCCGACTCGCCACATATCCCGGGGAGGGACGAGGGCTTAGTTCCCCAATCGTCCTCGGGCATGCAAAAAGCCTCGCTGCGCACTTCGTGCGGCGAGGCTTTTTGCCCCCTGCGGAAAGATTGGGGAACTAAGCCCTCGTCCCTCCCAGGTTGACCTACTCGAGGTCGTCGCCCTTGTGGTGTTGGGGCTGAAAGGGTGGGACGCGTGGGTTATTTGGTTGTTAGGGTTAGTAGGTCGTTGGGGGTTTTGAGGTTGTAGGTGGCATTTGGGATGTCTTGGTGTGATCCCCATGCTGCTCTGGCAAAACTGACCCCTGCCGAAGTTGCGCATTGTTCGTCGTAGACGGTGTCGCCAACGTAGACGACGTTGCCAGGATTCGCGCCCGCACGTCGGAGATATTCGAGCATGGGTGCGGGTGCGGGTTTATGTTCGGTTGTGTCTTCGACAAGGATGATGTGCTCAAAATACTTATCGAAACCAAGGGGTGCAATTTCTTTTGCGTATTCGTCGCGCGCACGTGAGGAGACGATGCCAAGTTTGCAGCCGCTATCGGCGAGTGTTGCGATGACTTCAAGCAAACCTGGAAACACGCTGATGGTGCTTTTAAAGCTGGCGGCAACTTGGCACCAGCGATCCAACGTTGCCTGCGAGTAGATCCCAAGTTTCTCAAGGGCATCCTTGCCGGGTATGCCGAGGGCAAAGTCAAGCTCGTGTCGGGGAAGCGTTTTGCTGGTCTCTTCTTGGACAATCTGGACAAGCGATGACAGAACGCTTTCTTCTGTATCTGCCAATGTCCCATCAACGTCAAATACGATATGGTCAAAGTGCTTCATATGATTGCTCCTCTCTGTTGTTTGCCTGCAAGTTTGATGCAGTGACAGAAGAAGGGCTAGCGGGATTTCTGCCTGGTGCTATCGAGATTCTGCCTCGCTGCTCGATAGCTCGAAGGAGTGCACCCCATTTGTTCTTTAAATACCTGGCCAAGATGGCTTGCTGTTATAAATCCGCATTGGCGCGCGACTGTCTGTACCGTTCGCGTGGTGTGTGCCAAAAGTTCGCAAGCACGGTTTATGCGGTATGCGCGTAGATATGCCGCCGGGGTCGTTCCTGCACAAGTTTCGATAATGCGGTAACACTCTCTTTCGCTTACGCCGGCTGCAGATGCCATCTGGGGCACATCTATAGCGGCTGCATAGTTTGCGCGGATAAAGTCCAGGATTGCCTTGAACTGTACGTCGCGGCTGGTCATCCAAGAGGCGCCGTCGGAAGAAAAGAGCGGTTCGGTCTTGACGTTAATCTGAATCCAGAGCTCTGACAAACTATTTCGAAGCGCCATCTCGTTCTGCGGCCGTTGAAGGTCGTGGCTAAAGGAGCTCTTCAGCAAATCGATAAAGGGCATATCGTCGGGATTGGTGGGCGACCATTTGAGCACATCGACGCCTCGACATTGAAGCAATGGGTTGATGTAGCGCTTTTGGAGACGTCCCGCGGGATCGCCGAGCATCGACGGCTGAAAGATATGTAGCATTTGAATGGCTGGCGCCGAATTGGGTGATTGCAGCGTGCTGTGCAAAACGCCGCCGTTGATAAAGCCGGCGGACCCTTCCTCAAAGCGTACGTGCTCATGAGCCGCGTGCGTTCGATAGTCAATCGCTCCCTGCTCCATGTAGAAAAGCTCAACTTCGGAATGCCAGTGCCAGGGGGCGGAATTGCCCGGATAGCGAGCGAATTCTGCGCGTTCGGCAATATAGGGCCAGTCTTCGGCGGTCTCGGGAAACGCTTCCTCGCGTCCTCCGCGGTGCAATTCTATGTGATCCATGTTTCGCATGGCATCAGTATAAAGCGCGATGGGCTTAGATTGCTCTTGCCTGTTCGGGGAACGCCTTGTCTAGGGATGCTTTGAGCTTTTCGAACGATGCTCGTAAGTTGAGGTTCTGATCGGTTGAGCGCTTGGTTTTTGTGTTGGGGGAGTCGAGGAGACCGTTTCTCTGTGTCGGGGGGAAGGAGAAAAGGTCTGCATGTTTTAGGGATGGCTGCTGTGCTGCGTCATTGGAAGAATGCATGCTTATGCGGCCTCCTCGATGTCCACCAAAAGGTTGCGCACAGGGTGTGCTGCTAGGTCCCGTGCGTTGGCAGTATTATGCAGCGGACCGTTCAAAGAAGCGCTAAAGAAAGGCTTAACCTGGTTTGGTGTTACGATGAAACTGCAGGTCAGAGGTATCGAGTAACAATCTTGAAAGGTTTTGGGCTTAAGGGCTTTCTAAGGTTTGTGACGTGGATGTGGCGCGGACGTGCGGAGCGTGTGAATGCTCGCTGTTAGCGCTGCGGCTCTGCGGCGCGCACCTGCTCGATGACCTTTTCCATGGTGGCGTCAATACGGTCCTTTTTGAGCTCGCATTCCCAGATGGTTATGGGCGTCCAGCCCATTTCGGTGAGCGCTGCCACGGCGGCACGGTCGCGCTCGACGTTGCGACGGAACTTTGCCTCCCAAAACTCAACATTGCGCTTGGGCTGGCTGGGGTTGCACTTGGGGCAGCGGTGCCAAAAGCAGCCGTTGACGAAGATGGCGATCTTGCGCCCAGGAAAGGCGATGTCGGGCTTGCCGGGAACCTTCCATTCCAGGCGATAGCCGGTGAGGCCCGCTGCCCGCAGGCGCTGGCGAACGAGCAGCTCGGGCTTGGTGTTGGCGCGCTTGTTGCCCTTCATGGACTTTTTGATGGCGGCGCGACGGCGCACGAGCTCACGCTCGTCGGCGGAAAGGTCCGAGGTATCGATGCCGTCGAGCAGGCCGGGCTTGGGACGCTTCTTGCTGCGGCGCTTAGGTGCGCGCTTGGGCTTGGTGGAGGGCTCGTCGGTCGCGGTGGCGTCGGCGTAGTTGGCAGTGCCGTTGGCCTCAAGCCGATCTTCCCTCAACTCAATCAGAGCATCGATAAGCCCTTTGTCGGCGGGCATCCACTCAACGGTGGCAAGCGAGGTGCGCGGAATCCAGCGGATATCGAGCTGGCGGTCGTGCTTCTGGGGCTCATCGGATTCATCGGCGAGCGAGCAGTAGTAGCACTCCATGGAGAGATGGAAATCGGGGTAGTCGTACTCAACGGTGTAGAAGTCACGCAGGTTGGTGACCTTCACCTGCAGCTCTTCCATGAGCTCGCGGCGCACGGCGTCCTCGGGCGTCTCGCCGCGCATGAGCTTGCCGCCGGGGAACTCCCAAAGTCCCTGCATGTCGCCATAGCCGCGCTGCACGGCAAGCAGCTCGTCGGATCCTTCCTTGCGAATGATCCCAGCGGCAACATGAACAGTCTTCAACAGAAGTCCTCTCTCAACATCAACAAGTGACAGGCTAGCTACCCGTACCTTACACAACGGTAAGGCAAGCGTAAGCCATATCGATGGTAGCCGACTCGGCTTCTTGCGACTATAGATGCCGTAGACTAATCGCAAGAAAGGACTCGGTATGCAAACCACGCACATGGCGACCCCGGTACTGGAGGTCGCGCATCTCGAAAAGGTATATGGAGCGCTGGGTAACGTGACCCGCGCGCTCAACGACGTCAGCTTTACCGTCAATCGCGGCGAATTCGTCGGCATCATGGGCGCTTCGGGCTCGGGCAAGTCGACGTTGCTCAACTGCGTGTCGACCATCGATAGCGCCACAAGTGGCACGATCCGCATCAACGGCCAGGATGTGACGCGCATGAAGCAGGCCAAGCTTTCGCAGTTCCGCCGCGAGGAGCTCGGCTTTATCTTCCAGGACTCCAACCTGCTCGATACGCTCACGGCGCGCGAGAACATCGCCCTGCCGCTCACCATCGCTCGCACAAACTCGGCAGAGATCTCGACCCGCGTGCAGGATGTGGCCGCGCGTCTGTCTATTAGCCAGGTGCTCGACAAGTACCCCTACCAGATGTCCGGCGGCCAGCAGCAGCGCGTTGCCGCGGCTCGCGCACTCGTCACCGACCCCACTATGATTATGGCCGACGAGCCCACCGGCGCCCTCGATTCCAAGAGCGCTCGTCTGCTGCTCGAGAGCCTGGAGGCCCTTAACCGCCGCCTACGCGCCACCGTGCTCATGGTCACGCATGACAGCTTTGCCGCCAGCTACACGAGCCGTGTGCTGTTTATCCGCGACGGCAAGATCTTCACCGAGCTGCGCCGTGGCGACACCGACCGCCGAGAGTTCTTCGACCGCATTATGGAGGTCGTTGCCATGATGGGCGGTGAGGGCTCCGATGCTCTGTAAACTCGCTTGGGGCAACGTCCGCCGCGCCGGGCGCGACTACCTCGTCTACCTTTTGACGCTCACCCTGGGCGTCACGGTCTTCTATGCCTTTAACACCATCTCGATGCAGGTCGACATCGCCGGAATCGATGAAGAGGGCTTGGCACAGGTTATGGGCAGCATGCTCGGCTACCTGACGTACTTTTTGGCCGGTGTCATGGCCTTTTTGATGGTGTACGCCAATAACTTCATCATGAAACGCCGCAAGAAGGAGTTTGGCCTGTACCAGGTGCTCGGCATGGGGCGCGGGCGCGTCGCCACGATCATGGCGCTCGAGACCGTGATAGTATCGGTCGTGGCCTTTGTCGCCGGCATTGTGCTGGGTGTGGGACTCTCCCAGCTCATGACGTTCTTTACGGCCTCGCTCTTTAAGACACGGATCGCCAATTTCCACTTCTTTTTCTCGGTGCATGCGTTCAACCTGACCCTTGCCTGCATGCTCGTAATGTTTGTGCTCACGCTACTGCTGAACCTTCGCGCCGTGCGTCGCACCAGGCTCATTGAGCTCATGGGTGCCGAGCGTCGCAACGAGAGCATCAAGACGCGCAACCCCTGGATCGCGATTGCCATCTTTGCCGTGGGCGTGGCGCTTGTGGGCGTGGCCTATTACCGTCTGCTACGTGATGGGTTCCCACTAACCGCGACGGACAGCAAGCTGCAAGAGGCCATGAGCCAGTTTGGCATTACGACCGCTATGGTTACAGTGGGTACCTTTGCGCTGTTCTGGGGACTCTCCGGCATGCTCATCAAGCTGCTGCAGAGCCTGCGCGGCGTGTACTGGCGCGGCCTCAACATGTTTACCGTGCGCCAGCTTGCGGCCAAGGTCAACACGGTGTGCTTTTCGATGGGCGTCATCGCGATGATTCTGTTTTTGGCCATTACCTCGGTGACCTGCGGTATGTCGATTGCCAACGTGATGAACGAAAACCTGGAGCGCTATAACCCTGTTGACGTGTCTCAGACGTATGTCTATTACACGCCCGAAACGCTCGACTACTACAAGGAGTATGTCAATCCGTCTGAGGCCGATCGCATGGTGCTGGCCGATGCAACGGTCGATTTGTACGCTGCATGGCATGGCGATCGTAAAGATCCCGATAACGTTGCAGACGGTATTAAGGGCAAGTCGGCGGACAACAACGACGAGACCGGCAAGAAGGTCAATATCGCCGATGTTGCCGGTGAGCATGTGCAGATCGATTCGTATCTGAGTTACCCGCTTGGCGGCTCGGGCCCCTCGGTGGTGGCGGGTGAGATGTGCAAGGCCATGGGCGAAAAGCTTCCCAAGGCGCTCGAGGGAAGCAACGCCGATGCGATGGGTCTGTATGTGACGCCGGCGAGCCAGTACAACAAACTGCGCCAGATGATGGGCGAGGAGCCGGTGAGCATTGGCCGCGACCAGTATTTGCTCACGTGTGATATGGGCGGTGAGCTGGGCGACCTGTACACCAAGTATATGGCTGGCGGCCATGCCCTAACCTTGGGCGGGCATACGCTCAAGCCCGCAACCGATAAGTCGGACGAGGACACGGCGGCCATCGCCAACTCGGCGATGGGCAGCAATCCCGGTACCGTGGTCGTAGCCGATGAGCTGCTGTCCCAGCTTAAACTGCAACCGTATTCCAGTAATCTGCTCGTTAATTACAAACAGGGTATGGATACGACCGAGGCAGACGAGAGCATTAAATACACCTTGCTCGACAATCTGCTTGTTGACGGCAAGGAGCCGGGGTCGTGGGGAGTCTTCATCACGCGTTCCGAGATGTACACGCAAGCAGCGCAGATGAACGGAATGATTAGCTATCTGGCCATCTACATTGGCTTTGTACTGGTCGTTGCGTGCGCGGCGATACTGTCGATCCAGCAGCTCTCCAATGTGGCCGACGGCAGCCGCAGCTATCGTGTGCTGGCACAGATCGGCTGTGACGACCGCCAGATCCGGCATTCGGTGATGGCGCAGCAAGCGGTGTTCTTCCTGTTCCCGCTGGCAGTGGGCTTGGCGCACTCCTTTGTGGCGCTTAAGGTGATCATCGAGCTGGTGAGCGTATTCGGCGATATGAGCATCGCCGGCACCGTGGGCCTCACCTGCGCGATTTTCCTGGCGGCCTATGGTGGCTACTTCCTGGTGACCTACCTCATGAGCGCTGGCATGGTGCAAGCTGCCATCGCCACCCGCTACAGCGAGTAACAAGCGGGCAAAACCGTCGCAAAATCAGAGCGAATAACCGCCGCGAAGGGAGTCCAGCTCCCTTCGCGGCGGTATTTTGCGTATCTGGTGCGTCTCAGATGCAAGTGAGTAGACTTATTCGGATATGCCGAGCACATCGCGGGTAGCGCCCAATAAAACCGCAGGTCAGGGCTGTGGCGTTTTGAGGTGTGCTCGGCCTCCTGCAAGAAGCCTACTCACTTGGTTTTTTCTGCTAGAAGACCGCCGCGAGGGAAAGCAGCTCCCCCGCGGCGGTCAGCGTTTGCCCAGATAAAACCTGCCAAAATAAACCTG
>NZ_JADMSU010000001.1:0-375781 GCF_015561195.1 Collinsella aerofaciens | reverse complement strand
CTAGAAGACCGCCGCGAGGGAAAGCAGCTCCCCCGCGGCGGTCAGCGTTTGCCCAGATAAAACCTGCCAAAATAAACCTGTCCCTTTTTGGCAGGTTAGCGCTTCCAAAAGTGGAGGATGAGCGTGGTGCCTTTTGGTGGAGGGGGGGATATTGATTAATTCGGGTAACAGTTTTTTTAACGCCGGGAACGATGTTAAAATAACCAAAATGCTATCTAAGAGCTTTGATTTTATGGCAACCGAGGCAGCTACCCTGCAAAACGTGACGCGCTCGTTCCTCTGGCATTCAATTATGTTGTTTATAGGGGCGGCTGGTCTGTATTGTGTGGCGCCAAGTATTTATACGGGCCTTTCTGGCACCGTTCTTATCGGTCTGCATCTGCTTTCGGGCTTCTGTGTGGGCCTCATCTCTCGCCCTGTGAGACAGGGTATTTCCAAAAGGCTTTTTGGACTTATGCTCGTAGACATTGCACTTCTTGTGATGTACACGATATCTCTTAATGTCTTTCATCAATTTCATGTTGTGGTTTCGGCGCTCGCGTTCATTTTGTTGTTACTAGCCCCCTTGCTTGTCGCTTGCTGTTCTTGGGCGCTTGGCGGTGAATTCGCAAACATACGTGCGGGATTAAAGGGGAAACATGTGGCCGATGGCTCTGCTCTCCACGGGTATCCTGAGCTCGCACTTTACAGCCCCGTTGTGCTCTTGATTGCTTTGCTTGTTGGCCTTCAGTTTCTTCTCGTCCCGTTGATGGACTCCATCGGTTCTTTCCTTTCCGTTAACGCCGAGATGGGGGTTGCTGCCTTGCTCGTCGAACCTCTTGCGTTTGGTAATGCCGCCGTTATTCTCGATACGGATTGTTTGTTTTCGCGCAATATAAACATCGGAGCTGTTCTCCTGAGCTTTGGTGGGCATCAAGAGATCGTATTGCTTCTGGTTACCGTTTTGGGCAGTATCCTTGCCAGGGCCATAACGCGATTTTTCCCCGACTTAACGAGCGCTTTTTCTGCGGCCGCCAAATTAGGAGGAAAACACTCTGCAGTTGCCGATATCCCTACGGCTTCGGGTTTTTCTCAAAGGGAGTCCGCGGTTTTCTCTATGAGGATAGAGGGAAAAACGTACGAGGAGATTGCTTCTGCCTTGGACATTTCCCCGTCTACTGCCCGTACCTATTTGTCGCGGGCCTTGACTAAAACCGGATATAAAAGCATTTCAGAGGCGACGGCTGGACTTCTCTTGTCAAAGGATGCGTGGCATCTTGACGCAACAAAAGGCCATGATCACCGTTCAGAATCGCTGGGGTCCTCATCGTTCAATCAGAACTGCAGGATAGTCTTCGTCTGCTTCCTGTTTATGTATGCGTCTGGAATGGGCATCGAGGAAATCCTCGTATGCTTCGGCTTTGAGCATGATGCGATAATCCTATCGATAGCTATAGTGCTTGTGGCCCTGTGTTGCCGTGCGGCTATACGGTGGATGTCTGAAATGCACTTGTGCCTTTCGCCTGAACTCACCCTTTCTTCGGTGTCTGTGGGTGCTGGAGCAGCGTTCTGGGTTCACGATGTGGTAAGTCGACTGTACATTTTCTTTGAGTCCGTTGGGAGCGGTGAGGTCGTTGGCGGCCTTATGCCTGCCTTACGCGTGACTGCGTTCCTTGTCGTACTTATCCTTATGGCTAATTCGCTGCTATTCTTGCGTTCGAAAGATACGGTTCGGGTGGGTGATCGACGCGATACCGTGCGTGAGGCCTTCTTGAGACTTGGTTTCACGCCGCTTTATGCCGATATCATGACATGCGTTTTTGATGGCAATAGAACCACCGAGATTTGCGCGCATCTTAACGTTGCTCGGGGAACCGTCAAAGAGGCCAAGAGCAAGAGCTATGCCTTGCTTGGAGTTCACTCGGAGCGTGAACTTAGAGATAGGGTTTTTAGTCTTATGGCAGATGTTATAGAAAATAGCAGGTAGAAGCCTGTAGACAAATAAGATTGTAAATCCATCCTACACGTCTACAGACAGTTCTGACGATGAAGGCGATACTTCCGGACAACGGGTCCAACGACTCGTGTGTTGCGAACCGGAGGTGCTTGCTGTGAAGACCTGTGATTGCCTCACATATGTACGGCTTAATTTAGAAGTTCTTGCGCGCAACCGGGGAATTATGTTGCTGACGGCGCTGCTCGCGCTCGTATTCTGCATCCCGGTATTTCTATCCGTTCCAACGGGAGCAGATTATCTATATGGTAGAGCTTCCATCGAAGACCGGAGAGCCCTTTTGGTCTCTCAAGTCTCTGACGGCGTTTATGACACTGCCCCACAGGAGCTCAACAGCATCATTGCCGACGAAAGGGCGTGCCTTGATCGGGCGCTTGAAAGCAAGGCGGACTCCAGAGAGTATTACGATGCGATTGCCGATTACGACAATCTATTGCTCAAGGAATACCGACTCGGTTATTTGAATGGTGTTGATTCGGAGTTATCGCTTGAAGCCCAAGAACGTCTTCCCCGAGCCATATCGATGCTGGCCCATCCGGAATCGTACGACTCAACAACAAAAATGCCCGGGATGATTCTTCTCGCATATTATTGCGGCGCTGTTCCTGCAATAGCGTGGCTTTTTGTCCCGGTCCTCGTCCTCTATATGTCGCTTGAGGGGGATGGAAAGCGGTTCTACGATCGAGCGTTGTTGTCAAAGTTAGAGATGAATGCATGCCGCGTTCTCGTCTCTGGTATTGCATCGATGCTGGTTTTGGTTCTGGCGTTGGCTCCCTGTTTTGTATTGGCAACGGTGTTTAACGGTGTAGGTCAGGCAGAGTACCCAGTCGTATTCATTCAGTATGGTGACGTAGTCGAAAGAACTGTGTTAGTTCAGCTAGGGCTATTTGCCGTCTTTGAAGCTGTGCTGTCGATGATGTTTGCTTGCTTGGGCGTGTGCGTGTACGCCGGAAGCAGAAACAGGGCCATTTCGTCCATGGTGATCGCTCTTGTGGGGGGCATAAGCCAACTTCCGTTTTATGCGAGCAAAGATGCTCCATGGCATGCGTTGCTGCCGTATATGGTGTCGAGCTATTCTGCCTCTTCGTTTGCGCTCGGCGGCGCATCTTACGCCAATGGAGCGGAGGTATCTCTCGTTCCTGAAGCCAGTGCATCGCACTGCCTCTTTGCCGTGATGGGCGCGTTTGCTGTTTGCGCGTTGGGGGTCATTTCGTTTTCGTGTCTAAAAAGCAAGAATCGCTGGGCCTGGAACCATATTCGCCCGGATAGTTTGGGCGAGAAAAGCTTGCTCTCTCTGTCGCTGGATGCGTTGACGGTTGGAAAAAACCAGCTGGTAAAGGGATTGCAGTTTGATATGCCCGCTGGCCAGATATGGGGTCTTGTCGCGCCAAATGGACATGGCAAGACTACGCTACTGAATACTCTTTGGGGAGATGCTGGGCCATCAGTGCGCGTGTCAGGTTCTCTCTGTTTTCATGCAAAAGTATGCATCGACCGTGAGGAAATGAGAAAGGTATTCTTTTTGGTTCCGAACAGGCCGTCGCTATTGATTCCATACATGACCGTCGCTTTTCATCTCGACCGATGCAGGAGAATTTGGCATTCACCTCGCACTTTGGACCAAGTGCTTGATCGCTTTGACTTGACTGGGTTGAAGAATACGCCCGTATCTAGGCTGTCTGATGGAAATAGACAATTACTTAATGTCGCGATGGCGTATATGTCCTATTGCGAAGTCGTCCTTTTGGATGAGCCCATGAATGCACTTGATGTGAGACACGTTGCGATTGTTTCGAATGCTCTTAGAGATGAAGCGGGTAGAGGAGCACATGTCATTATCTCTTCTCATCTTATCGGAAACCTCGAATCGCTCTGCGATGCCTCCGTATTGCTCACAGGGGATGACTCGCGTGTCGTTACCAGAGAAATGGGAGGTGATTCGAAGTGGATCGGTAATGTATACGCGCAGCTTTTCAAGACGAACGACAGTAAAACTAGGAAAGGAAGATAACCATGAAACGCCATGTAACGAAGAACTTTGTGAAGGCAATGTTCGCATGTTTTATGCTTACCCTGTCGATGGTCACAATTCCCGTTTGTGCGACGGCGAAACCAGATGCAGGTTCTGTCGCGCCTTGTCGTCTTGTGACAGCGGACGTCTTGGACACTTACAAGTCGTTCTCCACTGCGAACCACCCGAGCGAGAATGTTGATTGTTTCGACCAGACATACAAGAGGCTGTCTTTCAAAACTTCGTATTCTCGTACGGGGCAAACGATTCTCTATACGGGTGCAGCGTTAAGCCCACGCGGCAACGGGATGCCCGGGTTTGAGACAAAATATCAGTGCACATATCGTACCTGGTAGACAACTCTAGGATCGGATCTCTCCGAATAACTTTGTGGCGGACTTGTTTAACGCTACCGCTCCTTCGTTTATCTCAATCTGTAACATCTGACTGGCAAAAACGCTTCTACCTGTTACAGATTGAGATTATTCGACGCGCGTTCTGTAACTCGTCTCGATCTGTAACAGTAAGACGGCGATTTGGTCTCCATATGTTACAGATTGAGACGAAAGAAAGCGTGAGCCAGAAGACCGCCGCGAGGGAAAGCAGCTCCCCCGCGGCGGTCAGCGTTTGCCCAGATAAAACCTGCCAAAATAAACCTGTCCCTTTTTGGCAGGTTAGCGCTTCCAAAAATGCAGGATGAGCGTTGTGCGGTTTTGCTGCTCGGTTTTGACCAGGATGTTGTGGATGTGGGTCTTGACGGTGCCCACGGCAAGGAATAGCTCGTCAGCGATCTCTTGGTTCGACTTGCCCAGCACAACCAAGCGCATGACTTCGGTCTCGCGGTTGGAGAGCTTGTAGGCGTTGCGATAGAAAGGCATCTGCTCTTCGATATGCCGGTCAAGATCGCTGACGTTCTTTTCCTCGGGCGCTTCCTGCATGCGGATTGAAAGCACGTGGTAGGAGTAGATAATCAGCAGAATCGCAAAGTAGCACGCAAAGACGTTTTCGCTAAAGTTGCGCTCGGACAGATATAGCTGCAGCCAAGAGGGCGCCAGGCTCATGGGGACAACAAGGATGTTGTAGAAATCCTCGGCAACGATGCAACCGACCAGAATTGCGCCGATAATCAGGTGCTTTCGTTGGTTGTTAACGCGTGCCTTCGGCTCAACTTTTGTACTCTTATGAGCCGTCCAAAAGATATACAGTCCCACAAAGACAAGGAATACCTGACGCATCGTGTAGTAGAGCCACTGATGCATGGGGCCGGAGGGGACAGCGACGATAATCAGCGACTCGCACAGCAAAAACGTTAAGACGGGGATAGCGAACTGCTTTTTTGAATGTTTGTCGAGCAGGTCCATGGCAATCAGCCAAATAAAAGCCTGCGAAGCGGTCGCCACAAGGGTCCGCATTACAGGCATGGTAATTGAGTAATAGTCGCTGGCCGGAAAACTCTGGTTTTGCAATGTGTATTCAAAAAAGAAGATCTCGGTCATCTCGATGGCATAGCAGATAAATACGCCGCTGCCATAGATAAAGAAGCGTCGACGAGACGAGGCATAGGCGGCAAGCGAAAGCACTGCCGTCACAATACAGATAACCAGTATTGCCAAGGTATAGAAGAACATGAGCGTGTTCATCTGTCACCGTCCCGTCTCATTTGATCTGTGTTTGGGCCCCATATAATCCCTAAGGTATATATGCCCCAGCCGGTCGTTTCACCGCGGATTAGGCACCGATATATAGGATAGCCGCATACCGTTCACGGTTCTAGATAGTAAACCCCCTGTAAACTCTTGACCTGCGGGTTTATATTGGATTAGAGAGGGTGTAACTCCGTGAACGGTCTTTAATCCCGAATAAACTAGGTAAAAATTGCATACGGGTGAATGATGGTCTTGTCAACAAGAGGCGTGATGTTCGAGCGCCTCATAGTAATAGTCGGCAAGACCGGCGGAAAGGAAATCGACATGGCACTGCCTAAGGATTTCATCGACACCAACGACTTCACCAAAGAGCAGATCCTGGCTATCGAGGATCTTGGCCTGGCAATGAAGAAGGCCATCAAGGTTGACGGTTATTATCCGCACCTGCTCCGCAACAAGAGCCTTGGCATGATCTTCCAGCAGGTCTCCACCCGCACCCGTCTTTCCTTCGAGACCGCTATGACCGACCTCGGCGGCCACGCCCAGTTCTACGGCCCTGGCACCATCCAGCTCGGTGGCCACGAGTCCCTGGGCGACACCGCTCGCGTTATGGGCTCGCTGCTCGACATCATGATGGCTCGCGTTGACCGTCACAAGGACGTCGTCGGCCTCGCCGAGGGCTCCGCTGTGCCCGTCATCAACGGCATGTCCGAGTTCAACCATCCCACGCAGGAGATGGGCGACCTCATGACCATGCTCGAGAACCTCCCCGAGGGCAAGAAGATCGAGGACTGCACCCTGGCCTTCATCGGCGACGCCACCCAGGTCTGCGTCTCCCTCATGTTCATCGCCTCCAAGGTCGGCATGAAGTTTGTCCAGTTTGGACCTAAGGGCCACCAGATCCCCGACGGCGGCCTGCACGTTGGCACCGTCGAGGAGCGCGCCGAGTTCGGCAAGCAGATGATGGCCATCGCCGAGGAGAACTGCAAGGTCTCCGGTGGCTCCATCGTCATCTCCGACGACATCGAGTGCATCAAGGGCGCCGACTTCATCTACACCGACGTGTGGTATGGCCTGTACGACGAGGAGGTCTCGGGCGAGAACTACATGGACGTGTTCTATCCCAAGTATCAGGTCACCATGGACATGATGAACTTCGCCGGCCCCAACTCCAAGTTCATGCACTGCCTGCCGGCCACCCGCAACGAGGAGGTCGTCGACGAGGTCATGGACGATCCCGAGCGCTCCCTGTGCTGGGTCGAGGCCGAGAACCGCAAGCATTCCATCCGTGCTCTCCTTGCCGCCCTGGGCAAGCGCACCCCGCTCAACGACGAGGGTGTCGAGTACTCTGCCAAGGCTGAGCTTCACGCCGCTCTCGAGGCTCTCGAGCAGCTCTAAGCCTCAAGGCTTCTAAAAGCACGTTTGCGGGCGGCGGATGCTCGTCTCCTGTCGCCCGCTCACCGAGGCCCAAGCAATTGCCTTAATACCTTAGGGCCTCGGATCTGTCCAAGACTGAGCGAAGGAGCTCATCATGAGCGACGGAAAGAAAAAGCTTTCCTTCTTGACGGTCATTTCGACCATCATCTGCGTCGTCTTCGTTTGCGAGGCCGCCGCACCTGCTGCCGCCATTGGCAACCAGCAGTTCTTCTGGTGGATCTTCCTGATCCTGACCTTCCTGCTCCCTTACGGCATGGTCGTCGCCGAGCTCGGCACCACCTATGACGGCGAGGGCGGCATTTACGACTGGGTGCGCGATGGCCTGGGCGACAAGTGGGGCGCCCGCATTTCGTATTACTACTGGGTTAACTACCCGCTGTGGATCGCCTCTCTGGCTACCATGTTCCCCGATATTCTGGGCATGGTCTTTGGCGTCGAGTTCAATCTGATTGCCAAGATGGGTATCGATCTTGCCTTTGTGTGGATCGTCTACCTCATGGGCCGCTCCAAGGCGGCCGACTCCGAGTGGGTCCTTAACGGTGGCGCCATCATCAAGGTCGCCGTTGCCGTTATCGTCGGCGCTCTGGGCATTTGGTATGCCATGGAGAACGGTTTTGCGAACGACATGTCCGCTGCCACCTTCCTGCCCGAGCTCACCAACACTAACGCTCTCGGCTACCTGTCGATCATCATCTTTAACTTCATGGGCTTCGAGGTCATCTGCACCATGACCGACGACATGGCCGATCCCGCTCGCGATATCCCCAAGGCTATCATCGTCGGTGGCCTGTCCATCGCCGTGATCTACCTGTTCGCTGGCTTTGGCATCGGCGCCGCCGTGCCGGCCGACTCCATCGATCCCGACTACGGCATGATCGTCGCAGTCCAGACCATGGTGGGCGACTCCATGATCTTTAAGGTCATCTGCATCGCCTTCCTGATCACCCTGTTCGCCAACATGGCCGCTTGGTCCTTCGGCGTTAACTCCGTTGCTCGCTACGCTGCCGAGCACGGCAACATGCCCAAGGTCTTCGCCTCGATGATCTCGGATGACGACATGCCCAACGGCGCCAACCTGGTCAACGCTGTCGTTGCCTCCCTGGTGCTGTGCCTGCAGCTCGTTCCCATCGACGCCATCTCCAACGGTGTCTTCTGGATGCTCTTTGGCACCTCTGTCGTCTTCCTGCTGTTGACCTACATCCCGATGTTCCCGGCGTTCCTCAACCTTCGTAAGAACGACCCCAACCGTGAGCGCATCTTCACGTTCCCGTTTAAGGGCGCCATGATGAAGGTCATGCTGGCCATCCCCTGCATCGAGCTGGTTCTTGCCATCGTTGCCACGCTGATCCCGTTCTCCGCTGCTGAAATTGGCGACAAGGTCCCGATGATCGTTATCTTCATCGTGCTCGTGCTCATCGGCGAGGTCGTCCGCGTCGTCAGCGCTAAGGGCCGCGAGACCGAGTACAAGGGTCTGACCCCTGAGCTCGCAGCCCAGCGTCTCGCTGAGGAGGCCGCCGAGGCCGAGGAGAACTAGAGCACCCGGTTCTGGGGCTCCAACCCTCCTCGTGTACCAACGCGCGCTTCGTCGGGCTTGTCGCTCCCGACTCCGGGCACTCTAGCCTCTTCGGAGGCGTGTCCAAGCGACAGGTTTGCTAACCATTCCCCCGGGGTGGGTGTGAGCGATAGCTCCGGTAACCACCGCCCACCCCAATCTCTCTTCCGTATCCTTCGTGCGTTTTGTCTCCGCGCACTTGGTTACGTCGTCGCTTGCCGGTGCGATTCCGTGAAAACCGGCACCGGGCGCCCCGACCTTTGCCGGGGAACGGGCGCCTACCATCTCTTGGTTTTAGGCTGCGGGTAACCCGCCCGCAGCAAGCGATCGTTCGATTTGGAGGAAATCTTATGCGTACGATCACCGAGTCCGAGTCAACCCCCAAGGCCGACGGCTTCTTTATGCCCGCCGAGTTCGCCCCGCAGGATCGCGTGTGGATGGGCTGGCCCCACCGCACCGACACCTGGGCCCACGGCGCCAAGCCGGCCCAGAAGCAGTATGCCGCCATCGCCCGCGCCATCTCCGAGTTCACCCCGGTCTATATGTGCGCCAACCAGGTCGACTACGCCAACTGCAAGGCCGTCTTCGAGAACGACGAGAACGTCACCGTCATCGAGATGACCACCGACGACGCCTGGTTCCGCGACACTGCCGCCACCTACGTCATCAACGGCAAGGGCGAGAAGCGCGCCAACCACTGGCACTTCAACGCCTACGGCGGCCTCGTCGACGGCCTGTACTTCCCGTGGGACAAGGACGAGCAGATCGCCCTCAAGATGGCTGAGCTCTCCGGCTGCCGCCGCTACCGTCCCGACGACATGATCCTCGAGGGCGGTTCCATCACCGTCGACGGCGAGGGCACCCTTGTCGTGACCGACCAGTGCCTGCTTTCCCCGGGCCGCACCTGCTCTGCGGTTCTGGAGGAGGAAGAGGATCCCGAGTCCATCTGGCCCAAGTACCACAAGAAGTTTGAGCCCTGGAGCGAGGAGCTTCGCGCCTACATGGACGAGCACCTCAAGGATTACCTGGGTGTCGAGAAGGTCATCTGGGTCAAGGAGGGCATCGACCCCGAGGAGACCAACGGCCACATCGACGACGTCGCCACGTTCATCGCGCCGGGCGTCATGGCCTGCATTTGGACCGACGATCCCGAGTATCCGTTCTACGAGCAGTGCCACGCTGCCTACGAGACCCTCTCCAACGCCGTCGACGCCAAGGGCCGCAAGATGAAGGTCTACAAGCTCTGCATGCCCGTGAACCCGCTGTTCATGGACCAGGCTTCCTGCGACACCATCGACGCCGACGAGAACGCCGAGCCGCGCGTCCCCGACGAGCCGCTGATCGCCTCCTACATGAACTACCTCGTGACCAACCACGGCGTTATCGTCCCGCAGTACGGCGACGAGAACGACCAGCTGGCCGTCGACACGCTCCAGAAGATCTACGACGAGGTCTGGGGCGAGGGCGTCTACAAGTGCGTCGGCGTTCAGTCCGAGCAGGTCGTCTTCGGTGGCGGCAACATCCACTGCATTACGCAGCAGGAGCCGTCCGCGTAATTGTCTGGCTTCCTGAGGCACGGCACCTTCCCGTTCATTCGTCGCTTGCGTACCAAAGTACGCGGCGCTCCTCTTTCACGAGAATCTGCCGCACCTCAGAAACCCAGCCGATCAATCGGACAGTCGGTGAATCGCACCGTGACCATCTCGGGGCATTGATGGTCTGGTCACTTGATGTCTTGGTCGGCTGGGTTTTTCTTTGGGCACTCCGTTGCCTCCACTTCGGAGTGCCCGCCTCTTTGATTGAGTACGCGTCTGATCTGGGATTTATTGCGGGTTAGGCCAATTGTTCGCTTGAATTTCCCAGGTCAGACGCGTATTCAATTGCTGATAGTTTCCGGTTGCGAGCGCGACCGGTTTGATCGGAGTATCTATGTACCAGCGTATCATTATCTACACGCGCCTGTTCCGCGAGCGTTGGTCCAACAATTGCACCCTCTCTTCTCTTTGGGATGGCACCTGTACCGGTGACGCGGCCTGCAACCCTACCTTGGGCTGCGCCTTCGGTGCAGATGCCATCCTTTTTGCTGTAGGGGGAGCGTGCCGTGGCAGGTAAGAAGTTCTCCCTGATCGAGGTCATCCTTTCGGTTATCTGCGTCGTGTTTACCATCGAGGCGGCGGCTCCGGCATCTGCCATGGGTAACGTGCAGTTCTTCTGGTGGATCTTCCTCATCATTACGTTTTTGCTTCCCTATGGCCTGGTGGTGGCCGAGCTCGGTACGGCGTTCGATTCCGAGGGCGGCCTGTACGATTGGGTTCGCCTGGGCTTGGGCGACCGTTGGGGCGCCCGCTGCTCCTGGTGCTATTGGGTCAACTTTCCACTATGGGTAGCAAGTATCGCCTGCATGTTTCCCAGTGTCATCAATGCGGTATGGGGCATCGAATTTTCGCTTGGGGTCCGAATTGCCATCGAGCTTGCCTTTGTGTGGGGCGTCACGGTCATGGCAATGCAGCCGGTGGCCGAGGCCGATTGGGTCATGGATGGCGGCGCCGTCATCAAGGTGCTCATTACCGCCGTGGTGGGAATCGTCGGTATCTGGTTTGCCTGCAATAACGGCTTTGCCAACGACATGTCGCTTAAGACCTTCATTCCAGATTTGGGCGATACCAATTCGTTGACGTACCTATCGATCATCTTGTTCAACTTTATGGGCTTCGAAGTGGTCGCGACCTTTGCCAGTACGATGAAAAACCCGTCGCGTGATATCCCCAAGGCGGTTATCGCCGGCGGCGTTGCCATCGCGGCGATCTACATCATCTGTGGCGTTGGCATTGGGGCCGCGGTCCCCACCGAGCAGCTTTCGCTCGATTCGGGCATTGTGGACGCGGTCGGCGCCATGGTGGGGCGCAGCCACCCGCTGACAATGATCGTGGGCATGACCTTTTTGGTAACGCTGTTTGCCAACATGATCTGTTGGAGTTTTGGCGTCAACAACGTGGCGAGCTATGCCGCGCGCCATGGCAACATGCCACGTCCCTTTGCGCTGGTGTCCAAGAAGACCGGCATGCCCAACGGCTCGGCGCTCATTAACGGTTGTTTTGCCAGCTTGGTGCTGCTACTTCAGATTCCGCTGGGCGAAGGTTCCGACGTCTTTTGGGTCTTCTTCTCGATGAACGTCGTCTTTCTGCTCATGAGCTATATCCCGATGTTCCCGGCGTTTTGGCGCCTGCGTAAATACGACGACCGCCCACGTGTGTTCCGCGCGCCCTTCGAGGGCAAGGTGCTTGCGGTAGCGCTTGCGGTGCCGGTGGTAGAGCTCGTGCTTTCCATTGTTGCGACAATCGTGCCGCTTAACAGCTCGCCCGCCGAGATGTCAAAGTTGCCCATTCTCATGGGTGTGGTGATCGGCGTGTTGCTGGGCGAGGTTTCGCGCCTCATATCGCGCCGCGGCCGCAGCATCGACAATCCCGGCGTTGGCACAAGGGGGACAGGTCGCTTTGCACCAAAACAGTAGCGCCGCGAGTTGTGCGGTGCTAGATGCATCTTGGATTACTGCTCACGCTGCTCGGGATCAGATGCGAGCTTGGGTGCAAAGTAGGGGACGTGGCCCAGGTAGGGGCAGCTGTCCGAACGCGCCTCAACGGCGCAGGGGACATCGTCGTAGGTCATGGAAGAACCGAGTCGGGTGATGGCCTTGGCGGCGGGCGCGACGAGCATCTTGAGCGGAGCGATCGGTGTCATGGCATCTCCTTTCATCGGTGAGACACAGCTTGTTTATCTAAACGATACAGTACGTTTAATCGGTGAGTCTAATCTTGCGGCAAAGAATCTGTCAACATCCTCACAGCATCTAGACAGGGGGAGGCGGGCATGAGTTTCGCGTTCTATATCTACACCACGATTATCATGGGTGTGGCTCTGGTGACCAGTGCCGTGGCATTGGTGGTTTGGCTCATGACGCGCCGTCGCGACAGCCTGGTGGCCGCGGCGGGCTTTTTGCTCTACATGCTCGATATGTCAGTCATCTTTTTTGACGAGTACAATCGGCTCAAATACGACTACGCCGTTACCTTTAGCGAGCCGTTGCAGCACCC
Organism: Collinsella aerofaciens; assembly: GCF_015561195.1. Classification (GTDB taxonomy): domain Bacteria; phylum Actinomycetota; class Coriobacteriia; order Coriobacteriales; family Coriobacteriaceae; genus Collinsella; species Collinsella aerofaciens_AC. Next base: position 363,051 of record NZ_JADMSU010000001.1, on the reverse strand, counting down.
CTTGCTGCGCTGCGAGCTCGGTATTGCCATCTATGCCTGCGTGGTACTGTGGATGTTTGCGCGCTTGCGCAAAAGGCCGACGTCGCGCATGCTCGTACTCGCTATCGTGCCGTTTTCAATCTTGCAATTGCTGCTGGTGCCTCGCAGCGGCGCTGCCGGAGAGATGCAGCAGTATCTCTTTTGGCTCACGCGTGACCTGGGCAATGTAGGATGTCTTGCCTATGCCGCCTGGCATTACCGGTACAGAGCCACGCGTGTTGAGAAACTCGACCTCGACCGCTCAAAGCTCTTTTGGAAGGTGGCCCTCGTTCTTGCGTTTTGCGTAATCGCCGAGGACACCTACATGATTTTGCTCTGCCGCCCCGACTCTCAAAACCCCGTCATCAGCCTCTTTTTGTGGTATCTGTCCGAGCGCAATATCTCCGAAAACGTGCTGCTCGTGGTATGCGCGGTCCAACTCTTTTGCCAGTTTAGCCATATCCTGCGTGTGTATGCCCGTCATCCGCGTGCCGATGAGGACGTGGCGGCCCAGAGCGCAAGCTCTGAGGACGACCTCGCATCGCGTGTGGTGATCTATGCCGATGCCCATAAGCTGTCGCGGCGCGAGCAGGAGGTGCTCACGCTGCTGCTGAAGGGCAACGACGCCCAAAACATCGCCAGCGAGTTGGTCATCAGCCCTGGCACGGTCAAGGCGCACTTGCATCGCATCTACGTTAAAAGCGGTGTCTCCAACCGAGATGACCTCATAGATACCTTTTGGCGTTCCTAGCCCCATTCTTCCTCGCATGCGGGTCTTGCCGTGTGGGCGGCCATACCGTTGGGCGTAATGAAGCGGTAATAATCTCAGACAATAAACCTGCAGGTAAAGCGTGTAAACCTGCTTAAACTGACCGTTTGCGGTCCCTGGCCTTGGCACGGATTTGCCCCTGTGTATCAATGGGTGTAGCGCGAAGCCGCGGACGCGGGACAGACGTCCGAGCACGGCTTGTAGGCACGCGCCGATGCGGGAGCGCTACGCTCCCAACCGAGTGCCCACGCGGGCGGTGCGTCCGCGTTGCAACCAAAGATGCCTGAGGAGGCTCACATGGACAAGGCTGATGTAGTTATCAAGAGCAATGCCGTCTTTACCGGCGATGGGCTCGAGCCGTTTAAGGGCGGCGTTGCCGTGCGGGGCGATAAAATCGTTGCCTGCGGTGACGATGCCCACCTGGCACCGTTTATCGGCCCCGATACCGAGGTGCGCGACTTTGGCGACCAGCTCGTCATGCCCGGCCTGATCGACTCGCACACGCATTTTGCCCAGGGCGCGTTCATGACCGACCCCGATTTTGCCGTCAACCTCATCGACTGCACCAGTTTTGAGATGGCGATGGAACGTGTCGTGGCGTTTGCGGCCGACCATCCCGATAACGAGTGGATTCTGGGCTGCCAGATTATCCAGTTCCAGTGGGATGTCCCCGAGATGCCCACAGCCGCGATGATCGATGAGTACATCTCTGACCGCCCGGTTTTTCTGCAGCAGGTTGACCTGCATACCTTTAGTGCCAATACCTGCGCCATCAACAAGGTGGGAGTAACTTCGCAGACGCCCGATCCCGCAGGCGGCAAGATCCTTAAGGATGCCGAGGGCAATCTGACGGGCGTGTTTTCCAACAACGCCGGCGCCTTCTTTATGGACGAGGTCTACGACCCAGCGCCCGAGGTTGTTGACGCGTCGTTTGCAAAAACCGCCCGGCGCGCCAATGCCCTGGGAATCACTACGGTCGGCATGGTCAATCCTACGTTTGTGAGCATGGAAAACCCGTATGCGGTGTTGGCAGGTCTTAATGCCAAGGGCGACTTGCCGTTGCGTGTGTTCCTGTACACCGATCTGTTCGAAAACGAGTCCTTAACACTCGAGCAGATCAAGGAGAAATACGCCTTCCCGGGTACGCAGGTGGAGTGGCACGGCTTTAAGCAGTTTCTTGATGGCGTGTGCTCCGACCACACCGCGTGGATGCTTGAACCCTATAGCAATGCGCCCGATACCTGCGGTGAGCCCGCGGAGGAGCCAGAGCGCATCCGTGCTGCCATCCTCAGGGCGCAGGAATGGGGCGTTGACACGCGCATCCATACGATTGGTGATCGCTCGGTGCGTTTTGTGCTCGATTGTTTTGAGGAGGGCGAGCACTTGCATGGCAAGCGGGATTGTCGCCACTCCATGGAGCACAACGAGACGGTTCAGCCCGAGGATCTGCCGCGCTATGCCGAGCTGGGTATATGCCCTGGCATGCAGCCGTGGCACATGCTGCTCGATATGGCTGACCTTGCCAAGGACGATGCCGTGGGCCCCGAGCGTGCTGCGCTTTCGTGGCCCCTGCATAGCCTGCTTGCCAGCGGTGCCGTGGTGCACCTGGGCAGTGACTTCCCCGTTGTGGGCTTGGAGCCCATGGAGGAGGTGTACGGCGCGGTCTTCCGCATGCTCGAGGACGGCTCCAACCCCGAGGGCTGGTTCCCCCAGGAGCGCATTACCATGGCCGAGGCTCTGCGCGCCTACACCTATGGCAGCGCCTACGCCATGCATGCCGAGGACCGCATCGGCACGCTCGCGTGCGGCAAACAGGCAGATATCTGCGTGCTCGACCGCAATCTCTTTGATTGCGAGCCGGCCGAGGTGCTCGAGGCTACCGCGGCCCTCACGATGATCGCCGGCAAGGTGGTCTTTGAGGCATAGCGCCATCGTTTGATTGGGCGGCTTGGTGCCAGTTGTCAGCCGCCTGACATCCATTCAGCACTACTCTCTCAAGGAAAGGGGAGAACAATGGCAGAAGAAGTAACCGCTGCCGTGGAGGAGGAGCGCGAGCTCGCCTCCCAACCGATTCCCGGCCTGGTGCGTAAGTACACCATCGTCACCGGCCAGGGCATGCTCGCCCAGATCATCATGGTGGTCCTCGAGGGCCTCGTGATGGGTTGGGGCCTGGGTGCCCACGGCCTGGCCTGTGTCTCGATCATCATGTCGGTCGAGTACATCAACCTGGCCTTTGGCAACCTGTTTGGCACCGGCGTGCCCGCCGTGGTGGGCAACCTTTTGGGTGCCGGCGACATCAAGGGCGCAAGCAAGGCTTTTAGCCAGGGCTTTTGGCTTACCACGATCGTGAGTGTGCTGCTTGCTGTGGTGATGGCCGTGTTTACCGAGCCCATCTGCGCATTCTTTGGCGCCACGCCCGACATCATGGCCGATACCGTTGCCGGCGTGCGCACCTTCGCCGTGCTGCTGCCGCTCACGGTCATTGGCCAGATGATCACCGCTGTGATGCGTGTGGATGAGAAGGTTCAGATCCAGGCCAACCTCATGACCGTTTCGGCTATCGTCGCCATCTGCTGGCTCGCGCTTTCCACGTTTGTGCTCAAGTTTGGCGTTATGGGCGCCGGCGTGTACTACGGGCTTTCCATCGGTATCTGGGCCATCGGTATCTTCTGGTTCATCGGGGGCAAAAAGTCCCAGCTCCAGATTAGCCTGGCCGACCTTAAGCTCGACCTCGCCATCTGCGGCCAGATCTTCAAGATCGGCTTCCCGTTCTTCCTGGTCCAGGGCGCGACCTTTATCTTTAATACCGTTGCCAACTCGCTTTTGGGTTCGCTCGGCGGCGACATGGGCTCGCTCTACATCGCAGCCTTTGGCGTGATCAACGGCTACATCCTCTACATTACCATGATGGTTGCCCAGTGCTTCTCCTACGGTCTGCAGCCCATCGCTGCCTTCAACGCTGGTGCAAAGGCGTGGGCGCGCCTTAAGGAGACACTCTCTTGCACGCTTAAGTACCAGGTTGTGACGCTGGCGCTGGTCACCGTCGCGCTCTGGCTTGCCGCCACTCCGGTGTGCGCCTTCTTTGCCGGCAGCGATCCTGCGCTCGTTGAGGTTGCCGCCAACGCCACGCGTACTGTCATCCTGGCTGTTGCCCTGGGCTATCTTGCCATGACCATGTCGATGTATTTCCAGGCGGTCGAGAAGGTTGGTGTCGCCACGTTTACCGGCCTGCTTCGCTATGTGATCTGCTCGGTGCCGCTTATGTACCTCCTCGGCAACATGATGGGTGTCGAGGGCGTGTGGATCGCCCTGGTGGTGGCCGATGCCATTACCGGCATCATCTCCATTGCGCTCGCCGCGCACGAGTCCAAGCGCCTGAGCGGGCTTCCCGCGTAGCCAACGCGCGCTTGCGACACATGACAGCGACTGTTTAATGTAAGCCGCCGCAGATGCTCCCAAGGCGTCTGCGGCGGTTCTTTGCAGCGAGGTTCAAATAGGCAATCTGCCAGCGCTACTTTCAAATTAGAGGCCGGCTTATGATTGTTCTCGAACCAATGCCATGAGGCCCAGGCGGTTTTTGACGCCGAGCTTGTGATAGAGGGCGTTGACATGCTTTTTTACGGTCGACTCCGAGATATAGAGCTCCTCGGCCATTTCGCGGTTGGTCTTGCCGGCAAGCATCATCTTGAGCACCTCTGCCTCGCGGGGGAGGACTTCGAGCTCGCTGATGAGCGCCTCTAAGGGATTCTCGCAAGCTTGCTGTGCGGTGCTCTGCGCAAGGATCCCGTACAGGCGCAGGCTCAGGTGCCGCGCGAGCTGGCGTAGGGCTTCGAGCTCTTCGTCCGAAAAATCCCCCGCTTCTCGTGCGCGAAACAGCGTGAGCGACCCCAGGGATGTGCCCCCGTGCGCGAGCGTGGCAGTGCAGCCATAGTAGATGCCGAGCGGCTTCATCCACTCCTGATAGATGGGCGTTGCGTTGCGGCGCTCGACATCCACGAGGTCCAGGTCGCGATAAACATGCACGTTGTGAACGTCAAAGCTCCAAAGGGTGTAGTCAAAGGCGGCATAGCGTTCGTAGTAGCTCTCGAGCTGGTCTTCTGCCATGCCACGGGCAACGGGGCTTACGAATTCTGTCTGTCCGTGTGTGCCGGCGCGTGCGATATCAAACATCGAGGCCCGGTGCGATATTACCTGATTAACCCTATCAAGAAGCCCGGCTTGAAGCGTGGCGAAGTCGCCGCAGCCATGAATCCATAAGGCGCATTCGTTGAGGGCGGACCAGCGGCTCCCGTGGATCTCATCGGGGTTAAAGCGGGTATGCGTGGTATTGGTCATGGATGTCCTTTCATGCGGCTTTGTCAGTATGACACGTCTCGCGCGCCACTAGAACTTTAGGTCAGTGAACGGTGTCCTTTTGGGTGGCGAAAGGGTCCCCTAGGCCCATTGAGAGTGGGCTTCCGGAGCCGCACAATGGGGCCGTCATCACAAAGGGTCGTCCATATCGTTAGGAGCCAACATGAAGACCATTTACGAGAGCGAGTCTACGCCAAAGAAGGACGGATTCTACATGCCCGGCGAGTACGAGGAGCAGGAGCGCACCTGGATTTTGTGGCCGCATCGTTCGGATGTGTGGCGCTGCGGTGCCAAGCCGGCGCAAAAGGTCTTTACCGAGATTATTAAGACCGTTGCACGCTTCCAACCCATCACCGTTGGTGTCAATGCCGAGGATTTCCCTGCGGTGTGCGAGATTTTCGATGGCGTTGAGAACGTGCGCGTGATTCATATGGAGTACAACGACTCCTGGATCCGCGACCCCGGCCCGGCGTTTCTTGTTAATGACAATGGTGAGGTTGCTCTTTCGCACTTCCACTTTAATGCTTACGGCGGTTTCATTGACGGCCTGTATTTCCCGTGGGACAAGGATGCGAGCATCGGCTTGCAGGTGGCGCAGCTCGAGCAGGTCAACCGCTATCGTCCCGAGGATTACATCCTCGAGGGCGGCTCGTTTAACTGCGACGGCCAGGGCACCGTGGTGACCACCGAGATGTGCCTGCTCAATGAGGACCGCAACCCCCAGTACACCAAGGAGCAGATCGAGGAGAAGCTTGCCGAGTACCTGGGCATCGAGAAGGTCATTTGGATCAAGGATGGCATTGACCCGTTTGAGACCAACGGGCACGTGGACGACGTCGCATGCTTTAGTGCGCCCGGCGAGGTCTGCTGCATGTGGACCGATGATCCCAACCATAAGTTCTACAAGGAGTGCCAAGAGGCGTATAAGACGCTTTCCGAGACGACGGATGCCCGTGGCCGCAAGCTCAAGATCCACAAGGTGATTATGCCTGCGACCTCGGTATATATGACCGAAGAGGAGGCCAGCACGATTGACCCCGTCGAGGGCGTGCTGCCGCGTACCCCCGAGGACGCTTTCGAGCCGAGCTACCTCAACTTCCTGCCCATCAACGGCGCAGTGCTTGTACCGCAGTTCGGCGATCCCAATGACGCCCAGGCGCTCAAGGATATCCAGGCTGCTTATCCGGGCCGTGAAGTCATCGGTATCATGACTCGCGAGGTTATCTACGGCGGAGGCAACATCCACTGCATCACCCAGCAGCAGCCCAAGGCGCGCTGCAAGTAGAGGCGGTTGCAGGCACACGGGGTAGTGTCGATATGACTTGGGGCCCGCTGGCGCACACGCTGGCGGGCCCTTTTGCGTGCGGCGGGCAGCGTTGCACGCGGGCACTCGGGTCTAAGCGAGGGTACCAGGGGCCTTGCTTATCGTCGATAGTTGGTCTAGAATCGTCGATAGTCGATGATAGGGGGTAGCATGCAGCTTGTTGAAAGTGAGACCGTGGAGTTCAAGTGCACATTTACCCCTAAGCTGCTCAAAGCTGTGGTGGCGTTTGCCAATTCGAATGGCGGTACCTTGTATATCGGAATCGACGATTTTGGCAGCATCGTCGGCGTGGACGATATCGATGCCACCATGCTTCAATGCTCTAATGCAATAACCGATGGCGTGTATCCCGACGTTTCTGAAATCACGACGGTCTCCGCATTGGACATCGATGGCGTAGCGTTGGTGAAAATCGAGGTGGAAGCGGGTCCTCACAAGCCGTACTGCCTGTGCTCGAAGGGATTTGTTCCCGCCGGGGTATATCGGCGCCTAGGTCCTGCAAACGTGCCCATCGAGATGGCCCAGATCCGCTCGATGATCAAGCGCACCGACGGCGATTATTTTGAGACCGAGCGCTCTCATGAACAGAGCTTGACGTTTTTTGAAGCCGAGCGGGTCTTTAGGCGCGCGGAGATTACGTTTGACCAAACCTCTCAAAAGAATCTCGGCCTTATCGATGAGCTGGGCTTTTACACCAATTTGGCACTGCTGGTCTCTGACCAAAACCCCTTTGCAGTCCGCGCTGGCCTCTTCAACGACGATGCGTATACCGAGTTTATCGACCGTCAGGATGGCGAGGGCTCGATCTTCAGGCAGATAGAGGATATCGAACGGTTCCTCAATATATCGAACGCAACGCGTATGTACTTTGTGCCGGGAAGGCTCGATCGCATAGATAAGGACGACTATCCCCGCGAGGCTGTTCGAGAGGGAATTCTGAACCTGTTTATCCATCGCGACTACGAATCTTCGGTGGCGTCTCTTATCAAGATGAGCCGTACGGCGCTTGAATTTACCAATGCGGGAGGGCCGCAGCACATCAGCGTCGAGGAGGCGCTTGCGGGCGGCTCGGACGCTCGGAATCCAAAGCTGCAACTGCTCTTTTTGCGTCTGGGGATGGTTGAGGCGTTTGGAACGGGCCTCAAGGGGATCCGTGCGCTCTATGAGGCAGAAGGGTTGGAACCCGAGGTCTGCGCCTACCCTGCAATGTTTAGGTTGTCGCTGCCCAACGTCAACGCCGTGCGCAATTCCTATCTGACGCCTCGTGGCAATAGCGGTCCCAACTTGCGTGGGGATTACAGCGATTATGAGCAGCTCGAGCGGGAAGGGGCGCTGCCGCCCGATGTTTCGCAGGCGTTTGCATCCGTGCGAGCGCAGCGAGAGGGGCACGTGTCGATGAATGGCGACTGCGGCCACGAGGTGCGTGCCAAGCTCGTGGAGGAGCTTGGCTTTGATGTTGCGTGCAAGGCGTCCGCGATGCTACAGGATGTCTCGGACGAGCGACGTGGTGGATACGCTCGCACCTTGATTCGCTTTGCCCTTGAGCGGCCCCGCGGTTTTACGCGCCAGGATGCTTCGGACGCTCTGGGAACTGGGCGCGACGTGACGCTGCGGGTTATCAACGGTTTGCTTGAGGAAGGCGCACTCGTTAAAGAGGGGCGCGCTCGGGCGACGAGATATCGCGCTGTCGGGCAGGTTTAGGGACGGGCGGTCCGGCCCCCTGGGTTATTCCTGGGCAGAGGCCAAGGGCCGGGTGCCCGGCTCGCCTTGATTGAAGGAGTACTTAGAGCGTGCCTCCGTACATATAGACGATAAATCCGTCGCCGGTGTCCTGGCTGTGATCCTCCAGGATGCGCTTCATGTTGAGGTGCTCGTAGAACTGCCAATCGGAGTTGCAGTCGCTCATCAGGAAGAATTTGGTGCACCCGGCTTTGGCGAGTTCGGCGCGCGCAAGGTCGATGAGCGCACGGCCGAGCCCCTTGCCCTGCCATTCGGGCACGATGATGATCAGGTTGAGCTGGCCCTGGGCATATTCGTTGCCCGTGGCGGCAAAGCGGTCGGCTGTTGCCTTCTCGCGGCTATCGCCAAAGAGCGAGCCTTCGAGCTTGGCATCGGCGGTCTTTGCCATCTCGGTTGCCTGGGCGAACATCTCGTTGTAGCAGGGCTCCCACGTGGGATTGGTGCGTGGTTTGCCGTCTTCGAAGATGCCGATGCAGCAAGCGGCGATGATGCGGCCTTCAGCTTCGGCAACGAGCGCGATGGGGGAGCGCTGCAGCTGCATGGCGATGTTAAAGCGCGCACAGAAATCGGCGGCTTCGACGTCGCCTCGGTTGCGCAGCGTGTTGCACCACAGCTGGTTGTAGATGGCGGCGATGCCGGCCAGGTCATCGAGCGTGGCGGCACGCAGAGTTACGTTGTCAAGGCTCATGGGGGCTCCTTCCAAGTTGGGTCAGGCCACTTCTGAGTGTGACATGGCCGCAGGGCGCCCGCATCAATCATTCGGCAGACGAGCCCCGATACCTCGGGGACGGAGAGGTGGCAATTGGGTAGTCATTGGGGATGTTCTTAAACGACCAGTCAAACAAGAGCGTCCCCAACGACTACCTAGCTGCCAGATTTGGCAACGCCGATGTCTTGGTAGTGCCAGCGAGCGACGTCCAGGGCGAACAAGTTGGCATGAAAAAGGCAAGGCATAGACCTTCTGGTCATGCCTTGCCTTTTGAATGACAAATTGTCGCCCTGGGCGGCGCGCAGCGTCGAGCCGTTACGCGGTTTGGTAAAACCGCGTAACCTAGATCCGCTCTGCGATCTCGTGGATGAGGTAATCGGTCTTTTCCCAGCCTAGGCACGGGTCGGTGATCGACTTGCCAAAGACGCCACCGTCGACCGGCTGGTTGCCGTCCTCCAGGTAGGACTCGATCATAAAGCCCTTGACCAGCTTGGAGATGGACTCGTTGCGGCGGCAGCTGTCGAGCACCTCCTTGCAGATGCGGTACTGCTCCAGCGGGCGCTTGCCCGAGTTGTCATGGTTGCAGTCGATGACCGCCGCCGGGTTGGCGTAGCCGGCATGCTCGGTATAGCGCTCGGCCAGGCGCTCCAGGTGCTCGTAGTGGTAGTTGGGGTAGGTGCGACTGTCGAGACCGATGTAGCCACGCATGACGGCGTGTGCGAGCGGGTTGCCGTCGCACTCAACCTCCCAGTTGCGGAAGATGAAGCTTTGATGTGCCTGGGCGGCGTAGATGGAGTTAAGCATGACGGTGGTGGAACCGGCGGTGGGGTTTTTCATGCCCACAGGCACCGAAATGCCGCTCGACACCAGACGATGCTCTTGGTTTTCGACCGAGCGCGCGCCCACGGCAACGTAGCTCAGCAGGTCGACGAGGTACTGGTAGTTGGACGGGTAGAGCATCTCGTCGGCGGTAAAGAAACCGGTCTCCTCGATGACGCGCAGGTGCATGTGGCGGATGGCCTTGACGCCTTCGAGCAGGTCATCGGGCGCCTTGGGATCGGGGTTGTGCAGCAGACCCTTGTAACCGGTGCCCTTAGTGCGCGGCTTGTTGGTGTAGACGCGCGGAATGATGATGAGCTTGTCCTTGACCTCTTCGGCGACCTTGGCCAGTCGGTTCATGTACTCAAGCACCGAGTCCTCGCGGTCGGCAGAGCACGGGCCGATGATGAGCGCTTTGCGTGTGTCCTCGCCGGTAAAGACCTTGGCGACCTCGGCGTCGAATGCCTGCTTTTTGGCGGTAAGCTTGGCGGAAAGCGGCATTTCCTCGCGGATCTCCATGGGGATCGGCAACCTGCGCTTGAATTCCATGGCCATATGGGGCCTCCTTTATCAATTAACGGCAACAATTGGCGAATTCTCGAATGCTCGGCATTATCCGCTGTCGCACGCTAAAGTGCAAGTGAAACCTGCCGAAAAGGGACAGGTTTATTTTGGTCGGTTTTATCTGGGGAAATGTCGGCGCTCGCCGGAAGGGGAGGGCCAACGTACGGCACGCTGGAGCAAGTTGGATCTTCTGCGGCATACCCTGTGGACAAAAAATGGCAAATATGAGTACTGTTGCTAGCGTAGTATCATATCGATCTTACAAGATAATAGACACAACAGTAAATATGTTCATTAACGTTGGCACACAGAAGCATGCTACCGGGCATTTTGATCAATTTGAAGGCATATCTAGGCCGCAAAGAGGTCGTTTGGGGCAGTTTTGGCTGTTACTAAAAAGGTGACAGTACTCATATTTGCCATTTTTTGTCCACGGGGCCTTGAGGGAGGCCGTTAATCAGGTCCCGGGGGAGGCGGTTCGAGGGCCGCAGAACAAAAAACGGGGGCACAGTTCATTCTGCGCCCCCGTTTTTGGGTATTGCGGTTGTTTGCCGCCGGTTTTACGCCGCTTCGTCGAACTGCGAGTTGTACAGGTCCGCGTAGAAGCCGCCTTGGGCGAGCAGCTCGTCGTGTGTGCCCTTCTCGACGATGTCGCCGTCGCGGATCACCAAGATTACGTCGGCGTTGCGGATCGTGGACAGGCGATGCGCGATGACAAAGCTCGTGCGGCCCTGCATCAGCGCATCCATGGCGCGCTGGATGAGCTCCTCGGTGCGGGTATCGACGTTGGAGGTCGCCTCGTCCAGAATCAGCGCCGGGCGGTCGGCCAAAATGGCACGGGCGATGGTCACGAGCTGGCGCTGACCCTGCGACAGGTTGGTGCCCTCCTCGTTAATCATAAAGTCATAACCGCCGGCGAGCGTATGGATAAAGTGATCGCAGCGTGCGGCGCGTGCAGCGGCCTCGACCTCGGCATCGCTCGCGTCGGGGCGTCCGTAGCGGATGTTCTCACGGATGGTGCCGTTAAACAGCCAGGTATCCTGCAGCACCATGGCAAACTCGCCGCGCAGCGCCGCGCGGTCCCAGTCGCGCACGTCGACGCCCTCGACACGCAGCGAGCCGCCGTCCACGTCGTAGAAGCGCTGCAGCAGCTTAATGAGCGTGGTCTTGCCGGCGCCGGTGGGGCCGACGATGGCGATGGTCTGACCGGGCTGTGCCTCGCAGCTAAAGTCGTGGATGATGGTCTTGTCGGGCGTGTAGCCAAACTTGACGTGGTCGAACTCAACGTGACCGGGGCGCTTTTCGGGAATCTGCGCGTCGGCCTTCTGCTCCTCCTCGGGCGCGGCCAGGAACTCAAACACGCGCTCGGTGGCAGCGGACATCGACTGCATCGTGTTGCTCACGTTGCCCAGCTGCTGCACCGGCTGCGTAAAGTTGCGCACGTACTGGATAAAGCTCTGGATGTCGCCGGGCGTGGCGTTGCCGGTCAGCGCGAGCTGCGCACCCACCACGACGACGCCCACGTAGCCCATGTTGCCCACCAAGCTCATAAGCGGCATCATCAGGCCCGACAGAAACTGCGAGCGCCAGCCACTAATAAAGAGGCGGTCGTTTTGACGGTCGAACTCCTCGATCGAGGCCTCGGCGCGGTCAAACACCTGAATGACGTTCTGGCCGGCAAAGTCCTCCTCGATAATGCCGTTGACGGTGCCCAGGACCTGCTGCTGCTCGCGGAAGTACGGCTGCGAGAAGTGAATCATCACGGTCAGGATAATCGCGGCTGCCGGCAGCGTGAGCACGGTAACGCCGGTGAGCGGCAGGCTGATCGAAAGCATCATGACGAGCACGCCGATAATCTGCGTCACCGACGTGATGAGCTGCGTCACGCTCTGGTTGAGTGACTGGCCGAGCGTATCGACGTCGTTGGTGATGCGGCTGAGCACGTCGCCCTTGCTGTGTCCGTTAAAGTAGTTCATCGGCACGACGGCGATCTTGGCGGCGATCTCCTTGCGCATGCGATAGCAGATCTTTTGCGTGACGCCGGTCATGAGCCAGCCCTGGATGAGGCTGCAGGCAGAGCTTGCCAGATACAGGCAGAGCAAAAAGCCGAGCGTCTTGGCGATCCAGGCAAAGTCGACATCGCCGGTGCCGTTGACCTTGGCAACCAGGCCCTCGAACAGTTTGGTCGTAACCTGGCCGAGCACCTTGGGTCCCACAATGTTAAAGATGACCGAGCACACGGCAAAGGCGACGGCGGCAAACACGGCAACCTTGTGTTGACCGATATAGCCGAGCAGCTGCCTCATGGTGCCCTTAAAGTCCTTGGCCTTTTCGCCGCGGCCCATGCCACCCATGCGGCCCATGGGACCACGCTGGCGGGTGGGTTTGGGAATCTGAGTCTTGGTCTCGTCTGCCATTAGTGCTCGCCTCCTTCCATAACGGCTGCAATCTCTTCTTGGGTAAGCCCCAGCTCCTCGGCGGAAAGCTGCGACTGTGCGATCTCCAGGTACGCCGGGCAGCTGTGCAGCAGCTCCTCGTGCGTACCGGTGCCCACCACGTGGCCGTCGTCGAGCACGATAATCTGGTCGGCGTGCATGATGGTCGCGATGCGCTGGGCCACGACCACGAGTGCGGCGTCGGTAACGTTTTTGGCAAGCTCCTCGCGCAGGCGGGCGTCGGTCTTGTAGTCGAGCGCGCTAAACGAGTCATCGAACACCACAACCTCAGGCTTTTTGGCCAACGCGCGGGCGATGGCCAGGCGCTGGCGCTGACCGCCCGAGACATTGGAGCCGCCCTGGCTGATGGGGGAGTCGTAGCCGCCCTCGCGCTCGGCGATAAAGTCCTCGGCCTGTGTGATGCGTGCCGCCTGGCGCATGTCATCATCGCTCACCATGTCGCCGGCAAACTTGAGGTTGCTCTCGACAGTGCCCGAGAACAGGCGTCCCTGCTGCGGGATATAGCCAATGCGGCGGCGTAGCTCGGAAAGGGTCATATCGCGCACATCGACGCCGTCGAGCGTAATGCTGCCGCCGGTGACGTCGTACAGGCGCGGAATCAACTGCACGAGCGTGGACTTGCCCGAGCCCGTGGAACCAATGATGCCGAGCATCTGGCCGGCATGCGTGGTGAAGTTCACGCCGCTGATGACATCGGCGCGGGCATCGGGATACTGGAAACTCACATCGCGGAAGGTGAGCTCACCGCGCGGGGCGCTGGCCGCGGGCAGTTTGGGCGAGACGGGGTCGTTGATGCTCGTGGGGCAAGTGATGACCTCTTCCACGCGCTCGGCTGCGACCTCGGCACGGGGTAGGATGACCGACACCATGGTGAGGATCATAAACGCCATGACGATCTGCATGGTGTAGGAGATAAACGCCATCATGTTGCCGACCTGCATCACGCCGTCGGACACGCCCTGTGCACCAAACCAGACGATAAGCACGGTGATGCAGTTCATGACCAGCATCATGAGCGGCATCATAAAGCTCATGGCTCGGTTGGTGTAGAGCTGCGTGGTCATCAGGTCGAGGGACGCCTGGTCAAAGCGCTCGAGCTCATACTCCTCGCGGTTAAACGAGCGGATGGGCATAAGGCCGTCGAGCAGCTCGCGGGCGGTAAGGTTCACGCGGTCCACAAAGCTCTGCATCTTTTTGAACTTGGGCATGGTGAGGCCCATAAGCACGCCGACGACGGCCGAGACCGCGATGATGGCCACGGCGATGGTCCACTCCAGGCCGGTGTGGTTGGCCAGGACGCGCATGACGGCGACGATGCCCATGACGGGGGCCATGAGGCACATGCGGATAAACAGGGTTGCGGCCATCTGAATCTGCTGAATGTCGTTGGTGCAGCGGGTGATGAGCGAGGCCTGGCTAAACTTGCCCACTTCGGCCGGCGAGAAGTGCATAACCTTGTTGAAGGTCTCGCGGCGCAGGTCGCGGGCGATGGAGCAGGCGGTGCGCGAAGCCACGGCACCGGTCAGGATGGTGGCGACCAACGATACCAGACACAGACCAAACATCGTGGTCGCCATGCGGCCCAGGTAGGCGTTCTGCACATCGGCGGGGTCGATGCCCTGCGCCTTGTACTCGTCCTGCACGTAGGTCACGGCGCGCTGCGTGACAATGGAACCCGACATGGAGCCCATTTTGTCCGCCATACCGTTGGCGCCCTCGACGAGCTTGCCCTGGTCGATTAGGTCGCCTTCAACGCCTAGACGCAGACTCTTCATGGTGATCTTACCGTCGTCAGCATCAATCTGCTTTTGCATATTCTGCGCCGCTGCGGCCTTCTGCTGCATCTCGGCGAGCTGCTCGGGCGTCATCGCTGCCATCTGCTCGGGGGTGGGCATGGACGGGGCGGCGTTGTTGCCCTCCTCGCTGGACGTGCCCATCATGTCGCCCATGGAGCTGGCGTCGATGCCTTGGTTGAGCGAAAGGACGACGGTCTCGGGCAGGCTCATGATATCGGCGAGCTTGCTGCCGTCGGCGCGCTCATCCTCGGTTCCCCTGTACGTGCGAATGCCGTTTTTGTCTGCCTTGCCAAACGCAGCTTCTACTGTCTTGGCGTCCTTGGCGCTCATAAAGAGTTCGAGGTCGTCGAGCGATTCGGCACGAATGGTGTCGGGCACGGGCGAGGCGATGCCGCCTTGCTGCACGCCCACGTCGACGATGTCGCTCATATAGGTAGGCAGTGCCAGATCGGCGTTGCAGCTGATTACGATAAGTACGATAGCTGCGAACAGTGCTGGGACATGCTTTTTAAAGAGCTTGAGAATCCTCACTCGGCATCTCTCCTTTCTTGATTGCGGTCGATAATTTCGTTGGCATGTCTTAGAAGACGCACCATCTCTTGGGTATCTGTTTCGCCGAGCTGCTCGAGGAAAGCCGCGGTGCGGTTCTCGAATTCCCGACGCTTGATTTCGAGATCATGGAATCCCTTGTCGGTCACCGTGACGTGTACGCGACGACGGTCGGTCTTTGAGTGCTCACGCTCAACCCAGCCCTTGGCTTCGAGAGCGCGTAGGATATTGGCGATGCGGGCGTTCGAGACCCAGGCGCGATCAGCGAGTTCGCTCGGCGTGAGCGAGCCGCCAGCGAGTATGAGGGCGCGCATGACAGCCATCTCGCCGCCGAGAGCTTTGTCCGCAAAGCGCGAAATGCGCTGATGCATGCTGCCAAACTCAGTTAAGAGCTGACGCCCAAGCTCATGGAAATCGGTATCTTCCACCGAAAACCCCTAACACTAGAAACTATTTTCGGTGAAAGATGATACCCATGTGCGCGCATCCTAACCGGCAGATTTTGAGGCATGTCCCAAAAATCTACGTGGCTGCCAGTCAATATAAAGAGCGTATAAAGACTTAAAATCATTCAATAATTGTAGCGTTTCAAAGAATTATCATGCACGCGGTTAGGCGAGGGGTTGTCACCACCATGACGACTGGGACTCATATAATCGCCACGTGCGATGCTCCAACTTCCCGCAAGGAGACACCTTATATAAAGGGGGATGGAGTCATGGCATTTGACTTCACGGGCAAGACCGCGATCGTTACCGGTGGCACTCAGGGCATTGGCCTCGAGATCGCCAAGGGCATCGTCGCGGGCGGCGGACACGTCGCGCTCATCGCAAGGAACGCTGCTAAGGGCGAGGCCGCTGTGGCCGAGCTTGGCGAGGGCAACAAGTTCTATCAGCTCGATGTTGCCGATGCGCCCAAGGCGCGTGAGACCGTCGAGCAGATTTTTACGGACCTGCCGCAAACCAACATCCTGATCAACTGCGCTGGCGTCATCAGCACCAAGAAGTTCGACGAGATCGATGACACCGAGTGGCGTCGTACCATCGACATCAACCTCAACGGTACCTTCACTATGATGAATGCTGTGTACCCGCACTTTAAGGCGGCCCATGCCGGCACTATCGTCAACGTGAGTTCCGTTGCGGGCAAGATCGGTGGCGGCCTGCTCGGCACCGCGGCTTACGCGAGCTCCAAGGCCGGTGTTAACGGTCTAACCAAGGCAGTCGCCAAGGAAGGCGGCAAGTTTGGCGTCCGCTGCAACGCCGTGTGCCCGTCGCTCACGTTGACCGATATGACCTCGATTCTCTCTGACGAGAACTCTCAGCGCATCATCAACGGTATCCCTCTGGGCCGCGCCGCCCAGGCCAGCGAGCCTGCGCAGATGGTGCTGTTCTTCGCTTCCGACCTCGCCAGCTTCGTGAACGGCGAGATTGGTGACTGCGACGGCGGCATCGTCCTGGACGGGTAATACCCCGCGGTGATCGTTTGGCGGCGACCCTGGCGACTCGGGGTTGTCGCCTTCTTTCTGACATAGGCGCGTGCGGCTTCGATTCGCATGCATCCAAAGGAGATATATATGAGTGAATCGACTGCGGTGGAGGCGCCGGCGGCAAAGGAGCCGTTCTTTAAGATGTCCTCCATCCCGGGTGCCAATATTTTGGTGCCGCTTTTGCTGGGCTGCCTGCTCAACACGCTGTTCCCTGACCTGTTCAAAACGCTCGGCAGCTTTACGCTTGGCATGACCCAGCAGGGTGCAGGCCCGCTCGTGGGCGCATTTTTGCTCATCGTCGGTACGACGATCTCGTTTAAGAGTGCTCCTGCCGCCGCTGCCCGCGGCGCCATCATCATCGCCGTCAAGCAGATCGTGGTCGTTGCCGTGTCGCTGCTCATCCTTTATGTGTTCAACGACAACCTGTTTGGCATCTCGGCCATGGTGATGCTGGCCGCTTGCACGGGTGCCAACAACGCTATGTACGCTGGACTGATGGGCACCATGGGCAACGAGGCCGAGCGTGGCGCCGTCGCCATCACCACGCTCGTTGTCGGCCCTCCGGTCACGATGATCGTGCTCGGCGCCGCCGGTCAGGCTCCGATTGGCTGGTCGCTCGTGGGCGCCATCCTGCCGATCGTCGTCGGCATTATCCTGGGCAACCTGTTCCCCAGCTTTAAGAAGATGATGGCACCGGCACTTTCCGCCATCATCGTGCTCGTCTTCTTTGCAATGGGCTCGACCATGACCTTTGGCCAGCTCATTAATGGCGGTCTTCCCGGTATTCTGCTCGGCGTGATCTGCTCGGTGATCTTTGCAATTCCCGTCATCGCGGTCGATAAGCTCACGGGCGGTACGGGTGTCGCAGGTGCGGCCATTTCGAGCTGCGCCGGAGCCAATGTGGCCACGCCTGCTGCCATGGCAAGCGTCAACGGGGCCATGTACGGCGGCGCCGTGCTCGCGACGGCTACGGCACAGGTTGCTGCCTGCGCAATCGTGACGGCTATTTTGACCCCGCTGGTCACCAGCTGGTGCTACAAGCATTTTGAGGGCCAGGGTCACAGCAAGGCAACGACCGACAAGGCCTCCGCAGCCGCCTAATGCCAAGCGGCAATCAAAGCTAAAAACTAGTCACGCCACAGGGCGGCCACGGGGATCCTGTGGCCGCCCTGCAGTTTCTGTAGGGTCTCTGTGACACTTTACCCTGCTAAAGCTGGCATAACAGCTAGAGTGAACGTCGTACAAAGGCAAGGAAAAATACCAAACAAATCGGTGAACGGTAGTTGTTCGCGCTCGCATTTCCTGCGGATTTGTTAAAAACGCCCTAATGGTATAAAAAAAGAAACATATAACAGCCCTGATGAAGGGGGTAGCTATGTTATCCTTCTCAAACGGGTGAAATCTTGGGTTTTGGGTTGCAGTTCCAAGGTGGACAAACGTTTTTCCCTGTACCAACGTGTGGTGAAGAACGGAAGAAGCCGGTAGTGCAAGCCGATAATTCAAGAATTCAATAAGCAGCGGTGTGAGAGAGCGCCGCATTACACGTAACTAGGAGCGTGGTTACACAATGCAGGAGGCATGGGAAGGCTTCAAGGAAGGCATCTGGACGGGAGAGGTTGACGTCCGAGACTTCATCCAGAAGAACTACACCCCCTACGAGGGCGACGAGTCGTTCCTCGTCGGTCCGACCGAGCGTACCAAGGAGCTGTGGGGCGAGGTTCTCGACCTGCTGCTCAAGGAGCGCGAGCAGGGCGGCGTCCTCGATATGGACACCAAGACCGTCACGGGTATCGTGAGCCACCCCGCTGGCTACATCGATAACGCCCACCGCGAGAAGGAGACCATCGTCGGCCTCCAGACCGACAAGCCGCTCAAGCGCGCTCTGCACGTCAACGGTGGTATCCGCATCGCTTGCCAGGCCGCCAGCCAGCACGGCTACAAGGTCGACGAGAACGTTGTCGAGCGCTACACCTTCGAGCGCAAGACCCACAACGCCGGCGTCTTCGATGTCTACACCCCCGAGATGCGCGCCTGCCGTTCGGCCCACATCATCACCGGTCTGCCCGATGGCTATGGCCGCGGCCGCATCATCGGCGACTACCGTCGTGTTGCCCTGTACGGCGTCGACTACCTGATCAAGGACAAGGAGGCCCAGAAGGCTTCCACTCCGACGGTCATGACCGCCGACAACATCCGCGATCGCGAGGAGCTGCAGGAGCAGATCCGCGCCCTCGGCGAGCTCAAGATGATGGCCGAGACCTATGGTTTCGATATTTCCAACCCTGCTACCAACACGCAGGAGGCCATCCAGTGGATGTACTTCGCCTACCTTGCTGCCGTCAAGGAGCAGAACGGCGCCGCTATGTCCATCGGCCGTACCTCCACGTTCATCGACATCTACGCTGAGCGCGACCTTGCCAACGGTACCTTCACCGAGGAGCAGATCCAGGAGTTCGTGGATCACTTCATCATGAAGCTTCGCATGGTCAAGTTTGCCCGTACCCCCGAGTACCAGGCCCTGTTCACCGGCGATCCGCAGTGGGTCACCGAGTCCATCGGCGGCATGGGTGTTGACGGCCGTACGCTCGTTACCAAGATGAGCTACCGCTACCTGCACACGCTCGAGAACATGGGCACCAGCCCCGAGCCCAACATGACCGTTCTGTGGTCGACCCGTCTGCCCGAGAACTTCAAGAAGTTCTGCGCCAAGACTTCTGTCGCCAGCTCCTCGATCCAGTACGAGAACGATGACCTCATGCGCGTTTACCACGGCGACGACTACGGCATCGCCTGCTGCGTGTCCTCCATGCGCATCGGCAAGGAGATGCAGTTCTTCGGCGCCCGCGCCAACCTGGCCAAGTGCCTGCTCTACGCACTCAACGGCGGTGTTGACGAGGTCTCCAAGAAGCAGGTCGGCCCCAAGTATCGCGCCGTCGAGGGCGATACGCTCGATTACGACGACGTTGTGGCCAAGTACAACGACATGATGAAGTGGCTCGCTGGCGTGTACGTCAACTCGCTGAACATCATTCACTACATGCACGACAAGTACTGCTACGAGCGCATCCAGATGGCTCTGCACGACAAGCACGTGCACCGCTGGTTCGCTACGGGCATCGCTGGCCTTTCCGTCGTGGCTGACTCCCTGTCCGCCATCAAGTACGCCAAGGTCCACCCCGTCCGTGATGAGAACGGCATCATCGTCGACTTCGAGACCGAGGGCGAGTTCCCCAAGTACGGTAACGACGACGATCGCGTCGACCAGATCGCTCACGACGTTGTGCACCAGTTCATGGAGTACATCCGCATGAACGACACCTACCGCAACTCCGTGCCCACGACCTCGGTTCTGACCATTACCTCCAACGTCGTGTACGGTAAGAAGACCGGTTCCACGCCTGACGGCCGCAAGGCTGGTCAGCCGTTCGCCCCGGGTGCTAACCCCATGCACAAGCGCGATAGCCACGGCGCCATCGCTTCGCTGTCTTCGGTTTCCAAGCTCCCGTTCCGCGATGCTCAGGACGGCATCTCCAACACCTTCTCCATCATCCCGAGTGCGCTCGGCAAGGAGGACCAGGTGTTCTTTGGCGATATCGACCTTGATCAGCTGGGCGAGTAACTATTGTTAGTGCTATACTAACAATAACGATTACTGATTAGCGCGCCGGTTTCGGCCGGCGCCTATCAATCGAAGGAGACACATTATGAAGGTTTCTGAAGTTTCCGAGACTCAGGCCGATAACCTGGTCCACATGCTCGACGCTTACGCCGAGAAGGGTGGCCACCACCTGAACATCAACGTCTTCAATCGTGAGACGCTGCTCGACGCTCAGGCTCACCCCGAGAAATACCCGCAGCTGACCATCCGCGTTTCCGGCTATGCCGTGAACTTCCACACGCTCACCAAGGAGCAGCAGGACGAGGTCATTGCGCGTACCTTCCACGACAAGTTCTAAAGGGACTCAACTCCCACCGGAGACCCGGTAAGGCCTACGCACTTTGCCTCTCAAACGTCCTCGCCGCTTCGCGGCTGCGGAATGTTTGCGAGACAAAGTGCTCCCGGCCTTACCGGGTCTCCTGCGTTGTCGTCCTTTAGGGAACCACGCTAAATTAAATTGGTGTCCTCGGACATGCAAAGAGGCTCGCTGCGCACTTCGTGCGGCGAGCCTCTTTGCGTCCTGCGGAATGTTTTGGGAGGTAGCCCAAACAGCCCCGGCTGGGGTCCTGTGTAGTCACCCTTTAGGCGGAACTTTCCTAATTATTTGGATGAGTCGTTTACTTACTTGTACTGTTACCGTCTTCCCGCTCTTGTTGGGGTATGCTTTGTTCGTATGTAAACGTATGACATGTTGATGGGGGAGGGTGCTATGGCTCGCGAGGGCGCTCGTTCTAAGGATTCGGCTAAGCCTGGCATCAAGGAAGTTGCAGCGGTGGCGGGGGTTTCGCCTACTACGGTATCTCGCGTGCTTAATAATCGCGGCTATATTAGCCAAGAGACCCGCGATAAGGTCCATGCCGCGATGAAGCGCATCAACTATACGCCCAACGATATCGCCCGTGCCATGCTCAACGGTCGCCTGAATCTAATAGGTATGATCGTCCCCTATGTCAGCAGCCCGTTTCATGCCCAAGCGGTCCAAGCCGTTGAGCGTACCCTGGCCGAAAACGGTTTTAAGATGTTGCTGTGCAATAGCGCCAATCGACCTGATCTTGAGCGTTCTTATATCGACATGCTTCGACGCAATATGGTTGATGGCGTCATCGTCAACTCGCTTAATATCGGTGCCGAGGCGTATGCCGAGATGGGCTTGAGTCTGGTTGGTATCGACTGCGACCTTGGCGAAGCCTCTGTTCAGATTGCGAGCGACAGCTATGGCATCGGCGAACTTGCCACGCGTCGCCTGATTGATGACGGGTGTTCGCGCATCTTGTGCCTGCGCAACAATAGCCGCATGCGCATGCCTGCCAATAAGCGTACCGATGCCTACCACGATGTTGTGGAGCAGGCCGGTTTGCCCGCGCTTGTCCGTGAGGTCGAGTTCGTTAAGTCCGATGACGAAAAGAGTGCGGTCGTTGCGAAGATCCTCGATGAGAACCCCGATATTGACGGCATCTTTGCGGGAGACGACACGATGGCGGCTATCTGTCTTAACGTGATGAAGCAGCGCGGCTTGAGCGCTCCGGACGATATTAAGGTCGTGGGCGCGGATGGCGCCCGCCGCACTATGACGTTTATGCCTGACTTAACAACCGTTCGTCAAGATATCGATCGCATCGGAGAGCTCGCGGCGCAATCCATCATCGCTCTTGTTAACGGTGAAAAGCCCGAATCGAATACCAAGCTCCCCGTTGAACTCATTGAGGGCAAAACCGCGTAGTTCATCCCGTGCCAAAAGAATTCCTCAAACGCCTCTGATGACCGTTCGCCGGCATATGTCAACCGTTTGCCGACGACTGGAACTGCGAAAAGACGTATTGGTGTGAAAACGTTTGACATATGAAAACGATTGACATATCTTGCAGTTGTACCGAGTTAGTATCACGTGGGAAGGAAGTCTCGGATGCACAAGGTGTATTACCAGCCTGAGGGAATTTGGGTGGGCGACATCATGCCGTACGGCGAGGACGGCACGTTCTATCTCTATCATCAGCGTGACACGCGAAACCCCGGACCTTTCGGAGAGCCGTTTGGCTGGGCACTCGCGACAACCAAGGACTTCGTCAATTACAAAGACTTTGGCGAGAGCCTTGAGCGTGGCGGCGACGAGGAAGTCGACCAGTATGTTTATGCCGGCACGGTGTTTAAGGTGGGCGACAAGTACCATGCGCTCTACACTGGTTGCAATCGCGATAAGGTCAAGGCACGCTTGATGAAGCAGGTTCTTCTTCACGCAACGAGTGACGACGCCGTCAAGTGGGAGAAGAACATCGCCGAGACGCTGCTTCCGCCCCAGGAGGGTTACGATGACCGCAACTGGCGCGATCCCTTTGTGCTTTGGGATGAGGAGAACGAAGAGTACATGCTCATCCTCGGCACGCGTGTGGGCGAGGACAAGCGTCTGATGACCGGTCGTCTGGTCAAGTTCACCTCCAAGGACCTGGATACCTGGGAGTTCCAGGGCGACTGGTGGAATCCGGGCCTGTACACCATGTTCGAGATGCCTGATCTCTTTAAGATGGGCGACTGGTGGTATCTGGTGTTCTCCGAGTACAGTGATGGCAACAAGACCCGTTACCGCATGTCTCGCTCTATCAACGGTCCTTGGATCACTCCTGCGGACGATTCCTTCGATGGCCGCGCGTACTATGCCGCGCGTACCGCATTTGACGGCGAGCGCCGCGTTCTCTTTGGTTGGGTTCCTACGCGTGACGAGGGCGGCGACCCCAGCTCTTACCTGTGGGGTGGCACCTTTATGCCCCTCGAGATCGTTCAGCGTGCCGACGGAACGCTCGGCACCAAGCTTCCTGACAGCATGCTTGGCGCCTTTGGCGAGGCTAAGGCAGTCGAGGCCTTTGAGCTCTCCTGCGAGTCGGGCAAGGTCGAGCAGGTGCTCGCCGCGGATGCCGGTTCCACCTATATGCTCGATGCCGACATCGAGCTCGCCGGTGACGCTGCCGGCTTCTCGGTGAAGCTTGCCGAGGACGCCGAGTCCGGTCTTGCCTATGAGTTCCGCGCCAACCTGCGTGAGGGCAAGCTCGAGTTTACGGCGGCCCCCCAGTATCCGTGGTTCCAGGTCAACAACATGGGCCTCGAGCGTCCGTTGTTCTTTAAGGGCGAGGGCACTCATCATGTGCGCCTGGTCGTTGACGACGATATCGCGACCATCTTTGTCGATGATGTTGCGCTCAACGCTCGCTTCTGCAACAAGCAGGGCCAGGGTGTGGCGCTTACCGTCACCGACGGTGCGCTCAAGTGCGCAAACGCAACGATCGCGTCTCTGTAGCGGCAACGAACCGTTTTATGATTTAGAAAAGGAATGGAGAGGAACATGGACTACAAGGCAGTGTCCCAGCAAGTCGTCGACAACGTCGGCGGACTGGAGAACATCGAGGGCGCCACGCATTGCGTGACCCGTCTGCGTCTGGTGCTCAAGGATACGAGCAAGTACAACAAGGCCGAGCTCGAGAACATCGATGGCGTCAAGGGCGTGCTGTACAACAGCGGCCAGCTCATGATCATCTTCGGTACCGGTACCGTCAACAAGGTCTACGATGAGTTTATGGCTCTGACGGGCGTTAAGGAGATCAGCGCTTCCGAGGTCAAGGGCGCCGAGGCGGACAAGAAGGGCAAGTTCTTCTCGGTCCTCAAGGTATTCTCGGATATCTTTATCCCCATCATTCCCGCTTTCGTCGGCGCTGCTATCATCATCGGCCTTAAGTCGCTGATCGTTGCCAACGGCCTCTTTGGCATGGAGGGCAGTCTCGCCGATCACAGCGAGTTCCTCAAGAACCTCGCAAGCTTCTTTGCCATTATCGCCACCACGTTCGACTACCTGCCTGTCCTGGTTATGTACAGCGCGGTCAAGCGTTTTGGCGGTAACCCGATCCTGGGCATCCTCGTCGGTATCGTCATGGTTCACCCGAGTCTTATGAACCGTAACACGTTCGTTATGGACCCGACGGGTGCTGAGTACTGGAACTTCGGTCCGCTCTCCATTCCCATGGTTGCTTTCCAGGGCGGCGTGTTCCCTGCAATCCTGACTGCCTGGTTTATGGCCAAGGTCGAAAAGATTGCCCAGAAGTACATCCCCGAGGTCGTCTCGTTCGTCTTTGTCCCGACCGTTACCCTGATTCTTGCTAACGTCGCCCTGTTCACCGTGTTCGGCCCGCTCGGCAACCTGATCGGCGACGTCCTCGCCGGTGTAATCGATATCCTGTACAACAGGATGGGCGTCTTCGGTGCCTTTGTCTTTGCCGCATTCCTGCAGCCGCTCGTCGTTACCGGTACGCATCAGTTCATCCAGGGTATCGAGGCAAACCTCGTCGCCACGACTGGCTTCAACTACATCCAGGCCATCTGGTCGGTTTCCATCATCGCCCAGGGCGGCGGCGCCATCGGCATGTACCTCATTCACAAGAAGCATTCCAAAGAGCGCAACATCTGCATGTCGTCCTTTATCCCGACGCTGGTCGGTATCTCCGAGCCCGCAATCTTTGCTGCAAACATGCGCTACTCGATCATCCCGTTCATCTGCGCTTGCATCGGTGCAGGCTGCGGCGGTGCCTTCGTGAAGCTCTTTGAGGTGCGCGCCATCGGTCAGGGTCTGACCGGCGTGCTTGGCCTGCTCATCGTCACGCCCGAGACGCTCGTGTGGTATGTGGCTGGCAATCTCATCGCCTTTATCGTGCCGATCGTCTTGATCTTTGCCTACAACAAGGCAAAGGGCGTGCCGACCACTGATGAAGAGGGCGCTGGTGCTGGCTTTGATGTCAGCTTCTAGTTGAGCCGTTCAGCGTAATCTGAGGATAAGTCCATTTGGGGAAGGGCGTTCGACTCGTGTGAGTCGAGCGTCCTTCCCCATAGACGAGAAAGTCAACGGCGATGTTTAATCAAAAAAATAAGGTGACACGCGCGGACTATGAGCAGTGGCGTGCCGGACAGGATGAGACGGCGGGTCGCATCGCGTCCGACCCCGATAGGCTCCTGTTCCATGTGGAGCCTGAGCTTGGCTGGCTCAACGACCCCAACGGTTTGGTGCAGATCGGTGATACGTATCACATCTATCACCAATACGATCCATTCGATGCTGCGCATGGCGGTCCAGTGCTTTGGAATCATCTGACAACAAAGGATTTTGTGACGTACGAGAATCATGGTCCCGTGCTGTTTCCCGATTCCGATTTGGATTCGAGTGGAGCGTATTCTGGTTCTGCCTTTGTACGTGATGGTAAGATTCACTACTTCTATACCGGCAACGTCAAGCATTTTGACCGCGATGATTACGACTACGTGTTGACGGGCCGTGAGCAAAACCAGATTCATGTGGTTGCCGAGAACCCCGACGAATTGGGCGAGAAGCGCATAGCTGTTGGGCCGGTCGATTGCCCCGACGATATCGGTACGCACGTGCGTGATCCCAAAATCCTTGAACACGATGGTATCTACTACATGGTTCTGGGCGCTCGTACGAAAGACGACCGCGGCTGCGTGCTTGTCTATACCTCGAGCGATCTAGAGGACTGGAGCTATGCGACGCGCATTGAGTTGGGCGAGAAGTTTGGCTTTATGTGGGAGTGCCCCGATCTGTTTGAGCTCGATGGTGAGCTTATTCTCGTTTGCTGTCCGCAGGGTGTGTCCGCCGATGGATGGCATTACCGCAATCCGCACCAGTGCGTGTGGTTTCCCATCGAGGCCGATTGGGAGGCGCCGAGTTTTAAGATCGCCGGGCAGGGCATGCCCCCGATGGTCGATGCCGGCTTTGATTTCTACGCACCGCAGTCTTTTGAGGATGCTGCGGGTCGGCGTTTGATGATCGGGTGGTCGGGTTGCCCCGATGCGACGGCAAAAAGCCCGACGGTGGCACGCGGGTGGCAGTGCGCGTTGACGGTGCCGAGAGAACTGAGCATGCGCGATGGTAAGCTCTGTCAGCAGCCGGTGCACGAGATTGAGAGGATGCGCGGCGACTGCGTTTGCGCGACAGGCGGTGAAACCGTTGAGGAGCCGGGCCGCCTGTTTGATCTTGTGGTTTCCTGTGAGGGCGCCAAGATGGTTGAGCTCGAGATTCGCAAGGGTGTCTTTGTGCGCTATGCGGACGGGATGCTTACCCTCGACATGGGTGACGAAGGCTATGGGCGCGACCAGAGGTCGATCGAGCTCAGCGAGCTTCGCGACCTGCGCGTGCTTTCGGACACTACGATGGTCGAGATTTTTGCAAATGGCGGCGAGGCGGCACTTACGAGCCGTACCTATTCGCCGGCGGTTCCGGCGATGGAGCTGCACGCCGAGGGTGCGGCATCGATGAATTTCTACCGCCTCGTGCATTAACCGTGCGTGGAGCACGATTGGATTTGCTGGACGGAATGTGTCGCAGTTGTCGCGGCCAACTACCGCTTACCGCATATAGCGACCGTTTGCGGAATAAGTAACCCTCCTTAATAAACCGTGTGGAATCCTAGATAAGCACGGAGTTTTCCAGGGAGACGCTGTCCTTTGTTGTGTGCAAGGGGCGGCGTCTCTTTGGCGCTTGGACGCCGTTGTGCAACAGTGCGGCGGCGCGTGCCATGTATTGAAAAGCCAATGTCGAGATGGGTCGTGATAATAATGGGCAAGTACGTAATCGTGGTTGAGTCTGGGTCGGATGTGACGCCGGAGCTCTGCGAGCGCTACGGCATCGTGCGCGTGCCCATGCATGTCACGATTGGTGACGAGACCGTCGAGGACGGCTCCATCGATCCGCTCGAGATTTACTCGCGCTGCAACGAGTTTGGCGTGATGCCCAAGACCAGTGGCTGTGCGCCTGCGGATTTTGCTCACGTGTACGACCGCATTCACGCTGAGCAGCCTGACGCGACCATTTTGCATCTTGCGTATTCCGAGGCCACGACCTGTTCGCATCAGTCCTCTAAGATTGCAGCAGAGGGGCGCGACTACGTGTTCTCCATGGACACGCGCTTTGTCTCGGTGGGCCAGTCGCTCGTTGTCGTCGAAACCGCTAAGTATATCGAAGCCCATCCAGATGCTACCGTCGACGAGATCTTTGCTTTTACGAATTCCGTCATGGACCGTGTGCTGCTGGGCTTTGTTCCTACCGACCTAGCCTTCCTTAAGGCGGGCGGTCGTCTGTCCAACGTGGCATTCCTTGGCGCCCACCTGCTCAAGATAAAGCCCTGCATTGAGGTAACGGGCGGTAAGTTTGTGGCGACCAAGAAGTTCCGCGGCTCTATGCTCAAATGCGCCCGCGCCTTTATTGACCACATGGTTGAGAAGGGCGAGATTGACTACTCGCACATTGGCCTGGCGTATTCGGTAGGCCTTTCCCAGGAGCTGCGCGACGACATGGAAGTCTATGCGCACGACCTGGGCTTTAAGGACGTTACCTGGACTCAGGTCGGTGGCGTCATCTCGAGCCATTGCGGCCCGACCGCCTTCGGTGCGGTGCTCACGCTTAAAGCGTAAGGCCTGGCATCTATCGATTTCTATTGCCTCGGCGGCGGGCGGGTTGCGACAGCCTTCCCGCCGCTCTTGCGTAGGGCCAAATAGGACAACCCAATTGACCGCTAAACCGTTTCGCCATCATGCGTATGGGCTAGAATGATTCTGGCATTTATGTAGCTAAAACCAATGAGAGGCAAGGTAGCGGGAATGGCTGAGATGACGCTCGAGGGTGTGGACGCTCGTCCCGAGGACTCTGCGTTTGCCCTGGGCCGCGTACATTCGATTGAGACGATGGGAACGGTCGATGGACCCGGCATCCGCTTTGTGGTGTTTGTTCAGGGCTGCCCCATGCGCTGTGCGTATTGCCACAACCCCGATACCTGGTCGGTTAACGGCGGCACGATGGTGACCGTCGAGCACCTGATGGACGAGTTCCAGAGCAACCATGAGTTTTACCGGAGCGGTGGTATTACGGTGTCCGGCGGTGAGCCGCTCCTGCAGCCCGCGTTTTTAGCCGACCTGTTCCGCGCCATGCACAATAACCCCGATGGTCGCGTGCATACCTGCTTGGATAGCTGCGGCTATGCGTTCGATCCCGCGCATCCCGAGAAGTTCGATGCCGTACTCAACGAGACCGATATGGTGCTGCTCGACATTAAACACGCCGATCCCGTCGAGCATAAAAAGCTGACCGGTTGCGATCCCGCACGCATCCTGGCGTTTGGTGATGAGCTTGCCCGTCGCAAGATTAAGGTCGTTATCCGCCACGTGGTGGTGCCCGGCATTACCGATACGGTTGAGGAGTGCGAGGCACTCGGTCGTCTGATCGCTCCATGGCACAACGTGGTGGGCCTGGAAATGCTGCCGTATCACACGATGGGCGTTGTCAAGTATGAGCAGCTGGGCATTCCCTATAAGCTCGAGGGCGTGCCCCAGATGGATACCGCGCGCATGCCCGAGCTGCGTAATGCCGTTATGACCGGCATGAAAAGGCGCCGTGCGGAGCTCAAAAACGCTATCGGATAGCATGCCATTTTCGTTCCCCAAGGGCACTCATTGGGGACAGACTTAAATGAGTGCCCCTGGGCACCTAGTTGATTGCTAAAGAGCCTCGTCCTGAAAAGACTGCTCTCTGGGTTGCGGTGAGATGCGCAACAGAATCGTGCCATTTGGATAAATACGCTTGTGGTTTCTTTAAAGACACCTTAAACGCTGCTGAATATCTTTGGAAAGAAATGCCTGCTCGGTATCATGCTGCTCGTATATAAACGGTGGCAGTCAGGAGACCACGTGCGAAACATCGCATCGCGGGACGAGTATGTGCCGCAGCATGGCAGCAGATATAAGACGAAGGGCACGTCTTCGCGTGGCCTTGCCGGCGCTCGCATCCGCGTGAGGAAGATTGCCGCTATTGGGATGCTAACGTCGGTGGTTATTATCCTCGGAATTACCGTTAAAACCTACGCCTCGGAGCGAACGGGGCGCCCAGATGCGTCAACGGTACAGCTGCAAAACGAGAAGGTTTCAAAGTCCAAAGCGTCGGCAGATCAAGCTCTGTCGACGGCAGATCTCAAGACGAGACTTTCGAAGGCGGACTTCAACGATATCCCTTCGGGTGATACCGTTCGGACCTTCTCGTTGGTGGATAACAAGACTCCTGCCTTGGAGGATGAGAGCCTTGCCTCGCTCCAGGATGCCCTGTGTCGGGCGCAGGAGCTGGGCGACGTGGGTGTAGTGTTCTACGACCTATCGAGTGGTAGGGGCGTGACGTATAACGCCGATGTCGAGGTGTATGGAGCGAGCAGCTACAAAGCGCTGTATGCGCTCTATATTTGCGAGACGTTGGTCGAATCGGGGCGGGTGTCGCTCGATGGGCCTTTAGCCACGTATGGTGGTTGCAGCATGGGCTGGCAGACGGTGCGCGACCTTATCGAGAATGCCGTCGCCAACTCAGACAACGATTCGTTTATCGCGTTACGCGCGGCGTTTGACCGTGTCGGTTACGAGGATTGGATTGTCGGTCTTGGCATCGATTACGATACGGCACTGGATCCGATGAGTGATTTTCCGACCTACTGCCCGCGCACTTCTGCGAGGTTATGGCGCGAGATGAGCGAGTATCTGAGCATGGATACCGAGACTTCACAGTGGTTGTCGGGCCTTCTGGCATCAACATCGCGCTCGTTTATTCGCGATGGCATTGCGGACGAGCAGGTTTTGGTGCGCAACAAGGCAGGCTGGATTAGCGAGGATGGTTACTATTCGACATGCGATGCAGGCCTCATCGACATCGATGGCCGTACCTATGTCATGAGCGTCATGACATCGATGCCATGGAGTGACCGTTCGAGCGAGGTTACGGCCGCGATTGCAAAGGCTCTGTTTGATACGCGAGCTGCACTGGCTTAGCGTGTTCGTTTGGCGAGGTCAAACAAAATGCTGGTACCATACCTTGGTTGAGAATTTCGTATAGGTTTGGGGAATGGTATGGCTACCATCGCGATTATCGGTGCGCTCGAAAAAGAGATCATGCAGATTAAGGAAGAGCTGAGCGACGTTTGCGAGGCACGGGAGGCAGGCTTGACCGTTGTGAGCGGTGAGCTCGACGACCTGACAGTTGTCGCCACAACGGCGGGCATGGGCACGGTGAACGCCGCCGCTGCAACACAGCACCTCATTAGCAAGTATGCTCCGCAGGCTGTTGTGTTTTCGGGCATTGCGGGCGGTTTGAACCCCAAGCTCCATATCGATGACGTGGTCATTGGCAAACGCCTACGCTATCTGGATACCGATACCGCGCTTATCGCCGAGTCCGCACCGGGGCTCGAGGAGTTTGGCTCGACGCCCGCGCTGGTCGATATTGCCGCCGACGTGCTTGCTGAGCGTGGGTTTGTTGACGCTTCGAAAAATGCAGTCGCTTCGAACGAGGGCACCAAGCAGTTCCTGGTCGGCACGATTGCCACGGGTAACCGCTTTGTGACGGGCGCCACCATGCGCAACGACGCTATCGAGGCGACGCATGCCGATTGTGTCGGCATGGAGGGCGCGGCAATTGCCCATGTCGCAACCAAAAATGGTGTCGATTGCCTGGTGTTGCGCGCTATCAGCGATAATTGTGACGAGGCGTACGATGCAATTTGCGAGCGAGAGTTCGATCTGTTCGAGTACGCGCGTGTCGCAAGTGACATTACGCTCGATATCGTCCGCCGCATTGCCGCTGCGCAATAGCGCGTCTATTTGTAAGAACCTACGACCAAGGAGTGTCCATGGCCGATTCCATTAACTACCAGCTTGCCAAGTTCGTCGCCAGCTATGGCAAGGTTTCGCAGATTCCCGAGTCCACCTGCCCCGAGGTGAGCTTTGTCGGCCGCTCCAACGTGGGCAAGTCGTCGATTATGAACAAGCTATTTGGCCGCAAGAACCTAGTCAAGGTTTCCAGTACGCCGGGCAAGACGAGCAACATCAACTTCTTTGAGGCCGATGACGTGCACTTTGTGGACCTGCCGGGTTACGGTTTCGCCCGTCGCTCCAAGGCCGAGCGCGACCGCTGGGCCGAGCTTATCGGCGACTTTTTCGACTCCGAGCGCAGCTTTAACTTGGTCGTCTCGCTGGTGGACATTCGTCACGACCCCAGCAAGCTCGACCACGACATGATCGACTACCTACAGGGCAACGAGTTCAACTTTATCGTTTGCCTCACCAAAGCCGACAAGCTCAGCCGCACCCAGCAGGCCCGCCAGGCAGCAGCCATCAAAAAGCAGCTCAACGTCCCGGCCGAGAACGTGATCATCACAAGCTCCCAGACCGGCACCGGCATCGATGAACTCAAGCGCCGCATCGCCGAGGCCTGCCTCTAGTAAGGGCTAAACCGTCAAAAGCCCCCGTTCATATCACCCCAGTGATAGTTATTGGTAAACTATCACTGGGGTGATATTTTTTAGGAGGTCGATATGGAGCTTTGGCACGGGTCGGAGGTTGTTGTCGAGCATCCATCGTTGGATAAATGCAGGCAATTCAATGACTATGGGCGCGGGTTTTATTGCACACCGCATGAGGAAATGGCAATGGAGTGGGCATGTCGGACCGAGTCTGATGGCATTGCCAATCGATATGAGCTTGATTTAGATGGCCTTGCGATTTTGGATTTGGAATCAGGTGAGTTCTCGATTCTCAACTGGCTTGCAATTCTGGCGAATAACAGAGAGTTCAATGTTTCAACGCCAGTAGCACGCGAGGGGCTTCGTTATCTGCTGGATAACTGCCTGATTGATATTTCTCCCTATGACGTTATTCGAGGCTATCGTGCAGACGATTCCTATTTCTCGTTTGCAAGACAGTTTGTCAACGGCATGATCTCGCTCAGGCAATTGCAGCGCATTATGTTTTTGGGGGATTTGGGCATTCAATATGCGCTTATGAGTGAGCGTGCGTTCTCGGCGATTAAGTTCCGCGATTGGAAGCAGGCTTCGGGAGCTGAGTTTTATCCCAAACGATTTGAGCGAGAACAGAACGCTCGACGAAAGTACCTGGATACGGTAAACGGATTTGACTCTGAGGGTGTCTACATTAGGGATTTAATGGCAGGGAGGGTTGATTTAAATGATCCAAGAGTTAACGGATTGTGGGCCGAGTAGAACATACCCCGTCTACTATCTCGAGGATGCAATGAACAATCTCGGCGACTGCTTTGACTATGCCGTTAACGATTATGGAGCAGAAGGATCGGAAGTTGCTGAACTCTTTTGCCTGAGCGGCGTAGCTCGCGAGTTCGAACGCGGCAACGCATGGGTAGTGTCGGGAAAATCGGGCGTTGAGCTGTTCGCGCTTATCGCCGAAAGGTCGGGCTATCAATCAAGGCCGATGCCAAATCGAACCTACCGATTCGAAAAGACACCGGAATATTGGACAGGCTGGATATTGGCATACCTTCAGTGGCGCCTAGGAGAGTCTTTCGAAGATTTGCTGCATGTCGTTCCATTTGATGTGCTACGCAGTCTGTACTACCCCTGGCACGAAGCCTCGGAGGAACGTGTGGCTCGCCTCGTCTGCGATATGGCGAAGAAAGCGTCCAGGCAAACAAAACTTGCGTTAGCAAGAAAGAAGCTTAAGAAAACCCAACAAGACCTGGCATACGAATCAGGCGTATCGCTCCGCTCAATCCAAATGTACGAACAGCGCCAACGAAACATCAACGAAGCCTCGGTAACAACCGTAAGAGCTATAGCAAAAGGCCTCCACTGTAACATCGAAGACCTCCTAGAACCAGTCTTCGAATACAAAGAAACAAGCGCCGCCTAAAGGGGATTCTGGCCACTGATTGCTCAACTTGTGGTTCACCAAGGGCAATTTGAGCAGCGAAGCCGGCTGTCTCGTTGGAGCGTGCAGGCCTTGTTGATATTTAAATCCGCTTTCATATTGAAATGCCCCGCCAAGCTAAAGTGCTCGGCGGGGCAATTTTCGATTGACGATGCTGCCAGGGGTTGAGTTTTAATATATCGCGAGTAAGAGGCGTCTGAATTTAGTAATCAAAGAAAATTATTCAATTCGAGCGCTTAGCCAGTACTCTCCATTCGAAGCTACGATTGCATACGCAATTCCATTTTTGACAGTTGGCGTATCTACGCAGGCAGCACCAACTTCCTTGGCGTCTGAAAACGAAAGTGTTGGATCGATTGCTTGTATAGTTGCCAATGCTGTCGCCGCGGCATAGTCGGAGTTTTCGAAGTACATGACTATGTTTTTGAAGCAGTTTTCGGATCCAAGATAGCTGAGTAGCACCGGGTTACTCGAGTCCGAAAAGAAGCCTCCAATACCGGCAATCTTTGAACCGTTTTTAATCTGAAGTTCGAGCCCCATGCCGCTATCGTCTAGTTCGTAATCCGCATTCATGCTGCTGCAATTGGGGATATCGGAGAATTCCTCGTTAAGTCGATCAATAAAGCCTTTTGGGGAAATTGAAAACTTTCCGTCGCCAAGAAAAGATGTGATTTCCTTCTCGTTGCGGGTGTCAACGACCTCTCCGCATCTCTCGCATTCTCGTATTTCCTTCGAAGTGGCATCTACGTAGTCGACTTCTTTGGTCCACGAGCCCGGTTGGTGTCCGAGTGGCTCCCCTTTCGTTTCGCCGCAACGCTGGCAGGTCTTCGGTGTCGTACAAGTTGCTTCTTCCCATTCGTGCCCGAGAGGTTCTCCCTCGGTTTTGCCGCAACTTTTGCATACACGAGGGCTAGTGCAGGTTGCATTGGCCCATAGTTTGTGACTACAAAACAATTGAGGAAACAGCATGGGCAAACTGAAGATGATGACAACTGCCACGGCGGCTGCGATTGCCGCTCGTTTTTTATTGCCTAATTTATGAATGGCCCGCGTTAGAAGTGAGTCGTTTTCTTCATTTTTGCGTGCGCCGCCATCTTCGTTTGATGGCGTAATTTCAGAGGAGGGGGTGTCGCTAGCACCATCAGAAAACTGCTCGGCTTTGAAATCTGGCTTCCGCTCGTCGGACTCGTTGAGCGCCTTTTCCTCGTCGGGCTCCTTCATCTCGTCATTCATGTTTATCGAGGCTCCTTCCTAGCTATGAATCTGCGATGGGCATTTTTGATAAGCGGAATAGCTGGTGACATAAATATATCCCAGTTTGGGATATATCAAAATGGAATATAGCGTAAACGGCATGAACGTTGATGCTAACAGGACATGCGGAAAATGCCTTTCCCAGATTCGTCGGGAGCAAGGTATCACTCAGGTTGAACTCGCAAAGAAACTGGGGGTACCTCAGTCGTTCATCTCAAAGGTCGAGACCGGGGAACGCAGCCTTAGGGTTTATGAGCAGTTTGTCTATGCGGATGCACTCGGAATTACTGTTGAGACGCTAGTATATAAACTTGGGGCTGTTTTGAGTAGCGAAGATAATTAGATGACGCCACGCATCGATCATCAATTAGAAATTAAAACAGAGCTATAGGACGAATGAGATGCTGGGAAGTGCGCCTTTATCAAATAGAAGCCAAAAAATCAGCCCGGCGACTTTCCAAAGCGTAGGTCCCTGTAGCCGCCGTCAGCGAAGCTAACGTAGGGGAGGCCAGGGGCTTTGCCCCCAAATCTTTCCGCAGGACGGCAGGACCCCCGCCGCACGAAGTGCGCAGCGGGGGTCCTGCCATGTCCGAGGACGATTTGGGGGCAAAGCCCCCTGGCCTCCCCGGCGAGTATACGGGACGGCGACTACAGGTATTCGATCTGGGCGCCTTCCGTGTCGCACGTCAGAATATGCGTATCACACTTAGGGAACTGCTCGCGCAGCTTGACCTGCAGGAACTTTGCCACGATGGTATCGTCGGTCACAGCCATAAGGGTCGAGCCCGAGCCGCTAATCCAGATGGTCTTAGCGCCGCCGTTAAGGCAGGTGTCGCGCACGGCGTTGTAGTCGGGAATCAGGCGGCGACGATAGGGCTCCTGGATGCGGTCGTCGTTGGCGGCGGCAATCAGGTCAAGGTCGCCGGTCTCCAGGCCGCGCGTCATGCCGGCGATGCGGCCCATCTGCCACACGGCGGTGGAGAGCGGAATCTCCTGCGGCACGACCTTGCGCGCCTCGCTCGTGTGTACCTCGTAGGGCGGAATCACGGTAATAAAACGCAGGCGATCGCTCACCTCGTAGCGCAGGCACTGGGGGAGCGAATCGGTCGGCGTAAAGGAGCAGACGGCGCCGCCCAAGATAGCGGGGGCGACGTTATCGGGATGGCCCTCGACCTCGGTGGCGATGCGGACGAGCTCGGCGCGGTCGACGGTATGGCCCGTCAACGCGGCGGCAGCCATGATGCCGGCGACGACGCAGGTGGAGCTGGAACCCAGGCCGCGGGCGACGGGCACGTCGGTCTGAATGTCGATGGCAACGGGAAAAGCCGGCTCGCCCCAGGCGGCCAGAGCATCGACAAAGCTCACATAGACCAGGTTATTCTCGTTTTGGAACTCCTCGGGGCAGCCCGTGATGGTGAGCTTGTCGGCGCGCTCGAAGGTGAAGTGCGAGTAGAGGCTGACGGCCATGCCGAGGGTGTCGTAGCCGATGCCTAGGTTGGCGCTCGTGGCTGGGACGGTGATTTTGATCATGTGGGTCCTCCTGGGCGGGTCTGGCCGTTTAGTTCGCTGCTCGGGCAGTCCTGGCTCGCTCGGAAAGCACATTAAGTGCTTTCCGGCTCGTGCGGAACTCGCGACGAACTAAACGGCCAGACTCGCTCGCATGCTCGTCATCATCCCGAAAGCTAAATAATTAGAAGGTGCGCCGGCTTTCGCCGGCGCCTTATAAGGGGTTTTAGTTGGTAGTCATCTTTTTTGCTGCAGACTCGACGTAGTTGGCCATGTCGGCTACGTCGCAGACGTCTTCGAAGCGGACAGGCTTGGACTCAAGCTCGGCGAGCTGGGTCGGGGCGACCGTGTTGGTGGCCTGCTCGAGTACACGCATAGCCTCAAAATCATCTTCGGGAACGTCGAGGCCCAGGGCGTCGCAGCAGGCGCGCGGGAACTTGTAGGGGCTTGCGGTCGAAAGCAGCACGCGGGCCTTGGCACCCTCGGCGGGAGCGACCTGCTCAAAGACGTGATAGCCGCAAGCAGTATGCGGATCGATCACGTAGCCGTTCGCATCCCAGCAGCTCTTGATGGCAGTGCGGACCTCGTCCTCGCTGGCCCAACCGCAGCCAAAGACGCTCTGAATCTTTGCGAGCAGGTCGGCAGGAACCTCGTAGCGACCAGTCTGCGCCAGCTGCTCCATAAGTCCGGCAACAAGCTCGCAGTCGCCATCGGACAGGAAGTACAGCATGCGCTCCAGATTGGAGCTAATAAGGATGTCCATCGACGGCGAGATGGTCGTGAAGAACGGGCGGTTACGGTCGTAAACGCCGGTGGTCAGGAAGTCGGCAAGCACGTTGTTCTTGTCGCTCGCCACGACGAGCTTGGCGACGGGCAGACCCATGCGCTTGGCGTAGTAGCCGGCCAGGATATCGCCAAAATTGCCGGTCGGTACGCAGAACTCCACGGCGTCGCCGGCCTCGATGGCGCCGGCGCGCAGCAGCTGCGCATAGGCGGCAAAGTAGTAGACGACCTGCGGTACCAGGCGACCGACGTTGATGGAGTTGGCGCTCGAAAGCACCGTGCCAGCGGCCTCCAGGCGCTCGGCAAGCTCCTTATCGGCAAAGATGCGCTTAACGGCGCTCTGGGCGTCGTCAAAGTTGCCGCGGATACCGCAGACGGCGACGTTGTCGCCCTCCTGCGTGGACATCTGCAGGTTCTGAACGCGGCTGACCTTGCCCTCGGGATAAAAGACGGTGATGCCTGTGCCCGGAGCGTCGGCAAAACCGGCGAGCGCGGCCTTGCCGGTGTCGCCCGACGTGGCGGTGACGATCATGATGCGCTCGGCGCCGCCGTCCTTGGCAGAGGTGCGGGCCATGAGGCGGGGGAGCATCTGCAGGGCGACGTCCTTGAAGGCGCTCGTGGGACCGCCAAAGAGCTCCATCACATAGGTCTGAGGGGCGTCGGCGCCCAGTGCAGCGTCGAGTTTGACGAGCGGCGTAACCTCTTCACTCGCGAACGTGCCGCGGTATGCCTCGTCGACACACGCCGAAATTTCTTCGGCCGTGTAATCATTCAGTAACATTCCCAACACATCTTGAGCGATTTCAAAGTACGATTTATCTGCAAGCGAGCTGATATCGACCTGCTGGGTGCCGAGCTCGTCCGAGACAAACAAACCCCCGTCGGGAGCGATGCCGGTACGGATTGCCACCTTACTTGAGCACGATAAAGTGCGTCCTCGTGTACTATGATAAGTTCCCATATAACACTGCTCCTCGGATGCCTTGGTCCCAATCGGTGAAACCATGGTATCAGAGCGCGCAAAATAGGTTCGCAGAGGCTTTTTAGAAAGGTAACCTCCAGCCCATGATTAAGATTGCCAAGTTTGGCGGCTCGTCGGTCTCCGACGCCGAACACTTCAAGAAGATCAAGGCCATTGTCGACGCCGACCCGGCCCGCCGTTTTGTGGTGGTTTCTGCCTGCGGCCGCCGTTTTAAGGGCGACACCAAGGTGACCGACCTGCTCTACCTGGTTAACGCGCACGTTAAGTATCACGTGTCGTGTGAGGAGCTGCTCGAGGACATTGGCCAGCGCTATTTTGATATCGTTGACGAGTTGGAGCTCACCTATCCCATCCGCGAGGAGTTCGCGGCCTTTGCCGAGCGCGCCCGCTCGGGCGGCTACTCTACCGAGGAGCTTGTGAGCCGCGGCGAGTACTTTACCGCTCGCCTGATGGCCGAGTACCTGGGCCTGCCGTTCCTGGACGCCGCGACGGTCGTTGCGTTCCATCACGACGGTACGCTCAGCATGAATCGCACCTCCGAGCTGGTGCAGGAGTACGGTCAGCAGGGCGGCTTTGTTATGCCCGGTTTCTACGGCGCGACGCGTGAGGGCCAGATCAAGCTGCTCGATCGTGGCGGCGGCGATATCTCGGGCTCGATCTTGGCTAAGTGCCTGGGTGCCGACCTGTACGAGAACTGGACCGACGTCTCGGGCTTCTATTCTGCCGATCCGCGTATTGTTCCCGAGGCTCAGCCCATCGCCCGCGTTACCTACGAGGAGCTGCGCGAGCTTTCGTACATGGGCGCAAGCGTCCTGCACGAGGAGGCCGTGTTCCCCGTGCGCGAGGCGGGTATTCCGCTGGTCATCAAGAACACCAATGCGCCGCAGGACCCCGGCACCATCATTAGCGAGACGGCTGACGAGGGCGAGGCGGAGCCCATCATTACCGGCGTGACCGGCAAGCGCGGCTTTGTCGCCATCAACGTTGCCCGCGACCGCACCAAGCCCCGTGTCGGCTTTATGCGCCGTGCGCTTTCGGTCTTCGAGCGTTATGACGTTTCTGTCGAGCATATGCCCACCGGCGTCGACCGCTTTGGCGCCGTGGTGCAGGAGCAAGACGTTCACGATTCACTGTACTCGCTCGTGGGCGACATTCAGCAGGAGGTCGAGCCACTCGAGATCGAGGTTGTCGAGGGCCTGGCGCTTATCGCGACCGTCGG
Source organism: Collinsella aerofaciens (assembly GCF_015561195.1). Classification (GTDB taxonomy): domain Bacteria; phylum Actinomycetota; class Coriobacteriia; order Coriobacteriales; family Coriobacteriaceae; genus Collinsella; species Collinsella aerofaciens_AC. Next base: position 324,310 of record NZ_JADMSU010000001.1, on the reverse strand, counting down.
TCGTAACCTGCGCGGTCGTGCTGGCATCTCTGGCCACCTGTTTGGCATGCTTGGCCAGGCGGGCGTGAGCGTGCGTATGATTTCGCAGAGCTGCGACGAGATCAACATCATCATCGGTGTCGAGGAGAAGGACTTCGACCTTGCGATTCAGACCATCTACCGTGCTTTCTCCGATGAGAACGGCATTGTGAAGGTCTCCGACCTGGAGGCTCCCGCGCCGGTTGATCCCGCCCTGGCCGCGCTCCACAAGTAGCTGCCATCCCGGTGAATTTTTGGGACAAGTGCCAGAAATCTACGGCGGGGCGTTTCGTTTCGGTTTCGTTTCGACGGGGCGGGTTTCGTGCCCGCCCCGTTCTTGTATACACTGGCAACAATAATCGGCCTGCTCGGCGTGCGGGCAAAAGCCACAACCTTTAAAGGGGGAAGCATGAAACAGTACACGGTTGCTATTTTGGGCGCGACGGGAGCCGTGGGCACCCAGATGCTCGAGTGCCTCAACGAGCAGGAGTTTCCGGTCGGTAAGCTCAAGCTGCTGGCGAGCGCGCGCTCTGCGGGCAAGACCGTTGAGTTCCGCGGCGAGCAAATCGTGATTGAGGAGGCTTGCCCCGAGGCCTTTGAGGGCTGCGATATTGTGCTCGGAGCCGCCGGCGACGATATCGCGAAGGAGCTGCTGCCCGAGGCCGTCAAGCGCGGCGCTGTCGTGGTCGACAACAGCCATGCCTTCCGCATGGATCCCGAGGTGCCGCTGGTCGTGCCCGAGATCAATGCCGACGATATCAAGTGGCATCACGGCCTTATCGCCAACCCCAACTGCGCGACCATTATCGGCCTGGTTCCCACCTGGCCGCTGCATCAGCTTGCCGGCGTAAAGCGTATGATCGTGTCCACGTATCAGGCAGCTTCGGGCGCCGGTGCCCCCGGTATGGCCGAGCTCGAAGCACAGCTTGCCGCCCTGGGCCGTGGCGAGGAGATTCCCGAGCCGCGCGCCTTCGCCGCCCAGCTGGCGAGCAACCTGATTCCGCAGATTGGCGGCGTCAAGGAGGAGGGCTTTACCTCCGAGGAGATGAAGCTGCAGAACGAGGGTCGCAAGATCATGCATCTGCCCGAGCTGCGCGTGAACTGCACCTGCGTGCGCGTGCCCGTGCTGCGTTCGCACTCCGAGAGCATCACGCTTGAGTTCGAGCGCGACATCACGGTGGAAGAGGCCCGTGCCGCGCTGGCTGCCGCTCCGGGTGTCAAGCTAGTTGACGACATGAGCGCCGAGGATGCGCACGACCGCTTCCCCATGCCGATGGACACCTCCGACCAGGACCTGATTTGGGTCGGTCGCGTACGCCGCGACATCTCGAACCCCGAGGCTGCGCGCGGCATCACCTTCTGGTGCTGCGGCGACCAAATCCGTAAGGGCGCGGCAACCAACGCCGTCCAGATCGCTAAGCTGCTCTGCGAGTAGTGTGACCTGTCCGGCGGGGGCCGGGCTTGGTTTTCAGAACGTCCTCGACCATGTGTGGCGCCTTGTCCTGCTCCTTCGGAGCCGCGGACAAGGCGCCACACTGGTCTGCGGAGTGTTCTGAAAACCAAGCCCGGCCCCCGCCTGCGGTGACGCTGCTGCAAGCGACCTGCGATGGGGCCGTTGTTGGTTGGGGCCGCTGGGCTGATGTGGGGGCACGTGGCTGTTGCGGGCCCTGATCCCGGCGGCGGCTTCGGCGCTTTGCGCCTGCCGCCTTGGGGGACTGTGGGGCGCGGCCGGCAGCTGCGGCGCGTTCGCGCCTGCTGCCTAGGGTGACTTTGGGGTCGATTGGGGTTGTCTGCACAATTCGCGGTATTATGTTGCGGAGTTTTGAAAGGAGCCGCTGGTGGTCACGACGACGTTTGCTTCGCCTTTGGGCGAAATCTTGCTTGCCGCTGATGGCCGCGGTCTGACGGGACTTTGGTTTGAGGGGCAGGAGCATTTTGGCTCCACGCTTCTCCGGGAAGACTCCGAACATGTTGAAGGCGCCGATGCGGTTTCTGGTGCTGGCGGCATGTCTTCGGTGAATCCGACAAACGGTGCTGCCTCGTCGGTACTTGAGCGTTCTTGGGCTTGGCTGAATGCTTATTTTGCGGGGCAGGAGCCTCGGTTTACGCCGCCGTTGCATATGATTGGTACGGCGTTTCAGCGCGAGGTTTGGTTTGAGCTGCTTTCTATCCCGCGTGGCGAGGTCGCTACGTATGGTGAGATCGCCCAGCGTGTTGCGGCTCGACATCGTGTACCGGGAAACGAAGCACCCGTTGCGTCTCCCCGTGCCGTGGGGGCCGCGGTCGCGCGTAATCCCATTTCGATTATTGTGCCGTGCCATCGCGTGGTTGCCGCCGATGGTTCGCTCAACGGATATGCCGGCGGCCTCGACCGCAAGGAGCGGCTGCTGCGGCTTGAGGGCGCGTACGAGGAGTAACACTCGAGCGCTTTGCATAGCCAAGATGCCGTGAAAGAACGGGACATGCTTTCCGAATGGAGGCTCAGACGGAAACTACGTCCCGGAATTCCGTTTTAAAGCGGGATGCGCTTTCCGAATGGCGTTCCAAGCGGAAACCGTGTCCCGGAATACAGCCTCAGAGTGGGACGCCGTTTCCGGCTGAGACCACCTGCCTGGACATCGATCTACGCCCGCTCCTGCAGGGCGTAGATGGACTTATCCATGTTGAACAGGTAAGCCACAACGCAGACAATAATGAACATCGGCAAGTTACCAAAGCCGAAGACTTCGCAGCCAATAAGGATGGGTGCGAGCAGCGTATTGGTGGCGCTGCCAAAGACGGCTGCGTAGCCCAGTGAGGCGCAGAGCTCGACGGGCATGCCGAGTTGAGCCTCGTTATGGCGACATCTGGGTAACAGAAAGGCCCGCGTTCCTCAGAGGCAAGATAGGCAATTCTGCTTCTGAGGTAGATCTCAATTCTGCCGACCGCACTGCCGACCGCATCAAACATTAACTGCCGGAGGGCTCGGTCAAATTCATACGTGTAGATGATGGTTTCGAATGTTGTGCCTTCGCGAAAGATGGTAATCCCGGACTTGCATTTGGTTTTGTAGGGAAACCAGTAGGCCGACAGTCTGTAGTGGTTGGCTTCGACCAAAGCTCGCTCGAGTTCGCTTTGATCAGAGCACTTAAGACCCTTGTTTTCTGTCAATAGTGCTATTTGTGCGTTGATGGATATCCGCGACTTCTGGTATTTCATTTAAGCCTCTTGATATAAAAAGAGCTGGAGTTGCGCATCGTTGAGAGGCTTTCCAGCTTTAGCAAAACAAACTTATAAGATGCGACGGGCCGCGTCAAGATAATTACCGGACGGCCTAGGAGGCGGCTGGTTGGCTGGCTTAAAACCCAGCGCGTGAAATGACGCTCCGCGCTATTCAGCGCGCTTGATAGGATGACGAACCACGGTCTTTAGTTTCTCCGGTGCACATTTGCGTGGATCGGAGAGATAGATTTCGTGATGTAAACGGGTGCCTGAGAAGTCGGGGACATAGCCCTGCTCGGTCGTGTATTCATGCATAGCGTTTACGGTCGCCGGTTCGTCGTCATAGGGCCCGGTGTGCATGCATTGAACGCAGAGACCCTCGTCAACTTTAAGCAGCTCGACGGCAGAAAAGTCCAGTTTCTTTTTGGCCGTGGCCTCCGCGACTGCCCAGTCAAAATCATCTCGGCTGACGAAATCGGGCAGGCGGATGCACGAGATAAAGTTGAAATCGTCCTTGCGTACATAATCGATGTCGCCGCTCGGGGAGTCTTGCCACCAGAAACCCTCGAGCGGAGGTACCACAAAGTCGAAATAGCCCTCGATACTCCTTGAGCCTTTCTTCGACATCTTGACGGTATAGGCGATGCCGTAAAGCAGCGGCAGGGCGTTTTGATACTCGCCACCTTCAGTATTTGGGTCGCCCTTTCCGCGAACGGCAACGTAGCTCATAGGCGGGACAGTTATGATACTCGGCTTGCTTGCAGGTCTGTAGAGCTCCTTGCATTCCTTCTTAAAGTCGAACGCCATGTTGGCCGCCTTTCTGCGTATTGGCCTGCTTAGATAGCGGAATCATATCATAGAAACGAACAGCTGTTCGAATGATTTGACTGACAGATTGAGATGCGTGCGTTGTGTTTGGCGGTCGGCCTGACCCCATCGATGATTTCTCTGCCTCCCCGGCGCCTCATCTATAGCTGCCGTTTCCCCATATAGAACCTGCCAAAATAAACCCGTCCCTTTTTAGTCGGTGCGAAATGGGTAATACTAAAGAGTTATCCGACCAGATGGGAACCGATCGATGGCTTATATCGAATTCAAAGACGTCATCAAGGCATACGGCGAGGGCGACGCCCGCATTCACGCACTCGACGGCGCGAGCTTTACGGTCGAGCGCGGCGAGCTCGCCATCATTTTGGGTGCTTCGGGTGCCGGCAAGACCACAGCGCTCAACATTCTGGGCGGCATGGATACGGCGACTTCCGGCACCGTGACGGTGGACGGGCGCGATGTGAGCTCCGCTAACGAGGCGCAGCTCGTGGAATACCGCCGCGCCGACGTCGGCTTTGTCTTCCAGTTCTACAATCTGGTCCCCAACCTGACGGCGCTCGAAAATGTTGAGCTTGCGGCGCAAATCTGCCCTGATTCGCTCGATGCCGAGCAAACGCTTTGCCAGGTTGGCTTGGGTGAGCGCCTCGCCAACTTCCCCGCGCAGCTTTCGGGCGGCGAGCAGCAGCGCGTGTCCATTGCCCGCGCACTGGCAAAGAACCCCAAGCTGCTTTTGTGCGACGAGCCCACGGGCGCACTTGACTATAAAACCGGCAAGCAGATCTTGCAGCTGCTGCAGGACACTTGCCGCAAGCAGGGCATTACGGTCATCATCATCACCCACAACTCCGCGCTGGCGCCCATGGCCGATCGCCTGATCCGCTTTAAGAACGGTCGCGTGGAGAGCGAGACGGTCCAGCAAAATCCCGTGCCTATCGAGACGATCGAGTGGTAGCGCCCATGGACCAAGACCGCCAAAACAGCCTACGCCGCGACGCGCAGAACACGGAGCGCGAGCAGGATTTTACGACCTACCGCACTGCCCAAAGCTCAAACGATATGGTGCCGACGGTTTTTCGCCGTGGCATCTACCGCACGATTCGCGGCAGCCTCAAACGCTTCTTGTCAATCGTGGTCATCACCGCGCTTGGCGTGAGCGTGATGTGCGGCCTTAAGGCGGGTTGCGAGGACCTGTGTGATTCGGTTGATGCCTACTTCGACCAGCAAAATGTCTATGACATTAACGTGCAGTCGACCTATGGCCTGACTGACGATGATCTCGACGCCATACAAGAGGTCGATGGCGTCGAGACGGCCGAGGGCATCTATACCGAGACCGCCTATACCGCCGTGGGTACGACGCGCGAGCGTGTCGTCGTGCAGAGCCTCTCCAAGGAGAACATCGATCAGCCGGTGCTCGTGAACGGCGATTTGCCCGAGAGCGCCGATGAGGTCGCGGTGACTTCGAAGTTTCTGAAGGCTTCGGGCAAGAAAATCGGCGATACGGTGAGCTTTGCCGCCAATGACGCGAGCTCGTCCAATCAAAGCGCCAAGGATCAGTTTGCCGATGGCGATTACACCATCACGGCCGAGGTTCTCGATCCCACTGATGTGAGCTCCGACTCGACAGTCAACGCCTTTCGCGCTGCTTCGGCCGCGGACTACAAGTTCTATGTGAGCGAGGACGCCGCGACATCTTCTTCCTACTCCGCGGTCCACGTGATCGTCGAGGGAGCCAAGGATCTCAACTCCTATTCGGATGCCTACGCGGCAAAGATCAATGAGGTCAAGGGCAATATAGAGAAGATCCGCGAGGAGCGCGAGAAAGCGCGTGCTCAGGAGCTGACGGCCGATACGCCGGCGAACTTGGACGCGGCTGAGCGTCAGGCGAATATGGTCTTTGGGATCGAGCAGGACAACATCAACCGCATGGCCGAGGGCAGCGACGAGCGTGCGCAAGCGCAGGCCGACCTGGATCAGCGCCGTGCCGCCGCCGACCAGCAGTTTGCCGATGCCCGCGCCGAGCTTTCCGATCTGGGAGAATGCACCTGGTACATCCAGGACCGCGGCAATATCGCAAGCTACTCGAGCGTGGAGAGCGATAGCTCGTCAATTGAGGCCATCGCCACGGTGTTCCCGTTCATCTTCTTTATCGTCGCCGTGCTCATCAGCCTCACCACCGCCACCCGCATGGTCGAGGAGGAGCGCACGCTTATTGGCCTTTACAAAGCACTCGGCTATTCGCGCGGACGCATCCTGTCCAAATACGTGGACTACTCGCTGTGGGCGTGCCTGATCGGCGGCGTGCTCGGCAATATCATCGGCTTTGTGGGCCTGCCGCTGTTCTTGTTTACGGTGTTCGACGACATGTACTCGCTGCCCCAGATGTTGCTTTCGTACGACATCGTGTCCTCGATCGTTTCGGTGGCGCTGTTTGCCGTGGGCGTGGTGGGCGCCACGATTATCGCCTGCCGCCACGAGATGGCCGAGACCCCGGCCTCGCTTATGCGTCCCAAGGCCCCGCGCGCCGGCTCGCGCATCTTGCTCGAGCGCATCGGCTTTATCTGGCGCCGCATGGGCTTTTTGAACAAGGTGGCAGCACGTAACCTGTTCCGCTACAAAAAGCGCGCCTTTATGACCATCTTTGGCATCGCGGGCTGTACGGCGCTTGTGATTTGCGGCATGGGCATTCGTGATACGTCGGTCGCGCTTTCGCCCAAGCAGTACGGGCATATCACGCGCTATGACCTGCTGGCGGTTGCCAATCCCGACGATTTTTCGCAGACGTGCGCGGCGCTCGACGAGCGGAGCACAGCCAAGGATTCCGACGTGACCGTGACTTCGACGCTGCCGATTATGACCGACAACGTCACCTTTACATTTGGCGGCAAGAGCGAGACCGTGCAGCTGATCGTGGTGCCCGATGACCGCACGAACGACCTGGACGACTACGTGTGTCTCGAGGATGAGTCCAAAGAGCCTCTATCTTTGCGCGACGGAGATGTGTATCTGAGCAAGAGTTCACAGCTGGTACTGGGGATTCAACCGGGCGATACGGCACACGTCCAGGATTCGTCGCTCAACGTAGCCAAGGTCAAAGTCAGCGACATTTCGCTCAACTATCTGGGCAACACGCTTTACATGACGCAGGGCACCTATGAGCGTACGTTCGGTCGAAGCGCACGCCTTAACGGCGTCTTTGTGCTGCTTAAGGGTTCGTCGGTCGACCAGATTGCATTTAGCAAGAATCTTAAGAGTGACGGTTGGCTCACGATTTCGAGTACGGCCGAGCATTGGGAGAACTATGAAGCGAACTTTACAATTATCAATTCCGTCGTGGTGCTCGTGACCTTTATGGCGGCGTGCCTGTCGTTTGTGGTGGTGTTTACGCTGTCCAACACCAACATTTCGGAGCGCAAGCGCGAACTGGCAACCATCAAGGTGCTGGGCTTCCGCCGCGGCGAGGTGCACCACTACGTCAACAAGGAGACGTTGATCCTCACGGCGATCGGCGCTGCGCTGGGCGTGCCGCTGGGCGGCTTGCTGGCCGAGAGTTTTACGTACATTTTGCAGATGCCGTCGCTGTACTTTGACGTCGAAGTCGAGCCGCTGAGCTACGTGCTTGCCGTGGTGCTTTCCTTTGGCTTTACGTTTATCGTCAACCTCGCTACCAATCGTACCCTCAACAAGATCGACATGGTCGGCGCCCTCAAGAGTGCCGAGTAGCCTGTTCTGGGATTCAAGTTCTAGCGAGCCGTTGACGCGTCCACAACCGCCTTTTTGTATAAACCGCCCCGCCGGATGCATATTTCGGCTGAGTGGTTGCTTTTTGCCCACGGGTACCCCAGGGGGCGGCGTGCAAATTCCGGAGTATTCAGCATCCCGGAGTCCGCGGGCGCGGGGGCGGGAGTGCAAAACTGCGCTGAAAGCTCCGATTCTGAGCCCAAACGTCTCTAGAGCCGCTCGTTTTTTACAGGATGCGGCCCATGGTGCCTGCCTTTCGCCCAAAATCCAGTATGCAGGCACCCTCGGCTGCTGAATACTCCCAAAAATGCACGCCGCATCCTACACCAGGCATCCGCAGCAAGAAGACGAATAGTCTTGGCCCCTCCAGTTACCGCAGGAGGCCCCAGGGCTTACCTCCCAAATCTTTCCGCAGGACGGAAGGACCCCGCCGCGCGAAGCGCGCAGCGGGGTCCTGACATGTCCGAGGACGATTTGGGAGGTAAGCCCTGGGGCCTCCGATGAGAGCAGTTCCGGCCGAGGCTATTCGTCGCCGAAGCTGATGCCCAATGCCTTGGCCTCGCGCACAAGATCGCTCTGGGGGTCGACATACTTGAGCTTGCCGGCGACCTCCTCGAGTGGCATGTGGCACATCTTGCCATCGCACAGGGCGATCATGTAGCCAAACTCGCCGCGCAGGCAGCCAAGCGCGGCCTCGACGCCGCACTGGGTCGCAAAGATGCGGTCCTGAGCGTCGGGCTGGCCGCCGCGCTGCGTGTGACCGGGGATGGCGACGCGGGTCTCGCGACCGGTCTGGGCCTCGATCTCCTTGGCGATGTCGTACACGATTGACGGGCTCGTGCGCTCGGCGAGCTTCTTCTTGTACTCCTTCTTGGACAGCGCCGCATCCTCCTTGGAGATGGCGCCCTCGGCGACGGCCACGATGGTAAAGCGGCTGCCGGTCTCCATGCGATGCTCGATGGTCTTGATGACGTTATCCATGTCGTAGGGGATCTCGGGAATCAGGATGACATCCGCGCCGCCCGCGACGCCGGCGTATAGCGGGATCCAGCCAACCTTGTGGCCCATGATCTCGATAACGAACACGCGGCCGTGGCTCGAAGCGGTGGTGTGAATGTCGTCGATGCACTTGGTGGCGACGTCGATGGCGCTCGTAAAGCCAAACGTCAGCTCGGTGCCCCAGGTGTCGTTATCGATGGTCTTAGGCAGGGCGATAACGTTGAGGCCCTCTTCGCGCAGACGGTTGGCGGTCTTGGTGGAGCCGTTGCCGCCCAGCATAAACAGGCAGTCGAGCTGCAGCTTATGATAGGTGTGGACCATTGCCGGCACCTTCTCGACGCCGTCGGCCTCGGGAATATCCAGGCGCTTGAACGGCGTACGGCTCGTGCCCAGGATGGTGCCGCCACGGGTAAGGATGCCGCTAAAATCGGCGGGCGTCATGACGCGGAACCGGCTGTAGATAAGGCCCTGGTAGCCGTCCTCAAAACCATAGATCTCAATAGGCTCTTCGCTATTGGTCATAAGCGTTTTGACAATGCCGCGCATGGTGGCGTTGAGCGCCTGGCAGTCGCCGCCACTGGTAAGAAGACCGATCCTAAGCATGATGAATCCTTCCGGGCAAGTTATAACATGCGCATAAGTTTACCCCCGCACACTGTTGATACGGGGGTAAAACGTGTTAGCTCAAGCGTATAGAAATGTAAACAACGTCAGGCGAGCGTAAGGTCGACGAGCCTGGGTCCTTACAGTGCGAAGGCGTCGACGTCGCCCCAGTGGCGGCGCAGCGTAATGGCGGCGGCGGGTTCGGTATTGTCAAAGACGACCGACCATTGCGTATTGCTGGTGATGTCTTTCGGATTGGGTTCTTGCGCTGCAGCGCGTAGGGCCTTCCAAGCGACTGCCTCGTCCTGGGCACCGACATGGGCGTCAAGGACATCGGCGATTGCGATGGCGCGCTCTTTACCATGGCCCAGCTCGCCATTCTTTTGGTTGGGCAGCACTTCGTCGCCATAGCAGGCGTAGAAGTTCGTAACCTGGCGTACAGGAGTCGCTTTGAAAGCACGGTCCGGATCGCGCGGATCCCACTCTACTACGCGCGCGTCACCGGCGGCGTCGTTGATAAAGAAGTGGTAATCGCGTCCTGCCATGGCGTGCATGTCGTAGGCGGAAAGCAGGTCGACAGCTTCTTGCGTGGTGGCGGCACGGTCGAGCACCAGGCGGATGGCGAGCGAGGTATTGATGGCGGGGCGTTGCGTGTCCTGGTCACAGGGCTTGGAATCCAGGGTGAGTACGGCAATGGACACGCCGCATTCGTTAACACCGTCGAGCTGGGCAAACGGGCCCATCAACGCCGCGGCGCGTCCGGTGATGGAGTCAAGCGGAGTGTTGGCGCCCAGGTTATTGAGGGCGGCAAACCCGATGGAAGCATAGCCGCCGCGTGGGTGATTGCGCACCAGCAGCGCCGAAGTATCGTCCTTAAAGTCGTAATTGCGACCGGTGCGCACGCGACCTTCGGCATCCACGGCGACAAAGGCGCTGCAGGCAAACTGGGGTGCCTGAACATGCGCCGGCACACCGGGCAGCACCTGTGCCACCACGGCATCGATGTAGGCCTGGTCGTCGCGCACGCCAGCGGCGATGATGCGATCAAGATCGTAGTCGTAGGCGATGTCGATTGCGTACAGGTCATAGCCATCCGCGTAGCTGGTCAAGCGTTTGAGCGACGCGGCGGACTTGATTTGCTTGCGATAAACGATACCGGTGGCAGCGGCAAGGCCGACGGCGACTCCCGCGACACCGCAGGCGATGGCAATGTTACGTGGCTTCATGACGGCTCCTCTCGTCCTGTTAGCGTAATTGTCGCAAAAGGTGCACGGGCATGATGGCTCAACTTGGTGAGCGGTGCGGGATTAAACACGGAATGAAGAGTGCAGCGCTGGCGCGGCGGGGTATGCTGGAAGGGACCATCAACCCAGCGAAAGGGGAGAGCATGACGGATCAGGAAACGCCCGAGCGCGCGCATGTGACGGCCGATGATATCGAGGCCGCCAACGACCTTATCGACTTCATCGAGGCATGCCCCAGCATGTTCCATACGGCGGCGACCATTATGGCCGAGCTCGACGAGGCGGGCTTTACCTACCTGCCCGAGAATGCGGCGTGGGACATCGAGCCGGGCGGGCGTTATTACACGCAGCGCAACACCTCGAGCGTTGTTGCCTTTAAGGTGGGCGAGGACCTGGCCGCGACGTGGGGCGAGGACGGCGTTGCCGGCGACTACCATTTTCAGCTGACGGCGTCGCACAGCGACTCGCCGACGTTTAAGGTTAAGGCCGTGCCCGAGCTCGACGGCGCGGGCGAGACGCTGCGCCTGAACACCGAGGCCTACGGCGGCATGATCGACTACACCTGGTTCGATCGCCCGCTGGCGCTGGCTGGACGCGTGTTGGTACGCGAAGGCGACCGTATTGAGAGCCGCCTGCTTTCCACCGAGCGCGAGGTCGCTATTATCCCGAGCCTTGCCATCCATATGAATCGTGGCGTTAATGAGGGCTTTGCGCCCAACCGCGCCGTCGACCTGTGCCCGCTCATCAGCGCCGGTGACCTTAAGCAGGGCGACTTTGATGCTCTGATCGCCGACGAACTGGACGTTGAGCCCGAGCAAATTTTGGGCCGCGATCTGTTCCTGGTCAATCGTCAGGATGCGCGCATTTGGGGCTGGGCCGATGAGTTTATCTCGACGCCCAAGCTCGACGACCTGGCATGCGCCTACACCTCTCTGCAGGCATTTTTGGGTGCCGAGAACGCGCACGATGTCTCGGTCTTTTGCTGCTTTGATAACGAGGAGGTTGGCTCCGAGACCAAGCAGGGCGCCATGTCGACGTTCTTGGCCGATGCGCTGCGCCGCATTAACGGCTCGCTGGGCTTTGACGACGAGTCGTACCACCGCGCGCTTGCCGCCTCGATGCTCGTGAGCTGCGACAACGCACATGCCGTGCATCCCAACCATGCCGAGAAGTGCGATGCCCGCAACCAGGTGGTGCTTAACGGGGGCATCGTCGTCAAGGAAGCTGCTAACCAGCACTACTGCACCGATGCCTTTAGCCGCGCGGTGTTCCAGGCCATCTGCGATGACGCCGACGTGCCCACGCAGGCCTTCGCCAACAAGAGTGATATGGCCGGCGGCTCCACCCTGGGCAACCTGTCGAACATGCAGGCGAGCATGCACGCCGTAGACGTGGGCCTGCCGCAGCTGGCCATGCACTCGAGCTACGAGACCGGCGGCGTGCGCGACGTTATGTACGCCATCCGCGCCCTCACCGCCTTCTACGAGCGAAACCTAACCATCAACGGCGCCGAAAGCGTGGAGCTCTAAAACCTGCCAAAAAGGGATGTTAATTTCGGCAGGTTTTATCTGGGCGAATGCAAAAGGTGAAACCGAACTGGATTGGTGATGCGTAGCCGCCGAGGTGCAGTGTGCCTCGGCGGCTTTTTGTGTACAGAGTACGGCTGATGCTTGTAAATGCTATACATGCTTTACGTATCTACCATAGAGTTTTATGATAGTTTTGAAGTATTAAGGAGGGGTCATGACCACAACAGCCGCTCAGATCAACGTACGTCTCGATGCCGATCTTAAAAGGAGTGGGGACGCCGCTCTCTCCAAGGCCGGTATGACGCCGAGCCAAGCGGTGCGAGCGCTCTGGCAGCTTGCGGCGTCGCTGGCCGATCGCCCCGGTGCGCTCGAGGATATCCTGCTGCCCAGTCGTGCCCGGGCGGAACAGCGCGAGCACGAAAAGGCCGCCAAACGTAAGCTCGAGCTTATGGATCAGGGGTCGAAGCTGTTCGCTGCCGCTTGCCGTGATTCGGGAATCGATATGGTCAAGGCTCAGCCATCGGACGACGAAGAGCTCAAACGGAATGCCTATGCGGAGCGCTATGGCGAAGAGATGAGCTGGCTCTATGAGTGAGGCCCCAAAGCGCATCTTGGTTGACACCAACGTGTGGCTCGATTACTTCATTCCCTCACGACGTGGTCGTTCGGTGACGATTGAGTTTTTACGCGATGCATGCACGGCGCAGGTGGATTTGCTGTATGCGGCGACATCGTCCAAAGACCTGTTTTATTTGATTTCAAGCGAACATAAGGCATGGTATCGGCGCGAGCATGGCTCGCTGTCCCAAGATGCCGCCGTGGCGTCGACATCACTTGCATGGGATTGCCTCGACGTGTTGTCGCAACTTGCCACGCCGGTACCCTGCGACCTGAGTGACATATGGATGGCGAGCAGGCAGCGTGAGCTCCATAGCGATTACGAAGACGATTTAATCATTGCGGCAGCGATACGTGCTCAAGCGGATCTCCTGGTCACCAACGATATCAAGCTCTGTTCGCATGCGCCCATCGCAGCAATGAGTGTAGAAGACGCAAAAAATTACTTAGCAACGCTCTAGCGATTTGAAGATCCCGCAGGTCGAATAAAAGTCAGCGAGAGCCCATAGGCAGAGCCAACATCAGGCAGATCCCACAGGCTGAGCACGCGCCAGCCAGACCCCGCAGGTAGAACAAAAGTCAGCGAGAGCCCGTCTGGGCGAGCAAGGTGCCTTGAAACAAGGCGGCATTGACTTTCTGGTCATGCCGCCGAAGTTGAAAGGCAGATTGCCGTCCAGACGGGCTCGCAGCGTCGAGCAGTTCCGGCGTTTGGTAAAACGCCGGAACAAATCAGTGCTCGATCCAACAACGTAAAGTTTCGCCGGCCTGTAGGTGACGCAGGTTCTCCGCAGCGATGTCGACGACGTTATTGAGCGTGGCGGCCAAGTGGAACCAGCCCGAGACGTGCGGCGTGATGAGCATGTTGGGCGCATCCCACAGCGGGCTTGTCGCAGGCAGCGGCTCGGGGTCGGTGACGTCGACCGCGGCGCCGGCGAGATGTCCCGACTCCAGAGCGGCAACCAAGTCATCGGTGACCACAAGATCGCCGCGGCCGCCGTTGGCAAAGAAGGCGCCCGGCTTCATCGCGGCGAAGAACTCGGCGTTCGCCAGGCCGCGGGTCTCGGGTGTGCTGGGCATAAAGGATGCGACGACGTCGGCCTCGGCCAGGCGCTCGGGCAGGGCGTCCATGCCGTCCATGTCCTCAAACACGATGGGGTAGACGAGCGGATGGCGCTTGATGCCGCGGACGTGTGCACCCATGCTGCGGCAGAGCGTGGCGAAGTGGCCGCCGATATCGCCCGCGCCCAGCACCAGCACATTGGCGTTTTTGAGCGAGGTGACCGGCCCCAAATCCTCCCAGCGATGCTCGCGCTGCAAGTCGTGATAGCCGGGCAGGCGCTTCATCATGGAAAGGACCATGGCAAACATGTGCTCGCTCACGGCCTGGCCGTAGGCGCCCACCGAGCAGGAAAGTTTAGCGTCGGCTGGCACGGTGCCGGCGGCCAAGTAATCGTCATAGCCCGCGGTCTGCAGTTGCAACAGCTGGAGGTGCTCGCACGCGGTAAGCAGGGCAGGGTCTATGTTGCCCAAGATTACGTCGGCATCGGCGACCTGTTCACGCGTGATGGCGTCGGAGCTCGTGTAGATAAAATCTTCGCCCGGAGCGCTCGACTCAAGAATTGCGCGATGGCGGTCGTTGACGGGCAGCAAAACCAGGATGTTCACAAGCAGTCCTTTCCGCTCGACCTGCCAAAAGGGGGCAGGTTAATTTTGGCGGGTTTTATCAGGCAAAATGTTCAAATAAAACGCCGGATGCAAGACGAGCGTGCCCGTCAGCATCCGGCGTATCTACAGCTACCAGCTGAGCAGTTCGTAGCCGTCCTCGGTCACCACGAGCTGCACCTCGCACTGGGCCGAATCGCTGCCGTCCTTGGTGCACACGCACCAGCCGTCGCCCTTGCTAATCTTGATATCGGGCGCTCCGGCATTGACCATGGGCTCGATGGTAAAGACCATGCCCGGAGCCATGATGGTGTCTACATCGGGCGCCTCGGTGGTAAAGCCCACAAACGGGTCCTCGTGGAACTCCTTACCGATGCCGTGTCCGCCGTACTCGCGCACCACGCTAAAACCGGCGTCCTCGACCGTCTTTTGCACGGCCTCGGCCATCACGGACAGTGGCAGCCATGGCTTGACGGCTGCCAGACCCGCCTCCACGCTGGCGCGGGTGACGTCGACCAGGCGCTGGCGTTCGGCCGAGACCTCGCCGATGCAGAACATGCGGCTCGAATCACTAAAGTAACCATCCAAGATCGTGGAGCAGTCTACGTTGATGATGTCGCCCTCGTGCAGCACATCCGCATCGCAGGGGATACCGTGACAGACCACATCGTTGATCGAGGTGCACACGCTCTTGGGATAGCCCTCGTAGTTAAGGTCGGCCGGCGTGCCACCGTGCTCGACGGTGTAGTCGTAGATCATCTGGTCGATCTGGTTGGTGGTCATGCCTGCGGCGATGTGCTCGCCTACGTAGTCGAGCACGCCCACGTTGATGGCGGCGGAGCGCTTGATGCCCTCGATGTCGGCGGGCGTCTTGTAGAGCGTACGGGGCAGAACCTCCCAGCCCTCCTCCCACAGGCGCTCGAGGCGCTCGTCGAAGGCGCTATGGCATTTCTTATATTTCTTGCCGCTGCCGCACCAGCAAGCGTCGTTGCGGCCGGGCACGGGTCCTTTGTCATACATGGCTAACTTCCTTTCATTCGCAGCTAGTATAGCCCACCCACGCGTCCATAAAAGTTGCGGTGATATAGTTCCGATTTAAGCGGTTTAACAGCACAAACAGGAACTATATCACCGCAACTGATGGAGCGGGATGGCGGGCACTGGCTGCTGCGTGGTTTTGCTAGTAGCTCACCTGGCAGGGAATGCCGAGGGCTTGGACGCGTGCGGCGATCGTGTCGAGCACCTCGGGCGCTGCTTTGGCAAGGCCGGCGATCGGTGTCTCGCGCGCCACCGTGTAAATGGTCGCTTCTTGTGGGCGAATGCGCTCAAGCGCCGCGAGCCAGGGGGCAACGTACTCCTCGCCGGTGTTGTCGATGAGCTTGCCCTGATACTCGCCGGTCAAAAAGATCGTCTGGATAATAACGTGACCGTCAAAGCTTGCGAACGTCTCGATCTGGTGCTCGATGTTGTAGGGGCCAACAGGCTGGTCGAGCAGCTGGATAAACGCCGGGTCGACGGTATCGAGCTTAAGAATGTTGTCGTCGACCATCATGAGCGCGTCGTGCACCTCGGGGCGGTCGGCGCGTGTGCCGTTGGAGAGCACGGCGATCTTGGAGCTTGGGGCAAGCTCGTCGCGCAGCGCGACGGTGCCGGCGATGGCCTGTGGAAACTCCGGTGCGGCGGTGGGCTCGCCGTTGCCTGCGAAGGTGATTACATCGGGGAGCTCGCCCTCGGCTGCCATCTCGCGCAGCTTTGCCTCGAGCGCGTCGAGTACCACGGCAGCTGTGTTGTACGGCTCATGGCAGGGGCGCTCGGCGTTGAGGCCGTTCTCGCAGTAGATGCAGTCGAACGTGCAGATTTTGCCGCTGGTCGGCATCATGTTGACGCCGAGCGAGAGACCAAGGCGACGGCTGCGAACGGGCCCAAAGATGGGGCTGGCATTCAAAAACGTAGACATAGGCATATGCTCCTCAAGACAATTGTGCCTAAGCATAGCATCGGCTCCAAAGCAAGGTGCGGGCTCTTGCTTTACAAGTTTCGTTTTTTCACGTCGCTCATGATGCCGTGCCATGAAAAGCCTCGGGTCGGGTAAAGTTAATCTGTTAACAAGGTGTAAAGCAATGCGGGTCCATCCAACCGTGCTGACGTGCAACTGGATGAGCATTGATGATGGGGGCACAACATGGATTTTACGGTCGAGAATGCGGGCACCACGATCGCCTGTCGCGAATATGCCGGCCCGGATGTGTCGTCTGATGCTCCTGCCTTGGTGTGCGTGCACGGCGCCTGCGTCGACGGCGTCTTTTTTGACGCCATCGCCCGCGAGCTCGCCTGTGACTACCGCGTCATTGCCTACGACCGCCGCGGTTGCGGCGAGAGCGGCGACGCTGCAGACGGACGCTACGACCTCGCCGTCCAGGCCGCCGACCTACAGGCCGTTATCGAGCATATTGGCGCTCCGGCAAACGTGCTCGCGCACAGTGCCGGTACGCTGGTGACGCTGGAGCTTCTCCGTGCAAACCCCGCCATAATCCCGCGTGCGATTCTGCATGAACCCGCCGTGACGGATGAGGGTGCCGGCCTGGGCGCAGCTCCGGTTTTGCTCGATATGATTGCGGCTGGGAAGGTTTCAAGGGCGCTCCGGCTTTTCTTGGGAGCCCTCGGCGACTTGGACCCCGAGGCTCCTGGAACGACCGAGGCAGAAGCCAAGCATGCCCTGCGCAACGGCCGCAGTTTCATGGCAAACGAATACGGGATTACTATGACTTGCGTTCCCGATTGGGATAGCGTTCGCGCGTCAAAAACGGTGGCCGCCGTGCTCCTGGGCGAGCTCTCGATTGGCACGCCCCGCGAGGCTGGCACGCGAGCGGCTGCCAAATATCTCGATTGCCCCCTCGTAACGATTCCCGGGGCGCACAACGGCCTGCGCGATCGTCCGGCAGCGGCTGCCCAGACTGTCCGTGGCATCCTGGGGTTCTAGCACCCGCAATAGCCAAAGCAGGCTCCATCCGCAAACGTTTCGGCCGTGTTAACAAATGTGCTCAAAACCTCACGTCTGCGACTTCAATCGCGCCGCCTGCCAACTCATAAAACTGTAACAGCATTCACGTACTTACCTGCATCGACAAGGTGTTACCCTTGTAGCATTTGGAACCCACCGCTACCATGCGAAACTATCGAAAGGGCCCCATATGCTCAATAATCACGAGGTCAATCTAACCGACGAGGAGGCTGCCGCCGAGGTCGCCCGCGTCGCGAAGACCTACCCCGTGGTGCGTTTGCTGTCGGCCGATCAGATTAAGAGTGAGCCTAACTGCCTGCTCGCCGGCGATCGCTGCCCTTGTCTGCGTCAGTCGAGTCTTGAGGCCTTGGCAGATTCGGGTGAGGTGTCGGAGCAGCTACTCAATGATGGTATTGAGTACCGCGCCCGTCTGCGCCCTCTGAAGGTCGAGGGCGAGCCTCACGTCTTGCTGATGGTGCGTCCGATCGATGAGCAAGAGGCCGCAGAAGAGGACCTTGTCTACACCGACGTGCTGACGAGTGTGCGCAATCGCCGATATTACGAGGAAAAGCTCCGAAGCGCCCGCATGAATGCCGGCGTTGCGATGATCGACCTTGATGATTTTAGGGTCTTCAACGATACATGTGGCCGTCATGCCGGCGACCTTGCGCTCGGTGCTGTGGCGACAGCCATACGCAGCGGAATTCGTTCGACTGACGAGCTTGTGCGCTATGGCTGCGACAAGTTTGTGGTTGTCATGCCCAATATTCCCTCCGATGACTTCACCCGTCGCCTGCATCAGGTGTCCGATGCCGTTCGTTCCACGATTATTCCGGGCCATGAGTACGTGAGCTTGACGGCATGTGTTGGTGGCGTTCGCATTCATGGCGAGACGGTCGATGAGGGCGTTGGCCGCGCTGCCCAGTTATTGAGCCGCGCTAAGGCAAAAGCCGGTACGGTCGTGACCGATGCCGATTCCATCGAGGCCTTCCAAAGCGAAAAGCCCTTGGTGCTTATTATCGATGACTCCGAGATGAACCGAGCCATTCTCAGCGAGATGCTCAAGGACGAGTATTGCATCCTCGAGGCCGATAACGGTCGTATAGCGCTCGACATGGTCGACCGCTATGGCGATGAGTTGTCGCTCGTGATGCTGGACATTGTCATGCCGGGCATAAGCGGCTTTGAGGTGCTGGCCGATCTGTCGCGCCGAACGGGTATCGACAATCTGCCTGTCATCATGATTTCGAGCGAAGATTCCGATGATATGGTTCTGCGCGCGTACGAGCTGGGCGCCTCGGACTATATCAACCGCCCGTTTGACTCCCGTATCGTGCGCCGCCGCGTAAGCAACACCATCCGCCTGTACGCCAAACAGCGCCGCCTGACGAGCCTGCTGTCCCAGCAGTACAACGAGCGCGTCAAGAACAGTCGCATGCTCATCGACATCATGGCCGGCATCATGGAGCTTCGCAACGGCGAGAGCGGCAGGCACGTTACGAACATCGAGAAGCTGACCGAGCTGCTGCTTGGCTGTCTGGTCCAGCGTAGCGGCACGGTCTCCCTCGACAATGAGGAACGCTCTACGATCGCCCTGGCTTCGGCGCTGCACGATATCGGCAAGATGTCGATTGACGATGCGATTCTCAACAAGCCCGGACGCCTTACGCCCGATGAGTTCGAGATTATGAAGACGCATACCACGATCGGCGCCGACATGCTGCTTGAGCTGGGTAGCCATCACGCCGGTAATGCGCTTATGGAATATGCGTACCAGATTGCGCGTTGGCACCACGAGCGCTGGGACGGCAAGGGTTATCCCGATGGCCTTAAGGGCGACGATATCCCCATCGCCGCGCAGGTGGTTTCGGTGGCTGACGTGTACGATGCGCTGACGAGCGTGCGCGTATACAAAGACGCTATCCCGCACAAGGAGGCAATCCAGATGATCCTGGACGGTAAGTGCGGCACCTTTAACCCGCTGTTGCTCGACTGCCTGCTCGAGGTGCAAGACCGTATTGCCGAGACGTTGGCACGCCCCGCCGACGTTGTCGCGTTTCCCACGATTTAGTTTGACCAAAGGAGTTTTAATCCATGATTTCCATGCGTGAGGCGTATGAGAAGATCGGCGCTAATTATGATGACGCGTGCGCTCGGCTGATGGGCGGGGAAATGCTTGCCCGCTTTGCCCTCAAGTTTTTGGATGACGAGAGCATGGATAAGCTGGAGGCTGCCATGGCGGCAGGAGACGCCGAGAGTGCGTTTATGGCAGCGCATACGCTCAAGGGCGTGAGCCAGAACCTGGGATTCGATAATCTGTACGAGCCGGCGGTCGTGGTGACCGAGGCGCTGCGCGGTGCCGATGCCGTTGACGGCGCTCGCGAGGGAATGCATGCGCTGCAACAGCAATATGCGGCAACGATGTCGGCCTTGCGCGAGGCGGCCGAGTAAGAGCTCGCGAGCTTTGATGACTATGAGAGTGGATAATCTCCCGTTTTAGGCCCGGTGACGGCCTCAAAGTGGGAGATTATCCACGCTCGTTCGATACGTGTCCAAAAATCCACTCTCACCCCTTCTGATTAGTGAATGGCCTATGCGCACTGTCGGGACTTTCCGCATGCAATCCATATCGTTGTTCGATAAACTGTTCGAATAACGATAGAGTCGATGAGGGTGAGTGTATGTCCAACAGCGTTCAGCGTATGGCCAAGGCGGGCGAAAATATCAGGAAGCTTGGTTTTTGCATGGCAGCCGTTTTTGCAGGGATGCTCGTCGCTTTTGCCGCGTTGGTTGTTTACGTGATCTGGTATGCGGTTACAAACGTTGCTTCTGTCGATTCTTTCGGTGTCGTGACGCTTCTCAATGGCGGGTGCATCGTTATCCCAAGCGGACTGTGCCTAGCACTCGTCGTGGGCATTTCGCTTGTCGTTTTGTGTGGGATCAGCCGTAATATCTCTCAGGGCGTCTCGCCCTTTACCAAGACGCATGTGCGGCTTATCCGTGTTCTCGCGCTTGCCTTTGCTGTTAACGCCGCGGTTTCGCTTGTTGGTGCCTATGGATCGGTCAATCTCACCATTGGCGGACTGGAGCTTTACATCGTGCCTCATTCCTTCGTTATTGAGATTTGCCAAGGCGCTACCTTTGATGCGGGGTCGTTTATCGGCGCAGTTGTCTGTTTGTTTATCTCGGCGATCTGGAGTTATGCCTCGCTGCTCCAAGAGCAGTCTGACGAGCTTGTGTAGGAGGGAACATGAGCTATCTCATCATCGAGCTTGAGACGCAGCTGCTTAAGACCGGAAAGACCAGCGCTGATCTGATTCGGGCCACGGGGCATACTCCGGCTAATATTTCAAAGCTTAGAAACGGAAAGATAAAAGCTATTCGCCTAAAGACGCTTCTCGATATCTGTGATGAGCTTGATTGTCAACCGGGAGATATTATTCAGCGCGTGAGCGAGAAAGAGCTTGAGGAGCTTATTGTCGAGCGCGCGAAAAATGTCGTGAGACAGATGCGGGATGGCGGAGGCAACGAGGCGTCGCTTCCGACATCAGTCTTCGCTGTCGATTTGAGTGACGAGTAGCTTAAGGCGAACAACTAAAACGAAATATCAGCGTGAAGGGACTCGTGTCTAACACGGGTTCTTTCCTTTAGATTATCTTGACAAATACGAGTTATCGAAAAACAATAACAACTATGGAAAACGATAAAGGAAAGACGGAGCGATATGAGCGGTTTTGCTATCAAGCAGAACGGGAGGCCAATGAACGCATCAGCGATAAAGCTATCAAAAGTATCAAAGCGCTACGGGAAACGGCGTGTTTTGCATGACGTTTCCTTCGAGGTGCATCAGTCTGAGCTCTGTGCCCTGGTCGGTGCAAACGGTGCGGGCAAAAGCACGCTTATTAAAATCGTCCTTGGCATCTGTGAGCCATCGTCGGGAAGCGTGGAGCTCTTTGGAGGCAAGTCAAAAAGAGAGCTGAGCCTGATGCGGACGCGTGTCGGCTATGTACCAGATTCCAGTGGAGCATACCAATCTCTCAGTGCGGTTGAGAATCTTCGGATCCGATGTGCGGAATGGGGGCTCGATGAGAAGCGTGAGATTCCTCGCGTTTTGAGCCTAGTTGGACTGGATGCCGATGAGAAAAAGAGCGTGAGCAGGTTTTCTCTGGGAATGAAACGGCGACTGGATATAGCTACGGCTTTGTTGGGTGACACTGATCTGCTTATTTTTGATGAGCCAGCAAATGGGTTGGACCCGCTGGGCATCGAGAGTATATGGGCCCTTATCGGTCGATTGAATCGAGAACAGGGTAAGACCATGCTCATCTCTAGCCATGATTTGGATGAGTTGGCATCAGTTGCAACAAGTTGCGTGTTTCTTCATGACGGCGAACTGCTGAAAAAGGAATCGATGGACGTCATAAGGGATGAGGCGCCATCCCTAAAAGAGTATTACAGGCGCTTGATGAAGGCGGTCTCGCTATGAAGCGGGCGATCCATCCCATAAAGGCAGATATGATGCGTTTGCACAGGATGTTTCCGGCGAAGTTTGGTCTTGCGCTTATGCTGGCGTTCGGCCTTCTCTTCGGCATCTTTCTAAAAAACGGAACAACGTTGCTCGCCTTTGGCAATAGCGTTTTTGGGGAGGATATTGGCTTCTGCTGGAATGTAATCGATCCTTCTGCACCCGATGAGTCCCTTGTGCGTAGCGCCTTTGCCGGCACCTCTCTGTTCGTTCCGCTCATCGTTTGCCTGGCGATTTTACAGGAGCGCGGCTATGAAGAGGGATGCCGAATTTCTTCAGCAAGAGGTCTTGCCCGCTTTAACGGGGCTCTGGCACATGTACTTTCGTCTGCTTTAATAATCGGCGCAGCATATAGTGCGCTTTGCCTTCTTCTGTTTGCAATCGCGATAACACGTGGAGGGCAAAACTATGCGCATGGCATGCTGGCTGCATTTTTGCCCGCAATGATGATTAACGCCGTATTGGTGATATCGATTGCGCTGGAGACGGTGACCATCTATCGGATTACAGGCAGCGCTGTATTGAGCGGGGCTGCGATAATTATCGGATTTGTCATGAGCTTGACGCTCTACGGAACTTACCTTCAGACGCCCATATCGTCCTTGCGATGGATTTTCCTTCTTCCGGGGCCGTACCTTGGAGTCGGATGTGCCCTTGGGTATAGCGATATGGGGCAGCTGACGCTTCTGGGATATGGCGTGGCAGCGAGCTGTCTATCGGTATTGATTTACGCTCTCGTGAGCTTTCGCGCTGGGGGTGTGCTCAATGGCTCGTCAGATTAAAAGACTTCTCCAGTCAGAATTGAAGCATGTGAGCAAATGGGCGTACGCTTTAATCCTGGTAATTTATGCGTGTATGGTGGTATTGCAGCTTAATTCTTTCCCGATGTGGTTCTGTAGCCTCCGTGAGAACAGTTTCTTGGGCTTTTTCCCAGACCCGACGCTTCGGCTATCGGCAGAGGACGTCCTTCTATTTGGTAATGCAGAGGCTTTTCGCAGTCTGCTGTTCAACGTAGCCCCGTTGGCTCATGCATTGTTCTTTCCGTTTATCGCGGCTTGTATCGTGCCGCGCTTTGTCAGTTCGGACTTTATTGAGGAACCGTGGGGGCTGTCGGAGGCTCGGGGAGGGAAGCGGGCGTGCGCTATCGTTGCTCGAGTGGTGCTGTCTTCTTTTGCCCTTTTGGGCGCGTTTATCCTGTCGAGTGTCGTTTTGTACTGTCTTAACTGCGCGATCGTTTTGGATGCTCAGCAGTATTTCAACCTGCATGTATTTTGCTATCGAGTTGTTCTTGCTGCCGCTGCCTGCCTTGCATACGTGGTATCTTGCGTAATCGTTGTTTCCTATTTTGGGTCCGGCTTCGGTCCGATTGGCATGCTGCTGCTTGTCAATGTTGTAGCGATCTACATACAGCTCGGGGCCAATTCCATGCTTCCGCTTCCGGCCTCGATGCTCATGTGGATTTGCGGTGTGACTCCGTTGGGGATTGGTCAATGCGTTTGGATTTTAATTGACTGCCTAATAAACGTAGCAAGCATTTTTGCCATTTGCTTTGCTGTCGACCGATTGCGGCCGAGATTTCTCTGATTGTTTGTGAGGGATAATCATACCGAGCATATCAAATACAGGGGGGCGGGCACCGTGGCTGGTGTCCGCCCCCCCCCCGGCTTAGGAGGCTTTAACTTGTGTAGCTTGCGAACTAGCGGGCCTGCTTTACCTTTGCCGCTGCCTCGACAAACGACTTCCACAGGTTAAAGTCGGTCTCGAGCGTCTTCCACGTGTACTCAGGGTGCCATTGCACGCCTAGACAGAATGGCTGGCCTTCGACCTCGATGCACTCGGGAACGCCGTCGGTTGCCTTGGCGACCAAACGTGTGCTCTTGCCCAGACGATCGACGCAGCAGTGGTGTGCGGAGTTGGTTTGGATCAGTCTGTGTCCGCCGACCGCGCGGTCGAGCAGCGAGCCCGGCACGACCTCGACGGGATGCACGGGGTCGTTGAGCACGTGGGTATGGCGCCACTGCGTGCGGCCCTCGCGAGCGCCCAGGCTCGGCACGTCCATGCACAGGGTGCCGCCAGTGGCGACATTGAGCAACTGCGTGCCGCGGCAGGTGGTAAAGAGCGGCTTCTTGGCGCGAAGCACCTCGTTGACCAGCTTAAACTCAAAACGGTCGCGGATCTCGCAGCACAGCGTGGGGTCGTAAGGACGCTCGTCGCCCCAGCGCTTGGGATTGACGTCCGGGCCGCCGGGAATGGCGATGCCGTCGGCGATATCCACGTAATGACGAATGACATCAACGTCCTCGGTAATGGACATCTGCAGCGGCAAGCCACCGGCGGCAAGAATGGCGTCGACAAAGACGCTCGCGATCTCCTCGTTGGGGGAGAGCGTCTCGCTTAAAAAGGGTTTCGAGTCTTCCCAGCGCGGTGCTACCAGGATAAGCGGGCGGTCGGCGGGATTGACGTCGACGTGTGGGGTGAAGGATGATGAGGTTCGGGTTCCGATCATGGGCGTGGCTTTCGAATCCGGGTGGACATGGCGTAGGGGCGGCGCGGGATAAACTGCTCCTGATGAATTTGCCCCGTGTGGCAATTGGGTTAGTGGCCCTTGATGGAGTTGAGGAAGTCCTGGGCGCGCTTGGTCTGGGGATGGTCGAAGAACTCGTCGGGCGTGCCGGTTTCCACGATCTGGCCGTCGGCCATAAAGACGACGCGGTCGGCTACGCGGCGGGCAAAGTTCATCTCGTGCGTGATGACGATCATCGTCATGCCCTGCTGCGCCAGACGGACCATGACCTCGAGCACCTCGTTGATCATCTCGGGGTCAAGGGCGCTTGTGGGCTCGTCAAAGAGCATGGCCTTGGGCTGCATGGCAAGCGAGCGAGCGATGGCCACGCGCTGCTGCTGGCCACCCGAGAGCTGTGCGGGCACCTTATCGGCCTGCTCGGCAACGCCCACGCGGCCCAGCAGGTCCATGGCGCGCTCACGGGCCTCGTCCTTGGAGACGCCCAGCACATCGACCGGTCCCAGCATGACGTTCTGCAGCACCGTCATGTGCGCGAACAGGTTGAACTGCTGAAACACCATGCCCAGCTCGGCGCGCATGCGGGCAAGATCCTTGCCTTCCTGCGGCAGCGGCTGACCCTCGATGAGGATCTCGCCCGAGTCGATGGTCTCCAGACGATTGATGGTGCGGCACATGGTCGACTTACCCGAGCCCGAGGGGCCGATCACCACGACGACCTCGCCGCGGTCGACCGAGAGATTGATGTCGTTGAGAACGTGCAGGTCGCCATAGTGCTTATCGACGTGCTTGAGCTCGATCAGCGGCTGATTGCCGGTGGTAGAGGTGCTCTGTGCCATGGTGCTCGGCTCCTTATGACTCGAAATGGTAAAGCGTTAGCGGATGATGGTCGCGCCGGTCTTGTGCGAAACGTAGACAGCAGCCTTGTTGATTGCGACGTTGATGAGGATATAGATGACCGCGATTACCAAGTAGACCGACACGAGAGCGTCGTAGTTGGTAATGAGCACGCGGGCGTTTTGCATGAGGTCGGGGTAGCTCACCACATAGGCGACGGTGGTGTCTTTGACTACGACCACGAGCTGCGAAATCAACGACGGGATGATAAATCGAATAGCCTGCGGCAACACGATTTTAAAGGTGATTTTAGCTTTGGAGAGACCGAGTGCCTGGGCCGCCTCGACCTGCCCGCGCGGTACGGCGTTGACGCCGGCGCGGAAAATCTCGGCAAGTACACCGGCGGCAGCGAGCGCGACGGGAAGCGTGAGCATCCAAAACGACGGCAGCGCGATCTTGTACTGGGGCAGTACCAAAAAGAAGAAGTAGATGAACAGCAGGCTCGGCACGCCGCGGAAGAAATCGGTGAGCACGCGGCAGGCCAGCTGCAGCGGCTTAATGTCGCTGGTGCGGCCGAGCATAAGGGCTAAGCCCAGCACCAGCGCGATGGCGCCAGCGGTGAGTGCGACTTTAACGGTGCCCTCAAAGCCGGCAAGTAGGAACTTCCAGGTGGTGAGGTGCGTAAAGAAATACCAGTAGTGGACCGAAAGCTGGCCGGTCACATAAAAGCGCTGCAGCACCAGGGCGACGAGCGCGGCCACGGCGACGAGTGAGATGGCGGTGCCGATGCGAATCTTGGCGCGCATCTTGGGGCCGGGAGCCTCGTAGAGTGCATCGCGCATGGTGAGTGCAGGGGAGGAATGCTTGCTCATCGGAGGATCCTCACCTTCTTATCGATGTGGTTGCCAATGTGGCTCACCACAAAGGCTGTGCCCAGGTAGCCGAGCGCCGAGATAAAGAACGCGGCGACGCCACCGAGCGAGCGCGTGTTGATATAGCTCACCACGCCGGTGAGCTCCTGCGGTTTAAGCGGCACCTGGCTGCCGAGTGCGGTGGTGAGCATGACGGCGATAAAGAGGTTGGTCATGGGCAACACGCTCGAGCGCAGCGCCTGCGGAATCACGATCTTAGCGAGGATACGGTTAAAGCTCATGCCGAGCGAACGGGCGGCTTCGACCTGACCGACGCCGACGGTGTTGATGCCGCTCATAAAGTTTTCGGAGCCAAAGGCCGAGCCCAAAAGGACCGTGGCGACGATAACGCAGGTGCGGTAGGGCAGGACGACCTTGAGCGGCGGCAGCGCGTAGACGACGATGATAAGCAGCGCGATGCCAGGGATGTTACGGAAGACCTGGACATACAGGTCGCCAAAGACGCGCAGCGGCTTGAGCGGCGACACGCGCATCACGGTGACGGCGACGGCCAGCACCATGGCGATGACAAACGACTCAAGCGTCATGCCCCAGGTTGCTAGCAGCGCGTCGATATAGTTCTGGCCATAGAGCGACCAGAGTTCGGAGAGACTCATGCGGACCTCCCGCCGATAAGGAAAGGGGCTCCCGTGTGTACGGAAGCCCCGACAACTCAGTGAGGAAACAGTTTACCGCAATAAAGCGCATCATGCGTTTCCGTATGGTTTCGTTGCGGCCGTTACCAGGCTCGCTGCCTAGGCGCCGATCTCGGGCAGCTCGGGAACGTTGGTGTCGCCCGTGCGGTCGCCGATGCAGATCTGCCACAGCTCGGTCCAGGTGCCATCGTCCTCGATCTTCTTAAGGAAGTCGTTGACAAAGGCGACGCCGTCGGAATCGAGCGGCAGGCCGATGCCATAGGGCTCCTTGCTGCCGAAGGGCTTGCCGGCGATCTTGTACTTACCGGGCTCGCGGACCAGGGCGCTCTGCTGCATGTTGTTATCGATGATGTAGGCGTCAACGCGGCCCTGCTGGAGTGCCTGACGAGCCTCCTCGTCGGTCTTGAACTCCTGCTGGCTGGCCTTGGGAGCGAACTCCTCCAGGATGGCGGGGCCGTTGGAGCCGGACTGGACGGCGACGTTCTTGTCGGCCAGGTCGTCGACGCTCTTGATGTCGTCGTTATCGGCGAGTACCAGGATGGCCTGCTGGGTGTAGTAGTAGGGACCGGCAAAGGAGACGAGCTTCTTGCGCTCATCGGTAATGGTGTAGGTGGCGAAGACGGCGTCGACCTGGCCGTTCTGCAGGACGGACTCACGCGTGTCCGAGGTTACCTGGGTGATCTCGACCTTGTTCTCGCCCAGAATGTAGTTGGACAGGAGCTGTGCGATACCGGCGTCGAAGCCGCGGGTCTGACCGTCTTTCTCGTTGAGGAGGGAGAAGAGCGTGGAGGTCTGAACGCCACCGATCTTAAAGACGCCGGCGTCCTTGACGGCCGTGGCCCAGGTGCTGGCGGCGATGGCGTCGTCATCGGCCTTGGGGCCGTTGTCGACGAGCTTGTCGAATGCCTTGGCATCGAGTGTGGTGGAAGCCTCGGTATCACTGGAGCTCTTGGAAGAGCCGGCGGCGGAACCCTTGTCGGCCTCGGCGCTGGTGTCGGAGCAGCCGGCAAGACCAAGGCCGGCGACGGTTGCGAAAGTGGCGGCAACGAAGCCGCGACGGTCGAGAACGACCTGCTGGGAGAGGTTCTTGCTCATGGTAGAACACCTTTCTCAATAAAATCCCTAGCGGTTGAGTAGAGTTATACCCTATCGCGCTCAAATGGGTCAACACGAAATAACTCAGAAACATACTTACCTTATGGGTTATTCTAGCTACCAAAAAGGGACAGGTTTATTTTGGCAGGTTTTATCTGGGCAAACGTCGATTATTGCAGCTGAGATAGCGCTTTGCGGACGGCGTGGTCGCCCGCAGCGGTCGCTATAATGGCGGCAGCGAAAACCACCACAAAGGTGCCTGTCCCCTTTGTGGTGGTTTTCTTTAGCGCTGTTTGAGTAGCCTTACGGCTTCGGCGGCCATGTTCTCGACCGTCATGCCGTTCTGAGCGAGCAGCTCGTTGGGGTCGTAGCGGTCGGGGAAGCCCTTGGCGATGCCGAAGGTGCGCGTGCGCACGGGCGTGCAGGCCAGGTAGCACGCCACGCGCTCGCCCCAGCCGCCGTCCAAGATGCCGTCCTCGAGGGTGACGACGACGCGATGCTCGGCGGCAAGGCTGTCGAGGAACTCGCGGTCGAGCTCGGTTGCGAAGCGCGGGTTGACGAGCGTGGCTTCGATACCGTACTCGGCGGCCAAGCGGTTTGCCACACGCTCGCCTAGCTCAAAGAAATCGCCGAGCGCGAGCACGGCAACGTCGCGGCCCTGGCGCACCACGTTGTAGCGAACGGCGCTGTAGTCGGTGTCCTCGGCGGGCGCCAAATCGGGGCGGCTAACCAGGCCAATGCCCGGTACGCGGATCGCCACGGGATGCTCGCGGTGGTCGAGCGACCAGCTCAGCATGGACAGGTATTCCTCCATGCAGGCCGGCGCCAAGTAGCGCATGTTGGGAAGAGCGCCCAGCATGGAAATATCAAAGAACGAGAGGTGCGTCTCGGACGTGGTGCCAAAGATCGACGCGCCAAACACCAAGATGGTTGCGGGGGCATCGTTGAGGCACAGGTCGTGCCACAGCTCGTCGTAGGCGCGCTGCAAAAACGTGCCGTACACACCAAAGACTGGCTTGGCGCCCGAGCGCGCAAGCGCGGTGGCAAAGGTCACAGCGTGCTCCTCGGCAATGCCCACGTCGACAAACTGCTTGCCGGCCGCAGCGCGAAGCTCGGGTGTAAAGCCCATGATGTAGGGCGTGGCGGCCGTGATGCCCACGACCTGCGAATCGCGCTCGATGGCGGCGCTGAGCGCCTCGCCCGTAATATCGGCATAGGTGCGCGGTGCGGGCTCGCTCGGATGGCCCGGGCAGAGCTTGCGCCCAGTCGCCATGTCAAACGGACCCACGTGGTGCCAGCGTTCCGGGTCGCTCTGGGCCGGCTCAAAGCCCTTGCCCTTGGCGGTGGAGACGTGCAGCACGATGGGGTGATCGATATTGCGCAGTTCCTGCAACGCGTCGACGAGGGCCAACACATCGTTACCGGCGTCCAGATAGCGGTAGTCGAGCCCCATCGCGCGGAAGACGTTGCGCTCACAGGCACCGTTGCTGGCGCGCAGCTCGGCCAGATTGCGATACAGGCCGCCATGGTTCTCGGCAATGGACTGGTCGTTATCGTTGACGATGATGACCAGGTTGCTATCGAGCTCGGCGGCATTGTTAAAGCCCTCAAACGCCAGGCCGCCCGAAAGCGAGCCGTCGCCAATGATGGTGATGACGTTATACGTGTCGCCCGCCAGGTCACGCGCGTGGGCAAGGCCGCAGCCCAGGCTCACCGACGTGGAGGTATGGCCCATGGCGAACAGGTCGTGCTCGGACTCATCGGGATTGGCAAAGCCAGAAGCCTCACCATAACGCTCCGGGTCGATATAGGTGTACGCGCGCCCGGTCAGCGCCTTGTGGGCGTAGGTCTGGTGCGACACGTCAAAGACAATCTTGTCGGTGGGGGAGTTAAACACGCGATGGAGCGCGACCGTGAGCTCAACGACGCCCAGGTTGGGGGCAACGTGTCCGCCGACAGCGGCGGAGCTTTCGAGGATGGCGTGGCGAATCTCGTCGCAGAGCTGCGGGAGCTCGGCGCGATTAAGAGCCTTGACGTCCTCGGGCGTTGTCGTTTGCGTAAGCAGCATCGTTGTGGGTTACTCCATGCGAATCGAGCGCCGGCGCTCCCTCGGCCGGCACAATTGCACAAGACAGTCTCGCACATTTTGGCGTTTGATATGTGACGGCGGCGCGGTAATTCGCCAACTGGCGGGGCAAAACGTTTTGTCCGATGCCATACTAGTAAATTCGATGATGATTTTATTTAATGCGTGCAGTCCGTGGTTTGCCGCCGTGAGCCGCTGGAAGGAGGCAGCATGTCCAGTGCCGTTCGTGCCGAGAAAATCGCGCGCGAGGTCGACGATGCCGCCCGCCAGCTGGCCCAGGCAGGTCGCTTGGACCTGACGCACGAGTTTATCCAGCATGGTGACGTGACGGTCTATGCACATGTGACTTCGGTAGCGCGGGCGAGCCTGTCCTTTGCCGAGCGCTTGGGCCGTGTCGGTGTTTCGGTCGACCGCGCCTCGTTGCTGCGCGGGGCCCTGCTGCACGATTACTTTCTCTATGACTGGCACGATCCCGACCCAAGCCATCGGCTGCATGGCTTTTGCCACCCGTTTTTTGCCCTGGCGCGAGCCGAAGAGGATTTTGAGCTGACGTCTCGTGAGCGGAATATTATCGTGCGCCATATGTTTCCGCTGGTGCCGGTGCCGCCGACGTGTCGTGAGGCATGGATTGTATGCCTGGCGGATAAATGGTGTGCTCTGCGCGAGACGATCGCCGGCCGTCTGCCGCGCAAGGACGAGGCAGACGATGGCGTGAGCAGCGAATCGAGTGAAAAGAGGAGAGGGTAGACGGTGGAAACCGCGATCGACATGGCATTTGACGGCGCGACGCTTGCCGCCTGTCCGCTCTCTGCGCTGGTGCTCTCGTTTGCCTTCTACGGGTTTTGCGGCTGGGCATGGGAATCGACAGTCTGCGCCATGCTCAACCACGGGCGATTTGCCAACAGCGGCTTTTTGCTGGGACCGTGCTGCCCCATCTATGGCGCGGGCGGCATTGCCTGCTGGCTGCTGTTGCGCGGAATTCCTGACGCGTCGAGCCAGTTTGTCGCGGCAGCGCTCGTATGCAGCGTGATTGAGTACAGCGTGGGCGTGCTGCTGGAAAAAACAACAGGCGCTCGCTTTTGGGACTATTCGCACCTGCCGTTTAACCTGCACGGACGCATCTGTCTGTACTGGGCATGCGCGTTTGGCCTGGGCGCGTTGTGCATTTGCCGTTTAGTGGAGCCGGCATTGCTGGGGCTGCTTGGCCATCTGCCGGTGCTGATTGTGCGGCTGTCCGCCTTTATCGTCGCGGTTGCGATGATGGTCGACGCGGCGTGCTCGTTGGCGAGCTGGCGGCGTCTGTCCGATCAGCTGGAGCGTGTGCGCGCCGACCTTGCCGACCGCATCAATGAGTCGCTCGCCGATGCGTCCGACTCCATGCTCGAACGTATTCCCGATTCGGCGATCGACTCGGTGGCACAGACGCATATCCGCAGCCGTGCCGTTAACGCGTGGCTGGCGGAGCTGGGCGATGCGACGCTCGATGCCCTGCGCGAGAAGGCTTCGATGCCGACGTTTATTTCGGATGGTGCTCGCGGCCTGGCGCTCGCTGCCCGCCGCGTGGCCGATGCCGCGCCGAGCATGCCGCGTCCGTCGCTCAGTCGTCGCCTTGCCGGTAAGCGCATGAGCCGTCCGGTGCCGAGCGTGTCACTCAGTCGTCGTGACCTGCGCTTTTTCAATGCCTTCCCGCGTCTGCGCATCAATCGCTACGAAGGTGTCATTCGAGCAACTAATCTCCGCGACCGCGCCCACGAGCTGTTTCGGCGCTAGCCGGGATGGGCGCGCTCACGGCTCCCTTGCTCGCGTATTTCCCGTTCGTTTCGCGCCCGTTGCCGCGCCGTTTCCAAGATTGCGGCACCGTTTCCATTCGACAACGCAGCGTTTAACAACGCCGTATCTGGTCTACATCAGTTGCCCCTCGGCCGCATTATGGGCGCCAACAACGTTCATGCGATCAAGGGGGAGCGAATGTACGATACGGGATCGACAACGTTTATGCTCATCTGCACCATGCTCGTGTTTTTAATGACACCGGGTCTGGCGTTTTTCTATGGCGGCCTGTCCAGGCGCAAAAATGTCATCAACACCATGCTCATGTGCTTTGGCGCCATTGGTCTGGTTGGTGTTCTGTGGATTGTCGCCGGCTGGTCGCTGGCCTACGGTGGCGACGGTTCCAGCCCGTTTATTGGAGGCCTTGACCAGCTGCTGTGCCTGCCGGTGCTCAATCAGGTGCTGCAGGCGGTTGAGGGCACCGCGTCGGACGGTGCCGTCTACCCGGAGATCATCAACATTGCCTTTCAGATGGCGTTTGCCATGATCACCGCTGCTATCGTCACGGGCAGCCTGGCCGGCCGCGTTAAGTTTGGTGCCATGACGGCCTTCCTGGGCATTTGGCTGCTTGTGGTCTATGCGCCGCTTGCCCACATGGTGTGGGGCGGCGAGGGCTCCTTTATCGGCGACATCATCGGTGCACTCGACTTTGCCGGCGGCGACGTGGTGCACATTTCGTCCGGTCTTACCGGCCTGATCCTCTGCTTAATGCTTGGCCGTCGTCGCGGTTTTGGCATGGTGAGCTACCGTCCGCATAACGTGCCGTTTGTGGCGTTGGGCGCCGGGCTGCTTTGGTTTGGCTGGTTTGGCTTTAACGGCGGCAGCGAGTTTAAGGCCGACGCCGTGGCCGCGCTTGCCATCCTCAACACCGTGACGGCCAGCGCGGCGGGCATGGTCTCGTGGCTTGCCGTCGAGCGCGTGCACACCGGTCGCCCCACGCTGGTGGGCGCCAGCACCGGTCTGGTTGCGGGCCTTGTGGTGGTCACGCCCGGCGCGGGCTTTGTCGAGCCGTGGGCAGCGCTGGTTATGGGCCTGATCGTGTCGCCCGTCTGCTACTTGGCCATCAGCCATCTTAAGACCAAGTTCGGCTACGACGATGCGCTCGACGCGTTCGGTTGCCACGGTATCGGCGGCATCTTGGGCGGCGTGCTCACGGGCCTGTTCTGTGTGCCGGAGCTCTCGTGGACCGGTAAGGGTGGTCTGTTCTACACGGGCGACGTGTCGCTGCTCATCTCGCAGATTTTGGGCATTGTGGTGACGGTTGCTATTGTGCTGGTGCTCGATTTGGTGATCGCCGCAGTGGTCAAGGCGCTGCTCCACGGCAGCCTGCGCGTGGACGAGGCCGACGAGGCGCTGGGCTTGGATGCGAGTCAGCACGGCGAGAGCGCGTATCCCTCCTTCTCGGGACTTGACTAGCGGCACGGCTTCCCAGACACCCGACCTTGCCCCTCAAACCGTCGCTTGCGTACCGAAGTACGCGGCGCTCCTCTTTCGGGGCAATCTCGGGCACCTGGAAAACCCGTGCCATGTGAAGAACAATCAATTTCTTTTATTAAAGAGAGGAATTCACTATGAAGAAGATTACGGCGATTGTTCGCGCCGAGAAGCTTGAGGTTCTTAAAGATGCGCTGTTTGCTGCCGATGTTCGCGGTATGACTATCAACCAGGTGCAGGGCTGCGGCGCACAGCATGGCTGGAAGGAATACGTGCGCGGCAATGAGTTGCTTGTCAACACGATCCCTAAGGTACAGTTCACGCTCATTTGTGCCGATGAGCATGTTGACGGCATTGTCGACATCATCTGCAACGCCGCCCGCACCGGTGCCGTCGGTGACGGCAAGATTTGGGTCGAGCCGGTCGAGGAAGTCATCCGCATCCGTACCGGCGAGCACGGTCCCGCCGCGGTATAGAATCGACCGCCTACCATCCGCAACGTTAAAATGCTGCAATGAGGCACAAGACTTGCGTTGCGGATGGACGGATTATGGGTCGTAATAAATATCCCGAGGAGACTGTCGCGAAGATTCTCGACGCGGCGCTGGAGCTATTCTGCGTACAGGGTTATGAGGGAACGAGCATTCAAGATATCGTCGACCGCCTCGATGGCATGACCAAGGGCGCTGTCTATCATCACTTTAAGAGCAAAGAGGAGATTTTCAACGCCGCATTTGATCGGGCAATGGCTCCGATTGTTGAGCAACGTCGCTCAACGCTTGGTATCGGCAATATGACCGGAGCCCAAAAGCTCAAGCGACTGTACGCGCCCGAGTCTGTCGTTCCGCAAATTGAGCTATGGGCACGCATGCATCCTGCGGCAGATCCGGTAAAAAGCTCGCGTCTACTGGCGATGCAGTACCAGGGCTCGTTCGACGAGTCGGCCGATGGCTGTCTCTTGCCAGTGATCGAGGAGGGCATCGCCGACGGCTCCATTGCGTGCAAATGCCCGCGCGAAGCGGCTGAGGCCGTATCGTTGTTGGCGAATCTTTGGCTGCTGCCGCTGTTCCGTCCGCTCGAGACCAAAGATCGAATGCTCGCTCGCGCGCAATGTTTGGCGCAGATGGCGGCCGCGGTGGGGCTCGATTTGGGTAATGAAGTGCTTCAGACAACGGCTCAGATTTGGGACGTATGGAACCGTGCTGGGTGGTAATATAGATACTGACGGTATGTAATTGATTTGTAAGGGTAGCCACGGCTGCCCTTTTCAAGTCATTAAATACATACTAACGGTATGTATAGGGGTGGGCTTATGGCTGGAATGCGGAGGAGTAGCGTCTCGTTGACGCAAAAAACAGTACGATCTATCAGACTTTTTGGCCTTCTTGTTGCGCAGCTGTGCACGTATTCGATGCTGTCGGCGCTGTGCTTTGCGTATCCGCTTTACTTGTTCGATTGCAGCGGCTCGTCAACGTTATATGGCGCTGTCGCGGCGATAGCGTTCATACCAGGTGTGCTCGCGACTCCGGTTGGCGGGATCTTGGCGGATCGGGGAAGACAGCGCGGGGTTCTTGTGGTACTCGGCATTGTTCTGATGGCTGCATCACTGCTGTTTATCCCCATGAAGTGTTCGCTGCCTCTTGCGGTTGTCGTGGCAGCAATGCTTTGTGTCCAATATGGCATCCAATCGCTGCTGAAGCCGATGCTTCAAATTGAGACGGTGCGCATGACGGGCCCAGAAAAGGTTGAGCATGCCACTGCGTTGGTCTCGCAGATAACCATGGCGAGCAATATCTTGGGGCCTGTAGTCGGGACGGCAGTCTATGGGTGCTTTGGTATCGATGCTCTATGCGAAACCGCGGCGTTGACGTTTGCGATGTCAGCCCTACTGTTCGGGGGCGCACTCAAGCAAAATGCCTCATCTGGAATGACAGGGGACAGCACGACTTGCTCGACATGCCGAAGCGATTTTCGGGAGTCGATTCGGTACCTGTTTCAAAACGCATCATTGCTCGTTGTGTTTTTGCTTGCGGCTATTTTGAACCTTGCGTTAGTTGGGTTAACGATTGGTACTCCCGTTATTGTTGCAAAGCATCTCGGAATGCAATCATCCTTTGTTGGGATTATTGAGGTGGCTATGGGCTTAGGTGGTCTTGTCGGCAGTGGTTTGGTCGGTATTTGGCCGCATCGTTTTTCCTTCAAGGGCATATGTCGATATGTTGCGATGATCTGTTTTGGAGTCGTGCCGATTATTGTCACGCTACTGAGCGGTCCTGATGAATTAGCGTTTGCCGCGCTTGCGGCCGGCTCGGCATGGGTCATGGCGTGGGCAAGCATTACATCGGTCGAAATCGTTTCATTTGTTCAGCGGTCAGCGCCAAAGGAACTCTGCGGAAAAGTGCTGGCACTCGTTTATATGACGCTTTCCTGTGCAACGCCTATTGGCCAATTGGTTTACGGGCTCGCATATGATCGATGGACACCGGCGATTGTATTCGCAGGCATGTTGGCGGTGCTGACGTTGACGACGGCGCTGTTTTATCGGCTGAAAAGTCGCTTGTGGCAATTGTCTTAAGGCGTAGGGGCACCGTGAATTTGTGGAGGCGGTGGTACGCCGCGCCGGGACGGCATTGTTTAGGCATGCCTCTCCTTCGTCTACAATATCGTGCAGACGAAGGAGAGGCATGCCCATGATCAAGATGTTTGCGAGTGACTTAGACGGAACGCTGTTGAATGCCCTGCACGAGGCAGACGGGACCATTCGCCGTGCCATTCGCGAGCTGACCGAAGCTGGCCTGCATGTGGTTCCCGCGACCGGACGCTCGACGCTGCCGATCGGCGAGCATGGCTTTACGGGCCTGGCGCTTGACGCCTGCTGCTCCAATGGATCCATCGTGCGCGACAGTCATGGCGAGGTGCTCAAAACCTGGACCATTGACCCGCAGATCACCGAGGAACTGCTCAAGGAGTTTCCGGATATTTGCTTTGATTGCTCCACGCCCGATGGCATGTTCTCGAGCGGCTCGTTCGAGATGCATCAGGCGGGCTTTAAAAAGGACAGCCCTATCAAGCGTATCGTGATGCGTGGCATGCGTGCACGTGGCGGGTATCACGAGGAGCAATATTTCGACCAGTCGATCGGTGACATCCTGCGCCACGATGTGTGCAAGATCAACTGCCGCGTGACCTCGCCCGAGCTGGAGCGTGACCTTAAAGCATATTTGGCCGAGCGATCGGACCGCGTGGTCAACGCGCCGTTCGATCCGGTGATGTTCGAGATTACGGACGCGGCGTGCAACAAGGGCGAGAGCGTGGCCTGGCTGGCGGGCTACTACGGTATTGCCGAGGATGAGGTCGCGGTCTACGGCGACGGCGGCAACGATATCGCCATGCTCAATCGTTTTCGTCACAGCTACGCGACCAAAAACGCAAGCGATGCAGCCAAGGCCGCCGCGAGCGCGACTATCGGCAGTTGCATGGTCCACGCCGTTCCCAAACACATGCTCGCCACCATGCACAAGCAAAACTCCCGCACCGTCATCGAATAATGTGACAAAGGGACAGCCCCTCTGTCACATGGGAGATGCCGGCTTTTGGCGTATAGGACTGTCTCGCTTTCGCCACCAACAAATTTCGAGTTATTCGGCCTGTCGGAGGTCGTTAAATGGCTAAAGATGCCCTCTCGGGAACATTCATACCTCTAATGGTGTTTGATTCGGTGTCGTAAGTGCGCAAATGGGCATGTATGCGCTCAAATAAGGACAAAAACCCTCAGATAATCCCGGCGGTGCATTTATACAGAACTAGCAGCGTGGCCGAATAACTCGAAAAATGTAGGTGGCAGTTCGGCGACAAGCTCGGGTACGGCAAAGGAACTGTTCCTTCGCCGTACCCGAGCTCCGATCTTCTGAAATACGAACAAACATTCGCATATCTAACTGCGCTTTGATAGAATTGATACTGTTGGCGGCAGTTCCATGTGCCGGGCAACGCCCTCCATCTGATGGGAGGTGATGCCCATGACCGATTTGATTGATTTCGTGAGACTTCTGACCGCTTTGGTCTCGTTCTTCACGGCGCTTGTCGGCCTTTCCGAGGCACTCAAGCAGCGTTCGAAGCGCAACAGAAGGGGTCGCCGCCGCTAAGGCGTTGACCCCCTAATGCAAACAACGGCGCTGCCCAGCTTTGCAGAACTTGGGCTGCCGTCGACATTATTCTACCCACGAATGACATTTTGGACAATCGGTAATGCCGCTCCAAAAGCCAGGTGGGTTGTGACAAAGGGACTGTCCCTTTGTCACATCCAAATATATTGCCTTTACGTGTTGATGCACACGGTGTGCAATAATACTCGCACTGTGCAATAGCGCACAGGTTGAGTAACAAGGAGGACGCTTGTCCCAGCTCGAGAAATGCGATCGCCGGTCCCTTCGCTCGCAGCGTGCCCTTCGCCAGGCACTTGCCAGCGAGCTTGCCGAAAGCGGCGACCTTTCGCGCATTAATGTCGCGTCGCTCACCGAGCGCGCCGGCCTTACGCGCCGCACGTTCTATTCGCACTACCGCGATATTCCCGACTTTATCAATCAAATCGAGGATGGCTTGCTGGCCGAGATCCGTGAGCGCATTGAGCTCATCACCGCAGCTCAGCTGCCCGACCTCTATCACAACATCGATGAGCTCGAGCCGGCGCCCGGTTCGGTTGAGCTGCTGCGTTATCTTGCGGCCAACCGCGACTTAATCGGTGCGCTGCTGGGTCCGGGCGGCGACCAGGCCTTCATTAAAAGGATCATCGACACCGCTCGTGAGGCCGTGGTGCCGCGTGCGCAGACGGGCATTTTGGGCCTGGCGCTGGGCACGTTCTTTGACTACTACGTCACCTACGTCGTGAGCGCCGAGGTCGGCATGATTCAGCGCTGGTTTGAGCGTGGGCTCACCGAATCGCCCGAGGCCATGGCGCGCATTATGACGGTGCTCGCTTTTGTGCGCCCTGGTGACCTGTATGGCCAACCCATCGATATCAACGTGCCGGAATACGGCATGAAGCTATTGAACCTGCAGCTCGAGGACGCGGCCGACACCGCCGCAACCGTCGAGTCCAACAACTAAGAGGAGAGACAATGAGCAAACTCGTCGAGGGCATTAAGGACCGTATGGTCGCTGCCGCGCGTGAGGCTGCGCCCGCCGTGGTGGATGCCGCGCAGAAGGCCGCGACCGCAGCTGCCGAGAAAGTTGCCGAGGCAGTTGCCGATGCCAAGAACGCGGCAGGGGAGACGTCCGTCGCTAGCGAGCCCGCCACCGCCACCGAGCCCGTAGCCGCCGGCCAGGCCCCCGAAGGCGCGATCTTCAACCCCGAGAACGCCCGCGGCAACCTGCACCTGGGCATCGACGTGGGCTCCACCACCGTTAAACTTGCCGTCCTCAACGACGACAACCAGATCGTCTACGCCAAGTACCAGCGCCACCACACCGACGTCCGCGCCTGCGCCCGCGACCTGTTCGAGGGCGCTGCGACCGTGCTGCCGACGGCCCAGATGACCTGCGCCATTACCGGCTCGGGCGGCCTGCTGCTGTCCCAGTGGCTCGACCTGGAGTTTGTCCAGGAGGTCATCGCCAGCAAGCGCGCTGTCGAGACCCTCATCCCGGCCACCGATGTCGCCATCGAGCTGGGCGGCGAGGACGCCAAGATCATCTACTTCGACAACGGCATCGAGCAGCGCATGAACGGCACCTGTGCC
Organism: Collinsella aerofaciens; assembly: GCF_015561195.1. GTDB lineage: Bacteria > Actinomycetota > Coriobacteriia > Coriobacteriales > Coriobacteriaceae > Collinsella > Collinsella aerofaciens_AC. Next base: position 285,236 of record NZ_JADMSU010000001.1, on the reverse strand, counting down.
GGCGGTACGGGCGCGTTCATCGACCAGATGGCAACCCTGCTGCACACCGACGCCAGCGGCCTTAACGAACTCGCGGCCAACGCCACCACCATCTATCCCATCGCCAGCCGCTGCGGCGTTTTTGCCAAGACCGACGTCCAGCCGCTGCTCAACGAGGGCGCCCGCCCCGAGGACGTGGCGGCCTCCATCTTCCAAGCCGTCGTGACCCAGACCATCTCGGGTCTGGCGTGCGGCCGTCCCATTCGCGGCAACGTCGCCTTCCTGGGCGGCCCGCTGCAGTATCTCTCTGAGCTGCGCCACCGCTTCTACCTCACGCTCAACCTGGACGAAGAGCACCGCATTGTGCCCCAAAACGCTCACCTGTTTGTGGCGAGCGGCGCCGCCATGGCGCACGAGTCCAACAAGCTCAGCACGTTCCCGCAGCTCATCGAGGCCATCGACAGCTTGGGCGACACGCAGGGTGCCGAGGTCGAGCGCCTGGACCCGCTCTTTGCCACCGATGAGGATTTTGCCGAGTTCAAAACCCGCCACGACCAAGAAGTCGTCCCCAAGGGCAAGCTCGACGGCTACACCGGCCGCGTGTTCATCGGCATCGACGCCGGCTCCACCACCATGAAGGCCGCGCTCGTGGGCGAGGACGGCCAGCTGCTGCACACCTGGTACGGCAACAACAACGGTGACATCTTGGGCACGGCCAAGGTCATCATGGCCGATTTCTACAACCACATCCCAGCCGGTTGCACCATCGGCCACGTGACCACCACGGGCTACGGCGAGGCGCTGCTCATCGAGGCCCTTAAGGCCGATTCCGGCGAGATCGAGACCGTTGCGCACCTGCGTGGCGCCAAGGCATTCCTGCCCGGCGTCGAGTTCATCCTGGACATTGGCGGCCAGGACATGAAGTGCCTGCGCGTCAAGGACGGCGTCATCGAGCACATCATGCTCAACGAGGCCTGCTCGTCGGGTTGCGGTAGCTTTATCGAGAGCTTTGCCGTCTCTATGAACATGGACGTGCGCGCGTTTGCCGATGCCGCCATCCATGCCAAGGCCCCGGTCGACCTGGGCAGTCGCTGCACGGTCTTTATGAACTCGCGCGTCAAGCAGGCGCAAAAGGAAGGCGCTACGGTGGGCGACATCGCGGCCGGCCTGTCCTATTCCGTCATCAAGAATGCCCTGTTCAAGGTCATTAAGCTGCGCGATCCCAAGGAGATTGGCAGCCAGGTGATCGTCCAGGGCGGCACCTTTATGTCCGATGCCACGCTGCGCGCGTTTGAGCAGCTCACGGGCGTTCATGCCGTGCGCCCCGACATCGCCGGCTGCATGGGCGCCTACGGTGCGGCCCTGCTCGCCCGCGATCGCGCCGGCGCCGACGGCACCTCGACCATCCTCTCGGCCGAGGACATCGCGCACCTCACCGTGACGCAAAAGCATGTCCGCTGCGGCCGTTGCTCTAACAACTGCCAGCTTACCGTCAACGACTTTGGCGGCGGCAGGCGCTTCATTACCGGCAACCGCTGCGAGAAGGGCGCCGGCCACAAAAAGCAGAAGACCGAGGCCCCCAACCTCTTCAAAAAGAAAAACGAGTTACTGTTTAACCGCGAGGTGCTGAGCCCCGACGAGGCCCCGCGTGGCACCGTCGGCATCCCGCGCGCGCTCAACATGTACGAGAACTACCCCTTCTGGCACGCGTTCTTTACGCGCCTGGGCTTTAGCGTGCAGCTGTCCGACCAGTCGAGCAAAAAGACCTACCAAGCGGGCATCGAGTCCATGCCGTCCGAGAGCGTGTGCTATCCGGCCAAGATGAGCCACGGCCACGTGATGAACCTCATCGATCGTGATGTCGACTTTATCTGGATGCCGTGCGTGCGCTGGGAGCGCAAGGAGGACCCGACTGCTGGTAATTGCTATAACTGCCCCATCGTCATGAGCTACCCCACGGCGTTGGCGCTCAACATTGACGAGATCCGCGAGCAGAACATCGAGTTCCTGTACCCGTTTGTGCCCTATCACGACAAGACCGAGCTCAAGCGCCGTCTGTACCAGGTGCTCGCCGTCGACCGCGTGGCCGATGCGCAAGCCGGTCGCGGTCGCGTGCGTGGACCCAAGATCACGCGCTCCGAGGTCGATGCCGCCGTCAACGCTGCCTTTGAGGCCGACGCGCGCTTCCACGAGGATATCCAGACCATGGGCGAGGAAGCTCTTAAGTGGGTCGAGGACCACGGCGGCCACGGCATCGTACTCGCCGGCCGCCCCTACCATAACGACCCCGAGATCAACCACGCCCTGCCCGAGCTTATCTCGAGCTTTGGCTTTGCGGTCTTTACCGAGGATTCGCTTGCGCACCTGGTGAAGCCCGAGCGTCCCATCCGCGTCGTCGACCAGTGGATGTACCATAGCCGCCTGTACGCCGTCGCCCGTTTTGTGACGATGCGCAACGACCTGGACCTGATCCAGCTCAATTCCTTCGGCTGCGGTCTCGATGCCCTGACTACCGATCAGGTGCAGGAAATCCTGGAGGCCAGCGGCAAGATCTACACCGTGCTCAAGATTGACGAGGTGTCCAATCTGGGCGCCGCGCGCATCCGTATTCGCTCGCTCATGGCGGCGCTCAAGGACCAGGAGGCCGAGCGCCTGGCAGAGGCCACGGCCGCGGGCGAGGCCTACGAGCAGGGCGATGCTGCGCCGGTGGCGCCCTCCACGGACGCCCCCGCGTTCGCGAGCCGCAAGTACACGTTCGAAGCGCAGCGTGAGAGCGCTTCGACCGCATGGCCCAAGGTGCCCTTTACCGAGCAGATGCGCGAGGAGGGCTACACCATCCTGTGCCCGCAGATGGCGCCGATCCACTTCGACCTGGTCAAAGAGGTGTTCCGCGGCGCCGGCTACAACTTGGAGCTGCTGCCCTCGACCGATCACGACGCCGTCGAGGCTGGTCTGCGCTATGTGAACAATGACATTTGCTACCCGTCGATTCTGGTAACGGGCCAGATTATGGAGGCCATCGAGAGCGGCCGGTACGACCTGTCCAAGACGGCCGTGGTTATCAGCCAGACCGGCGGCGGCTGCCGTGCCACCAACTACATCGCACTCATCCGCAAGGCCCTGCGCGAGAGCGGCCACCCCGAGATCCCGGTGATCTCGCTTTCGGCCGTGGCGCTCGGTGAGGACAACCCCGGCTTTAAGATTACGCCGGCACTGCTTAAGCAGGCAGTCTACGCAGTGCTCTTTGGTGACGTCATGATGCAGATGCTCTATCGTTGCCGCCCGTACGAGGCCACGCCCGGTGCCGCCAACGCACTCTACGAGGAGTACATGGCGCGCGCCCGCAAGCTGGCGCCTAAGTTCAACAGGCACAACTACACCAAGTTGTGCCGCGAGGCCATCCGCGCGTTCGACACCATGCCGCTTGTGGGCGAGGGTACCAAGCCGCGCGTGGGCGTGGTTGGCGAGATCCTGGTCAAGTTCCATCCCACGGCCAACAACCACGTGGTCGATGTCATTGAGCGCGAGGGCTGCGAGGCCGTGGTACCGGGCCTGCTCGACTTCTTCCTGTACTCCATGAGCAACGCCGAGCTTCAAAAAGACGAGCTGGGAAGCTCTGCCACGGCGCGCGCTAGCATGCAGGCGCTCATTAAGCTGGTGGACTGGATGCGCACGCCGGTGGAGGAGATGCTCGAAAAGTCCCGCCGCTTCGAGGCGCCCGAGCGCATTGGCACCATGGCGGACAAGGCTCGTACGGTGCTTTCGGTGTGCAACAACATGGGCGAAGGCTGGCTGCTCACGGCCGAGATGCTCGACCTGATCGACCACGGTGCGCCCAACATCATCTGCACGCAGCCCTTCGCGTGCCTGCCCAACCACGTAGTGGGTAAGGCCGTGATCAAGGAGCTGCGCCGCCAGCATCCCGAGAGCAACATCGTCGCGGTGGACTACGACCCCGGCGCGTCCGAGGTCAACCAGCTCAACCGCATTAAGCTCATGATCAGCGTGGCCAAGGAAAACATGCGCGCCGGCAAGGGCTTTAAGCTCGAGAAGGTGGCGCCGCTCGCGATGGACGAGGTCACCGGCCAGATGCGTGCCCACGATGGCTGCGTGAGCTGCGGCTCGGTCGACGAGAGTGCCGTGGCGTCGGTCGCTGAGCGCCTGGGACGCGGCATTAAGAAGTAACTGGCCTGCTTTGGGCTAGATATGAGACAAACGGGTGGTAGCCGTACCGGCTACCGCCCGTTTTTGCTGGACATGGAACCCTGAGATAATGAACAGGTGTTGCCGCTCGCCGCAAATTATCGTCCGTTTATAGAACCAGCCCCCGGCTCGTAGCCTCCATACGGTTGAATAAATACACATCTATGGAATTACGCAAGAGAGGACTGTTTCCATGAGCTACAAGACCGTTTGCGTTGCCGGTGGCGGCGTGTTGGGAAGCCAGATTGCCTTTCAGGCTGCTTACTGCGGCTTTGATGTAACGATTTGGCTGCGCAGCGAGGGCAGCATCGGCCGCACCCAGCCCAAGATCGATCATGTGCGCGAGGAGTACATCGCGGCAATCGAGGGCATGGCGGATGGCACGGGCGAGTGGTGCGCCGGTATCGCCGATAGCGGCCAACCCTTCGACAAGGAGGCGGCACTCGCCGCCGTTGAGCGTGCCTACTCCACACTCAAGCTGGAGCTCGATCTTGCCAAGGCCGTGGCTGACGCCGACCTAGTCATTGAGTCTATGGCCGAGGACACCCAGGCAAAGATCGACTTCTACAAGAAGCTCGCCCCGGTCCTCCCGCAAAAGGCCGTCGTCGTGACCAACTCCTCCACGTTGCTGCCGAGCACCTTTGCCAAGTACACCGGCCGCCCCGAGAAGTACCTGTCGTTGCACTTTGCCAATTCCATCTGGAAGAACAACATGACCGAGGTCATGGCGCAGGACCAAACCGACAAGCGCTACTTCGGCGAGCTCGTCGACTTCGCCAACGACATTCGCATGCTGGCGCTTCCCGTCAACAAGGAAAAGAACGGCTACCTGCTCAACTCTATGCTGGTGCCATGGCTGCTTTCGGGCCTGGACCTGTACGTTTCGGGCGTCAGCGACCCTAAGAGCATCGACCTCGCATGGACGCGCGGCACCGGCGCTCCCAAGGGCCCGTTCCGCGTATTCGACACGGTGGGCATCCAGACGGCCTGCAACATCGTTATGCAGTATCAGAAGGTCCCGGGCCTGGTGAGCCCACTGCTCAAAAAGATGATGATGCCCTACAACTTTAAGGCTATGGCATCCGTCCTCAAGCAGATGCTCGACGAAGGTAAGCTGGGCGAAAGCTCGGGCGAGGGCTTCTTCAAGTACTAAAAATGATCTCTTGGGGGTGGAAGCGGTGGGGATCTACGGTAGTATGCGACAAAATCTGAATTGATTGGGCAAGAGCTGTAGCGCGCGTTGACGTTTGACCAATGGAGCGCAAAAATGCACCGTTCGCCGATACCCCTCTCGCGAGTGGTTGCCATATGGTTTGATGTTGGAAACATATGACTGCCGCCGGGCTGCGGGTGACGTTTGCTCTGATATCGGAGGTGCCAAGTATGTTTCGCGCTCCGTTAAACAAGTATCGGGCTGGTTAATATGGGCCGCCGTACTATCTCGATAACCCTTGCAGTGGTTTGCCTAGCTGTACTCCTGGGCGCTACGGGGCAGTTCGCTATAAGTCGAGAAACGTCCTATATGCAGGAATGTGCTTCCGAAGGGTTTGCCATTGATGGTTACTATCGGGATGGCAAAACAAGTCGGGAAACCCTGGCTTTTCTTGAGGAGGATAACCATCGATGGCAACTGGTCGGCAAGGGCGGCAGCTGCGTTGATGGACAGTTCGAGCGTATGGACGACCCCAACATTCTGGTATTAAAAAATGAAAACGGCGAAATATTTGGTACGGTCCACGTGGCGTATATTTCTCGCCGACGCGATCAGGGCTTGCTCTACCTATTTAGAGATACCAGGGTGACCCGTTTTTATCTGGTGAGTACCGGTCCGGCGTTTACAGTGGAGTCTGGCGATGTCGATGCGGACAGCTGATTCACGGCAATAGAACGGCGAGCGGGGCGCGGGTGTGAACTGCGCCCCGCTATTTGCTCGTGTCCGTATCGCGTCTGCGCCTCGTCGTAGCTTGCGTCCGTGCGAGCATTCATCCCGCGCCGGCATCACTTCACATCGAACTCCACGCGATCGAGCTCGGGCACATTGAGGTCGATGAGCTTGCGGGCGACGTGACGGTCGTGTGCCCCAAGCGCCTCGCTTGTCGTCACATGGGCGACAGTCTCGCGCTCGACGATACCCTCCTCCCTGCCTTCGGTGGCCGAGGTCTCGACGGCAACGGTGTAATCCTTAAAGCCCGGCAGCACCGCGGCAAGCTCGCGCGTGGTTTCGGTGACGCCATAGCCGTCCTGCACGCCGGCCTGCGCCGAGCCAATGGATCCCGCGGTCATAACGATGCAGGGGATGGCAAAGATCACCGTGCCCACGATGATGCGGCGGCGCACCTTGCGCGATAGCTCGTCGACCTCGGCGTTTTCTTCGGCGGTCACAATGCCGTCGCCGTTAAGGTCGCGCTTGAGCGGCACGCGCAGAAGAAGTAGTACGGCTTCGGCCGCGAGTGCGATAAAGACTACGTTGATGCCAAACTCGTAGAGCGCCGAGAGAAACAGCGACCCGCTTGCGATAGCGATGCCATAGCCCGCCGCGCACAGGGGCGGCATGAGCGCGGTCGCCACGGCAACGCCGGCGATGAGCGTTGCGGGCTCCTGGTCGCGTGAGTTGCCTAGGCCGCCCGCAAAGCCGCCGGCGAGCGCGACAGCGAGGTCCCACACGGTGGGCGTCGAGTTGTCGATAATGGCGGCTGTGGTGGTGCCAAGGGGCGAGAGCTTAAAGTACAACGTGGACGTGACCAGGCAAAAGGCCATCTGTAGAGCCAAGCCCGCGACGGCCTCGAGGGTAATCTCGCGGTCGAGTGTGGCAATGCCGTATGCCATGGCAAGAACCGAGCCCATGAGCGGGCAGATGAGCATGGCGCCTACAATGGCGATATCCGAGTCGATATCGAGGCCGATGCTCGCGATCAACATGGCAATGATCAGGATGCATAAGTGCGAGCCAGTCAGGCGCGCCCCGTTTACAAAGCGTTTGCGAATCACGTGATAAGGCGCGCGTCCCTCGCGAATGTTGAATGCCTGCTTAAGGAAACGGGTGACATTTTCCATGGCCTCGCTGTGGGCGGGGCGGATGCCATGGCGCCGATGATGGCGCTCGCGCAGTCGCTTGAGCTGTTGTTTATCGAGTTCCATGTCCACCTCGTATTGCCGTAGGAACGCGGGTGCGTTCGCAGCATGTACTCTACACCGTGACGGGCGGGGCGGTCATCTTGACATGGAACTTAGGCGAGCAGGCAAAGGAAGACACGCCACATGCGAGTACTGCTGAGGGTTTCGGCAGATACAAAAAAGCGCGGGGCCGGATGGTCTCCGACTCCGCGCTCTGTACGGGTACGTTGTTGTTGGGTTTAGCCCAGCAGGCTCAAACCGACAGAGATGAACGCCAGGATAACGCCGACGATGGACTCGCCACCGAGCAGGCCGCTGGCGACAACCAGGCCCTGCTCCTGGAAGGCGGCGTCCTTGGCGGCCTTTTCCTCGTCCGAAAGACCGGCCTCGGCGTCGCGGTGAGCGACCCACTTGTCGTAGGCGAGCTTGACACAGGAGCCCAGGAAGGCCGTGAGCGACATATAGAACGGCAGGTACACGCCCAAGCCGATCATCATGGCCGGAATGCCGAGCCAGTACATGACGATGCCGGCGATAAAGCCGCCCGCAAACCACGGCACGCTCGGGATGCCCGAGACCATGGTGGCGACGACGCTTGCCTGCGCGGCAACGAAGCTCTTGTCGGGACCGAAGGCGTCCGGACCATAGGCGGTGACGAGCGCGACCATGACGGCGGCGGCGACCAGGGCGCCCACGATGCCGCCGATGGCCTGGCCGACCCACTGTGCGCGCGGGTTGGTGCCCAGCACGGCGCCGGCCTTAAAGTCGTTCATGACGTCGCCCGCAAGGCCGCACGCCACGGCCACGATGCCGGCGATAAAGAACAGCTTGACCTGAGCGAGCTGCGCGAAGGCGGCAACGATGAGCATGACGATGAGGCCGAAGATCTCCATGGGGTCGATGCCCGTCTGGCCGCAGCTCTGCGCGCTCATGATGGTGGTGACAAAGGTGAACAGCGTGACGATGACGGCCGGAACGGGGCCAAGGTCGAGCACGATGGCGATGATCACGGCGATGACGGCGGCGCCCAGGCCGATGATACCGGCGTCGAGTTTAAGGGAGCCCGAGATGAGCGACTGCTCGTCGGTGTCGGTGGAGCCGTCGGCGGCGAGGCCGCGGACGATGCCGGCGACCTGCGGCAGGATGTCCTTAAGGACGACGGCGACGCCAAAGCCCATCATGAGGCCCATACCCAGGGACTTGACGATACCCTGCGCGGTCACAACATCGAACAGACCGGCAGCGGTTCCGCCGACAATGATGCCAAAATTGCCCAGCAGCGCGCCGGCAAACCAGAACGCGACCGGGGCGAAGCCCACGAGGAAGCCGACGGAGAGCAGCATGGGCGAGTTGTAGATGGCAAAGGTCACGCCGGGGATGTTGAGCGTGCACAGCATACTGGGCACAATGCCCAGAGCATCGCGCAGCACGCTGTAGATGCCGGCGATGGCCATGGAGCCAAAGAGCTGCTTGCCGGTCTTGCCGCCGGCCTCGGTGGCGCGCAGGGTCTGAGCTGCGGCGTTGCCGGTGGGGAACTCGAGCGCGGCGTCCACGATAAAGTGACGGTGGATGAGCGCTGTCGCCAGAAGGCCCAAGATGGTGCCGGCGAGTGCCACGATAAACATGTCGAGCCAGCTGATCTGGTCGGCATAGCCCAGCATCCAGGCGCCCGGGATGGTAAACGCCAGACCGCCGGCGACCATGGCGCCTGCGGACATGATGGTGTGGGTGACGTTTGCCTCGTTGAGGCTGGCGTTGCCCATGAGCTTAAGGAAGAACAACGAGATGACGGCAGCGAAGACGATCGGCCAGGGGAGTGCGCCCATCTTGAGGGCGGTGTAGGCCGAGCTTGCCGTGATGATCACGCAGCCAAGGACGCCGATGACGACGCCGCGCAGCGTGAGTTGCCCGCGCATCGAAGCGCGGTTCGAGGGATTGCTCATATAGAACTCCTTTGCGTATATCCGCTTCCCCGGGAGCGCCGCTACGGATACGGTGCGGGAAGTCGGGTTACCAAGGGCCGCCGCGTGAGCTCGCAAACGACCGCGCACCAGTATAGCCGCAAGCTAGTCATTTTGGGATGACTGGTTTAGGTAGGCGATATACTGCTGGGCAGACGAAAGGAGCGTCGACGATGCTTAATGGGTGCACATATATATTGACGGTCGACGTGGGCAACACGTTCATTCGCTTTGGCCTGTTTGCCGAGGATTCGGCCGCGGCACAGGAATGCCCGCTTGCGACGTGCGAGATCACCACGCCGTCGAGCATCACAGCAGACGAGGCACGCATGCGTCTCGTGCAGGTCATGGCCGCACTGGCGGCCGATGCGGGCATGCCGGGTGCGCTTGTGCCCGCGGCTGCTGTGCTGAGCTGCGTGGTCCCGGCGCTCGAGCGCCCGTGGAAGGCGGCACTTTCCCGTACCTGCACGGGGCGCGTGCTCACGGTGGGGCCGGGCCTCAAGACCGGCATACCCGTGCACTACGATGACCCGGCCGAGATTGGCCCCGACCGCATCGCCGACGCCGTGGCGGCCCGCGCCGTCTACGGCTCGCCGTGCATCGTGATCGACCTGGGCACGACGACCAATATCGAGGTCATCGACGCGCACGGTACCTTTGTCGGCGGCGTTATCGCGCCAGGCCTGGCCCTCGGCGCCCGTTCGCTTTCGGCGGCAGCAGCGCGCCTGCCGCAGGTTGAGCCCTCGGCGCCGACACACGTCATCGGCCGCAACACGCGTGAGGTCATGCGCTCGGGCGTGGTTCTGGGCGAGGTGGCCCGCATCGACGGCATGCTCGACATGGTGCTTGCCGAGATGCGCGCGACCAAGGCCGCGGGGGAGGGCGATGTGCCCATCGTCATTACCGGCGACGATGCCAAGGCGCTTGCGGCGCTGGTCGGTCACAGTCTGACGGTCGACGACGCGCTGACGCTGCGGGGCCTCGCCGAGCTCTACCACATCAACCAAAAGCCCCGCCGCGCGTAGCGATGGGGCGGTGGGATAAGCGCCCCTACCTTTCACCTGCTACAATGGGTCAAAATATTGCGATTTCGGAGGTGTCTGGCATGTCGGACGATCTTCATCAAACTGCGTCGGGCAAGCGCCGCGACGTTATTAGCTGGGATGAGTTCTTTATGAGCGTGGCCATCGCCGCGCAGCGCCGCAGTAAGGACCCCAACACGCAGGTGGGCGCGTGCATCGCCAACACCAACCACCGCATCCTTTCGGTGGGCTACAACGGTACGCCCTCGGCACTCAACGATGACTTTTTCCCGTGGGGCACGAGCGATGACCCGTTGCAGGACAAGCACAACTACGTAGTCCATGCCGAGGCAAACGCCGTGCTCAACTACCGCGGCTCGCTCAAAGACCTTGAGGGTTCCACGGTCTACGTCACGCTGTTCCCGTGCCACGACTGCGCCAAGATCCTGGCGCAGGTAGGTGTAGGCGAGGTCGTCTACCTGGACAACAAGTATGCCGATACCGACGACGGCCGTATCAGCCGCCGCATTCTCGACTCCTGCGGCATCAGCTACCGCCAGGTCATCGTCGATGTCCAGATTGGTACCGGGGGACAAGCTCAGCAGTAGCGCGTGCCAACGCCAGCTGGCGGCAAAACAGCCAAAAGAGCCCCGTCCCAAATTGACTACTCGTGAAAGTCGCGTCTGCGCGCATGGACGGCTCGTGAGCGGGTACATGGCTGTAGTAACATAGCTTCTGTCCGCGGGCGTGCCCGCGTTGTTGTGAGAAAGGAGCCCCTGTGGCTGTTAACGAAGAGCTGCTTAAGAAGGTTCTTGAAGAGATTCGCCCCAACCTGCAGGCCGACGGTGGCGATATGGAGTATGTGGGCGTCGACGACGAGGGCGTCGTCAAGCTGGAGCTGCAGGGCGCCTGTGCCGGCTGCCCCATGAGCTCGCTAACCCTTTCCATGGGCATCGAGCGCATCCTGAAGGAGCACGTGCCCGGCGTTACCCGCGTTGAGCAGGTCAATGCTTCCGGCGAGGCCGAGGACCTGTACGACGAGTACGCACCGTTCTAAGATGCGAAAGCTGCGGACGGTACGCTCCGCATAGACGTTACGCCCAAATATGCGGCTGCGAGCGTAGGGCCCGCGGCCGCATTTGTATGTAGGGAGCAGGGGATCGATATGCTCAACGACCTCTACCATATGCTTGATCCCGTCGCGATCTCGGCGGGCCCCATCACCATCTACTGGTACGGTCTGGCCTACGTGGTCGGCGCTCTGCTCACGGCGGTCGTTATGTACCGCACGCAACGTCGTTGGGGCTTCGACATTACGATTGATGACCTGACGAGCGTCGTGGTCGGCGCGGTCTTTGGCCTTATTATCGGCGCGCGCCTGTTTTACGTCGTCTTTTACGGTGATGGCTACTATTTGGCCCACCCGCTCGAGATCTTTGCCACCAACGAGGGAGGCATGAGCTTCCACGGTGGCCTGGTGGGCGGCATCTTGGGCGGCATCATCGTGTGCCGCATGTACAAGCTCGACGCCTGGACTTTGGCAGACCTCGCGGTCATCGGTGCTCCGCTGGCCCTGTGCCTGGGGCGCTGCGCCAACTTTGTCAACGGCGAGCTGTGGGGCAAGCCGACCGATCTGCCCTGGGGCGTGATCTTTGGCGGCACCGCGGGCGATATGCCGCGCCATCCCTCCCAGCTCTACGAGGCATTTCTCGAGGGCATTGTGCTCTTTTGCATTCTGCAGGTGCTCAGCCGCAAAAAACCGCTGCTACCCCAGGGCACGTTTATGGGCGTGTTTGTGATGGGTTACGGCATCGTCCGCTTCCTCATTGAGTTCGTGCGCGTGCCCGATGCCCAGCTGGGTTATCTGTTGGGCGGCGTTATCACCATGGGCCAGTTGCTGAGCTTGCCGCTCGTGATCGCCGGCCTGGCGCTCATCATCTTCGCCCGACACCGCAATCAGCCCCAGCGCGTCTACCTGGACGCCTAACCACCAAAACCACCACAAAGGGGACAGGCACCTTTGTGGTGGTCTTGCCGAGTTTGATAGGTTTCTAGAAAGGCTTTCGGACTGTGAAGGATTCCGACCTCTCCACAACGGCTGCGCGCGACGCTGCCCGCATCGTCTGGTTTAAGCGCTATCCCGCCAAGCAGACGCTCATCGCATTTTTGCTCGCGCTGTTGGCGACCACGGCGTTTTCCATCGATCCCGCCCCGGTGTCGAGCAACGCGGTCTTGGCGATTGACCCCAAAGCCTCGGGGATGCTGTACGTGTGCTACGAGGTGCTCCTCTCGTTTGCCGGCCATACCGACGCGGTCATGCTGCTTGCGCTTGCCTGCCTGCTCACGCTGCCGTTTCGCTACGTATTCTTTGGCCGCGGCGACGCTTGGCGTCCCTCGGTGATCCTTCCGTCGCTGTTCTTTGCCGTCTGCATGGTGTTTGGCCGCAGCTACGACCTCACCGATTCGGCCGAGATCGTGCTCGGCGACAAGGCCCGCATTATCTGTGCCTGGATAGGCGGTGCGGGCTGGATGCTCTTGGCGGTCGTTGCTTTCTACCTGGCTTTTGAGTGTCTAGATTGGTTGAGCTCTCGGCGCATTCCGTTTTCCGAAGCGCACTTTGGCCGCGTATGGCGTGTGGCTCACGCCGTGCTCTCGGTCCATCCCTTTGCCGGGCCCTTCCTGGTGCTTATGGTCGCCTGGGCGCCCACGCTCATCGCTTCGCTGCCCGGCCTTTTTATGGGAGATACGGGTGCGCAGATTCGCCAGTGGTTCAACTACCCCAACGGCACGAGTGACTACCTGCGTCTGCTCAATCCCAATGTGTTGCTCAACGGACATCATCCCGTGGTGCACACGGCTATCATCGGTTCGTGCGTCCAGCTGGGGCTTTCACTGTTCAACAGCGCCAACGCAGGTCTTGCCATCTACACCTGCGCTCAGTTCGTCATTACGGCCGCCTGCATGGCCTATTCCATCTCGTCGCTGCGCAAGCTGGGCGTGAGCCTGCCGGTCCGCGGCGTGATCTTGCTGTTCTTTGTGTTTATGCCGATGTTCTCTAACTACGCGGCGTTGCTCACCAAAGACGTGCTCTTTGCCGACGCGTTCTTGGTGCTGCTGGTACAGACCGTCAAGCTCGTGGCATGTGGCTTGCCCCGTCGTGATGCCAATGTCGAGCGAACGGGCGAGAAAGCCCCCGTGCTCTTTGCGCGCCACGACTGGCTGCTGCTTGCTCTGGGCGCCATGGGCTCCACGTTTCTGCGTAACGGCGGCCTGGTGTTTCCCCTGGCGGCATGCGTAATCGCGGCGGCGCTTTGCGCATGGGACGTGCATGTGGCTCGTCGTGCAGCCAAGCAGGCTGGTGCTGCGCCTTCGGGCGCCACCCTGCGTTTCCGCTGGGTGGGAGTTCTTGCGGTGCTTGCGCTCTGCCTTGCCTCTAATATGTACTTCACCAAGGTCTTTATGCCGGCACACGACATCACGCCTGGTTCCAAGCGCGAAATCCTCTCGATTCCGTTCCAGCAGACGGCTCGTTTTGTCCAAAAGCACGACGGCCTCAACTCGGGCGTCAACCCCACGGTTAAGGAGGACGGCACCATCGTGGAGGCTCCTTGCGACGGCTTGGTGACCGACGAAGAGCGTGCCGTGATCGACCGTGTGCTCAAGTACGAGAATCTGGGGCGCCGTTACAACCCGGATAAGTCGGACGCCGTCAAAAATTGCTTTAACGAGTACGCCTCGCAGGAGGACATCAAGGCCTATTTTGAGGTGTGGGCCCAGATGTTCAAAAAGGATCACGAGTGCTATATCTCGGCGCTCATCAATAACTACTACGGCTACTTTTATCCGAGTGCCCGCGATGCGTGGGTCTACAGCACGGCGCGAAGTGCCGAGATCATGGCGAAGCCCGATAACCTCAAGTACTTTGACTTCCATCCGGTCGATAGCAAGGTCGTGCGCTGGTGCGACCACCTGATCAACCTGTATCGCGTGGCAGTACAACGCGTCCCGTTTATCTCGCTCACCATGAGCTCGGCCACCTATGTGTGGATCACGATCGCCGTGGTGGTCTATCTGCTACGTCGTCATTCGTGGCGCGGGCTGGCCATTTGGGTGCCGCTGCTGGGCGTGCTCGCCGTGTGCCTGATCGGTCCCTGCAATGGCTCGACCTACATGCGCTACCTGTATCCGGTCATCGCCTGCATGCCCTTTGCCATCGGCGCCACCATCACCCGCAGCGACCTCCTCTGGTCCTAATTTGGTGCATTGGGGTCAGGTTGCTTTGCACCAAAGGGTGGCATCATCACGACGCCTTCATTTTGGGGTTTATCTCGCAGGCCAGTAGGTATATCATAACGACGTTTGTTTATATTGCCCGAGCATCTGCGCTGGGCTTTAGGTCGAAACCGATAGGAGACACGTATGTCCGGACACTCTAAGTGGGCCACAACCAAGCATCGTAAGGGCGCGCAGGACGCCAAGCGTTCCGCCCTCTTCTCCAAGCTGAGCCGCAACATCACCGTTGCTGCCCGTCTCGGCGGCGACCCGCTGCCCGAGAACAACGCCAGCCTCGCCGCTGCCGTTGCCAAGGCCAAGGCTCAGTCCATGCCCAAGGACAAGATCAAGTCCGCTATCGACAAGGCCTTCGGTTCGGGTGCCGACGCCGCCGTCTACGAGAACATCGTGTACGAGGGCTACGGTCCCGCCGGTGTCGCCGTCTACGTCGACTGCCTGACCGATAACCGCAACCGCACCGCCGCCGATGTCCGTTCCGCCTTCTCCCACGCTGGTGGCAACCTGGGCACCTCCGGCTCCGTCGCCTTCCAGTTTGAGCGCAAGGGCCAGATCGTCGTCGCCAAGGAGATCCTGGACGAGAACGCCAAGAAGGAGACCATGATCGCCAACGGTGCTGCCGGTGACGAGGATGAGTTCATGATGGCCATCGCCGAGGCCGGTGGCGAGGACTACGAGGACGCCGGCGAGGAGTGGATCGTCTGGACTACTGCCAACGAGGTCATGGCTGTCTCCAAGGCGCTCGAGGAGCAGGGCGTCCAGGTCAAGGGTTCCGAGACCACCATGGTCCCGACTACCCCGACCGAGGTCTCCGGCGCCGACGCCAAGAAGGTTCAGCGCCTCATCGACCGTCTCGAGGAGCTCGACGACGTCCAGGACGTCTACAGCACCATGGACATGACCGACGAGGTCATCGCTGCCCTCGAGGAGGAGTAGCGCCTGCACGGGTTAAGCCGTGCATATCTGGGCATAATGAAGCGAGCATGCAAGCCTCGTGGAATAGATGAGCCGGATCCGCGTGCGTATGGCACCGGACCCGGCTCTTTTATAATGATGCGAATCGTTTTGCATTCTGTGGACCGAAACCTGAAGGGAGCGCGCGTGCGCGTACTCAAACGAGCCCTAGCGATCGTGTATCTTGCCGCCGCCATCGTGGCGCTGGGTACGCTTGTCTGCCAGTTCTGGGGACCGTATACGTATCGCTTTATGCTGCTGTTGCGTGACACCATGCCTCGCGTCGTCGTTACGGTGTGCGCCGCTATCGTGGCGCTTGGCGTGCTCATCGGTTTTTTCCGCCTGATGTTCGCGCGTCGCGAGCCGTCCTGCGTGCATCCGGCGGGGGAGCGCAATATCGAGGTCACGCTCGCAGCGCTTTCCTCGTGCGCCCGTGCCGCGGCGGAGTGCGATGATCGCGTGATGGTTGAGCATATCGAGGCACGCGTTCAAGGCCCCGACGAGTCGCGCGTTCGTTTTAAGGTCGAAGCCATCGCGCTCGATGATAAGGACGTTGCCGCTCTTGCCACCTCGATGCAGCAGCGCATCGAGAAGGCCTGCGACACCATGCTCGGCACGCCGGGCACGACCGCGCGCGTCCGTTTTTTGCCGTCCAAGACTACCGTCCAGACCGTGGAGGTTTCCGGTGAGTGATACCAACCAAGACAAGACCGCCCGCACGCCGCGCCTGACGATCGACCAAAACGCTACGCCGGCAGGCGAGTCTGCCGACACCAAGCCCGAGGCCGGCGAGCAGCGCGACAGCGCCGCCAACGACTTTGACGAGGCCATGGGTCTCATCAAAGGTACGGGCGCTGCTATCTGGAGCTATGCCGTGCGCCACCCCAACACTACGCTCGGCGCCGTGGCAGGCTTTATCCTCGCCGTGTTGGTACTTACGTTGGGCCTGTGGGACACGCTCGTCATCGCATTCTTTGTGCTGATCGGCGCCGTGATCGGCCAGATTCGCGACGGCGAGAACGGTATCGTCAACTTCTTCGGCCGTCTGTTTAGCGGCCGCTAATATGTATTCGACTGTCGCATCCGCGGCAGGCATAAGGAGGAACCATGGCTTTTAACACGAAGGTCGATGTAGCCGATACCGAGCTCGAGGCGAATGAGGCCGTCGCCGATGCCGGGGACGTGACGCTCGAGGACGAGGCGCTCGTCGAGGCCGAGTCCGATGCGGACGAGGATAACGAGGAGATGGATGAGGAGGCGGACGAGTCCGAGGACTCGCTGACCTATTCCAACGGCGTGATCGAGAAAATCGTCGCCATGGCCACCCGCGAGGTGCCGCACGTCCTGGGCATGAAGGGCAACCTCATGCACTTTGTGCAGGAGCAGTTTGGTGCCGAGAACCTGACCAAGGGCGTGACGGTTGAGGTCACCGATGACAACCGCGTGATCGTCAACATCTCGGTCATCATCGAGTACGGCGCCTATGCGCCTGCGATCTTTGACGACGTTAAGGCGCGCGTCACCGAGCGTCTGGCCGCGATGACCGGCCTTGAAGTGGCAGGCGTCAACCTGCGCATCGAGGATGTCATCACCCCCGAGGAGTACGAGCACCGCACCAGCCAGCACGAGTAACCTACCAAAAAGGGATGTTTATTTTGGCAGGTTTTACCTGCGAAAACGCTAAACGGTCGACCGCGCAAGCAAAAGTGCGGTCGACCGTTTTCTATATGCCCCCGATGCAGGCATACCGCTCGTCTAACTAAGGGTTGCAATCTTCGCGTTCCGCGTTACCCTAATGGGCGCATTGTTTCCAAATTGTTAACGAGGGGTTGCCGTAATGGCCGACGAACACGAGACCGAAAGCAAGGCATGGGCGATTGAAGCCGCTGCGGCAGAGGCGGCGTCGCGTGCCGCCGAGGAGATGCATCGTCCTCCGGTGGTGCCGATGGAGCGCGTTGTCGGTCGCGAGGATATCGAACGTGGCGAGCGCGCCGGCCGCAAGCGCAGCCAGGAGCCAGGCTTTCCGCGCTTTTTTGCCGAGCTCAATCTGGGCCTGATCCTCACGGCGTTCGCCATTGTGGCCTTTAAAACCCCCAATCACTTTGCCTTCGGCGGCACCTCGGGCGTGTCGGTCATTCTTTCCACGCTGTTCCCGACTCTGCCCGTCGGCGTCTTTATGTGGATTATCAACGCGGTCCTGGTCATCCTGGGTTTTATCTTTTTGGAGCGCAAGGCAATCCTTTGGAGCGTCTTTGCCTCGTTTGCGCTTTCGGCCTACGTCTCGCTGTTTGAGCTCTTCATTCCGTCGGATGTTTCGATGACGGGCGATATGTGGCTCGACCTGTGTTTTGCCGTCATCTTGCCGGCGCTGGGCAGTGCCATTGTCTTTGACATTGGCGCCTCGACGGGCGGCACCGACATCCTTGCCATGATTCTCAAACGCCGCACGACGCTCGAGATCGGCCGTGCCTTGTTGCTGGTCGATATCGGCATCGTGACCATCGCGGCTTTCCTGTATGGCCCGCGCGTCGGTCTGTACTGCGTGCTCGGCCTGTTTGCCAAGACGCTCGTGGTCGATAAGGCTATCGAGAGCATTCACCTGCGTAAGGTCTGCACGATCATTTGCTCCGAGCCCCTTAAGGTCGAGGAGTTTATCGTCAAGCATCTCAACCGCACGGCAACGATCAGCCGTGGCTATGGCGCCTTCTCGGGCAAGTGCGTCACGGTGATCATGAGCGTGCTGAGCCGTCGCGAGGCAGTGCAACTGCGCCGCTATACCCGCGAGATTGACCCTGGCGCCTTCATCACCATCGTCGATAGCTCCGAAATCGTCGGCAAGGGCTTCCGCGGCACGAACTAGCCCGGGCGTACCCTTCGAATCATTGAATAAAGCCGCCTACGTTGCAAATCGGTCATCTTGGGGTATTTGTCCTCACATTGGGCGATAATGATGCCAAAGACACCGTTTGCGATCCAGGTGATTCGCTCTAGATACGAAGGGATGATTTCGATGTTCTGTTCGCAGTGTGGCGCCCCCATGGGCGATAACGACAAGTTCTGCGGCGTGTGCGGTGCCCCTAATACCGAGGTCAAGGCCGCCGGCCCCGCTCCGCAAGCTCAACCTCAGCCGCAGGGTCAGCCGTTTGCCCAGCCGCAGCCGTTCGTTGCGCCCCAGCCGGCTATGAACGCGCCCAAGGGTTGCATGGCTCAGGCCTTCAACGACATGCTTAAGGTTCCCGGCGCCTTGGTTCGCGTATGCCAAATCGCCTTTTTGCCGGCGCTGATCTGTGTTGTCTCGGTGCTGGTGCTGTTTATCCCCGTTATCGGCGGTATCGCAGCGGCCATTGGCTTTTTGCTCGCGTACGTGGCAAGCGTGTGCGGCGCGGGCTTTGCCATCGAGTGGGGTCGTGACCTGTCGCTCAAGGATGATAACGGCATGGAGCGTCCGCTGCTGCGCTCGACCTCGTTTGGATTGGGCATTTTCTCGTCTGTCATTACCGGTGTGCTCGAGTTCGTGGCCATTATTCCGGTGATTGGCGTGGTGTTCTCGGCTATCGAGAGCGTCGTGATCGGTGCCGTCGGTTCATATTATTTCAATGGTTGGAGCGGTCTTGAGGGTGCCCTCATCGGTTCGATGGGGCTGCTTGTCTTTGCCATGATCGTGTCGGTGGTACTGGGCATCTTCTTTAAGATGTTTGGTGATGCCGCCGTGATGCACTTTGCCGTCGCGGGGCGCGTGGAAAGCGCGTTTTCGCTCGAGAAGGTCTGGAAGTCTTATAAGGCCAACCTGGGCAAGCTATTCTGCGCCTCGATTCTTCCCGAGTTTTTGACGGGCATCGTGTCGCACATCATCACATGGATCTTCACCGCCATCTTTGGCGCCATTGCTACGTTTGGTATGTATAGCTATTACTATCGCCCCACGGGTCTTGAGGCAATCATCGAGGGCGGCGGCATTACGCTCATCCTGTTCTTGATGATCGTTGCCTTTGTCACGGTGTTCCTGACTGTGTTTGGCAAGATGCTCAAGTATCGCGCCGTTGGCTATTGGGCGGCACGTCATGCCAGCGAGTGGGCCGATGAGGATGCCGACGATGTCCTGACGTTTGTGCTCCCGGGTGAGAAGAAGCCTACTCCTGCGGGATTCAACCCCACGGCCGCCACTGGTGCTGCGCCTGCCCCGGCACCTGCCCCTGCCCCTGCACCTGCACCTGCGCCTGCACCTGCGCCCGCGCCTGCTCCGGCACCTGCCCCGGCGCCTGCCCCGGCGCCCGAGGCGACGCCTGCGGAGCCCGATTGGAATGCCGTTGCCACGCCGGCGGAAGAGCCGGGCGATAATCCTGCTGCCGAAAACAATCAAACCGAATAGTCGGTCGAGGCGCCCTGGGCAACTGAGCCCGGGGTGCCTTTTTCTACTGCGGAAGCAAGAAAATGCCTGGGAAAACGGTTGCAGCAAAATTTCTCGGGAATTGGTCAATGTTGCGCAACAACGTCGCGGCTATTGTTGAGAACATAGACGTGTAAGGTTTGAAGGCGTGCAACGCCTTAGGAAAAGGAGAAGCTTATGTTCTGTCCCACTTGTGGTTCTCCCATTTCGGATGATGCCAAATTCTGCCCTGTCTGCGGTTCTGCCGTCGGTGCCGCTTCCGCTGCTCCTGCTCCGCAGCCCGCGCCGCAGCCTGCACCTCAGCCCCAGCCTGCTCCGCAGCCCACGCAGATTCAGCCCACTCCGGTTCAGGCAGTTCAGCCTCAGCCTCAGCAGCAGTACGCCGGGCAGCAGCAGTACACCGGTCAGCAGCAGTATGCTCAGCAGCCTGCACCTGCCCCGATGGGTTATACTCCGATTAAAACCGACCGTGGCGTGATCGGCTGGCTCCTGCTTTCCATCGTGACCTGCGGCATCTATTCATATTACTTCCTCTATTGCCTCGCCCGCGACATCAATGTCATGTGCCAGGACGACGGCGATTCCACGCCGGGTCTGGCAGCATTTATCCTGCTGTCGTTCGTGACCTGCGGCTTCTACGCACTCTACTGGTACTACAAGATCGGTAACCGCCTGCAGGCTAATGCTCCTCGCTATGGCCTGATGTTCCAGGAGAACGGTACCACCGTTCTTATGTGGCAGATCGTCGGCGCGCTGCTGTGCGGCCTTGGCCCCATCTTTGCCATGAACATCATCATCAAGAATACCAATGCCATGGCAACGGCTTACAACGTCCGTCTTGGCGCTCGTGCCTAACGATAAGAGCGGCGTGAACAGCTCCCAGGGACATAAGGGCGCGGCGGAACTCATTCGCCGCGCCCTTTCTTGCATCGGCGCGCTCTTGGTCGCCTGGCTCGCACTCTACCTGCTCGATATCGGCTGCGTGTTTCGCCTGATGACGGGCATTCCCTGTCCGGGATGTGGCATGACGAGGGCCTGGCTGGCAGCACTGCGCCTCGATTTTGCGGCGGCCTTTGCCTACCATCCGCTGTTTTGGGTGGTGCCGATTGCGTTTGTGCTCGCGTTCGTGCGCGAGGAGGTGACGTCGAGCAAGCTAAAGCGCGGCATCGACATTGCGGTTATTGTTCTGTGCGTGCTGGTCGTTGCCGTATGGATCGTGCGTCTTATCAACCCGGCAGACACTGGCCTGCTCTTTGGTGGTCACGCTCCCGCCGGAGTTCCTGCCGATATCATCCACCTCGAAACCCCACGCTGGCTCACCATCCTTCGCTCTTACCTGTCGTGACGGAGGACGCGCTAGAAAAGCGGTCGACACATAAGCGGGGGCGAACGTTGAGATAACGTTCGCCCCCGCTTTGCTCTAGCTAGGTTGTTATGGGTGGGCGTGATGGCTACTCGCCATGCTTCTCCTCGTGGCGAGCGGCAGTCCGCGCATCGTGGATGCCCTTGATTGCGGCATGGCGGGCGGTGCGGGCGTCGTGCATGGCGTCGCGGGCCTCGGCGGCCGTTGCCTTGGCAGAGCGCAGCTTGGCTGCCAGGTCGGGATTGGTCTCGGCAACCGCGGCGATCGTGGGGCCGTCGAGCTCTTCTTGCGTGGGCTCGGCCAAAAAGTCGATGGCATACTGAGCGGCTACCATGGAGCCCTTGGCGAGCACGCTCTCGTCGATCTTATAGAAGCAGGAGTGCTGGGCATAGGTGGCGCCAATCTGGGGGTTGCGCGTGCCAACAAAGGCGAGCACGCCCGGTACGCGGCGCAGATACTCCGAGAAGTCCTCGCCCGAAAGCGTGCCACGGTAATGGCCCTCGCCTGCGGGGCCCAGGCACTTGAGCACAGCTTGGCGGCAGCGCTCGCTCGAGGCGGCATCATTTTCGACCTTGTAGTTGGCGATGGTGTAGTCGGTGAGTTCGGCCTCGGCGCCTAGTGCTGCTGCGGTGTGCTCCACGATGCGGCGCATAAGCTCGGGCATCTCCTCATGCGTCTTGTCGCCATAGGTGCGCACCGTGCCGGCGAGGTACGCCGTGCCGGCGATAACGTTGCGCGCGGTGCCGCCATGCAGCTCGCCGACGGTGATGACGGCGGGTTCGTAGGGGCTAATCTCGCGCGAGACGATGGTCTGCAGGGCGTTGACGATTTCGGCGGCAACCATAACGGCGTCGTGGCCGCGCTGGGGCATGGCGCCATGGCACGAGGTGCCGCGGACGTCGATGCGGAACCAGTCGGTGTTTGCCATGCGTGGGCCGGGCTCGCAGCTTACGGTGCCGGCGTCGACCTCGCTCCAGATGTGCGCGGCGTAGGCGCCGTCGACGCCGTCGAGCACACCCGTGCCGATCATGAGTTTGGCGCCCTGGCCGTTTTCCTCGCTGGGCTGGAAAACGATGCGAATCTCGCCGTGGATGTCATCGGTCATGTGGCGCAGAATCTGCAGCGTGCCGAGCATCATGGCGATATGGCAGTCGTGACCGCAGGCGTGCATGCAGCCCTCGTTGACGCTGGCGAACTCCTCGCCAGTCTGCTCGGTGACAGGCAGGGCGTCGATATCGGCGCGCAGCAGGATACGGCGGCGCGGCGTGCCGTCCTCGCGGTAGGCATCGGGCGCGGTACCGCGGAGCGTCGCCACCAGGCCCGTCTTGAGCGGACGCTCGTAGGGGATATTCATGGCGTCGAGCTGGTTGGCGATGTCGGAAGTCGTGCGCTCCTCGGCAAGGCTCAGCTCCGGGTGCTTATGGAAGTGCCGGCGCTGCTTGATGATGTAGGGTTCAAACTCGGCGGCGATATCCTGGATGGCCGCGGTGACGTCGTCTGCCGCGCGAACCTCGGTTGCCGCCATAATCTGCTGTGCCTTGGTCTTCGTCATGGTCGATTTGCTCCTTGCTGGGTTGATCGCAAAATCGTACAGGCTTTCTCCAGTATGCCACCTGCCGCTAGGGCTGGTAAAGTTGCCGTTTGCCGCTTGGGGTTTTGTAACAAGAGTGGGGGAGTACACTCGGGGGTGTTGAATTTCCTGCCAGAGATGGGGATGCCCATGCAGCATATCGATCGGATTATCCGCTCCAAGAACGTTTTTACCGCCCAAGACGGTATCGATACCGCCCGCGAGCTGGCGATTGCCATTGCGGGCGATCGCATCGTCGCGGTCGGCGCACCCGATGACGTGGTTGCCGCCGCCCCTGCCGCCACGCCGGTGGTCGATTACGGCGAACAATTTATCTGCCCCGGTTTCCATGATGCGCACCTGCACTTCTTCCATACCTCGGTCGGTTCCTCGCCGTACATGCTCATGGATATGGGCACGTCAGAGGCGGCACTGGTGCAGCATGCGCTCGAGTTTTCCCAAGGCTTGTCCGATGACGCCTGGGTCGTGACCCAGGGCTGGCGCGATTACCGCTGGGATCCGCCCGAGCATCCCACCAAGGCGTCGCTCGATGCCGCTTTTCCCGATCGCCCCTGTGTTATGTACTCGGGCGACGGGCATACGCTGTGGCTCAACAGCCGCGCGCTCGAGGCGCTCGGCGTGACGCGCGACAGCGAGCCTCCGGCGGGTGGCAGTTACGACAAAGACTCAAACGGTGAGCTTACGGGTATCGCCCACGAGGCAGCTGCTATGCAGCTGCTGCCTCGCTGCCTGGAGTGGCTGGGCGAGGAGCGCATCGCGAGCGCTTACGCCGACCAGATGAAGCGTATGGCCGAGCAGGGCATCACCTCGATCTGCGATATGTCGCTCATGCCCATGCCGGGTTGTGACTTTATTCGCGACGATGTTTACGACAAGCTGCAGGCCGCCGGCAAGCTGGGCATCCGCGCCCATCTGTTTCCCACGCTGCTGGATGACCAATCGCGCTTGGAAGAACTCCAGACCCGCTACGCGAACAACGCGCTGCTCTCGGCGCCAGGATTTAAACAGTTCTTCGACGGCGTGTCGAGCGAGCATACCGCATACCTCACTGAGCCCTATACTAACCCGCGCTTCCCGGGTGACCAGGGGCGCCTGACGGTTCCTGTCGAGCGCATGCGCAAGTTGGTTCTGGCGGCAGCCGAGCGCGGCCACACCGTGCGCATCCACGTTATCGGCGACGGTGCCATCCATGCCGCACTCGATATCTTTGAGGAGGCGGCAGAGCTCTACGGTCTGCCCCCGCACGGTCATAACACGCTCGAGCATCTGGAGAATTTGCTGCCCGGTGACATCGATCGTCTGCGCAAGCTCAACGTCATTGTCTCGAGCCAGCCTTGCCACATCACGCTCGACCCGGGTGGCCCGGAGCGCGACCTGGGCCTGGAACGCAGCCGCATCATGTGGCCGTTTGCGACCTATAAGCAGCGCGGCATCCGCCAAGCTTTTGGTACCGACAGCCCCATCACGGCCGTTACCAGCATGAACGTGCTCTACACGGCTATTACGCGCCAAGACCCTCGCAGCCACTGGCCCGAGGGCGGCTGGCTCCCCAGCGAGCGCATCGATGCGGCAACGGCCCTGCGCAACTACACGCTTGGTAGCGCGTACGCAGCGGGCGACGAGCAAAATCTCGGCAGCCTAGAGCCCGGCAAATACGCCGACCTGGTAGTCCTGGACCAAAACCCGCTCACCATTGACCCCCAAGAGCTCCAAGACACCAAAGTTCAGGCAACCTATCTGGCAGGTAACTTAATCTACGAGCGTTAACCCCACATCCCACCCCTCAGTTGCGGTGAAATAGTCCCTAAAATCGGCCTTCAAGCCCAAAAACAGGAACTATTCCACCGCAACTTAAAAGAGCACGTCCCAACAACGTGCCCCTATCTTGTGCATTCCATCCGCATCGCCATTTTGCTGCACTGACTTTTCTGAATGCCGGGCCCGAATTAGTTAACCTGGCTCCCGGGGCGGACCGGAGGGCATGAAGTTTGTCGCGAGTTCCGCACGCAAAGGAAAGCACTTAATGTGCTTTCCGTCTTGCGCAGGACTGTAGAGCAGCAAACTTCATGCCCTCCGGTCCGCCCCGGGAGCCACCTCTAAGTTATCCCCCGGCATTCAGAAAATCTAAGTGCCAAAAAATAAGATTTTTTGACTCCGTGTTGTATAACCCGCCATTCGTGGGTACCATTCAACGCGTACGCAAACAAAAAGGGTTAACCCGCGCGGCATGACCGCGCGGCCCAAAAAGGAGGAAACAAGCATGTCGTCTTTGAAGCCGCTTGCAGATCGCGTCCTGGTCAAGCCCGACGAGGCCGAGCAGAAGACCGCTTCTGGCCTGTACATCGCCAGCAACGCTCAGGAGAAGCCGCAGCGCGGCACCATCGTTGCCGTTGGCGCCGGTAAGGTCAACGACAAGGGCGAGCGCATCCCCATGGACGTTCAGGTCGGCGACGTTGTCATCTACGGTAAGTTTGGTGGCAACGAGGTCAAGGTCGACGGCGAGAAGTATCTGCTCATGCGCGCCGACGACATCTACGCCGTCGTCGAGGCCTAGTCTCGTCAGAATCTCTGATTCGTCTTTGAACGCGTCCGCCGCATAGGACTCGGAAGCGGCGACGCGAGTCACATTTCTTTTGGAGGATTACCTACCATGGCAAAGAACATTACGTTCAACACCGATGCCCGCGCCAAGCTCGCCAAGGGCGTCAACACTCTGGCCGATGCCGTTACCGTCACCATGGGCCCCAAGGGCCGTTACGTCGCTCTGCAGCGCACGTTCGGTGCCCCGACCATCACCAACGACGGCGTTTCCGTCGCTAAGGAGATCGAGCTTGAGGACAACATCGAGAACATGGGCGCTCAGCTGGTGAAGGAGGTCGCCACCAAGACCAACGACACCGTGGGTGACGGCACCACCACCGCAACCCTGCTCGCTCAGGCTATCGTCAACGACGGTCTGCGCAACGTCGCCGCTGGCGCCAACCCGCTGGCCATCCGTCGCGGCATCGACAAGGCCGTCAACGCCGCCGTCGCCGAGATGAAGAAGCAGGCCAAGCCGGTCGAGACCAAGGAGCAGATCGCTTCCGTCGGCACCATCTCCGCTGGTGACCCCGAGGTTGGCGAGAAGATCGCCGAGGCCATGGAGGTCGTGGGCAAGGACGGCGTCATCACCGTCGAGGATTCCCAGACGTTCGACATCACCATCGACACCGTCGAGGGCATGCAGTTCGACAAGGGCTATGTCTCCGCTTACTTCGTCACGGATAACGACCGCATGGAGGCCGTGATGAAGGATCCGTACATCCTCATCACCGACCAGAAGATTTCCAGCGTTCAAGACATCATGCCCGTTCTCGAGGCTGTCCAGCGCGCTGGCCGTGGCCTGCTCATCATCGCTGAGGACATCGACGGCGAGGCTCTGCCTACCCTGGTCCTCAACAAGATCCGTGGCGCCCTCAACGTCTGCGCCGTCAAGGCCCCGGGCTACGGCGATCGCCGCAAGCGCATCCTCGAGGACATCGCCGTCCTCACCGGTGGCCAGGCTGCCCTGGACGAGCTGGGCGTGAAGGTCGCTGACATCACCGCCGATATGCTCGGTACCGCTAAGTCCGTCACCATCTCCAAGGACAACACCGTCGTCGTCGGCGGCGCTGGCTCCAAGGAGGCCATCGACGCCCGTATCGCTCAGATCAAGGGTGAGATGGAGAACACCACCTCTGACTTCGACCGTGAGAAGCTCCAGGAGCGCCTGGCCAAGCTCTCCGGTGGCGTTGCCGTCATCAAGGTCGGCGCTGCTACCGAGTCCGAGCTCAAGGAGATCAAACATCGCGTCGAGGACGCCCTGCAGGCCACCCGCGCTGCTGTCGAGGAGGGCATTGTCGCTGGCGGCGGCGTCGCCTTCATGGACGCTGCTCCTGCGCTCGATGCCGTCGAGATCGATGACCCCGAGGAGAAGATCGGCGTCGACATCGTCAAGAAGGCTCTGACCGCTCCGGTCGCCACCATCGCCAAGAACGCTGGCTTTGAGGGCGCTGTCGTGGTCGACAAGGTCGCCGAGCTGCCCGCCGGCCAGGGTCTCAACTCTGCCAACGGCGAGTGGGGCGACATGATCGAGATGGGCGTCCTCGACCCCGTCAAGGTCAGCCGCGTCACCCTGCAGAACGCTGCTTCTGTCGCCAGCCTGATCCTCATCACCGAGGCCACCGTCTCCGATGTGCCCAAGAACACTCAGCTTGAGGACGCAATCGCTGCTGCTACCGCTGGTCAGCAGGGCGGCGGTATGTACTAAGGCCGACAAGGTCTAGAACTCCCACCGGGAATCCGGGGGCGGGACGGGGACTTCTCTCCGGAACGTCCTCGGACATGCAAAGAGGCTCCGCATCGCGCTTCGCGCTGCGGAGCCTCTTTGCGTCCTGCGGAATATTCCGGAGAGAAGTCCCCGTCCCGCCCCCGGATTCCCTGCGTTTACGGCCTTGAGGCCGGCGGGCGGAGAAGGATGTGGTCGATAGGGATACGTGTCCCCTTCGCTGTTTCGCGCTTTGCGCGAAAGGCGCGTTGCTTTGGGATGGGTGGGGGACGTGGTTGCTTTGGCAACTGATCTCCGCCACAAATTACCCTTGGCATACTTGCGCGAGAACCTGCTCGTGCTACACTTGCAATTGCTGTTTCAGGGCGGGGTGGAATTCCCCACTGGCGGTAAATCGGGCGGTGTCAAAGGGACGCCGTGGCGCAGGCGAGGTGTCTGCGACCGAGCCGATGAGTCCGCGACCCGTGCGTGTGTTGGTTCGCATGCCGGCTGAACTGGTGAGATCCCAGTACCAACGGTTAGAGTCCGGATGAAAGAGGCAGGTGATCTTATGTCTGAACAGTCGCAGCATATCCATTTTGAGAACACGAATAGGTGGAGCACCAAACAGCTCGTTACCATGGCGTTGATGTGCGCCTTGGGCGCCCTGTTTATGTACGTGCAGCTGCCTATCCTTCCTTCGGCGCCGTTTTTGACGTATGACCCGTCGCTGGTACCGGCGATGGTGTGCGGGTTTGCGTATGGTCCTGGCGCCGGCACTGCTGTTGCCGCTATGGCTATCGTTATCCATGCGCTCACCACGGGTGACTGGGTCGGCGCGCTTATGAACCTGGTTGCCACGCTGGGCTACATTCTGCCTGCGGCTATCGTCTATCAGAAGATGCATACCTATAAGGGTGCCGTGATTGGCCTGGTGCTCGGCGTTATTGCCGCTACGGCGTTGTCTATGGTCGCAAACCTTACCATTGGCGTATGGTTCTGGTATGGCTCGGTCGATGTGATCGCCCCGCTCATGATTCCTGCCGTGCTGCCGTTCAACCTTATCAAGACCGTGCTTAACTCGGTGTTGACACTGGCGGTGTATAAAGCGGTCTCCAACCTCATCACGCCTAAAAAGGACCAGGTCAAAGGCCGCGCATGATTGAGTGTCGGGGCGTTTCCTTTAGCTATGACGGTGCCGTACCGGCACTCGACGGCGTCGATCTGAATATCGAGGACGGCGAGTTTTTCTGCATCCTCGGTGGCAATGGGTCGGGCAAGTCGACGTTTGCCAAGCATCTGAATGCGCTGCTGCAGCCCGATGCGGGCACGGTGCGCATTAACGGCATGGATGCGTCCGATCCCGAGCTGGTCTACGACATTCGCTCGACCGCGGGCATGGTATTCCAGAATCCCGATGATCAGCTGGTGGCAACGCTTGTCGAAGATGACGTTGCGTTTGGTCCCGAAAACCTTGGCGTGCCATCGGCGCAAATTGCGCAGCGCGTACGCGAGGCGCTGAAGGGCGTGGGCCTGGTGGGCTTTGAGTGCCACGAGACCCATGCGCTTTCGGGCGGCCAAAAGCAGCGCGTGGCGCTTGCCGGCGTGCTCGCCATGGAACCGCGCGTGCTCATATTGGACGAGGCTTCCTCGATGCTCGATCCGCGTGGACGCAAGGGCCTCATGAAGGCTTGCCGCGCGTTGCACGCTCGCGGCATGACCATCGTGATGATTACGCACTTTATGGAAGAGGCCGCCGAGGCCGATCGTGTCGCGGTGTTTCGGGCGGGGCGCGTTGCCATGCTCGGTAAGCCCGAGGAAATCTTGACGCGGGCAGACGAACTTGCGCAGCTCAACCTGGATATGCCGGCGTCGTGCTGTCTGGGCAGGTCGCTTCGTGCGAAGGGCGTGCCCGTTTGCGCACAGGTGCGTGAGGCGGATATGGTCGCCGAGATTGCGCAGGCTTATGCCGAGCGAAGTGGGGCAGACATCGCGGGGCAGTCTTCCGTATCCCAGTTGGAAATCGCTGACGGCACTGTTCCGGTAGACAACGAGGGCAACGCGTCGGAGCCCGTCATCGAGCTATCCCGTGTTTCGTACAGTTATTCGCTCAGTCCGCGCGAGCGCCGCCGCTGGCATAAGCGCTCGGCCACTGCGGGCAAATCGAACAAACAGGCTCTCTGGGGAAACGACCCCAGCAGCCCGTGGGCGCTGCGCGATGTATCGCTGACGGTGCGTCGCGGCGAGTTCCTGGGTTTGGCAGGTCATACCGGTTCGGGTAAGTCGACGCTGGTCCAGCATCTCAACGGTTTGATTCGTCCCCAGGAGGGAAGCGTTTGCGCGCTGGGGCTCGACCTATCAAACAAGAAAGACGCCACTGCGGTTAAGGCCAAGGTCGGCGTGGTGTTTCAGTATCCTGAGCGTCAGCTGTTTGCCGAAACCGTGGCGCAGGACGTGGCGTTTGGTCCGCACAACCTTGGCTTGCCGCAAGATGAAGTCGACCGTCGTGTCGAGTCATCGCTCTCGCGCGTGGGCCTCGATCTTTCCACGGTCGGCGACAAGAGTCCCTTTGAGCTTTCGGGCGGTCAGCAACGGCGTGTGGCATTCGCCGGCGTGCTCGCCATGGAGCCCGAAGTCCTGGTGCTCGATGAACCCATGGCGGGGCTCGATCCGGCTGCCCGCAGGGATCTCCTAGGGCTCATCGATCGGCTCCATCGCGAGGGCCTGACCGTTGTCATGGTTTCGCACAGCATGGATGACCTGGCCAATTGCTGCGACCGCATCGTCGTAATGAACGAAGGCGCGGTGTTTGCCGAGGGAACCCCCGCGCAGGTGTTTGCGCATGCCGATGAGCTCAAGTCGATCGGCTTGGGCGTTCCCGCCGCCCAGCGTATGGCGCTGGCGCTTACGGAGGTGGGCGTGCCGCTGCGTCGCGGCGGGCTCTATACGGTTGAGTCGCTGGCAGGCGAGTTGGTGGACCTGCTAATCGGTCGCTCGGGCGGTCCTTCTAACGTCGCGGACATTGCTAAATCCAAGACGGTCGCGCGAGAGGAGGGCTGCTAATGGAGGCGTTTTCGTTTGGCAGCTACTATCCCGGCGATAGTGCGATTCACCGCCTGGACCCGCGAACTAAGTTGCTCCTGGGCTTTGTGTTTCTGATCACGACGCTCACAGTCAGCAGCTTCCGCGGACTGGCCCCGGTCGCAATTTTCGTTGTGCTGACCTATGCCGTGTCTCGGGTGCCGGTTCGTCGCGTCCTGTCATCGATGGCGCCGCTGCTGGCGATCGTCGCGGTGGTCGCGGTGCTCAACTTGTTTACCGATCAGAGTGGGCGCATTCTGTGGCAGCTCGGCTTTTTGCAGATAAGCGAGGGCTCGATGCATTCCGCCGTCTTTATGGCGTGCCGCCTGACTTTGATGATGGCCGGTATGAGCGCTATCACGCTCACCACACCGACGCTCGACCTCACCGCGGGCTTTGAGCGCCTGCTCGCGCCGTTTGCGCGTGTGGGACTTCCTGCGCACGAGCTCGGCATGATCATGGGCATCGCGCTGCGCTTTATGCCGCAGTTTGCCACCGAGATAAAGCAGACGGCCGATGCGCAGGCGAGCCGCGGTGCGCGCGTGACGGGAGGCCCGCTCGGCGGCGTGCGTATGCTCGGCAGTGTGGCGATTCCGCTGTTCACGGGTGTGTTCCGTCATGCCGAAACGCTGTCTGCCGCCATGAATGCCCGTTGCTATCATGGCGAGCAGGGCCGCACGCGTTTGCATGCGCTTGCATTTGGCCGCGGCGATGCGTTGGCGGCGGTGGTGACAGCGCTGCTGCTCATCTGCGTCATCGTCATCAATCTTCAACTTGTTTAGGCGCGATTCGAGCGCAGGAAAGGGATTCCCATGACCGACAACGACCGCACGGCGCAGCTCGAGCGCGCCTGTTCGTATCTTAGGCGTATTCCGGCGTGGTATCTCGCCACGATTGACGTGACGGACGGACATCAGCCGCGCGTGAGGCCGTTCTCGTTTGCCATGGTCGATGATGGCAAGCTGTGGTTTTGCACCTCGCGCGATAAGGACGTGTGGGCCGAGCTCAGCACGAATCCCAAGTTTGAGGTTTCGGGTTGGAAACCGGGGGAGTGTTGGATTGTGCTGACCGGCGAGGCCGCGCTCGAGGACGACGCGGTCGTGAGCGACCGGGTGCGCCAAGCCGGCTTTAAGCACATGGTGGGCATCGGCGAAGACCACGAGGGCGCCAGCGACGGTCGCCTTGCGTTTTTCTCGGTGCGCAATATCGCTGCCCGCTTCTGTGATATCGACGGCAGCGAGGAGCGCCTGGAGCTTTAACCCTAGGGCAGCTAAAACAGCCCCGGCCCAAAAAGACTAGTGCCAGGAGGACACATGGACGGATTGAATACGGTGTTGGAGTATCTGACGTCGGTGCCGGCGTGGTATCTGGCGACGAGCGTGGATGGACAGCCGCATGTGCGTCCGTTTTCGTTTGCGCAGATTCAGGACGGCAAGCTGTGGTTTGTAACGGCGCGCACCAAAGACGTGTGGCAAGAGCTGCTGCAAAATCAACGCTTTGAGGCCACGAGCTGGTGGCCGGGCCATGGCTGGCTCATCTTGCGCGGGCATGCGGGCCTGGATGACCAGGCCGCTCCCGATATGCGCAAGGCAGGTTGGAAGCACCTGGAGCGCCTAGGCGAGCACTACGAGGGCGCAGACGATCCCACGCTCGTCTTCTTTAGCGTGGAGGAACCCGAGGCCTTTATCTGCAACCACGACGAATGGGTGCCGGTCGAGCTCTAAACGAGTCTCTCAGCAAGTTTCGACAATTCAAATTCTCGCATGTAGCGGGCCCCACATTGCAACGTCACCGTAAGGTGCACTGGGCAATATGGGGCCCATGTTTATTTGTCAATTCCTTTGAGTGAATGTGTCGGGACTGTTTCAATGCATGAATATGCAAAAGATTTGCGTATATATGCATCTTTTGGTGCTAAAGTTTCAACTCACTTCATAACGACGGCTGCAGGATGCGTATTGGTGCATAACTGCAGACAAGGAGTCTGATATGTCATTAAAGGTTGGAATCGTTGGTGCGGCTGGATATGCCGGCGCCGAGCTCATTCGCCTCGTCCTCGGTCATCCCGAGTTTGAACTTGCTGCCATTACGTCTAACGCCGATGCCGGCCAGCCGTTGTCTGCGGTGTACCCGAGCTTCACCGGCGTGAGCGATCTTGTCTTCACGACGCACGATGCCCCCGAGCTCAAGAACTGCGACGCGGTCTTTTTGGCCGTGCCGCACACGGCTGCCATGGCACAGGTGCCCGCCCTGCTTGCCGCGGGAGTCTCCTGCATTGACCTCTCGGCCGACTATCGCCTGAGCGATCCGGCCACCTTTGAGGCCTGGTATGCCGCCGAGCACACGAGCCCCGAGCTACTCAAGAGCCGTGCCTTTGGTCTGCCCGAGCTGTTCTGCCAGGATTTGGAGACCGCTGCATCCGACCACGCCGATGGCAAGCCCGTACTGGTCGCCTGCGCCGGTTGCTATCCCACCGCAACGAGCCTTGCCGCCGCGCCTGCCGTGCGCGTCGGCTGGGTTGCCCAGAGCGGCCCCGTGATCGTTGACGCTATCAGCGGTGTAACGGGTGCCGGTAAGTCCTGCAACGCCCGTACGCATTTTTGCAGCGCGGACGAAAACCTGGAGGCCTATGGCGTGGGCAAGCATCGCCACACGCCCGAAATCGAGCAGATCTTGGGCCTAACCGATCGTGTTGTCTTTACCCCGCACCTGGCACCGCTCAAGCGCGGTCTGCTCTCTACGGTGACGATGCCGCTTGCGCCGCAGGCTATCGATACCTTGACCCTTGAGGACGTTGTCGACCATTACAAGCAGTTCTACGCCGGTCGCACCTTCGTGCGCGTACTCGATTCCGGTCAGCAGCCCAAGACGGCTTCGGTCGTCGGCACCAACGCCGCCCAGATCGGCCTCGCGCTCAACAAACGCGCGGGCGTCCTGGTGGCTACGGGCGCCATCGACAATCTGTGCAAGGGTGCAGCAGGCCAGGCGGTCCAGTGCGCCAACATCATCTTTGGTTTTGACGAGCGACGAGGCTTGCCCACGGTGGCGTGCCCGGTGTAGCACATTCGATTGTTAACGATTTGGTAGTCGGGCATCGAGTGGGGCGCCACTCTTAAGCTGGTCTCATGATTGTGGCTGGCATGGCGCACCAACCGATGCCCCTTTTTTGTTTGACATAAGGAGTCATAAAGACGATGAATGCTGAGCAGTTTGATATCATGATTCGTGCCGTAGAGGGCGGCGTAACGGCGGCGGCCGGCTTTAAGGCGGCGGGCATCCATGCCGGATTCCGCATGAATCCCGAGCGCCTGGATTACGCGCTCGTCGTGCCCGATAAACCCTGTCCCGGGGCCGGTGTGTTTACGACTAACCGCTTTTGTGCGGCGCCCGTGCAGGTGAGCCGTGCCAACTTGGGCGGCGCCGACAAGGGCTACGGCGTCATTGCCGGCGTTTCGGTCAACTCTGGCAATGCCAACGCCGCCACGGGTGAGACCGGTCTTGCCTGCGCGCGCGAGACCTGCAACATCGCCTCGCAGGTCATCGGCTGCGAGCCCCAGCAGATTCTGGTCGCCTCCACGGGCGTAATTGGCCAGATTCTGCCGATCGACACGTTTGAGACCGCCATTCCTGCTGCCTACGAGGCGCTCTCCGCCCACGGTGGCGCCGATGCCGCTCGCGCCATCATGACGACCGACACGCACTCCAAGGAGTATGCCGTGTGTTACCGCAGCGAGGCCGCGGGTCATGCGGACAATGTCTATACGGTAGGCGGAATGTGCAAGGGCTCGGGCATGATCATGCCCAACATGGCCACCATGATCGCTGTTATCACCACCGATGCCCCCGTCGAGCCGGCGGCGCTCCACGCCCTGTTGCTCTCCACCGTCAAGCAGACCTTCAACAAGGTAACGGTCGATTCCGACACCTCGACTAACGACACCTGCATCATGCTTGCCTCCGGCGCCGCTGCCGCAGATGCCGAGCCTATTGTCGAGGGCTCTGACGCCTTCGACGAGCTGGCCTTTGCCGTGCATGAGGTGTGCGAGAGCCTGGCGCGCAACATCGCCGCAGATGGCGAGGGCGCATCCAAACTCGTGACGGTTAACGTCACCGGCGCCGCCAACGACGAGGAGGCCGATATCGCCGCTCGTGCTGTCGCCAACTCGCCGCTCGTCAAGACCTGCATCGCCGGCCACGACTGCAACTGGGGCCGCGTTGCCATGGCGCTCGGCAAGTGCGGCGTGCAGTTTAACCAAGAAGATGTGTCCATCGACATGATGGGTATGCCCGTCTGCCGTGATGGCCTGACCGTTCCCTTTGACGAGGACGAGGCGCTGCGTCGCTTTGAGGCGCCCGAGATCGTGATCTCGGCAGACCTGGGCGCAGGGGACGCGGCGACCACCGTGTGGACTTGCGACCTCACGCACGAGTACATCTCCATTAACGGCGACTACCGTTCCTAGACTCCCGATGTGCCGCGCGTCCCGCTGCAATCGCGGGCAACGAGGTGCGGCGCGATAGCTACACGAAAGACGAGGCAGACTATGAAGTTCGCACGCGACTGTCGCTCGAGCGAATCCAACGAAGTTACCGCGCAGCTGCTGTTCGAGGCGCTGCCGTGGATTAAGAACCTGACCGGTAAGACGGTCGTTATCAAGTACGGCGGTGCCGCCATGGTCGACGAGCAGCTGCGCCGTGACGTGATGAGCGACATCGTCCTGCTCAAGATTATCGGCATGCGCCCTGTTATCGTGCACGGTGGCGGCAAGGCCATCAACGAGGCGCTCAGCCACTACGACATCCCCGTCGAGTTTAAGAACGGCCAGCGCGTGACTACGCCTGCCACCATGGATATCGTGCGCGAGGTACTGGGCGGCAAGGTCAATCAGGAGCTGGTCGCGGCGCTCAACCACCACGGCAACCTGGCCGTGGGCGTGTCCGGCAGCGACGCCGGCACCCTTATCGCCGAGCCGCTCGACCCAGAGCTCGGCCGCGTAGGCAAGGTCACGCACGTCAACACCGACTATATCGAGCGTTTGCTCGACAGTGAGTACATTCCCGTTATCGCCACGGTCGCGGTGGGGGAGGACGGTGGCTTCTTCAACATCAATGCCGACACCGCCGCCGGCGCCGTTGCGGCGGCGCTTCATGCGCACAAGGCGATCTTCTTGACCGACGTCGACGGCCTGTACAAGGACTTTAGCGATAAGGATTCGCTCATCTCCAACCTGACGCTCGACGAGGTCAACGAGATGCTCTACGGCGGCGAGGTCGATAAGGGCATGATCCCCAAGCTGCGCGCCGCTGTCGATGCGCTTGCTGGTGGCGTATTTCGCGCGCACATCATCAACGGCACGACGCCGCACTCGCTGCTGCTGGAGCTGCTGACCGATGCTGGCGTCGGTACCGTGATCCACTCCACCGAGACGGCCTACGAATTCGATACGCATCCGCACCCGCTTTCGACCTTTGCCGCGCGCCTGACCGAGAACCTCGACGAGGTCGAGAAGCTCCAGACGGTCTAGCTGACCCGCGGTCGTCGCGTCCCTGCACCCATAGCCCTGCGCCGTACGGCGCCCAACGAAAGGCATCCCATGTCACTTGCAACTCAACAATCGCTCGAATCCCATTACGTTATGCATACCTTTGGTCGCTCTCCGGTAGAGTTTGTCGAGGGCCACGGCATGAAGCTCACCGGCGATGACGGCCGTGAGTATCTTGACTTTCTCGCTGGTATTGGCGTGTGTAGCCTAGGCCACGGTAATCCTGCAGTGCTTTCGGCGCTCGAGGCGCAGACCAAAAAGCTTCTGCATGTGTCTAACTACTTCTACATCGAGCAGCGTGGACAGGTCGCGGCGCTGCTGTCCAAGCTTGCCAACGACGACGTAGATGGTGTGCGCGTGCTGGCCGATGCCATTGCCGCCGGCGATGAGACCACGGCCGCTGCGCTCGGTGCCCCGGCTGCGGACGAGCAGGTATGGGAGACGTTCTTTGCCAACTCCGGTGCCGAAGCCAACGAGGGCTCGATGAAGCTCGCGCGTCTGTACGCCAAGCGTGCTGGTAACGGCGGCAACACCATCGTATGCATGCGCGGCGGCTTCCACGGCCGTACGCTCGAGACCATTGCCGCCACCATGCAGGATTGGCTGCAGGACAGCTTCCGTCCGCTGCCGGGCGGCTTTGTGGCCTGCACGCCCAACGATGTCGATGAGCTGCGCGCAATCTTTAAGCAGCTGGGAAGCGAGATTTGCGCCGTGATGCTCGAGCCGGTTCAGGGTGAGAGCGGTGTGCATCCCATGACCGAGGAGTTTATGACGGCGGCGCGCGACCTGGCGCACGAGGCCGGTGCCGTCCTTATCGCCGACGAGGTCCAGTGCGGTCTGTTCCGCTCCGGCAAACCGTTCGCTTATCAGACCTATGGCGTGGAACCCGACATCATGAGTCTTGCCAAGGGCATCGCCGACGGCGTTCCCATGGGCGCCGTGGTGGCAAAGAAGGAGATAGCCGACGTGTTTAAGCCCGGCGACCACGGCTCGACCTTTGGCGGTAGCTGCTTGGCCGTCGCGGCATGCGCCGCGACGCTCTCCGCGCTCGTGCGCGGCGACTACGCTGAGCATGCTGCCAAGGTGGGCGCCTATATGGAACAGGCGCTGGCCAAGCTTCCGCACGTTACCGAGGTACGCGGTCGCGGCTTGATGCTCGGCTGCGACCTGGATGAGGCAGCGGGCGATGCGCATGATATTGTTGCCCGTGCGCTGGCCGCCGGTGCTGTGATTAACGCTACTGGTGCCCACACACTGCGTTTCCTGCCGCCGCTTGTCTGCGAGGAAGCCGACGTGGACAGCCTGATCGAGATCCTGTCGGACGTTTTGGCCTAACACGGCGCAAAAACTTAATTTGGACCGGGTTCTGGACTGCGGGCGTGCCATATGCGGCACGATTCAGCGGTCCGGAACCCGTTTTGCTACCGATTTACCATGACTGGGATGGGCCGTGTGCAAAAAGTGGCAAATATGAGTACTGGCACTAACCTTGTAACATATAAAATAGGCGTTTTTAGACGAGTTGGGCCACATATGTCCAGTTTTGTAGTTAGTAAATTGGCTTAACTGGACTATTGATCGTCGTTCTAATGTCGGATTTGCCTTTTATGACTTCGAAAACGCTGCCATCAAAAAGGTGGCAGTACTCATATTTGGCATTTTTTGCACACGGGTATTCGCCAAGGGTCCATTTCGCCGCCCGCTTTCGCTTCGGGCCTGCGGCCCTCGCGTGCTGCGCTGGAAAACGCTTCGCGTTTCCTCAGCTCCGCACCCTGGCGGGTTCGAATCCCTCTGCACTGGGCCTAAAAAGGAAAGGCCCCCATCGCTGGGAGCCTTTTCAATCAAGTGGTGGGCGATGAGGGATTTCGCGTGTGGCTTCGCCGCCCGCTTCCGCTTCGGGCCTGCGGCCCTCGCGTGCTGCGCTGGAAAACGCTTGCGCGTTTCCTCAGCTCCGCGCCCTGGCGGGTTCGAATCCCTCTGCGATGGGCCCAAACAAAAACGGTCCCCTTTCGAGGGCCGTTTCCAATTCAGTGGTGGGCGATGAGGGATTCGAACCCCCAGCCTTGTGCGTGTAAAGCACCTGCGCTAACCGTTGCGCCAATCGCCCGTGCGGAGAGAGTATAGCAAAACAATCGCCCCATTCACCTCATATCCATTAAAGGTAACCGGCGCGTGTCGGCGCGGAGCTGATTCAGTTGAGATTGCCTGAACATTCCGTCCCTCTTTACACCCTCGGGTATACTCAAAAGCTACTGATTCGATTTGATACCCAGCAACAGCAGAGGGGATAGTATATGTGCGGTTTTGTCGGTTTTGTCGGTGGGACGGATAACCAATCCGAGGTGCTCACCAAGATGATGGACCGCATCGTCCATCGTGGTCCCGACATGGGCGGCCAGTTTATCGACGGCCGCGTTGCCCTGGGCTTCCGCCGCCTGTCGATCCTCGACCTGACCGAGGCCGGCGCTCAGCCCATGGCCAATGAGGACGGCAGCGTCGTTATCGTCTTCAACGGCGAGATCTACAACTTCCAGGAGCTTCGCTTCGAGCTCGAGGCCAAGGGCTATAAGTTCCACTGTGGAGCCGACACCGAGAGCCTCCTGCACGGCTACGAGGAGTGGGGCGAGGCCGTACTCGATCGCCTGCGCGGCATGTACGCCTTCGTCATCTGGGACAAGAAGAAGAACAAGCTTTTTGGCGCCCGCGACATCTTTGGCATCAAGCCGCTCTACTACTATCCCATGGCCGATGCGGGCGACGGCGCGCCGGGCGTGCTCTTTGGCTCCGAAATCAAGAGCTTCCTGGACTACCCGCACTTCCACAAGGCGGTCAACAAAAAGGCCCTGCGTCCGTACATGACGCTGCAGTATTCGGCAACTGAGGAGACCTTCTTCGAGGGTGTCTACAAGCTGCCGCCGGCGCATTACTTTACCGTAGACATCCCGACCGGCAAGATGAACGTCGAGCGCTATTGGGATTGCGATTACTCCGCCGTCGAGAAGCCGTTTGAGGAGTACGTTGACGAGCTGGATGAGGTTGTGCACGAGAGCGTCGAGGCCCATCGCATCGCTGATGTTAAGGTCGCCTCCTTCCTCTCCGGCGGCGTCGACTCCAGCTATATTGCCGCTTGTCTCATGCCCGACAAGACCTTCTCGGTGGGCTTCGATTACAAGAATTTCAACGAGACTAACTACGCCAAGGAGCTATCCGACAAGCTCGGCGTCGAGAATGTTCGCAAGATGATTACCGCCGACGAGTTCTTTGGCGCACTCGAGGACATTCAGTATCACATGGACGAGCCGCAGTCCAACCTGTCGTCTGTGCCGCTGTGGTTCTTGGCCGAGATGGCGCGCAAGGACGTCACCGTCGTGCTTTCGGGCGAAGGCGCCGACGAGCTCTTTGGCGGCTACGCCTACTACGAGGACACGGTTCCGGTGCGCAAGTACAAAAAGATGGTGCCGTTGCCCATTCGCCGCGCGCTCGGTAACCTGGCGCTGCATATGCCGTACTTCAAGGGCCATAACTTCCTGGTCAAGGGTGCCGAGATCCCCGAGAAGTCGTTCCTGGGCCAGGCCTTGGTATGGCCGGAGCGCGAGGTCGACGGCGTACTCAAGCCCGAGTACAACACCGGCGATGGCGCCTTCGAGCTTGCCGCTCCCATCTATGCGCGCGTGAAGGGTCAGCCCGAGCTGGTCAAGAAACAGTATCTGGACATGAACATGTGGCTCCCAGGCGACATTCTGCTCAAGGCCGACAAGATGTGCATGGCGCACTCGCTGGAGCTGCGCGTGCCCTTCCTGGATCGCAAGGTCATGGAGTTCGCCGAGCACATTCCCGACCGCTACCGCATCAACGAGAACGGCAACAAACAGGTGCTTCGCCACGCCGCCAACAAGTCGCTGCCCGATGAGTGGGCCACCCGTCCCAAGGTGGGCTTCCCGGTGCCGATCGTCTACTGGCTGCGCGAGCAAAAGTGGTACGACTACGTCAAGGAGTACTTCACCGCGCCGTGGGCAAGCGAGTTTTTCGACACCGACGAGCTCATGCATCTGCTCGACCTGCACTTTGCGGGCAAGGGCGATTTCCAGCGCAAGATCTATACGCCGCTCGTGTTCTTGGTGTGGTACAAGCGCTTCTTTATCGACGAGGGCCAGCCTTCTGTTCAGGCTGCCTAGCCTCGGCTTTCGAATGCCTGCGCGTAACGGCTCCTCCGGGAGCCGTTTTTGCGCAGGCACGTTTCAGTTACTATGAAAACCGTCCCTGCCAAATGGCTGAGAAAGGCGAAAGATGCACCATTCGGATTCCGCGACCGTGACCACGGTCGATACGCTTGCCAAGCTTCTCGATGTGTGCGGCGAGCTGCACGCATCGGAGCAGGTTGACGAGCGTGCCGTGACCGGCTGCTCGTTTGATTCGCGCGCGGTTTCGGCAGGTGACGTGTTCTTTTGCAAGGGCGCTGCCTTTAAGCCCGCGTTTTTGAGCATGGCGCTCGATGCGGGCGCCGTCGCATTTGTGTGCGAAGAGTCGCTGGTCGAGTCTCTGGAGCCGCTGGCGAAAGAGAACGGCGCGGCGATGCTGGTCGTGGACAGCGTGCGCACGGCCATGGCCCTGCTGCCGCCGGAGGTCTACAACCGCCCCGACCACGACGTTAAGATCGTGGGCATCACCGGTACCAAGGGAAAGACTACAGCCGCTTTTATGCTCCAGTCCATCATCAAGGCGGCGGGCGAGTCCTGTGGCATGATCGGCTCGGTGAACACCGACGATGGTATCGAGTGCTACGAGAGCACCAACACCACGCCCGAGGCCCCCGAGGTCTGGCGCCATATCGCCAACTGCCGCGCGTCTGGTCGCCAGTCCATGGTTATGGAGGTCTCAAGCCAGGCGCTCAAGTACCAGCGCGTCGAGAACCTACCGTTTGACGTGGCGTGCTTCCTCAATATCGGGCGTGACCACATCTCACCGATCGAGCACCCGACCTTCGAGGATTATTTTGAGAGCAAGCTCAGGATCTTTGATCAGGCTAAGACCGCCGTAGTGAATCTGGGCACCGATGAAGTCGAACGCGTGCTGGAGGCCGCGTCGACGGCCGAGCGCTTGGTGACCGTTGGCGTCGAGCATCCCGAGGCGAGCCTGTGGGCAAGCGATGTCCGCATGGTCGGCTTTAACATCGAGTTTAACCTGCATGGCATGAGCGCCGACAAGCCCGAGGCGGGGGAGAAGGTCCTGCTGGGTATCGCGGGAGACTTTAACGTGGAGAACGCGCTGGTCGCTATCGCCGCTGCGCGCGAGATTGGCATCGGAATCGATGCCATCAAGAAGGGCCTCTCCAAGCTGCGTGTGCCGGGCCGCATGGAGGTCGTGGAGTCGAAGGATGGACGCGTGGTTTGCGTTGTTGACTACGCTCACAACCAACTTTCGTTCCGCTCGCTCTTTTTGTCGGTCAAGCGCGCGTTTCCCGCCAGTCCGGTCA
The DNA here is from genome assembly GCF_015561195.1 of Collinsella aerofaciens. GTDB lineage: Bacteria > Actinomycetota > Coriobacteriia > Coriobacteriales > Coriobacteriaceae > Collinsella > Collinsella aerofaciens_AC. Next base: position 243,990 of record NZ_JADMSU010000001.1, on the reverse strand, counting down.
TTGCGCTGTTTGGTGCTGCTGGAGGCAAGGCGCAGGAGCGCCGTGAGCAGCTTCCGCGCGAGGCCGCACCATATTCTGATTTGCTGATCTTTACCAACGAGGATCCGGCTCACGAGGACCCGATGAAGGTCTGTCGCGAGCTTGCCGAGCATGTTCCCGACGATACCCCGAACAAGATCATCCTCGATCGCGAGGCTGCTGTGCACGCGGCATTCAAGGCGGCGCGCGAGGAATACGTCAGCCCCGATGTGCCTACCATCGTCTTGCTGTTGGCAAAGGGCGACGAAGAGCTCATGCACGTGGGTGATGAGTTCGTACCCATCGAGAGCGATCTTTCGCTTGCCAACCGTTTAATCGATGTTACCCAGTTTGACTAATGAACTGCGATGAGGGCGGCGTCCTGAGCGCGCTGCCGTTGCAAGCGCGTTTTCCCTCAAGTGAGGCGCGCTGCCTAAGACCAGAAGCCCCTTCTACGTAATGGAGTGACCATGTCCCACAATACCCTGCCGATCGTCGCTGAGCTTTCGGGCGAGATGCGCGAGCGTCTTGCCAAGGTTAAGTACGTCTTTACCGACCTGGACGCCACCATGCTTGCGCCCGGCTCGTGCGTGCTGCGCGACAACGACGGCAACCCCTCGACCAAGCTCGTCGAGGCTGTCGTGGCACTTGCCCGCGCCGGCATCCAGGTGGTCCCCACCTCGGGCCGCAACCGCACCATGATCCACGAGGATGCGCGCGTGCTCGGCCTCAACTCCTACATCGGCGAGATGGGTGGCCTGGTCATGTACGATCTCAAGGCCAACGATTGGGAGTATCTGACCGGCGATATGCCCTACGACCCCGCCTGCGGCCTCACGCCGCATCAGGTGATCGAGCAGACTGGCGTGTGCGAGAAGATTCTCGCCCGCTGGCCGCATAAGATCGAGTACCACAACGACATGTCGACTGGCTACAAGTACCGCGAGGTCACCGTCGGCATGCGCGGCGATGTGCCCGACGACGAGGTCCAGGCCATCCTGGACGAGGCCGACTGCGGTCTGGTCTGGGCCTGCAACGGCCACCTGACGCATCTGTCCAAGCCGACGACGCTCGAGCTCGAACGCGTCGAGGATGGCCGCGCGTTTAACATCAATCCCGCCGGCCTCAACAAGGGCGTTGCCATCGCACGTTTCTGCGAGCACCTGGGTATCGAGCGCGAGGAGACGCTGGCGCTCGGTGATTCCGAGTCCGATTTCTACATGGCCGACCACGTTGGCACGTTCTGTTTGGTCGATAACGGCCTGACCAGTGCCGGCGCGCCCGAGTTCCTGGACGCTTGCGATAACGCCTACGTCACGCGCGGCAAGATTGTCGACGGCTGGGTGGCAACGGCCGAGCTGCTGGTCGCGGCTCGTTCGTAACGCGGTCCTATCGTTCTGAGCCATATCTTTTCGAGAGAGAATCTGGTGAGGTAATGTCCGATATCGAGAATCTGGCCGGGGACACGCGCCCCATTGGCGTATTCGACTCGGGTCTGGGCGGTCTGACGGTTGCACGCGCCATCGCGACGGCGCTGCCGCATGAGTCCGTCTACTACTTCGGCGACACCAAACGCTGCCCGTATGGCACCCGCACCGAGGACGAGGTGCGATCGTTTGCGCTGCAGGCAGGCCGCTGGCTGTCGAAGCACGACGTCAAGATCATGGTCATCGCCTGCAACACGGCGACTGCAGCGGCCTTGCGTTTGGCCCAGCAGGTGCTCGACGTCCCCGTCATCGGTGTGATCGCACCGGGCGCACGCGCGGCAATCAACAGCACCCGCACGCGCCGGGTGGGCGTGCTCGCTACCAACCTCACCATTCGCTCAGGCGCTTACACGCGTGCCATTCAGGACCTGGATGCCGGCGTCGACGTATGCGGCTGCCCTGCCTCGAGCTTTGTCGAGGTCGTTGAGCACGAGCTCGCCTCGGGCGCGCATCTGCAAGAGCAGTGGCTCGAGAACGAGGACATCTTCGATACGCCTGCCGTACGCGCGCTGGTCGGCGCTACGGTTGAACCGCTGCGCGACCACGGCATCGATACCGTGGTACTCGGCTGCACGCATTTCCCGCTGCTCGTGGGGCCTATTCGCCATGCGCTGGGTCCCGGAGTGCGCGTGGTGAGCTCCGCCGAGGAGACCACGCGCGAGCTGACCGATATTCTCACGCGCCGCGAGCAGCTGGCGGGCGACGCCGCCGAGCCGCAGCATCGCTTTGCGACGACGGCCGATAACATTGCCGAGTTTGCGGTTGCGGGTAGCTTTATCTTTGGCCAGCCGCTTAAGAGCATCGAACATATCGATATCGACGAACTGAAATAGACGTAGGGTTACCGTCCAAAGACTTGCCCTCTTCTTTTGCCGAAAGGATAGTTCCATGGAATACATGCAGGTCAACCGCGCCAACGGCCGTGCCGCCAATGAACTGCGCCCCGTCAAGCTCACCCGTGGTGTTATGAAGCACGCCCACGGTTCGTGCCTGGCCGAGTTTGGCGATACGCGCGTGCTGTGCGCTGCCACCATCGAGGAGGGCGTGCCGGGCTGGCGCAAGGGCGCCAAGGCCGGTTGGGTAACGGCGGAGTACGCCATGCTGCCGGCATCGACTGGTAAGCGTTGCAAGCGCGAGTACGCCAAGCGTAAGGGCCGCTCCATGGAGATCGAGCGCCTCATCGGCCGCAGCCTGCGTACCGTCGTCAACATGAAGGCGCTCGGCGAGTATACCGTTACCGTCGACTGCGACGTGATTCAGGCAGACGGCGGCACGCGAACGGCAAGCATTACCGGCGCCTGGGTGGCACTGCACGACGCCCTTGCCATGTGGGTCGAGGCGGGTAAGCTCGAGCGCATCCCGCTCACGGGCCAGGTCGCCGCGATTTCCATGGGCGTTGTCGACGGCAACACCCTGCTCGACCTGGATTATTCCGAGGATAGTCACGCCGAGGTCGATATGAACCTTGTCGCCACCGATACCGGTGAGATGATCGAGCTCCAGGGCACGGGCGAGCAGGCGCCCTTCGACCGCAAGCGCCTCAATGCCTTGCTCGATTTGGGCGACAAGGGCATCGCCGAGCTCATCGAGCTCCAGCGCCAAGCCCTCGCCTAACCTGCCAAAAAGGGACAGGTTTATTTTGGCAGGTTTTATCTGGGAAAACGTCGAAGTATAAGACTGCCGCTGATTAAGAGGGGGAGAGGCCGAGGCCTCGTTGTCCTCAACACGGCATTGCTATAGAGACAAGGAGGCCAGTCATGGCACTTGAGAAGATCGACATCGACACCCTCGACCCGGCGGCGACCATTGTCGTGGCAACGGGCAACGCCCATAAGCTCACCGAGATCGAGGCCATTTTGGGCAAGGTTATGCCCGAGGTTCGCTTTGTGGCGCTCGGCCAGCTGGGCGATTTTGAGGACCCCGAGGAAAACGGCACGACGTTTTTGGAGAACGCCATCATCAAGGCGCAGGCTGCCGTCGAAGAGACGGGGCTCATGGCCATTGCCGACGATTCGGGCCTGGTCGTCGACGCGCTGGACGGTGAGCCCGGTGTGTATAGCGCGCGCTACGCGGGCGTTCATGGCGACGATGCCGCCAACAATGCCAAGCTGCTTGTGAATCTGGAGGGCGTGGCCGACGAGGACCGCACTGCGCGCTTTATGAGCGTCGTCGCGCTCATCGACACGGACGGTTTGGTCACCTATGGTGAGGGCGCTTGCGAGGGCGTTATCGCACACGAGGGCCGCGGCGATCACGGCTTTGGCTACGACCCGCTGTTCCTGCCGGTCGACACGCCGGGCAAGACCATGGCCGAGCTGACGGCGGACGAGAAGAACGCCATCAGCCATCGATTCCATGCGCTCGAGCACCTATCCGCCAAACTGACGGGCGAGGGGTAGGCCGTGCGTGCGGTGGTGCAGCGCGTGCTCAACGCCGGCGTGACGGTCGACGGCGAGTGCGTGGGCAAAATTGGGCGCGGCTATCTGGTGCTGCTGGGCGTGGGCCACGGCGACACGCGCGCCGAGGCCGATAAGCTGTGGGGCAAGCTCCGGGGCTTGCGCATTAACGAGGACGAGAACGGCAAGACCAACCTGGCACTTGCCGATGTCGACGGCGAAGTGCTCGTGGTGTCGCAGTTCACGCTGTTCGCCGATTGCCGTCACGGCCGCCGTCCATCGTTTACGGATGCCGGCGCCCCCGATGTCGCCAACGAGCTCTACGAGTACTTCCTGACGCTTGTGCGCGAGGACGTCGAGCACGTAGCGCACGGCATCTTCGGCGCCGACATGAAGGTCGACCTCGTCAACGACGGTCCATTCACCATCGTTCTGGACACCGATAGTCTTTAGGTTACGCGGTTTTACCAAACCGCGTAACTACTGGTCATGCGAGGTTGTCGTCTGGTACGTATTTGGGACGGGGCTTATTTAGCTACTTGCGTATGACGGCAGCAGGGTGCTATAGTATTAGAGTTTTGTCTATCTTAGGGGTATTATCCCCTTTTTGAATTGCACCTTCTGGAGGCCCTGTTCATGGAAGAGATGGAAGTCAATCACGTCGACGACATCCACGAGAAGCTGACCGATATGGTGGGCGATCGCGTTAAGGTGAAGGCCAACATGGGCCGCACCCGCGTCGTCGAGCGCATGGGCACCATCAAGAGCGTCCATCCGGCAGTCTTTATCGTCGAGGTCGACGAGCGCCGTGGCCGCAAGTCGCGTCAGTCCTACCAGTATATTGATGTTCTCACCGGCCAGGTCGAGCTGTTCGACCCCGAGAGCGGCGAGCACATTTTTACCCCGCTCGGCAATCAGCTCGAGGAGCACTAGCGGTGACCGATCGGTCCCTGACTCTTTCCGCGCCGGCAAAGATTAACCTCTACCTGGGGGTTCATACCGAGCGCGATGACCGCGGCTACCACAGGGTCGATTCCCTGATGGCAGCTGTCGGTCTTTCCGATACCGTGACGGTCACGCCGGCGCAGGCGCTGACCGTCCAGACGGTTCCGGCATCAGATTTTCCCATGCAAAAGAATACGGCGTATCGGGCTGCGGTTGCTATGGCCGAGCATTATGGTCGTGAGGCAAACATTTGCGCGACGATTGAGAAGCGTATTCCATTGTGCGCCGGCTTGGGCGGTCCCTCGACGGATGCGGCCGCGGCCATTGTCGCCTTGGCGGAGCTCTGGGGAATTGATCGCACCGACCCCGCGCTCGACGACATTGCGCGGGGCATTGGTGCTGACGTCCCGTTCTTTTTGCACGCGAGCCCTGCGTTCTACGTAGGTGGGGGAGACGTGCTGGCAACTGAGTATCCCGCGCTGCCCGCAACGCCCGTCGTGTTGGTCAAGCCGCGCGAGGCAAGCGTTTCGACAATTGAAGCCTATCGACGTTTTGACGAGACTCCAGCGCCTGCGGACAAGCCCGGAGCGATCGCATCTGCCCTTCGTTCGGGAGACGCAGAGGCGGCCTACGCGCTCGTCCACAACAACCTGGGCGTCATTTCCGCGCAGATGGAGCCGCGGATTCAAACGGTGCTCGACTGGCTTCGTTCACAGGACGGTACCATTGCCGCAAACGTGTGCGGTTCGGGTGCCTGCTCGTTTGCCATTTGCGATACTGCCGCCACAGCAGTCAATCTTGCGGCAGCCGCTCAACAAAACGGCTGGTGGGCTTATGCAACGGAGCTCATTCCCAACACGGTTCGCATCGAAGCGCCAAAGAAATAAAAATTTCTCTAGCACGCGGCGAAAATCTTTGTTACTATAGTCGAGCTAACGGGTTGTGGCTCAGTTTGGTAGAGCACTGCGTTCGGGACGCAGGGGTCGCTGGTTCAAATCCAGTCAACCCGACCAGAGCATGAGGAGGGACCGCTTCTTGCGGTCCCTTTTTTTAGCTATTGTTGTGATACCGCGACACCCGCGGTATACTCATTCGAGCTTGTCTCGCTGTATTGTGGAGGTCTACATGTTTGGACTGAGGGCTCCTGAGCTCATCATTATTCTCGTTGTTGTCCTGATTATCTTCGGGCCCAAGAACCTGCCGAAGCTCGGCAAGTCCCTCGGCTCTACCGTCAAGAATATCCGCGAGGGTATGGAGGGCGACGATAAGGGCGAAACCAAGCAGGCCGAGGACGTTGTGGTCGAGGAGTCCAAGGAGGACAAGGAGATCGCAGAGCTCGAGGCCAAGCTCGCTGCTGCCAAGCAAAAGAAGGCAGAGGACAGCGACGCGGACGCAGAGTAGTCCCATCCCTTTGGGGTGAGCACCTGACCGGCTTGCCCGCAGGCTAGCCGGTCTTTTTCGTTTTGTTGACAGTTGATCGTTACATCATAGTTGGGGAGATATCCGTATGGACGCAAGCCAGATCGTACTGACCGCTGAGGGCCGCCAGAAGCTCGTCGAGGAGCTCGCTTGGCGTGAGGGCGATTACGCCAAGGAGATCGTCGAGGACATCAAGGAAGCCCGCGCGTTCGGCGACCTTTCGGAGAACTCCGAGTACGATGCCGCCAAGGACAAGCAGGCCCAGAATGCTGCTCGCATTGCCGAGATTCAGGCCATCCTCGCCAACGCTCAGGTTGCTGCCACCACGGGCGATCTGACCGTCTCCATCGGTTCCACCGTTTCTCTGATTGATCCCAACGGTGAGGTCATGGAAGTCACGCTCGTCGGTACCACCGAGACCAACTCGCTCGAGCACAAGATCTCCAACGAGTCTCCGGTCGGCCACGCCATCATTGGTCACGGCGAGGGCGACTCCGTCGAGGTCGTTACGCCTTCCGGCAAGACCCGCATCTACACCATCGCCAAGATCGCACGCTAGACCACGGTCCCGCGTAAAGGTATGTTTTCGCTCCCTGGGACCGAATCCTGGGGAGCGTTTTAGTTTGAGGAGCTAACTATGGCAGAAAACCAGAACGCCGCCGATCAGGCATCGACGCTCAACGACGAGCGCGCCACCCGCCTGGCCAAGCGCGCCTCCCTGTTCGAGGCGGGCCAGAATCCGTACCCCGAGCACTCCGAGATCGAGGATTACGTTGCCGACATCGAGGCTAAGTATGCCGGGCTTGCCGATGGCGAGGACACCGAGGACGTCGTAAAGATCGGCGGCCGCGTGGTTGCCAAGCGCGGTCAGGGCAAGATCATGTTCATCGTCGTCCGCGACGCGACTGGCGAGATTCAGCTGTTCTGCCGTATTAACGACATGGACGAGGCGGCCTGGAGCACGCTCAAGGCCCTCGACTTGGGCGATATCCTGGGCGTGACCGGCGTGGTCGTGCGCACTAAGCGCGGCCAGCTTTCCGTCGCCCCCAAGAGCGCGACCCTGCTCTCCAAGGCCGTTCGCCCGCTGCCCGAGAAGTTCCACGGCCTCTCCGACAAGGAGACCCGTTATCGTCAGCGTTACGTCGACCTCATTGCCAACGATGATGTTCGCGAGACCTTCCGCAAGCGCTCGCAGATCCTCTCCACCTTCCGTCGCTTTATGGAGTCCGACGGTTACATGGAGGTCGAGACCCCCATCCTGCAGACTATTCAGGGTGGCGCTACGGCTAAGCCGTTCATCACGCACTTCAACGCGCTCGATCAGGAATGCTATCTGCGCATTGCTACCGAGCTGCACCTCAAGCGCTGCATCGTCGGCGGTTTTGAGCGCGTCTTCGAGATCGGCCGCATCTTCCGTAACGAGGGTATGGACCTCACCCACAACCCCGAGTTCACCACGATGGAGGCCTACCGTGCCTTCTCCGATCTCGAGGGCATGAAGGCGCTTGCCCAGGGCGTCATCAAGGCTGCCAACAAGGCCATCGGCAACCCCGAGGTCATCGAGTACCAGGGCCAGACCATCGACCTTTCCGGTGAGTGGGCCAGCCGTCCCATGACCGACATCGTCTCCGATGTGCTCGGCAAGCAGGTCACCATCGATACGCCGGTCGAGGAGCTTGCCGCCGCCGCGCGCGAGAAGGGGCTGGAGATCAAGCCCGAGTGGACTGCTGGCAAGATCATCGCCGAGATTTACGATGAGCTGGGCGAGGATACCATCGTCAACCCGACCTTCGTGTGCGATTACCCCATCGAGGTCAGCCCGCTCGCCAAGCGTTTTGAGGACGACCCGCGTCTGACCCACCGCTTTGAGCTGGTCATCGCCGGCCACGAGTACGCCAACGCATTCTCCGAGCTCAACGACCCGGTCGACCAGGCCGAGCGCTTTGCTGCCCAGATGGCCGAGAAGGCCGGCGGCGACGATGAGGCCATGGAGTATGACGAGGACTACGTGCGCGCCCTCGAGTACGGTATGCCTCCCGCGGGCGGCATTGGCATTGGTATCGACCGCGTGGTCATGCTGCTTACCAACCAGGCTTCTATCCGCGACGTCCTGCTGTTCCCGCATATGAAGCCCGAGAAGGGTTTCCGGTCCGGTGCCGCTGCCGCCAAGGCTGCAGAGGCCGGCAACGCCGCGAGCCCGTTCGTTACGTCGCTTAAGCCCACGCTCGATTACTCCAAGATCGCCGTTGAGCCGCTGTTCGAGGAGTTCGTCGACTTCGATACCTTCTCCAAGAGCGATTTCCGCGCTGTGAAGGTCAAGGCATGCGAGGCCGTCAAGAAGTCCAAAAAGCTGCTGAACTTTACGCTCGACGACGGTACCGGTACCGACCGCACCATCCTCTCCGGCATCCATGAATACTATGAGCCCGAGGACCTGGTCGGCAAGACCTTGCTCGCCATTACCAACCTGCCTCCGCGCAAGATGATGGGCATCCCCAGCTGCGGCATGCTCATCAGTGCCATCCACGAGGAGGAGGGCGAGGAGCGCCTCAACCTGATCCAGCTCGACGCTTCCATCCCCGCCGGCGCAAAGATGTACTAACTAGTTACGCGGTTCTACGAACCGCGTAACGGCTCGACGCTGCAAGCCCGCCAGAGCGGCAATCTGCCTTTCAACTTCGGCGGCATGACCAAAAGGTCAATGCCGCCTCGTTTCAAGGCACCTTGCTCACTCTGGCGGGCTTTCGCTGTCGTTGCCAGGGCATCGGCGTTGCCTTGGCTGTCAACTTGTTCGCCCTGGACGTCGCTCGCTGGCGTTGCCAAAACATCGATGTAGTCATTGGGGACGTTCTTAAATGACTAGTCGTTAGGGACGTTCTTGTTTGACTGGTCGTTTAAGAACGTCCCCAATGACTAGCCGCGGAATGAGAGTGGATAATCTCCCACTTTTGGTTTGCATGCGGGCTCAAAACGGGAGATTATCCACTCTCGTCTCGATGAGGGTTCACCGATGCATCGGCTATTGCGCATATGGCTCGCATGACAGCCGTTTCTTTTATGTTTCCTTTAGCCGTCGCTGCCTAGGATGAGGGTTAGTCGGCAGGAAGGGAGCGTCTATATGGACGACGCGAGCGATCGTGCAATCGAAGAGGACATGCTCGATCAGTTCAATTACTTTGATGATGAGGACGAGGAGTTGATCGATCGTCGCGAGCCGGCGACACTCGATACTTTCGACCTTGTTGATGAAGGGTCCGACGAGGATGAGATCGAATCGACGGAACCCCCACAGCCTTCGCGCCCCGATTCGCTATTCTCGAGAGCCCCTATGCACCACGGCGTTCGTGCCGGCGCCCTCCATATGAAAACCGACTGGCGCCAGATCGTGACGGCAGGCGATGAGCTTGCCGTCGATGCGCCGCTCACCGATAAATCATCCATCATCTGCCGCACCGGCATGCTTATGCTGGCAAGCGGAACAGGTGCCTGGCGCGTGCGCGATACCATGAATCGTGTTGCTGCCGTACTCGGCGTCACGATTCACGTCGACCTGAGTCTCCTGTCGTTTGAGTGCACCTGCATCGAAGGCGGCCACTGCTTTAACGAGGTCGTCAGCCTACCCACAACGGGAGTCAATACCCATCGCATTTGGATGATGGAGAGCTTCTTAAAGGAAATCGAGGTTTACGGGCGCCGGTTTACCGTGCATGAGTACCACGAGATGCTCAAGACCGTTGAGAGTTCAAAACCCGATTACACTCCCTGGCAACAGGGCCTTGCGGCGGCCTGTGCTTGCGGCGCCTTCGTCTTTTTGCTCGGCGGCGGCCCTATCGAGATGGCTTGTGCATTTGTGGGCGCTGGTGTCGGCAACTTTGCCCGTTCCCATATTCTCAAGCAGGGCCTTGGCCAGTTTAGCGCGCTGACGATCGGCGTTGCGCTCGCTTGCGTTTCGTATCTGCTGGCATTGCTCGGCCTTGGCCAGGTCATACCGGGGGCAATGTCGCACCAAGAAGGCTATATCGGCGCCATGCTCTTTGTGATTCCCGGCTTTCCTCTCATTACGGCGGGCCTCGACATCGCTAAGCTCGATATGCGAAGTGGCATTGAGCGTCTTTCGTATGCCGTGTCGATTATTGTGATGGCGACCCTTGTAGGCTGGATGGTTGCCGAATGTGTGGGGCTGGCGCCGGATGACTTCGCCCCGCTCGGCCTCTCACCATTGGCTCTTACGCTCTTGCGCATACTGATGAGCTTTATCGGTGTATTTGGCTTCTCGGTTATGTTCAACAGCCCGGTAAAGATGGCCGCGGCGGCCGGTCTGATCGGCACCGTGTCCAATACCCTGCGTCTGACCCTTGTCGATGCGCCGACGATGCTTCCCTTCCTGGGCCTCAGCGCGGGAATGCCTCCCGAGGCGGCTGCATTCATCGGGGCGCTCGTATCGGGCCTGCTGGCAAGCCTGGCAGAAATCAAGCTCACCTACCCACGTATCGCTCTCACGGTGCCTTCGATTGTCATTATGGTGCCGGGCTTGTATCTGTATCGCTCGATGTATTACATGTGCACCTTCGACACGGTCAATATGCTCGGCTGGTTTGTGCGTGCAGTGCTCATCGTGGCGTTTTTGCCCGTTGGCCTGGGTGTGGCGCGTACGCTCACCGACCCTCGCTGGCGCCACACCAGCTAATTGGTGCAAGGGGGACAGGTCACTTTGCACCAAATGAGTTGCGGTGAAATAGGGACTGAATTGCTGCTTAAAGGGGTAAAACAGTCCGTATTCCACCGCAACTTATGGGGTCGGGGATTATTGGTGCCCTGCATCTCCACAAACTCAACGCTTACGAAGCGCATGCGTTTCGTGCTAGGCTAATCGTATACATAGGAAGTAGTCGCAGGCGTGCGTGTTGACGGACGGGCGAGATGAAGGCCAAATGACCCCATCTCGCCCGTCTTTTTTGTTGCGGGAAGACACCGGGGCAAGCGCGCGAGCGACGGACAAAAAGAAAGGATTGCCCACTTTATGCCTACTAACAAACGAGAGAGCCTGATCTTCACCTTTAGCATGTGCTTCTGCATGGTGCTCTGGATGTCCATCTACAACGTTGCCCGCACCGTCGGCGCGCTCAACATGGAGGTCCTGTCCGAGGCATGGCTCGGCTTTCCCGTTGGATACATCTTTGCCATGCTCTGTGACTGGTTTATTGCGAGCCCGATTGCCAAGAAGGTCGCGTTTAAACTCTTCGTCAAGCCTTCGACCTCGCCGCGCTTCATCCCCGTTATCGTGAGCACCTGCATGGTCGTCCCCATGGTCATCATCATGTCCCTCTTTGGCGTGATCGAGGCTGGTACCCACATGCCTGGCGGCGTGATGTCCGTGCTGCCCAACCTGCCGCAGCTTTGGATCCAGAACATCGGTTGGAACTTCATCATGGCCTGGCCGTTCAACATCATCGTGGCCGGCCCCATCGTCCGTGCACTCTTCCGTCGTGCGTTCCCCATCGGTACCGTCCTCATGCAGCCGGCCAAGCAGCCCGAGTGCGCCCATACGCACACGGCCGAGCCCGCGCCCAAGGCTATCCTCTCGGCCTAGCGCGCTTGCTCACGCAAGCAACCACAAAAGTACCCGGCAATATTGTGGCGGTCCAAGCTGTCGCGGGAGGCCGACTCCAACGTGGCGGTTTTGCAATCGAGGTTCGTGCTGTTAACATAGTCCCACTATGGGTAAAGAGACCAAAGCGCCGCCACGAGTGGCGCTTTGCGTTTGAAAAAACTAGCTCGTCTAAGAGGAACTAGCATGTTAGACCGTTTTACCGATCGCGCGCGCAAGGTCATGTCCATGGCCAAGCAAGAAGCGCTCGATCTTCACTCAAATAAGGTGGGTACCGAGCACCTGCTGCTCGCACTCGCCAAGGAGGACGAGGGCATTGCCGCCGAGGCACTGCGTTCGCTCGACATCTCCTACGATGACATCATGGATACTCTCAAAGATGTCCAGACCACGGTCCCCGAGCCCAGCGAGGAGACCGAGGCGGCCAAGCTCGCCTTTACGCCGCTCGTCATTAGCGTGATGGAGCGTTCATTCCGCGTGGCGCGTGAGAACAACCAGACGTATGTGTCGACCGAGCACCTGCTCATCGGCATCGTCGAAGAGGGCAACGGCATGGCCATGGACATCCTCATGCGCCTGGGTGTGTCGTCCGCCTCCATCAAAAAGGCTATCGAGAAACTCACCGCTAAGGACCAGGATAAGAAGCGTCCGCTCGCTGGTGCCGGTGCCGGGCGTCCCGGTACGGGCCTGCCGTTCTTTAGCGGCTCGGATGCCTCCCAGCAAAAGGGGAGCGGTACCGATACACTTAGGCAGTTCGCGACCAACCTTACGCAGAAGGCGCACGACGGCGAACTCGATCCGGTGATCGGCCGCGAAAAGGAAGTCCAGCGTATGATGGAAATTCTTTCGCGTCGCACCAAGAACAACCCGCTCATCCTGGGCGACCCTGGCGTGGGTAAGACGGCCATCGTCGAGGGTCTGGCCCAGCAGATCGCCGCCGGCAACGTGCCCGAGAACCTCATGAACCAGAATATCTGGACGCTCGACCTGCCGGGTCTCGTTGCGGGCGCCAAGTATCGCGGCGAGTTCGAGGAGCGCCTCAAGAACGTGATCCAGGAGGCAACCGAGGCCGACGACGTCATCCTGTTTATCGATGAGATGCACACCATCATCGGTGCCGGTTCCGCCGAGGGCTCCATCGACGCGAGCTCCATGCTCAAGCCGGTGCTCGCGCGCGGCGCCTTCCAGATTATCGGTGCCACCACGGCCGAGGAGTTCCGCAAGTACCTCACCAAGGACCCGGCCTTCGAGCGCCGCTTCCAGACCATCGATGTCGAGGAGCCGAGCGTCGAGGATACGGTCAAGATCCTGACCGCGCTCAAGCCGCGCTACGAGGAGCACCACCACGTGCGCTATACACAGGGTGCCATCGAGGCCGCCGCGAACCTCTCCAACCGCTACATCCAGGATCGCTTCCTGCCCGATAAGGCAATCGACCTCATCGACGAGGCCGGTGCCCGCGCTCGCATCGCCGCGAATCGCGCGCCCGAGCCGGTGCGCGAGGCCGAGCATCGCATCGAGGAACTCAAGGCTGCCGCACAGGAGGCTACCGAGAGCGACGACATGAACAAGGCCGCCGAGATCACCGAGCAGCAGAAGGCTGCCGAGATTGAACTCGCCGAGGCCAAGGCTGCCTGGACCGCCGAGCTCGACGCCAGCCCGCTCACCATCGATGTGAGTCAGATCGCCGATATCGTGTCCGTGACTTCGGGCGTGCCGGTGTCCTCGCTTACCGAAAGCGAGAGCCGTCGCCTGCTGCAGGCCGAAAGCGTGCTCAAGACGCGCATTATCGGTCAGGATGAGGCTGTCGAGGCCGTTGCCAAGGCCGTGCGCCGCAGCCGCTCGCCGCTCAAGGATCCGCGTCGCCCCGGCGGCAGCTTTATCTTCTTGGGTCCCACCGGCACGGGCAAGACCGAGCTCGCCAAGACGCTCGCCGAGTACCTCTTTGGCAGCAAGGACGCACTCATCAGCTTCGACATGTCCGAGTTCGGTAGCGAGTTCGAGGTCTCCAAGCTCATCGGCAGCCCTCCGGGTTACGTCGGTCACGATGAGGGCGGCCAGCTCACCAAGGCCGTTCGTCGCCACCCGTACTCGGTCGTGCTGTTCGACGAGATCGAGAAGGCGCACCCCGATATCTTTAACATCCTGCTGCAGGTGCTGGAGGAGGGCCGCCTGACTGATAGCCAGGGCAAGACGGTCGACTTCCGCAATACCGTGATCATCATGACGTCCAACGTGGGCGCCCGCGAGATCGCACAGGATGCGAGCGTTGGCTTTGGCACCACCGGCGAGCAGGGTCTCACGTCGAGTGAGATCCGCGGCCGCGCGATGGGCGAGCTCAAGCGCCTGTTCCGCCCCGAGCTGCTCAACCGTATCGACGATATTGTGGTGTTCCAGAAGCTCTCGGGCGAGAATCTCACCAAGATCGCGCACCTGCTGGTGGACGATCTGCGCCAGCGCCTGATCGCTAACGGCATGAATATCAAGCTCACCGATGCGGCCTATGACAAGATCGTGGCCGAGGGCACCGACCTCACCAACGGTGCGCGTCCGCTGCGCCGTGCTATTCAAAAGCTCATCGAGGACCCGCTGTCCGAGGAGCTGCTGGCCGGCGAGTGGGGCGAGGGCGATACCGTCCTGTGCGACGTGGCCGATGGCAAGTTTGTCTTTAGCCACGGCACGGGCGAGATCCCGGCACCGCGTCCGGCGGGCACGCTCGGTGGTGATACCGCCCCGGCGGCACCGCACACTGGCAACGCCGCGCCCGTGAGCGGCGGCGTGACCTCGGGCCCCGGCGGCATGATGCAAGCCGGTTCCGGCGCGCTGTAGGGATTGAATATAACCTTGCATGATGGGGGCGTTTCCGATGGAGGTGCGCCCCTTTTCTTGTAGAGAAGAGTTTCCGGTAACGATAAAATAATTGAAAAAGTTCTGCTGGATTGCAAAAGGAGTTACTATGGCGAATAGCGCTCAAAGAATTGAGATGTCGTTCGATAACATGAGAAAAATCGGAATGGTTCTTTGTGCCGTGCTGGTACTTATTGCCATCGCTACCATCGCCGTCTTTGGTTCGGCATTTGTTGTTGCATGCCAAAGTATTTTGAACGGCGCAGTGGTAATCGAGGGGGTCGTTGAGCTTGGTAAGGGCGGCAGCATCGCGCTCCCAAACTTGGCGCTATGGGCGGTTTTGCTCCTTGCAGGGGAGTTCACATTGTTAAGCATCAGCTTCGATGTCGCCCGTCGTCAATCGCCTTTTACTATTCGACATGCACGGATGATTACCGTTATTGCTTGCCTATTTGCAATCAATGCCGTGATGGGCTCTCTACAGATTGGTAGCGATTTAAAAATAATGATGGGCAATTGTATGTTGAGCTGTCGTATGAATTCCGCTCTCCTTCAGATTGGTGACTCAGGCATCACGTTGGATGTGGGATCCATCATTGCAATGATGGTCGCTTTCGCTTTGTCAATCTTCTGGCGCTATGGGGCGCTTTTGCAGTCCCAGTCTGATGATTTGGTCTAGGTGATTGACCATGGATTATCTCATTATTGAGGTTGAGACACTTTTGCTTAAGACCGGGAAAACAAATGCCGATCTAATAAGAGCGACTGGGCATACGCCAGCTAACATTTCTAAAATCCGTAATGCAAAAATTAAGGCTATACGCTTGAAGACATTGCTCGATATCTGTGTTGAGTTGGATTGTCAGCCGGGAGATTTGATCCGTCGCGTGAGTGAAATAGAACTTGAGGAACTTACCATCGCGCGTGCGCGGAATAAGATTTTGCAAAGACGCAATCCCGACCCTTCCGAGATATTGCCTACAGAGGTTTACGTAGTAGATCTTTCTAAGGAATAACAAAACAGAATAAGAAGACAAGAAGACAAATACGTATGCATGCAAGGCTCCTACCGCAAACGATCGGTAGGAGCCTTAATTTATTTAGAAAAAAAAGTTCTTGAAATCATAAGGTTATCGATATACGATAACGGAGTATTAAAACAGACGATAAATCGAAAGTAGGTAATTATGAACTGGGTAATCGATCCGTGTAGCAACGTGCAGGGTGGCGGTGGTGGCTGCCGCAATTACCACCCGTGTTCGCGCTGTAGCTGTTTTGGCGTATATGTTCATTTCTAGCAACGCGAACGTTAATGCTGGTTAAGACAGCAGAGGGCAAGCAGCGTGGTCGATAACTGCCATCCATCGGCCGCGCTGCCTTTTAATGAGGTTCATGAAACATGGGTAATGTGATTTCAATCAAGGATCTATCAAAACGCTACGGCAAAAGTTGGGCGTTGTCTGATGTTTCATTTGATATAGATGAGGGCGAAGTGTGCGCTCTCGTTGGGGAGAACGGCGCGGGGAAGAGTACGTTGATTGATATTCTCCTCGGTTTGCTTAAGGCAACGAAAGGCTCAATCAGTTTTTTCGGCGAGTCTGGGAGAACAGGTCTGGCAAGAGCACGCAGAAATATCGGATTCGTCCCCGACGGCTGTGGGGCATTCTTGAACTTAACCGGTCGAGAAAACTTGATCTCACGCTGTATCGAGTGGGGGTTGCCGAAAAGTGAAGTTAATCGAGTGCTCACTGCCGTTGGCCTAGAAAATGCGGCGGATGCATCGGTAAAACAATACTCGCTCGGCATGAAGCGTCGTCTGGATATCGGAACGGCTCTTCTGGGCAACCCGCAGCTACTCATCATGGATGAACCCATAAACGGGCTCGATCCAGTGGGTGTGATTGAGGTGCGTGATCTCCTACTGTCGTTGAAGGACAAACGGGATAAAACGGTGCTCATCTCAAGCCATAACCTAGATGAATTGGAGAAAGTTGCGACATCTTTTGCTTTTCTCCATCAAGGCAGACTTCTCGTTAAGGAAGAAAACTCCTACAAAGACAGAAGTCTGGAAAAGCGGTTTTTGGATTTGATCGGGGAGGCAGATAATGCAACTTCTGCGACTGATTAGATGCGAAGCCCGTCGGTTGCTCAGAAATCCAGCCTTTTTCGTGTTGTTGATCTGGGGAATTTGGATTGTTAAAGATGTCTGTAATCCAAATATGTATGGGACTTATGGAACATCTGATTTAGGGGGAGTCAGCAAACAGATTGGTTTCTTTGCAAACATCCTCGACAAGACTGACCCGGCTGGTTCGGCGGTTCGGACGGCACTATTCATGACCTACGAGTGGTTTTTCGTTCTAGTCGGATGCATTGTTATTTCCTGCGCCATGGATTATCAAAGCAGGTCTTCTGAAGTGACGTATGCAAAAGGGACGGGTGTAGCAAAGGCCGTTGTCGCAAAGTGGCTTGTTCTGACGATTGCAACTTCAACAGCGTTCAACCTGTTTTCGGGATTCACTCTCTTCAAATCTCCGCTTGGCTGCTATGTGGATGGGCGGGTGTTTCTTGATAGATACTTGCCCGTGTTGCTTTTGATTGATGCTATTTTGGCTGCATTAGTAGCTCAGTCGATGGCAGTTTTCTATTTACTTA
Organism: Collinsella aerofaciens; assembly: GCF_015561195.1. Classification (GTDB taxonomy): domain Bacteria; phylum Actinomycetota; class Coriobacteriia; order Coriobacteriales; family Coriobacteriaceae; genus Collinsella; species Collinsella aerofaciens_AC. The sequence continues at coordinate 226,615 of NZ_JADMSU010000001.1, read as the reverse complement.
GAAATGCACCGCTTAGCATTATGTTGGTGTTGGTCGGGACGCTGCTCGCCTCCGATGAATATACGCTGGTGGTCTTTTCCAATCACGCATCGACGCTAATTCCCTGGTGGCTCTCAGTCGGACCATACTTACGCCATCTTGGAAATCTGTGCTTTCAAGGCCTAGCCATTAACCAGATCATTCTTTTCTCTGTTATTTGCACCGTTGTTTCGTTGCAGCTCGGGGTCATGGGAATCAAAGCGAGGAGGGGGTAGAAATGCGCTGCGAAGATATGATTAAGGCTGAAGCCTATCGAGTTATGAAGAGCAAAGCGCCTCTTCTGCTGATTGCGGCAGGTTTCGTACTCGCATTGCTTTATTCTGTGTCTTATGAACCATGGAGAGCCTACGGAACGAGCGATTGGCTTGGCGACGGTGTTATGGGCTTCTTTCCAAACCCACAATATGGTTTCGGGGGAATTCCGGGAGACCTCGTTAAAGATGGAGCTCGCTACCTTTCCGCTGTGGCACCGCTTGCCCATTCTCTGTTCTTTCCTATTGTTGCTGTTCTCGTCATCGGCTATGCGTTTCGAACTCCGATAACGGGATCTCAATGGCTTGTTTCCTATGCAAGGGGAATGAAAACAGTACAGTTGTTGGTTGCAAGGACTCTTGTCTCGATTGTCACGCTTGTCGGTGGTTTTGTTCTCTTTTCGATACTCGTTGGTGCGGTCCAAAGCGCGAGTGGCACAGGAATGACGATGGATATGATCGGAGAGTTTCTTCTTCGGCTGTCTCTTGCTGCCTTGATTTGCGCAACGTTATGCCTGCTGCTCGTCTTGGCCATCTCGCTCTTTGGAAATGGCGCGTTTGTTCTATCGTTCATCATCCTGCTGCTTTATTTGGGGTACGGGAATCCAAATATGCCACTGCACTTGACATGGCTGGCGACCCTTGCGTCCCCGCGGCCAATTCAATTCATCGTACCGGGGACGTTGCTATTTGTAGCGCTGGCAACAGTCGTTCCCATTGTCATCCTCGGACTTTGTTGGGCTATCAAGGGTGCTATCAGAAAACGGAGCATATAAATGAAAGAGTCTGAATTTAACGTTATTGAAGAGAATGATGTGAACGGTATCACTATCTACAATACCCAGTCTGGTGGCGTTCTCGACCTTGACGCCGCGCACACGAATGAGCTGAATTTATATCGCAAGGGTGCCGCCGCCTTGGATGGTGATTTCGAAGAGGCCCTTAAGATGGGTGGCATGTTGGTAGATGACGATGTTGACGAGCGGCGAATGTTGATGCTTGAGAGTTTGTCGGCAAGGTTTGCAAATGACTATTTAGGACTGACGATTGCTCCAACGCTGGCATGCAATTTTAGGTGTCCCTACTGCTATGAAAAGGGCTGCTCGCGCCCCACTATGTCAGAAGAGACAATGACGGATATCGCAGAATTCGTGCGTTCCGGCTATCCCGGGATCAACGATCTTCACGTTGACTGGTATGGAGGCGAACCCCTGCTCTGTGTGGACATGATCGAGCGACTGACAAAAGAACTGAGAGGGGTGATTAGGCCAGGCGCTACTTATTCTGCCGGAATGGTAACGAACGGATATCTCCTGACGCGAGAAATTGCTCAGAAGCTTGCTGATTGTCAGGTCGGTTCGGTTCAAATCACTATCGATGGCTCAAAGAGGGATCATGATTCGCGGAGGGTCCCGGCCGACGGTCGTCCGACATATGATGCCATTATCGACAATATAATCTCATGTGCCGATGTTCTTCAGATTACCATTCGCGTGAATGTCGATGAGTCCAATAGCAAAGAGGTCGATGCGTTGATTGACGAGCTTGACGCTAAAGGGCTTCGCGGTAAAGTCGCGATTTATCTTGCTGCGGTCGACAATGTTAACGAGACTTGCTCAAATGACATTCATTGTTTTTCTCAGCGTGGGTTCTCTCAAGTTGAAACGTTCTTTATGGATAAAGCTAGCGAGCGCGGATTCAACGTTATTCCGTTTACGCCGTATGAACCAGGTGTCTGCTGTGCGGTTTCCCTTAATTCGTTTGTCATCGATCCGCTTGGTAGACTTTTTAAATGTTGGGATGAGGTTGGCAAGGGCGAGTGCGCCGTTGGAAATGTTCGAGAAGGTGTGAAAGCCAATTCGAACTATTTGAAATGGATGGAGTATTTACCAAACGACCCAGTATGTGGCGAGTGTGTAATGTTTCCGGCTTGTATGGGCGGATGTCCCCACGCCGCGATGGAGGGTCAGAGAAAATGCGCGAGCGTTAAATTCAATGCTAGGCAGAGAATGCGGTTGGCTTGTAATTATCAGTATTCGCATGGGGCAAATCACGATGTTTAGATTTTGGAAGATATATCTCCTCCATAAGCCAAGGCTTTATGTCTATCTGTTTCTCGATGTCTTGTCTCAGCTTTGCAGCCTTGCTGAACCATATTTGTTGGGACTGACTGTAAATGTGCTGGCTGCAAAAAATGTCCTCGGTATTAGTTTGCGGACGCTAGCCTTATGTATTTTCGCGATTGGCGTGGTCGCCATTGTGGGGTCGGTGTTGGCCTATTGGACTTCCCTAATCTATGTCGACCTTCAAGCGCATGCGGGATATCAACTTAACGCTGACACACTTGAACACGTCAAGCGTTTGCCCCGGAAGTTTTTCATCGGATTTGATGCGGGCTATTATAATCAGCAAATCAATCACGATTCAAACGATCTCATAATATTCGGAATAACATCGGCGTCAAATATCATTGGCGGTGTTGCAACGATTATTTGTTCCTTGATTATGTTGATGAATATAAACATTGCGATGGCGATTGCTTGTCTAGCCTGCATCGTTACGGGGGCAATAGTTTATCGATTGTTTAGTGGGCTGCTGTTCAATCGAGGCTTTGAGTTTCAAGAAAAGACCGCTGCTTTCTATGGGACTCTCCAGAGCCAGCTGGAGAGCGTCTCCTTTCTTCGTCGCCATTCATTATTCGATTTCTATTCCTTGAGGCTGCAGAAGGCTTTTGATGGTCTTTATCCAGCTATATTGGCTAACCAAAAAGCCGGATCACGGTTCGAACTTGCGAATCAGTTGATTTTTTCCTTTGCGCAGTTCTGTTTGCTTGCGATTGGAGGCTGTGAGATTGTCGCAGGCAAAATGCCGGTTGGTTTTCTGCTGACGGCATTGAGCTATTACTCGAGCGCCAATTCTGCTCTGGTGAACTTGCTTTCTTGGGGCAAAAGCTACCAGGCGAGCAAGGTGAGCGCCCAACGCCTTAAGCGCCTTTGGGCAATGGATGAAGAGGCGAACGGTTCTGTCCGCATTGGTTCTCCTGTTTCACTTGTGTGCAAGGGCCTGTCGATTTGTCGCCCTGATACCGATCGAATCATAGATTATCCAGAGCTCATCTCGCTTAATCGAGGAGTCTTATACGGCGTGTCGGGTGCAAACGGAAGCGGGAAAAGCACGCTTCTCGATGGCATGGCTGGTCTATATCCCGATGATTGCGTTGGGACTATTGCTTATGACGAGGTTGATTTGAGCCAGATTGATTCTATAAATCTACGCTCGTATGTCGTTGGTATTGCCGAGCAAGAACCTGATATCGTTAACGGAACACTCAGAGAGAATCTGACGCTACTCGCGGGCGATAGTTGTCCAATTCTTGAAGTCGGGCGACTTGTAGACCAGTTTGGTCTGACCAAACTGGTCTCAACACTTCCCAATGGTCTTGATGGGGTGCTGGACGAGCAAAACCATAATATATCGGGTGGTGAGAAGCAGAAGATTGCGATTATTCGTGTATTGCTTAAGGACTCACCCGTCATGTTATTCGATGAACCGACGTCGGCTCTTGACGGAGCGAGTAGGGCAGCGTTCATTGATATTCTGCAACAGAAGAAAGAAGATCATATAGTGGTTGTTGTCTCGCATGATCCCGAGTTGCTTGAGGCTTGCGACGAAGTGATTGAACTGTAAAAGCTTGTGCATGGCGCTTCGTTGCGGGGCTTATTGCCTGTGGATAGCGAATTGCAGCTGATGTGGGCAGTTATCCCAAACATGTATCAGCTTATTTTATTGACTAATTCTACAACGGCAAAACCGGTCCAATAAGTGCTTCTGTGTCGAGACATCCAGTTGCTTGACAACTTGCTATACTTAATTCAAGAGGTTTGTATAGCACACAAGGAGGCAAGGTTATGGCAACGGCGTTGCTCGACAGACATTCCGCCCAGATGAATGTGCGCCTCGATTCTCAACTCAAGGAGGCGGGAGATGCGGTGCTTGCAAGCCTCGGCATGACGCCGTCCCAAGCGGTGAGGGAGCTGTGGCAGTACTTGACCGAGAACGGTCATATGCCCATCGCAAAAAGGAACAATGACGAAGTTCCGCCCGATGACATACGGTCGAAGGCGAGTTCGTCCCATGTCTCGGAAGGGGCTGCGTTAGTTTCGAATTATTACGAGCGGTTCTCGATTCAGAGGCCGAGCGCCGATGAAGCCTTCGATTACGACGAGCTATACGACCAAATGATGAGCGAGAGATTCAGCGATTGGATCGAATCATGAGCGGCGTCAGAGCGAAACGCACACTCAAACTGCTAATCGACACGAACGTCTGGCTCGACTACTTTCTCGGCTGCACGAATGCGACCGAGTCAATTGTCGAGCTCTTTTCTCGTGCGGCAGAAGCGGAAGATATCGTTCTCTTCTCGTCCTCCCTGTCTGTCAAAGATGTCTATTACATCTTGGGGAGGACGATGAAGGCCGACGCCCACCGCGTGGGAGCTCTCACTCCCGAAGCCATCGCCGCTGCCGACGAGACGGCGTGGGCGTGCGTTCGCCTGATTCGGCAAAAGTCGATTATCGCCTCGGTCGGAGCGGACGAGGTGTTCGATTCCTTTGTGTTCAAGCATCATCACAATGACTTTGAGGACGATCTTATATTGGGTGTCGCCAATCGTATTGATGCCGATTATGTGGTGACAGAGGATAAAAACCTAATCAAACATACCAACGGCGTATGCATTGACGCGCACCAAGCGCTGAGGTTAGTTGGAGAGGCCAGCGGACCTTCTACGATGCCCATCTAACCTACTTCATCTTGATAAAGTAGCGTTTCCCCGCCGTTAGCCGATGATGCGAGGGCGCTCGGCGTTTTCGACTGGTTTATGCACGCAAAGTCTGGGAATATACAAGTCGCATGTCTTACTGTCTAACCAGTTGCGCCAAGGAGGCACCATGGATTACAAGATCACCGGCTACGAGCCCGCCCAGCTGTTCCATTTCTTTGAGGAGGTCAGCGCGATCCCTCGTGGGTCTGGCAACGAGAAGGGCATCAGCGATTTCCTGGTTGCGTTTGCCAAGGAGCGCGGCCTCGATGTGTACCAGGACGAGGTCTACAACGTCATCATTCGCAAGCCGGCTTCTGCCGGCGCCGAGAATGCTCCGACCGTGATGCTGCAGGGCCACATCGATATGGTGTGCGACAAGTTGGGCTCTGTTGCGCACGACTTTACGACCGACGGTATCGACCTGGTCGTCAAGGACGGCGTCCTCACCGCTAACGGCACCACCCTGGGCGCCGACAACGGTATCGCCGTCGCTCTGATGCTCACTGTTCTCGATGACGATTCGATCGTTCACCCCGCCCTCGAGTGCGTATTCACCACCGACGAGGAGACTGGCCTGGTCGGCGCCGAGACGCTCGACAAGTCCCAGATTAGCGCCCGCACCATGATTAACCTTGACTCCGAGGAAGAGGGCGTTGCCACCGTCAGCTGCGCCGGCGGCGTCGTTGTTACCTACACCTGCCCCATCGTGCGCGAGCACAAGACCGGCAGCACCCTCACGCTCGACATCTCCGGCCTACTGGGTGGTCATTCCGGCAACGATATCAACCTGGAGCGCGGCAACGGCAACCTCATCATGGCCCGCATCATCGACCGCCTGATGGTCGCCGGCGAGCCCGCCATCGTCAGCTTTAACGGCGGCACTAAGGACAACGCCATCAACCGTGAGTGCAAGGCCGAGCTGGTTTACGCCGATCACGCTGCCGCCGAGGCCGCGGCCCAGATCGCAAAGGACATCATCGCCGACGTCACTGCCGAGCTCGAGGTCTTCGACCCCGGCTTTACCTGCAACGTCGAGATTGCCGACGACGCCGAGGTCGAGGCCATGGGCCAGAAGTCCGCGCTTGCCCTCATCCGCGCCCTGCGTCTTGCCCCTAACGGCGTGATTCGCCGCAACGTCGCCACCGATGGCTCCGTCGAGGTTTCCTCCAACATCGGCGTGGTTGCCACTTCTGACGACGAGGTCAAGATCATGCTGTCCCCGCGCTCCTCGATCACCTCGCTGCAGAACGAGTTCAAGGACCGCCTGCAGACGCTGGCCGATGTCTTGGGCTTCGACGCCAAGTTCGAGTTCGAGTATCCCGGCTGGAGCTATGCCGAGCATTCGCCGGTCCGCGACGTCTTTGTCGAGAGCTATCGCGAGCTCTTTGGCTCCGAGCTGCGCATCGAGTCCATTCACGCCGGCCTTGAGTGCGGCCTGTTTGCCGAGGCCCTGCACGGCCTGGACGCCATCGCCGTGGGCCCGACGCTCTCCGATGTCCACACCCCGGACGAGAGCATGGAGCTCGCTTCTGCCGAGCGCTTCTACGAGCTGCTCATCGACGTCCTCAAGCGCCTCGCTGCGTAAAGGTCGCCTTGGTTAAGCCGCTCTAAAACGGCTGGCTATGAAAACGGCCGCCTGGCGTAATGCTGGGCGGCCGTTATTCGTTACAGCGCCAAAATCCCCAGATGCTCAAGCAAGATCTTAAGCCCGATGAGGATGAGCACGACGCCGCCCACGATGGTGGCGGGCTTTTCGTATCGCGCGCCAAAGGTATGGCCAATTGCCACGCCGGCAACGGAGAAGATAAACGTTGTGACGCCGATAAGCGATACGGCGGGAACGATGTCGACCGAGAGCGCGGCAAATGAGATGCCAACGGCTAGGGCGTCGATTGAGGTGGCGATGGCGAGGATCATGTACTCGCCCAGGTCAATCTTTTCGGCATCCTTGCCGTCGCCTTCATCCTCGTCCTCGGTAAAGGCTTCCCACAGCATTTTGCCGCCGATAAAGGCCAAAAGGATAAAGGCAATCCAGTGGTCGATGGGGCCGATGATACCCATAAACTGGCTGCCAAGCGCCCATCCGATCACGGGCATGCCGGCCTGGAAGCCGCCAAAGAACAGGCCGAGCACCACGGCGACCTTAAGGTTGATCTTCTTCATGCCAAGGCCCTTGCAGATGGAAACGGCAAAGGCGTCCATCGAAAGGCCAATGGCGAGCAGCACGAGCTCTACGAGTCCCATAGTCTGGCTCCCTCTCTGCGGGCAGGCCCGCGTGTACCTCTTGGGGGAGCAACAAAAAGACTAACCTTGGCACATGGTTGATTGGGTAGTCAAAAGAGCCCGTCCCAAATTAGCTATCTTAGCGGTGTTCGCTCATTCTGTAAGCATCGGATTTCGCGAGCGCCGCGGGGACAAACCGTGAGAAACTATTTAGCGTTTATGGAGCGTATACGATGGGAGCGATGCTTTGGATAAGAACGAGCTGCAAAAGCGTATGGAACAGGCCATCCGCCTGACGGCACCTGGTCAGCCGATCCGCACCGCCCTCGACATGATCATCGCCGGTCACCTGGGCGCACTTATCTGCGTTGGCGACACCGAAAACGTGCTTGCTGCCGGCAACGACGGCTTCCCGCTCAACATTTCGTTCACCTCGAACCGTCTGTTCGAGCTCTCCAAGATGGACGGTGCCATCGTCATCGACGGCGACCTCACCCAGATCCTGCGCGCCAACTTCCACCTCAATCCCGATCCCTCGCTCGCCACGAGTGAGACGGGCATGCGTCACCGCACCGCCGCTCGCATGTCGGTGCTCACCGACGCCATCGTGATCTCGGTCTCGGCCCGTCGTGCCGTCGTCAACGTGTACGTTCACGGCAAGAGCTACGAGATCCAGCCCGTCACCACCATCATGAGCTCGGTCAACCAGCTAGTCGCCACGCTCCAGACCACCCGTCAGTCGCTCGACCGCTCCCTGCTGCGCCTGACAGCCCTCGAGCTCGACGATTACGTTACGCTCGCCGACATTACCGGTATCTTCTCGAGCTTCGAGATCATGCAGCAGGCAAAGACCGAGCTTAAGGATTGCATCGTCAAGCTGGGTAACCAGGGCAAGCTCGTGCAGATGCAGCTCGAGCAGCTCGCCGGCTCCAGCATGGATACCGAGTACGACCTGATGATCCGCGACTACGCGAGCGATTCTTCCGAGGCCAATGCCGAAAAGATCCGCGCCAACCTGAGCCGTATGACGCCCAAGGACTTGTCCGACCCGCAGCATGTGGCGGCGGTTCTGGGTTACGACGACCTGGACGAGGACTCCGTCATGACACCGCTGGGCCTGCGCACGCTTTCGCGCGTGTCCGTCGTGCGCGACGGCGTGGCCGAGAAAATCGTCGACGAGTATGGATCGCTGCAGGAGCTCATGGACGACATCAGCGAGGATCCGGAGCGCCTGGGCGACTTTGGCGTCAACAACCCTGCCATTCTTGCGGATTCCCTGTACCGCATGAAGGGCACCAAACAGGGGAACGCATAATGGCGCCCGTATGCGCCGTGGTCGTTGCCGGTGGCAGCGGCCAGCGCTTTGGTAACCCCGGTGGTAAGCAGCTCGTCAATGTAGCGGGCCGTCCGCTTATGAGCTGGTCCATCCGCGCATTTGACCGTAGCAATAAGGTCGGCCACATCGTCGTGGTTTGCCCTGCCGAGCGTCGTGCCGAGATGCGCCGCCTGGCCATCAGCCCGTATTCGTATAGCACGCCCATCAGCTTTGCCGATGCCGGCGAGACCCGCCAGGATTCCACCCGCGCCGGCGTGCACGCGGTGCCGGCGGGCTTTGAATATGTCGCCATCCACGATGGCGCCCGTCCGCTCATTACGACCGAGGCTATCGACCACGCTATCGACGCGCTCGTGAGCGACCGTGCCCTCGACGGTGTCGTGTGCGGTCAGCCCGCGATCGATACGCTCAAGATCGTCGATGGCGACAACATCGTCGAGACGCCGCCGCGCGAGCTCTATTGGGCCGCGCAGACGCCGCAGATCTTTAGCGTCGACGCCATGAAGCGCGCTCACGCCGCTGCTATCGCCGAGGGCTTTATCGGTACCGACGATTCATCGCTGGTCGAGCGCATGGGTGGGCGCGTCCGCTGCGTCCAGAGCCCACGCGACAACCTAAAGGTGACGGTGCCCGAGGACCTTCGTCCCGTAACCGCGATTCTGCTTGGCCGTATGGCCGAGGGAGAGGACCTTCCCCATGTTCAGTAACCTGCGCATTGGCCATGGCTACGACGTCCACCGTCTGGTGGAGGGGCGTCGATGTATCATCGGCGGTGTTGACATTCCCTACGAGCGCGGCCTGCTGGGCCACTCGGATGCCGATGTGCTCGCGCACGCCTTGGCCGACGCCATTCTGGGCGCCTGCCGCGGGGGAGACATCGGCAAGCTATTCCCCGATACCGACCCCGCCTATGAGGGTGCCGATTCGATGGTGCTGCTCGCTCGCGTGATGGACTATGCGCGCGAGCTGGGCTTTGAGTTTGTCGATGCCGATTGCACCATTGCCTGTCAGCAACCCAAGATCACTCCGCACCGCGATGCCATGCGCGCCAACCTTGCCCATGCCCTGGGCGTCGACGTCGAAAACGTGGGCGTCGCCGCCACCACGACCGAAAAGCTCGGTTGGGAAGGCCAAGGCGAGGGAATTGGCGCCTGGGCCGTCTGCCTGCTACAGAAAACCGTTAAGGAGTAACGAATGCGTATCTACAACAGCGCTACCCATAAAAAGGAAGAGTTCCAGCCCATCGAGTCCGGCAAGGTCCGCATGTACGTGTGCGGCCCCACGGTCTACGACAACATCCACATCGGCAATGCCCGCACGTTCATCAGCTTTGACGTGATTCGTCGCTGGCTCATCGCGAGCGGCTACGAGGTCACGTTCGCCCAGAACCTCACCGATGTCGATGACAAGATCATCAAGCGCGCCAACGAGCAGGGCCGTACGGCTGCCGAGGTCGCGACGGAGTTCTCCGACAAGTTCATCGGCGTCATGCGTGCCGCCAACGTGCTCGATCCCGATGTGCGCCCCCGCGCCACCAAGGAGATCGGCCCCATGATCGCTATGATCAAGACGCTTATCGAGCAGGGCCATGCCTACGCCGCCGATAACGGCGACGTGTACTTTGCCGTGCGCAGCGATCCCAACTATGGTCAGGTCTCGGGTCGCAACATCGACGATCTGATGGTTGGCGCGCGCATCGAGGAGAACGAGGACAAGAACGACCCGCTCGACTTTGCCCTGTGGAAGGCCGCCAAGCCCGGCGAGCCCAGCTGGCCGAGCCCCTGGGGCGAAGGCCGTCCCGGTTGGCACACCGAGTGCGCCGCCATGGTGCATCGCTACCTGGGCACCCCGATCGACATCCACGGCGGCGGCTCCGACCTTGCCTTCCCGCATCACGAGAACGAGTGCGCCCAGGCCACCTGCGCCTGGCACCAGGGTTTCTCCAACACCTGGATGCACACGGGCATGCTGCTGGTCGACGGCGAGAAGATGTCCAAGTCGCTCGGAAATTTCTTTACGCTGGCCGAGGTGCTCGAACAGCACTCTGCCGCGGCCCTGCGCCTGCTAATGCTGCAGACGAGCTATCGCTCGCCGCTTGACTTCTCCTGGGAGCGCCTGGATGGTGCCGAGAACTCGCTCACGCGTATCGCCGGTACGGTCGAGAACCTGCGCTGGGCCGCGAACCATGCGACGGCTGATGCCGACGAGGCGGCATCCGAGGCGTTTGCCGCCAAGGCCGCCGAGACCCGTGCCACCTTTAAGGAGTGCATGGACGACGACTTTAATACCGCCGGTGCCATGGGCGCCGTCTTTGGCTTTGTGACCGAGTGCAACCAGTACCTGGAGCAGGCGGGCGACGCTGCCGACAAGGCCGCCGCGCTTGCTGCCGCCGATACGCTGGTTGAGTTGCTCGACACATTTGGCGTCGAGCTTCCCGAGCCCAAGGTCGAGCTGCCGCTGGGACTGCTAGGCGTTGCCGCCGGCCTGGTCGCCTACACGGGCGACGACGTGGACGAGGCCGCTGCCAAGATTCTCGAGGCTCGTGCCGAGGCCCGTGCCGCCAAGAACTGGGATCTGGCTGATGCCATCCGCGATCAGCTCAAGGACCTGGGCCTGACGATCGAGGATACCGCCGCCGGCACCCGTATCAAGTCTCTCTAATCCTTACGGGTTTCCCAAGCACCCGACCTTGCCGTTCAAACCGTCGCTCGCGTACTCAAGTACGCGTCGCTCCTCTTTCACGGCAATCTCGGGCACTTGGAAAACCCGTACCGACCGCTTGAGCTATTCGTCTTAAGCGGTCGCTTCTTTTATCTTGTTTGAAAAATGTTTTTAAGGAGGCCGTCTTATGGCCGACAATCGCAAGCGTGCACCGCGTGGAGGCAAGCAGACTGCTTCTGGCTCGCGTCCGATTCGCCGCAACGACCGCGCTGCCACTCCCAAGGGCCAGCGCGAGCGATCACAGGCTGTTCGCCCGCAGCGCGAGCGTAGCCGCGATAACGTCCAGGTTCCCAAGGGCGAGTTTATCGAAGGTCGCCGTGCCGCCGCCGAGGCGCTGCGTACCGGCTTTCCCGTCAAGTGCGCGCTCATCGCCGAGGGCGGGGAGCGCGATGCCGCCCTGTCTCGTCTGGTCGATGACCTCAACGCCGCGGGCGTCCGCATTAAGTATGTGCCGCGCGCGCAGCTCGATGCGCTGTCGAGCCATGGCGCTCACCAGGGCATCGCGCTCGAGGTGGGTAATTTCCCCTATGCCGATGTCGCCGATATCCTCGATCGCGCGGGTGACGGACCGGCGCTCGTCGTCGTGCTCGACCATGTGACCGACGATGGCAACTTTGGTGCGATCGTGCGCTCCGCCGAGGTCGTGGGCGCGGCGGGCGTCATCATTGCCAACAAGCGCGCCGCCGGTGTGACCGTGGGCAGCTACAAAACCTCTGCTGGTGCCGTTATGCATCTGCCCATCGCACAGGTTCCCAACATCGCTCGAGCGCTCGACGACCTCAAGGCCGCCGGCTTTTGGGTGGGCGGTGCTTCCGAGCACGCCGAGGGCAGCTGCTGGGATGCTCCCTTCGAGGGCCGCGTTGCGCTCGTCATGGGCTCCGAGGGCGACGGCATCTCGCGCCTGGTGCTTGAGAAATGCGACTTTTTGACCAAGCTTCCCCAGCGCGGCATGACCGAGAGTCTCAATGTTGCCCAGGCGACCACCGCGCTGTGCTTTGAGTGGCTGCGCCGCAATGCCGGCGAGCTCATGGGGGAGGAGTAGCGCATGTCCAAGAAGAACCGCGCCAAGTCCAAGGCCAAGCGCTTTGGCGAGGGCTCGGCCAAGCCGATTGTTTCGGCCGCGACCTATGGCGTGGGCGGCAATGCGTTTGCGCAGGCCATCGCCGATCCGGTCTCGACGGTGCACTCCAATAAGCCTGAGCTTTTGGTGGTCGACGGCTACAACGTGATCCACTGCACGCCGCGCTACGAAAAGCTCGTGTACGACCATTCCGACGATCCGTATTCCAGCGACGTCCACGATATGGCGCGCACGGCGCTCATTAATGACGTAGCTGCGTTTGCCCAGGGCCGTTACGAGGCCGTGATCGTGTTTGACGGTGCGGGTAATATCTCCAGCGAGCGCCCCAACCTGCCAGCTCGCGGCGTGCGCATTGAGTTTTCGCCGACGGGCGTCTCTGCCGATACCGTGGTGCAGAAGCTCTGCATCGAGGCACGTGAGGAGGGCCGCGCGTGCTCCGTGGTATCGAGTGACGGCACAATTCAAGCCGTCGTCATGGGCAAGGGCGTTACGCGCATCTCGAGCCGTATGCTGGTGGACGAGATCAAACAGATCGATAACGACGTTCACGAGGCAGAGGAAGCTCCGCAGATCAAGATGACTCTGGGCAGCCGCCTGAGTCCCGATGCCCTGGCCAAGCTCAAGGCCCTGCGCGGGAGGTAGGTAACCCTTCTATGGGGAGTTGCTTTCTCGATTGACCAGCCAACTGGTTTGTAATCAGTGGGTTGCAGGTCGGTCTCGCCAAAACGAATAGTTTTTTGTTTTGGCGAACAGATAAAACTATTCGTTCTGGCGAATAGTTTTGAGATGTGGTCGGTCGAAGGGTCTGTTGCGCCCCGTCCGTAATTCCTTTATTCTTAACTGGCTTCGCGCGAAAGCGCCAAGTGTGCCAGTGTGGCGCAACGGTAGCGCAACTGATTTGTAATCAGTGGGTTGCAGGTTCGATTCCTGTCACTGGCTCCATGAAAGTTTCGGGCTCTGTCTCTATATGGGACAGGGCCCGTTTCTTTTTTGTCGATAAGTCAGCGGGTTTGGCGCCAACCATGCTTCAGGTTTGTCTCGATCTGTAACACGGGCGGGCTGAAAACCCTCCTTATAGTTACAGATCGAGACAATGCCAAGGGATGGTCGATAACATCTCGATCTATAACACGAAGAGGCTGAAAGCCGTTCTTGCTGTTATAGATTTAGATAAACAGACAAGCCGCCAGGGAAACATCTCGATCTGTAACAGATAGAGGAGGAATAACCCTCTTACTGTTACAGATCGAGACAGAAGCCAGGGCGAGGTTGGTCATCGTCATCGAGCGAGGATTTTCGGACACACGAGAGTGGAAAATCTCCCGCCTGGAGAATGAGCGTGGATAATCTGCCACTTTGGCCTTGGGGCCATGCCAAAAGTGGGAGATTATCCACGCTCGATTTCAAACGGGAGAAAATCCACGCTCGAATTTGCCGCGGAAGCCCGATCTCGACCTATATATAGGTGCAAATAGGCTGTTATCGAAGTAATAATCCGCAGGCTTACTCCACTATGCCAAAGTGTTCCCTTGGGAAATGTCACCGCTACATGCAAATCCACCATCCTTCATATCCAAACTCAACAAAACCGCAGGTCAAAAGAATATAGATACGCCCGGCACCGTGTATCTAGAGGTTTTCGTTGACAGCCCCCAAGGTGGCATCGTATTATCTTCTTCGTTCGCGGGGGCGGCGGTCCAAAAGACCAAAGAACCTGCGGATACTTGAACGATTGGGAGTTTGCCCGAGTGGTTAATGGGGACGGGCTGTAAACCCGTTGGCTCTGCCTACATAGGTTCGAATCCTATAGCTCCCACCCGTCAAGTGCCTGTATAGCTCAGTCGGTAGAGCACTTCGTTGGTAACGAAGAGGTCACCAGTTCAAGTCTGGTTGCAGGCTCCATCCGGCGGTGTAGCTCAGTTGGTTAGAGCACACGGTTCATACCCGTGGCGTCACTGGTTCGAATCCAGTCACCGCTACCATAGGTAACACGGTGGCTTCTCAATAGTATGTTGAGAGGCCACTATGGTATAAAGGCAAAGTCCCGTCCGGGGACGACCTGTTTAGAGGAGGGCTTTATGGCCAAAGAGAAGTTTGAGCGCACTAAGCCGCATGTTAACATCGGCACCATTGGTCACGTCGACCACGGCAAGACCACGCTGACCGCTGCCATCACCAAGGTTCTCTCCGAGACCGAGGGCTGCAAGGCTGACTTCACTGCGTTCGAGAACATCGACAAGGCTCCCGAGGAGCGCGAGCGCGGCATTACGATCTCCGTCTCCCACGTCGAGTACGAGACTGCTGCCCGTCACTACGCTCACGTTGACTGCCCGGGCCACGCTGACTACGTCAAGAACATGATCTCCGGTGCTGCTCAGATGGACGGCGCTATCCTGGTCATCGCCGCTACCGACGGCCCCATGGCTCAGACCCGCGAGCACATCCTGCTCGCCCGTCAGGTCGGCGTTCCCTACATCGTCGTCTTCCTGAACAAGTGCGACATGGTCGACGATGACGAGCTCATCGACCTCGTCGAGATGGAGACCCGTGAGCTCCTCTCCGAGTACGATTTCCCCGGCGACGACATCCCCGTCATCCGTGGTTCCGCTCTGGGCGCTCTCGAGGGCGACGCCAAGTGGATGGACGCCATTCGCGAGCTCATGAACGCTGTCGACGAGTACATCCCGACGCCTGCTCGTAACAACGACCTCCCGTTCCTGATGGCCGTTGAGGACGTTATGACCATCTCCGGCCGTGGTACCGTTGCTACCGGTCGTGTCGAGCGCGGTGAGCTCAAGCTCAACGAGCCCGTCGAGATCGTCGGCATCAAGGATACCCAGAACACCGTCGTTACCGGTATCGAGATGTTCCGTAAGTCCATGGACTTCTGCGAGGCTGGCGACAACGTCGGTCTGCTGCTCCGCGGCATCAAGCGCGAGGACATCGAGCGCGGCCAGGTTCTCTGCAAGCCCGGTTCGGTTACCCCGCACACCAAGTTCACCGGTGAGATCTACGTTCTGACCAAGGAGGAGGGCGGCCGTCACACCCCGTTCTTCGATGGTTATCGTCCTCAGTTCTACTTCCGTACCACCGACGTTACCGGTACGGTCAAGCTCCCCGAGGGCACCGAGATGGCTATGCCTGGTGACCACATCACCATCGAGGGCGACCTCATCCACCCGATCGCCATGGAGGAGGGCCTGCGCTTCGCTATCCGTGAGGGCGGCCACACCGTCGGTTCGGGCATCGTCTCCACGATCATTGAGTAAATTAGCTCTTTGATATAGCTGACTTAGAGAACCCGGCACTTATATGGGTGCCGGGTTCTTTTCTGCAATGGATGTTGAGCCGTTGCTGGTGTCGAGAGGATCGATAATGGTCCTGGATGCACCGTCGATTAGCTCTCGATGGCTTCATTGATGTGTTCCAAATATGAATGGATCCACCGAGAACCAATTGACTCGAGGTTTTCATTGACAGCACTTACGTGGAGCTGATAAAGTAACAACTCGTGCCCGTACGGGGCGGAAATGAAAGGTTCAGGATACATGCGTACTCTAGTTACTCTTGCGTGCACTGAGTGCAAGCGCCGCAACTATACGACCACCAAGAACAAGTCGACCATGCCTGATCGTATGGAGATCAAGAAGTATTGCCCCTGGTGCCGTCACCACACGCTGCACAAAGAGACTCGCTAGTCTCTAGTCACATACGCCAGTAGTTCAATTGGTAGAGCATCGGTCTCCAAAACCGAGTGTTGAGGGTTCGAGTCCTTCCTGGCGTGCCAGTCATTATTCCGTAAGCTCCCACTTGGGGGCTTACGGTTTACTCATGTATAAGCGCATTGCGCGGAGGTAACCCAAATGGCCAACAAGAAGAACAAGAAGAAGGCACAGCAGCCGGCACCTGCCAACAACGCTGCCGCCAACTCCAAGGTTGAGGCCAAGAAGGCCGTTGCCAAGAAGAACGAGAAGGCTGCGAAGTCCAAGAAGAACGAGAAGCCTGGTTTCTTCGCCCGCACCAAGAAGTATTTCGCCTCGGTCAAGTCCGAGATGAAGCGTGTCACGTGGCCCGATAAGAAGGAGCTCGTGAACTACTCGGTCGTCGTTTGCGCTTCTCTGATCGTCGTCGGCGTCGTCATCGCTCTGCTCGATGCTGGCTTTAGCGAGGCTCTTGCTCTGTTCTCTGGATTGAGGGGCTAAACCATGTCTAAGCGTTGGTACGTCGTTCACACTTACTCTGGATACGAGAACCGCGTTAAGTCCGATCTCGAGCATCGCATCGAGACCATGGGCATGCAGGACCGTATCTTTGATATCGAGATTCCTATGGAGCGCGTCACCGAGATCAAAGAGGGTGGCAAGCGCGAGACCAAGGATTCCAAGATCTTCCCGGGTTATGTCCTGGTCCGCATGGAGATGGATGACGATGCTTGGACGTGTGTTCGCAACACGCCCGGCGTCACCGGTTTCCTAGGCGGCAACGGCAAGCCCGCTCCGCTTTCCCGCGACGAGTACAACAAGATGACTCGTCGTCCCGGTAAGGGCGATTCGCCCAAGCGCACCTCGGTTGATATTCAGGTCGGCACGTCCGTCCGCGTCACCGATGGCCCGCTTACCGACTTTGATGGCAAGGTCTCCGAGGTTAACACCGAGGCTGGCAAGCTCAAGGTCACGCTGATGATCTTTGGCCGCGAGACGCCGGTCGAGCTCGACTTTAACCAGGTCGCTGTCATCGCTTAAGTTTTCGTCCGTTCGCGCGAGCGTGCTTCTTCTGTGACTGCTCATCTCAGGAGTGCTTCTAACACGTGCGTGCTTACGATATAGCAAGTACTTCACACTCGTGATTCGAAAGGAATGACCATGGCTGAGAAGAAGGTTGCCAACGTCATTAAGCTCCAGATTCCTGCTGGTGCCGCTAACCCCGCTCCTCCCGTCGGCCCCGCCCTGGGCGCTGCTGGCGTGAACATCATGCAGTTCTGCCAGGCCTTTAACGCCGAGACGCAGGACAAGAAGGGTGACATCATCCCCGTTGAGATTTCTGTCTACGAGGATAAGTCCTTCTCCTTCATCACCAAGACCCCGCCGGCGGCTCACCTCATCAAGAAGGAGCTGAACCTCAAGTCTGGTTCCGCTAAGCCCCAGGCCGACAAGGTCGGTCAGCTCTCCCAGGAGCAGCTCACCAAGATCGCCGAGATCAAGATGCCGGACCTCAATGCCAACGACATTGACGCCGCTAAGAAGATCATCGCCGGTACCGCCCGCTCCATGGGCGTCACCATCGCTGAGTAGCGATTTCTTTAGGTAATGACGGGTGCTCCGACCGGGGTGCCCGTTATATGTGTGCAATAGGGCACACGATACGATGTGGGAGGGCTCACGCCCGTTTAACCACAGGAGGTAATGCACATGGCTAAGCATGGTAAGAGCTATAACGCCGCTGCCGAGAAGATCGACCGCGCCACGCTCTACACCCCCCTTCAGGCTGCCAAGCTCATCAAGGAGCTCGACACCGCCAAGTTCGACGAGACCGTCGAGGCCCACTTCCGTCTGGGCATCGATACTCGTAAGGCTGACCAGAACATTCGTGGTTCCATCTCCCTGCCCCACGGCACCGGCAAGACCGTTCGTGTTGCCGTCTTCGCCGAGGGCGAGAAGGCCCGCGAGGCCGAAGCCGCCGGCGCCGACATCATCGGTTCCGACGAGCTCGTCGCCCAGATCCAGAAGGGCGAGATCAACTTCGACGCTGCTATCGCAACGCCGAACATGATGGCCAAGGTTGGCCGCATCGGTAAGATCCTTGGTCCCCGTGGCCTCATGCCGAACCCCAAGCTCGGCACCGTGACCATGGACGTCGCCAAGATGGTCTCCGAGCTCAAGGCTGGCCGCGTTGAGTACCGCGCCGACCGTTACGGCATCTGCCACGTGCCCCTGGGCAAGAAGTCCTTCTCTGAGCAGCAGCTCGTTGAGAACTACGCTGCCCTGTACACCGAGATCCTGCGCGTCAAGCCCTCTTCTGCTAAGGGCAAGTACGTCAAGTCCATCTCCGTGTCTTCCACCATGGGCCCTGGCGTCAAGGTCGATCCCGCTGTCCAGCGCGACTTCCTGGCTGAGTAACTTTTAGTTACTGCCTGAGCAAAGCAAGCATTGCTAAAGAAACCCGGTTCTGCCTCGTGCAGGACCGGGTTTCTTGCTATCTCGGGGTAAAACCACCCCAAAGGGGAAAGTGACCTCTTTGAGGTGGTTACCAGGGTGTTCTGGCGGTAGAGGACTCGATGGCCTCGTGGCGTTTGAGCTCGCGGCGCATGGTTTGCGAGTTGAGCCAGGCTGCCTGCCAGCCACGGATGGGGTAGCGCGTCTGGTCGAGCTCAAACTGCGTATAGCCGCAGGCGTTGATGATCGTCGTTCCACACACATGCTGCCGCTCGCGCTGAAAATCGTAACCGTAGCTTTGGTGTACATGCCCATGCACCATGTAGTCGGCCCCCCAGGACTCAAGCGCTGTGTTAAAGCACTCAAACCCTCGATGCGGCAGATCATCCAGATCACCCATACCGGCGGCGGGTGCATGGGTAAGCAGAATGTCGCACCCGCCGACCATCCTAACCTTACGCGACAGCTTACGCATGCGCTTGGACATCTCGCGTTCGGTGTACATGTTGGCGCCGTCGCGATAACGCATGGACCCGCCAAGGCCCGCAATGCGAATCCCTCGGTACGTGTACACGCTGTCTTCCACGCAGATACATCCGCCCGGTGCATGACGTGCGTAGCGGTCGTCGTGGTTGCCGCGAACGTAGATGAGCGGTTTGTTGATGACGGTGACCAAAAACTCAAGATAGTCCGGGTCCAGATCGCCGGCAGACAGAATCAGGTCGACACCCTCAAAGCGCTCCTTGCGAAAGCACTCCCAAAGGCATCGTTCTTCGGTATCTGCTATGGCAAGGATCTTCATAGGGCGGTAACTCCCGGCTCATCGTCGAGCTGCGGAATGGTGCCTACCACGTTGTCCGCCAGCCAATTCATCTCGACAATCTGCGCGCTCGGCAGTGGGGGAAAGCCCTCGATCTGCACCACGCCGTCTTGGCTATGAAGCTCGCCGCCAAAGGGATTGATGGAGCCCTCGACGATGCCATTGCGGAGCAGCTGCACCAGTTTGCGCGTCTGATAGGGCAGGCCCGGAGCGTAGCGAATGTCGATGACGCCCGAGCTCATGCCATACCAGTAGTTGACGGCGCGAACCTGGCTGTCGTCACTGGTCTCATCCCAGGTGCCATGCAGCAGGCTTCGCACGATAAGCTCGTAGTAACGGCCCCAGTTCCATACGGGCATGGCGATGCCGGCGACTTTGCCGTCGACTAGGCGGTGGAGTCCGTAGGCCGTAGGGTCTACGAGCGACTTTGACATGTCGGCGCCGGTCATGACGCTCACGCCTTCGCGGCACATGGCCTCGGCAAGGCCTCCGGCGGGCACATCGCCCCAGGTCAGGATAATTTGCGCACGGGGGTCGAGCAGCGAGGCGCCAATCGCAAAGGCGTTGATCTCGCTGAGTGCGCCCGAGGCGAAGACCGACGCGTGGTAGCCGATACGGTGGTTGTCCGCCATACTGGCGGCAAGGGCGCCCAGGAGGAACTTGGCCTCGTACATCTTGCCAAAGTACGAACGGACGCTTTGGTGGGGAAGGCCGATAGAGCAGTTAAGGAACCGCACCTGGGGATACTCAACGGCAGCTCTGAGCGTGTATTCCATCAGGCGGTGCGAGGTCGAGAAGATGACGTTAGCTCCATGTTTGACAGCCGTTTCCACGGCGGCGTAGAACACGTCCGGATTGTGACAGTCCTCGAACGCCTCGGTGCGCACGATACCGCCAAAATGCTCATCGAGATACTGACGCCCTTGGTCGTGCAGGCTGTCCCAGCTCGACGTCGCACAGGGGAACTCATGGATAAAGGCGATGCGCAGGGGGTTGGCCGCCGAGTAGACGGTCTTGCCCATAAAGAAGTTGAGCACGCCGGAGGTGGACTTGGCGGGCGCCTCTTCCTCATCGACACTCGGCGCCTCGACAAGATCGACCTTGTCCTCGTCACTTTTGCCGGCAATGACCAGCTCGCGCCAAATCTTGCACAGGCGGTTTACGACGATGTCCGTCGGCGTATCCAGCAGACGGTCCTGGTTGTACACGTTGAGGTAGACGAGCATGGCGTCGGCGGGCGTAATGTCCAGGTGGTCGCCGCCTGCGCGAAGGTAGGCGCGCTTAAAGAGTAGGAAGGTGTGGCGCAGGTAGTCGACCTTTTTCTGTGGCCACTTTTCGACAAGGTCCTGGCCGAGCATCTTGGCGAGCGTCTCGTAGCTTCCCTCGCGCGAGAACTCGATCTCGTATAGGGGGCAGACGCGCCAAAACGCGCAGAACTCGCCGTATAGGCGACTTTCGACGGAATCCCATGTGCCGGGGTAGAGACGGGTGACCTTGGCTGAAACCGTCGGGGCGTCCAGGAATTTGAGGACGCTGACGCGCTTGTTGCCCTCCTGGACGTAGAACCGATGCATGAACTCGGTGACGATGATGGGGTCGCGATAGCCCTCGGTCACCTGGATGTCGTAGAGGTTGGACCACTTGCGGGCGAACTCGGTGTTAAACGGCAACAAGGGCATAAAGTTACACGAAAAGGCGGACTGACGGCCCTTGGTGACCGTGCCGACGACCATTTCGAGCGGAATATCCCGCAGGCCGACGCTCTCTCGCTGACCTAAGGGGAGCTGAGCAACCAAACTGTCGAGGTCCGTGAGGTACGGATGCTCGCTTTGGCTGATGGCGCGACGGCGTCCCTGCTCGCCGCGCTTGCGTGCTTGACGATAGGCCTCTTCCATGGTGTCTACTCCCTTAGTCGTTTAAACAACGATATGAACCATGGTACCACGATGCGAAACCACCACAAAGGTGCCTGTCCCCTTTGTGGTGGTCTAGGCGATGATGGGGGCGATGGCACGAATGCAGGCGTCGGCTGCCGTAAAAGTGGTGCTATCGTCGCTGACGATAAAGATGATTTTGCCCTTGACGCCAAAGTCGCCGATCTCGCTAAAGAGCACGTACGGCTCCTTGTCAAAGCCAGAGATGGGAAGCACCGCGGCCTTGGTGGCGTCGGTAAGCTCATCTGCCAGCGCGTCCAGCGAGGCCCACTTAGACGTGTCCTTTACGGCAACGGGCACGGCCACGCGCCCAAAGGGCATCAGATGCACGAGCGTGTTCTTGGAGATGTTGGAGTTGGGCACAATGATGGTCTGCCCGCAGGCGTCCTCGATGGTCGTGTGACGCCAGGTGATATCTTGGACCACGCCCGACACGCCGCCGACCTCGATATTGTCGCCGGGTTTGATAATGCCCATAAAGGTCACCTGCATACCGCCGATAAGGTTCGACAGCGTGTCCTGAAAGCCGAGCGAGATGGCGATGCCGCCGACGCCAAGAGCGGCGACGAGGGCGTTTGCATTAATGCCAAAACAGTTGTCGAGGATAAAGCTGCCGCCGATCATCCAGATGACGGCGCGCGCGATGTTGATGAAGATGCTCGATGCTGGGAGCGGGTTATCATCGCGGTTAAGCAGGTGGTGCAGGGTCTTGGACGCGATTTTGGCGGCAACGGCGGTGCCGATGGCCAAGATACCGGCCCAGATGATGTTGTGGACCCATCGTTGTGCAAAGAAATGAAGAATTGGCTCAAACAATTCCATGTAGGGAAACCTCCTCATGATCATCCAACCATGATACCCACCAAGAAGCCCGTCCGATCAAATTCGGACGGGCTTCTGTGCTCGATATAAGGTTTACGCGGCGGGGCTGCAAGGCCCGGCGGTGTAGCTTAGCGTCGACGCTTCCAGATAATGCCGAGAATGATGATGACGATGCCGCCGATGAGGCATGCGCCGATCACGGCTAGCGTGCGGTCTCCCGTTGCGGCGAGCTTGCCGGTCGTCTTCTTGGTGATGACCTTCGTGGTCGTCGCGTCCGTCTTAGGCGAGGGTTCAGGCGTCGGGGCCGGTGTGGGCGTGGGGTCCACGGCAGCGGATCCAAAGCTGATGGTGCCCGCGAGCGAGGCCATCTTGCTCTCCCAGCCGTTCTGCCCAATTAGCGCCCTTAGCGCTGACTCGCAGGTACCCCACTCGGTGTGCTTGGTGGCGTTTGCGAAGGTGGGGAAGTCGGTCGTGTTGGTGATGATGTAGTTGTTGGTGGCGACGGTATAGGTCTTGGCGGGGTCGAGCGTGCTGCCATCCTTGGTGAGCGTGGCGCTCACGATGCGCTTGCCTTCGGGCTGCGTCCAATCGATTGTCACGTTGATTCCGCCGAAGGAAAGGACGCTGCCGGAGTCGTCGCGCCACTTGTACATGTCTTGCGCCTCCTGCTCGGTGTGGCCGGCCGCTACGTAGGCTTGCTGAAGCTCGTAGCTGTGATTGCACTCGTCGCTGATCTGCAGCGAGTGCTCGAGCGCTGCCAGGAAGTCCGCACCGGTCATGGTCCAGGTCTCCACGGTGTTGCCGTAGGGCGAGATAGCGATGACGTTGCCGGCGGTCACATCGCCCGCAGCGATGCCGCCGCGGATGCCGCCCGCGTTCTCGATGGCAAGGTCCGCGCCCGTCAGGTCAAGATAGGAGCCGCAGATCACATGTCCGATGGTCTGGGCCTTGGTGGTGTCGCCCTCCTTGCTAGGGCGGAAATCGGTGGTGCGCACCATCTCCCAGCCGTGCGTGCCAGATGCGTTCTCGCCGTAGAAATAATTGGTAGAGCTCGTGCCGAGCACCTCGCTCGATGCGGCGCTAAAGGCATCGTCGAGCGGCTTGATCTTGTTGTCGTGGACCTCATCAAGGATGCTCTGATAGGTGGAGCCCTTGTTGGTGTCGGTCAAAAGAACGTTTACGTCCTTGGCGGTATAGAGCTTCTCGTCGCTTTTGTCTGCGTATACCGCCACCGTGTCATCGTCGGTGCTTTCGGTGCCCTTGGTGTCGTACTCGTAGGGGACGGAAAGCAGTCCCACTTCGGCAAAGGCGCTGCCCGCCTCGACAACGTGGATTGTCTTGCCGTCGGCTCCCGTCACCTTCTCGTTAAGGTTGATGTGCTCGTGGCCTGCGATAAGGGCATCGACGCCACGGAGCCGCGTGGCAAAGGTCTTGGCGTCGAGTGTGTGCGCGATACACACAACAACATCGCAGCCCTCCTTGCGCAGCTGCTCTGCCTCGGCATTGATGGCGTTCGCGGCACTCGAGAAGCTGGTGCCCGCGACCAGGTCCGCGCGCAGCGAGGATTCCAGCGACTCATCCATGGCACCCACGACGCCGACCTTGATTTTGTAGTCGAATGTGGAGTGATCTTCGCTATCCTCCCAGGTGCGATCGAGCGTCTTGGTGATACTCGAGCTCCATACGCCGCTCGTAGACTTCGCGTTCGCGCAGAGCATGGCGAAGGGCGTGCCGGTGGGGCTGTAGCCGGTCATGGTGCGGAGCTTGTCCGCGCCGTAGCTCCAGTCGTGGTTGCCCGGCGTGGTCGCGTCGTAGCCGTCTGCATAGAAGGTGTCCATGAGCTCGGCGATGCTCTTGCCCTCGCTCATGGTGGCAAAGGACTGCCCGTGGAAGGTATCGCCCGCATCGAGCAAAAGATCGGGGGCGCTGCTTTGGGCGCTATAGAGAACCGCCAGTCCGTCAAAGCCCACAGTGCCGGTGCCCTTGCTTGCGTTGTAGCTGTACTTGTAGCTGCCGTGGATATCGTTGGTGTGCATGACGGCCACGGAGCCGTCAATAGCGGCGGGCAGGTTCCCCGCGAAAGCGAGGCTTGGGATGCCTGCGAGCGAGCCGGCAAACAACGCGGCGGCTAACGCAAGGCGGGGGAGTCTTTTCATGGCAGTTTCCTTAGTCCTTAGCCAGAAAGTCTGGTTGAATATCGGATTATCGACATAATATGCGAAAACCGCCGCAAGGGCGTCTGTCCCTTTGCGGCGGTTTTGACGTTTGCGCAGATAAAACCTGCCAAAATAAACCTGTCCCTTTTTGGTAGGTTTAGCTCAGCAGCATGCGGTCGTTGGCGAGCTCGCCGCCCGAGACCTCCTCGAACTTCTGCAGCAGGTCGGCTACGGTGAGCGACTTCTTCTCGTCGCCGGCCACGTCGTAGATCACATGGCCCTCGTGCATCATGATCAGACGGTTGCCCAGACGGATAGCGTCATTCATGTTGTGCGTAACCATGAGCGTGGTCAGATGGTTTTCGTCGACGATCTCCTCGGTCAGGTTGAGCACCTTAGAGGCCGTCTTGGGGTCGAGGGCCGCGGTGTGCTCGTCGAGCAGTAGCAGGCGCGGCCTGGTGAGCGTGGCCATCAGCAGGGTGAGTGCCTGGCGCTGGCCGCCCGAGAGCAGGCCGACCTTGGCGTTGAGACGCGTGTCCAGACCAAGGTCCAGGCGCTTGAGCAGCTCAACGTACTCATCTTTCTCGGCCTTGGTGACGCCCCACGAAAGGCCGCGACGCTGGCCGCGACGCTTGGCGAGGGCCAGGTTCTCGGCGATCTGCATGTCGGCAGCGGTACCGCGCATGGGGTCCTGAAACACGCGGCCCAGGTACTTGGCGCGCTGCGACTCGCTCAGGCGCGAGATGTCGGTGCCGTCGAGCTCAATAACGCCCGAATCGAGCGGGTACACGCCGGCGATCATGTTGAGCAGCGTGGACTTGCCGGCGCCGTTGCCGCCGATCACGGTTACAAAGTCGCCGTCATTCAGGGTGAGGTCGACGCCGGTGAGCGCGCGCTTCTCGGTGACGGTGCCCTTGTTAAAGGTCTTCTTGACGTGCGAGAGCTTAAGCATCTGCCTCATCCCCCTTCGTGTAGGAGCTGCGGAGCTTATAGCGCTCCCAAACCACGGGCACGCACAGGGCCACAGCGACAATTACGGCGGAGAGCAGCTTCATGTCGTTGGCGTCCATGCCCAACTGCAGCACGATGGCGCGGATAAGGAAGTACACCACGGAGCCAAAGACGGCGGAGGCAAGGCGGACGCTAAACTGCGTGAGGCCGCCGGGCAGCAGACGGCCGAGCACCTCACCGATAACAATGGCGGCAAGACCGATAACGATGGCACCGGTGCCCATACCAATGTCGGCATACTTTTGGCTCTGGCAGATGAGCGCGCCCGAAAGGCCGATGAGGGCGTTGGAGAGCACGAGGGCGATCATCTTGGTGGAGTTGGTGTTGACGCCCAGAGCGCGGATCATGTACTCGTTATTGCCGGTGGCGCGCAGCGCCGAGCCGATCTCGGTGCCAAAGAACCAATACAGGATGGCAACGATAGCCACGGCGAGCAGGATGCCCAAGATGATGGCAACGGTGGACTGCGGCAGACCGGTCATATTGCTGACGGCCGAGAACACGGTGCCCTTGGCAAGAATGGGCGTATTGGACTTGCCCATGATGCGCAGGTTGATGGACCACAGACTGATCTGGGTAAGGATTCCGGCGAGGATTGCAGGAATCTCAAAAACGGTGGTCAAGATGCCCGTGACAGCGCCCGCGATGGCGCCGGCGCACATGCCAGCCAGCACGGCGAGCAAGGGGTCGACGTTATTGTTGACGATGAGCACGGCGCAGACGCAGCCGCCGAGGGCAAAGCTGCCGTCGCAGGTCATATCGGGGATGTCGAGCAGGCGGAACGTGATAAACACGCCAAGTACCATAATGCCCCAGAGGACGCCCTGCGAAACGGCGCCCTGCAATGCAATGAGCATGCTTCATACCTCCTAGGATAGGGTGGACACGTGAGTCACCATGATAGCGGTAACAATGCATAAAAGAGCTGCGGCCGGATGTTTTGTCTCATCCGTAACAAGCAGGGCGAACGCCGGTCTTTTGCGTTCGCCCCTGTGGCTCAGATATTGAATAACACGGCAACGGCGCGAGTGCGTGCCCTAGACGCGCTACCGCGCATGGCGCTACTCGTCCAGAGCGGAAAGGTCGATGCCTAGGGCCTCGGCCATCTCGTCGTTCTTGACGACGACCAGGTCCTTGCTCGAGAGGTGCTTGATCGGCATATCCTCGGGCTTGGCCTCGCCCTTCAGGATCTTAACGGCCATCTCGCCCGCGGCGTAGCCCAGGTCCTTATAGTTGATGGAGAGGGTGAACAGGCCGCCGGCCATGCACATACCCTCCTCGCCGGTCACGAAGGGGAGCTTATTCTCCTTGCAGATCTGGCCGACCTGCGAAGCGCCCGCGGCGATGGTGTTGTCAGTGGGGGAGTACAGCGCGTCGACCTTGCCCACGGCAGACTCGACGACGGACTGAATCTCGTTGGAGCTCGAGACGGTGAAGTCAGTGTACTCGAGGCCCAGCTTGTCGAGTTCCTTCTTGGCGGCCTTGATCTGGACGTCGGAGTTGGACTCGGCGGTGCAGTAGAGCAGGCCGACCTTTTTAACGTCGGGCAGGACCTTCTGCATCATCTCGAGCTGCTCGGCGACCGGGGTGAGGTCGGAAGCGCCCGTGACGTTGGTGCCGGGCTTGTCGTTGTCCTGGACCAGGCCGGAGGCGGCGTAGTCGGTGATGGCACAGCCCACGATGGGGATATCGGCGGTGGCGCCAGCGGCGGCCTGCGCGGCGGGCGTGGCGATGGCATAGATCAGATCGACGCCATCGCCTACGAACTTGTCGGCAATGGACTTACACGTGGACTGGTCGTTCTGGGCGTTCTTCTGGTCGATCTTGACCTTAAGGCCGCTCTCCTTGATGGCCTTGACAAAGCCATCGTTGGCGGCGTCGAGTGCGGAGTGCTCGGTGAGCTGCAGAACGCCGATGGTGTAGTCGGAACCGGCGGCAGCAGAGCCGGAACCAGAGTTGCCGCCGCATCCGGCGAGCGGGGCGAGCGCGAGCAGGCCGGCGGAGACCAGAAGGCTCCTGCGGCTGATGGTGATGTCCTTCATATCATTACCCCCAGTATAAAAATGGCTGGAAACACTGCACTGGGACAAAGTGCAAGTGGGACTATAGTAGCGCTGATGTCCATTTTTACAACAGCCTGGCGGGTTTTTTAATACAGAATCGGATGGGCGGTACGGGTAGTCGAATGGGCGGCGGAGGGTCTTATGCGGCGGAGGAGGCGTCGTCCTCGTCCAGGGCGGCGAAGAGCTTCTTGCCGTCGAGGAGACGTGTGGTGACGTTTCTCATTCGGCCGATCTCTACGGTACGCAACGTGTCATCGGCGCCTCGCGCGTCATAGACCGTTCCCAGCAAATACGAGATGCCGTCTCGTTGCTTGATGGCAAAGGGCCGGAGTGTCATCCGCGCCACTTCGACCTCTCCGCGTGCCGTGACACTCGAAATATCAAAACTCACCGTGGTTCCGTGGTCGATGGCCTGCTCGATGAGCTCGCAGGCATCGATGCGCTTGACGGGCGTGCGTGTGGCCTTGGTGGATTTGCCGTCTGCGCTTGGAGCAGGCTCGGGCGCATCGAGGTAGCCGCGAACGTCGGCACTCGCCATGGCGACCAGGTGCTGCGCCATGCTTTTTCGAATGGCGATGGGTGTAGAGCGGTTGCGCATGACCATGCCGTGGAGCCGGATGATCTCTTCGTCGGTGAGCGGACGGGTCAAGAGCCGATAACCCACGCCGCGCTTGTACTCAATTTCGTATCCGGCATGGCGAAGTGCGGAGATGGCGGTGTAGATGCTGCGCCGCGCCGCCGAGATGGGCATGCGGGCGGGGTCGTCGGGATGGGCGAGGCGCCGGATCAACTCATCGGAAAGCATGGCCTTGTCCTCGCCGGTGTTTTCGCTTAATAGTTGCAAGATACGAACGGCGCGATAGGCTGCCATCGAGGCGGCGCCCCTCGTCGTGGTCTCGTAAGTTTCAACAGCGGTTTCGGTCATGGCGCCCACGTCCTTTCCGTTTTGGGTGGCGACGGTATGGAGCCTAGGACGCGGGGCTTTCCCAGGGGTGCAGGACGCCCTGGGCGGTCGGTAGCCGTCGGCAAGCGGCGGGTCGAGTTTTCAACAGCCCTGCCCAACTGACCAAAAACTTGCCAAAAGCTTGACGGATGCTGTTGAAAAAAGCGCCCCTCGGCTTGCCAAGAGGCGCTGGCGTGATGCGCTGGAACGCGTTTGGTGACGCTGTGGCGATTAGAAGTCGGCGTTGCCCACGGTGCGCGGGTGCGGCAGGACGTCGCGGATGTTGCCCACACCGGTCAGATACATGACCAAGCGCTCGAAGCCCAGACCGTAGCCGGCGTGCTTGCAGGAACCGTAGCGGCGCAGGTCAAGGTAGTACTTGTACTGCTCGGGATTCATGCCCAGGTCCTTGATGCGGGCTTCGAGCAGATCCAGGCGCTCCTCGCGCTGGGAGCCGCCGATAATCTCGCCGATACCCGGCACCAGGCAGTCGGCGGCGGCGACGGTCTTGCCGTCCTCGTTCATGCGCATGTAGAAGGCCTTGATCTCGGCCGGGTAGTCGGTCACGAAGGTCGGGCGCTTAAAGTGCTCCTCGGTCAGGAAACGCTCGTGCTCGGTCTGCAGGTCAATGCCCCAGCTCACGGGATAGTCAAACTTGTGACCGGCGGCGACGGCCTGCTCCAGGATCTCGACGGCCTCGGTGTAGGTGACGCGGGCAAAGTCGGAGTTGGCGACATGGTCCAGGCGCTCGAGCAGACCCTTGTCCACAAACTTGTTGAGCATATTGAGCTCGTCGGGGCAGGTTGCCATGACGTCCTTGAGGACATACTTGAGCATGGCCTCGGCGTTGTCCATGTAGTCGTTGAGGTCGGCGAAGGCCATTTCGGGCTCGATCATCCAAAACTCGGCGGCGTGGCGCGTGGTGTTGGAGTTTTCGGCGCGGAAGGTGGGGCCAAAGGTGTACACGTCGCCAAAGGCCATGGCAAAGTTCTCGGCATTGAGCTGGCCGGACACGGTGAGGCTCGCATGCTTGCCAAAGAAGTCCTGGCTCCAGTCGACCTCGCCGGCCTCGGTGAGGGGCGGGTTTTTGGGGTCGAGCGTGGTCACGCGGAACATCTCGCCGGCGCCCTCGCAGTCACTCGTGGTGATGATGGGGGTGTTGACGTAGACAAAGCCCCGCTCCTGGAAGAAGCGGTGGATGGCGGCAGCCGCGACAGAACGGATGCGGAACACGGCGCGGAACAGGTTGGTGCGCGGGCGCAGGTGCTGCTGGGTGCGCAGGAACTCGACGGTTGCGCGCTTCTTCTGCAGCGGGTAATCCGGGGCGCTGACGCCCTCGACCTCGATGGAAGTGGCAGAAAGCTCGAAAGGCTGGGGCGCATCGGGGGTCAGCTTGACGGTGCCGGTGCAAATGAGTGCGGCCGAGACGTTTTGATGGGCGATCTCGTCGTAGTTGTCGAGTGCCTCGCGGTTCATGACGACTTGCAGGTCGCGGAAGCAGCTGCCGTCGTTGAGCGTGACAAAGCCAAAGTTCTTCATGTCGCGGACGGACTTGACCCAGCCGGCGACGGTGACGGTCTGGCCGCCGAGCGACTCGGCATCGGCATAGAGCTGCGCGATTTTGGTGCGGTTCACGTATCCTCCCATAACGGTTGAATGATAGTTATCCATACAGTTCAATATTCTAGCAGCTCGGCTCATTTGGGCTATACAGATAAGGCATTGGCGGGATGGTTTTTCAAACGAAAAGCGCCCGCGGCCAAATGGTCGCGGGCGCTTGACGAGGTGCCTTTTGGCTGTGTGGCGCGGGGCCTGGCTACTTGGTCTTGGCTACCAGCAGCGGGTCGCCCAGCTTGACGAGCGGGTTGCCGCCGATAAGCGTTCCGGACTCGCCGACATGGTCGATGCTCTTAAGACGATCGAGCTCGGAGACGATGACGGTCACGATGTCCTCGTGGCCGGCGGCCTTGATGGCCTCGCGATCGAAGCTGATGAGCGGCTGGCCGGCCTTGACCGTGTCACCCATCTCGACAAAGCGGGCAAAACCCTTGCCGTTCATTTCCACGGTGCCCAGGCCAACATGGATGAATACGCGCAGACCGTCCTCGGTAATCATGCCGATGGAGTGGTTGGTGACGGTGGTGGCGCCGATGCGGCCGTTGGCGGGCGCATAGATGGTGCCGGTAATGGGCTCGATGCCATAGCCCTGGCCAAGCATGCCCGAGGCGATCGTCTCGTCGGGAACCTCGTCCAGGTTGACGAGCACGCCGTTGACGGGGGCATAGATGACGCCTTCGCGGGTGGCGAAGCTTGCTGCGGGCGGAACGGACGCCTCGCCGGTCGAGGTGAAGGTGGACTTAAGCGAATCGAGCAGACCCATAGTTGCCTCCAACTTAAATAGGCGCATATCGCGCGTTTGGTTTGCCGGAAACGTTTCATATCTGTTTCGCGGCTTGGTCAACACCCCCTATTCTACGCTGCTCAGCGATACCTCTGAGCTGGGATTATGTGATATATCAGTTGAAGGGAAACTTATTGCTGGCGTGTTTCTGCGTCACGGGTTCAAGTGGGGTACGCTTGAAGGCGAAAAACAAGGGCGCTTAATTTGCGCGAAGGGAGCACATATGATTGTCGAGAACCATGCACTGTGGGGCGAGGAGCCGACCGAGGAATATCCGGCGACGTTTACGTATTTGGGTGCCGAGCCGCTGCCTGATAAACCGAATGGCCGCCGCCCTGCCGTGATTATCTGCGGCGGAGGTGCGTTTACGCATATCGCTCCGCATGAGCAGGATCCCGTGGCGTTTGCGTTTTTGGATCACGGTTACCAGGCCTTTGTGCTCAACTATGTCACGAGTTCTACGGGTGACGTGAGCTTTCCGCACCCCCAGGCAGATCTCGCCAAGATGGTCGCCACGGTGCGTGCGAATGCCGACGAGTGGCATGTCGATCCCAAGCGCGTGTGCGTCGTGGGCTTTTCTGCTGGCGGCATGATTTGCGCCTCGCTGGCAACACAGTGGAAGACCGGCCCCTTTGCGGCACTTGCCGGGGCGCGTCCGGACGACATTCGTCCCGATGCCGTGGTGCTGGGCTATCCATTGCTCGACTTTGCCTATGTGCGCGACATGCAGACGCGCGATCCGCGCATCGACTTGCGTGTGCCCAAGACGGGCGGCAAGACGGGGCGCGATTTGCTCAACGACTACCTGTCGATGGTGACGGGCGGCGAGGCAACTGACGAGCATTTGGCCGATATCTGCCCCACCACGCATGTTTCGCGTCAGATGCCGCCGACCTTTGTGTGGGGCGTGTCCGACGACAAGACGGCGCCGATCGCGCAGGTCTATCCGTTTGCGCAGCGCATGGCCGAGGAGGGCGTCGCTTGCGAGATGCACGTCTTTGACCAAGGCGGTCACGGGCTTTCGCTCGGCAACGCCAACACCGCGGTCGACAATGAGGACAAGCAGGCGGCAGTCCGTCCCTGGATTCGCCTAGCCTTCCGCTTCCTGGAACGCCACGGGTTTTAGTTACGGCGTTTTACCAAACGCCGTAACCACTTGACGCTGCAAGCCCGCCAGGGCGGCAATCTGCCTTTCAACTTCGGCGGCATGACCAGAAGGTCAATGCCGCCTCGTTTCAAGGCACCTTGCTCGCTCTGGCGGGCTTTCGCTGTCGGTTCCAAGACATCGGCATCGCTCTAGCTCTCAAGGGCTTGGTGCAAAGTAATCCGTCCCCTTTGCACCAATCTGTTGATTGAACGTCGCTGTGTGTTCGCGCTATCATGCATGGTTACAATTGGTTAGCCATGGCAAACGGTTAGCCAAGGTAAACAAAATGCAACGCCCTGTGGGCGCCGGGGGAGGAACACGGACGTGAAGCTCGATACACTCGAGATCGGAAAGGACGCCGTTGTCGCATCGGTGACATCCGATGATCAGGCGCTCCGACAGCATATTTTGGACATGGGCCTAACGCCGGGCACCGAAGTCACCATGATGAAATACGCCCCTATGGGAGATCCGCTCGAGATCCGTCTGCGTGGCTACGAGTTGACACTGCGCAAGGACGATGCCGCTCGCATCGAGCTTGTGGGTATTCACGACACCGATACGGGTCCGCGCGCTAACGCTGCAATCGGCACGACGGAGCATCCGGCACTCGGCGAGGGGACGTATTCGCCCCGTGCGGCAAAAACGGCCGTGCCCGAGGACGCACCGCTGCACTTTGCCCTCGCCGGCAACCAAAACTGCGGTAAGACCACGCTGTTCAACCAGCTTACGGGCTCCAACCAGCACGTCGGTAACTTTCCCGGCGTGACGGTCGACCGCAAGGACGGCACTATCCGTAACCACCCCGAGGCGAGCGTTACCGACTTGCCCGGTATTTACTCGTTGTCGCCGTACACGGGCGAAGAAATCGTCAGCCGCCAATTCATCTTGGACGAAGACCCCGACGCCATCATCGACATCATCGACGCCACCAACATCGAACGTAACCTGTACCTGACACTGCAGCTCATGGAGCTCGACCGCCCCATGGTCATCGCGCTCAACATGATGGACGAGGTGACCGCCAATGGTGGTGCCGTAGACGTCAACCTGCTCGAGAGCCTGCTGGGCGTGCCTGTTGTTCCCATTAGCGCTGCCCGCAACGAGGGCATTGGCGAGTTGGTGGATCATGCCTTGCACGTGGCGCGGTTCCGCGAGCGCCCCGGTCGCCTGGACTTCTGCGCGCCCGATGGTCCAGACGGCGGCGCGCTGCATCGCTGCATCCACGGCATTGCCAACCTGATCGAGGACCATGCCGCGACGGCGCATATCCCGGTGCGTTTTGCGGCGACCAAGCTGGTTGAGGGCGACGAGCTGGTGACCGAGGCGCTTCATCTGGACCGTAACGAACTTGACGCCATCGAGCACATCATTACCCAGATGGAGGGTGAGGCCGGTACCGACCGTCTATCTGCACTGGCTGACATGCGCTTCGGCTTTATCGGCGACGTGTGTGGGCGCTGCGTCGTCAAGCCGCACGAGAGCCGCGAGCACGTGCGTTCCGTCAAGATCGACCGCATCCTGACGGGTCGCTACACGGCCATTCCAGCGTTCCTGGTGATCATGGGTCTCGTCTTTTGGCTGACGTTTGGCGTGATCGGCGCGGCGTTGCAGGGACTTATGGAGGACGGCATCGCTGCCATCATCACCTCGGCCGATGCGGGCCTCAAGGCGTTCGGCACCAACGACGTGGTGCGCTCGCTGGCTGTCGACGGCGTGCTTACGGGCGTGGGCAGCGTGCTGACCTTCCTGCCGATTATCGTCGTGCTCTTTTTGTTCCTCTCCATTCTGGAAGACTCCGGCTACATGGCGCGCGTGGCCTTTGTCATGGATAAAGTGCTGCGTCGCTTTGGCCTGTCGGGCCGCAGCTTCGTGCCTATGCTCGTCGGTTTTGGCTGCACCGTGCCGGCTATCATGTCGACCCGTACGCTCCCATCCGAGCACGACCGCAAGATGACGGTCATGCTCACGCCGTTCATGAGCTGTTCGGCCAAGTTGCCGGTCTACGGTCTGCTGTGCGGGGCGTTTTTCCCGCAGGCGACAGTTCCCGCCATGGTCTCGCTCTATCTGATTGGCATTGCGGTCGGTTGCATCGCGGCTTTGGTGCTCAACCGCACGGCATTTAAGGGCGACCCGGTACCGTTTATCATGGAGCTCCCCAATTACCGTCTGCCGAGCGCCAAGACGACGGTGATGCTGGCATGGGATAAGGCCAAAGACTTTATTACCAAGGCCTTTACCATTATCTTTGCCGCTACGGTGGTCATCTGGTTCCTGCAGACGTTCGACATTCGCTTTAATGTGGTCGCCGATCAGTCGCAGAGCCTACTTGCCGGTCTGGGTAGCATTATCGCGCCGGCGCTGGCGCCGCTTGGCTTTGGCGACTGGCGTGCATCCACGGCGCTCGTCACCGGACTTATCGCCAAGGAGAGCGTCATCTCGACCCTCACCGTACTTTTGGGTGCAACGTCACCCGCGGCGCTGTCGACCATGTTTTCGCCGTTTACCGCTTACGTGTTCCTGATCTTTACGCTGCTGTACCCGCCCTGCGTGGCGGCCATCGGTGCCGTCAAGAGCGAGCTGGGTGCGCGCTATGCCGTTGCCGTGTTCGCGTTTCAGGTGACGGTCGCCTGGATCGTGGCGTTTGTCGTGCATTCGGCGGGCATATTGTTGGGGTTGGCTTAGCTATTTATTGACGGCGCAACCCCTGTGTATTGAGTTGATTGCGGTCCCGCATCTGTACTGACGGATGCGGGGCCGTTGCTATATAATCGCCCACCGCCCAAGACAATCGGAGAGGTTTCCTACATGACCCAGGCAAGACAAGATGGCATCTCGCTCAAGCAGTGGCTCCCGCTTATCGGGCTCGCCTGCTGTTCGTTCGTGTTCAACACATCAGAGTTCATGCCCATCGGCCTTCTGACTGATATCGCCGCGTCGTTCTCGCTCACCGAGGCCCAGGCAGGCATCATGATTTCGGTCTATGCCTGGGGCGTCATGCTGCTGTCGCTGCCGCTTATGGTGTTTGCCTCGCGCTTTGAGTTCAAGCGGATGCTGTTGGGCGTTTTGGCCGTGTTTTCGCTCGGCCAGTTCCTGTCCGCTGTGGCGCCCACCTATCCTATTTTGGTTTGCGCGCGTCTGGTGGTCGCCTGCGCGCATGCCGTGTTCTGGTCAGTCGCTTCAATCATGGCCTCGCGCCTGGTCGACAGTCGCCACGGGGCGCTCGCCATCAGCATAATCGCCACGGGCTCGTCCATCGCGCAGATCTTTGGCCTGCCGATCGGCCGCGCCATCGGACTAGCTGTGGGCTGGCGCATGACGTTTGCCGTGGTCGGTGCCTTCTCTGCCGCCGCGGTGGTGTACCAGGCCGCGGTGTTCCCGGCCATGCCGGTGGGCGAGCGCTTTACCGTTAAGCAGCTGCCCGAGCTGCTCAAGAATCCATTCCTCATCGCGCTTTATGCGGTCACGGTCTTTATGGCGACCGGCTACTACGCGGGTTACAGCTATATCGAGCCCTTCCTGGCGCAGGTCGCCCATGTCAACGCAAGCGCCATCACCATGACGCTGACGGCGTTTGGCTGCTCCGGTCTGCTCGGAAGCTGGCTGTTCGGCCGACTGTTCGATGGGCATCGCTTTCCGTTCTTGGCTATCACACTCTCCGGCGTGCCGGTGGCTCTGCTGCTCATGGGTCCGGTTGCACCGTCGCTCGTTGCCGTTCTCGCTGTTTGCGCGCTATGGGGCTGCTGCTCCACGGCCTTTAACGTGGCGTTTCAGGCCGAGCTCATCAAGTACACGCCGGCGGACTCGTCGGCTGTCGCCATGTCGATCTTCTCGGGCCTGTTTAACCTCGGCATCGGCACGGGCACCGCGATCGGCGGCGCCGTGGTTTCGGGTCCCGGTATCACCTGGATTGGCTTCGCGGGCGGGGCGATTACCGTCGTGGGCGTCATCCTCGCCATTACGGTGCTGTTCCCGGCCATACGCCGCGCAAAGCCCGTCGCCTAATCACGTTCCCTCATCAGTTGCGGTGGAATAGAGACTGTTTGCCCGGTTTATTGGTCTCAACAGTCCCTATTTCACCGCAACTTATTTTGGGGGAGGGGATGCGCGGCGGGCATACAATGGATGGCGTTGCGTGAAAGATTACCGGGAGGTTGCTATGTGGGCATACGAGATGACGTTCTACCAGATCTATCCGCTGGGCTTTTGCGGAGCTCCGCGCGAAAACGCCGCGCCCGTTGCCGAAGATGAGCTCGCCCAGGCTGCCAACGCAGCGCCCAACCCCGATGCGCCCATCATGAAGATCGCCCAATGGGCCGACTACCTGCAAGAGCTCGGCATCGGTGCTGTGCTCATTAACCCGCCGCTCGAATCCGACAGCCATGGCTACGACACGCGCAGCCTGCGCCATATCGACCGTCGCCTGGGTGGGGATGCCGATTTTGCCGCCGTGTGCGAGACGCTGCACGCCCATGGCATCCGCGTGGTGCTCGATGCGGTCTTCAACCATGTGGGCCGTGGCTTTTGGGCCTTCCGCGATGTGCAGGAGCGCAAGTGGGACTCGCCCTACAAGGATTGGTTCCACATCAGCTTTGACGGCGACTCCTGCTATGGCGATGGCTTTTGGTACGAGGGCTGGGAAGGCCATTTTGAGCTCGTGAAGCTCAACCTGCAAAACCCCGCCGTGGTTGATTACCTGCTCGAGTCCGTGCGCCGTTGGGCCGACGTCTTTGGCGTCGACGGCCTGCGCCTGGACGTTGCCTATATGCTCGACCGCGACTTTATGCGCCGCCTGCACGCCTTTGCCCGTGAGCTCAAGCCTGACTTTGTGCTGATCGGCGAGACGCTCCACGGCGACTACAACCAGATCGTCAACGACGAGATGCTCGACTCCTGCACCAACTACGAGTGCTACAAGGGCCTGTACTCCAGCTTTAACTCGGTCAATATGTTCGAGATCGCGCACTCGCTGCACCGCCAGTTTGGCGGCGACCCCTGGTGCATCTACCGCGGCAAGCACCTGCTGTCGTTTGTCGACAACCACGACGTGCCGCGCCTGGCAAGTATCCTCACCGACAAGTCGTGCCTGCGTCCCGCCTATGGCATGCTCTTTGGCATGCCGGGCATCCCGTGCGTCTACTATGGCAGCGAGTGGGGAATTGCCGGTGAAAAGGGTGGCCCCGATGGCGACTGGGCGCTGCGACCTGCGCTCGATGAGCCTGCGCCCAACGAGCTGACGGCCTTCATCAAGCAGCTCGCGCACCTTCGCTCGGCCGACGACGCGGCGGCCCGTGCTCTCAACTACGGTGCCTATCGCAACGTGGTGATCCAGAACAAGCAGCTGCTGTTCGAGCGCGCCTGTGACGGCGCGACGGTGCTCGTGGCGGTCAATGCCGTGAACGAGCCCTATACCTTTGGAGCCGGCGAGCTCAACGGCTCCTTTGTCGACCTGCTTGCCGACGATGCGCCCACGGTCGAGCTTACGGGTACCCTCGAGCTTGCACCCTATGAGGTGCGCTATCTGCTGAGGGCCTAGCCCATGCCTGTGTCTGACGAGGGCTATCAGCATATTGAGCATGGGTTTGAGCCCGTGTTCGACCGGCGCTCGCGCGTTTTGGTGCTGGGGTCGTTTCCCTCGGTGCTCTCGCGTGCCAATGCCTTCTACTATGGCAATCCGCAGAACCGCTTTTGGCGTGTGATGGCCGCGTGCCTTGGTGCGCCCGTGCCGCCCAACGAGGGAGACTCTTTGGCGAGCGGCGAGCCCGCGACGCTCGCCGCCTCGATTGCTGCCAAGCGGGCTATGCTGCTCAACGGCGGTGTGGCCCTGTGGGACGTGATCGAGAGCTGCGACATTAAGGGCTCGAGTGACGCTAGCATCAAAAACGTTGTGCCGGCACATATTGAACGCATTGTGGATGCCACGCCGATCGAGATCGTTGTTTGCAACGGCGGCACGGCCGGACGGCTCTACAAACGCTATCTACAAGAGCGGACGGGGCTACCCGCCATCGTGCTGCCGTCGACGAGTCCTGCCAACGCGGCGTGGCGTTTGGAGCGGCTTGTCGAGCGTTGGAGTGAAGCCGTTGACTGGGCAGCTCATTAATTTAGATTATTGATTGAGTGCGGGCGCCGAGGTGTTTCAGAACGCCTCGCCAGATCGGCACGGGCACGGCTGGCTCGGCGCAAGCCATGCCGTCGGCGTCGACGTCCTCGGCATTACCACCACCAAGTCGCTGCGCATGCTCAACCGAACAGCCCATACGAACGGCGCCTACGAGCTTGTCCATCGCTTCCGAAAACGGTCGCCGCAAGAGTCCCATGCGCGGTGAGTGACGAAGCGCCGCGAAGCCGCTGCCGGTACAGGCGACAACGCCGCCGCACCATGACAGCCCACGAAGGTCGCACGCCGCTCGCAGACGCACGACGAGCCCGTGTGCTCGCTCCAGGCCGCCGATGTCGGCCTGGACAACAACGTAGGCACGCGTCCCTGCGCCGCCAAAGCGGTCGAGCACCTGCTCAATGGGCGCCATCGCTTCATCATTGGGTGCATCTTCAACGGCGAACACAATGCCATCGGCGGTACCGGCAACGCTGCCGGCATCATCCGCCTCCAAGTCGACTGGATGGGGGAGTGCGGTGCCGGAAATCTGTGCATAGGCGGCGATGGCATCCTGCAGGTCCCAGAGCAAAAACTCAAGATCGGCGCTCTTGGGAATACTGATATACGCAATGGTTTGCAGCGTTTTTGGTACATCGCCGCGTGCGGTCGTCTCCATGCCGCCTCCTTTCCGGTTGGTTTCCGTTTAGGTTACACCGTCCGGCGGCGTTCCGCCGCGCTATCCTAGTGCAACCCTTACGAAAGGAACGTCATGCGTCTGCCCATGAACACCTCGCTTGCCACGCTCAAGCCCTCCGGCATCCGTCGGATTAACGCACTCGCCGCGCAGCATCCGGGATGCATTGCGCTTGCGCTCGGTGAGCCCGATTTTCCCACGCCCGATGTGGTTAGCGCCGAGGTGACTGCTTCGTTGGACCGCGGCGACACGCACTATCCGCCCAACAACGGTCGCCCCGCCCTGCGCGAGGCACTGTCCGAATATATGGGTGACGCGGGTCTGGAGTTTTCCGCCGATGAGGTCATCCTGACCGACGGCGCGACCGAGGCCCTGTCGGCAACATTCATGGCCATGCTCAACCCCGGCGACGAGGTCATTATCCCCACGCCGGCTTTTGGCCTGTACGAGAGCATCGTCGTAGCCAATCACGCCAAGGCGGTCTTTTTGGATACAGAGCCTGCGCAATTTCAGATTGACGAGGATGCGCTTCGCGCCTGTGTGACCCCGGCGACCAAGGCCATCGTTATCTGCTCGCCCAACAATCCCACGGGCTGCATTCTCAACGCGGCATCGCTCGACGTCGTGGCGCGCGTGGCAGAGCAGGCGGGCATCTACGTAGTCTGCGACGACGTATACAACCGCCTCGTCTATGTGGACGGCTACGAGCGCTTCGCCCAGCGACACCCGGAGCTGCGCGAGCAGACGGTGATCATTGAGAGCTTCTCCAAACCTTGGGCCATGACCGGCTGGCGCTTGGGCTGGCTTGCAGCCGCAGCCCCCGTCATCGCCGAGATCGCAAAAGCCCACCAATACCTAGTATCGAGCGCCGTCTCCTTTGAGATGGACGCCGCAGCCCGAGCCCTGACCGTCGACCCAACCCCCATGCTCAAAGTCTACCGAGCCCGCCGCGAACGCGTACTCGCAGCCTTAAACGCCATGGGCCTCGACGTAGTAGAGCCCGCAGGAGCCTTCTACACTTTCCCGAGCATCAAAAAGTTCGGCCTAACCAGCGAAGACTTCTGCATCAAAGCCATCGAAGAGGCAAACGTAGCCCTAGTCCCGGGCGACTGCTTCGGCACCGAAGGCCACGTCCGCCTCAGCTATTGCGTTTCCGATAAAGACCTGGACGAAGGCCTCCGCCGCCTGTCCACCTTCCTTTCAACCTTGTAGCCATCAGGGACGCAACATATCAGCCCACCGACTTAAGGCTTATGAGTGGGGGCGCCGGCCAGCGGGAAACCGGGCTGCCCCAAAGTCACCGCAGGCCGCGCCGCCGAAGGCCAGGCGCAAGGTTTTCGTAGATTCCGCACGAGCCGAAGAGCACTTAATGTGCTCTTCGTGCGAGCCCAGGACCTGACCGAGCGAAAACCTTGCGCCTGGCCTTCGGCGGCGCGGCCGGATGGTGGAATTGTGTGCAGCCCGGTTTCCCGTTGACCGACGCCGGGGTCCCCGCCATAATACTTTCGGTTCACGCACGAATCCGCTGCCAGAGACAGCCGGCGCAAACGGGCTTTGCCCGCGAGCTTAATGGGATATCCCGCCAGCCGAGGTGGTCGAGTAGATATGTCTTCTCGCCCCCGTCGCTCATGCAGCGCGGGGGCTTTCTTTTTGGACATGCCCCCGTCACGTCCTTGTGGCGGACCGTGCCCGGAAAGAATTCGAGGAGGTGTAATTCATGCCCCAGCAGTACAAAATCGACAAGGTTGCAGAGATCGAGTCCCGTATCGCCGAGAACGCCGGTCTGTTCGTCGTCAACTACAACGGTCTGACGGTTAAGCAGGCTCAGGAGCTGCGTCATCAGCTTCGCGAGTGCGGCGCCGAGATGAAGGTCTACAAGAACAACCTGGTCAAGATCGCTCTCAAGAACCAGGAGCAGCCCGAGATCGACGAGATCCTCGCCGGCCCCGTCGCTTATGTGTTCTACGAGACCGAGCCGGTCGAGGCCGCTAAGGCCCTTAAGGACTTCTCCGCTAAGTCCAAGGGCGTCCTTGAGATCAAGGGCGGTATCTCCGACGGCAAGGCCGTTTCCGCTGATGATGTTAAGGCTATCGCCGAGCTGCCCACCAAGGATCAGCTTCTCGGCCAGATCGCCGGTCTCATCTCCGGTTTCGCTCGCGACATCGCTGTCTGCGTCAACGGCGTTTCCTCTGGTCTCGCTCGTTCGATCCAGCAGGTCTCCGAGCAGAAGGCAGCCTAGTCGCTGTTTTCACCCGCGGCGGCAACGCCGCACCCCTGGCGCATTCGCGCCGTGTTTTAACTGATCTCCGTGCATCCGCACGGAAACCGAAAGGACTTAGAAATGGCTAAGCTTACCACCGATGAGATCATCGATGCTCTTAAGGAAATGACCCTTCTCGAGGCTTCCGAGCTCGTCAAGGCTATCGAGGACACCTTCGGCGTTTCCGCCGCTGCTCCTGCCGCTGTTGTCGCCGCTCCCGCTGCTGGCGCTGCTGAGGCCGAGGAGAAGACCGAGTTTGACGTCGTGCTCGAGGGCTTCGGCGACAACAAGATCCAGGTCATCAAGGCCGTCCGTGAGCTCACCAACCTTGGCCTGAAGGAGGCCAAGGAGGTCGTCGAGGGCGCTCCCAAGGCTGTTCTCGAGGGTGCCAAGAAGGAGGACGCCGAGGCTGCCAAGGAGAAGCTCGAGGCTGCTGGCGCTGCTGTCACCCTCAAGTAATCAGGCTTTCTCGCCAGATTCCTTTGCAGACGGGGTTCGCATTGCGAGCCCCGTCTTTTTATT
The DNA here is from genome assembly GCF_015561195.1 of Collinsella aerofaciens. Classification (GTDB taxonomy): domain Bacteria; phylum Actinomycetota; class Coriobacteriia; order Coriobacteriales; family Coriobacteriaceae; genus Collinsella; species Collinsella aerofaciens_AC. Next base: position 185,117 of record NZ_JADMSU010000001.1, on the reverse strand, counting down.
TTTCGGTCCCTCGGCATCGGTTGCTCAAACTGCCATGTTCTGTGATTTGCGTCGTATCGGGTGCCCTGCCGTTGGGCAATAAAATTGCACCATTCGAGCAATAATTTGCGTTGACCTGCTGAAGAATTGTCTCTGCCTTGTAGCGACATATAGTTCCAGCGGTAAGATGCTTGGGTATCGCAATTTGGTCTGCGGCTGTGTGCCGCACACATGGGGCGCTTTTGCGCCTGCGAAAGGATCTTTGAATAACATGAAGGCAATCATCCCCGCCGCCGGTCTTGGCACGCGTTTTCTGCCTGGCACCAAGTGCACGCCCAAAGAGATGCTGCCGGTGCTCGACAAGCCCGTCATTCAGTACGTCGTCGAGGAGGCACTCGACCCCGAGGAGGTCGACGACGCCATCATCGTTACTTCTCCCGGCAAGCCCGAGCTGCTGAACTACTTCCAGCCCGACCGTTCGCTCGAGAACCTGCTGCGCGAGCGCGGCAAGAACGCCTATGCCGATGCCGTCGCCCACGCTGGCGGTATGCCGGTCGACTTCCGTTATCAGTACGAGCCCAAGGGCCTCGGCCATGCTATTCGCTCTGCTGCCGACGCCGTGGCAGGGGAGAACTTCCTGGTTCTTCTGGGCGACTACGTTGTGCCTAACCGCGATATCTGCGACAAGATGCTCGCCGTTTCCAAGGAGCACGGTGGCGCTTCGGTTATCGCCGTCGCTGCTTGCTCGCCCGAGGAAGTCAGCCGCTACGGCGTTATCGCCGGCGAGCGCGTCGGTTCGCTCGAGGGCGCCGAGGACGTTGCCGATGCCGAGCCGGGCGCTGTCTGGCGTATCGGCGGTCTGGTTGAGAAGCCCGCTCCCGAGGCTGCTCCGTCCAACCTGTACATCGTCGGTCGCTACCTGCTGAGCCCGCTGGTCATGGACCTGCTGGCAGATCAGCAGGCCGGCAAGGGCGGCGAGATCCAGCTCACCGACGCCATGGCCCGTTCGCTCGACCGCGAGGCCATGTACGCCGTCGTCATCGACCCGCTGTCGGGCTACGACACCGGCACTCCCTCTGGTTGGATGGCCACTAACGCCCTCATGGCTGCAAACGACCCCCGCTTTGCCGACGCCTTCTGGGACGCCATCGACGAGCGCGGCGGATTGATGCGCAAGTAAGCCTTCGGGCACCGACATTTACGGGCGTGGACCTCGGTTCGCGCCCGTTTTTTATAAGAGCTGCGATTGCCGGCCCTCTGTTCACAGAAAATATATGAACAGGTGTTCGATGCACACCTATCTACCTGCGTATTTTCTGTCGAAAAACTTTGCTACTCCAAAAACTCAATCGCGTCAAGGCTTTTCTTGCCCAACGGTCGGTACCTGATAAACTATTAGGTTGCGATAACTGGCGAAGCTATGCCTCGCCAACCCACCGAGCATTTCCGTGAAGGAGGAAAAACCTGGTGACCTACGCATACACTGCCACTGAGCGCAAGCGCGTCAGCTTCGGGAAAATCCCGGAGGCCATGGAGCTCCCCAACCTTATCTCTGTTCAAAGGGAATCCTTTGAGCGTTTTAAGGACGAGGGCCTTCGTGAGGCGTTCAAGGAATCCAGCCCCATCCAGAGCCAGAACCATGTTCTCGAGGTTACCTTCGGCGAGCATCAGTTCGGCGACCCCGCGCACACCGTCGAGGAGTGCCGCGAGAAGGATATGACCTATCAGGCTCCGCTTCTGACCGACGTCCGTCTCACCAACAAAGAGACCGGCGAGATCAAGGAACAGCTCGTCTTCATGGGCGACTTCCCCATGATGACCGATCAGGGCACCTTCATCATCAACGGTACCGAGCGTATCGTCGTCTCGCAGCTCGTCCGCTCCCCGGGCGTGTACTACAGCTCCGAGATGGATTCGGGCAAGCAGATCTACAAGGCCCAGATCATCCCGTCCCGCGGTGCCTGGCTCGAGTTTGAGGTCGACAAGCGCGACCAGCTCATGGTCTCCATCGACCGTAAGCGCAAGCAGAGCGCCACGATGTTCCTGCGCGCCCTTGGTATCGCCGTCACCAACGACGACATCATCGAGCTGCTCGGCAACTCCGATGTGATCAAGCGCACCCTAGAGCGCGACACCGCCCTTACCCGCGAGGACGCCCTCATCGAGATCTACCGTCGCCTGCGCCCGGGCGAGCCTCCCACCGTGGACGCTTCCCGCAGCCTGCTCGAGGGCCTGCTCTTTAACCCGCAGCGCTACGATCTGGCCCGTGTCGGTCGTTACAAGGTCAACAAGAAGCTCAACCTCACCACCGAGGAAGAGGTCACGGTGCTCACCGACGAGGATATCGTCGCGACGCTGCGCTACCTGCTGTCCCTCGCTGCCGGCGAGCAGGGCTTCAAGGTCGACGACATCGACCACTTCGGCAACCGCCGTATCCGCACCGTCGGCGAGCTCGTCGCCAACCAGTTCCGTATCGGCATGAGCCGTATGGAGCGCGTCGTCCGTGAGCGCATGAGCTCCCAGGACATTGACGAGATCACCCCGCAGTCGCTCATCAACATCCGCCCGATCGTGGCCTCCATCAAGGAGTTCTTCGGTTCCTCGCAGCTCTCGCAGTTCATGGACCAGGCGAACCCCCTGACCGGTCTGACCCACAAGCGCCGTCTGTCCGCACTCGGCCCTGGTGGTCTTGCCGGCCACAAGTCCGGCTCCAGTCGCCGCACCAACGTGCCGACGGCCGTCCGCGACGTTCACAACTCGCACTACAGCCGCATGTGCCCGATCGAGACCCCCGAAGGCCCCAACATCGGCCTGATCGGCTCGCTCGCCCTCTACGCCCGTGTCAACGAGTATGGCTTCATCGAGGCCCCGTTCCGTCGCGTCGAGAACGGCGTTGCCACCGACCAGATCGACTGGATGACCGCTGACGAGGAAGAGAAGCACGTCATCGCGCCGGCCAACACGCCGCTCGATCCCAAGACCAACGAGTTCATCACGACCGATGCCGAGGGCAAGATCGTCCGCCCGCACACCGTGATCGCCCGTACCCGCGACTTCGACGGCTCCTTCGGCGCTCCCGCCGACGTGCCCGTCGAGGACGTCGACTACATGGACGTCTCGCCGCGTCAGATGCTCTCCGTCGCAGCCACGCTGATCCCGTTCCTCGAGCACGACGACGCCAAGCGTACGCTGATGGGCGCTAACATGCAGCGTCAGGCTGTGCCGCTGGTTCACCCCGCCGCTCCCTATGTCGGTACCGGCATGGAGCGTCGCGCCGCCCTGGACTCCGGCGAGGTCACCCTGGCCAAGAACGCCGGCGAGGTCATCTTTGCCGACGCCGCCAAGATTATCGTCAAGCATGCCGGCGGCATGGACGAGTATCACCTGGCCAAGTACCAGCGCTCCAACCAGTCCACCTGCATCAACCACCGTCCGCTCGTGCGCGTCGGTGACACCGTTGAGCAGGGCGAGCCCCTGGCTGACGGTCCTTCGACCGATCATGGCGAGCTCGCACTGGGCCAGAACCTCACCGTGGCCTACATGCCGTGGGAAGGCTTCAACTACGAGGACGGTATCGTCGTGTCCGAGCGCCTGGTGGCCGAGGACCTGCTGACGACCATCAACATCACCCGTCACGAGATCGACGCCCGCGACACCAAGCTCGGCCCCGAGGAGATCACCCGCGAGATCCCGAACCTCTCCGAGGACATGCTTGCCAACCTCGACGAGGACGGCATCATCCGCATCGGCGCCGAGGTCGGCCCTGGCGACATCCTGGTCGGTAAGGTCACGCCTAAGGGCGAGAGCGCTCTGACCGCCGAGGAACGCCTGCTGCGCGCCATCTTCGGTGCCAAGGCCCACGATGTCCGCGATACCTCCCTTAAGATGCCTCACGGCGCTTACGGCCGCGTTATCGACGTCGTCCGCTTTAGCCGCGAGAACGGCGACGACCTGGCCCCCGGCGTCAACGAGCAGGTGCGCGTCTACGTCGCCCAGCGTCGTAAGATCCAGCAGGGCGATAAGATCGCCGGCCGCCACGGCAACAAGGGTGTTATCTGTAACGTTCTGCCGGTCGAGGACATGCCCTACATGGCTGACGGTACCCCGATCGACGTTATCCTCAACCCGCTGGGCGTTCCTTCGCGTATGAACGTCGGCCAGCTGCTCGAGTGCCACCTTGGCTGGGCTGCTGCCTGCGGTTGGGATACCGAGCAGGCCGACTCCGACAAGTACGTCCCCGGTCCGTTCTTCACCGCCACGCCCGTCTTCGACGGCGCCAAGGAGGACGAGATCGCCGAGGTCATTCGTCGTGCCAACAAGAACATGCTCAACAAGGCCACCGCTGCCTTTGGCGATCACATGCGCCCCGAGTTCGTCACCCAGCTTGACGAGCGCGGCAAGACCCGTCTGTTCGACGGCCGTACCGGCGAGGAGTTCCGCGAGCCCATTACCGTTGGTACGTCCTACATCCTCAAGCTCGGCCACATGGTCGACGACAAGATCCACGCCCGTTCGACTGGCCCTTACAGCTTGGTTACCCAGCAGCCTCTGGGCGGCAAGGCCCAGTTCGGCGGCCAGCGCTTCGGCGAGATGGAAGTTTGGGCACTGTACGCTTACGGTGCTTCCAACGTCCTGCAGGAGATCCTGACCGTCAAGTCCGACGATACCGTGGGCCGCGTCAAGACCTACGAGTCCATCGTCAAGGGCGAGAACGTTCCTGTCCCGGGTATCCCCGAGTCCTTCAAGGTTCTCGTCAAGGAGATTCGCTCCCTCGCACTGGACATCGAGCCCATGCACGATGCCGACGAGGACGCCTCCGCCCCTGTGACCGCCGAGGAGACCTCTGCTCTCGACGACCTGGCTGCGCTCGCCGGCGTTAACACCGACGTCGAGGCCGAGGATGCCGAGACCGCCGAGGCACCCGAGGCTGTCGCCGCCACGACCACTGATAAGGAGTAGTTGACTGTGGCAGATTTCGAAGCTACTGATTTTGACTCGGTAAAGATCTCCCTTGCCTCCGCCGACCAGATCCGTTCCTGGTCGCACGGTGAGGTCAAGAAGCCGGAGACCATCAATTACCGTACCCTCAAGCCCGAGAAGGACGGCCTGTTCTGCGAGAAGATCTTCGGTCCCGCCAAGGACTGGGAGTGCTCCTGCGGCAAGTACAAGGGCATCCGCTTTAAGGGCATCGTCTGCGAGCGCTGCGGCGTCGAGGTCACCTCGGCCAAGGTGCGTCGCGACCGCATGGGCCACATCGAGCTCGCCGCTCCCGTGTCCCACATCTGGTACTTCAAGAGCCCCACGAGCTTCCCGATGAGCCGTATGCTCGACATCAAGTCCAAGGACCTCGAGAAGGTTCTGTACTTTGCCAGCTACATCATCACCGAGGTTGACTATGAGGCCCGCGAGGCCGACGCCGACGACCTGCGCGAGGAGCTCGCCGCCGATCTGGAAGAGATCGATGCCGAGTGCGCCCGCCAGATCGAGTCCCTCAAGGAGCAGGGCGACCCCGAGAACTTTGACGAGTTCTCCGACGAGGAGCCGCTGACCCCCGAGGAGATCGCCTCCGGCATCGTCGACATCGAGGAAGAGTGCAAGGATGAGAAGCAGCTCCGCACGGATGCCTTCAACGCCTTCATGAAGCTCACCGAGCGCGACCTCATCTCCGATGAGCCGCTGTTCCGCGAGATGACCCGTTACTACTCCATGTACTTCAAGGGTGGCATGGGTGCCGAGGCCGTTCGCGACCTGCTCGCTGCCATCGACCTCCCCTCCGAGGCCGAGAAGCTCAAGGCCATCATCGCCGACGAGGATTCCCAGAAGCAGAAGCGCGAGAAGGCCGTCAAGCGCCTTGAGGTCGTTGACGCCTTCCTGAAGGGCGGCAACAGCCCCGCGAACATGATCCTGGACGTCATCCCGGTCATTCCGCCCGATCTGCGCCCGATGGTCCAGCTCGACGGCGGCCGCTTCGCCGCGTCCGACCTCAACGACCTGTATCGTCGCGTGATCAACCGTAACAACCGACTCAAGCGCCTGCTCGACCTGGACGCCCCTGCGATCATCGTGAACAACGAGAAGCGCATGCTCCAGGAGTCCGTGGACGCCCTGTTCGACAACGGCCGTCGTGGTCGCCCGGTCTCTGGCCGTGGCGGTCGCCCGCTCAAGTCGCTCGCCGAGGCCCTCAAGGGCAAGCAGGGTCGTTTCCGTCAGAACCTGCTGGGCAAGCGTGTCGACTACTCCGGCCGTTCGGTAATCGTTACCGACCCCAAGTTGCTGCTGCACCAGTGCGGTCTGCCCAAGACCATGGCGCTGGAGCTCTTCAAGCCCTTCGTCATGAAGCGCCTGGTCGAGCTCGGCAAGGTCGAGAACATCAAGGGCGCCAAGCGCGCTATCGACCGCGGTGCCACCTTTGTGTGGGATATCCTCGAAGAGGTCATCGACGGCCGCGTCGTGCTGCTCAACCGTGCACCGACCCTGCACCGTCTGTCCATCCAGGCCTTTGAGCCGGTGCTGGTCGAGGGCAAGGCTATCCACCTGCATCCGCTGGTCTGCTCGCCCTTCAACGCCGACTTCGACGGCGACCAGATGTCTGTCCATGTGCCGCTGTCCAGCCAGGCTCAGGCCGAGGCTCGCGTGCTTATGCTCTCTGCGAACAACCTGCGCTCGCCGGCATCCGGCAAGCCGGTTAACATCCCCTCGCAGGACATGATCATCGGTGTGTACTACCTGACCCAGGTCCGCGACGGTCTGCCGGGCGAGAACCACGTGTTCGCCAGCTTCGACGACGCGCTGCACGCCTATGACTGCCGCTCCGAGGTCGACATGCAGGCCAAGATTCAGGTCCGCGTGTCCGCTGCCGACGCCAATGTCATCAACGAGGACGGCACCCGTATCTTCCGCGTCAAGAACGGCAAGAACGAGTTTGTCGACTACGACGTCACCGGCAACAAGACCGCGCGCTTCGAGACCTCTATCGGCCGCATCATCTTCAACCGCCAGTGCCTGCCCGAAGACTACGAGTTCATGAACTACAAGATGGTCAAGGGCGACGTGGCCAAGCTGGTTGCGGACTGCTGCGATCGCTATCCCGAGGCCAAGGTCGGCCCGATCCTCGACGCCATCAAGTACTCCGGCTTCCACTACGCTACCCGCGCCGGCCTCACCATCTCGGTGTGGGACGCTCTCATCCCTGCCGAGAAGCAGGAGCTGCTCGATCGCGCCCAGGCCAACGTCGACCAGATCAACGAGTACTTCGAGGAGGGCTTCATCAACGAGACGGAGCGCCACATCGAAGTCGTTAACGAGTGGACCGCTTGTACCGATAAGGTTGCAGCGCTCATGCTCGACTTGTTCGACGAGGAGAACCCGCTCTACATGATGGCCGACTCCGGCGCCCGTGGTTCTAAGACCCAGCTGCGTCAGCTCGGCGGCATGCGTGGCCTGATGGCAGACATGTCCGGCGAGACGATCGACCTTCCCATTAAGGCGAACTTCCGCGAGGGCCTGCTGCCGCTCGAGTACTTCATTTCGACCTACGGCGCCCGTAAGGGCCTGGTCGATACCGCATCCCACACCTCAGACTCTGGTTACCTGACCCGTCGTCTGGTCGACGTGGCCCAGGACGTCATCGTCCGCGAGGAGGACTGCGGTACGCACGAGGGCGTCACCTACAACCTCATCATCCCCGGCACCACCGACCTCAACACCGACCTCGTCGGCCGTTGCTTCATCGAGGACGTCGTGGCCCCCGATGGCACCGTGCTCTTTGAGCAGGACGGCTACATCGAGAAGGTCGCCGACATCCAGAAGATGGTCGATGCCGGCCTCAAGAAGGTCAAGCTTCGCGCACTGCTCACCTGCCGCTCCAAGTACGGCGTGTGCCAGAAGTGCTACGGCTGGGATCTTTCCACCCGTCGTCCGGTCGCCATCGGTACTGCCGTCGGCATTATTGCTGCCCAGTCCATCGGCGAGCCCGGTACGCAGCTTACGATGCGTACCATTCACTCCGGCGGCGTCGCTGGCGTCGACGATATTACGCAGGGTCTGCCTACGGTCAGCCGTATGTTCGATATCGTCGGCAACGTCAACGAGAAGATCCTGGGCCGCGAGGCCGAGCTGGCTCCGTACTCCGGCCACCTCTCGATTAAGCCCGAGAAGTCCGAGTACGTGCTGACGCTCACCGACTCCGAGGATCACACCCGTGTCCTCGACGAGCGTCGCGTCCCCGCATCGGTGCGCTTTATGCCCGAGATCGAGGACGGCTGCGAGGTTCGCGCCGGCGACCAGATCACCAAGGGCTTCGTCAACTTCCGCAACCTGCGCAAGCTGACCGACATCGAGTCGACGATGCACACCTTCGTCGAGAGCGTCAAGGACGTCTACACCAGCCAGGGCGTCGACCTGAACGACAAGCACATCGAGGTGCTCGCACGTCAGATGCTGCGTCGCGTTCAGATCACCAACCCCGGCGACTCCAAGTACCTGCTTGGTCAGTACGTCGATCGCTACGAGTTCGCCGACGAGGTCGAGCGCGTTGCCCGTCTGGGCGGTCAGGCTCCCGTGGCCGAGCCCGTCATCCTGGGTACGCTCAAGGTCGCGTCCAACATCGACTCCTGGCTGTCGAGTGCTTCGTTCATCCGCACCGCCGGCGTCCTTACCGAGGCTGCCATCGAGGGCAAGGTCGACCACCTGCTCGACCTTAAGTCCAACGTCATCGTCGGTAAGAAGATCCCGGCTGGTACTGGCCTCAAGCCGTACGCCAACGCCAAGCTGACGTATCGCACGGCCGACGGCTACGTGGACATCGACGGCCCGGCTTCGCCCAACGCCAAGTCACTGCCCGAGTGGGCTCCTGTGGAGCTCAAGGACCTGGACGAGCAGCTCCCGCAACAGCTCGACTGGGCCGGCTACGACGAGTTCGGTGGTGCTGACGGTTCGTTCACCCGCAACGGCCACACCATCTCCGCCGAGAAGGCTCGCCTATACCTGTTCGACGACCTGGGCGTGTCGCAGCGCTGGACCAACAAGTTCAGCGAGGTCGGCATCGAGACGGTCGGCGACCTGGTCGGCAAGTCCGAGGAGGATCTGCTGCGCATCGATGGCATCGGTGCCAAGGCGATCGAGGAGCTCCGTGACGGCCTCGAGGCCCACGACCTGCTCTACATCCTCGAGAACAACGACGACGTTGCCGACGAGGAAGACCTCTCGCAGCTGCTGCAGATGGTCTTTAGCCCCGACGGTCCGGACGACATCCTGCTGGGCACCTCCGCCACGCCGACGCATCACGCCGACGCCGACGAGGAGCTCCTGGGCGCCCCGATCGACGACAAGAAGGCTCCCGCCAACGGTGCCATCAACGAGGACATGGCTTCCCTCGACGAGCTGCTCAACCAGCTCGTGGACACCGATGACGCCGAAGAGGCAAAGGACAACGACGAGGAGTAATTTCCTAGTACGTTAACCGTCCTTCCAAAGACCCGCTTCCCAACAGGGGAGCGGGTCTTTTTTGGTGAGGAACGTTGCCCCGACGAGCACGTCGGATTCCCGGAACGGGCCGCCCGCTGTTTAAGTTTGTCGCGAGTTCCGCACGCAAAGGAAAGCACTTAATGTGCTTTCCGTCTTGCGCAGGACTGTAGAGCAGCAAACTTAAACAGCGGGCGGCCCGTTCCGGGAATCTGCCCCCGCGCACAGAAGGGGATTCCTTTTGCCAAAAAGGGACGGATTAATTTTGGTAGGTTTTTCCTGCTTGAATTTGAAACATTCTGTTCGGTCAAAGCGTATCTATGGTGAGGGCCTCATCGAGAACCATTAACGTCACCGGGAGGTGATTATGGAAGAACAAACATTTAGACAGGCAGTCGAAGATCACCGGGATGTCGTGTTTCGGATCGCGTTGACGTACCTGCGTGATCGCGCCGACGCCGACGATGTCGCTCAAGACGTCTTTCTGAAGTTACTCAAAAGCGATGCGCAATTTGAAAGCTGGGAACATCTTCGTCGATGGCTTATCCGGGTCACGATCAATGAATGCAAATCTCTCTTTCGAAAGCCATGGAGGCGTGTGGAGGACATTGAGAACCTGGCCGATTCGCTTTCGACGGCGCAGGATGAGACCAAGGCCGTCCTATTAGACGTCATGCGGCTTCCGGAACGATTCCGTATCCCCATCGTGCTCTATTACTATCTGGGCTTCTCGACTTCAGAGATTGCCGAGTTATTGCATGTGCCAGCCGCGACCGTTCGAACGCGTTTAGCTCGCGGCAGATCGAAACTCAAGTTCATCCTAGAGGAGGGCGACCGTGAAATCCAACCAAATCAAGCAGGCCTTCGAGTCCGTCCAAGCCGATAGCGATCTTGCTGACCGTGTTCTTTATGCCGCTGCTGGTGAGCCGCTTCGCCGAAAGGGTCACGCGAAGCCTCTGTATGTTGCCGTGATCGGATGCCTTACCGGAGTGCTGGCGACCGGAGGGGTCGCCTACGCCGTCGTCAATTCCAGTTATTTTGCCTCTGCCTGGGGAAACCATGGCAACGGAGAGTCCATTACCTGGACTCAAGGTGGCTCGTCGGGGACTAAATATACCTACACCAGAGAGTTTGGTGATGGTATCGCGCCCCAAAGCTTGGAGGGTTCAGTACAGAAGGTCAATCTGTCCGTCGAGGGCAACGGCTATACACTCGACATTCATGATATGGCTATCGATAAAAACGGTTGCGGTGCCGTGACGTTTACGTTGTCCAATCCAAATGGTGTTAACTACTACAAGCCGGCAGCAGAGACTGGCGAACTTGTTCTCTATGGTGAAGAAGAACAAGGCATCGGCACGCCCGACATGAAGTTCGGCGAGGAATGGGCTGACACACGCAGCACAATTGATAAGGACACATCAAGTGACACGGTCATTAATGGCACGATGTACTTTGCCGCTATGGATCGCGAGCGAGATTTTCAACATGCGGTCACCTGGAATATCCACTGGACCGAGGGTGAAGGTGGGAGTGCGAGGCAGTTTGAGGCGTCGACACCCGAGTTCAATATTGGAGCGTACGTCGATACAAAGGAACTCCGCTCCGGTGACTCGCCTCTCGAGATCAGCCCGTTTTCCATCCAGACGCACATTGATGATTTGGGCTATGAAGCAGTTGATAATAAGCTGACCGTCAGCTACAAGGATGGATCGGAGCAGATTGTCGAAGATGACGACGCAGGGGTGTTCAACTTATATTTTTCTTATGCGCGCAATAGCGGAGAGAACATCTGGGTGCCAACGAAGTTGATTGATGTCGACCAAGTGGTCTCGGTAACCCTCGAGGGAACGAGATACACATCAACAGGAGAGACCGAAACAGAAGTACCCTTTACCATCGTCTATTCGTAAGGTCTGGGGCCGCTTCCCTCGTGGGAAGCGGCCCTTGCGCACAGGAGGGGATTCCTTTTGTGTAGGCTTTGCGGAAATGTGCATATTTTGGGATACGCCCGGCGGCGTGGTCTGTTGACGGCACAGCTAACGCCACGTATCCTATCGAACTGCGTGTTTCGTAGGGGGATGCTGACCCCTCGATTCAAGCCGTTGCACTTTACAGAAAGCTGGAATCATTCGAGAAGGAGTACGCTTTGCCTACTATTAACCAGCTGGTTCGCCAGGGCCGTCGTTCCGTGCCCAAGAAGTCCAAGAACGCTGCCCTGCAGCACAACTCCCAGAAGCGCGGCGTGTGCACCCGCGTCTTCACCACGAGCCCCAAGAAGCCGAACTCGGCTCTTCGTAAGGTTGCCCGTGTTCGCCTCGTCAACGGCATCGAAGTTACTGCTTACATCCCGGGTGAGGGCCACAACCTGCAGGAGCACTCCATCGTGCTCGTCCGCGGCGGTCGTGTCCGTGACCTCCCTGGTGTCCGTTATCACGTCATCCGTGGCGCCTACGACGCTGCTCCGGTCCAGAACCGTATGCAGGCCCGTTCCAAGTACGGTGCTAAGCGCCCCAAGGCTAAATAAGCCAGATAACGTTTTGATACTTTCGCCGTGTTCCGCCTAAGCGCCGCACGGTAGACACTTAAGGAGATTTCACATGCCGCGTCGTGCAGCAGCTAATCGTCGTGAGGTTCAGCCTGACGCCGTTTACAACAACCGCCTGGTGACTCAGCTCATCAACAAGGTCCTTCTTGACGGCAAGAAGGCCACCGCTGAGCGCATCGTTTACACCGCTTTCGAGATTGTTGCCGAGAAGTCCGAGGGTGGCGACGCTCTCGCTACCTTCAAGAAGGCTATGGACAACGTCAAGCCCACGCTCGAGGTTAAGCCCAAGCGTGTCGGTGGCGCTACCTATCAGGTCCCGATGGAGGTCAACTCCCGTCGTTCCACCGCTCTGGGTATCCGCTGGATCGTCAACTTCTCCCGCGCTCGCAAGGAGAAGACCATGGCCGAGCGTCTCGCCAACGAGATCCTCGACGCCTCCAACGGCCTGGGCGCTTCCGTCAAGAAGCGTGAGGACGTCTTCAAGATGGCCGAGGCCAACCGCGCGTTCTCTCACTATCGTTGGTAAGTTAAGGTAAGGAACTAACATGGCTAAGCCTAAGTACAAGCTTTCCGATACCCGTAACATCGGCATCATGGCTCACATCGATGCCGGTAAGACCACCACGACCGAGCGTATTCTTTACTACACCGGTAAGACCCACAAGATCGGTGAGGTCCATGAGGGCGCTGCCACCATGGACTGGATGGTTCAGGAGCAGGAGCGCGGCGTAACCATTACCTCCGCTGCCACCACGTGCTTCTGGAAGAAGGACGGTACCGACTACCGCATCCAGATCATCGACACCCCGGGCCACGTTGACTTCACCGCCGAGGTCGAGCGCTGCCTGCGCGTCCTCGATGGCGCTGTCGCCGTCTTCGACGCCGTTGCCGGCGTTCAGCCCCAGTCTGAGACCGTTTGGCGTCAGGCTTCTACCTTCAACGTCCCCCGTATCGCCTTCATCAACAAGTATGACCGCGTGGGCGCTGACTTCTTCAACGCTATCGAGACCATGAAGGATCGTCTCGACGCCAACGCCGTGGCCGCTCAGGTCCCGATGGGCGCCGAGGACAACTTCTGGGGCGTCATCGACCTGGTCACCATGACTGCATGGGACTTCAAGGCCGACGAGAAGGGCATGACCTACCCCGAGCCGATGGACGAGATCCCGGCTGAGTTCGCCGACATCGCTGCCACCAAGCGCGAGGAGCTCCTCGACGCTGCTGCCAGCTTTGACGACGAGCTCATGGAGAAGATCCTCATGGAGGAGGACTTCACCGTCGAGGAGCTCAAGGCTGCTCTGCGCAAGGGCGTTCTGGCCAACGAGCTCAACCTCGTCTTCGTGGGCTCCGCCTACAAGAACAAGGGCGTTCAGGAGCTGCTCGACGCTGTCGTCGACTACCTGCCCAGCCCGATCGACGTCGAGGCCGTCACCGGTACCGATCCGGACACCGGCGAGGAGATCGAGCGTCATCCCTCCTTCGACGAGCCCTTCTCCGGCCTGGTCTTCAAGATCATGACCGACCCGTTCGTCGGTAAGCTCACCTACGTCCGCGTTTACTCCGGCCGTGCCGAGTCCGGCTCCTACGTGATCAACGCTTCCAACGGTCAGCGCGAGCGTCTCGGCCGCATCCTCGAGATGAACGCTGCCGAGCGTATCGACCGTGACGACGCTGCCGCCGGCGACATCGTCGCTTGCGTCGGCTTCAAGAACTCCACCACCGGTGACACCCTGTGCGCCGAGGGCAAGGAGATCGTCCTCGAGAAGATCGAGTTCGCTAAGCCCGTTATCGACGTTGCCATCGAGCCCAAGACCAAGGCCGAGCAGGACAAGATGTCCCTGGCTCTGACCAAGCTCGCCGAGGAGGACCCGACCTTCACGGTGTCCACCAACCACGAGACCGGCCAGACCATCATTGCCGGCATGGGCGAGCTGCACCTCGAGATCATCGTCGACCGTCTGCTCCGTGAGTTCAAGGTTGACGCTAACGTTGGTAAGCCCCAGGTCGCCTACCGCGAGACCGCTGGTCACGACGTCGAGAAGGCTGAGGGCAAGTTCGTCCGTCAGTCCGGCGGTCGCGGTCAGTACGGCCACGCCGTCATCAAGCTCGAGAAGATGGAGGAGGGCTTCGGCTACGAGTTCGTCAACGCTATCGTCGGCGGCGTCGTGCCCAAGGAGTACATCCCGTCCATCGACAAGGGCATCCAGGAGGCCCTGAACACCGGTGTTATCGCCGGCTTCCCGGTCCTCGACGTTAAGGTCACCCTGTTCGACGGTTCTTACCACGAGGTCGACTCCTCCGAGGCCGCCTTCAAGATCGCCGGTTCCATGGCTATCAAGGACGCCCTCAAGAAGTCCGATCCGCAGCTGCTCGAGCCGATCATGGCTGTCGAGGTCGAGACCCCCGAGCAGTACATGGGCGACGTTATGGGCAACCTCTCCGGTCGCCGCGGCAAGATCGAGGGCATGGAGGATCGCAAGAACACCAAGCTCATCCGTGCCAAGGTGCCGCTGGGCGAGATGTTCGGTTACGCTACCGACCTTCGCTCCCAGACCCAGGGCCGTGCATCCTACACGATGCAGTTCGACTCTTATGAGCCCGCGCCCAAGTCCATCGTGGACGAGGTCATGAGCAAGAACGCCTAAGTTCGAGCTCCCTGTTACGTAATCCGCGAGAACATCTCTCGCACTCTTTGGAGGTTTAAGTTGGCTACCCAGAAGATCCGCATTCGCCTCAAGGGCTATGATCACGAGGTCGTCGATCAGTCCGCGAAGCTCATCGTCGAGACCGCTCAGAAGACCGGCGCTCGCGTTTCCGGTCCTGTCCCCCTGCCCACCGAGCGCAACCTGTACACGGTTATCCGCTCGCCGCACGTGAACAAGGACTCCCGTGAGCAGTTCGAGATGCGCACCCACAAGCGTCTCATCGACATCCTCGACCCCACCTCGGGCACCGTTGATTCGCTCATGCGTCTCGACCTCCCCGCTGGCGTTGACATCGACATCAAGCTCTAAGCGATATCGCTCATAGCTTACAGAGCCCCGCTGCCATGTTGGTAGCGGGGCTCTTTTGTTTTGAATGATGGTTTGGACTGCCGGGTAATGCTGCCGAGCAGGTGCCTGCGGCGCCCTATTCGTTCAAGGGGCGCAGCGATGCCTCCTCAAAATGGAAGGATCGCAAGCCGTCTTCCGTTTCGATACACGCGCGTCCAAAGGCATCGACGGTTTTAAAGATGCCTCGCGCCAGCTCGTCCCGAGCGGGGGAGCGGGCGATAACGTGCTCCCCAATCCAATTGAGGTGAGCGATATATTCGCCTTGGACGGGCGCGAGCGGTCCGGTGTCTTCTTCCATGGCCTTGAGATGCTCTGCCCACGCATCTACGGCGTTCACGACCGCGTGATAGACCTCCTTGAGTAACACATCGACGGCGGGAACGTTCTCGTTGAGATCCGAGAGGCCGATTGCCGGCAGGCCGCCATCGGGAACCTTTGAGGGCACATAGTTCACATTGACGCCAATGCCGCAGACGGCGAAGGGTTTGCCTTCGTTATCGCGTGCCGCCTCGACCAAGATGCCGCCGAGTTTGCACCCTCGCGCGACCAGGTCGTTGGGCCATTTGAGGCCAATCTCGTTTGCAAGACCTTGCGTTTCGAGCGCCTCGAGCACCGCTAGGCCGCTGACGGCGGCAAGACCAGAGTACTTTGCAGGATTAACGCATGGACGCAGGACAATCGAAAGCAATAAGTTGCCGGCGGTTGAATCCCATTTGTGCCCGCGCCGGCCGCGTCCTGCTGTCTGAGCCCGGGCGGCAAGCCCTGTGCCGTGCGGCGCTCCCTGTTTACCTGCTTCGAGCAGGTCATCGTTGGTCGATCCGGTTACGTCGACTATCGTTAATTTGGCATCCATAACGGCTGCTACCTCCTAAGTTGATAAGGCAATCGCGCAATGGTGTCGAGAGATAGACACAATGTGAAGCCTTTGTCGCATTTGGACATTTTAATGTTAACACGTCAACAACGACTAATATGCGCTATCCTCTCTTGGTCGATGTAAACACGTCAACAACTCAAAGGAGGTTAGTGATGGGTTTCACGATTCTTGGAACAGGCTCGGCGCTTCCCAAGCGCAGTGTTTCCAATGACGAGCTGTCCGAGTTCCTCGATACCTCGGATGAGTGGATTTTTACCCGCACAGGCATCAAGAGCCGCCATGTGTGCACCACCGAGTCACTCGACGACCTTGCCGTGGCAGCGAGCGAGCAAGCGCTCCAGACGTCCGGAATCGATGCGAGCCAGCTGGATCTGATCGTCTGCTCGACGACGACGGGTGACCACCTTGTTCCCGCTGAGGCGTGTGCCGTTGCTGAGCGACTAGGCGCGACGTGCCCTGCTTTCGATGTCTCGGCTGCCTGCGCCGGCTTCGTATTTGCGCTCGATGTCGCCGAGGGCTATACCGCCCGAGGACGAGCCAAGCATGTGCTTGTCGTTGCTGCCGAGCAGATGACGCGCGCGCTCGACTGGACCGACCGCGCCACCTGCGTGCTTTTTGGCGATGGTGCAGGCGCCGCAGTGATAGAGACTGGGGGAGACAACCCCCTTGCTGTTGAGCTTTCGACGGCGCCCGACGTCGAGACGTTGCGCGTTCCCGGTCTGGTCGGCACCTCGCCGTTTAAGGCTTCCGCAGATAGCGAGAGCGTGCTGTCCATGAACGGTCGTCGTGTGTTCAAGTTCGGCGTCAATGCCATCTGCGACACGGTCCATAGGCTTGTGAGCGATGCGGGCATTTCGGTCGAAGACATCAATCATTTTGTATTCCATCAGGCTAACGAACGAATCCTGAGTCAGGCGGTCAAGCGCCTCGGTGTGCCAGACGAGCGCGTGGTTCGAACGCTACGCGAGACCGGCAACATTTCGAGCGCCTGCATTCCCTTTGCGCTTGACCGGCTGGCACGCACTGACGTACTGAATGCGGGCGACACCATCGCCCTCGTTGGATTTGGCGCCGGCCTGGATATAGGTGGCTATCTGCTTCGTTGGAAGTAGTCGCACATAGGAAATAAAAACGCCCCTAGGGCACAAACAAAGGAGAACTACCATGGCAGATCAGAAGACCTTCGAGCGCGTTTGCGACGTTATCCGCGAGACCGCTGGCCTTGACGACGTCGAGATGAAGCCCGAGTCCACGCTCGAGGAGATTGGTCTCGACAGTCTGGGCACCGTCGAGATCCTCGTCGCCGTCGAGGACGAGTTTGGCATCCAGCTCGATACCGAGGAGAACCCCAAGACGGTCGGCGAGTTCGCCGATACGGTCGAGGCGGCATTGGAGAAGTAGTGATGCTCAAGTCTCCTCTTTGCGATCTACTCGGCATCGAAAAGCCCGTGTTCCAGGGCGGTATGGCCTGGATTGCCGACGCCTCGCTGGCGTCCGCTGTGTCCGAGGCGGGCGGCTTAGGGATCATCGCGGCCATGAACGCCGACGCCAACTGGCTGCGCGACCAGATTCACGAGCTGCGCGCCAGGACGGATAAGCCCTTTGGTGTCAACGTCATGCTCATGAGCCCGTTTGCCGACGAGGTCGCGCAGGTCGTTATTGACGAGCGAGTGCCGGTCGTCGTGACAGGCGCCGGAAATCCCACCAAGTACATGAAGGCGTGGAACGAGGCGGGCGTCAAGGTCATCCCGGTTGTTGCATCTGTGGCGCTGGCGCGTCTCGTGGCGCGTCGCGGAGCCACTGCCGTGGTTGCCGAGGGCACCGAATCGGGCGGCCATATTGGCGAGACCTCGACGATGGCACTGGTGCCGCAGGTCGTCGATGCAGTCGACATTCCCGTCGTGGCTGCCGGCGGCATCGCCGATGGCCGTGGTGTGGCGGCCGCCTTTATGCTCGGCGCTGCCGGCGTCCAGGTGGGAACACGCTTTCTGGTCGCAAACGAGTGCACCGTATCCGAACAGTACAAAGAGCTGGTGCTCAAGGCAGGCGATACGTCGACGCGTGCGACCGGTCGCTCGACGGGGCATCCGGTTCGCGCCCTCAAGAGCCCCTTCACCAACGCGTATGCCAAGAACGAGGCGGCGGGCGCAAGCCCCGAGGAGCTCGGGGCCATGGGCACGGGCGCGCTTCGTAAAGCCGCAAAGGACGGCAATTACGAAGAGGGCTCGTTTTTGTGTGGACAGATTGCCGGCATGGTCAACGAACGCCAAAGTGCACGTGAAATCGTTGACGACCTGGTCGATGGCGCCGAGCGCGTCCTGAAGGGTGCGTGCGCATGGGTGGCGTAGCGTTTCTGTTTGCCGGCCAGGGCGCCCAGCACCCCGCGATGGGCGTCGACCTGATCGAGGCATCGCCGGCGGCCGCCGAGGTGTTCGCCATTGCCGACGAGGTGCGCCCGGGGACCAGTGAGCAGTGCCGAAGCGCCTCCAAGGAGGAACTCTCGCAGACCGAGAACACGCAGCCGTGCGTGTTCGTTCACGATCTGGCAGCGGCTGCCGCTCTGCGTGAGCGCGGCGTGGTACCTGCCGCCTGTGCGGGATTCTCGCTGGGCGAGGTCGCAGCGCTCACCTTCGCGGGGGCATTCGATACGCGAGCGGGTTTTGAGCTCGTGTGTGAGCGCGCGGCATTGATGGCCACGGCGGCCGAGCGTCACCCCGGCGGCATGCGCGCCGTCATCAAACTCGATGCGGCGCAAGTCGAGGGCCTGGCAAAACAGGCCGGCGAGGACTGCTGGCCAGTCAACTACAACAGTCCGCAGCAGACGGTTGTTGCCGGAGCGCCTGAGGCGCTGCAGGAGCTCGACGTCCTAGTAAAAGAGGCTGGCGGCCGCGCTATGAAAGTCGCGGTGTCGGGTGCATTTCATAGCCCCTATATGGCCGAGGCGACTGAGGGGCTGGCGACGTATATCCAAGACGGCCACGCGCCGTCTCCGCTGCTGATTCCGGTCATGGCAAACATGACGGCGGCGCCCTATCCGGCGGACCCGCGAGCGGCATCGGATGTCTTGGCCAACCAGGTGAGTCATGCCGTTCGCTGGGCCGACACGCTGCATACTCTGCAGGATCAGGGCATCGACACGTTTATTGAGGTCGGTCCTGGCAAAACGCTGTCGGGCCTGGTCAAGCGTACGCTGAGCGACGTTCGCGTGTATTCGTGCGAAACGGCCGAACAGGTCGCAGCTATTGCCGACGAGCTCGCATAGCCCACAGAGCTGTAACCCGAAAGGAATGACATGGGCAACTTGAACAACGGCGCGCTCGAGCGCAACGACTCGCGTCGCGTGGCGCTGGTCACGGGCGGCTCGCGTGGTATCGGCCGCGCTTGTGCCGTGGGCCTGGCGGAGGATGGCTACGATATCGCCGTCGTCTATGCCGGCAGCGTCGATGCGGCACGCGAGACGTGCGAAGCCTGTGAGGCGGCTGGCGCCACGGCGCGTGCATATCAATGTGACGTGGCCGACCCCGATGCCGTCAACGCGTGCGTGGAGACGGTCTTCAACGACTTTGGCTCCATTTGGGCGCTTGTCAACAACGCCGGCATCACCCGCGATGGCCTGCTCATGCGCATGGGCGACGATACCTTCGACCGCGTGCTCGATGTCAATCTCAAGGGCACGTTCAACACGACGCGTGCGCTCACCAAGACCTTTATGCGCCAGCGCGGCGGTTGCGTCATCAACATGAGCTCGGTTGTGGGCCTGATGGGCAATGCCGGGCAGGCCAACTATGCTGCCTCCAAGGCGGGCGTCATCGGCCTGACCAAGGCGGTGGCGCGCGAGCTTGCGCCCCGCGGCGTACGAGTGAACGCGGTCGCTCCTGGGTTTGTCGAGACCGATATGACGGCAAAGCTCTCGGAGAAGGTGCGTGTGGCAACCGAGGAGCAGATTCCCCTTAAGCGCATGGCACGCCCCGAGGAAGTGGCCGGCGTGGTGCGCTTTTTGGCGAGCGATGCGGCTGCCTACATTACGGGCGAGGTCGTGCGCGTCGATGGCGGAATGGCGATGTAGAAACCAGGGCCGAAGAACGGCTTGGATGAGGAGACCATGATGGAACAGAGAGTTGCAATCACCGGCATCGGTGCCGTTTCGCCGCTCGGCAACACCGCGCTTGCCACCTGGGCGGCAATGTGCGCCGGCACGTGCGGCATCGGCCCGATCACGCACTTCGATACGGATGCGTTTGCCGTCAAGGTGGCGGCCGAGGTCAAGGGCTTTGACGGCAACGACTACTTTGGCAAGCACGATGCCAAGCACCTGGACCCCTGCGTTCAGTTTGCACTGGCGGCGTCGGACGAGGCCATGCACGATGCGGGCTTTGATGTCGAAGGCGCCATCGATCGCGAGCGCCTGGGCGTCTACGTGGGTTCAGGTGTGGGCGGCATGCAAACGCTCGTCGACAACGTCCACACGATCGCCGATCGTGGGCCCCGCCGCGCATCGCCATACATGATTGCGATGATGATCCCCAATATGGCTTCGGGCAATATCGCAATCCGCCACAAGGCAAAGGGCCCGACCCTGCCCGTGGTGACCGCGTGCGCGACCTCGGCCCATGCGGTGGGCGAGGCGTTCCGTGCCATCAAGCACGGCTATGCCGACGCGATCCTCGCGGGCGGCGCCGAGGCGGCCATTATCCCCGATGCCGTTGCGGGCTTTACGTCCTGCCGCGCATTGACTACCAACCCCGATCCCGCGACGGCCTGCCGCCCGTTCGACGCAGACCGCGATGGCTTTGTGATGGGTGAGGGCGCCTGCGTGCTCGTGCTCGAGAGCATGGAGCATGCGCAGGCGCGCGGTGCGCACATTTATGCCGAGGTCGTGGGCTACGGCAACACCGATGATGCCTATCACATTACGAGCCCCGACCCCGATGCCGCGGGCATTGCCCGTGCGATATCGCTGGCGGTAGCCGAGGGCGACGTCAAGCCTTCCGAGGGCCTCTACATCAACGCCCACGGTACCTCGACCAAGCTCAACGATTCGTCCGAGACGGCGGGCATTAAGCGGGCGCTCGGCGAGGACGCGGCACGCGCCGCACATGTCTCGTCGACCAAGTCGATGACCGGGCACATGATCGGTGCCACGGGTGCCATCGAGGTCATGGCCTGTGCCATGGCGCTCGAGCAGGGCGTGGTGCCCCCGACCATTAACTACCACACGCCCGATCCCGCCTGCGATCTTGATTACACGCCTAATCGCGCGGTTCGCGCCGACCTTACCTGGGCGCTTTCGACCAACCTGGGCTTTGGCGGGCACAACGCCGCCATCGCGCTGCGTAGATATGCAAGGAGCTAGAGCATGGATTCCAAAAGACTTGCCGAGATAGCCGATGTTATGGAGGACCGCGGCCTCACGCGCGTACGCGTTGAGGAGCCCGATGGCACCGCGGTCGAACTCGAGCGCGCGAGTGCCGCGCAGCCGGTTGCCGTGCCCATGCCTATGCCGGGTGCCGTGACTGCTTCGGCGGTGGCTCCTGTCGCCATGCCTGCCGCCGCACCGGAGCCCAAGGGCACCGAGGTGACCGCTCCCATGGTCGGCGTTTTCTATGCTGCCCCGGCGCCGGGCGACGAGCCGTTTGTGCGCGTGGGCTCCAAGGTCAAGGCCGGCGAGACCCTCTGCATCATCGAGGCCATGAAGGTTCTCAACGAGGTGACGGCCGAGGCAGACGGTGAGGTGCTCGAGATCTGCGTGGCCGACGGCGACCTCGTGGAGTTTGGCAGCTGCCTCATGAGGATCGGATAGGTGATATCCATGAACAAAGAAGAGCTCAAGAAGCTGTTACCGCATCGCGAGCCGATGCTTTTGCTCGACGAAGCCGAGCTGGTGGGCGACGAGGCCCACGGCAAGATCACGATTACAGGCGACGAGTACTTTTTGCAGGGACATTTTCCGGGAAACCCGGTCGTTCCCGGCGTGATTCAGTGCGAGATGCTCGCCCAGAACTGCTGCGTGCTGCTGATGGGCGATGAGGAGGCGCGCGGCGCGACGCCGTTCTACACGAGTCTGGACAAGGTGCGCTTTAAGCGTCCGGTGCGCCCGGGCGACACGGTGGATCTAGTGTGCTCCATCACGCGTGCGCGCGGGCCGTTCCGCTTTGCGACGGGTATTGCGAGCGTCAACGGTGAGGTTTGCTGCCGCGCCGATATGTCTTTTGCACTCATGCACGAAAGTTAAGGAAGGCTCCATGTTCGACAAAGTGCTCATCGCCAACCGCGGCGAAGTCGCGGTCCGTGTTATCCGCGCGTGCCGCGATATGGGCATCAAGACCGTCGCCGTTTATTCCACGGCCGATGCGGACGCGCTACACGTGCAGCTTGCCGACGAGGCGTATTGCATCGGCGGCCCGCGTCTTGCCGAGAGCTACCTCAACGACGATGCCGTGCTCACCTGTGCCGTAAAGTCGGGAGCTAAGGCAATTCATCCCGGCTATGGCTTCTTTTCCGAGAAGGCGAGCTTCGTGCGCGACTGCGACAAGTTCGGTCTGGCGTTTGTCGGTCCTTCGGCCGAGGTGATCGACAGCATGGGCGACAAGGACGCCGCACGCCGAACGGCTGCTGCCGCGGGCGTGCCCATCGTGCCGGGCTGCGATTTGCTCAAAAGCCCCGAGGAGGCGACGGCCGAGGCCGAGCGCATCGGCTGTCCCGTGCTCATCAAGGCGCGTGCCGGCGGTGGCGGTCGCGGTATTCGCAAGGTCGAGCGCGTGGAAGACGCGGCAAAGGCGTTCATCGAGGCGCGTGCCGAGGGCGAGGCCGTTTTTGGCGACGGCGAGTGCTACATGGAGAAGTTCGTCGCGCCGGCGCATCACGTTGAGGTACAGATTATGGCCGATAAGCAGGGCCATGTGTTTTCACTCGGCGAGCGCGAGTGCTCGGTGCAGCGCCGCAACCAAAAGCTGATCGAGGAGAGCCCCGCGCCGTGCCTCGACGGACGCGACGATATTCGTGCCCGTATGCACAAGGCGGCGCGCGACTTGGCTCGTGCCGTCGGTTATGAGGGCGCTGGCACCATCGAGTTTCTGTACTCGGACGACGGCAATTTCTACTTTATGGAAATGAACACGCGCTTGCAGGTGGAGCATCCGGTTACAGAGTTTGTAACCGATACCGACTTGGTCAAGTGGCAGCTGCGCGTGGCAGCCGGCCAGCCTCTGCCCTTTGAGCAGGAGGACATGCCGGTGCGCAACCACGCCATGGAGTGCCGCATCAATGCCGAAACGCCGGACTTTCTGCCGTCGTGCGGAACGGTCACCGCGTTGCGTGTGCCGGGTGGCCCGCGCGTGCGCTGGGATTCCGCCATGTTTACCGGTGCGAAAGTTCCGCCGTACTACGACTCCATGCTCGGCAAGCTCATCGTGTGTGCGCCCACGCGTGACGGCGCCATTCGCAAGATGCGCTCGGCCCTGGGCGAGCTCGTGATTGGGGGCGTGAGCGAAAACAGCGAGCTTCAGCTCGACGTGCTGGCAAACGACGAGTTCTTGTCGGGCATGTATCACACCGATCTGATGGGGCATCTCTATGCTGATGAATAGGAAAGCGAAGACGGTCAACGTCCTCGAGGGGCCGATGACCGAGTCATGCGCCGAGTTTCCCGCGCGCCACGTGTTTATCAAGTGCCCGGAGTGCCGCCGTGTGATCGATGAGGCACGCCTGCACGACAACCTCGAGGTGTGCCCCCGTTGCGGCAAGCACTTTCGCGTGAGTGGGCGCGACCGTATGCGCATGACGGTCGACGAGGGCACGTTTGAGGAATGGGATGCTAATCTGGCGTCGGAGGACTTCCTCTCGTTTCCCGGTTATGCCGACAAACTCAAGAGCGTGAGCGAGCGTTCGGGCGAGCGCGATGCCGTTGTGTGCGGCAGGGGCAAAATCTGCGGTTGCGATACCGCACTCTTCTTTATGGATGCCAACTTTATGATGGGCTCGATGGGCTCCGTGGTGGGCGAGAAGATCTGTCGCACATTTGAGCATGCGACCGAGCTGGGATTGCCAGTTGTCGGCTTTACCGTTTCGGGCGGTGCGCGCATGCAAGAGGGCGTGACATCGCTTATGCAGATGGCCAAGATTTCTGCGGCGGTTAGGCGCCACAGCGAGGCGGGCGGCCTGTATATCACGGTGCTCACCGACCCCACGACCGGCGGCGTAACCGCGAGCTTTGCCATGGAGGGCGACATTATCCTGGCCGAGCCCGATGCCCTGACGGCATTTGCCGGCCCGCGCGTGATCGAGCAGAACATGCACAAGCGCCTGCCCAAGGGATTTCAGCGCTCCGAGTTTTTGCTGGAGCACGGCTTTTGCGATGCCGTTGTTCTGCGTGGCGAGATTGCGCTCACGGTAGGCGAGCTGCTGGCGCTGCACGAAGGGCGCGCGCCCGGCCTAGGGGCTCCGCATGAGATCGTGCATATGGGTCGTCGCGGCAAAAAGCTGGGACACTTGTTTAAGCGCTCGGCGGCACCAAAAACCGCGCTCGAGATTGTCAAGCAGACCCGCTCGGCAGATCGCGCCACGGCAGGCGAGATGATCTCGCTGGGCCTGGATGGATTTGTGGAGCTGCACGGCGACCGTTACTTTGGTGACGACGCCGCCGTGGTGGGTGGCATTGGCTGGAAAGACGGACGTCCCGTGACGGTTATCGCTATCGAGCGCGGCACCACGACCAAAGAGCGCATGCGCCGCAACTTTGGCATGGCGCATCCCGAGGGCTACCGCAAAGCGCGTCGCCTTATTCGCCAGGCCGAAAAGTTTGGTCGACCGGTTCTGTGCCTGGTCGATACTTCGGGCGCGTTTTGCGGCATCGGTGCCGAGGAGCGCGGCCAGGGCGAGGCGATTGCCCAGAATCTCATGGAGATGAGCGGCCTTAAGACGCCGATTGTCTCGGTTGTGACAGGCGAGGGTGGCTCTGGTGGCGCGCTGGCGCTGTCCGTGGCCGACCGCATCCTGATGCTCTCGAGCTCGGCCTATTCGGTCGTGAGCCCCGAGGCCTGTGCGTCGATCCTGTGGAAGGATACCGAGCGCGCGAATGAGGCCGCCGAGGCGCTTAAGCTCACGGCCCCCGATCTGTTGGCGCTCGGCATTATCGATGGCATTGTTGACGATAGGGGCCTGTCGCATGAGGAGATCGCCGGTGCCGTCATGTCCTCGGCATTTGATGCCTTCGATACGCTTGGGCAGCTCGACGACGCGACCCTCACAAACCTCCGCTACGAAAAGTACCGCGCAATCGGTCAGTACCGCACGATGTGACAAAGGGACAGCCCGCATGTCACATTGGGAAAGGCGTTCCATGTCACAAGTTTCTAACACCTCGTTTACAACGACGGTTTCATCAAACGCCATGGCCGTGGTGGACTATCTGTCCAAAAGCATGATGTCGGCGCTGCCGTTTATTGTTTGCGCGGCGTTGTTCCGCACCGCCGCCGTCATTATGGGCGAAGGCATGCTGGGCCTGTGGTCTGCCGATTCCGAAATCTATCGCCTGTTCTACAGTTGGCTCTATAACGCCGGCTACTACTTTTTGCCCATTTATCTTGGTTGGGCGGCCGCCCGCCAGCTCGGTTGCTCGGAGCAGCTGGGCATGATGCTGGGCGGCGTATTGATTGCGCCCGATCTGCTTAAGCTCGTCGATGCCGCATCGACGACGGGGGCAGCGATGACTTTCGTGTATGGTCTGCTTCCCGCGCCGGTCAACGATTACACGACGACTGTTATTCCGGTTCTCATCTCGGTGCCCGTGCTATGGCAGGTGGAGCGTTTCTTTAAGCGCACTATCCCTCAGGCTGTGGCGTTTTCGTTTGTTCCGTTTGCAACCATGCTCGTCATGGTTCCGGTCTCGCTGTGTATTACGGCGCCGGCGGGCAGCTATCTGGGCATGCTGTTGGGACAGCTTATGTTTATGCTTGGCAATTCCGGTGGCATCGTGTCGCTGCTCACGCTTATGGGGCTTGCCGCGGGTTGGGAGTTTCTTAAGATCGCGGGTGTCAGCAACGTTGTCCTATCGCTCGCCTATGCGCAGTTTATGAGTGTGGGAACGGATTCGTGCATTCTGATCGCTGCGACGATGGCGACGTTTGCCGTTTGGGGCATGCCCTTTGGCGCGTCGCTCCGCGTTGTGGATAAGGACGAGAAGGCGCTCATGCTGGGCTATTCGATCTCGGGCGTGCTTGGCGGCGTAAGCGAGCCGGCGCTGTACGGCTGCGGCTTTAAATATGGCAGGTGTCTGACATGCATGGCCATTGGCGGCGCCGTCGGAGGCCTTGTTGCGGCCGTGGGCCACGTTACGGCCTATACCATCGGCATGACGAATGTCCTTATGGTCATTGGCTTTGCCACGGGCGGCATTTCGGACCTGCTGTGGTGCTGCGCTGCCGGTGGCACGGCATTTGCGGTGTCTGCGGCGCTGAGCTGCTGTTTTGGCGTGGTGCCGACAAAGGTGCAGGCGGCAGAAGACGAAGTTGATTCGCTCGAAACAGTGGCGAGCGCTGCTGAAGCAAGCGCATAAATCTGTGCGACAAAAGGACGATTCCTTTGTCATATTCCAAGGCTGCGGCCCGTGTGGGTTGCGGCCTTTTTGTATCTGGGGGACAAAGTGGCTACACTACAATCCGTTTGAGCAATAGATATATAGGTAGTACCGTGGGGGCGGATGCAGATGGTCGAGTGGATTGTTCGTCGTGCGCAGGGCGACCGTGCACGCGTGGGAACGTTGACGGGCATGGTGTGTATTCTCGCCAATGTGGCACTATGCGCTGCGAAGGGTGCAATTGGCGTGCTGTCGGGATCGGTTTCGATTGTGGCGGACGCTATGAACAACCTGTCTGATGCCAGCTCGAACATCGTGAGCGTGCTTGGCTTTAAGCTGGCGGGCAAGCCGGCCGACCCCGAGCATCCTTACGGCCATGGCCGCTACGAGTATCTCTCGGGTCTGGTCGTGGCGGCGCTCGTGCTGCTGATCGGCCTTGAGCTTATCAAGTCCTCGGTTGAGCGCGTCATCCACCCCGAACCTGTCGAGTTCTCGCTTGCCCTGGTGGCAGTCCTTGCGCTTTCGATGGTCGTAAAGCTTTGGATGGCGGCCCTCAACCAAAAACTCGGCGATCGCATTGAGTCCGAGACGCTGCATGCGACCGCGCAGGATTCCAAGAACGATGTTCTAGCCACGGGCGCCGTGTTGGCGTGCGCGATTGTTTCGCAGGTGACGCATATCAATCTAGATGCATGGGTCGGCCTTGCCGTTGGCGCCTATATTGGCTGGAGCGGCTTTGAACTCATCCAGGATACGATGAGCCCGCTTTTGGGCCAGGCGCCCGATCCTAAGCTGGTCAAGCACATTCGAGACAAAATCATGAGCTACCCCGGCGTTTTGGGCGTTCACGATTTGATGGTTCACGACTACGGCCCAGGCAGAAAGTTCGCAAGCGCTCACGCCGAGATGGCAGCCGAGGCCAGCCCGCTGGAAAGTCACGACACGCTCGATAACATCGAGCAGTCGTTTAGGGTCGAAGACGGCATGATCGTCACGCTCCATTACGATCCCATCGTGACCGACGATCCAAAGGTGGCGAGCATGCGTCTGCGCATCAACGCTATGGCTCAAGAGATTGATAGCCGCCTCTCGATCCACGACCTACGCTGTGTTCCGGGCCCCACGCATACCAACGTGATCTTTGACTGCGTACGTCCCTCGGATTTGGCGATGAGCGCCGAGGACCTGAAGCGCGCGCTGGCGAAACGGGTCGAATCGGAATATCCCAAGTCGGTCGCCAAGATCACGATCGACGAAGACTACGTAGGCCATACCCACGAGTAGGGCTGTGCCAGCAAAGCAAGTTATACAGAAGGGGAGAGCATGAAGCGTCTATATCTACTCCGCCACGGTCAGACAGAATTCAACGTTAAAAAGCTCGTCCAGGGCCGCTGCGATTCTCCGTTGACCGACCTGGGTCGTCAGCAAGCCGGGATGGCAGCCGCGTGGCTCAAAGCCCACAACGTCGTTCCCGACAAAGTGGTCTCTTCGCCCTTAGGCCGAGCCATGGACACGGCAAGTCTCGTCGCAACCGAACTCCTCGGCCGGGATGCAGCAGTCGAGCCCTGCGAAGGCATCATCGAGCGCAGCTACGGCACCTTCGAAGAAGGCCCCCACGACGCCCTACCAACCGACGTCTGGGATCCAGGCGAGGACTTGGTCCCCTTCGGAGGAGAAGGAAGCCGCGCGCTGCAAGAGCGCATGGTAGGCACCCTCACCAATCTCATGGGCTCTGAGGGCATCGAAACCCTTCTAGCAGTAAGCCACGGCAGCGCCAGCCGCCAATTCATCAAGGCTGCAGCCCCAGAGGGCTTCGAGCTCCCAACAAAACTCCCCAACTGCGCCATTATGATTTTCGATTTTGATGAGGCGGAGCCACAAGTAGAGGGCGAGCCAATGCAATGCAAGTTCACCCTCCAGCAAATAGTGGACCCCCAACAAAGTCATTAGCCTGAGCGAGCAGAGTTAAGCAGACATCAACGTGTCGTCTCCCGAGCACGGCGGAGGGCCGGAGAAATATATTAAGGTCCCTGCTCTACAGTCCTGCGCAAGACGGAGAGCACATTAAGTGCTCTCCTTTGCGTGCGGAACTCGCGATGACCTTAATATATTTCTCCGGCCCTCCGCCGTGCTCGGGAGCCATCCACGCACTTTACCTGCGTAAACAATGTGAGTGAAATATGAATCTCGATGGATACGCCCGCAGCCGTGTATACTAAACAGCTGTGTGTAACCAGGGGAGTATTCTGGCTGGACAAAATGCCTGCTTAATAGGGTTGTCAGGTAGTCCGGGCGCAATACAAGACTGGGGAGCACGTCGTGTAAGTAGTGGTCCTCTAGGGGCGTACGCTCGGTGGTGTACGCATTGTCCCAAGACCACGCGAGAGTTGGGATCATATCTTGATCAGCATGATTCTCGGCCGCAAGATTGGCATGACCCAGGTTTGGGACGAGGACGATAACGTCGTTCCCGTCACGGTCATCCAGGCTGGCCCCTGCGCTGTCTCGCAGGTTAAAACTCAGGCAACCGACGGCTATGACGCCGTCCAGAT
Source organism: Collinsella aerofaciens (assembly GCF_015561195.1). Lineage (GTDB taxonomy): Bacteria > Actinomycetota > Coriobacteriia > Coriobacteriales > Coriobacteriaceae > Collinsella > Collinsella aerofaciens_AC. The sequence goes on along the minus strand of NZ_JADMSU010000001.1, from coordinate 156,073 downwards.
CGGTTTCGGCGACATCAAGGCCAAGAACGTGAACAAGCCCATGGCTGGTCACTTCGCCAAGGCTGGCGTCGAGCCTGTCCGCTTCCTTCGTGAGGTCCGCGTCGAGAACGGCGAGGAGCACAAGGTCGGCGAGGTCGTCACCGTCGCTGATTTCGCTGATGTCGAGAAGGTCGACGTCATCGGTACCTCCAAGGGTAAGGGCTTCCAGGGTCGCATCAAGCGCTGGGGTCAGCGCCGCGGTCCTATGACGCATGGTTCTCACTTCCAGCGTCACCCCGGTTCTATCGGTCAGTGCGCCTATCCTGCGCGCGTCCTCAAGGGCGTCAAGATGGCCGGTCACATGGGTAACGAGCGCGTTACCGTCAAGAACCTTTCCGTTGTCCGCATCGATGCCGAGCAGAACCTCATCTTGGTCAAGGGCGCTGTCCCGGGTGCCAAGAATGGTCTCGTCGCCATCCGTATGGCCTAAGGGCCCAGCCCATTTAGCCCAGCGTCATACCAAGGAGAACACTTAAATGGCAAAGTTTGAAGTAAAGAACAGCGAGGGCAAGAAGGTCGCCGAGGCCGAGCTCGCCGCTGAGGTGTACGGCATCGAGCCGAACATCCACGTTATGCACCACATCGTCAAGTGCCAGATGGCCTCTTGGCGTCAGGGCACCCAGTCTGCTAAGGGCCGCTCTGAGGTTTCCGGTGGCGGCAAGAAGCCTTGGCGTCAGAAGGGCACCGGCCGTGCCCGCCAGGGTTCCATCCGTGCTGCCCAGTGGCGTCACGGTGGCGTTGTCTTCGCCCCCAAGCCCCGTTCCTACGCTAAGCGTATGAACAACAAGGAGGTCAAGCTGGCTATGCGCTCCGCGCTGTCCGCCAAGCTGGCCGATGGCGAGCTCGTGCTCGTCGACGACTACGGCTTCGAGAAGCCTTCCACCAAGGCTGCCGTCGCCATGCTCAAGGCTCTCGGCCTTGAGGGCAAGCGTCTGACCATCATCGTTCGCGATGAGGACGTCAACGCCTACCTGTCGTTCCGCAACATTCCCAAGACGTTCATCATCACCGCTGACGAGGCCAACACCTACGATCTCGTCAACAACAACGCTGTGCTGATGCCCGCCGACATCGCCGCTCACTTCGGGGAGGTGCTTGCATAAATGACCGCCCACGAGATCATCATCCGTCCGATCGTGTCCGAGCGTTCCTTCTCCGGCATGGAGCTGAACAAGTACACGTTCGAGGTCGCCAAGGATGCTAACAAGTATCAGATCAAGGACGCTGTCGAGGAGATCTTCGGCGTCAAGGTCGTTCGCGTGAACACCCTGACGGTCAAGCCCAAGACCAAGCGCGTGCGCTATGTCGCCGGCAAGACCCGTTCTTGGAAGAAGGCCATCGTCACGCTGGCCGAGGGCGACACCATCGAGGTCTTTGGCAACCAGGCCTAAGACTCGCTGCTGTTGAGTGAGCTCATGCCTCCCAAATAGGGGAGGCGAGAGCTCAAGGTTTCGGGCGTATAAAATGGACACGCCCGGAACCGTGTATACGTCCGGTGTCATCGCACCCGAGGCAGAACCTCGAATCCCTGTCTGCGATGGCTAACGGATTCCTATTGAAAGGGATTGTAATGGCTGTAAAGCACCTTAAGCCGACCTCCGCTGGTAGGCGTTGGCAGACGATCTCCGATTTCTCCGAGATCACCTGCACCAAGCCCGAGAAGTCTCTTCTCGAGCCCCTGCCCAAGAAGGCCGGTCGTAACAACAACGGCCGCATCACCACCCGCCACCAGGGCGGCGGCGTGAAGCGTCGTTACCGCGTGATCGACTTCAAGCGCAACAAGGACGGCGTGCCCGCCAAGGTTGCCACGATCGAGTACGATCCGAACCGTTCCGCTCGCATCGCTCTGCTGCACTACGCTGACGGTGAGAAGCGCTACATCCTGGCCCCCAAGGGCCTCGAGGTCGGCCAGACCATCATGTCCGGTTCTGACGCCGACATCAAGCCGGGCAACGCTCTGCCCCTCGCCGACATCCCCGTCGGTACGCTCATCCACGCCGTCGAGTTCCAGCCGGGCAAGGGCGCTGCTATCGCCCGTTCCGCCGGTAACTCCTGCCAGCTGATGGGTAAGGAGGGCAAGTACGCTATCGTCCGTATGCCTTCCTCCGAGATGCGCCGCATCCTCGTTACCTGCCGCGCCACCGTCGGTGAGGTCGGCAACGCCGATCACGCCAACATCGTCATCGGCAAGGCCGGCCGTAAGCGTCACATGAACGTGCGCCCGACCGTCCGCGGTACCGTCATGAACCCTGTCGACCACCCGCACGGCGGTGGCGAGGGCAAGAACCACACCTCTGGTCGTCCCTCTGTTACCCCCTGGGGTAAGCCGACGAAGGGCCTTCGTACGCGCAAGAAGAAGAAGGTCTCGAACCAGCACATCATTCGTCGCCGTAAGAAGTAATTTCGGATACCGAGTTTTAGGAGAAAGCACTTATGAGCAGAAGTCTCAAAAAGGGCCCGTTCGTGGAGACTCGCCTTCTCTCGCGTATCACCGCGATGAACGAGGCTGGCAAGAAGGACGTCGTGAAGACCTGGTCTCGCGCGTCCACCATCTTCCCCGAGATGGTTGGTCACACCATCGCCGTCCACGACGGCCGCAAGCATGTGCCCGTGTATGTTACCGAGTCCATGGTTGGTCACAAGCTCGGCGAGTTCGCGCCGACTCGTACGTTCCGTGGCCACAAGGCCAAATAGGGGGTTAACCGTAAATGGCAACTAAGTCTATTGAAACTGAGGCCACCGAGGTTCGCGCCGTCGCTAAGTACGTGCGTGTTTCCCCCAGCAAGGCCCGCCTGGTGGTCGATCTGATCCGCCGCAAGCCTGTCGCTCAGGCCTTCGACATCCTCCACTTCTGCGACCGCGCCGTCGCCGTGGATGTCGAGAAGGTTCTCCGTTCCGCCGTTGCGAACGCCGAGAACAACAACGGTCTGCGTGCCGACAACCTGGTTGTCGCCGCTGCCTATGTTGACGAGGGTCCGACGCTTAAGCGCATCCGTCCCCGCGCCAAGGGTTCCGCTTCTCGCATTCTGAAGCGTACTTCCCACATCACCGTCGTCGTTGCTCCTCGAAAGGAGGCGTAAAGCTGTATGGGTCAGAAAGTCTACCCCACCGGCTTCCGTCTTGGCATCACCGAGAACTGGCGCTCCCGCTGGTTCGCAGAGAAGGATTACGCTAAGACCCTCGGTAACGATCTCGAGATCCGCAAGTACCTCGAGAAGCGTCTTTCCCGCGCAGCTGTCTCCCGCGTCGAGATCGAGCGCGCTGGCGACAAGGTGAAGGTCATCATCCTCACCGCTCGCCCCGGCGTTGTCATCGGTAAGAAGGGTGCCGAGATCGATACCCTCCGCACCGAGCTCGAGAAGGTCGCTGGCGTCTCCAAGGGCCAGCTCTCCGTCGACGTTGTCGAGATCAAGCGCCCCGAGCTCGACGCCAACCTCGTTGCTCAGTCTATCGCCGAGCAGCTCGAGGGCCGCGTTGCCTTCCGTCGCGCTATGCGCAAGGCTGTCCAGTCTGCCCGCAAGGCCGGCGCTAAGGGCATCCGTATCCAGTGCTCCGGTCGTCTCGGCGGTGCCGAGATGGGCCGTCGTGAGTGGTATCGCGAGGGTCGCGTGCCTCTGCACACCCTCCGTGCCAAGATCGACTACGGCACGGCTGTCGCCAGCACCACCATGGGCGCTTGCGGCGTGAAGGTCTGGATCTACCTGGGCGAGAAGCTCCCGGGCCAGCCTGTTCCCAACCCTGCACTCGAGGGCTCTTCCCGTCCTCGTCGTCGTAACTCCGAGAGGAGGGGTCAGTAGTGCTTGCCCCTAAGCGTATTCTTCACCGCAAGGTGCAGCGTGGCTCCATAAAGGGCCAGGCCAAGGGTAATACCGAGCTGCATTTCGGCGAGTTTGGTATCCAGGCTCTCGAGGCCCATTGGATCACCAACCGTCAGATCGAGGCCGCTCGTATTGCCATGACCCGCTACATGAAGCGTGGCGGTCGTGTCTACATCACGATCTTCCCCGATAAGCCCATCACCAAGAAGCCTGCCGAGACTCGCATGGGTTCTGGTAAGGGTAACCCCGAGGAGTGGGTGGCCGTCGTCAAGCCCGGCCGCATCATGTTCGAGGTCAAGGGCGTGCCCGAGGAGGTCGCTCGCGAGGCTCTGCGTCTTGCACAGCACAAGCTTCCCATCAAGACCAAGATTGTTGCTGCTAAGAACGCTGAGCAGCGCATCGAGAAGGAGATGGCTGAGGAGGCCGCTCTCGAGGCCAAGTGGGCTGCTGAGGACGCCGCCGCCGCCAAGGAGGAGAACTAATGAAGCCCGCAGAGATTCGTGAGCTCTCGGACGCTCAGCTCGTTGAGAAGCTGAAGGAAATGCGCGCCGAGCTCTTTAACCTTCGTTTCCAGATGGCCACCAGCCAGCTGGACAACACCGCTCGCGTCAACACCGTGAAGAAGGACATCGCTCGCGTCCTCACGGAGCAGCGCGCCCGCGAGATCGCAGCGGAGAAGTCCGCTGTCGCCGAGTAGGACCTAAGGAGAGAACATGACTGATTCGCGTAACTCGCGTAAGGTCCGTACGGGTGTCGTTACCTCCGTCTCCGGTGCCAAGACCATTGTTGTCACCATCACCGAGCGCAAGCGTCACCCCAAGTACGGCAAGATGATGACCAGCTCCAAGAAGCTGCACGCTCACGACGAGGAGTGCACGGCTGGCGTGGGCGATACCGTCCGCGTTATGGAGACCCGTCCTATGTCCAAGATGAAGCGTTGGCGCCTCATCGAGGTCGTCGAGCGCGCTAAATAAGCAGTCGCTCTTACGACTTGTACGTTTCCGAAGATGTGCGTATGCCTGGCTTGCATACCACGGGCCGTATAAAGGCTGCGCACCTCTCTTCGGTTCTTAGTTCGGAGGAACATCTACCATGATTCAGATGCAAACCATGCTGAACGTCGCCGACAACTCCGGCGCTCGCAAGATTCGCTGCATCAAGGTGCTTGGCGGTTCCAAGCGTCGTTATGCAGGCATCGGCGATGTGTTCATCGGTGCTGTCCAGGAGGCTACCCCTGGCGCCAACGTCAAGAAGAAGGACGTTGTCCGTTGCGTCGTCGTTCGCACCGTTAAGGAGATCCGCCGCAAGGATGGCTCCTACATTCGCTTTGATGAGAACGCCTGCGTTGTCATCAACAACGATGGTTCGCCCGTCGGCACCCGTATCTTCGGGCCCGTCGCTCGCGAGCTTCGTGACAAGAAGTACATGAAGATCGTCTCGCTCGCTCCCGAGACCCTGTAGTTAGGGGAGATATATGTATATCAAGAAGGGCGATAAGGTCCAGGTTCTCTCTGGTAAGGATCGCGGCAAGCAGGGCGTTGTCCTGCGTGCTTTCCCCGCCGAGAACAAGGTCGTTGTCGAGGGCGTTTCGGTCGTCAAGAAGGCCGTCAAGCCCAACGCTGCCAACCAGCAGGGCGGCATCGTTTCGCAGGAGGCTCCCATCGACGCCTCCAACGTCAATCTCGTCTGCCCCGAGTGCGGTAAGGTTACCCGCGTCGGTCACGAGAAGGACGGCAAGAACAAGCTGCGCGTCTGCAAGAAGTGCGGCCACAAGTTCTAAGCTGCCAGCAACATCAAGTTGCTAGCAAAGGCCCGGATGCCACGGCACCCGGGCCTTTTTCTATCCCCACTCGATGGCTTCGGTTCTGCCGTCCTGTCATTCCGGTTGCATCCAGTTTTCGGTGCCGTCTCGAATCGAGTGCCGCCAGGTGACACCCTGTCGCGTTTCGTCGGCTTCGGGGACAAAAGTCGGGACAACTCCAAAAACTATTTTCGAACTCAGGGCTTTGAGTTTTTGTTTTTGTCCCAAAGGGCGCGGCGGGATGCCTTTGGAGGCTCGATAGCGCCGAAAACGCCCGTTTTGAAACTTAAATGCCTTTTCGCGTGCAAGCCGCCAGCTGCAATAGGAAGTGAATCAACGCAGGTGGCTTTCAAGTAGTTTGCAAAACTGCAGGTCGCAGGTCTTCATTGCCAGTAGGAGAAATGAGTAGTCTCAGGTGGCTTGCCCATGAGTTGACGAACGGGATTTGAGATTACGCTGACGTCCGGAAACGCTTCGAGCACGGCGTTACGTTTTTGGGGTTTGGGCGTAGCCCCTGCACCCGCGAGCGCGGGCCTTAAGCCCGCCGAGAGGGTGACGCGTCGAAAACGAAGGGGAAAGAGAGAAGGGGCCGTCCCTATCATTCAGGTTGCGACCGAAGAAGACAAGGAGACCCCCTGAGCCTGAATGATGCCCCACAGACCGCGTCCGACCGAGCTCAAGCCGAGCTTTTCCTGACGTCCGCCTTCGCGAAGATGATGGCTGGATTGGCTATGGATTGGCAACACTTATTTGGACGATTCCGGGAGGGACGGCCCCGCCTCCCTGAACTCGACCGGCGACATGTAGCCCAGCGTTGAGTGGATCCTGAAGTTGTTGTACCAGTGCACGTAATCCAAGAGCTTGGCTCGGAGCTCGCGCGTCCCTCCTCGGTCCTTCGGAGTGGCCGACGATCTCCCCGTTGCAGAGGTCGACGAGCAGGCAGACGTAGTTCCACGACGCCCCGACGCGCACGCAGGCCAAGTCGCTGCATATATGGGTGCACGGCGCCCTGCCGCCGAAGCCGCGCGCGACGACGTTCGACACGTCGGCCTCGTTGACCGCCCCGGGGTGCACCTTGAACCTCTTCCTGCCGTATGCGCCGGCCAGGCCGTTCTCCCTCATGATGCGGCAGACGCGGCGCCGGCTGACGGTAACGCCCGACCTCCCGGGCGACGCCTTGATCTTGCGCGATCCGTTCCGGCCCTTGCTGGCGGCGTGCGCCGCCGCGGCCGCCGTCGCCCCCGACATTAAGGTCCTCAAGGGCCGCGTCGTCTCCGGCGACCAGTTCGTCTCGCCCGCGGAACAGAAGGAGCGAATCCTCGCGACCTTCGGCGACCTGTGCTGCGAGATGGAGGGCTGCACCATCGCGCAGGCCGCTTATCTCAACGGCGTGCCCCTCGTCGTCGTGCGCGCCATCAGCGACAAGCCCTGCGCCGAGGGCCGGGTCGTCGACTACAACACCTTCGAGAAGAAGGCCGCCTGCGACTGCGCCCGCATCGCCGCGCGCATGGTTAAGCTTTAGGCCCTGCGCGCCGGGGCCCTTCTTTATGTTGGGACCCCGGCGCGCCGGGCCCTTTCCAAAGCGAAGTGTCGAGCCGAAGTGTTGAGCGTCGGCCCTGAATGTTCAATGGCCGTTGTTTTCTGCCCCTCAAGTGGTGGACTTTTCCTCGGAGCTGTTGATTCCCCCACGCGCCCCCTTCCGTTCTCTGTTCTCCCCTTATACTCCTTGTACGAGGAGGTAAGAAGTCATGGACAAGACCACACAGGACAGCTTGGCAAAGAAACCCGTCGACATGAGGGACAGGATTCTCGAGCATCTCGAGGCCCTCACCTCTGCCGTCTCGCTCGACGACCTTGCCCGTCTGTCCACCTCCGACATCGCCGAGACGCTCATCATCTCCAGGAGCCTGGCGAGCCAGTACCTCAACGACCTTGTTCGCGCCGGTCTTGTGGTTAAGGTGGCGGGCAGGCCTGTCCGTTATTTTCATCGCCGCGCGTTCCAGAAGCGTTTTCAGGTAAAGCTCTCTGCAAGCGAGTACGCCTCGCTCGCCGACCTCATCCAGGCGACGGGAATCGCCGATCACCGCGACTTCGCGCGTGCCGTGGGCTTCGACATGAGCCTCAGCTCCGTTGTCGAGCAGTGCAAGGCTGCGGTTCAGTACCCTCCGTTTGGCCTGCCCATTCTCTTGAGCGGCGGCGTGGGTGTCGGTAAGTCTTTCCTTTCTCGCCTTGTGTACGAGTACGGCAAGAACCAGGGCTTGCTGTCCCGCGACTCCTCCTATGTGCGCATCGACTGCGCCGGGGTCCCGGACGCCGCCTCGTTCAACGGGCTTCTTGACGAGTCGATCGCGAAAGCGCGCGGGGGTGTGGTCTTTGTCAACGGCATCGAGGCACTCTCTCCCTCTGCGATGGAGCACTGCCTTGCGACGGCCCTCGGGCTCGATGCCTCCCAGGATGCGCCGCGCGCTCGCCTCGTTCTTTCGACGACGCTTTCCGCCGATGACCTGAAGGTTTCCTCGGCCTACAGCAAAATGCCCATCTGTGCCCGCGTCCCCTCACTCAAGGAGCGGACCCCCGAGGAGCGCGAGGATCTCATCTTGAGCTTCCTGCGCAGCGAGGGGTGCCGAATCGGTTCTGATGTGAAGATCAGCCGCGGCGCATACCGTTGCCTCGTGAACGCGGACTTTTCCGATAACATCGCCGGCTTGCGCGCCTGCGTGACGAACTGCTGTGCCAAAGCGTTCCTCAATCGCGAGGGCGACTACGTCGTCGTTCGCCCGTATCTTCTTCCCAGCGGGCTCCTCTCCTCCGCGCAGATCGATCAACAGCCCGACGATGGCGTTCTGATCGACGCGTCTCTGGATGCCGCCGAGAGCACAGGGCCGGTCGAGCAGGCGCTCGATGCCCTGTGCTCCCTCGATGAGCGATTCTGCGCCGGGGAGCTCTCTGTCTCCGAGCTTGTCTCGCAAGCTGTCTCCGCTGTGCGCGGCGTTGAGGATCACTTGATCTTCGACCACGGCGTCGCCTCCTCGAGGTCGCGCGCCTTCGAGCGCGTCGTGGGCGCGGTCCTTGCCGACGCAGGCTCTTCTTATGGCATCGAGCTTTCGAGGAAGGTCGCTTTTCTACTGGCCCAGGAGATTTGCCTGCAGTTGTGGCCGGGTATCGGCCTGGCTAAGCGAAAGTCTGCCTGTGCGGAGCAAATCTCCCATCTCCTCGGTGCCGTGACCTCCGAATTGCCGTTTGCCTCGAGTGTCTCCGATCAGGTCGCCGCAGACGTGGAAGGGGCGCTGGGAATCTCGCTCGATCACTTCACGAAGACGCTTCTGACGCTGTGCGTCGCATCGGAGTCTCGCGATGCGAAGGCCCTTCGGACGCTCTGCGTCATCTTGTCCCACGGCTACTCAACGGCGACGAGCATCGCCGACGCGGCGAACCGTATGCTCGGCATGCATGTGTACGAGGCTGTCGACATGCCCTACGACCAGCAGCTGAAGGACATCGTCGGTCCGCTCCAGCGCCTCGTCGACCGCCATTCCTACTGTACCGGGGTCGTGTTCCTCGTCGACATGGGCTCCTTGGAGGAGGCCTATAAGGCCCTCGAGAACGTTACCGACTCCACTATCGGCGTGGTGAACAACGTCTCTACCGGTCTTGCGCTCGAGATCGGGGTCGGGCTGCTCGGCGGCAAGTCCATCGCCGAGGTTCTTGGCGATGCGACCGCCGCGTGCGTGACGCACTGCAAGGTGATCGAGCGCGTCAACCGTGAGGACGCCATCGTCTTCTGCTCCGAGTCCGGGGTCGACGCCGCGGAGAGGATACGCCAGCTCGTCTCGCAGAGCCTCCCGCGCACCATAGGCGCGCGCCTGCTCACGAGGCCCTTCAAGCAGCTCGTCGCGAACGGGTCGAACGACGCCGTTTTCTCCGAGCACCGCGTCTGCGCCGTCATCGGCACGGGAGACCCCGGGGTCGCCTCCGTCCCCTTCGTCGCCCTCGAGGACATCATGTCGACGGCGTCCGCCTCTAAGGTTGATGCCGTGTTCGGCAGGTGGCTTGACGCTTCCGAGCTCTCTTCTTTCCACGAGAAGCTGCTCTCGAACATGACGCTGCAGAACGTCATCCGCTCCATCACCATCCTCGACCCGGAGCGGCTATTCCATGAGATCGAGAGCGCCGTGCACGAGCTTCAGCGCAGGACAGGCGAGAAGATCGGCAGCAACGCCATCATTGGGCTCTACGTTCACCTCTGCTGTCTCGTCGAGCGCCTTGTTACCAGAAACCCCATTGAGACCTACGTTGGCCAGGACCGCTTCGAGGAGGAACGCGCCGATTTCATCGAGTCCTTCAGGCAGAGCTTCTCGAGCATCTCGACGCGCTATCGCGTAGAGGTTCCCGTAAGCGAGATCGCATATGTCTTCGACTACATAAGCGTGAGCGCCGCCCCGGCGCGAGAAGAGCGCCTCGGCTCCTCGGACCTCCTGCTCGACGAGTGACCTTCCCCGCGCCGCCGCAAGCTGACCGCGCGTCCTCAATAATCCGATAACCCCTTGCCCGGCGCGAATCCGGATAGCGCCGAGGCAGTACCGAACGTAAAACTTCATTTGATAGGAGCAAACATGAGTGTTGTTATGGCACGAATCGACAATCGCCTGCTTCACGGCATCATCGTGACGCAGTGGGCCCCGGTGTCGGGCGCGACCCGAGTCATGGTCATCGACGACAAGGTCGCCGGCGACGAGGTCCTGAAGTCCACCATGAGGATGGCGCGCCCCGCGGGCATGGCCGTTTCGATCATCTCCGAGCAGACCGCGCTCAAGAACTTCGCCGCGGGCAAGTACGACCGCGAGAAGGTCTTCGTCATCGCCAAGGAGCCCGAGACGATGCTTCGCCTGGTCGAGTCGGGCGTCGAGCTCCCGTCGCTGGTCGTCGGCGGCTCGCTCGTCAAGGAGGACGGCATCCAGCTCACCCAGCGCGCCTACGCCTCCGCCGAGAACGTCCAGAGCTACAAGGCGCTCATCGCCCGTGGCGTCAAGGTGACGGCCCAGTTCGTGCCCGCCGACAAGCCCGTCTCCGTCGCAGACCTCATCTAAGGGGGAAATATGGTCAACTTCACTATCCTGCAGGTCGTCCTTTTGACCCTGCTGGCCTTCATCAAGCACGTGGACTACTACGGCATCCCGATGATCTTCGTCAATTACGCCGTTTTCTGGGGCCTCATCACCGGAGTCGTCATGGGCGACTGGAAGACCGGCCTTGTCATCGGCGGCACCATTCAGCTCATGCAGCTCGGCGTCGCGGGCTTCGGCGGCTCCTCCATTCCCGACTACGGCACGATGGCCATCATCGCCACCGCCTACGGCGTGACCCTGGGCTCCGACACGGGCCTCGCCATCGGCCTGCCGGTCGGCATGCTCGGCATCCAGCTCGACGTCGTCGCCAAGATCCTCAACGGCTTTGTCGTCGAGAAGTCCCAGAAGTTCTGCAACGAGGGTAAGTTCAATCAGATGAACGCCATCCTGTGGGTCTGCCCCGCGCTCTTCGGCCTGTGCGCCGCCCTGCCCGTCTTTGTCTCCGTGACGCTCGGCCAGCCCGCCGTCAACTGGCTCCTCGAGGTCATGCCCCAGTGGTTCCTCTCCGGCCTCACCCTCGCCGGCAAGATGCTCCCGGCCGTCGGTATCGCCATGCTGCTCCGCTACATGCCAACCGCCAAGTACTTCCAGTACCTGCTCGCCGGCTTCTTCCTCTCGGCCTTCCTGAACGTGCCCATCATCGGCGCCGCCATCGTCGGCGTTGCCCTCGCGATTGCGTTCTACCAGCGTGCCGAGAGGGACACCGAGCTCGCCGCCCACGCTTCCGCAGACGCCTTCATCGGAGAGGATGAGTAACCATGGAAAACGAGAACATCACCGCCGTCGCCGAGGGCAAGCCCTCCGGCTACAAGGTCACCAAGAAGGACCTGCGCAACGCGAACTGGCGCTGGCTCATGAGCGTGTGCACCTTCAACTACCAGACCCAGCAGGGCGCCTCAGTCGCCTACGCCCTCTCGCCGGTCCTGAGGAAGATCTACACGAACGACGAGGACTATAAGCAAGCGCTCAACAACCACTTCCGCTACTACAACACCCAGCCTTGGCTCGCCGCCATCATCCTTGGCGCCTGCGTGGCCATGGAGGAGCGCGACGGCCTAGCGGCGGCGGACGCCGTCCAAGACCTGAAGATCGGCACCATGGGACCGCTCGCCGGCGTCGGCGACTCCCTGCTCATGACCATGATCCCGACCATCATGGGCTCCATCGCCGCTTACATGGCCATCGAGGGCAACCCCGTGGGAGCCGGCATCTGGTTCGCGCTCATCCTGGCCATCTTCTGGGTCCGCATGCACGCCCTCGAGTTCGGCTACAAGCAGGGCGTGAAGCTCGTCACCGACTTCAGCGAGAAGCTTCCCAACCTCACTGCCGCCGCCTCCGTGCTCGGCCTCACCGTGGTCGGCTGCCTCATCGCCTCGGTCATCGGCGTCACCTGCCCGATTAGCTTCAGCTTCGGCGACGTCGCGATGGAGATTCAGCCGCTGCTCGACAAGATCCTGCCTGCCATGATCCCCGCCGCCATCACGGGAAGCGCGTATTACCTTCTTACCAAGAAGAACGCGAGCATGACGGCCCTCATCCTCGTGGTGATCGTCCTCGCGATGGTCGCCTCCGCCGCCGGCATCCTCGCCTAGCTTCGACCCAAGAGATTGGTGAATCAATGAGAAAGATAGTTGTGGCGAGCCATTCCCTTCTCGCCCAGGGCTTCAAGGACACCCTCGAGTTCCTTACGGGTAAGGGCGACGCCGTCAACGCCGTGTGCGCCTACGTGAACGACAACGGCGAGGGGCTCGACGCGGCGGTCGAGGCGGCTCTTTCGGGCACTGACGAGGTCGTCGTCCTCACCGACGCGTACGGCGGCAGCGTGAACCAGCGCTTTTCCCGCTTCGCCTCCGACCGGATCCACGTGATCGCGGGTGTCAACCTCCCGCTCGCCATGACGGTCGCGCTCGCGCGCCCCGACGAGAAACTCGACTTCGACGCCCTCGTCAACGAGGCGCGCCAGCAGATCATCTACGTGAACGGTGCCAGTTCCGCCGAGTGCGACGACGACGAATAGAGGAGGTCGACGATGAGAGAGTTCCTTAAGGACGTGTGGATGCACGGCGGTGAGGAAAGCCGCGCCATCACCCCCGAGAACATCACGGGCGAGAAGGGCCGCGCCGCCATGTCGGCCAGCCACCTCGGCGTCGGCCGCAAGGGCTCGTGCTGCGTGCCCCTTGAGTCCGGCGAGACCATCACGCTCGCGGACATCGAGGGCCCCGGCATCATCCGCCACATCTGGATGACCGTCCCCGACAAGACCGCCGCCGGCAGCTTCGTCATGCGTGACCTCGTGCTGCGCTTCTACTGGGACGACGAGGAGACCCCCTCGGTCGAGTGCCCTGTCGGCGACTTCTTCTGCAACGGCTTCGGTGAGCGCGCCATCGTCAACTCGATGCCCATCTGCGTGAACCCGACGGGCGGCATGAACTGCTACTTCGAGATGCCCTTCAGGAAGCACGCCAAGGTCACGCTTACGAGCGAGCACCCCGGGTTCATTAAGTACATCTTCTACACGTTCAACTACGCGCTCACCGACGTGCCGGACGACGCCATGTACTTCCACGCCCGCTTTAACCGCGAGCGCAGCACCCGCAGGGGCGTCGACTACACCGTGCTCGACGGCGTGCGCGGCAAGGGCTACTACGTCGGCACCTACATGGCCCTGTGCGCCCTGGAGCGCTATTGGTGGGGCGAGGGCGAGATGAAGTTCTTCCTCGACGGCGACGAGGAGTTCCCCACGGTCACCTCGACGGGAGCCGAGGACTACTTCGGCGGTGCCTGGGCCTTCCTCGACAGGCCGCCCCACGCGCTGCCCGAGGCGCAGTGCTTCAACACGCTGTTCGCCGGCTACCCGTACCGCTCGACGCGCGACGCCACGCGCGACCGCTTCAGCGCGGGCAAGCCGAACCCGAATCCGATGCTCGCGACTAACGACGACGCGCTGCCCAGGCACGGCCTCTACAGGTGGCACCTTCCCGACCCGATCTCGTTCAAGGAGGACCTGCGCGTGACGTTCCAGGACCTCGGCAACGACGACATCAAGCTCTACGAGCGCGAGGACGACATCTCCACCGTCGCCTACTGGTACCAAAGCGAGCCGCACGCCGTGCTCGCCCCGTTTGCCGCAAGGCAGGACCGCGTGCCCAGGTAGGGTCGCCTCGAAACAAGCCAACGTTATGGGCGCCCGCGGTTGACCATGACTGCGGGCGTCCCTTTGTAAGGAGGATCACATGAGCGAAAAGCAAATGAGGCTCGGCGCCCTCGAAGCCGGCGGGACCAAGATGGTCTGTGCCGTGGTGTCCGGCGACGGCGAGGTCCTCGACCGTATGGAGACCCCGACGCTTACGCCCGCCGAGACCGTCCCGCAGATGATCGAGTGGTTCACCGCCCGCGATGTGGACGCGTTGGGCATCGGCGCCTTCGGCCCGACCTGCGTCAACCCCAACGACGAGCGCTACGGCTCCATCCTCCAGACGCCCAAGCTCGCGTGGCGAGGCCATGGTCTTCGCGCCGCGTTCGCCGACGCCCTCGGGATTCCGGTGGCCTACGACACGGACGTGAACGTTGCCTGCCTCGGCGAAGTGGTCTTCGGCTGCTGCAAGGGGCTCGAGGACGCCGTCTACGTGACCATCGGCACCGGCGTGGGCGCGGGCGTCATGTGCGCGGGCAGACTCCTTCACGGCATGCTGCACCCCGAGGCCGGTCACATGCTGGTAAGAACCCGTCCCACCGAGGAGGGACGCTGCGTCTGCCCGAGCCACGCGAGCTGTCTCGAGGGGCTCGCCTCCGGCCCCGCCATCGCCGCGCGCTGGGGAAAGCCCGCGGCCGAGCTCGCGGACAACGATGAGGTGTGGGCGCTCGAGGGGGATTATCTGGGGCAGATGTGCGCGAACCTCGTGCTCATGTACTCGCCTCGCCGCATCGTCCTCGGCGGCGGCGTGATGCACCAGGAGCAGCTCTACGGCATCGTCCGCAAGAAGACCCTCGAATATCTGGGTGGCTACATCCAGACCGCCGAGCTTAAGGACATGGAGAGCTACATCTGCGCCCCGGGCTGCGGCGGCGACCAAGGAATCCTCGGCGCGGCCGAGCTGGCAAGAAGGGCGCTCGCGTAACTTGCGCTCTCTCCGCCATACAACGCGTTAAGAAAAGACGAGCGCTTCTTGCCAATTGAGCGGCAAGAAGTGCTCGTCTTTTGCATTTGTTTTTGGGGCAGGACGCCCCGCCTCCGCTAGAGTCCCTGGACCGCCACACCCACGAGGTTTGGACCGGTGTGGACAAGAAGCGCGGGGCTGATGTCGGAGCGGACGACCTCCACCGCGTTGGCCACGCGCTCGCACAGGGCCTGCTCCATACGGTCGTAGAGGTCGGCGTGGGCCGAGGTGCGGCTCGCGGCAAAGCGCACCTTGGGGTGCTTCTCGACGATGGCGGCGATGAGCTTGACCTCGGTGCGATGCGGTACTTGCACAGCCATTTCGTGTGCGCGAGGCTGTTGGCTTTCTGGGCCACAGCAATCACCTTCCCCCTAGTATGATGACCTGAACAATCCTCATGCTAGGGGGAAGGTTTTTGTCGCGTAGCGGAAATTGGCCTCCACCCGCTGAGCGGGTGGCTTTCTATGCCGCGCGTGCCGCGCGGCACGGACTAAAGTCCATGAATAAAAACGAGGAAGGCCACGTCCGGCCTCCCTCGCAAAGGGTCTCTGATTACTCCCACTCATTGGGGACAGACTTACACTCATTGGGGACAGACTTAAATGAGTGCTCTTGAAATGCCGGCGCCTGGGGACGTTCTTTTTCTGTCTGCAGTTTGGAACGTTCCTTTTCTGTCGGCAGTTTGGGACGGTCCTTAGAGCTGCAGCGCGCCATGAGTGACGAGGCTAAGCGGATCATCCTGTCTTTTGAGTTCTAAGCATAAGCCCCTGTCTCTGAGCAATGACTGGTTCGCATTTGTGCGTATTTGCGTGCGTGGGATTGCGTGAATATGCGTATAGATGCGCCGTTTACGGGACAAAAATGACCGTTTAGCGGTGAGATACGCAAAAACGAGCACAGACGCGCGTGTTTGTGCGAATATAGAGCTATCCGAAATGCAAGACGTTCTATGACACAGGAGGCACATATGGTAGATTCCAAGCAGGCTCCACTCGACTCCGCGGCAGCCGCAAAAGCAGCGTTCGCTTCGGTCCAGGACAAGCCATTCCCCGATGATATCTTTACGGCTCCCGAGCTTCGTTGGGCTGTGATCGGGTGCGGCGTTATCGCCAACCAGATGGCCCAGTCTCTCGCTCTTGCCGGCCGCAAGCTTGCGGGCGTCGCCAACCGTACGCTGTCCAAGGCTCAGGCTTTTGCTGAGCAGTATGGCATCGAGAAGGTCTATGAAACGGTCGAGGACCTCTACGCCGATCCGGACATCGACGCCGTCTATATCACCACGCCGCACAACACGCATATCACCTATCTGCGTGCCGCGCTGGCCGCCGGCAAGCACGTGCTCTGCGAGAAGGCCATTACCCTCAACTCTGCCGAGCTCGACGAGGCCCGCGCCATCGCCGACGAGCACAACGTGGTCCTTATGGATGCCACCACGGTGCTCCACATGCCGCTGTATCAGGAGCTGCGCCGTCGCATGGATGCGGGCGACTTTGGCCACATGAACCTCGCCCAGCTCAACTTTGGCAGCTATAAGGAGTACGGCGACCTGACCAACCGCTTCTACAACCGCAGTCTTGCCGGCGGCGCCATGCTCGACATTGGCGTGTATGCCCTGTCCGTCATGCGCCTCTTTATGGCAAGCCAGCCCGCTGAGGTCGTGTCTCTGGGCAACACCTGTGAGACTGGCGTTGACGTCGCGGGCGGCATTGTCTGCCGAAACGCCGAGCAGCAGCTGGGCGTCGTGAGCCTTACGCTCCACTCGAAGCAGCCCAAGCGCTCGGTCATCAGCTTTGACAAGTGCTATATCGAGGTCAACGAGTATCCGCGTGCCGACCATGCGGTCATCGTGTGGACTGCAGACGGTCACCGTGAGGAGGTCCACGCCGGCACCGAGGCCTACGCGCTGTGCTACGAGATGGCTGACCTCGAGAAGGCCGTCGCCGGCGATGATTCCAAGCGTGAGCTTCTGGATTATGCTTCTGATGTTATGGAGCTGATGACCAAGCTCCGTGCCGATTGGGGAGTCGTCTACCTCGAGGAGGAGTAAGCGATGCTCGCGGAAGATAGGCTCAATGCGATCGTCTCGATGGTGCAGCAGGCTGGTTCAGTAACGGTGCCAGAGCTTGCCGATGCCCTGGGTGTGACGGCTTCTACCATTCGGCGCGACCTGCAGACGCTCGACCGAGCGCACCGCATCGCCAAGGTGCACGGTGGCGCGACAAGCCTTGAGCGCGCGCACGTGACGCGCGACTTAACGATCAGTGAGCGCAGTGATCTCCATAACGACGACAAGGAGCGCATCTGCGCTCGCGCCGCGGCACTCGTGGAGCCCGAGAGCTTTGTGTACATCGATTCGGGTTCGACGACGCTCGGGCTCATCGAGCATCTTCCGCGCCTTGACGGCGTCACCTATGTGACCGACTCCGTGCTCCATGCTCAGCATCTCGCCCTGCGCGGCATGCGCACCGTGGTGCTGGGTGGCGAGCTCAAGCCCGAGACTGAGGCGCTCGTTGGCCCCGATGCCTTGGCAACTCTAGACCGCTACAACTTCAACTGCGGCTTTTGGGGTTCCAATGGCATTGCTGCCGAGCAGGGCTTTACGACGCCCGATATCGAGGAGGCACAGGTCAAGCGCATCTCGATGCGCCATACGGCCAAACGCTTCGTAATCTCGGATGCCAGCAAATTTGGCATGGTGGCGCCCGTCAAGTTTGCGGACTTTCGCGACGCAACGATTATCACCGCGGGTGAGGTGCCCGCCAAGTACCAGGCGATGGAAAACGTCATCACGGTCTAGCAACGGGGCGAAGTAAGGCCAAAACCATTTAGTTTTCTCAATAGAAAAGCGGCAACATCCATTACGGGCGTTGCCGCTTTCGTTGTCTGCCGGTTTGTCTAAATCTGTAACAACCAGACCGTTAAAAGCAGGCTAGATGTTACAGATTGAGATTGTTTGGGGCGACGCTGGTGGTTTGTCTAAATCTATAACATATGAGGCTGATTTTGCCGAGTTACTGTTACAGATTGAGATTTTCCCTTAAGGGGGATTTGAATGTCTCGATCTGCAACAGATAGACCGGAAAACGGGCTCTAACTGTTACAGATCGAGACGTTTTGGGACTGCGGCTGAGCCATTGCGGCAAAACCACCACAAAGGTGCCTGTCCCCATTGCGGTGGTTTAGGGCTCCCAGGGGCAGGGGGCTTCGATGTGGATGTGCTCGCCGGTTACGGGATGCGTAAAGGACACGCTGTGGGCATGGAGCATGAGGCCGCAGGGGCGCGGCGTTCCGTACAGGTCGTCGCCAACCAGGGGATGATGCTCGCTTGCCAGGTGCACGCGGATCTGGTGCTTGCGGCCGGTGAGCAGCTCGACATCAATATACGAGCGCGTGGGCAGGCCGCGGCGGCTCTTAAGGCGCTTGAGTACCTTGACGCGCGTCTGAGACGGCTTGCCGCTGGCGCCAACGCGCATCTTGCGGCTATCGTGGCGGTCGCGGGCGATAGGCTTGTCGATGAGCTTCTCGTTCCAGTCGATTTTGCCCTCGGCGAGCGCCAGATAGTGCTTTTCGAATGCGTGGTCGATGACCATCTGGTCAAAGGCGGGCTGCGTCTGCTTGTCGAGCGAGAACAGCACCACGCCGGTGGTGTTGCGGTCCAGGCGATTGAGCGGCTGCATGTCGGTCGCGGCAAAGCCGTCGCCCATCGCCAGCAGCAGGTCGCTGGCGTAGTCGGTAAGTGTGCGCTCGCCGGTGCCGTCACCGTGGACGATCATGCCGGCGGGCTTGTCGATGGCCATGAGCCAGGCGTCGCAGTAGAGGACTTGAGGTTCTTCGTTCACGTGTAAGCCTTTCGGTTAGCTAATTCCCACAAACATGCAGCCCGAGGTAGCGCCGCGCAGGCGGGCAGCGGGCTTGCGGCCGGCTTGCGCGGCCTCGACGGCGCGACGGACGCGAGCGACGGCACGGCCAATCTCATCGGCCTCGAGCAAGGTTCCGTCGACCATAAGACGGCGCACGCCGGCGTCGAGCAGCTGTGGAACCTGCGGTGTGAGGTCGATGGGGTAGGCGTCGTACAGGCGAGAGCGGCCGTGGATGTCGGTGCGGACGGGCATGACCTTTCCGTCGATATTCTTGAGCGAGAGCTTGCGGGCACGCAGGCGGCAGTTGGCACAATCGTGGATGCAGCCGTTGGCAACCTGCAGAATGCAATGCTCGCTTGTCATGACGCGCGGGCGGCCAAAGACGGTGATGCCTAGAGCCACGGGCGCGGCGGCGCCGAGCGAGACAATCTCGTCGAGCGTGATCTCGGGCGAGAGCCAAAACGCACCGGCTCCGCGCTCGGCAAGCGCCTCCATGCAGGGCGTGTTGTGCACCGGCAGGCAAGAGCGAATCTCGGCCGTGGCGCCAACCTGGGCGGCCAGGGCAAGCTCAGAGATGTTGCCAATAGCGACCGTGGCGCCGGCAACAACCCATGGGTCAACGCGGACGTGGTCAACGGCGCGGCAGACCTCATCGAGCACGGGTACGATGCCCTGCTCAAACGTATCGGCGGGGGAGAGCTTGGCCGCATCGAGCGCGTCGGTGGTCATGTAGATGCGCGTTGCACCCTCCGCCCGCGCTGCCACGGCGGCCTCGAGCGAGGTGACGGTGGCGCAGATCTGCGGCTCGTCGCGGTAGTGCTCGGGCGCGGGGCGGGAATCACTGGTGACAATCGCCGGCAGCTCGAGCGTTTTCGCGTGCTCCGCGTACGGCGCCAGAATGGCCTCTTCCAGCGCCTTGCAAGCGGCGGCGCGCACCTTATGTACGGCGGAGAAACCCATGCCACAGCCCTCATCGAGTGCCACCTCAAAGCTCGCAGCCTCAAAGGGAGAGGAACCCATGCGGCCGACGTGTTCAACCAGATCGGACGCCTCGACCGCACGGGTCTTGGCGGCTTCGACGGTAAAGCCCGTGGCCCTGGCCGTAAGCGAAGGGTCGTCGCAGCAGGTGAGCGTAACGGTAAGCGGCTCGCCCAGACGCGCCACGACGGACACATCAACAGCTCGGCGGCGCAGCACATCGCGCTTGAGCGCGGCGCCGGCGGCGTCGATGGCACGCTGACTACGAATCACGCGGACGCGGCAGCCCTCGGGCATGCTGCGGGGTACGCGACATTCGATGACCTCACCGGCTGCGGCATCATCGGCGGCAATGGTGGTCAGGAACTGGTCAAACTCGTTATCGTGGCGAAGCTCCAGCAGGTCGCCCTTGCCCACGGGCTCAAACAGCTCAATGCGGGCGATGGCGGCGCGGCGACGGCGGTCGTCGGGCTTGAGGCCGCGCACATCGCGGTTGGCCGGGCGGCTGCCCAGCACCGTGCCCACGATCTGGCCGCGGTTGTTGGAACGCTCATAGCTCATCATCTCGTCGCCCGAGGTGCCGTCCTGATAGGCGTGCGTAAAGTCGCGGTTAAAGCAGCGCTTGAGCTGGCGCTGGCGGGCGGCTTTCTCGTCCTTGGCAACGGTGGTTCCGGCCAGCATGTCATCAATCTGATGACGATACACGTCGACGATGGAATACACGTAATCGGGGGCCTTCATGCGGCCCTCGAGCTTGAGCGATGCGGCGCCGGCGTCATACAGACGGCGAACAAGCTGCGACGTGTTGGTGTCGCGCGGGCACAGCGCGCGCTCGCGACCGGCAGGGGAGAGCGAGCGGCCGTTCTCGTCAATTAGCTCGTAGGGCAGGCGACAGGGCTGGGCGCACATGCCACGGTTGGCCGATCGTCCCGCCATGGCAAAGCTCGAAAGCAGACACAGGCCAGAGTAGCAAAAGCAGATGGCGCCATGGCTAAAGACCTCAAGGTCCACATCGGGCGCGGCATCGTGAATGGCGGCAATCTCGTCGATGGAAAGCTCGCGCGAGAGGGTCACGCGGTCGGCGCCCTGCTCGCGGCACCAAAGGGTTCCGCGGTCGTCGTGGATGTTCGCCTGGGTCGAGATATGCGTCTCGATGCTGGGCATCGTGCGCTTGACCTCAAAGAACAGGCCCCAGTCCTGGATGATGAAGGCGTCGGCGCCCAGCGTGGAGCAGCGATGGATGAGCTGCAGCGCATCGCTCATCTCGGATTCCTTGATGACGATGTTGACCGTGACGTAGACGCGCGAGCCGGCCAGATGCGCGGCGCGGCAGGCCTGCTCAAAGGCCTCGTCGGTAAAGTTGGTGGCCTTGCGGCGTGCGTTGAAGCTGCCCATGCCGCAGTAGATGGCGTCTGCCCCGGCGGCGAGTGCGGCGGCAAAGGGCTCGGGCCCTCCGGCGGGCGCCAAAAGCTCAGGTCTGCGGTTGGTGGTTCGACTGGCGGTTGCGGTCATATCCTGCCTTTCAAAATGCTCAGATACTCAAAAGTATAGTGGTGCTGTTGCGGCGGACGAGGCCCGTGCTCTAAGCGGGATAAAGTCTTCAGCAGCTTGGACTGGCTGCTCCACATGAGAACCGTTCAGCGGTCCGGGGAAACCGTTGGGCGATAAAATATTCTCGCAACGTGATAATAATCTTGCATCGCGCGGAAACCTTGAGTACTATCCCAATCAAGCGCGGTGTTCAGACCGAACTGTGCCTCCCGGTGTGAACGCCGCGCTCCCGTTCCCTTTTACTTGCAAGGAGAAAAACATGAGCAAGACCGTCGTGTCTTCCGATAACGCACCCGCAGCCATCGGCCCGTATTCCCCTGGTATCCAGACCGGCAACATGGTGTTCCTGTCCGGCCAGCTGGGCATCGATCCCGCAACTGGCAAGATGCCCGAGGGCGTCGAGGCCCAGGCCAAGCAGTCCCTTGCTAACGTCGAGGCCCTGCTGACTGCTGCCGGCGCCACCTTTGCCGATGTCGTCAAGACCACGGTCTACCTGGCCGACATCGCCGACTTTGCCGCCGTGAACGAGATTTACGCCTCCAAGTTCGAGGCCCCGTTCCCCGCGCGCAGCGCTTTCCAGGTTGCCGCTCTTCCGGCTGGCGGTCTGGTCGAGATCGAGGTCGTCGCCGCTCTCTAAGGCGTTGACCACAACTAAACATGACATGCAAAAAGACCCTGCAGCGCGTGCGAGCTGCAGGGTCTTTTGTCAAGTGACGAATCGCTTGTGGAGCCGCGCTCCATTTTGCTCGTTAGCCCTCCTTGCGGACTTTTTGCAGGTAGCGGTACACGCTGGGCTCCGAGATGCCCAACGCGGTGGCAGCGCAGGCCACGGCGCCCTTGAGCATGAACACCCCGTTGCCGTTGAGGTGGCGAATGACGTCCACGCGGTCGCTCTGACCAAGCGACGCTACATCCAGCCCGCGCGCGCTCAGCAACTCGGCAATGCTGCGGTCGATGAGCTCCTGGGTGGACTCCGAAAGGCTTTCGACCTCGATAGGGGCGGGCTCCGTGCGCGTCGGCGCTGCGTCGAAGCACGCCATGAGCTGCTGCGCCATGGCGTTGATGGAGCGTACGGTCGAGAGGTCGGTGTTGACGCAGAGCATACCGACGATCTCGTCATCCTCGCGGATAAAGAACGTCGCGGACTCCAGCGTCTTGCCTCCGGCGCCGCGGCCCTCGTAGCCCGTAATAAACGGCAGGTCGCGATACTTGGGGTCGTGCATGATCTTGAGCGCCAGATCGGTGGCGGGACCGCCGACCTTGCGGCCACTCACGATGCCGTTGCGAATATCGACGATGGCGTGGTCGGGATCCGAGAAATCGTGCAGCACGATCTCGCTGTTCTTGCCGAGTATCTGCTCCAGAAAATCGACCATCGGCAAAAAGCGACGTACGGTCTCGTTCACGGGCAACTCCTTTGGGTGAAATCGGAAATGTTCATAACAATTTTTTCTCATGGTAACACGCTGCCCATCATCTCGTATATCCGCAGGTACATTGCGTAATGCAGACGAACGGTAGGAATTTAGCGGTAAACGGTTGACCAAAAGAAAAGTAAGATGTTGTTTAGACCAGACACATTCCTGACCTGCGGAAACGAGTTATTTCAGCTGAAGAATAGTCTGATAACAAAAAATTATTATTGAGAATGAGAATCATCTTTAATACGATATGCAATGAAGGCACAACCTCAACCCCGCACTGCGTCACAATAGAGCGTTAGATGCGAAAACAACTACTTCGAGGATTGGTGGTCAAATGACCCAGGAGACGGTTACGAACGGCACTGAAGCCCTGTTCACTCGCGAAGGCATGCCTCCCGTTAAGGAAATGATCCCGTGTGCCCTTCAGCACGTACTGGCATCGTTTGCCGGCATCATTACCCCGGCGGTCATCATGGCCGGCGTCTACGGCTTTAATAGCCAGCAGAGCACCGACATCATCCAAGTCGCGCTCATTCTTTCGGCGATCGATACGGCCCTTCAGGCCTTCGCTCCCTTCCGTCGCATCGGCGGCGGCCTACCCATCGTCATGGGCGTTTCGTTCGCGTTCCTGCCGGCCCTGCAGGCCATGGGTGCCTCGGGCTTTAGCTTTGGTGCGCTGCTGGGCGGCGAGATCGTCGGCGGCGCCGTCGCGGTCCTCTTTGGTCTGGCCTACAGCAAGATCAAGTGGCTGTTCCCGCCCGTCGTGACCGGTACGGTCATCTTCTCCATCGGCGTTTCGCTGTATCCCACGGCCGTCAAGTATATGGCCGGCGGTATGGGTACGCCGCTGTGGGGTACCCCGCAGGCCTGGTGCGTCGCTCTTATCACCTTCGCCGTGGTCTTTGCGCTCGCCAACTTTGGCAAGGGCACGCTCAAGCTGGGATCCGTGTTCTTTGGCATGATCGTTGGCATGATCGTTTCGATTCCCTTTGGCATGATCGACTTCTCCAGCGTCGCCACCGCTCAGGTCTTCGCCCTTCCCAAGCTCATGCCCTACGCGCTCGAGTTTGATCCCGAGGTCTGCATTACCCTCGCCGTCGTGTTCCCCATGGTCGCCATTCAGGTTATCGGCGACGTCTCCGCCGCCTGCCTGGGCTCCATCGACCGTATGCCCACCGAGCGCGAGCTCTCCGGCGCTATCGTGTCCCAGGGCCTCACCTCTATGGTCGGCGGCCTGCTGGGCGGTCTTCCCACCAGCGCCCTTGGCCAGAACGTGGGCATCATCTGCTCCAACAAGGTCGTCAACAAGTGGGTCTTTGTGATCATCGCGGCCGTCTTTGCCATCGCTGGTTTGTTCCCGCAGCTCTCTGCCGTCCTTTCCGCTATTCCGCAGCCCGTCATCGGCGGCGCGACCGTCGGCGTCTTTGGCACCATCACCATGAACGGCGTGCGCATGTTCACCCGCGAGGGTCTCACGCAGCGCACTACCACCATCGTCGGTACCTCCGTCGTCTTTGGCCTGGGTATCTGGATGGCCAGCGGTTGCCTTGCCGGCGAGGGTATGCCCGCCTGGGTGTCCACCGTCATCGGCTCCAATGCCGTAACCCCCACCGCCATCATGGCCATTGTCCTTAACCTGATCCTTCCGCAGACGCCGGTCGTGGCTCAGCACATCGATGCTGCCAAGGACGCTGCCGTGGATCTGGTCCTGCCCGAGAGCAAGAAGTAACCAATTCGGTGCTATTCGTCGGCGGACGCATCGCCTCGTCCGCCGACGTCATGCGGCGCCAAGCCGCACTTCAAAGGGTTTGTCCCTTTGGTGAAGCGTTGACGGGAGAGGGCCCGTTTCCGGTGTAGGCCGGCGCTTCGCACTCCGCCATGTCAGAGGTGTCAAACCCCGCCCCTGATGTTGAAGGGAGCATTCATGCTTCTGGTCGCTAACGGTTCCGTCTTTACCCGCAACGCTCAGACCCCGTTCATTCCCAACGGTGCGGTCGCCATTGACGGAGATACGATCGTCGAAGTGGGCCCCGAGTGCGAGCTCAAGGCCAAGTACCCGGATGCCGAGTACGTCGATGCCCAGGGCAACCTCATCATGCCCGGACTCATCAACTGCCACACCCACATCTACTCGGGTCTGGCCCGCGGCCTTGCCATTAAGGGTTGCAACCCCACCAATTTCCTAGAGAATCTTGAGCAGCAGTGGTGGAAGATCGACGACAACCTGACGCTCGACGGCACCAAGGCCAGCGCCTATGCCACGATTCTGGACTCCATCCGCGATGGCGTCACCACGATCTTCGATCACCACGCGAGCTTCTACGAGATTCCGGGCAGCCTCTTTACCATTAAGGACGCCGCGCAGGAGCTGGGCATGCGTTCGTGCCTGTGCTACGAGGTCTCCGATCGCCGCGGTCAGGAAAAATGCGACCAGGCCATTGCCGAGAACGCCGAATTTGCCCAATGGGCCGCCAAGGAGCGTCGCGATAACGACAACCACATGATCGCCGCCATGTTTGGCGGACATGCCACCTTTACGCTTTCGGACGAGACCATGGATAAGATGGCCGAGGCCAACAACGGCCTGACCGGCTTCCACATCCACGTGTGCGAGGGCATGAACGATGTGTGGGACTCCCGCCTCAACCGCGGCGGCATCAGCCCCGTCGAGCGCCTGCTGCAGCACAATCTGCTGGGTCCCGACACCATGCTCGGCCACTGCATCCACGTGACGCCTGCCGAGATGGATATCGTCAAGGAGTCCGGTACCTGGCTCGTCAACAACCCCGAATCCAATATGGGCAACGCCGTGGGCTGCGCCCCCGTGCTCGAGTTCTTCCGCCGCGGCATCCCCGTGTGCATGGGCACCGACGCCTACACCCACGATATGCTCGAGAGCCTTAAGGTCTTCCTGATCATTCAGCGCCACAACGCCGCCATGCCCAACGTGGGCTGGTGCGAGGCCATGACGATGCTGTTCGAGAACAACGCCAAGATGGCGAGCAAGTACTTCGATCGCAAGCTCGGTGTGCTCGAGGCCGGCGCTGCCGCCGACGTCATCGTCATGGACTACAAGCCCTTTACGCCGCTGAGCGAGGAGAACATCGACGGTCACATGCTCTTTGGCATGATGGGCAAAAACTGCCGCACCACCATCATCAACGGCCGCGTCCTGTACAAGGATCGCGAGTTTGTCGGTATCGATGAGGAAAAGATCAACGCGTGGACCATGGCTGAGTCCAAGAAGCTCTGGAGCACGCTCAACGATCGCGCCTACTAATTCCAATTGGAGATTCGCGCGCGTCGGATGTTTCGCCGCATCCGACGCGCGCATAGGCGGCCTCCGCGGGGTCGCCGGCGCTGTGCTAGCGCTACACCGTATTTGCGCCCGCCGCGCGGTCTCGCCGGGCGTTACAGAGAGGAGCTCATTATGAGCGACATCATGAGGCCGATCCCGTTTTCGCAGCTGATGAACTGGATCATCGAGGAGCACAAGACCCAGGACGCCATCTTTGGCGTGCGCAAGATGGTCACGACCAACCAGGAGGGTGCGCTTCCCATTTTTGACGAGCGCATCGAGACTCCGTTTGGCCCGGCCGCCGGTCCCAATACGCAGCTGGCCCAGAACATCGTGGCATCCTACGTGGCCGGCTCCCGCTTCTTTGAGCTCAAGACCGTTCAGGTTATGGACGGCGAGGAGCTTTCCCGTTGCGTCAACAAGCCCTGCATTGTGGCGCAGGACGAGTGCTACAACTGCGAGTGGTCGACCGAGCTCGAGGTTCCGCAGGCCTTTGCCGAGTACGTGAAGGCATGGTTTGCCTGCCACCTGATCGCTCGCGAGTACGGTCTGGGCAGCCCGGACGGCTTTGTCTTCAACATGTCGGTGGGCTATGACCTGGAGGGCATTAAGAGCCCCAAGGTCGACGCGTACATCGAGGGCATGAAGGACGCCAGCAGCTCCGACGTCTGGAACGAGTGCCGCGCATGGGCACTCGCCAACCTGGACAAGTTTGAGCATGTCGACGCCGCGTTTGTCGAGTCCATCCCGGCACGCGTCTCCAACTCCATCACCGAGTCTACCCTGCACGGCTGCCCGCCGGCGGAGATCGAGCGCATCGCGACCTATCTGATCACCGAGAAGGGCCTCAACACCTACATCAAGTGCAACCCCACGCTGCTGGGCTATGAGTTTGCCCGTCAGCGCCTCAATGAGCTGGGCTTTGACTACATCGTCTTCGATGACACACACTTCCGCGAGGACCTGCAGTGGGTCGACGCCGTGCCCATGTTCGAGCGCCTGATTGCCCTGTGCGCCGAGCGCGGCCTGGAGTTTGGCGTCAAGCTGACCAACACGTTCCCCGTCGACGTGACGAGGAACGAGCTGCCCTCCACCGAGATGTACATGTCCGGTCGTTCGCTGTTCTCGCTGACCATCGAGGCTGCCCGCCGCATTACCGAGCAGTTCGATGGCAAGCTGCGCATCAGCTACTCCGGCGGTGCTACGGTCTACAACATCCGTGCCCTGTATGACGCCGGTATTTGGCCCGTCACCCTGGCGACTGACGTGCTCAAGCCCGGTGGCTACGAGCGCTTTAGCCAGATGGCCGGCGAGTTTACCGACCTGGACGGCAAGCCGTTCGCGGGCGTCTCTCTCGAGGCCGTGACTGCGATCCAGACCGACTCGCTCACTAACCCGCTCTACAAGAAGCCGCTGCGCCCGCTGCCCGACCGCAAGGTCGCCGGTAAGAGCCCGCTTTCCGACTGCTTTACCACGCCTTGCCGTACGAGCTGCCCCATCCAGCAGGATATTCCCGCCTACCTGGCGGCTGTTGACGAGGGCCGCTACGAGGACGCGCTCAACATCATCATCGAGCACAACGCCCTGCCGTTCATTACCGGTACCATCTGCCCGCATCCCTGCGGCCGTGCCTGCGAGCGTGCCTTCTACGAGCCCGAGGGCGCCCAGATTCGCGCCAGCAAGCTCAAGGCCGCCCGCGAGGCCATGACCGCCGTGCTGCCCAAGCTGCGCGCCCAGGCCATCGCCAGCGACGGTGAGCGCAACGTTGCCGTTATCGGCGGCGGCCCGGCCGGCCTGGCGACGGCGTTCTTCCTGACACGTGCCGGCGTGCCTGTCACCATCTTTGAGGCCCGCGACTCGCTCGGCGGCGTGGTCCGTCACGTGATCCCCGAGTTCCGTATCGCCAGCGACGATATCTCGCACGACGCCGAGCTCTGCCTGGCCTTTGGTGCCAAGGTTCAGCTTAACGCCCGCGTGGAGTCCATTGACGAGCTCAAGGCCCAGGGCTTTACCGACGTGGTCGTTGCCACCGGTGCCTGGATGCCCGGTTCCGCAGGCCTGGGCGAGGGTGCCGAGCTCGACGTGCTGGAGTTCCTCGAGGCCGCCAAGAAGGGCGAGAAGCTCGAGCTGGGCGAGGACGTCGTGGTCATTGGCGCCGGCAACACCGCCATGGACGCCGCCCGCGTGGCCAAGCGCCTGGCTGGCGTGAAGAACGTGCGCCTGGTGTATCGCCGCACCAAGAAGCAGATGCCCGCCGACGAGGAAGAGCTCGATCTTGCTCTTGCCGATGGCGTTGAGTTCTGCGAGCTGCTGGCGCCCAAGGCGCTCAACGGCGCCGTGCTGATCTGCGATGTTATGGAGCTTGGCGAGCCGGACGCAAGCGGCCGTCGCAGCCCTGTCGCCACGGGCGAGACCGACGAGCTTTCCGCCACCACGGTGATCTGTGCCGTGGGCGAGGGCATCGATGCCAGCCTGTACGATGCTGCGGGCGTCGAGCACGACCGTCGCGGCCGCCTTGCCGCCACCTCCACCGGCGTCGAGGGCGTCTGGGCTGCCGGTGACTGCCGTCGCGGTCCGGCCACCGTGGTCGAGGCTATCGCCGACGCCGCCGAGGTCGCCCGTGCCATTGCCGGTGTGGACTTTAACAAGTACGCCGACTGCAACGAGCAGGCCGGCCGCGAGGACACCAGCTACGAGCGCAAGGGGTCGCTGTGCCGCGACAAGCGCAACTGCACCAAGACCCGCTGCCTGGGCTGCGGCTCGGTGTGCGAGGTCTGCTGCGACGTGTGCCCCAACCGCGCCAACGTGGCAATTAAGGTGCCGGGCCTGGCCAAGCATCAGGTGGTACATGTCGACGGCATGTGCAACGAGTGCGGCAACTGCGCCGTGTTCTGCCCCTACCAGGAGGGTCGTCCCTACAAGGACAAGCTCACCCTGTTCTGGAGCGAGGAGGACATGGAGAACTCCGAGAACGAGGGCTTCCTGGCCGTGGACGAGGATCACTTTAAGGTCCGTGTTGCCGGCACGGTCCGTACCGTCTCGGTCGATGCCCTCAACACCGGTCTGCCCGAGGCCGTCCGCCTGACCATCAAGGCCGTGCGCGACAGCTATCCGTACCTTCTTAAGAAATAGGCGAGTCTCTTATGGCCAAATCCATTCAACATAACGTGGCCTACGTTGCCTGCGGAAGCGGTTGTGCTTCCGCGGGCGGCGATGCCCGCTGCAGCGAAGGCTGCATTGGCTGTGGCGCCTGCGTCACGGCCTGCCCCCACGGCGCCATTGCGCTGGCCGATGGCATCGCCCGCGTGGATCGCTCCAAGTGCACGGGCTGTGGCCTGTGCGGCATGGCGTGCCCGCAGCGCGTGATTGCCTTCGTTCCCGGCTACCAGAACATCCTGGTGCGCTGCAACAACACCGATAAGGGCGCCATCGCCCGCAAGATTTGCGACACGAGCTGCATCGGTTGCGGCATGTGCGCCAAAAAGTGCCCCGCCGGCGCTATCCGCATCGAGGACAACTGCGCCCATATCGATGGTACGGACTGCCTGTCGTGTGGCATGTGCGCTGTCGTCTGCCCGCATGGCGCCATCCACGACCGCACCGGCATCGCCGCCGGCGTGTAGAAGGGAATCACCATGGCACAGGAATTCACTTTTACCGTTAACGGCGTCGAGCGCACAACGACCCAAAATAAACCGCTGCTGCGCTACCTGCGCGACGACCTGCACATCCATTCCGCCAAGGACGGCTGCTCCGAGGGCGCCTGCGGCACCTGCACCATCCATGTGGACGGCGCGGCCGTCAAGGCCTGCGTACTGACCACCGCCCTTGCCGCCGGCCGCAACATCGTGACCGTCGAGGGCCTGCCCCAGGACGTGCGCGAGGCCTTTGTGTACGCCTTTGGCGCCGTGGGCGCCGTGCAGTGCGGTTTTTGCATCCCCGGCATGGTCATGGCGGGTGCAGCGCTCATCGCCGAGGACCCCGAGCCCACCGAGGAGCAGATCAAGTACGCCATTCGCGGCAACGTCTGCCGTTGTACCGGCTACAAGAAGATCATCGAGGGCATCGCACTCGCCGCTGCGGTGCTCCGCGGCGAAAAGCAGATTGACGAGGACCTGGAGCGCGGTGACGACTACGGCGTGGGCAAGCGCGCCTTCCGTATCGACGTGCGCAAGAAGGTGCTCGGCGAGGGTAAGTACCCCGATGACATCGACGAGCTCGATCAGCCGGGCCTGACCTACGCCAGCGCCGTGCGCTCCAAGTATCCGCGCGCCCGCGTGCTCTCCATCGATACCTCCAAGGCCGAGGCCCTGCCCGGCGTGGTGGGGATCCTGCGCGCCGAGGACGTGCCGGTCAACCAGGTCGGCCACCTTATCCAGGACTGGGACGTCATGATCGCCCAGGGCGATATCACCCGCTGCGTGGGCGACGCCATCGTGCTGGTGGTTGCCGAGGACGAGGCGACGCTCGAGAAGGCCAAGAAGCTCGTAAAGATCGATTACGAGCCGCTGGAGCCCGTGCGCAACATTGTCGAGGCCAGGGCTGCCGACGCCCCGCGCCTGCACGACAGCTTCTTTGCCTTTGGCAACACGGTGGAGCTCAAGGACAACGTGTGCCAGAGTCGCCATGTGACGCGCGGCGACGCCGCCAAGGCGCTGGCGGAGAGCGCGTTCACCGTGACGCAGCGCTTTACCACGCCCTTTACCGAGCATGCCTTCTTGGAGCCCGAGTGCGCCGTCGCCTTCCCGTACAAGAACGGCGTCAAGGTGCAGTCGACCGACCAGGGCGCCTACGATACGCGCAAAGAGTGCGCCCACATGTTTGGCTGGGATAGCGAGCCCGAGCGTGTGGTCGTCGAGACCATGCTCGTGGGTGGCGGCTTTGGCGGCAAGGAGGACGTGTCTATCCAGCACCTGGCCGCGCTCGCCGCATATAAGTTCCAGCGTCCTGTGAAGTGCAAGCTCACGCGCGCCGAGTCGCTCGCTTTCCATCCCAAGCGCCATGCCATGGATGGCACCTTTACGCTGGGTTGCGACGCCGAGGGCAACTTTACCGGCCTGGACTGCGAGATCAACTTTGATACCGGCGCCTACGCGTCGCTGTGCGGCCCGGTGCTCGAGCGCGCCTGCACGCATGCCGTTGGCCCCTATAAGTACCAGAACACTGACATTCGCGGTTTTGGCTACTACACCAACAACCCGCCCGCCGGCGCGTACCGCGGCTTTGGCGTTTGTCAGTCCGAGTTTGCGCTCGAGAGCCTGATCGACTTGCTGGCAGAGAAGGTCGGCCTGGATCCGTGGGAGATCCGCTACCGTAACGCCATCGAGCCGGGCGAGGTTTTGCCCAACGGCCAGATCGCCGATTGCTCCACGGCGCTGAAGGAGACGCTGCTCGCGGTAAAGGATGCCTACTATGCGCATCCCGGACACGCCGGTATCGCCTGCGCCATGAAGAACGCCGGCGTGGGCGTGGGCCTGCCCGATGCCGGCCGCTGCAAGATTCGCGTCGAGAACGGCGTCGCTGTGGTCTATGCCGCCACGTCCGACATCGGCCAGGGCTGCAACACCGTCTTTTTGCAGGACGTTGCCGAGGCGTGCGGTCTGCCGCTGAGCTGCATCGCCAACGGCGAGTGCTCCACCGAGAACGCTCCCGACTCCGGCACCACGTCTGGCTCGCGTCAGACGGTCGTGACCGGCGAGGCCGTGCGCGGCGCCGCCTTCCTGCTGCGCGATGCCATGGTTGGCATCGAGGCCGGCAAGCCTGCACCCGATGCTCCCGTGAGTGCGCATGGCGACGGCGTCAAGATCGAGTACGACGACGGTCGCGCCTATCAGCTGCGCACGCAGGAACTCGTCGCCGGTCAGGGCATGCATCCTCAGGATCCTGCGGCCGCCATCAAGGCGCTCGAGGGATGCGAGTTTGGCTACGTGTATCTGGAGCCGACCGACAAGCTGGGTGCGGATGTTCCCAACCCCAAGAGCCACATCTGCTACGGCTTTGCCACGCATGTGGTCATTCTGGATGATGACGGCCGCGTGAGCGAGGTCTATGCCGCACACGATTCCGGCAAGGTGGTCAACCCCATCTCCATCCAGGGTCAGATCGAAGGCGGCGTGCTCATGGGCATGGGCTATGCGCTTACCGAGGACTGGCCGCTCAAGGACTGCGTACCCCAGGCAAGGTACGGCACGCTCGGGCTGTTCCGTGCGCCCGAGATTCCGGATATTCACGCCATTTACGTGGAGAAGGACGAGCTGCTGCCCGTGGCATACGGCGGCAAGGGCATCGGCGAGATCGCCACTATCCCGACGGCGCCCGCCGTGCAGAACGCCTACCGCGCATTTGACGGCAAGCTGCGTCCGGATCTGCCCGTGGTGGATACGCCGTATAGCCGCGCCCGCAACCGCGGTTAGGGTAGGGCGCGGACGGCCATTGCTGACGGGCTGTTCGCGCTCACCATCAACTGCATATGCTGCGCCTTTGGCCCCGGCTCCATCGCGAGCCGGGACCTTTTGTTTGGAGCGGAAGCTGCGTCCCGGAATCGATGCTCAGAATGGGATGCGCTTTCCGGAACGGCTATGAAGCGGAAACTGCATCCCAGAATCAGGTCTCAGAATGGGACACGCTTTCCGGATCAACCCTCAAGCGGAAACTGCATCCCGGAATCCGCGCCTGGAATGGGACGCGCTTTCCCTTTGGCATGGGTTTCGGAAAGTATGTCCCGGAATTCGGCTTCAGAATGGGACGCGCTTTCCGGACAAGCCCTCAACCGGAAACTGCGTCCTGGATTCGGACCTCAGACCGGGACCCGCTTTCCGGAGCGCTTTTGCGGAGGTTGTTTTGCCTCCAAGGCTCTCCTCAATCGCCAACCTTAATGCGAACTTTAACCTACATATGTTTGATAACTAACTGATGTGGAATAATTAGAGCGAACTACCAGCTGAGCGTTATGGAGGATTGAGGTTGAAAGAGAAGCTATTTCGATGGGTCGTAAAGCACCGCAAGCCCATCATCGCGTTTTATGCGATGGCGGCGCTGGTGTGCCTGTTCCTGCGCCAGTTTGTGGGCGTGAACTACGACATTACGAGCTATCTGCCCGACGAGGCGGCGTCGACCGTTGCTCTCAATACCATGGGCGACGAGTTTAAGGGCGACATTCCCAACTGCCGTGTCATGGTGCCCAATGTCTCGATTACCCAGGCACTCAAATACAAGGACAAGATCAAAAAGGTCGACGGTGTCGAAGAGGTCTTGTGGCTCGACGATGCGGCCGACATCGATCAGCCGCTTGCCACGCAGGATAAGAATACCGTCGAGACGTATTACAAAAAGAATAATGCCCTGTTTACGGTGACGGTCGATTCCGAGAAGGAAATCGAGGCCACCGATGCCATCCGCGATATCGTGGGCGACGAGGGCGCTATTACGG
Source organism: Collinsella aerofaciens (assembly GCF_015561195.1). Lineage (GTDB taxonomy): Bacteria > Actinomycetota > Coriobacteriia > Coriobacteriales > Coriobacteriaceae > Collinsella > Collinsella aerofaciens_AC. Next base: position 122,592 of record NZ_JADMSU010000001.1, on the reverse strand, counting down.
GCTCGGCCATGTCCAACGCGCTTGCGACCACGTCGACCGAGCAACAGATCAGCATCATTACGGTCGCCGTAATAGCGATCATCTTTGTGATTCTGGTTATCACGACCACCAGCTGGGCCGAGCCCATTCTGGTGCTGCTGGGCCTGGGCGTCTCGGTGTTTATCAACTGGGGCACAAACCTCATCTTTGGCGAGATCAGCTTTGTCACCAACTCCGCTGGCTCGATTTTGCAGGTTGCCATCGCACTGGACTTCTCGGTCTTTTTGCTGCACCGCTTTAACGAGGAACACGGCCATCACGGCAGCGTTGCCGAAGACATGGTGCAGTCGTGCTGCAAGTCCTCGGTCGCTGTGTTCTCGAGCGGCTGCACGGTCTGCATGGGCTTTATCGCGCTGACCGCCATGCAGTTTAAGATCGGCCCCGATCTTGGCCTTGCCCTCGCAAAGGGTATCGCCATCAGCTTGGTATCGGTCTTTACCTTTGTGCCCTCCATGTTCGTTCAGTTTGACGGCTTTGTGCAAAAGACGCAGCATAAGCCGTTTGTTCCGCCGCTGGGCAAGTTTGCCCGCTTGGTACTTAAGGTCTGCATTCCCGCTGCCGTCGTGATCCTTGCTGTGGTCTATCCCGCGCGCGTGGCATCGACCTCCAGCGACATCACGTACTACTACGGCACCTCGCATATTTTTGGTTCGGATACGCGCCTTGGCCAGGATATGGACAAGGTCAAGGAGATCTTTGGCAACTCCGATACCTACGTTGTGCTCGTTCCCCGCGGTGAGGTGAGCGAGGAGCAGGCACTCTCCAACGAGCTCAAGGCACTCCCCGAGGTCAAGTCTATCCAGAGCTACGTTGACGTCGCGAGCCCCTATATCCCCACGGGCATGGCCGAGAAGAACGTGCTCGATCTGGTGGAGGGAGAGCATTACAGCCGCTTGGTGCTCACGGTTAGCGTGCCCTACGAGGGCCCGAGTACGTTCAAGTTGGTCAAGAAGATCCGCGGTATCGCTGATAAGCATTACCCGGGCAAGGCAATGCTCGCCGGCGAGGGCGTGAGCACCACCGACCTTAAGGACACCATCACCGTCGATAAGGGTAAGGTCGATCTTATCGCCGTCGTGGCTGTGTTCGTGGTGCTGCTGCTTGCCACCAAGTCCATCAGCCTGCCGGTCATCTTGGTGCTTGTGATTGAGACCTCGATCTGGGTCAACTTTGCCGCACCGCTCTACACCGGAATGCATGAGTTCTTTCTTGCCTATCTAATCGAGAGTTCCATCCAGTTGGGTGTCGCCGTCGACTACGGCATCCTGATCGCCGACCGTTATCGCGAGGACCGCAAGATTATGCACAAGCGCGAGGCGTTGCTCGAGACCATGGAGGCTTGCACGATTCCTGTCCTGACGTCTGGATCGGTCCTGCTCATTAGCGGTTTCTTGATCCATGCGATTTCGAGCCACGGCGTGCTCAAGCAAATCGGCTGGTTCTTGGGTGTCGGTGTGAGCATCTCGCTGGTCGCCGTGCTCTTTGCGCTGCCGGGCTTCCTGTATGTGCTCGACGGTCTTATTGGCAAGACCACGCTCAAAGCGCACTTTTTGCCTAAAGGTGCCCAGGCTCCGGTTTCGGATAGCGCCGAGGCACCCGTTGCGGACGGCTCCGCTCAGTAACGTTTAACAAAGTAGTTGGAAGGAATACCGCAATGCATACCCATACCACTGATACCGCTTCGAAAGAGCTCGACGCTCAGCGCGATCTTGTGCGCCGTCCGCGTAAGCGCATTGCCGCACTCGCTCTTGCCGCCGGTTTGACCGTGGCCCTTACCGTGCCCGGCGCCGTTGTATTCGCTGATGGCTTGGGGTCGACAAACGGGGCTTCGGCTGCGACCGAACAGGTCGCGACGAGCTCCAATAGCGCCGCGCCGGGTTACAAGAAAAACCAGGTCGTGTACGTTAAGACCGATGCCGATGGTAATCGCACGGGCGTTTACGTGGTCAACAGCTTCGAGGCCAACAAGGGCGTCAAGATTGACGACTCCGGCACCTATGACAAGGTGACCAATCTGTCGACGACTCAAAAGCTAACGGATGACAACGGGTCGGTTGCCGTTACAGGCCAGGGCGCGCAGGACTTTGTCTACCAGGGCGATCTGGACAAGAACACCCAGATGCCGTGGAACGTGACCGTGACATATCAGCTTGACGGTAAGGATATCGACGCCAAGGATCTGGCGGGCAAGAGCGGCAAGCTCACCATGAGGCTCAAGGTCGAAAAGAACGCGGACTATACCGGCGGCGATTATGCCGATAACTATCTGGTCCAGATTGCCGGCCAGCTTAAGGATACCGAAGCACACGATATTGAGGCCGAGGGCGCCACGGTTGCAGCCAACGGCTCCAACACGCAGCTCACCTACATGGTGATTCCCGGTACCACCGGTGACTACACCATTACGACCGATGTCGAGGACTTTGAGTTCGACGGCTGGCAGATTGTCGGCGTGCCGCTGAGCCTTGCCATCGATGTGGACTCAAGCAGCATGGATACGAGCCAGCTCGTGGAACTCTCTAACGGCATTGCCACGGCCAACAGCGGTGCGGGCCAGGTCGCCGACGGCGCCAAGACCCTCGCAGCCTCGCTCGCCACTGCCAATACCGGTGCCGGCACGCTGTCCAGTGGCGCTGCCACGCTTGCGGCGGGCACGAGCCAACTCAATGCGCAGGTTCCCACGCTGGTCGAAGGCGTGAGCAGCCTTAATACCGGTGCCGAGGGCGTTAATGCCGGCGCTGCAAAGCTCAAAGGCGGCGCGTCCGATCTTTCGACGGGCCTGACCAAGCTGCAGGGGAGTGCGCAGGAGATTTCGGGCGGCATCAGCGGAATTGCCGCCGGCTCTGATACGTTTGTTAATGCGCTGACGCTGGGCAAGCAGGCTCAGGAGGAAAACCTTGCCAAGGCGCAGGTTGCAACCAAGACGGCGCAGGACGCCGTAACCGCTACGTCCGGTAACGCCTACGGCGCGCTGTACGGGCCGCAGGGCCTTACGGCGGCGCTCAATGGTGAGGGACAGTACCTTGCCGGCGCTCAGCAGGCGCTCGGCGGGGCGAAGCAGGTTGCAAGCGCCATGGGCAACGATGCCGCCAAGACCAACGCTGTAAGCGCTAAGGACGGCGCAGAGAGTGCCGCTGCGTCTATTGCTGCTGCCAAGGCAGCGGTCGCCGAGGCTCAGAACGCACTGGAGAATGCAGCCGACCTCGATGCCGCCAAGGCTGCGGCTGCCAAGCTAAGCGAGGCCACGGCGCAGCTGGATGCTGCCACCGCGAGCGCCGGTAGCGCTGCTGCCAGCGCGGGAGCGGCCGCCACAGCGGCTTCGGGTGCCGATGCGACGGGCCTTACCGCATATCTCGATGCCGCGTCCAGCGCCGTTACGGGAGCCCAGGGCCTTAACGGCCAGGCGTCTCAGGGTCTAAAGGACGCCGAGCCCATGTTTGGCAAGCTTACCGACCAGGTTACGACGTTGGCTCAAGCGGCCGGCGCCCAGGGCGGCGCCCAGGGTGCCGTCGGCGCGCTCGATAGCGCCATTCAGGGCTACACTACCGTCCAGGATGGTCAGCAGCTGAGCCTGGCCAGGGCCATCGCCTATATGAACAGCGCGATCAACCCTGCAAGCCCCACGGCCGAGAACCCCGGTCTTGTCGCCGGCGTCGACTCTGCAGCCACGGGCGCGCGCCAGTTGAGCGACGGCGCCACGGCCCTTGCCGCGGGCACCGATCAGCTTGCCGCGGGCACGCAGCAGCTTAACGGTGCCACGCCCGCTCTCGCTAACGGCGTCTCGCAGCTTAATGGCGGTGCGGCGCAGCTCAAGGCGGGAGCAGCCACTCTTGCCAGCGGCATGAACCTCCTCTCGTCGGGTGCGGGTACGCTCGCCAGCGGCGCATCCGAGCTCGGCAGCGGTATGCAGGAGCTTACCGACCGTACGAGCGACCTCGATACCCAGGTCATCAACACCGTTAAGGACAAGATCGAGGAAATGCTCAACCCCAGCTTTACGCCGACGGACTTTGTTAACGGCGAGCAGGGCGGGCACATGAACCGCGTGCAGTTTGTCTATATGACGGGCGCCATTAGCAAGTAGGCAGCCATGCCCTTGTGGCGATTGGCATCGATAGCAAGTTTTGAGGGGTCGTCGGGCAGCGTCTCGACGGCCCCTCTTTGCTGCCGGCAGCTCCTACTGCCTCTCTGCGGAAAGTGCGTCCCGGAATTTGGCTCCAGAGTGGGACACGCTTTCCGGAACGGTTCTCAAGCGGAAGCTGCGACCCGGAATCCAGCTTCAGAGTGGGATGCGCTTTCCGGAACGGTTCTCATCCGGAAGCTGCGACCCGGAATCGACGCCCAGAATGGGACGCAGTTTCCGCCAGTCGCTCGTTTGGAAAATGCATCCCAGTTTGAGCGTCTATTCCGGGATGCCGTTTCCGCCGAAGGCCTCAACCGGAAAGCCCGTCCCACTCTGAACCCCGATTCCGGGACGCGCTTTCCGCCGAAGGCCTCAAGCGGAAAGCGTGTCCCAGATTGGCGGGCGTGAGGGCGCAGGTGTGGACGACTTGTCGCTCAACAGCCCTACAGGTCCACCTCGTTGAGCCATGTTGGCAGCGCGGTTTGCCTGACGCCTGCTGTCTGCAGCTTTTTCGCGAGCACTCCTGCCGAGCGCACCTCGTTCATGGTAAAGCGCAGCAGAGGGTGACCGTAGAGCGATAGGTGCGCCTCGCGCTGACGTTCGGCAACGAGCGCCTCGGCGGTGGTGCGTCCGGCCAGCATGGTCTGGTCGGTATATTTGACAAGCCCGTCGAGCTCACCCAGCGTGAGCTCCTTGGCTTGACGCTCCCAGGCAAAGTCCGTTCGCATGCTCTCAGACGAATCGAAGGGGTCCGTCAGCTCGTATTGAAGTTGGTCGGGTGCAAAACCGGTCTCGATCATGACGGCTCGAGCGACCGATTCTCCGCCGCTCTCGGCGCGCGCGTCAGCATATTGGAGCGTAGTGAGGGCCGTGCGCACCGCGCGACCGTTGCGGGCGCCCACTCGTTTTTCGACTGCTCCCATCAGCTGTTCCCGCACAAGGCCGAGCTTTGAGATCGCCGAATCGGCAATGGGCATGCCATTGGTAAAACCAGTTTGCAGCAGGCAATCTGTGACAGTTTGGATGGGTGGCGTTACCGATATGCCGGATAGACGGATTGCTCCGGCCGGCTCGATCTGATGCCGCTGAATATGCGCGCCCGGACGAGCCGACGGCTTTGTCGAGCTGCAGACATGCACGACATTCAGGTGTCGCCACGAGACCTCGAGCCCCAGCAGGCAGGCGGCCGAAAACGAGCAGAACGTCCAATCGGGGTGGATGATCGCAAGGGCGCGAATAATCTCGCAATGACGCTGCGCTCGGTTGAGCTCATCCCAGCGCATTTTGCGCGCGAACAATCCCGGCATGGGGGAGATGACCATGCTGCCGATGCGCCGAAGGAGCGCTTTTCGGATCGCCGCGCTCGGGGGAATCAGACAGCGCCCCTCTTGTTCGGCTTGGTTCAACAGCTGGTCGATGAGCTGGTCATTGCAATGGGTCATGAGCTACCGCCTCCTTTTGGGTAGCAAAAACGTATCAGCTGGAACTTGCCGCTCAGCTGACCAAAAGCTGACCAAAATCTAACCATGCAGATAGATGGCCTGGTTTTGACGTCATTTTTTGAAGCCGAATCGGTGGGCGGTAATCGGCTCCCGTGAACGGCAACAAGTTATGAAGACCTGGTAAGTTTAGGGACGTGTACTTTTTCGAAAAACGGTAGTCTCTCCGCGGAAAGTGCATCCCAGAATTAAGCCTCGGAACGGGATGCATTTTCCAGTAGATGCTTCAGTGGAAAGTTCATCCCAGAATTCAGGCTCAGAACGAGACGCGCTTTCCGGATGACATGCTTGGCGGAAACTACGGCTCAGTTTTTGGCTCCAGAACGGGATGCATTTTCCGGAGCGGTCCACGTGCGGTGGTGTACTGCCCCTTTTGCGTGCGCCGTTTGTCGAATTACGTTATAGCTAACTATATTATAGGAAGGTATAATATAGCTAGCTATAACGTAAAGGAAGGACGGCCTATGTTTATCGGAAGAACAGTGGAAATGTCCGAGCTCAATCGACTGTATGGCTCGGACTCCTTTGAGATGCCTGTGATTTACGGCCGCCGTCGCGTGGGTAAAACGCGCCTTATTACAGAGTTCATCCAAGGCAAGAAGGCTATTTACTTTCAAGCTCGTCGTACCAATGCAGAGGCAAATCTGCACGGCTTTAGCCAGGCGATACTTGCGGGTTCGGTTGGTGCTGCAGGCGTGTCGTTTCGTAGTTTTGACGAGGCGTTCGATGCATTGGCCACCATGGCTCGCACGGAACGTCTGGTTGTCGTGATTGACGAGTATCCCTATCTCGCCCAATCGAATCCCGAGATCAGCTCGTTGCTGCAAGACAAGATTGATCACCTGTACAAAGAGACCAAGCTCATGCTGATTCTATGCGGCTCGTCTCTTTCGTTTATGGAGGAGCGGGTGCTGGGCTACGAGAGCCCACTATACGGTAGGCGTACGGCCCAGTTTAAGATCATGCCGCTCGATTTTACGACGACCCTCGGCCTGTGGCAGAGCATGGGTCGCGAAGACGCAGCGGTTTGCTATGGCATGACGGGCGGCATTCCTGCATATATCGAGAAAGTCGATCCTGCCGCACCGCTCAAGGACAACATCAAACGTCTTTTTCTTACTCCTACGGGCTATCTCTTTGAGGAGCCGAGTAACCTGCTGTTGCAAGAGTGCCGCAATCCCGAGCAATATGATGCGATCGTCCAGGCAATTGCCCAGGGACGCTCGAAAATCTCGGAGATTGCGAGCTCTACGGGAATTCCTGCGAGCAACGTAAAGAGCTATGTGGATAAGCTGACGTCGCTTGGGATTGTCGAGCGCGAGCTGCCCCTAAACGAGACGAGCAATAAGCGGGCCGTGTATCTGCTGAGCGACCAGATGTTTAGGTTCTGGTACAAGTTTGTGCCGCAGAACATCGGGCTGATTCAAAACGATATGGCCGAGATGGCGTATAAGCGCATTGAGCCGCACATATCGGATTACATGGGCACGGTCTTTGAGCTTATATGCAGGCAATACGTGTACGAACTCGCGCGCGCGGGCCAGCTCGATGTGGTCCCGGCGAGCGTCGGGCGCTGGTGGGGGACGGATAATCGCACGCATACGCAGGAAGAAATCGACTTGATTGTTGACGATGGCGAGGGCGCTGCGCTGTTTGTGGAGTGCAAATGGCGCAATGAACCGGCGGGCGAAGACGTGCTGCAAAAGCTCGTGCATCGAAGTGAGCTCTTTAGACGGCAACGAAAAAGCTATGCACTTTTCTCAAAAAGCGGCTTTACGCAGGGATGTCGGGATGCCGCGGAAAGTAGGGGAGACGTCAGACTGATCTCGTTTGCCGAGATGTGAGGGCGCAGCGGCGGTTGCCGAGGCCTCGTTACCGAAAATCCATTTGTTAAACCCAGTGTCCGTGGCTAGAATAAAATGGACGGCAGCCCAAGTAGTGAAGAGCTGGGCAGCGCCGTTGCTTGGTCAAGAGGTCAGTGCCTTAATGGCAGCGACTTGTTATGCTTCGAATGCTGCTTGAGTGCCTCGGAAAGTTCGATAAGCGCCGTGAAGAGCAAGACCAAAGCAACCAAGAGCTCTGTGAGCTCTGATGGGCCCGGGATGACCGCTGATTCAAGTCACCGGGCCTAAATCTTTTTCATGCATTTGAATAGAGCGGGCGACTCCCTTGGGGCCGTCTGTGTGGCGAGTGCCTGGCGCATGGCATTGCGTCCCGCTTTCATGTCCGCACGGGCGCCTATCCTTACGGCAATGTAGCCGCCTGTGTAGCAAGCGGCAAGCAACGGAGAAAGGCCCTAACCGTGTCAGCTGAAAAGACGCCGTGTATCTCGGCTATCGATACGACGAACTTTGCGCGCCAGATCGTGCTGGACTTTGAGTTTGCGCCGGTGCCAAAGCAGCGCCAGCGCCGTGGACTGCGCAACGAGATTATCGAGGTCGGCGCCGTCAAGCTCGATTACCACGGCAACGTTATGGGCGAGTTCTCGCAGTTTGTACAGACGAATTTTACCGAAGGCGTTGCGTTTCCCGTCCGCGAGCTTACGGGGATATCGGCCGTGGACACCGCGACGGCCGATCCGCTCTATGTGGTGATCAAAAGGCTCAGCGATTGGATTGGTCGCTACTCCGCCCAGATAGTTTGCTGGAGCGGGACGGATCGTCGACAGCTTTTGACCGAGTGCCAGGCAAAACACATCGACCTTGCCGCATTTCCGACGGACTGGGCCGACCTGCAGGCGTTTTACACTTCGATTATGGACGTGGGCAGCCACGGGCGCGTCTCGTTGGGCGACGCGGCAACGTGGTTTGGCATCGAGTTCGACGAGTCGACGGGCCACGCCCACAGCGCCCTTGCCGATGCGCGCGTGACCGCCAAGCTGCTCAAGCAGGCGATGGATGGGGACTATCACGTGAGTCCGCGCGCCCAGGAGATCCGCCAGCGGTGGGGGATGGGCGAGCGAGCCCAGACGCGCCTCTCCAGCAAGTGCCCCGAGCTGGGCGACCTGCTGCTAAAGCTGAAGGCGGAGGGGAGGTAGGCGGATGCCCTCCGCCCATGTTGGTGCAGCGAATTACTGCCTGGCAGTTCCCGATGTCGGTAAATGACTTCTGCAGTGACCTATCGCGATCAGCTTCGCCTCGTCGTCAAAACAATGGCGACGGCAACGCCAAGCGATTACAAGGCATTCACGCCGTTCGCAGCATTGTTGGACAACAAACCGCGCGAGGTAAAAACGATTCCTTTTGCAGAAAACCTCATGACATAGCAAGCTGATTGAAAGACAATAGATAAAGCTGTAGCAAGGGTGAATCGTCTTTCACCCCGGTATCAATAAACCCAGGAGACTTTTCGTGATCATTCAGGCGAAAACTCTTCGGGGGGGGGGTGCTCGTTGGCGAGTATCTTCCTTCGATAGACAATCCTAACGTCATCTTGCTACGCGCGTTTCCGCTTCTCGTAAAGCGGGGCGCGTGATGGCAAAGCTAGCAGAGATAACGCCCGGTACGCGCGTTCGCGGTATCGCGGGGGATTCGCCCGTGACTATCAAGGCTGTCGAATGGCATGGCGATTCCGTCTTAAACGTAATCTACAAGACGGACCAGGGCGCACTGGGTGACCGACCTCTCTTCGATACGGACGAGGATAATTACACCATCGAAAAGTCCAGCGCCTGGGCGTTCGATGCCGACCCCGATGACCTGCGACTCGTGTCCGAGGCATATCGCATAGGTTTGGCTCATCTGTTCGACCCCTATCTGGCTATTCGCACGTCGTCTATCGAGCCGCTGCCGCACCAGATTTCGGCCGTCTACAAGGAAATGCTGCCGCGCTTGCCGCTGCGTTATGTGCTGGCGGACGATCCCGGTGCAGGCAAGACCATCATGACGGGCCTCCTAATAAAAGAAATGATTGCTCGCGGCGATCTTAGGCGTTGCCTTATCGTGGCTCCCGGTAATCTTGTGGAACAGTGGCAAGATGAGCTATGGCAAAAGTTTGGGCTCAAATTCCGCTTGCTAACAAATGATGTTCTGGAGTCTTCTGCTACCGGGAATCCCTTCGATGAGGTCAATTTTTGTATCGGCCGCCTAGATAAGCTTGCTCGCAACGACGAGATTCAAAAGAAACTCAGTGCGACCGCGTGGGATCTCGTTGTATGCGACGAGGCCCACAAGATGAGCGCGACAAACTTTGGCGGCGAGTTCAAGCCGACCAAACGCTATAAGCTCGGTCAGCTCTTGGGTGACACAACCGAAAACTTGTTGCTTCTTACGGCTACGCCTCACAACGGTAAGCCGGCTGACTTCCGCTACTTTATGGCGCTTGTGGACAAGGACCGGTTTGCGGGAGGCAACCGCGTTAAGAATCCTGCGGCGCGCTCCACTGCCGGTCAGGCTCAGAGCCTTCCGCCCGCACCTTCGCTTGACTGCGATGTTTCCGATGTGATGCGTCGCCTCGTGAAAGAGGAGCTGCTCAAGTTCGATGGGCGCCCGCTATTCCCCGAACGCTGCGCCTACACAGTCGAATACGACCTATCTCCTGCCGAGCGGGAGCTCTATGACTCGGTGACTCATTACGTCACCGAGGAGTTTAACCGTGCGGAGCGCTTGGGTGGCAAGCATAAGAACAGCGTCGGCTTTGCTTTGACTATCTTGCAGCGTCGTCTTGCGTCGAGTCCCGAGGCCATCTTCCAGTCGCTTCGGCGTCGTCGCATACGGCTTGAGTCCAAGCTCGCCGAGGCAAAAAGCGTTGCGAGCGGCAAGGTCGCCTATGCAGATAAATGGGGCATCGATTCCAGAGATTTTGACGAGGACGATTACGACTCCGAAGAGTACGAACAAATGGAAGATGACGTCGTAGACACCGCTTCTGCGGCGGCGACTGCGGCTGAGCTCGATGCCGAGATCGCGATTTTACGTACGCTCGAGCGCAAGGCAAACGATGTTCGCATTAGTGGCGAGGACCGTAAGTGGGAGGAGCTTTCGCGACTGCTTCAAGACGATTCCAATATGTTTGGCATGGACGGTCGACGTGAGAAACTCATTATCTTTACGGAGCACAAAGACACGCTGAACTACCTCGCAGAGAAGATTGGCTCCCTCCTGGGTGACCGTTCTGCCGTGCTCACTATTAAGGGCGGTATGACGCGCGACGAGCGCCATCGTGCCGAGGAAATGTTCAAGCAGGATGCGAACTCGCGCATCCTAGTTGCTACGGATGCCGCCGGCGAGGGCATTAACCTACAACGCGCGCACCTTATGATCAACTACGACCTGCCGTGGAATCCCAATCGACTCGAGCAGCGCTTCGGTCGTATTCACCGCATCGGTCAAACCGAAGTATGCCATCTGTGGAACCTTGTCTCCACACAGACGCGCGAGGGAGAAGTATTCCAGCGCCTGTTCAACAAACTCGAGGTGGAACGTGCCGCGCTGGGCGGCAAGGTTTTCGACATCTTGGGCAGGGTCACCTTTGAAGGCAAGACACTCCGTGACTTGCTCCTCGATGCGATTCGCTATGGCGATGACCCCGAGGTGCGGGCGCGGCTCAACCAGGTAGTCGATGCGTCGCTCGATACGAGTGCCATCAAAATGCTCCTCAAGGAATATGCGCTTACCGATGACGTCATGGACGCTCGCAGCGTAAGCGCTATTCGCGAGGACATGGAACGCATGGAGGCGCGCAAGCTCGAGCCGCACTTTATCCAGGCATTTTTCATGGCGGCAATGAAGCGTTTGGGAGGACGCGTGGCATCTCGCGAGTCTGGAAGGTTCGAGGTGCTCGAAGTGCCGTTCTCGGTTCGCTCGATGAGCATGGGCGGCGAATGCGGCCACGTGCTTGCCTCCTATGAGCGTATTTGCTTTGACAAAGAATCTAAAGAGGGTCCTGGACTCGTTCCCGCGGAGTTGGTATGCCCCGGTGAACCGCTTTTGGATGCAACGGTGAAGGTACTGATTGGCCAAATGGGCTCGGCGCTCAAGCGGGGCTGTGTGCTCGTGGACGATAGAGATTTTGGAGACAAGCCGAGACTCTTGCTCTATATCGAGAACTCCGTCCAGGACGACACGACGCTGGCCGACGGCACCAAGCGTACGGTATCCAAAGAGTTTAGGTTCGTTGAGGTTGACGCTGCGGGCGAAGCTCGTGATGCGGGCTATGCGCCCTATTTGGACTATCGCGGTCCTCGTCCGTCCGATGCGTCTGCCGCACACGCTATCGCTTCTGAGCAGGAGTGGCTTACCGGCGACATTGACGCGCTTGCCATGGATTTCGCCATTCGCGAGATCCTCCCTGTGAGCCTCAAAGAGGTGCGCGGTCGTCGTATTCCGCAGATCGAGAAGATTGAGCGAGCCGTTGACGCGCGTCTTACCGACGAGGCCAATTATTGGGATGGTCGCGCGTGGGAGCTGGAGGAGAAAGAAAAGCAAGGCAAGAAGACACGCCTGAGCTCTCTGAATGCTCGTCGTCGCGCCGACGATTTGCGCGACCGTAGACGAATGCGCTTGGCGGAGCTGCAGCGCGAAAAGACCATCACTCCCGCGTCTCCGAGGGTGCTGGGCGGCGCGCTTGTGATTCCAGTTGGCATGCTGCCCCACGACTCGCATGCTACCACCGAGTCCAGTGCGGCAGGCAGGCGCGAGGTAGAGCTTGCCGGCATGCGTGCCGTCATGGCTATCGAGCGGGAGCTGGGATTTATGCCGCGGGATCGAAGTGCAGATAACTGCGGCTACGACATCGAATCTGCGGTGCCCGATGAGCTTCGTGCCAAGGGGCCGGCGCTGCGAATGATTGAGGTCAAGAGTCGCACCGCGGGCGCCACTACGGTCACCGTCTCGCACAACGAAGTGATGTGTGCGCTCAACAGGCCAGATGCCTTTGTGCTCGCACTGGTCGAGGTCGAGGGAAACACGACCCGAACTTCTTACATCGCACATCCATTTACAAGTCCGCCGGATTATGCCGCGGCAAGCACGAACTACGACATCGCGCGCCTCAAGGAAGCAGGCGACGTGATACTAGAGAGGGAGCAGACATGGCAGTAAAGAAGAAGCTCATCGAGGTGGCTCTGCCGCTCGATGATATCAATGCGGCGTCCGCGCGTGAGAAGTCCATCCGCCATGGGCATCCCTCGACGCTGCATCTCTGGTGGGCCCGCCGCCCGCTGGCCGCGGCGCGCGCCGTCATCTGGTCGTCGCTGGTGGACGACCCGTCGGCGCATCCCGAGGAGTTCCCCACCGTGGAGGAGCAGGCTGCCGAGCGCGAGCGCTTGTTCAACATCCTGCGCGAGCTCGTGATATGGGAGAACTCGAACGACGAACGCGTCCTGGACGCTGCGAAGGCGGAGATCAGGAAGTCGATGGGCGACGAGTTGCCGCCGTTACTAGACCCGTTCGCGGGCGGCGGCGCCATACCGCTGGAGGCGCAGCGCCTGGGCCTCGAGGCCTATGCGCAGGACCTGAACCCCGTTGCGGTGACCATCAACAAGGCCATGATCGAGATTCCGCCGCTGTTCGCGGACAAGCCTGCTGTCAATCCCGAGGCTTGTGGCAAGCTGACCAATGGAGGCTGGAGTGGCAATGCTGGTCTGGCTACCGACGTTAAGTACTATGGCACCTGGATGAAGAAGGAGGCCGCCCAGCGTATCGGGCATATGTACCCCAAAGTGTGGGTGCCTGCCGAGCAGGGCGGCGGCGAGGCGACCGTCATCGCATGGCTGTGGACCCGCACCGTCAAGTGCCCCAACCCCGCCTGCGGACACGAGGCAATCCTCGTGCGCTCGTTCGATCTCTCCAAGAAGAAGGGCAAGGAGTGGCACGTCGAGCCCGTCTGCGAGGACGGCGAGGTGCGCTTCGAAGTCGCGCCTGGCAAGGCGACGCAGGACGGCACGGTGAACCGCCGCGGCGCGACCTGCGTGCACTGCGGGACACCTATAGATTTTAAATACGTCAGGGCGGAAGGCCGCGCGCACCGCATGGGCGAAAAACTTATGGCGATTGTTGCCGAGGGTAAGCGTGGGAGGGTTTATTGCGCGCCAAACGATGAACAGGCATCCGTAGCGGACATCCCAAAGCCAGACGAATATCCCGATGCGGATATCGCATCTAACCCCAGGGACTTCAAGACTCCCAACTATGGTCTCGCAACTTTTTCTCAGCTCTTTACCAATCGACAGCTGACGGCGCTGACGACGTTCTCGGAGCTCGTCGGCGAGGCGCAGAAAAAGGCCGAGTCGGACGCCATCGCTGCCGGGCTGCCCGATGACGGCGTGGGCCTGGCGGACGGCGGCACCGGCGCTCGCGCCTACGGCGAGGCCATTGGCGTGTACTTGGCGAATCTTGTTGACCAGCTTGCAAACCACAATTCGTCAATCTGCAGCTGGCACGCCGGGAACACGCAGCTCAGGAATGTTTTCTCGCGTCAAGCCATTCCAATGACATGGGACTATGCAGAAAGTAATCCGTTCTGCAACTCATCTGGCTGCTTCGACAACCTGTTTATCCGGATGACAGAGGCCTTTCAGGGGCTTCCGAGCATCGTTGGCAAGCCAGGTATCGTTCGGCAATTTGACGCCCAGAGCGATAACGGCATGCGAAACATTGTTGTCTCGACCGATCCCCCGTACTACGACAACATCGGTTATGCAGACCTATCGGATTTCTTTTATGTCTGGCTGCGCCAATCGTTGCGACGCACTTACCCCAGACTTTTTAGCACCATGCTCGTGCCCAAGCACGAGGAGCTTGTAGCCACGCCTTATCGGGAAAGTCGCGGCAAGGACGGCGCGCGTGACTTCTTTGAAGAGGGCATGTTCAGTACATTCAAACAGATTTGTAAATATGCTTGCGATGACGTCCCTGTAACTATCTACTATGCCTTCAAACAAAGCGAGACCGAATCGACTAATGATGTCGAATCTACTGCGTCGACGGGCTGGGAGACAATGCTCTCTGCTATCATCCGCGCGGGGTTCTCTATCACTGGAACCTGGCCCATGCGAACCGAAATGGGCTCTCGTATGATTGCCTCGGGCACCAATGCTCTCGCGTCTTCCATCGTCCTCGTCTGCCGCAAACGCCCCGAAGATGCCCCCATGGGTACGCGTCGCGACTTTGTGATGTCGCTCAAGCGCGAGCTGGGGTCTGCGCTCGATAAACTTCGTTCTTCGAATATCGCACCTGTTGACCTTGCGCAGTCGGCTATCGGACCTGCTATTGGCGTGTATTCGCGCTACAGCCAGGTGCTCGAGGCCGACGGTAGCCCCATGACGGTGCGTGCAGCGCTGCAACTTATCAACCAAGAGGTCGATGCGTACTTCAGTGACCAGGATGGCGAGCTCGATCGCGAGAGCCGCTTCTGCATCGATCTTTATACGCAGAAAGCCTTTGACACCATTAAGTTCGGAGAAGCCGACGTGCTTGCTCGCGCTAAGAACGTTTCCATCGAAGGGCTGGCGGCACAGGGGCTCCTTGCTTCCGTTAAGGGCAACGTGCACTTACTCGACCGCAGTGAGGTATCGGAGCGCATTGACTTTAAAGCGCCTACCTGGCTCACGACTCAGCAGCTGACGCGTGCGCTCGAGGAGGGCGGTGTTACGGCTTGTGCCAAGATCGTTAGCCAGACGCTCGGCGGTCGTGCGGATGGTGCCAAGGCACTTGCGTATCGCCTCTTTACCATTGCGGACAAGCGCAACTGGCAGCAGGAGGCCTTCGCTTACAACTCGCTCGTAACGGCATGGCCCGAGATTCAGTCGAAGGCAGCGCAGCTTGCTATCGAGCGTCCCACGCAAGACTCGCTCTTCGATTAAGTCTCAAGGAGATAAACCATGGAGAACAACAGCAACAACAGCGAGCTTCTCAACAAGGGTTTTGACCTTTTGCTCAAGGCTCTCGACCCTTATGTGATGCGCGAGCTTATCCAGGCATATGGCAATAATTTTTGGCAAGTCGGCGTGCTCAACAAGCTCTATGACGACCAAAAGCGCAACCTGCCTGAATCGGGTGACTATGCCACTCTTGCCGACTCGCTCGATATTGCCTTGTGCTTGCTGCTCATTGACATCAACTGGCGCGATGTGTTTCGTCTTAGGTTGCCTCAGGATTGCAAAAACTACGTCATGGAGCTCAAGGGCGTTCGTAACAAGGTCGCGCATCGCGGTATGGGTGGCATCTCCGACAGCGATGCATGGCGTGCGCTCGATACCATGAGCCGCTTGGCCGAGCAAATCGATCAAGATGCCGCAGCGCAGATCAACGCGATGCTCCGCGAGGTTCGTTATGGCAGCGCCGAAGGCTCGACGGCAGTGACAACAAATGTTGATGCTGGCGTGAATGCCCCGGCGTCTCGTAGGAAATCACTCGAGCAAACCAAGGCTGTGCGTGGCCTGCCTAGCTGGCGCGACGTCATGGAGCCCCATATGGATGTGGCTGAGGGGCGCTATAAAAACGCTGAGTTTGCGGCTGATCTTGCCCAGGTGGCGCGCGGCAAGGGCGAGCTGGAGTACCGCGACCCAGTCGAGTTCTTTAATCGTACGTATGTGACTGAAGGCATGAAGGGCCTGCTCGTGCAGTCGCTGCGCCGCGTGAGCGGCCTCGACGGCGAGCCCGTCATCCAGCTCAAGACGGCCTTCGGTGGCGGCAAAACGCACAGCATGCTCGCGCTTTACCATATGATGCGCAGCCGTTCGCGTTTGGGGCAAATCGCTAATATCGCTTCCGTGCTCGAGGAGGCGGGCGTTGCCGAAGTCCCTGAGGTGCATGTTGCTGTGCTCGTGGGCACCTCTATCAATCCGGCAAAAGCCATGCGCCCGGCTACCATGCCCGGCATCATGGTCAACACGCTTTGGGGCCATATGGCATACCAGCTTGCAGAATCCGCTGGCAGGCCCGAGCTCTATGACTATGTGAAAGATGCTGATAAGAAGGGCGTCTCGCCGGGATCCGCTGCTCTGACTGAATTATTCGACGATTGCGGCTGCTGCCTTGTCCTTATGGACGAGCTCGTTGCCTATGCCAAGAAGATTTATGGCGTCGATGGACTTAACGCCGGCAGCTTCGACAACTTCATCACCTTTATTCAGGAGCTCACTGAAGCAGCACGCGCTTCGAAGCGCAGTCTGGTCGTGGCCTCTATTCCCGAATCTGACAACGAGATAGGTGGCGAGGCGGGCCAGCGAGCTTTGGAGCAGATTGAGCATACCTTTGGGCGTATGGAGGCTATCTGGAAGCCCGTGGCGGCAAACGAAGGGTTCGAGGTTGTGCGCCGCAGGCTTTTCCTTGATTGCAAGGATGATGCCGCTCGCGATGAAGTGTGCGCGACATTTAGCAAGATGTACAACGAAAATACTACGGACTTCCCGGTGGAGTCGCGCGAGCTTGAATACCGCGACCGCATGGTTTCCTGCTACCCGATTCACCCTGAAGTGTTCGACCGTCTCTACGAGGACTGGGCAACGCTCGAAAAGTTTCAGCGTACCCGTGGCGTGTTGCGCTTAATGGCGTCGGTTATCCACGAGCTGTGGATGAATCAGGATCCTTCGCCCATGATTATGCCGGGGTCGTTCCCCCTCGATGTGCCTGGCGTGCGCGATGAGCTCACGCGCTATCTTGATGACAACTGGAATGCAGTTGTTGATTCCGAGATTGACGGCAAGCAGTCCGTTCCGTATCGCAATGACGGCAACAATACTCGTTACGGCAATCTATTGGCTTCGCGTCGCGTCGCACGTACCATCATGCTTGGCAGTGCTCCCGACGTGGGCGGTCAATCCGTCCGCGGTATCGAGCGCGCGCACATTCGCTTGGGCACTGTTCAGCCTGGCGAGAACATCTCCGTATTCAACGATGCCCTGGGCACGCTGCAGACATCCTCGTCTTTCCTCTATAGCGATGTCAACGGGAATCGTTTTTGGTATGACACTCGTCCCACGTTGCGCAAAGTTGCCGATGACCGCGCCCAGCAGGTCAAGGACTCAGACGCGCTCTACGAAGTCGAGAGCCGCCTAAAGAAGCTGCGCAAGATCGATCCTTTCTCGGGCATTCATGTATGCCCTGCAAGCTCACTTGACGTACCGGATGACCAGACGCTGCGTCTGGTGGTGCTGACGCCTTCTGCAAATCACCGTTCAAAGGCAGTTGAGTCCGCGGCGCTCTCCCTGGCTTCGGAGATGCTCTCAAATCGTGGTACGTCCCCTCGTACATACAAGAATATGGTTGTGTTCGCCGCTGCGGACGCATCTTACTATGCACAACTCCTAAGTGCGGCGAAACAATACCTTGCTTGGGATTCCATCAAGAAAGATCGCGAGTCACTGAACCTTGACGTGGCACAGACGCGCGAGACTGACCAGAGTGTGAGACGTGCCGACGAATCGCTCGAGCTAAAGATCCAGGAGGCCTATAGCTGGCTTATTTATCCGCGTGTTGACCTTTTCAGCGGCTCGATGGATATCGTTTGGGAAGCAGAACACGTTGAGGGCGGCGGCGAAAATATCGTTGCCAAGATGGCGCGCAAGCTTGTTTCCGATGAGGCGGCCATCAAGACCTGGGCACCGGCTCTGCTTAAGATAGAGCTCGATCGAGTGCTCTGGAAGGACGCAGACCACATCCAGATTAAGCGTCTGTGGGAGTTCCTGTGCTCTTATTGCTATCTCCCCAGGCTGTCGTGCTATGGCGTGCTCGAGGACGCGATTCAAAGGGGCTTGGGCTCAAAGGAATACTTTGGCCTTGCTGCTGGCTTCTCGGACGATCGCTATATGGAGCTGACGTTTGGTGAACAGAAGACATTTATTAACGAGAGCGACCTGCTGGTAAAGCCGACTGTGGCAACAAAGCAGATCGAAGAGGAGGAGGCCGCTGCTCGTGCCGCGGCAGCGGAGGCTGCGCAGAGCTCCGATGGCGGCGGGCATGGAATTGCGTTTGGTCCTACGACGAGCGAGACGGTGACGGACGGAATTGGCAGGACCACGGTTGTCGACACGACGCCAGTGGTGGTGCAGCCCACGAGGCAAAAGACATCCTTCCATATGACGGCAAAGCTCGACAACACTCGTGTCAATCGCAACATCCAGATCATCATGGACGAAGTGGTGAGCCAACTAAGCATGCTGGGCGGTGCCGACGTACAGCTTTCGTTTAGTGTCTCCGCTTATGTCGAAGACGGAATTCCCGTGCAAACAGTCCGAGCAATAAGCGAGAACTGCTCCACGTTGGACATCAACGACTATAGATTTGGGGAGTAACGGCGATGACAATTAATAAGACGAAGATTCTTTCCTCTGGGACTTGCGAAAACGTTGGCGACGGTCCCGAGTCGATAGTGGTGCATGTTCGTGTCGATACACATAGGTGTGGCGAAAAAGATGACGCATGGATACTGGCGAGTGCGTTTTTGGGATGCGGTGACGATCATATTTGTGCTCAGGTGCAAAAGATGGCTGATTTTCAATACGATGAATCGGATTTGGTCGCAGAATGCGAATATGAATGCCGGTTCGAAGTTTCGTCAGCCTTCTGGCAAAAAGCCTTGTCTGATTCCGATATTTTGCGCTTGGTTATTGTTGAGTACACGGAGGCGGGGGATGTTACCGACTATGAATTCGTGAGGGACAAAGAGTTTTCAGAGAAATGCTCATGGACGTTGCCCGCGGACACCATTAACGTGCCCGACTATGTCGAAACGGCTGTTAGGAATTTGAAGGCAGAGCTGAAATCGAAATAAGCTAACTGACGCTTATTGTCCGGGGGCATAGAGAATCACAATTATCATCATCTGGCATGATGGGTTGATGCGGATTGCGGCTGACTATCCTGCGGGCAGTTGGTAAGACACTCCGCCAAACAAATGAACCGCGCTGACACTTGTGTATGTCAAAAGGCATACACAAGTGTCAGTCTTTTGACATCGTGTGGCCTGAGAAACTGTACGTGATGGCAACCATCGTTTACGGCGTTGCGACGGCAACAGCATTAAGACGTGCGCAGAGCGGCCTCCGCCCGTCTACACCTCCGCAATCCCACGCGCCACATTCAGCAGCTCATACTCCCTCTGGCTCCACTGACGCAGCTTGGTCGCGCGTACGGCGTCGCGGCACAGATCCAGGAACACCTCGGTTCCCTCGCAGAAGCACTCGCGGGCAAAGTCACCCGAGCCGCTTGCGACGCACGAGCCGTCGGCAAACAGCTTCCAGCTGGACGGCTCACGCGAGTCATCTCCGAGAAGCTGAATCTGCAGCACGTGCGGGTCGCCAGTGGCGCAGAGCTCTTCCTCGAGCTTCTGCACGGTAAAGCGCATCTGGTGGGAGAGGCTGCTCTTGACCATTGCCGAGGCATGGCCGCTCGGCTCGTCCAGAAGATGCATGTGATTCGGTTTGACGACCAGGTTGTGGAAGTTGCGCTCGCTGCGCACGGAAAAATTGTCCATACGGACTCCTTTCATCGATGTTGGCAGGGCCACCGTGCCTCTTGGCCGGTTGGCGTCGGGATCGTGGAGCCAACTCTCTACCCCGACTCTGGATAAAACGCGCCCGCTCCTTGCGGGCACGATGGAGTCTATCAGCGAGCGCGGACACAAATCAAGCGCGCTTGCGAAATGACGCGCGAACGGCGCTTGATTTCGCCGGCTACTGCTAGGCTAAAGTCCGAAAAAGTGTCGAAATCTCCCGTGTAAAAGAACGAAAAAGTGTCGTAATTTACACTTTAAAACCTCGGAGAAGTGTCAAATCGACCGTAATCTAACTACGGAAAAGTGTATCCTAGTGCTAAAACAGCACGTAATAAGGGGTACGCTTATGCTGCAGAGAAAAGCGAAAGCACAGTTTGAATCTTGGCTTACCTCGTCGCCTAACAAGGCTCTTTTGGTCAAGGGCGCCCGACAGGTAGGAAAGTCATATTTGGTCAACGTCTTTGCAAACGAATCGTTCGAAAATGTCGTGACGTTCGACCTTATCGCCGACACGTCCGTGCGCGATTCGTTTTTAGCGGCAAAAAGTGCGGATGACCTGCTTATGCGCATGTCTATCGCTGCGACGCAGCCGATGGTTGCGAACAAGACCGTTGTGGTTATCGACGAGGTGCAGCGATGCCCCAACGTGGTGACGTTTATCAAATACCTGGTCCAGCGCGGCGACTTTCGATACATCCTTACCGGATCGCTCCTTGGCGTTGAGCTCGAGGGCATCGATTCCCTGCCGGTGGGGTATGTCGAGCAGGTCCAGATGTACCCGCTCGACTTTGAGGAGTTTTGCTGGGCAAATGGCGTTGGTGCCAGCGTGTTTGACATGCTCAGGGGCTGTCTAAAGAATGAGGGGGAGCTCCCCGGCTATCTGTATGACCGCTTGCTCGATCTGTTCCATCAGTATGTGGTGGTGGGAGGCATGCCCGATGCGGTCAATTCCTTCTTGGCGACGCGCAATGTCGACGAGGTTCGAAACACTCACCGCGATCTTCACGCCCTGTATCGCGATGACATCGCAAAGTACGCTCCGCCTGAGCTACGCTTAGTTATTCGCGATATCTATGATCTGATTCCCAGCGAGGCCGGCTCCAAAAACAAGCGATTCAAACTGTCATCGATTAACGGTGTCAAACGTTTTTCGCAGGTGACAGATCATTTTCTCTGGCTATCGGAGGCGGGTGTTGCGCTTCCTGTGTATAACGTAACGGCGCCCGTGGCACCCCTTTTATTGGGGGAGCAACGAAATCTGTTTAAGCTGTTTTACTTGGACACCGGAATGCTTATGTCGTCGTATTCCAAAAGGGTCGCCCAAGGCGTTTTTGATGGGGAAGCGGAAGACGCCTTTGGCATGAATATGGGGGCGGCATTCGAGGGCTTCGTTGCCCAAGAGTTCAAAGCCCACGGATTTAGATTGCGCTACTTTACGTCCAAAAAGGTCGGTGAGCTCGATTTTGTGGAAGAGACGTTCGATGGGGAAGTGTTTGCCATCGAGGTCAAATCGGGCAAGAGTTTTAAGTCCCACGCGGCGCTCGATAACGCACTGGCAACGAAGGGCTACGGAATCGATCGCGCCCTGGTACTTGCGGAATGTAATCTTCACCGCGATGGTGACGTGCTGTATATGCCCATCTTTATGGCAGGGCTTTTGGAGCCGTAACATGCCGCCGGCTCTTCCGGCCCTCCCTTAACCCTCGCTACTCGTCTCCGTCGTTGGGGTCGCCTTTGAGGGTGTTGATGTCCAGGTGCTGGTTGTCATCCTCTTTTTCCTGGGTCTCCGACTCCGCTTGGGTAGGGCCGGAGAACAGACGGAATCCCTCAAACGCAATGACGCCGAGCAGGGCAATGACAATGGCGATAAAGGCAACCTTGACTGCCTGCGGAAATTCCGAGAAACGCAGCGCCTTTTCCTCGGCGTAATAATCGGCGAAGCGCTCTTCGCCCGTGCTTTTGGTATACGCCGGCGCGGACGCGGCCTCCGGGTCATATTCCGGTGCAGGCGTGGCAGCGTACGGATCGTTGAGATAATCGCTCGATGCGGTGCCATAATCCTCGGTCTCGATGCGATCGGTGCCAGCATAGCCATCGGAATAATCGGAATATGCCGCACCGCCCTCATAGTCCGCGGCGCTCGTGTTGGCGGCAAAAAGCGGGTTAACTGGAACGTCGAGCGCCGGCATGCCGGTAGAGGTCTCATCCAGATCGGCTGCAGCCCAGGAATCGTAGGCAACCTGATGGGCAACGGGCTCATCGAGCCTTGTGACCGGAGACTTGCGTGCCGCAGGAACAGGCAACTGCTGGGCGCTGTACATAACGGTGCTGTCGGCCGATTTGCTCCGCGTCGCCGCAGCGAGAAATGCCGCCGTCTCGGACGGGTCGCTTGCGGGGCGGGGAGTGGGCGCGGGCGTAGACGCGGGCGTCGAAACAGGCGGCTGCGCAGGAGTCGGCGCAGATGCGGGCTTAGGCGCAAGTGCGGGATTGGGGCTTGACGGGCGAGCCCCGCCACCCATGAGTTCGTCGGCGGTCCACGGGCGATCATCCATCACGTCGTCAAGGCTCAGCGAAAACAGGTCGTCTTCACCCTCATCGAACATGCGGTGCACATGTCCACCAATTGCCGGAATCAATCCGCGACCGGTGCATGATGCCTTGCTCAACGCCATTCTGTTCCACCCTTTCGAAATACTAATGACATCGATTATATGGAACTTCCCAAGCGGCTCGGTCTTGGATTCATGCTCTCCAGAACTCGCGCCCAAAAGGGGAGGGGCAATCCGGGCGAGTGCCTACTTGTCGTCGGCCGCCGCCTTGGCCTCATTGAGGTAGCTATAGAAGCTGTATTTGGAGATGCCAAAGAACTCGCAGGCGCGTTCGCTCGACTTGGAAATGAGGAAGGCGCCGCGACGGTCGAGGTAGCCAATGGCGCGAATGCGCTCATCTTTGGTCATAAGTGCCGCGGGCTTGCCCACAAACTGCTCGCACTCGTGCAGCAGGTCCTCGAGCAGGTCACCGATGTTCTTGGTAATGGGCTCGGGCTCGGTATAGCCCGTGCCGCCGGTGCCGGTAAAGGCGTCGAGCGAACGCTCAAAAGCCTTCATAAGCGTAATGTCAAAGTTGATGCCCAAAATGCCGACGGGCTTGCCCTCGTCGTTGCGGATAAAGATGGTCGAGGACTTGAGCAGCTTGCCGTCGGTGGTTTTGGTGAGGTACGGCTCGCGGTCGTGCACGTCGGTGGTGCCCTCGTGCATGGACTCAAACACAATATGGCTGGGGCCGTCACCCAGTTTGCGCCCGCTGACGTGGCCGTTTTCGATCACCACGATGGAGTGGTCCACGTCCTCGGTCTCCAGATCGTGGACGACGACTTCGCAGTTGGGGCCAAATTGGAGCGCCAGGCCGTGTGCAAGGCGCTTATAAAACTCAATCTGTGCGGGGGTCATGGGTGCCTTCCTAAAAATTAGTTTGGGCACACTTTGCCATAAACAACACTTGTTCGCAAATAACGAAAGCGTCGCTGCGTTATGTGACCGTTCGGCGGCGAAAAGGTACCGATTACGGCAACAAACAATTTGTTAGGTTTACCAATCAAAAAGTGTGATAGAACAGTGCTAACAAACTTTTTGTTTGGCATCCACATAAAAGTTCAGTCGCATGAATGGGAATGGGCTGAAACGCGTATGCGGGGGCCGGCAAGAGAGGACTTAAGGAGTTCACCGTATGGCCGATAAGATCCAGTGGGCGGGCAACACGATGCCCAAGAGCGATGACAAGCACTTGGGAATCATGAGCCTCGACCACGTGAAGAAGGCCCGCGCCTTCCACCAGTCGTTCCCTCAGTACACCGTCACTCCGCTTGCCCGCCTGGATGGTCAGGCTGCGCGCCTGGGCCTTTCCAACCTGTGCGTTAAGGACGAGAGCTATCGCTTTGGCCTCAACGCCTTTAAGGTTCTGGGCGGTTCGTTTGCCATGGCCAACTACATTGCCGACGAGACCGGCAAGGACGTTGCCGAGTGCACCTTCGATTACCTGACCTCCGATCAGCTTGCCAAGGACTTTGGTCAGGCCACCTTCTTTACCGCCACCGACGGCAACCATGGCCGCGGCGTGGCATGGGCTGCCAACAAGCTGGGCCAGAAGGCCGTCGTGCACATGCCCAAGGGTTCCACCAAGCCCCGCTTTGATAACATCGCCGCCGAGGGCGCCACGGTGACCATCGAAGAGGTCAACTACGACGAGTGCGTGCGCATGGCCGCCGCCGAGGCCGACGCCTGCGAGCGCGGCGTCATCGTTCAGGATACCGCCTGGGAGGGCTACGAGAAGATCCCGTCCTGGATCATGGAGGGCTACGGCACCATGGCTTCCGAGGCTGCCGAGCAGCTGCGCGAGATGGCCATCAACCGCCCGACGCACGTCTTTGTCCAGGCTGGCGTGGGCTCGCTCGCCGGCGCCGTGGTGGGCTACTTCACCAACCTGTATCCCGATAACCCGCCCACCTTCGTCGTGGTCGAGTGCGCGCCTGCCGCCTGCCTGTACAAGGGCGCTGCCGCCGGCGACGGCGATCCGCGCATCGTGGACGGCGACATGCCCTCCATCATGGCCGGCCTGTGCTGCGGCGAGCCCAACATCCTGGGTTGGGATATCCTGCGCAACCACACCACCGCCTTCGTGTCCTGCCCCGACTGGGTCACCGCTCGCGGCATGCGCACCCTGGGCGCTCCCGAGAAGGGCGACCCGCGCGTTATCTCCGGCGAGTCCGGCGCCGTGACCACCGGTCTGGTTGAGACCCTCATGCTCGATCCCGAGTACGCCGAGCTCAAGGAGCTCATCGGCCTGGACAAGACGAGCTCCGTGCTCTGCTTCTCCACCGAGGGCGACACCGATCCGGATCAGTACCGTCGCATCGTCTGGGAGGGCGAGTACCCGACTTGCTAGCAGACTGACCTGTCCGGAGGCAGCCGGAGGACTTTACTCCCTGCTCGGACAGTTCGCTAGGCGGCGCAACGCGCCGCGCCAAATTTCTATTAGACCCCCTATGTCCTGTAGATGCATGAACCCGGGAGGCGGAGCGATACCTATTTGCTCCGTCGCGAGTTCCGCACGCAAAGGAAAGCACTTAATGTGCTTTCCGTCTTGCGCAGGACTGTCCGAGCAGCGGAGTAAATAGGTATCGCTCCGCCACCTCACAGGTAGATTCCTTCGTTTGAAAGGTTATGAACAATGGCTAAAGAACTCGATTTCGACGCTATCAAGGCTGCTGCTGAGTCCCACCGTGCTGATATGACGCGTTTTCTTCGCGCAATGATTAGCCACCCCTCTGAGTCCTGCGAGGAGGGTGAGGTTGTTGCCTGCATCAAGGCCGAGATGGAGAGCCTTGGCTATGACGAGGTCAAGGTCGACGGCCTGGGCAACGTTATGGGCTTTATGGGCGAGGGCGACAAGATCATCGCCATCGACTCCCACATCGACACCGTCGGTATCGGCAACATCGAGAACTGGGACGCCGATCCCTATGAGGGCTACGAGACCGACGAGATCATCTACGGCCGCGGCGGCTCCGACCAGGAGGGTGGCATGGCTTCTGCTACCTACGCTGCCAAGATGATGAAGGACATGGGCCTCATCCCCGAGGGCTACAAGATCATGGTCGTCGGCACCGTCCAGGAAGAGGACTGCGACGGCATGTGCTGGCAGTACATCTACAACAAGGACGGCATTAAGCCCGAGTTCGTCATTTCCACCGAGCCCACCGACGGCGGCATCTACCGCGGTCACCGCGGCCGCATGGAGATCCGCGTCGACGTTCACGGTACCTCCTGCCACGGCTCTGCTCCCGACCGCGGCGACAACGCCATCTACAAGATGGCCGACATCATCGCCGACGTCCGCGCCCTCAACAACAACGGCTGCGACGAGTCGACCGACATCAAGGGCCTCGTCAAGATGCTCGACCCTAAGTACAACCCCGAGCACTACGAGGATGCCCGCTTCCTGGGCCGCGGCACCTGCACCGTCAGCCAGATCTTCTACACCAGCCCCAGCCGCTGCGCTGTCGCTGACTCCTGCGCCATCTCCATCGACCGTCGTATGACCGCCGGTGAGACCTGGGAGTCCTGCCTGGACGAGATCCGCAACCTGCCGGCCGCCAAGAAGTACGGCGACGACGTGAAGGTCTCCATGTACATGTACGACCGTCCGTCCTGGACCGGCGAGGTCTACGAGACTGAGGCTTACTTCCCCACGTGGATCAACAAAGAGACCGCTCCGCACGTCAAGGCCCTCGTCGACGCCCACAAGGCCATGTTTGGTGACGAGCGCATCGGCTGCGAGCCCAGCATGGACAAGCGCACCGGTCGCCCGCTGTGCGACAAGTGGACCTTCTCCACGAACTGCGTCTCCATCCAGGGCCGCTACGGCATCCCTTGCGTGGGCTTTGGCCCGGGTGCCGAGTCTCAGGCTCACGCTCCCAACGAGGTCACCTACAAGGACGACCTGGTCACCGCTGCCGCCATGTACGTGGCTGCCCTGAACCTCTACGATCCGAGCCAGGCCGATGGCGACGCCACCGTGTTCCGCGCCGGTCTGACCAACAACAAGATCGATTAGTCCCATTCCTCGATTTTGTTGAGCCGGGGGCCGCTCGTGTCCCCGGCACCCCCCGTTGACTTGGGGCCCGCGGTCGTTATCTCCCATGCTTCCTCAACGGTAGCGGGTCCTCGTCATAGTGCTCGGCATGTTCTAGCCACACGCGCATGCCGGAGCACATCTACTCATTGCGATCGTTTCACCTTTAGAAAGGACATTTACATGGACGCCAAGTTTACCGAGCTCGTCGAGCAGCTGAACGGCCTCGATTTTAAGGGCATGTACGGCAGCGACTTCCTGCACACCTGGGACAAGACCACCGATGAGCTCAAGGCGCTCTACATCGTCGCCGACGCCCTGCGCGAGCTGCGCGAGAACAACGTTTCGTCCAAGATCTTCGATTCGGGTCTGGCCGTCTCCCTGTTCCGCGACAACTCCACCCGTACGCGCTTCTCCTTCTCTAAGGCCGCCAACCTGCTCGGCCTTGAGCTGCAGGACCTGGACGAGAAGAAGTCCCAGATCGCTCACGGCGAGACCGTCCGCGAGACCGCTACCATGATCTCCTTCATGGCCGACGTCATCGGCATCCGCGACGACATGTACATCGGCAAGGGCGACGCCTACATGGCCGAGGTCTCCGAGTCTGTCCAGCAGGCCTACGAGGACGGCGTTCTGGATCACCGTCCCACGCTCATCTCCCTGCAGTCCGACTCCGATCACCCCACGCAGTCCTCTGCCGACATGCTCTACCTCATCAACGAGTTTGGCGGCCTCGAGAACCTCAAGGGCAAGAAGGTTGCCGTCACCTGGGCCTATTCGCCCTCTTACGGCAAGCCGCTGTCCTGCCCGCAGTCGCTGATCAGCCTGCTGCCCCGCTTTGGCATGGACGTCACCCTGGCTCACCCCGAGGGCTACGACCTCATGCCCGAGGTCGTCGAGCGTGCCAAGAGCTACGCCGCCGAGTCCGGCACCACCTTTAAGCAGGTCAACACCATGGCCGAGGCCTTCGAGGGCGCCGACATCGTGATCCCCAAGAGCTGGGCTCCGTTTGCCGCCATGGAGAAGCGTACCAACCTGTACGCCGAGGGCGACGACGCCGGCATCGCCGCGCTCGAGAAGGAGCTGCTCGCTCAGAACGCTACCCATCAGGATTGGTGCTCCACGACCGAGCTCATGGAGAAGACTGCCAACGGCCAGGACACCATCTTTATGCATCCGCTGCCCGCCGACATCTCCGGTGTCTCTTGCGAGCACGGCGAGGTCAACGCCGACGTCTTCGACATGCACCGCGTGGGCATGTACAAGGAGGCCAGCTACAAGCCGTACGCCATCGCAGCCATGATGTTCCTGCAGAAGGTTGCCGATCCCGCCGCTACCCTCAAGGCCCTCGACGAGCGCAACACCGCCCGTTGGTTCCAGGCCTAAAGCCGCGCTGAGGTAAGCCATGTAAAGGGGGCGCTCTGCCAACCGGCGGGGTGCCCCTTTTTGCATCGTGGGCGTGCGGGATAAGCGCTTTCGATGTAGATGCCCCGCGACGCGAGTTATGGGTACGATGGTTTCAGGGGAGGTATCGCCATGAAACTTGGTTGCGTCATTATGGCTTCGGGCGAGGGCAAGCGATTTGGCTCTAACAAGATGCTCGCCGATATCTATGGCGAGCCGCTGATTGCCCGGACCATTGATTCGGTTCCCCGGGGCTTTGACGTCGTGGTTTCGACGCGTTGGCCCGAGGTCGCTCAGATTTGCGAGGACAAGCATTGCCCGTGCGTGCTGCATGATGGCGAGCTGCGCAGCGAAAGCGTCCGTGCGGGCCTTTCGTGGGGAATCGAACGCAACTGGAAAGGTTGCCTCTTTTTGCCGGGCGACCAGCCGCTCGTGAGTTCGGATTCTTTTGAGGCTATGGTTCGTGCATTTGACGAGCGTGGCCGCAAGCATCCGGTGCGTCTTGCGTGCAACGGTGAGCCTTCGAGCCCGGTGCTCTTTCCGGCGGAACTGTTCGATGCACTTATGTGTCTTGAGGGTAAGGACGGCGGCGGTTCGATTCTCAAGGACCGTACCGACATGGTGCTGGTCGAGGCGCGTGCCTACGAGCTGTGGGACGTCGATACCGTCAAGGGACAGCGACGCATAACGGAGCATATCGCCGCCTGCTCGTATTTTGATCGCGTGGCCAACTGCATCAATCAATAAGGAGCAATTATGATCATCATCAAAAACGGCGCGCTCGTGACGCCCCAGGGGCTTCGCCGCGCCGATCTTGCCATGGATGGCGATAAGATCGTGCGGATTGCCGCGGCGATTGAGCCGGCCGAGGGCAATACCGTCGAGGATGCTGCGGGCTGCTGGGTGTTCCCGGGCTTTATCGATGGGCACACGCACATGCAGTGCTGGACCGGCATGGATTGGACAGCCGATAGCTTTGAGACCGGCACGCGCGCGGCTGCCTGCGGCGGCACGACGACCATCGTGGACTACGCGACGGCCGATCGCGGCGTGACCATGCCCGATGCCTTGGTCGAGTGGCATCATCGCGCCGACGGCACCTGCACCGCCAACTATGCCTTCCATATGGCGCTTGCCGAGTGGAATGAGCGCAACCGCGCCGATCTTTCGGCCATGCGCGAGGCGGGCGTGTCGTCGTTTAAGACCTACTTTGCCTACGACCATCTGCGCCTGGACGATGCCGAGACGCTCGAGGTGCTGGAGGAGCTCAAGCGCGTGGGCGGTATCCTGTGCGTGCATTGCGAGAACGGCACGTTGGTCAACGCGCTGCAGAAGCGCGTGTTTGAGCAGGGTGTCCACGGGCCCGAGGGCCATGCGCTCAGCCGTCCGGACGTGTGTGAGGCCGAGGCCGTGAGCCGCCTGCTGTATCTGGCGCACTTGGCCGGGGACGCTCCGGTCAACGTGGTGCACCTTTCGACCAAGCTGGGGCTCGAGGCCATTCGCGCTGCCAAAGCGCGCGGGCAGAAGAACATCTATGTCGAGACATGCCCTCAGTATCTGATGCTCGACGACACCTGCTATCTGGAGCAGGGCGAGGACGGCTTTGCGGGCGCCAAGTACGTGATGAGCCCGCCGCTGCGCCATGCCGGTGACCGTGCCGCGCTGCGCGAGGCGCTTGTGGCTGGCGAGATCGATACTATTGCGACCGATCATTGCAGCTTTAACCTGCACGGGCAAAAGGACCGAGGACGCGATGATTTCCGCGCGATTCCCAACGGCGGGCCCGGCGTGGAGCATCGTCCCGTTGCGATTGCCACGAGCTTTGAGGGACAGCTGGGTCCCGAGGATCTGTGTCGCTTGATGAGCGAGAATCCGGCGCGCGTTTTCGGCATGTATCCGCGCAAGGGCTGTCTTGCCGAGGGCGCCGATGCCGACGTGTGCGTGTGGGATCCGTGCGCGCGTTGGACGATCAGCGCTGCGACGCAGCATCAGGCCGTGGACTACACGCCGCTCGAGGGCTTTGAGTCACATGGCCGCGCCAAGGCCGTGTTTGTGAACGGCGTGCTGGCGGCACGCGACGGCGAGCCCACCGGAGCCCAACCCGGCCGCTACGTCCCCCGCTAACAGGAAGGCCGCCGGGGTAGCTAATTTGGGACGTGTCTTTTAGCTACCCCCACCTGCCTGATGATTTCTCTGGGACGGGATATAAAAATCATTAGGTACGCAATGATTTTTATATCCCCGTCCCAGAGAAATCATCCTTCGGCTTTGCTTGGGGGGGTTAGGCCGGCGGGCCTACTTGAGGCTGCCGGCGACGATGGGGCGGCCGAGGGCGGCCTCAAAGCGGCCTGCCATCGCCAGGTCACAGAGCGTGTCGACTTGGTTGAGCATGACGCGTGCGGTGCTGAGTCCCAGCGCCTGCATCTCGGCATTGAGCTCCTGGGCGACGCACTCTGGGGTGGCGGTGTCGGTGGGCTCGCAGCCGCAGCGCTCGCAGAAGAGCTCGGGGCGGTGGACAACCTTGGCGACGGGCTTGCCCAGCCCTGAGGCGCCGACGACCCAGACAACGTTTGCCGTGGCGGCGGGAATTACCGGCTCCCAGGCGGCATGCGCCTTGAGCGGGAGTCGCTTGCTGCCATCTGCCTCGGCCAACACATAGTCAAAGCGCTGCGCCAGCTGGTCGAGCGGCTCAGCGGGGGCGGAGAGCTTGCCTGTCTCCGGGTCCAAGACGCCTGCCTGGCAGATGCTTCCGCGCACAAGGCCCGCGCAGGCCTCGCAGGTGCAGCCGGGGGCATGCAGGGTCCCCGGCTTCCAAGGCGCGGCGTCCAGGCGACGGCTCGACCCGTCCCATGGCACGCCGGCGACGGGAAACATGTGCGTGGTGGTGCAGAGGAGCACGCGGCCGCCAGCGCGCATAAGCTCAAGGCCGAGCGTCTTTAGCAGCGTCGACTTGCCGCCGCTGCCGACAATCGCGGTAATGCCCGGCTCGATCTTGAGCGCGGAGGCAAGGTTTCCGCTCGTCGTTTTCATCTGTTCACCGCCGTATAATACTGTGATAATAAAAAATCATCAGAGTAGCGGTCGAACCGCTTTGCTCTGCTCAAACCGTAGCACAGGGAGGTGTCCCGGGAATGCTCGTTTATGTTCGCGGCGCTGGCGATATCGCCACGGGCGTCGCCGCTCGCTTGGTACGCTCCGGCGTGTCGGTCGTTATGGCCGATATCGCGGTTCCCACGTGCATCCGCCGCACAATCAGTTTTTGCGAGGCCATTCGCCTGGGCGAGGTCGAGGTCGAGGGCATTCGCGCTCGCTTGGCACAGACGCCGGCTGAGGCGCTTGCGATTGCCGAGGCTGGAGACGTCGCCGTCGTGGTAGACCCTCAGGCCAAGATGCTCGATGAGCTTAAACCCACGGCTGTGGTCGACGCGATTTTGGCTAAGCGCAACTTGGGCACCACGCGCGATATGGCGCCTGCCGTCATCGCCGTGGGACCGGGCTTCACCGCGCCGGTTGACTGCGACGCAGCGGTCGAAACCATGCGCGGGCATTTTTTGGGCCGCGTCATTACCCAAGGTTCGCCCCAGCCCAACACGGGCGTGCCGGGCGTCATCGCCGGCTATGGCAAGGAACGAGTTATCCACAGCCCCGCCGCCGGCGTGTTTCGGTCCGACCGCGCAATCGGCGACATCGTGAGCGCCGGAGACGTGATTGGCTACGCGGGAGATACACCCATGTGCACGCAGATCGATGGCTGTCTGCGCGGGCTTTTGGCGAACGGCGTGCGGGTGACTGAGGGCTTTAAATGCGCCGACGTCGATCCGCGCGGCGA
The DNA here is from genome assembly GCF_015561195.1 of Collinsella aerofaciens. Taxonomy (GTDB): domain Bacteria; phylum Actinomycetota; class Coriobacteriia; order Coriobacteriales; family Coriobacteriaceae; genus Collinsella; species Collinsella aerofaciens_AC. The sequence goes on along the minus strand of NZ_JADMSU010000001.1, from coordinate 90,632 downwards.
TGCCAGCTATATCAACTATATTTCGGACAAGGCGACGTCGGTCGGCGGCGGCGTGCTCGAGGCACTCGCTATGCTCACCGATGTCTTTAGAGGATAGAAGGCGGCAATGGAAAAGCTCGATGTGGTGAATGCGGCGCTTGCCGCCCTGCGTGCTGGCGAGACGTGCGAGCTCGTGGTCGTGGCCGGCACGGCGGGGTCATCGCCGCGCGGCGTGGGCGCCTGGATGGCCGTCTTTGCCGATGGCAGCCAAGCGGGCACCATCGGCGGCGGCAAGATTGAGCTCTTTGCGCTGGACGAGGCGCGCGAGCTGCTGGGCGCAGGGCAATCGCGTCTGGTCCGCTACACCATGGGCGGCGAGAACTCCGATACCGGCATGATCTGCGGCGGAGCCATCTGCCTGTGCTATCTGCACCTGGATGTATCGCAGGCGCCGTTGTTCCAGTCGATTGCCGACGTCTTGGCGTATCGACGCATCGGCGACTTCGTCATCGACTTTGAGCCGTTTATCGCGAGCGCGCTCGAGGGCGATGTGGTTGAGTACCATGGCGAGACATCGCGCCATACCATTGCCGGCTGCCCCGAGCTTTCGCTGGTGGAGGAGGGGAGTAAGGTCACCTACACCAACGCCGCCTCCGAGATTCCCCCGGCGCACATCGAGACGCTCTGCCCCGAGGGCCTGACCTATATCTTTGGCTGCGGCCACGTGGGCGCTGCGACGGCGCGGGTGCTCACGGCGGCGGGCTTTGCCGTCGTGGCTTGCGACGACCGCCCCGGCACGTTGACCCCCGAATGGGTGCCCGGCGTCTACGACCGTCGTCTGGTCGATTATAAGAACCTGAGCGAGCTGTGTCCCATCGGCCCGCGCGACCTGGTGGTCGTCGCCACGGCGGGTCACAAGTCCGATATCGACGTGGTGATTCAGGCCATGCGCGCCAAACCCGCCTATCTGGGCTGCTTGGGCTCGCGCCGCAAGACGGCCTTTGTGTGCGCCCGCTTGGAGCAGGAGGGCTTTACGCAGGAGCAAATCGACGAGCTGCACCTGCCGATCGGTGTCGCCATCGAGGCCGAGGACCCCGAGGAAATCGCCATCTCCATCGCCGCCGAGATGATCCACCTGCGCCGCACCAAACTCGTCCCCCGCAAGCGCTAGCCCGTCCCAAATTAGCTACCCCAGCCCTCTGTCGCATACGGGTCAAAATGCTACCTGCGCCATATGCCCTATAATGTCCGCCCGTTGGGCGGCATGGGGCCGCTGCCTAGGGTATGGGAGGCGCAAATGGCAGAGTCGGCAGCAGGGGATGCCCTGTTCGAGCGTACGGGAAAAGTATCTTTTGTGCAGGTATTGCCCCATGCACTGCAGCATGTGCTGGCGGCATTCGCGGGTATCGTCACGCCCGCCATCATCATCGCGTCGGTCTGTGGCTTTACCCCTCAAGAGGAGGCCGCCGTCATCCAGGCATCGCTGGTTCTCTCGGCGCTCGACATTTTCCTTCAACAGTTCCCCATAAAAGGCGTCGTCGGTTCGGGCCTGCCCATTGTGATGGGTGCGAGCTTTACCTTCGTGCCGGCGCTCAAGGCAGTCGGTCTTGAGCTTGGCTTTGAGGCCGTGCTGGGCGCCCAGGTAATCGGCGGCGCGCTCGTCGTGCTATTCGGCCTACTGTTTAGGCGCGTGAGTTTTCTGTTCCCGGCTCCGGTGCTTGGCACCGTTATCTTTGTCATTGGCCTGTCGCTATGCCCAGTGGCAGTTGCCTCCATGGCGGGCGGGGAGGGCGCGGCCGATTTTGGCAGTGTCACCAACTGGGCCGTCGCACTCGTGACGTTCGTCGTTACCTTTATGGCCGGCAACTACGGCAAGGGCGCGCTTAGGCTGGGCAGCATCCTGGCTGGTATCTGCGCGGGCTTTGTTTTGGCTGCGGTGTTGGGCATGGTCGATTTCTCGGCCATCGCGACTGCCAGCTGGTTCGCCCCGCCGGCCCTGGGCGCCCATCGCCTGGTGTTCGACCCGGCCGCGTGCGCCGTCGTGGGCGTCGTCGCCATTGTCAACGCCGTGCAGGTTATGGGTGAGTTTGCCGCTGTCTCGTCCGCTGCGCTCGATACCCCTGCGACCGATAGCCAGATCTCGGGTGGCCTGATCGCCAACGGCCTGGTCGGTATGCTGTCGGGCTTTTTTGGCGGCGTCCCCACGGCAACCTTTGGCCAGAACGTGGGCATTATCGCCGAGAACAAGGTCGTCAACCGTATGGTCTTTACGCTTGCCGCCGCCATCTTGCTCATCGCGGGTCTGCTGCCCAAGTGTGCGGCAGTGCTCACGTCCATTCCGCAGCCGGTAATCGGCGGCGCCACGATCGGCGTGTTCGCGACCATCGGCATGAACGGCGTTGTCATGTTTGCCCGTCACGGCCTGTCTCAGCGCGATACCACGCTCATGGGTCTCTCTATCGCCTTTGGCACGGGCATTGAGCGCACGGCCGGCGCGCTTGCTGGCGCTGGATTCCCCGCATGGGTCGGCACCGTCTTTGGCGGATCCTCCATTGCCGTCGCCGCACTTGTTGCCGTCGTCCTCAACCTGGTCCTGCCTCGCCAAAAATAACGCCTCATATATGAGTTGCGTTGAAATACGGATTGTTTAAGCCTGTTAGGCCGCCAAACAGTCCCTATTTCACCGCAACTGCTTGTTGAGACCAATTTGTGCGGGGGAGTTGTGGAGTTGTGCAAGCAGACGAGGTTTTTCTGGAAATACGCTCCCGATGCGCGTATAGTACCGATTGTTTTGTCGGCTCCTGCTGCGTCGAGTCCAAACCGCGTAAATGCCATGAGCGGCGCGGATGCAGCCAGGAGGCACGAGGACAACCCATCGTGGCCACGCCCCGTGCTTAAAACCCCAAGAAGGAGTGAACAATGGCAGAAGAGAAGTATGTGCCGCGTCTGAAGACCAAGTACAACAACGAGGTCAAGCAGCAGCTTCAGGACAAGTTCCAGTACGAGAACGTCATGATGATCCCCAAGTTTGAGAAGATCGTTGTGAACATGGGTGTCGGCGAGGCCGCTACCGATTCCAAGGCCATCGACGGTGCCGTGCGCGACCTGCGCGCCATCACCGGCCAGCAGCCGATGATCACCCGTGCCCGCAAGTCCATCGCTACCTTCCGCCTGCGCGCTGGTATGCCGATCGGCTGCAAGGTTACCCTGCGTGGCGACCGTATGTGGGAGTTCTTCGATCGTCTGACCTCCGTCGCGATCCCCCGTATCCGCGACTTCCGCGGCATCTCCGCCAAGAGCTTCGACGGCCGTGGTAACTTCTCCATGGGCGTCACCGAGCAGCTCATCTTCCCCGAGATTGACTTCGACTCCGTCGATCACCAGCGTGGTATGGACATCACTTTCGTGACCACCGCCAACACCGATGAGGAGGCCAAGGCCCTTCTGGACGCCTTCGGTTTCCCGTTCAAGAAATAGGTTCACCTGCCCTATAAGCGCCGTTCCCACAAGGGGGCGGCGCTTGGGGGCGAACAATACTCTATGTGAGGAGGATATAAGTGGCTAAGACATCGATGATCGTCAAGTGCAATCGCAAGCAGAAGTTCTCTACTCGTGAGTACACGCGCTGCCAGCGCTGCGGCCGTCCGCACTCTGTGTACCGCAAGTTCGGCCTGTGCCGTGTCTGCTTCCGCGAGCTTGCACTCAAGGGCGAGCTTCCCGGCGTTAAGAAGGCCAGCTGGTAAGTCACTACCAGCGTTTCAAGCATCAGTTTGGAACAGGGAAAACGCGCTAAAAAGGCTTTGCCGTTAAGGGCGGCGAAGAACCAAGAGCACGTGTTCATCAAGAACGAAGGAGAATCTGTATGAACCTTACAGACCCGATCGCAGATATGCTTACGCGCATCCGTAACGCTAACTCTGTGAACAAGGCCACGGTCTCCATGCCGAGCAGCAAGAAGCTCGTCGAGATCGCTCGTGTTCTGCACGAGGAGGGCTACATCGAGGGCTACGATGTCGAGGACACCGTTCCCCAGAAGACTCTGCACATCACGCTTAAGTATGGTCCCAAGAAGGCTAAGGTCATCAACGGCATCCGCCGCATTTCCAAGCCGGGCCTGCGTAAGTACACCGGCGTTGCCGACATGCCCCGCGTCCGCGGTGGCCTTGGTACCGCCATTATTTCCACCAGCCATGGCGTTATGACCGACCGCGATGCTCGCAAGCACAACGTCGGCGGCGAGATCATCGCTTACGTCTGGTAATTCGCTCGGTAGGTAGAAGGAAAGGAGATCACCGTGTCTCGTATCGGTAATAAGCCTGTCCAGATTCCCGCCGGAGTCGAAGTGGCAGTCAACGGCAACAACGTTGTCGTCAAGGGCCCCAAGGGCCAGCTCGAGCTCGATGTCTTTGAGAAGCTCGCTATCAACATCGAGGACAACGTCCTCACCGTTTCCCGTCCCGACGACGAGCGTGAGACCCGTGCCCGCCACGGCCTCACCCGTGCCCTCATCCACAACATGGTTGTTGGCGTTTCCGAGGGCTTCGAGAAGAAGCTCGAGCTCGCCGGCGTCGGTTACCGCGTGCAGCAGAAGGGCAAGAACCTCGAGTTCTCCCTGGGCTTCTCGCACCCCGTGATCGTCGAGGCTCCCGAGGGCATCACCTTCGAGGTTCCCGACAACACCCACGTGAACGTCAAGGGTATCAACAAGCAGCAGGTCGGTCAGATCGCCGCTGAGATCCGCGGCCATCGTCCTCCCGAGCCTTACAAGGGCAAGGGTATCCACTACGTTGGCGAGCACATCCGCCGCAAGCTGGGTAAGGCCGCCAAGTAGTCGTAACCGACTCACTCGCATAAGACCAGCACCCCGTCAGGTGCTGGCAAGATCAACCTTTTTAGGAGTTTACGTATGAACAAGCATAAGGCGAAGCTGGAAGGCCTCAAGCGTCGTCAGCGTCGTGTTCGCGGCAAGGTCTCGGGTACCTCCGAGCGTCCGCGTCTTCGCGTGACCCGTACTAACGCCAACATCTATGCCCAGATCATCGACGACAGCAAGGGCTCCAGCCTGACGCTCGTCTCTGCCTCGACCCTCGAGGCCGAGTTCAAGGGCACCCACACCTCGAACAAGGAGGCTGCGGAGAAGGTCGGTCAGCTCGTTGGCAAGCGTGCCATCGAGGCCGGCATCACCAAGGTCGCCTTCGATCGCGGTGGCCGTATCTACCATGGCCGCGTCAAGGCCCTCGCCGACGGTGCTCGTGCCGCCGGTCTCGAGTTCTAGGAGGTATGTAGCACATGGCTCGTAATCAGAAGCAGCAGCGCGAGGCCTCCGAGTTCGAGGAGCGCGTCGTTTACATCAACCGCGTGTCGAAGACCGTCAAGGGTGGTCGTCGCATGAGCCTCGTCGCTCTCGTCGTCGTTGGCGACGGCAAGGGCAACGTCGGCGTTGGCATGGGCAAGTCCGCTGAGGTGCCCCTGGCCATCTCCAAGGCGTCTCTCGATGCCAAGAAGAACATGTTCCACGTGCCGGTGACCGAGCAGGGCACCATCCCGCACGAGGTTCTCGGCCACTTTGGTGCCGGCCGCATCATCATCAAGCCCGCTGTCGAGGGTACCGGCGTTATCGCCGGCGGCGCTGTGCGTCCCCTCTTCGAGCTTGCTGGCATCAAGAACGTCCTGTCCAAGTCCCTCGGTACCGACAACGGCCTCAACATCATCAAGGCTGCCGTCGAGGGCCTCAAGGAGCTCTCCAGCCCTGAGGACGTCGCGGCTCGCCGTGGCCTGACGGTCTCCGAGATGTTCGTCGGTAAGGAGAACTAAGCATGGCTGACACCATCAAGATCAAGCAGGTCCGCAGCACCAACGGTTGCAAGCAGGACCAGGTCCGTACTGTCCGTGCCCTCGGTCTCCACAGGATCCGCGAGGTTCGCGAGATTGCTGACAACGAGTCCGTCCGCGGCATGATCTTCAAGGTCAAGCACCTTGTCGAGATTGTAGAGGAGTAGCAAATGCAGCTTCACGATCTTACTCCCGCGCCCGGTTCCACCAAGAACCGTAAGCGCGTCGGCCGTGGCAATTCTTCGGGTCACGGCACCACTTCTGGCCGCGGCCAGAAGGGCCAGGGTTCCCGCTCTGGTGGCACCAAGGGTGCCGGCTTCGAGGGTGGCCAGACTCCGCTGGCTATGCGCCTGCCCAAGCTTCCGGGCTTCCGCAACCCCCGTCGTATCGAGTACACCGCTGTTAACGTTGAGCGTCTCGAGCGTAAGTTCGAGGACGGCGCTGTAATCGACGGTGCCGCTCTTAAGGCCGCTCGCATCACCAAGAGCGAGTTCGAGCCCGTCAAGGTGCTCGGCAATGGTGAGCTCACCAAGAAGTTCACGGTCAAGGTCGACAAGGTCAGCGCTTCTGCGCAGGCCAAGATCGAGGCCGCTGGCGGAAAGGTCGAGCTGCCGTGCTAAATGGTCTTAAGAATGCTTTCCGCATCAAAGAATTGCGCGAAAAGATTCTTTTTACCATAGCTATGCTCGTCGTGTACCGCATTGGTGCGCACGTTCCTGTGCCCGGCATTCCCTTCCAGGGGATGCTGGGCCTTTTCTCGACCGATAACAATTCGGTCGCCGCAGGTGCTATGGCCCTCCTGAATCTTTTCTCTGGTGGCGCGTTGAGCTATGTGTCGATGTTTTCGCTGGGCATCATGCCTTACATCACCAGCTCGATCATCCTCCAGATGCTCCAGGCCGTCGTGCCTTCCCTGCATGAGCTTGCCCGCGAGGGCGAGGTCGGTCAGACCAAGATTACGCAGTATTCGCGTTACCTCACCCTGGCTCTGGCAATCCTCAACTCCGTTGGTTACCTCTTCCTCTTTAAGAGCTTCGGCATCAGCTTCAATGGCGCCGGCGCTCCCGAGATCATCTTCGACCTCATGATCGTCGGTACGCTCACCGCAGGCGCTATGCTGATCATGTGGATTGGTGAGCTCATCACCCAGCGCGGTATCGGCAATGGCATGTCGCTGATCATCTTTGCGAACATCATGGCCGGCCTTCCGCAGGCTATCTTCTCCAGCACCGAGGGTAATGCCGGCGGCATCATCACCATGGTGATCATCTGCGCCATCATCCTGCTGGTTATCCCGCTGATTGTTTTCCTTGAGCGCGGCCAGCGCCGCATCCCGGTCTCCTATGCCAAGCGCGTCGTGGGCCGTCGCATGATGGGTGGCCAGACCACCTACCTGCCCATCAAGGTCAACACCGCGGGCGTCGTGCCGATCATCTTTGCCTCGGCGCTGCTGTACTTCCCGGCTCAGATTGCCGTGTTCTTCCCCGGCATCGGCTGGATTCAGGCAGTTGCCTCTGCGCTTTCGACCGGTTGGCTCAACTGGGTGCTTAACGTTGTCCTCATCGTGTTCTTCGCGTACTTCTACACCTCCATGGTGTTCAACCCCGATGACACGGCCGACAACCTTAAGAAGCAGGGTGGCTTTATTCCGGGCGTCCGTCCGGGTAGGGCTACCGCGGCCTACATCAAGAACGCGCTCAACAAGATCACGCTTCCCAGCGCTGTCTTTTTGGCGCTCATCGCCATCGTGCCTTCGATCATCTTCTCCTTCACGGGTAACCATCTGATCCAGGCATTTGGCGGCACGTCCATCCTCATCATGGTCGGCGTCGTGCTCGACACGGTCGATAAGCTCGAAGGCCAGATCAAGATGTATGATTACGATGGATTCTTTAAATAGGCTAGAGGAGGATTGCTCATGAACCTCGTATTGCTCGGAGCTCCGGGTGCCGGTAAGGGCACCGTCGCACAGGAGCTCGTCGCCGAGTTTGGCGTCGCTCACATTTCCACGGGCGACCTGCTGCGTGCTGCCGTCAAGGGTGGCACCGAGCTTGGTATTCAGGCTAAGAAGTACATGGACGCTGGCGAGCTCGTTCCCGACCAGCTCGTGATCGACCTTGTCAAGGAGCGCCTTGCTGCCGATGACGCCCAGCAGGGCTTCATCCTCGACGGCTTCCCGCGCAACACCGCCCAGGCTGTGACGCTCGATTCCGAGCTCTCCGCCATGGGTCGCGAGATCGACTGCGCCCTTCTGGTCGACGTGGCCCCCGAGGTCATCATCGCTCGTCTGTCTTCGCGTCGCACTTGCCGCGCCTGCGGTTACACCGGCACTGCTGCTGATGTCACCTGCCCCAAGTGCGCCGGCGAGATGTATCAGCGCGACGACGACAAGCCCGAGACCATCAAGAACCGTCTCGACGTCTACGAGAAGTCCACGAGCCCGCTCGTCGACTACTATCGTGGCCAGGGTCTGCTCAAGTCGGTCAACGGTGACCAGGCTCGCGAGACCGTGTACGGGGATGTCAAAGAGGCTCTCGGTCTATGATCAAGATTAAGTCTGCAACGCAAATTGAGCAGATGAAGAAGGCAGGAGCGCTATCTAAGATGGCGCTCCGCCACGTTGGAGCCATGGTGCGTCCTGGCGTTTCGACTTTTGAGCTCGATCAGCTCGCGGAGCAGATTATCCGTATGCATGGCGGCACCCCGGCTTTTAAGGGTTACGGCGGGTTCCCGGGAACCATTTGCGCATCGATCAACGATGCTGTGGTCCACGGTATTCCCAACCCCGACATGATCCTGCGCGATGGCGATATCATTTCCATCGATACGGGAGCCGTTGTCGACGGTTGGGTCGGCGATAACGCTTGGACGTTTTTCGTCGGTACCCCCACGCCCGAGGCCAAGGCCCTGTGCGAGGTTACGCGCGATTGCCTTAAGGCTGCCATCGAGCAGGCTGTTCCCGGTAACCATATCGGGGATGTTGGCTATGCCGTTCAGTCTCTCGCCGAGTCTCACGGTTACGGCGTGCTTCGTGATTATGTGGGCCATGGCATTGGCCGCGTGATGCACGAGGACCCCAACGTTCCTAACTATGGAAAGAAGGGGAGGGGCGTTCGCCTCCAGGCCGGCATGGTCATTGCCATCGAGCCGATGGTTACGATGGGTTCCAACCATGTGAGCACGGGCTCCGACGGTTGGATTGTTACGACCAACGACCACCTGCCCGCCGCGCACTACGAGAACACCGTCGCCATTACCAATGACGGTCCGGTGATTCTCACCACCGACGCTCAAGGTGCTTGGTGTTCCTTGCAGGGCGGTGAAATGTAGGGGCCGCGTTCAAACACGTCGGCATTTACATTTCTGGAAAGTAACAAGTTCCGCTTAGTTGTGGAGCCATTACGAAGATATTACGATACGTGCATGCGTATTGTAGAATACTCAATCGCTGTCGTTTTCTAGAGAAAGATGATTGCTTGTGAAGAAGGAAGACGCAATTGAGCTCGAGGGTACGGTAAAGGAACCGTTGCCCAATGCCATGTTTAAGGTTGAGCTCGAGAACGGTCATTCGGTTCTGTGCAACATTTCTGGCAAGATCCGAATGAATTACATCCGTATTCTCCCCGGTGACAGGGTTGTCGTGGAGCTTTCCCCGTACGACCTGACCCGCGGCCGCATCACCTATCGCTACAAATAGCGGCACGCATACACGCACTCCATTTCCGGCTGCAGGCTTAGCTCAACCTACGGTCGGATTGTGTGTGAAGACCAGCCATAGTTTTAAACGCCTGCGGCTGGGCGAGTAGATAGTAGGGAAGTAGTTTGAGCGCTACCGAAAGGAAGAACGATGAAGGTACGTCCTTCGGTCAAGAAGATGTGCGATAAGTGCAAAATCATTAGGCGCCATGGCAAGGTCCTCGTCATTTGCGAGAACCCCCGTCATAAGCAGCGTCAGGGTTAAGAGAGGAGACTACGTTGGCCCGTATTAATGGTGTCGACCTCCCGCGTGAGAAGCGCGTTGAGATCGGTCTGACCTACATTTACGGCATCGGCCGCACCACTGCGACGAAGATCTGCGTCGAGTGCAACGTTAACGTGGATACGCGCGTTAAGGACCTCACCGAGGATGAGGTTAACGCCATCCGCGATTATATCGATAAGAACCAGATCATGGTTGAGGGCGACCTCCGCCGTGAGCGCAACCAGAACGTCAAGCGCCTTATGGACATCGGCTGCAACCGCGGCCTTCGTCACCGCAAGGGCCTCCCGGTCCGCGGCCAGCGCACCCACACTAACGCTCGTACCCGCAAGGGCCCGAAGCGTCAGATCGGTGCTAAGAAGAAGAAATAAGGAGCGCTAGATAGATGGCTACTGCTAAGAAGAACGTTCGCGCTGCCCGGCTGAAGCGCGCGGACCGTAAGAACATTTCCGTGGGCCAGGCTCACATTCGTTCTACGTTCAACAACACGATCGTTTCGATCACCGATCCCCAGGGCAACGTCATTTCCTGGAAGTCGGCTGGCCAGGTGGGCTTCAAGGGCTCCCGTAAGTCCACGCCGTTCGCTGCCCAGATGGCTGCCGAGGCTGCTGCCAAGCAGGCCATGGAGCACGGTATGAAGAAGGTTTCCGTCTTCGTCAAGGGCCCCGGCTCCGGTCGTGAGACCGCCATCCGCTCCCTCCAGGCTGCTGGCCTCGAGGTCTCGAGCATCCAGGACAAGACCCCCATTCCGCACAACGGCTGCCGCCCCAAGAAGCGTCGCCGCGTGTAACTGAAAGGATCGTATCAATATGGCAATCGACAGGACTCCTGTTCTTAAGCGCTGCCGTCAGCTCGGGATCGATCCCGCTGAGCTCGGTTACAGCAGCAAGAAGGAATCTATCCGTCAGCCCAAGCGCCGTCGCAAGGAATCTGAGTACGGCATGCAGCTGCGCGAGAAGCAGAAGGTCAAGTTCATCTATGGCGTTCTGGAGAAGCAGTTCCACGGCTACTTCAACAAGGCCCGCAAGATGAACGGCGTCACCGGTGAGAACCTCATGATCATCCTTGAGTCTCGCCTCGACAACGTCGTCTTCCGTCTTGGCTTCGCCCGCACCCGCAAAGAGGCTCGTCAGTCCGTCCGTCACGGTCACTTCACCGTGAACGGCAAGCGCGTGGACATCCCGTCCTACCGCGTCAAGGCCGGCGACGTCGTCGCTGTCGGCGAGAAGTTCCGTGACCTCCTCCCCATCAAGGAGGCTCTGATTTCCTCCGAGCGCTTTGAGGTCCCTGGCTGGCTCGAGGTCGATATCGAGAAGCTGTCTGGTAACGTGCTCGCTCTGCCGACGCGTGAGCAGATCAGCGGTGATATCAACGAGCAGCTCATCGTCGAGCTCTACTCTAAGTAGTCCATCCGGGCTGCTGAGGCTGGAGGTAATACATGTCAGAATTCATTAGGCCTCAGGTTCAGGTCGAAGAGATCAACGAGACGTCTGCTCGTGTCTCCGTTGAGCCGCTCGAGCGTGGCTACGGCGATACGCTGGGTAACTCCCTTCGTCGCGTACTTCTGTCCTCGCTCGAGGGTGCCGCCGTCGAGGCTATTCAGATCGATGGTGCACAGCACGAGTTCATGACCATCCCTAACATGGTCGAGGATGTCACCGACATCGTCCTGAATGTCAAGGGTCTTGTCTTCAGGGCTCTCGGCACGACCGACGAGGCGACCGCCACCATTTCTGTTGACGGCCCCTGCGAGGTCACCGGTGCGGACTTCTTTATTCCGTCCGAGTTTGAGCTAGTCAACCCCGAGCAGCACATCGCTACGCTTACCGAGGGTGGCCATCTCACCATGAGCATGCGCATCGGCTATGGCCGCGGCTATGTCTCTGGCGAGGCTAACAAGCGCGACAACGATCCCATCGGTGTGATCCACGTCGACTCGCTGTACTCGCCGGTGTCCCGTTGCGCCAAGCTCGTTGAGGCTTGCCGTGTCGGTCAGCACACCGACTACGACCGCCTTGTCCTCGAGATCGAGACCAACGGCTCCATCGCCCCGCGCGACGCCGTGGTCCAGGCTGCCAATATCATCAACCAGCATATGGCCGCCTTTATGAACCTTGCCGAGACCCCCGAGGTCGAGGAGGAGGCTTCGATCTTCGCTCCCGAGGTCACCAACGACAACGCCGAGCTGGACAAGCAGATCGAGGATCTGGACCTTTCTGTCCGTTCCTACAACTGCCTTAAGCGCGCCAGCATTCACTCGGTCCGTCAGCTCGTTGAGTTCTCGGAGAACGATCTGCTCAACATCCGTAACTTCGGTGTTAAGTCGATCGAGGAAGTGAAGGACAAGCTTGAGTCCATGGGCCTGAGCCTGAAGGCTTAATGCTTCGCATATTTGAGGAGAAACTAGACCATGCGTCACAACGTTAAGAAGGGCCTGAAGCTCGGCACCGATGCGAGCCACACCAAGGCCATGAAGAAGAGCCTTGCTAAGGCCCTCTTCGAGAACGACCGCATCAAGACCACCGAGACCCGCGCTAAGGCGCTGCGTTCGGTCGTCGATCCGATCATCACCTGGGCCAAGAAGGGCGACCTGCACTCTCGTCGTCTGGCTATCGCCAAGCTCGGCGATAAGCAGCTCGTTGCCGAGATCTTCGACAAGGCTGCTCAGGGCATGTGGCAGGACCGCAACGGCGGTTACACCCGCATCATGAAGCTCGGTAACCGTAAGGGCGACAACGCTCCTATCGTTATCATGGAGCTCGTCACCGAGCCTTGCACGCCTAAGGCCAAGAAGGCTGCTCCGGCCCCCAAGAAGGCCGCTGCTCCCAAGAAGGTCGAGGCTGTCGAGGAGGCTCCTGCTGAGGAGACCGCTGAGTAGACATTCCGTCTGCATAGGCTATATTCGAGGGGTACGTTCGCGTACCCCTCTTTTTTTGTTGCGATACCGTTGCTTGTTTGTTGGGAGCGCCCATGACTGCGCCGTCTGATTTCAATTCGATTTCCGAGCTTGACGCTACGCTCGTATTTCGCGTGGCCTATGATGGCTCGTCGTATAGCGGATTTGCCGAGCAGCCGGGACAGACGACGGTTGCGGGTGAGCTACGTCGAGCCATCGAGACGCTGCTTCGCCGCCCGATCGATCTGACGTGCGCGGGGCGTACCGATGCCGGCGTGCATGCCGTGGCTCAGTATGTCAGCGTGCCCGTAACGGACGCTGAGCTCGCTTGTACGCGCCGTAGGTGGCTGCGGGCTATGGATGCCCTGCTGCCCAAAGAAATCGCCATTAACGAGGTCTACAAGGCTCGTAAAGGCTTTTCTGCGCGTTTTGACGCGCGCTCCCGTACGTATACGTACCGTATTGCCGATCGAGATGCGCGCCCTGTGCTGTCCCGCGGTGCCGTGTGGTGGCATCGCTATCCCTTGGATGTTGAGGCTATGTCTGCTGCCTGCCCCGCACTGCTGGGCGAGCAGGACTTTAAAAGCTTTTGCAAGGTCGCTTCGGCCGTTGGCAAGCCCACGCATCGCTGCGTGATGCGTGCCGAATTTGGCCATGAGGTTGCGTTTGGCGAGGACATCCTGACGTTCACCATCGAGGGCAATGCGTTTCTGCATTCGATGGTCCGTACGATCGTGGGCACGCTTGTCGAGATTGGCATGCATCGCCGTGAACCCGAGTGGATGCGCGAGGTCATCGATGCTTGCGACCGCACCGCTGCGGGCCCCACGGCTCCTGCCTGCGGCCTTACGTTTATGGGCGTGGATTACGATCCCGCCGAGCTTGTCGTGCTCGACTAGGGGAAGGGCTCGTCGCGCCCTCGTCGGCGTTTGCCATGTGTGAGCTGCGCGTGTGCAACATCTGTTCTTGGCGTGCAGCACAGCCGGCGTCCCGTTGCTTTTATTGCCGGGGTGTACCATGAACGACGGTTGATTAACAGTTGTCGAGAGGACGGAAAACTTGGTTCGACGTGGTTCGCATCCGCGACTTTCGGTGATCCTTATTGTTGAGGGTTCGCCCAGCTATGCGATGCGTGCGCTCGAGAGTATCCAGAACCAAGACCTCTACGATTTGCAGATTGTCGTTGTCTGTCGCGATACTGCGCCCGGTGTGCGCCATTCGCTTCAAGTTGCTGCCGACAGGGACATCCATATTGATTTGATTGACGTCGAGGACGCGACACGCGGCGCGTGTCTTCGTGCCGGTTTTGCTGCCTCGCGCGGCTCTCAAATCATCGCCATGAACGCCGATGAGTGGTTTGCTCCGCAATCCCTTTCCAAGATGGTCGATATCGCGTGCGATACTGCGGCAGACATAGTGTTCCCCACGGTGTCGCTCGACCGCTATGATGCACATCGAGAGCGCCATTCGCGCGTCTTGGATGCTACTCATATTTCCATTGATAGCAAATCTTCGATGGTGGCCGGGCTGCCTCAGTTGATTTTAGGCGGCTTGGTTGCTCAAGTCTCTGGCGTGATGTATAGCCGTCCGCTGTTTGAGGCATGCCTGTCGCACGGCAAGGCGTACCGTACGGTTGAGTTTATGGCGTGCGTGCTCTCGCAGGCGCAGCGCGTCTCCGGATGCGGCGACGCTTGTTTCCACGCGGTGGCGCCTAAGCTTACAGATGCCTTTGATCCCACCATGTATGCTAGGGTAGCCGATGACACCCGAGCGCTCGACGAGCTTGCGGACTCACTCTCGGAAGCAGATAGCGGTGGTCGGCTCAAGCTGGCAAGCCAAAAGTTCTACTTTGCCGGACTGGTCGCCTGCATCGAGAATTTGTGTCTGAGCCCGCATGGGGTGTCGTCAATCGAGCGTTCCGCCCGCATGCGTGATATGCTCGAGGCGCCTCGAACCCGTCAGATGGTCGCCGCGCTCAAGGATAACCATCGGGGGCTCGGTCTGTTGTTTGGGCCGATCGCCAGCGCTAAGCCCGCGCGCTGCGTGATGTGTACGCATCTGGCAGCTTTTCTTAACCGGACGGGCGCAAAAACCGCCTAAACGGCTCATTACGAAACAAACTTGCATAGAATTGTTTCGAAATGCGTTCTTATACACAAAAGCCTTCAAATAGCGTTAAACTATTCAATTACTGATTGATTGTCTCCGCCATCTTTTGGAGAGAGGGTTTGTATGGCTAAAAAACGCAATGGGCGCCAGGATGCCATTAGAGATATTGTGCGCAATAAGGATGTCCGCACGCAGCGCGTGCTGGTTGATGAGCTCCGTGCTATGGGCTTTGATTGCACGCAGGCGACTGTCTCTCGCGATATTGCCGACATGGGGCTGCGTAAGCTCCCTGAGGGCATCTATGTTCTGGCAGAGGACCTGCACCTGCAGCGTATGGTTTCCGAGCTCGTAACGGGCGTTCTGCGTACCGATAATCTGGTTATGATCAAGGCTCAGCCTGGCACGGCTTCCGGCATCGCCGCCGCCGTTGATGCGGCAGAGTTACCCGATGTGCTTGGCTCGCTTGCCGGCAACGATACGATTTTGGTTATTGCCCAGACGGCCGAGGACGGCGAGCGTCTCGAGGCGCTGATCAATAAGTTGAGCAATTCTCGCAAGTAGGCGTGCGGGTCGTGCGTTCGGCATTGTGTGCGCTGACATAGTGGCTTGTAAGGGGTATCGACGTTGGTCGGTACCCCCTTTTTGTTTGCCGGTATAAAGACCGCCCTCCAGGTCGTTTCAAACTAAAAGGCCCCGAGCAGTTCAATAAGCTGCTCGGGGCCTTGTTGGCTTTAGTCGCGTACTTCTTAGCCGACCGTATCGTCAGGCGTGGGCGAGGGGTCTGGAGTGGGCGTAGGCGTAGGCGTGCCGCCATCGCCGCCGGTCGAACCACCAGTGGAGCCGCCCGTCGAGCCACCGGTCGTACCGGTGCCGCCGGTGGTGTCGCCGCCTGTGGTCTCGGTGGTCGTGGTCGTCGTGGTAGTCGTTGTGGTGGTTTCCTCTTCCTCTTCGTCCTCGTCCTCGTCCTTGTCGTCGTTCTCCGACTTCTTGGTGTTGTTGGTGCCGTAGAACTTCCAGACGCTGTTGTTCTTGTAGGTGGGCGCCGTTCCGGTCGCAAACTCCTCGCGCTCGGTACCGGTCAGAACGGTGTTCATAAACCGCTTAAAGACAGGCAGGTTGGTGCTGTCGCCCAGCAGGTCCGTGCCGTACTTTTGGATGGGGATCTCGCCCGCGGAATAGCCGGTCCACAGGGCGCATGCCAGCTGCGGGGTATAGCCGCAGAACCACAGGTTGGTGGTGTTGTCGGTGGTGCCCGTCTTGCCGGCATAGGGCTGGTTGACACTCAGGGCGCCGGCAGCACCCGTACCGCTGCCCTTCATGACGCCGGACAGAACATCGGTGACCGCGGCGGCCTCGCCCTCGGTAAGCACCTGTGAGGGATTGTCGGTGTGCTGGTACAGCACCGAACCGGTACGAGAGTCAATCTCGGCGATGGCGATCGGCTGGCGATAGTAGCCGCCGTTGGCAAACGTCGCGTAGGCGGCGGCCATCTCGAGCGGCGAGATCGAGCCGGTGCCGAGGGTCATGACGGGAACGTCCTCGATGTTGTCCTTGGCGGGGTCGATGCCGAGCTTTTTGACGAGCGAGATGATCTTGCTGTTGCCGACGGCTTCCGCCACCTGGATGTAGCCGGTGTTGGAGGAGTATGCCGTCGCCTGCTTAAGCGTGATGGTGCCGTAGCTTTGATTGGCGTAGTTTTGTACCTCGGTTGTGGTGCCCTTGGCCTTGAGCGGCGAGTTGCAGTTGAGGGTGACGTTGGGGTTCATGCCGTTTTGGATGGCAGTTGCCAGCGTAAAGGCCTTAAAGGTGGAGCCGACGGGACGCTTGGCCGTGGCATGGTTTACGTGGTTCTCGTCGGCGTTGTAGTCGTAGCCGCCCACCATGCACTTGATGTAGCCGATCTTGGGGTCGACGACGACCATGCCCATGTCCAGGCCGTCAAGCGAGAGCGTGTCGAGCTGCTCGCGGACGGCATTCTCTGCCACCTGCTGCATCGTGGGGTCGATGGTGGTCTTGACGGTCAGGCCGCCCTTAAAGAGCACGTCGGTCGAGAACTCCTGCTCCAGCAGCTGCTTGACGTAGGAGACAAAGTAGGGCTGCGAGTATACGTCGACGCCGCTGCCCGAGATTTCGGTCACGTTGAGGGTGATGGGCTCGGCCTGTGCGGCATCGTGCTCCTCCTGGGTGATGTGGCCCAGGCGCAGCATGTTGTCGAGAACCTTGTTGCGGCGGGACAGTGCCAGATCGGGATTGACCGTGGGGTCGTACTGCGAAGGCGAGTTGGGAAGGCCGATGAGTAGCGCGGCCTCGCTCAGGGTGAGGTCGGCGGCGCTCTTGGACAGATAGGTCTCGGCTGCGGCCTCGATGCCGTAGGTGCCGTGGCCGTAATAGATGGTGTTGAGGTACATCATGAGGATCTCGTCTTTGGAGTACATGTCCTCCATCTTGATGGCGATGTAGGCCTCGCGCACCTTACGCTCAATGGTCGAGTCGAACTGCTCCTCCTGCAGGATGGTGTTGCGCACAAGCTGCTGGGTGATAGTCGAGGCGCCTTCGTGCCCGCCGCCGAGGGTTGCCACCGCAGCACGCGCGATACCCCACAGGTCGATACCGCCGTGCTCGTAGAAGCGCTCGTCCTCGACGTCAACGGTGCCCTGCAGCACGTAGGGGGAGACCTCGTCCTTGGTGATGGATTTGCGGTTTTGCGTGTAGAATCTCGCGATCTTGTTGCCGTTGCAGTCGACGATCTCGGTGGGCTCGCTCACCAGATACGCGTTGGCGTCGGTGTAGTCGGGCAGATCGGACAGCCAGCGGTTGACGTTGCCGACCATGCCGATGCCAAACGCCACGCCCGCAATCAGCAGAAAGCCCAAAAACGAGAGCAGGATTATGGGCAGGGCGTGCGTCTTTGAACGGCTGTGTCCCTGTCGTTGGCGAGGACCCATATATTGACCTCCAGGTATGTCGTGCCGGACGGTGGATGTGCCGTCGGGGCAGGATGGACATAAGTTATTACACGATAAACCAAACGGGGCGCGCGAGGCCTCGTGTATGCTGGAAGACGGCATTTTTCAGAGTGAATGCATACCTTGGTAAGGAGTTTGTCGATGGCGATTCGGGCGATGGGGCCGAGCGGACAATGCGAGACTGGATTGGATGCTGCCGGTGCGGCGCTGCCCGAGCTGCTGGCACCGGCGGGCGGACTCGACCAGATGCTTGCGGCCATCGCCGCGGGTACCGATGCCATCTATGCGGGGTTGGGCGGCTTTAACGCCCGTGTGAGCGCCCACGGCTTTACGGATGACGAGTTTGCGCGCGGCTGCGCCGTGGCGCATGCCCATGGCGTGCGTGTGTACGTGACGCTCAACGTGTTCGTGTTTGACGATGAGTTGTCCGACGCGGTGGCGTTGGGAGCTCATGCACTGGAGCTGGGCGCCGATGCTCTGATTGTGGCCGATGCCGGGTTGGCCTGCGCGCTGAGCGCGGCGATTCCCGGGGTCGAGATTCACCTGTCTACGCAGGCGGGCGTTCATAGCGAAGGCGCCGTGCGGCTTGCCGCCGATGAGTTGGGGGTCGAGCGCGTGACGACGGCGCGCGAGCTGACGGTCGACGAGATTGCGGCGCTCTGTGCCACGGGCGTGCCCATCGAGGTATTCTGCCACGGTGCGATTTGCATCGGCTATTCGGGGGCGTGCGAGTTCTCGGCCCTGCGGCGTGGACGATCGGCGATGCGCGGCGACTGCACACAGCCGTGCCGTCTGGCGTACGACCTAGTGGACGAGGCGGGACAGAGCGTTGTCGCCGTTGAGGGGGATCGTCTGCTGTGTCCGCATGACTATCTGGGTATTGCGCATCTGCCCGAGCTTGTAGATGCCGGCGTGGCGTCGCTCAAGATCGAGGGGCGCATGAAGAACCCCGATTACGTATTCAACGTGGTGCGGGTTTGGCGCCGGGCGCTCGATATGCTGCGCGACGGCGCGTGGGACCCCGGTGCCGTGGAAGAGCTTGAGCGCGAACTGGGAAGGTCGTTTAACCGTGGGTTTACCGATGCGTACCTGCGAGGGCGTTCGGGTGCCGAGCTGATGAGCTTTGAGCGTGCAATTAACCAGGGCGTGCGCGTGGGGCGCTTGGTCGCTGTGGGCCACGAAGAGGTGACCGTTGAGCTCGATGCCGCCGTGGCGGCGGGTGACATGCTCGAGATTCGGTTCTATCCGGGCGTCGACGCGCGCCCCGATGTGCCCAAGCGCTGGCCGCAGGTGCCCTGCCCGGTGGATGCCGCAGCGGGGAAGCGCGTCGTCGTGCATTGCAAGCGTAAGGTGGACGCGGGCTGCGAGGTATACCTGATTCGCAGCGCCGGCGTGTTGGATCAGACAGCGGCGGTGTTGGAGCGCATGCGGGCCGAGGCGGATGCGATTGCACCCGTTGCGCGCGCCGTTGAGGTGCTGCCCTTTGAGGACGTTGCGGTGGATGGCGGTGCGTCGACGGAGTTGGCGGAGCGCGCGGTTCCCGCTCACATGGTTTTTGCTTGGCAGCTGATGGATGCCGATCCGCGCGGAGAACGCGATTTATCCGACGCCGTTGTGGTGCTGGACGAGGTGTGCCGCACGGGTGACGTTGATCGGACCCGCTCACTTATGCAGCGTGCCGGGCGCGTCGTCTGCCGCAACCTGGGACAGGTGGTGATCGCTCGCGAGCTGGGCATGACGTTTGACGTGGCGGCGCCGGTGTTCTGCGCGAATCGGGTCACGCTTACCTGGCTGCGCGGACTCGGGGCGGGGCGGGTGTACTTGTCGGCCGAGTTGCTCGGCAATGATGCGGAGCGTGTTGCCGAGCTTGCCGCTTGTCCCGGTGTCTTGGGGCCTGTCGATGCCGACCGTCCCGAGCTCATGGTGTGCGAGCACTGCTTGCTGACTGCCGAGGGCGCCTGCGCCACGGATGCAACGGGGCAGGTCCGTTGCCGTGACTGCTCGCGCCGTCAGCAGGCGCGCTTTTTGGTCGAACGTGACGGCACGCGTTTGCCGGTCGTTATCGACGCGTGCGGCAGGACGAGGATTTTCCTGTCGTAGGTGCCGCGTCGCGCTGTTTTGGTTATTATTAGTGGGTTTATGAACTTCCAGCACCGCCGTATCCGGTGAGGGTGCTATAGCAAAAGGAGGATACCCAATGCTGTCTGTTGACGAGCAAATGCGTATCATCACCTCGGGTGCAGCGCAGATCGTCCCCGAGGCCGACCTTCGCAAGAAGCTTGAGAAGGGCGAGCCCCTCAACATCAAGCTCGGCGTCGATCCCACCAGCCCCGACCTGCACCTGGGCCATGCCGTGCCCCTGCGCAAGATGCGTCAGTTCCAGGACCTGGGCCACAACGTCACCCTTATCATCGGCAACGGCACTGCGCTGATCGGCGACCCCTCGGGCAAGAACTCCACCCGCCCGCAGCTTTCGCAGGAGCAGATCGAGGCCAACGCCGAGACCTACGTGAGCCAGGCCATGAAGATCCTGGACCCCGAGAAGACCACCATCGTGCACAACGGCGACTGGATCCTTTCGATGGACCTGGCCGGCCTGCTGCAGGTGTGCTCCAAGTTCACCGTCGCCCGCATCCTTGAGCGCGACGACTTTACCAAGCGCTACCAGTCCCAGACGCCGATTGCCCTGCACGAGTTTCTGTACCCCGTGATGCAGGCCTTCGACTCCGTTCAGATCAAGGCCGACGTCGAGATGGGCGGCACCGACCAGCTCTTCAACCTGCTCGCCGGCCGCGAGCTCATGGAGAAGATGGGCATGGAGCCGCAGATCGCGCTTACCATGCCGCTGCTCGAGGGCACCGACGGCGTGCGCAAGATGTCCAAGTCCTATGGCAACTACATCGGCCTGACCGACGCTCCCAAGGATATGTTCGGCAAGACCATGTCCATCCCCGACGAGATGATCGGCAAGTACTATCGTCTGGCCAGCTCGCTCGCCCCGGCCGAGGTCGACAAGATCGACGCCGCCCTGGCCGATGGCTCCGCCGACCCCTACGAGCTCAAGCGCGCTCTAGGCCGCGACCTGTGCGACACCTACCACGGTGCTGGCGCCGGCGACGAGGCTCAGGCCGAGTTCGACCGTGTGTTCAAGGAGGGCCAGCTTGCCGACTTCCCCGAGAAGCACGTTGAGCTGACCGTCAACGACGAGGGCCAGATTTACCTCGCTGGCCTGCTCAAGGACCTGGGCCTTTCGGCCAGCGCCGGTCAGGCCCGCCGCGACATCGACGGCGGCGGCGTCAAGATCAACGGCAAGGCTGTGGCTTCCAAGAGCTACAACATCGATCCGAGCGCCCTCAAGCTGGGCGACACCCTCTCCGTGGGCAAGCGCAAGGGCTTCAAGTTGGTCTAGTAAGTAGGTTAACCTAACATGTGCAATAGGGCCGCAGCCGGAACGATTCCGACTGCGGCCTTTTTGGCACTTGGGGACGTTCCTTTTGTGTCGGCACTTTGGGACACTCCTTGTCATTGGTACAAAGCAACCTGTCCCCATTGCGCCAAGCGGCGTGTGCCGTTAAGCGGAGGGGGTGTATTCCCGACCCATCGTTTGGGCATACAATGGCTATTGTCTTGCTGCGGTGAAGGCCTGTCCGCTCCGCAGCTGTTTTCTACGGTTAAAGGAGAATGTATGTCCGTTGAGGTCATGAGGTCTGTGATCGAGGCCGCCGAGGGCCGCGTGCCCGTCGACACGCTGTTTACCAATGCGCAGATCGTCGACGTGTATGGCCAGCGTGTGGCGCCCGGTAGCGTTGCCGTCAAGGACGGTGTGATCGTCGGCGTGCTCTACGATGGTCGCGACGATGCCGCTGGCACCTACGAGGCAACTGAGGTCGTCGACTGCCAGGGTCGCTATCTCGCTCCCGGTTTTATTGACGGGCATCTGCACATTGAGTCCTCGAACATCCGTCCCGCCGAGTATGCTCGCATGGCCGCGACGCGCGGTACTACCACCGCCATTGCCGACAGCCACGAGATTGCCAATGTTGCCGGTCTCGACGGCCTGCGCTTTATGATCGAGGATGGTCGTCGTGCGCCCATCTCCATCAGGTACATGATGCCTTCGTGCGTGCCCGCACTGCCCGACGAGCAAGCGGGCGCTGTGATTACCGCCGCTGACATGCAGGCGTTTTTTGCCGAGCATCCGGGCGATGTCTTTGGTCTGGGCGAAATGATGAACCTGCCGGGCGTCTTTATGGCCGACCCCGAGACCTGTGCCCGCATCGATGCTGCCAACCAGACGCCGTCCAAGCAGGTTGACGGCCACGCGCCGCTCGTTGCCGGTAAGGACCTCAACGCCTATGCCGCAGCGGGCATTATCGCCGACCACGAGTCGACGATTCCCGAGGAGGCGCTCGACAAGCTGTCCCGCGGCATGTATGTGATGCTGCGTGAGGGTACGTGCAGCCACGACCTGGCCAATTTGTCTCCGATGCTGCTGGAGAACCCTGCCCGCGCCCGCCGCTGCTGCTTTGCGACCGACGACCGCGCTCCCTCCGATGCTCTTTCGACCGGCATGATCGACAATGCCTGCCGCGTGGCCATCGAGGCCGGCATCGACCCGGTGGTCGCTATCTCTATGGCGTCCCTCTCCACGGCCGAGGCGTTTGGCCTGGATCACGGCTGCCGCGACCCGCACGAGCTGCGTGGTGCGATTGCCCCGGGCAAGCGTGCCGACCTGTTGGTGCTCAATGACTTGACGTTTGCTACGGCTCCGCATCGAGTATATGCCGCCGGTGCTCTGGTGGCGCAGGACGGCACTTTTGTGGGCGAGGTCGCACCCGAGATGGCCGAGGTTGCGGCCCTTGCCGATGAGCTGCGCGCCTCCGTTAAGCTGCCGAAGCTTTCGCTCGACGTGTTTGACTATGCCTTTAAGCCGGGCGAGGCCGTGATTGACGTGGTACCGGGTAAGGCCATCACGGGTATGGTCCGTCCCGAGACTGACGAGGACTTGCGCCGCATTATGCTGATCGAGCGCCATGGCCGCGGCGTGTCGCTGCAGACCGAGGGTGCCGATGGCGACGGTCCCGCTGGCTTGGGCCTGGTCGGCAAACACATCGGTCGCGGCTGGGTGCGCGGTTTCACCATCACCGGTGGTGCCATTGCCTCCACGATCGGCCATGACTCGCACAACGTGTGCGTGGTGGGCGACAACGCCGCCGATATGATGGCTGCTGTCGAGGCCGTGGGCCAGGGCGGCCACGTGCTGGTGCGTAGCGGCGAGGTCGTGGCGCGCATTCCGCTGGCGCTCGGTGGCCTGATGAGCGAAGGCACGGCCGAGGACGTTGCCGCGCAGCACGACGACTTTATGGTCAAGGCGCGCGCCATGGGTATTGAGCCGCCGCTCGACCCCATCATGGGCATCATCTTCCTGCCCCTGCCGGTTATCCCGACGCTCCGCATCCGCCCCGAGGGCATGTTCGACGTTACAACCTTCACCTACGCCGACTAGTCATCGGGGACGTTCTTAAACGACTAGTCGTTGGGGACACTCTTTGGCGTGTCGCCTGACGCTGCGATTGTGGGACCTCTGGCATGTGTGAGCTATTTGCCAGGTCCTTGTAACGTTTACGCCCGCGGAGTCTTATTTGAGCTCCCTTTGGGTACGTTGGAATCGGATACACGTTCGATTCCAACAAGCCCGAAGGGAGCTTTTCTATGTTTAAACTGATTGCATCCGATATGGACGGCACACTGCTTGACGAAAACGGCCAGGTGCCTCCCGAGACCTACGAACTGATTCTGGCGCTACACGAGCATGGCGTGCATTTCGCCGCATCGTCAGGTCGTCGCTACGATCGCCTGTGCGAGTTCTTTGCGCCCGTTCGCGACAAGATGGACTTTGTCGCCGCTAACGGCGCCCAAGTCTACGCCGACGGTAAGATGGTAGACCGTGAGGTGTATTCCCACCTGGCGATTCGAAGGCTCGCCCAAGCCGTCAGGACGTTTCCCAATCTGCATCTTGCGCTCTTTGACCGAACCAAGTCCTTCCTGCTCGATGACGAGTGCAAGTTCGTGCGTGAGGTCGATAAGGACCTTCCCAATGCCGAGCGTATTTGGGAGCTGCCCGATCCCAGCGTAAATATCATCAAAGCGAGTATCTTTTGCGACGACAGTGCGGTTATGGACAGTGCGTACGTGCTACAGCGCGAACTTGGTCAGCTCTTTACTTTTGCGCCTTCGGGCAACGCGTGGATCGATGCCATGCAGCCTGGTGTGTCGAAGGCCTCGGGTATCGCGCAGCTCGCGGAGCATTACGGCATTGGGCGCGACGAGGTCATGGCGTTTGGCGACTCGATGAACGACTACGAGATCATTCGCTTTGTCGGCACGGGTTGCGCGATGGAAAACGCGCGCCCCGCGCTTAAGGCGGTGGCCGATCGCGTAGTGGGTCGTAACCGCGACCACGCCGTCCAGCAGGAGCTCCGTCGCGTGCTGGAGAGTCTCTCCTAATCCGGCAGATGGGGACGTTCCTTTTCTGCCGACAGCGGGGGACAGTCCTTGCAGCTTTTTGCGAAGAGTGTCCCCAGTGACTAGTCGTTTAAGAACGTCCCCAATGACTGACCAATGACTAGGCGAGGGCGGCCATGATGGTGCGGGCGACGCCGTCGTGGTCGTTGTCGTATTTAGTGATGGCGTCGGCGGCCTCGCAGTCTTCGGACTCGGCGTTGATCATGGCCATGCCGTGGCCCGCTGCCTGCAGCATGGGGATGTCGTTGATGTTGTCGCCGAACGCCCAGGCGTCGGCGAGACGCTCGCCCAGGTGCTCGCATAGCCACGTGAGGGCCGTCCCCTTGGTGGCGCCCTCACCCATGACCTCGATATTCATGGCGTAAGAACGCGTGACCTCAATTCCTCCGAGCGTGTCGAGCGCCGCCGCGATGGCGTCGCGATCGGCGGGGTCGTGCCAGTACATAGCGATGCGTTCGAGCGTCTCGACCTCGTCGATTTTGCTGTCGATATCCATGTCGATCGGCGTTCGTGTGCGCTTGAGCGAAGCCGCGATGTGGGGGTCGCCGCCGCAGAACTCATCCAGACGCCCGTATAGCGAGCGGGGGAGGAAGCACTGTCCATCCGCGAAGATATCGAAGGTCACATCGTGGCCGGCGGCAATGCGATGGATGCGGTGGGCGATGGCGCGGTCGAGCGGTCGGCTCAAAATGCGCATAGCACGTGAAGTATCGGTGGGCGTACCGTCGTCGAGTTGCCAGACGCTGGCGCCGTTGGCGCAGACCGCGTAGTGTACGGCGGGGTGGGCGAGGATGGGCTCAAAGATGCCCGACAGCGGGCGCCCCGTGCAGGGCACAAACTCAATACCGCGGCGCGCAAGCTCGTCGAGCATCGCCCAGGTGGCATCGCTCATCTGCTTATCGCTCGTCAACAGCGTCCCATCCATATCGGAAAACACAATCATTTGATGCAGCCCTTTCTGCTGGCATAAAAAGCGTGGCCGAGGGCGGAGATGCCCTGGCCACGCTCGAGTTCTATAACGGTCCGCGTCCTAGCGGTCGGCGAGCGGCTTGTACTCCAGCGGCTCGATCACCGGACGATAGGCCGGGCGAATAATACGGTGCGCGCAGAAGAGCTCTTCCATGCGGTGCGCCGACCAGCCTGCCATGCGGGCGACGGCGAATAACGGCGTAAAAAGCGTCTCGGGCACGCCGAGCATCTTGTAGATAAAGCCCGTGTACAGGTCGATGTTGGCGCAGATGGGCTTGGTCATGCCGTGGTCGCGCATGACCTGGGGTGCCAGGCGCTCGATGCGCTCGATGAGTGCGAACTCTTCGCCCAAGTCCTTCTTGGCTGCCAGCGAGCGCGCGTAACGGCGGCAGACCTCGGCGCGCGGGTCGCTCAGCGTGTAGACGGCGTGGCCCATACCGTAGATGAGACCCGTGCCGTCGAAGGCCTGCTTGTCGAGGATCTTGCCCAGGTAGGCTGCGACCTCGTCCTCGTCCTCCCAGTTGGAGACATGCGCGCGGATGTCCTCGTGCATGGACACGACCTTGGCGTTGGCACCGCCGTGGCGTGGGCCCTTGAGCGAGCCGATAGCCGCGGCGTAGGCGGAATACGGGTCGGTGGCCGAAGACGACAGCACGCGGCAAGCGAAGGTGGAGTTGTTGCCGCCGCCGTGCTCGGCATGCAGCATGAGCATCACGTCGAGCAGCATGGCTTCGTCGCGGGTGAACGCCATGCCACCGCGCAAGACCTGTAGGATAGTCTCGGCGGTGGAGAGACCGGGCGTGGGGTGCGGCACGTGAACCTCGGAGCCGCGAAGCTTGGCGACCGAGGCCATGTGTGCGAAGGCGGCGATGCGCGGGAGACGTGCGAGCATGGAAATGGCGACGTCGATTTCATGTTCGGGCGTGATCACGTCTGGTTCGGCATCGAAGGCGTAGAGCAGCAGTACGGCGCGCTGGAGCACGTTCATGATGCTCGACGACACCGTGGTCATAGGGAACTCTTTAACGTACTCGTCGCTCAGATGTCTAAAGGCGCCCAGGCGCTCGCAAAAGCCGTCGAGCTCTTCCTTGTTAGGGAGCGAACCCGTGATAAGCAGATAGGCGACTTCCTCATAGCCGTAGCGATTCTCGGCCTGGGCATTGTTGACCAGATCCTCGATGCTGTAGCCGCGAAGCGTGAGCTTGCCCTGATCGGGCACGACCTTTCCGTCGACCTTGTTGTAGCCGTGCACATCCGAGATACGAGTGAGACCCGCGACCACGCCCGAGCCGTCGGCATTGCGTAGGCCGCGCTTGACATTGTGCTCGACAAACAGGCCCTCGTCATAAGGGTCGGTCGGCAGGCCGTGGTAGAGGCTTTCGCTCTCAGACGAAATCTGGCGGCTTGCTTCGTAATCCAGGACTAGTCGGCTCAAGTGGTCATCGAAGCGGTAATAGATTTTCTTGGCGTCGTAGGCCATGCGCGCTCCTCTCCGGGCCGCATCGGGGTGGCCTGCATGGGCATGCGCGTGTCAGGCTATCCCCAGCGGCCTGTTCGCTACAGGCGGTACATAAAGTTAAAGACGTCCTCGCGCTGGATGGACACGTTGACGCCCGAAAGCTCGCCGGCCTCGGCCAGGGCCTTCTGCAGCTCAGCGAAGTCGAGCTTGGACTCGGCGGTATCGGCCAACATGGTCATGGTGAAGATGTCCTCGATAATGGACTGCGTGATGTCGCGGATGTCGACGTTGGCCTCGCCCAGGACACGGGTGACGCCGGCGACGATGCCGGGGCGGTTCTTGCCAAGGACGGTGATGACGATACGGGAGGACGAGATCTCGGCCATGGGAAACCCTTTCGCGTGGTTGCGGCGCGCGGGGCGCTCCGCTACGGTACAGTGTTCATCATTGTACCTGTCTGGCGCCAAAAGGGGTGTGCTTACTGCGGCGTTACACGTCTGCAACATGGGAGAAGGGGCGACAGGGTGCGTGTCCGCTGCGGTTGGCCACGCCGCGTTGCACAAAGACCGTGAACCTTTTGTGGGACGCGCGGCGCCGTGGTACCATAGCCGAGTTTGTTGTCTTGGTCGGAAACCAAGACGCCTTATGCGCTGATCGGTAACCAGCGCCTGACCAATAAGGAGTCCTACCATGAAGCAGGGTATCCATCCCCAGTATGTCGAGTGCACGGTGACGTGCTCCTGCGGCAACACCTTCAAGACGCACGCTACCGTGTCCGAGATGAAGGTCGAGCTTTGCAACGAGTGCCACCCGTTCTACACCGGCCAGCAGAAGTTCGTCGACACCGGTGGACGCGTCCAGCGCTTCGCCGACAAGTTCGGTGGCGCCGCTGCCGCCCAGCTCAAGAAGGCTGAGGAGGCCAAGGCCGCCAAGGCCGCCAAGGCTGCTGAGGCCGAGGCCGCTCGCAAGGCCGCCGCTGAGGCTAAGGCCGCCGAGAAGGCTAAGCGTGCCGCTAAGTTCGCCGAGGAGGCTGCCAAGCAGGCCGCCGAGGCTCCCGCAGAGGCTCCCGTCGAGGAGGCCGCTGCCGAGGCCGAGACCACCGAGGCTGCTGAGTAAATAGCTCGCCGCGGAATCACTCGCATTCATGGCATGAGGGCCGTGCATCCATTTGGGTGCGCGGCCCTTTTCTTTTTATTGGTGCAAGCTAACCTGTCCCCGTGGCACCAAATGGCAGAGAGACGGCGTTTGCTCAGATAAAACTTGCCAAAATAAACCTGTCCCATTGTGGCAGGTTGGTCGTAGTTATTACGTGGCGGTCGAGGTCGACCGTATAGGCCGCGCCCTGTTTGGCTAAAGTACAATTATCTGTGTTTAACTCGCCCGCAGCTGCACGGCGTGGGCGATGGCCAAAAAGGAAAACCACATGGGATTCATGTCAAAGCTGCTGTCCTTTGGATCCGATAAGGACCTTAAGCGCTACTACAAGATCGTCGACCAGATCAACGGTCTTGAGCCCCAGTTTGAGAAGATGACCGAGGAGGAACTCCGCGGCCAGACCGATAAGTTCCGCGAGCGTTACGCCAACGGTGAGTCGCTCGACGACATGCTCCCCGAGGCCTTTGCCACCGTGCGTGAGGCTTCCAAGCGCACCATGGGTATGCGCCACTTTGACGTGCAGCTCATTGGCGCCATGGCGCTGCACGAGGGCCACATCGCCGAGATGAAGACCGGCGAAGGTAAGACCCTCGTCTCCACGTTGGCCGGCTATCTCAACGCCATTGCCGGCAAGGGCGTGCACGTCGTTACCGTCAATGATTACCTTGCCAAGCGCGACTCCGAGTGGATGGGCCGCATCTATAAGTACCTGGGCATGACCGTCGGTCTGCTCCAGAACAACATGCCGCTTGAGCTCAAGCGCCCGGCCTACCAAGCCGACGTCACCTA
Organism: Collinsella aerofaciens; assembly: GCF_015561195.1. Lineage (GTDB taxonomy): Bacteria > Actinomycetota > Coriobacteriia > Coriobacteriales > Coriobacteriaceae > Collinsella > Collinsella aerofaciens_AC. The sequence continues at coordinate 61,974 of NZ_JADMSU010000001.1, read as the reverse complement.
CGGCACCAACTCCGAGTTCGGCTTTGATTACCTGCGCGACAACATGGTTACCCGTCCCGAGCAGCGCGTGCAGCGCGGCCACAACTACGCCATCGTCGACGAGGTTGACTCCATCCTGATCGATGAGGCTCGCACCCCGCTGATCATCTCGGGCGCTGGTACCAAGTCCGCCAGTACCTACAAGGACTTCGCGCGTGCCGTGCGTGGCCTTGAGCGCGGCGAGGACGTGTCGCACGACATGCTTACCGCCACCGAGGACGTTGAACCCACGGGCGACTACGTCATGGACGAGGCCAAGCACACCATCGCCGCCACCGAGCGCGGTCTTAAGAAGATCGAGCGCCGCCTGGGTATCGATGACATCTATGCCGATCTCTCCGGCCAGCTGGTCAACCACCTGCAGCAGGCGCTGAAGGCCCAGTACATGTTCCACCGCGACAAGCAGTATGTGGTCACCAACGGCGAGGTCAAGATCGTCGACGAGTTCACCGGCCGCATTATGGAAGGCCGCCGTTACTCCGAGGGCCTGCACCAGGCCATCGAGGCCAAAGAGGGCGTGCTCGTACGCGAGGAGAACCAGACGCTGGCCACTATCACCTTGCAGAACTACTTCCGTCTGTATGACAAGCTCTCCGGCATGACCGGTACGGCACTCACCGAGGATGCCGAGTTCCGCGAGATCTACAAGCTGCCCGTCGAAGTCATCCCCTCCAACAAGCCCGTGCAGCGCGTGGACCACGAGGACCTGGTGTACCGTACCATTCAGGCCAAGTACAACGCCGTCGCCGACGATGTCGAGCAGCGTCACGCCAAGGGCCAGCCGGTCCTGGTGGGCACCGTCTCCATCGAGAGCTCCGAGAAACTGTCCGCCGCCCTTACCAAGCGCGGCATCGCGCACGAGGTCCTCAACGCCAAACATCACGAGCGCGAGGCTCATATCGTTGCCCAGGCCGGACGCTACGGCGCCGTGACCATCGCCACCAACATGGCCGGTCGTGGTACCGACATCCTGCTGGGCGGTAACCCCGACGAGCTGGTGCGCGAGCGCCTTGAGTACGAGGGCCTGACCATGGAGGACGTGACGCCCGAGCAGCTCGAGCAGTTTAACGCCGAGGCCAAGGAGACCTGCAAGGCTGAGCGCGAGCGCGTGCTTGCCGCCGGCGGCCTGACCGTTATCGGCACCGAGCGCCACGAGTCCCGTCGTATCGACAACCAGCTGCGCGGCCGCTCCGGCCGTCAGGGCGATCCGGGCGAGACCCAGTTCTACCTGTCGCTCGAGGACGACCTCATGCGCCTGTTCGGCGGCGACAAGATGGAGCGCGTCTCCAAGATGATGGTCACGGCCGACATGGGCGACGACATGCCCATCCAACACAAGATCATCTCCAAGGCCGTCGAGAGTGCCCAGCACAAGGTCGAGAGCATCAACTTCTCCATGCGCAAGAGCGTCCTTGAGTACGACGACGTCATGAACAAGCAGCGCCAGGTCATCTACGCCGAGCGCAATAAGATTCTGGACGGCAAGGACCTGACCGACCACATCACCGAGGTCATGCACGACACCGTGTACCGCTGCGTGCAGGAGTTCTGCACCAAGGACAGTCACGATGGCGAGCGCGACCTGGAGGGCCTGCGCAAGTGGGTTGTGGAGCTCACCGGCCACATCGATACGCCGAAGTTCCCCGACGAGGATTATGAGGCCCTGGCTGCCGATGTCCTGGCTTACGTAGAGAAGTGCTACAACATGAAGGCCGAGCGCTTGGGCGAGGACCTGATGCGCGAGCTCAACACCCAGGTCATGCTGCGCGTCATCGATACCCGCTGGATGAACTACCTGCAGGAGATGGACTACCTCAAGACCGGTATCGGCCTGCGCGGCTTTGGCCAGCGCGACCCGCTGGTCGAGTACAAGACCGAGGCCTACGGCGCGTTCCAGATCCTCGTCGACACCATGTACGAGGATTACCTGCGCACGGTTCTGCGCATCGAGATCAAGGCTGCCCCGCGTGCCGTGGAGCACAAGGAGGAAGCCGCTCTCGAGGGCGCGCACTTCTCCGGTCCTGCCGAGGTCGATGGTGACAACAGCGACTCGGTGCTGCGCAAGCAGGCGCAGGTGCAGGCCCGCACGGCTGTCCAGGGTGGTCCGGCTGCCGTCAACAACGGTGGCAAGGTGACCACCTATCGCAAGTCCGAGAGCGACGATCCGTACGTCAACGTGGGCCGCAACGACCCGTGCCCCTGCGGTAGCGGCAAGAAGTTTAAGTACTGCCACGGCAGGAATCGTTAATGGCTGAGGCTTTAGAGGTAACGCCCGCCGAGCTGGACGCGTTTGCGGACCGGCTCGGCGAGGTCGAGTCGTATCTCCACTTGGACGAAAAGCGCACGCGCGTGACCGAGCTCGAGGCCAAAAGCGTGGCCCCCGGCTTTTGGGATGACGCCGACGCCGCCCGTGCCACCATGGAGGAAATCGCGCGCACCAAGGAAGATATCGCTGCCGTGGACAACGCGCGCGGCGAGCTTTCCGATGCCCGCGCGGCGCTGGAGCTTGCCGAGGAGATGGGGGATGACCCCGACGCCGCGGCATTGCGCGAGGAGGCTGCCGCTACGGCAGAACGCCTGGCCCGCGCTATCGACGAGCTCGAGCTTTCGAGCTGGTTTACCGGTGAGTTCGATCACGGCGATGCCATTGTGACCATCAAGCCCGGACAGGGTGGCCTGGAGGCCCAGGACTGGACCTTCATGCTCTTTAAGATGTACATGAAGTACTGCCAGCGTCGCGGCTGGAAGGTCACCATCAACGACTGTCCCGCGGCCGAGGTCATCGGCATCGACCGCGCGACCTTTACCGTCGAGGGCAAGGACGCATTTGGCATGCTGCGCGCCGAGGCCGGCGTTCACCGCTTGGTGCGCATTAGCCCCACCGACGACAAGAAGCGCCGCCAGACCACGTTCGCTGGCGTCGAGGTCATCCCCGTGCTACCCGATGATATCGACATCGAGATCAGTCCCGATGACATTCGCGTGGACGTGTACCACGCGAGCGGCCCGGGCGGTCAGGGCGTCAACACCACCGACTCCGCCGTGCGCGTGACGCATTTTCCCAGCGGCATTGTGGTTACCTGCCAAAACGAGCGCAGCCAGATCCAGAACAAGGCCGCGTGCATGCAGATCCTCAAGGCTCGCCTGTACGAGATTGAGCTCGAGAAGCGCGCCGAGGCGCTCGATGAGATTCGCGGACCCAAAACCACGATCGGTTTTGGCAACCAGATTCGCAGCTATGTACTCTACCCGTACCAGATGGTCAAGGATCTGCGCTCGGGCGTGGAGACCAGCAATGTCGAGGCCGTTCTTGACGATGGCGACCTGGACCCGTTTGTTATTGGCTACCATCGCTGGGCCACCGGCAACGCCGACGCGGAGACCCCATCTGCATAAATCGCTTGGTTTATGTGGGAATGGATAAAACCCTCCGAGCAGGGTGGTTTTGTATCCAAAGCAAACCCTGCGCAGGGGTGGTTTTTGTTCGGCGAATCGGTAGAATCGAATACAGCAAGAAGTTCGAAGCGCATCCGTTTGAGTGCGCTTTTTTGAGGGAGGCAGCATGGCATATCGACTGGACATCAAGCGCATTCTTTCGATGAACTTCTTTCACGATCTGCCCCAGATTATGCTGGGGTGCGCTCTGGCCGCTATTGCGACCGACCTGTTTTTGATTCCCAACGGCCTTGCCGCCGGTGGCGTCACAGGCCTTGCGACTATCATCCAGGCCCTCGGTGCGGCGCGAGGCGTGTCGCTTCCCGTCGGTATCCAGACCATTGTGATGAACGCCTTGCTGTTACTGGTCGTCATGCGCGAGGGCGGCATGTTCTACGTGGTGCAGACGGCGACGGGCTTTGTGCTGCTGGGCTTCTTTACCGACCTGTTCGCCCCGTTTGTAGCACCTCTGGCGCATGCGGACCTGATGCTTCCCGCTATGTGGGGCGGCATTATTACGGGCATCGGTTACGGCATGGTGCTGCGTGCCGGCGCCAACACCGGCGGCTCGGACACGATTGGCCAGATCATCTCGCGTAACACCTCGCTGCCGGTGGGCTCGACCGTTATGGCAATCGATGTTGCCGTATGCGCGGCATCGGCTCCGGTCTTCTCGCTCGAAAATGCCCTGTACGCAGGACTTTCGATGGTGATTAGCGGCTATGTGATCGATGCGGTGGTCGATGGCGGCAACAAGCGTCGTATGGTACTCATCATCTCGGATAACTTCCCCGATATCGCGGCCGACATCATGTATGGTCTGGGCCGCGGCTGCACCAAATTAAAGGCGACCGGCATGTATTCGGGCGCCGAGAAGCCGGTGATCATGGTCATCGTGAGCCGTCGAGAGCTCAATACCCTCAAGACGATCGTGCGCGAGCGCGATCCTCACGCCATTGTGACGGTCGCCGACGTTACGGAAGCCTTCGGCGAGGGATTCAAGGACATTAACGCGTAGGGTCGACCGCGTTCCATCCAAAAGACGTTCACATTGATAAACCGTTTCATCAGCGGTTCTGCCTGCTCAATTGCTCAAAAAATGATAAAAAGTCTGGTAAAGCCATCAGTTTCCAGCATAATGAATGACGTACGTGCATTGCGGCTGTGTTGGGATTACCTTCGGTGCCGCGCGCATTTTGTCTAATGAGGATGAAAGGAAGGCACAATGAGCGACGAAGAGCTCAAAAAGGTTGCCAACGAGGTAAGGAAGGGCATCGTCACCGGCGTGCACGCTGCCAAGTCCGGCCATCCGGGCGGTTCGCTCGGCGCTGCCGACATCATGACCTATCTGTACTTTGAGGAAATGAACGTCGACCCGGCCGATCCCCGCAAGGCCGACCGCGATCGCTTTGTGCTTTCCAAGGGCCATTGCGCTCCGGGTCTGTACGCCGTGCTCGCCGAGCGCGGGTTCTTCCCCAAGGAGGATCTTGAGACGCTGCGCCACATCGGCAGCCACCTGCAGGGCCATCCCAACATGAACGACACTCCGGGCGTTGACATGTCCACCGGTTCACTCGGCCAGGGCATCTCCGCCGCCGTGGGCATGGCCGTTGCCGCCAAGCACTGGGGCGACGACTATCGCACCTACGCCCTGCTGGGCGATGGCGAGAGCGAGGAGGGCCAGGTCTGGGAGGCCGCCATGTTTGCCGGCAACCAGCAGCTCGACAACCTCTGCGTGATCGTCGACCACAACGGCCTGCAGATCGACGGTCCCGTCGAGGAAGTCAACGACCCCATGCCGCTCGCCGACAAGTTCCGCGCCTTCAAGTTCCACGTGGTGGAGCTTGCCGACGGCAACGATTTCGACCAGATCCGCGCCGCCTTTGCCGAGGCCCACGCCACCAAGGGTCAGCCGACCGCCATTATCGCCGAGACCCTGAAGGGCAAGGGCGTCTCCTTTATGGAGAACCAGGTGGGTTGGCACGGCAAGGCCCCCAACGATGAACAGTTTGAGCAGGCCATGGCAGAGCTCACGGCCGCCGGAGAGGAGCTCTAGGATGGCAGACGTCAAGAAAGTCGCCACGCGTGTAAGCTACGGCGAGGCCCTCGTCGAGCTCGCCAACGAGCACGATGACTTTGTGGTCCTCGACGCCGACCTGGCCGCCGCCACTCAGACCGGTAAGTTCAAGGCGGCCTGCCCCGACCGCTTCTTCGATGTGGGCATTGCCGAGAGCAACCTGATGGGCGTCGCCGCCGGTATCGCGACCACCGGTCGTGTTGCCTTCGCGAGTACCTTTGCCATGTTTGCCGCCGGTCGCGCCTTTGAGCAGGTTCGTAACTCCATCGGCTACCCGCACCTCAACGTTAAGATCGGCGCCACGCACGCCGGTATCTCGGTGGGCGAGGACGGCGCCACGCATCAGTGCTGCGAGGATATCGCCCTCATGCGCGTCATCCCCGGCATGACTGTGATCGTTCCTGCCGACGACGTCGAGGCCCGCGCCGTGACGCGCGCCGCCTACGAGTGCGACGGCCCGGTGTACATGCGCTTCGCCCGCTTGGCCTCGCCGGTTATCAACGACCCCGAGACCTACAAGTTCGAGTTGGGCCGCGGCATTGTCATGCGCGAGGGCGCCGATGTGACCATCATCGCCTGCGGTCTGATGGTCGGCGAGGCTCTCGAGGCCGCCGAGCAGCTTGCTGCCGAGGGCATCGACGCCGAGGTCATCAACATGCACACCATCAAGCCCATCGATGCCGACCTGATCGTCAAGAGCGCCACCAAGACCGGCCACGTCGTGACCGTCGAGGAGCACTCTGTGATCGGTGGCCTGGGCAGCGCCGTTGCCGACGTCCTGTGCGAGCAGTGCCCGACGCCGCTCAAGAAGATCGGCGTCAACGACACCTTCGGTGAGTCTGGCCCGGGTGCCGAGCTCCTGCACAAGTACGGCCTGGACGCCGCCAACATCGTGGCGACCACCAAGGAGTTCTTGGCATAAGGCAAGACGGATCTCAAGGACTGCTTCGCCAGAACTATAAAACTGCTTCGCCAGTACTATGGAAACCCGGCAGGGGCGCTCTCTTGGAGAGCGCCCCTGTTTCAGTTGCGGTGAAATAAGGACTGTTTGCCAGCCTAAAGGCTCAATTAATCCGTATTTCACCGCAACTTTCGAAGGCGTTCCCGCTTGTGCTGGCGGCGGCACGACGATTGATTGCTGCCTGGCACAGGGTTGCTACATTGGGCGCGTCATGGCCTTTATATGTCATGGCGAGCAAAGCGGCATCATAGATTTCGTCGTTGGTCATATCGCCGGCATCGATGGGGCAGAAGGTGAGTATCGAATCCTGCTCAGCGAGCTCGGCGAGATTGATCGTTTCGCTCATGGCAAAGGCATCATCGAGGACGAGTGTGGCACTCGTGCATGGAATTTGATAGATCGTGCCGTCCGCAGCGATGGGGGAACCTGCTGCCTCGAGCGTGTAGACACCTTGTATGAGATTGATGCCAGAGCCATCGGAGGCGACGAACTCAATCCTGTCGACCGTTATTCCGTCGATGGTCTTGCCCGTAATGTGTATCGGAACGCGCGATGCCCCGCTATCGGTATCCCAGCCCGCAGCCGCGACATTCAGCACGATGGCGTGCTCCGAATGGGCAGATATAAAGTGCGACAACACCTGCCGCAGATAAAGACCCAAACAGCTACCGCCGATGATGCCGATTATCAGCATGCAGATAAGGATAGCCGCAACGTGGTTCCGAGGCTTTACCCGAAGTCCAGAATCAGCAGAGACGCCATTGACGGCAACCCCGCACGCCGTGCAGTACCTAACACCATCGCGTAACCCAGTTCCACAATAAGGACAATTCATACCAGCCTCCCGTAACCATAGGCGTTCTAATCGAGGCCACTGTAAAGCGATAATCCAAATCCAAGTTGCGCAACAATGAGCCCCAATATAAGTTGCGGTGAAATAAGGACTGATTAGGGCTTTTAACTGCTAAAACAGTCCCTATTTCACCGCAACTTCTAAAGAGGCTGTATCAAGCAGGATTTCTATTGGGATAAGGGCCCATTCCAGCCACGTTCAATTCAGCCACCAAGCATGGCGCTGCTGCACTTAAGCAAAACCCAGCGACCCCTTAGCTACCGCAGGCCGGGCGCAGGGTTACTCTCCAAATCTTTCCGCAGGACGGAGGAGCCCCTGCCGCGCGAAGCGCGCAGCGGGGGCTCCGACATGTCCGAGGACGATTTGGAGAGTAACCCTGCGCCCGGCCTGTGGGATCCCAAAGCCCGCCATGCTTCTTATGTGCAGCAAAGCTAATGCTGCTAAAATACAAAGCGCTCATGTAGTTTAAACGCACGACGATAAGGAGCACCAGTGGGTAACCACTTCCGTACCTCCGGTGCGGGCGATGATGCCCCCAAGACGCAGACAGGCGTCCAGGGCAGTCGTTTCGCCACTCCGGATTCAGAGGGCCAGCCTGTTGCTCAGGCCCCCGCTCAGCCGGCAGATCAGGCACAGCCGGCATCCGATCCCTTTGCCTACAATCCCACCAGCGATGTTGCGCTTTCCGGCACGGCGGGTTTTGAGCCCGTTCAGGCCGTGACCGCTCGCGTGGAGCAGCCTCAGGCTGGCGCCGCCACGCCGCAGCCTACCATGGCCGGCATTCCCGACCCCATGGCCCCTGCGACACCGGCTCCTCAGCCTGCGCAGTCCGGTCTCTTTGCCGCTATTCCCGATCCCACGCAGCCTGCTGCCCCGGTGGTCGAGAGCGATCAGGCAGCCGAGGTCGCAAGCCTCGATAACGCGCTCAACAACCCCGATTTTACGTCGGTGTTTGCGCCCATCGATCCGCAAGCCAGCCGCAAGAAGATGGCCAAGCAGGCCGGTGTCGAGCCCGTCATCCTTATGGAGCATGTCACCAAGATCTATCCGGCACAGCCCAACAAGCCTGCGCTCGACGACATCAACATCGAGATCTATCCGGGCGAGTTCGTCTTCCTGGTCGGTCATTCCGGCTCGGGTAAGACCACGCTGCTGTCGACGCTCAACCGCGACGTCAAGCCGACGAGCGGTCGCATCCTAGTTGCCGGTCAGGACCTCATGAAGATCAAGAACCGCAAGGTTCCGTTCCTGCGCCGCCAGATTGGCGCCGTGTTCCAGGACTTTAAGCTCCTGCCGCAAAAAACCGCCTACGAAAACGTGGCGTTTGCTCTGCAGTGCATCGGCAAGCCCAAGGGCGTCATTCGCAGCCAGGTGCCCGAGGTGCTGCGTCTGGTCGGTCTGGCCGATCAGATGGACTCGCTGCCCGACCAGCTTTCCGGTGGCGAGCAGCAGCGCGTTGCCGTCGCCCGCGCTATGGTCAACCGTCCGCCGCTGCTGATCTGCGACGAGCCCACGGGTAACCTCGACCCGGCGATCTCGCTGGGCATCATGAAGCTGCTCGAGCGCATTAACCGCACCGGCACCACCGTGATCGTCGCCACGCACGACCGCGAGATGGTCGATAGCATGCACCGTCGCGTGATCGCCCTCGAGGGCGGCCACGTTATCCGCGACCAGGAGAGGGGAGGTTACGGCAACTATGGCACCAACTAACGTGGGCTACTCCTTCAAAGAGGCAATCAGCCACTTCTTCCGTAACTGGACTACCTCGCTCGGCGCCGTCATCACGATCTTCCTTTCGCTGTTTATCATCGGCCTGTTCATCATGGGCTCCGCGATGCTGAACTCCGTGATCGGCACCGTCGAGGATCAGGTTGTCATCAACGCGTTCATTAGTGATGACGCCGATCAGGCCGATGTTCAGGCTTTTGAGGCCGAGCTTAAGACGTGGAATAACGTCAAGTCCGTGACCTATAAGGACAAGGACGACGCGCTGGCCGAGTATACGAGCAAGATGTCGGGCAACGCCGACGCCACCATGAGCGCGCTCGATGGCCAGAACCCGCTGCCGGCTTCGTTTGCAATTGAGATGGACGATCCGTCCAAGGTCGAGAGCACGGCAGAGAAGCTCAAGAAGAACGCCGACTTCCAGAAGATCGCGGATGACGGCGACGTCAACGCGAGCGTGCTGTACGGCCAGGAGGAAGTGAGCCGCCTGTTCCAGGTGACCAACTACATCCGCATCGCCGCCGTGGTGCTCGTCGGCCTTCTGACCTTTATCGCATTCATCTTCATCAACAACACGATTCGCCTGTCCATCACGGCGCGTCGTCGTGAGATTGCGATTATGCGTCTGGTCGGCGCCAGCAACGGCTTCATTCGCGGCCCGTTTATCACCGAGGGCGTACTGCAGGCCATTTTGGGCTCGCTGCTTTCCATCGGTGTTCTGGAGCTGCTGCGCAATCTGATGATTCCGCGTCTGCAGGAGAGCATCGGCTGGATGTCGTTTGCCCTGCCGATGCAGTACTACCTGGTGACCTATGCTGCGCTGATTCTGGTCGGCGTGATTATCGGTCTCTTTGGTTCTGCCATCGCCATGCGCCGCTACCTGCGCGTGTAGGCATGCCTGGAATTCACCCTTCCAACGGGTCGTCTCTTATGGGGCGGCCCGTTTTTTGATCCCTAGGGGACGGAAGAAAACGGGTCATTGTGGCGCTGGTCTATCTATGTGACCCGCAATCCTGCCGTCCCCTAGGGATCATTTGGGTAGACTCTTGGGATGTAAACGGCAATCGATAGCAAGGAGGCGCCATGGGGCGCAATAACAAGCATAAGCGCGGCGCCCGCAATAAGCGTGGGCCGGTGCGCAGCGAACGCCGTCCGAGCCTGACCGGGCGCGTGCAGCTCCATGAGCATGGCGCCTATGTCATAACCGAGAGCGGCGACTACAAGGTTATGGGCCGCGGTAAGCGCGAGATCATGGATGGCGATACCGTTGCCGTGAGCATTAAGAACAGCCCGCACGGTGAGCGGCGCGCCGTGATCGAAGGCGTGGTTGAGCGCGCAGCCATAAGCGTGGTGGGTACGTACCAGACTGCTGGTCCGCTCGGTGTGATCGAGCCGCTCGATTCGCGCCTGAAGGCCGACTTCTTCATTCTGCCCGAGGATACCTCGGCGGATCGTCTGGGCGTCCACCCGGGTGATGCCGTTGTCGCGCGCATTTTGACCTACCCGACGCGCCTGGAATCGGGCACCGTGACGATCGAACGCTGCATTGGCGGAGATGACGCGCCCGATTTGGGCGTTCAATACGTGATGGCGCGTTACGGCTATACCGATAGCTATCCCGAGGCCGCGCTGGACGAGGCCGAGGGGCTTTCGCTCGATGTGTCCGCGGCGCTTAAGGACCCGCTCCGCCGCGATCTGCGCGACCGTTTTGTCATCACGATCGACCCGGTCGACGCGCGCGACTTTGACGATGCCATTTCGCTTGAGCGCACGCCCGAGGGTGGCTACAGACTGGGTGTGCATATCGCTGACGTTTCTCACTATGTGGCTTGGGACGGGCATATCGATCTTGAGGCTCGCCATCGTACGACATCGGTGTATCTGGCCGATCGCGTGCTTCCCATGCTGCCCGAACGCCTGTCCTGTGACCTGTGTTCGCTTCGCCCTGACGAGGACCGTCTTGCGTTTACCGTTGACATTGAGCTCGATGCGCAGGGTCGCGTGCGGCATTACGATCCTTACCCCAGCGTGATTCGCTCGCGTGTGCGTATGGACTATGACGGCGCCGAGGCGCTGCTGGTGCGTGCCGACGCGGTTGAGTATTCGGTGCTGGAAGGCGCCGCTGAGGATGTTGCGGCTGCTGAGGCCTCGCGCGAGGAGGCGCTTGAGCGCGGTCTTGCGTGCGAGGAAACTGCTCGCGGCTATAACGTCGACCTCGGCGATTTCCTTGTCGCCGCCAACGAACTCGCCGAACTTCGCCGTCGTATTCGTCGTGCCCGCGGCTCAGTCGATTTTGACACGGCCGAGATTCGCGCTCTATTGGATGAGGACGGAGTACCCGTGCAGATTGTGGCGCGCGAGCGTTCGTGTGCCACGTCGCTTATCGAGGAAGCCATGCTACTCGCCAACGAGTGCGTTGCAGAGTGGCTGGCAGACCGTGATATCGAGGCCTGCTATCGCGTGCATGAGGATCCGAGCCCCGATAGCCTACACGGTGCCGCCGTTGCGCTGGCGCAGCTAGGCATCATCGACGATCGCCGTGCTGCCGGTATCGCCCTGGGGAGTCCCGATGAGCTACAGGCTGCAGTTGATGCTGCCGCCGGTACGGCCAACGCACCGCTCGTCAACACGCTGCTTCTGCGCAGCATGCAGCGCGCACTGTACAAGCCGCGCAACGAGGGCCACTTTGCGCTCGCCGCGCCGTGCTACTGTCACTTTACGAGTCCCATCCGTCGCTACCCCGATCTGGTGGTGCACCGCGTGCTCAAACTGCAGTTGGCCTATGAGCAGCTCGGCGGCAAGGACGCCCTGGTCCGTACGCCGCGGCTGATCGGCAAGGGGCGCGAGTCGCTGCCGCGCATTCTGCCGCAGATCTGCCGCGCATGCAGCGATGCCGAGCGCGCGGCAGATGCCGCTAGCCATGCGACGCAAAAGATTAAGATTGCCCAGTACTATGAGGACCGTCTGGGCGAGCGCTATGCCGGAACCGTCTCGTGGGTTAGCAGCATGGGTCTCTTTGTGCGCTTGGACCTAACGCAGGTCGAAGGCTTGGTTTCGATCAAGAGCCTGGGCAACGAGTGGTTCGAGTTCGACGAGGATGCGCTTACGCTGACGGGCGCCGACACGGGGACTCGCTATGAACTGGGCCAGCGCGTGATTATCGAGGTCTCGCGCGTCAATACCACGCGTGGGCACTTGGACTTTAAGCTTATCCATTAGCCAAATCCCGACTCGCGGCGGGAGGGCGGAGGGCGGTCTTTCGGGGCCGCCCTTCGCATTTGAATCGTGACTACCTTGCCGTCTGCTCGGCCGCCCGCTTGCCTGCTATTGGAGAGGTAAAACCTACCAAAATAAACCTGTCCCTTTTTGGCAGGTTTACAAGAAAGCGGGGATGAGATGGCGACGGTGTATGGTTATGCGCGGGTGAGTTCGCGCGATCAGAATCTTAATCGGCAGCTGGATGCGCTGGGCGCCTATGGCGTGGGCTCGGCGAATATTTATGCCGACCATGCGAGCGGCAAGGACTTCGATCGCCCGCGGTATCGCGATCTGCTGCACGTCCTGGGAGACGGGGACGTGCTGGTGGTGCTTTCTATCGACCGACTTGGTCGTAATTACTCCGAGATTCTTGAGGAATGGCGACGCATTACCAAGGAGCTCGGAGTTGCCATTGTGGTGTTGGACATGCCATTGCTTGACACGCGCGCCAGGGCCAGTGGCGCGCCGGATGTGACCAACACCCTGATTGCCGATATTGTGCTGCAACTGCTGAGCTACGTGGCGCAGGTGGAGCGCGAGAATATCCATCGGCGCCAGGCGGAGGGGATTGCGGCGGCGCGGGCGCGAGGGGTTCGTTTCGGTCGACCTCGCAAGCCGTGCCCTCCTCAGTTTGAGCTGGTGCGCGATAGCTATGAGGCAGGCGATATTACCCGCAGCCAGGCAGCAAAGTGCCTGGGCGTGTGCGTGGGGACGTTCGATCGCTGGATGCGCGAGGCGGGGTAGGGGTTTGCGTTGCTTTGGCGCTTCCTGTTGCGATTCAAATTTTGATACGGTGGCGATGTCATTTGGGGCTACACTCGCTGATATTCAAAAAAGGAGGTAGGCCCTTGGCGCGCGTAAAACAAATAATCGGATGGACCGCGATCGTTCTGTTCGCTGCAACGCTGGCGGGCATCTGGGTGCTGACGGAGCAAAATGCGGTGGAGACGTCGTTGCTGAGCGAGTCCACCGCGCGTGTGGTGGAGGGTCAGGCTACGGGCGTACAGGCTGCCGATGCCACGGGTGAAGCTCAGACGGAGAACGGAATGACCGGGGGCACCGATTCGGCTGCCTCGAATGTACGGTCTGGCCGACTCGCTTCCATTCGCATGTGGGTGGGCACGAACGTCCGTCGCGTTGCCCATACCGTAGAGTTTTTCTTCGTCGGATTGTTCGCCTCGGTGGTCGTGGTTTGCCTTTCCAGGCGTCTGTGGAGCGTATGCTCCCGTTGCGTGCCCGTGTTGCTCTTTTGCGCCGTCTGCTCCGTTGGCGATCAGGTACATAAGATCTTTGTTCCCGGCAGGCATTTCGACGTTATCGACTTAGGATTCGATGCTGCGGGCTATGTCACCGCGATGCTGCTGGTATTGCTGGTCTCCGCATGGGTGCACCACGCGACGCGACCCATCGGCGCCCATGCGAGGCGCTAGCCGGTAACAAACCCGTTTCTGATAATGCGACCTTGTTGAATTATTTTGTGTCGCGCGTATTTCCGAGCGGTCGGATTTGAGGGGCGAGCGGTAGAACGCTCGCCCTTTGTGCGCCACGATGCGGCACAATGTACCGTAAAAGTTGTTTGTATCCGGTACGAATCGTTCGTTGGTCTTTAATTCTTCTCAACGGAGGTGTTTGAGATGGCAAACGGATTGCTTTTGCGGCTTCGCGAGCGTGAGCTCAGCGCGAGCCCGGCGGAACGCAACGTCATCGCATATGTAAGCGCTCATCCGCACGAGGTGGTCGGGCTGTCCGTCCGCGGTCTTGCCGATGCCACGTTCTCCTCGCCCTCGAGCATTTTGCGCTTTTGCAAGCGCTTGGGTTTTGCGGGCTACAAGGAGTTCCAGCGCGAACTGATTGCCGAGCTGGCGCTCTTGGGTGACAAGAAAGACGTTGCCCTCGAGGACATCTCCATGGATGACAGCGTTGAACGTATCGTGGGGAAGGTGATGAAAAGCAACGTGCGCACGATCGAAGCGACGGCGCGAACGCTCGATTACACCGTCTTGGAGCGATGTGCGGCCTATCTTAAGCGGGCACGCGCGGTCAATCTGTTCGGTATCGGTGCCTCTCGTTTGGTCGCGCACGATCTGGCGCAAAAGCTCATGCGTGTCGACAAAGAGTGCCATCTGTACGACGACTGGCATGATCAGCTCTTGTGTGCCAAGAACATGCATGAGGGCGATATGGCAATCGCCTTTAGCCACTCGGGCTTGACACAAGAGGTGCTGGACTGCACCGCCGAGGCCCAACGTCACAACTGTCCCGTTGTGGCCGTGACCAAAGTAGATGGATCATCCAAGCTTGCCACCATGGCCGATGCCGTGCTCGGCGTCGCCGCGAGTGAGCCCTTGGTCCGCAGCGGTGCCATGGCTTCGCGTATGGCTCAGCTTATGGTTGTCGATGCCCTGTACGCTGCTTACGTTGCCAGCGACTACGAACGAGCGACGCATGTCATTAAGCAAAACTACATCGAGAAACAGGAAAGATGAGGTGAATGAAATGCTCGATTTAACAAAATTCACGACCGAACAGCGTAATCAAAGGTCAATGGACCTCGATACGATGACATCGATGCAGATCGTCACGACGATGAACGATGAGGATCTTCGTGCCGTCCAGTCGGTCACGAAAGTGTTGCCCCAGGTTGCCACAGCAATCGACTGGGCTGCTGAGGCACTCGAGCGCGGCGGGCGCGTCTTTTACATGGGTGCAGGCACCAGCGGTCGTCTGGGCGTACTCGACGCATCGGAGTGTCCGCCCACGTTTGGCGTGTCACCCGATCTGATTGTCGGGCTCATTGCCGGAGGCGAGACGGCGTTTATCAAGGCTGTCGAAGGTGCCGAAGACAGCGAGGAGCTTGGCGCGAGCGACCTGCGGGGGCGTGGACTCTCGGACAAGGATCTTGTCGTTGGCCTGGCGGCAAGCGGTCGTACTCCCTATGTGGTGGGCGGCCTTGTGTACGCCAAGGCAACTGGGTGCAAGACGATCGCAATTGCCTGCAACCAAGGGTCGAAGATCGGGGAGAGCGCAGATCTTGCCATTGAACCCGTGCCCGGTCCCGAGGTACTGACCGGCTCAACGAGGCTCAAGGCGGGAACGGTTCAAAAGCTCATTCTCAACATGATTTCGACCGGTGCCATGGTCAAGATCGGCAAGGTATACCAAAACCTGATGGTCGATGTGCAGCAGACGAACGAGAAGTTGGTGGTGCGCGGCCAGAACATCGTGATGGAGGCGACCGGCTGCACGCGCGAGTGCGCTATTCAGGCGCTTGCAGATGCCGGCGGCCACGTAAAAACCGCTATTGTCTCGGTGCTGCTGGACTGCGATGCCGAGCAGGCTGCGGTAGCTCTTGAGCGAGCGCGAGGCCATGTCCGTGCTGCGGTGAGTGGCCATGAGAAGAGCGATGCCGATGCCCAATAGGTGTACGGCGTGAGCTGATATGACATCCAGACGAGATACCCAATACAAGGAGGAGTTATGACGAACAAAGAGCTGGCTCAAAAGCTGCTGGACCTTTTGGGCGGTAAAGACAACGTGCTGGCAAACGCGGCGTGCATGACGCGCCTGCGCGTGACCGTCAAAGACGCGGGCAACGTCGACACGGAGGGCATTAAGGCACTCGACGGCGTGATGGGCCTAGTCGAGGACGACACGATGCAGATCGTGCTGGGGCCGGGCAAGGTGAATAAGGTGCTCGAGGAGTTCTCCAAGCTCACCGGCCTTGCGAAAGGCGTTGCTGACGAGAGCGTGGTCGACGCTGCGGCCACAAACAAGGCCGTGCAGAAGGCAAAGTACGAGTCCAAGCCGGTTCAGGCCTTCCTCAAGAAGATTTCCAATGTCTTCGTCGCCCTGCTTCCCGGCATCATTGCGGCTGGCCTCATCAACGGTATCTGCAACGTCATTAACGTCTCGACGGCAGGCGCGCTTGCGGGCGAGTGGTGGTACCAGGGCATTCGTTCCATGGGCTGGGCCCTGTTTGCCTATCTGCCCATCTTGGTGGGCTATAACGCGGCACGTGAGTTTGGTGGCTCCGCTGCGCTGGGCGGCATCGCCGGCATGATGTGTATCGCCAACAGTGCCATGCCCCTGCTTGCGCCTGGCGCGGCCGATCCTGCCACTGCCATTCTGCTGCCGCTCACCAATGCGCAGTACAACCCCGCAGCGGGCGGCATGATCGCGGCTCTTATCGCTGGCGCATTTTTTGCCTGGATGGAGCGTCAGATTCGCAAGGTTATGCCCAACGCACTCGACACGTTCTTGTCCCCGCTGCTGGTGCTCATCATCGGCGCCTTTGCTCTGATGCTCGTCATCCAGCCGGTTGGCGCATGGCTGACGACTGCCATCTTTAGCGTTTTGACCTTTATCTTCGAGAAGCTGGGCGTCCTGGGCGGCTATATCCTGTCGGCAGGCTTCTTGCCGCTGGTTTCCGTCGGCCTGCATCAGGCGCTCACGCCGATCCACGCTATGCTCAACGATCCCGACGGCGCTACCAAGGGCATCAATTACCTGCTCCCCATCCTTATGATGGCTGGCGGCGGTCAGGTCGGTGCCGGTCTGGCGCTGTACTTTAAGACCAAGAACGCCAAGCTCAAGAAGTACGTCGCAGAGTCTATTCCCGTTGGAATCCTGGGTGTGGGCGAGCCTCTGATGTATGCTGTTACGCTGCCGCTCGTTCGTCCGTTTGTGACGGCCTGCCTGGGTGCCGGATTTGGCGGCGCGCTCGCGGCGCTGCTTCACATCGGCACGGTTTCTCAGGGCGTTTCCGGTCTGTTTGGCCTGCTGATCGTCGTTCCTGGTCAGCAGCTCGGCTACGTTGCCGCTATGCTGCTTGCCTATGCCGCCGGCTTTGTCCTGACGTGGTTCTTTGGCGTCGACGAGCAGAAGATCAACGAGTTCTTTGGCGAGTAGTTTGATATCGCGAGCCGTGTTGCTCAGGGCTCGCGGCGCGTGGCAGATTTCTTGATGCTATGGTTGTGCCGGCGGGGCTAACTGCTCCGCCGGCCTTTTTTAAAGGAGCGTTGAAGCGTGAAAACGGGTATTTCGATTTATCTTTCCAGCCCTCTGCAGGATATTGAGCGGACAATTGAGCGTGGTGCCGCGGCGGGTGCGCGCAATGCGTTCACCTCGCTGCATATTCCCGAGGATGGGGGAGCGGCGTATGCCGATAAGGTCCGTCATGTGCTGTCGCTGCTTTCCGCCCGCGGCATTGCGCTCATTGCCGATGTGGGGCCTCGCACGTGCGATTTGCTCGGGCTTGAGCGCATCGAGGACCTGCGCGATCTGGGGTTGGAATACCTTCGTTTGGACTATGGCTTTAGCGCCCAGCGGGTCGCGGAGCTGTCCGGTGTATTTCGCATTGTGGTCAATGCATCGACGGTGAGTTCTGATGAAATCGCATCGTGGCGTGAGGCCGGTGCCGATGTGACTCGTTTTGCCGCCTGCCACAATTTTTACCCCAAGCCTTATACCGGTTTAGCTCTGGAGGACATTGCTCGGGTGAATCTTCGTCTTGCGGCGCTTGGATTCGAAATCATGGCTTTTGTGCCGGGTGATGCTAACGTTCGCGGGCCGGTATTCGAGGGACTGCCGACGGTCGAGGCGCAGCGCGGTCGCGCGTCAAAGGTTGCCCTCAACATGCTTGAGCTTGCACATGGCGCCGATTGCGACATTGTGTTGGTCGGCGACCCCGATCTTTCCGATGCGGGCTGGGCGCAGTTTGCTCAAGTTTCCGCCGGATACGTGGACTTGCAATGCGAGCTTGAGCCCGGTTATGCCTATGTACGTGGGCAGATTCATCACGACCGGCCCGATTCGAGCACCCTCATCTTTAGGTCTCAGGAGTCGCGTACGACGCTTAAGCCGGATTCCGTGCCGACGGATGCCGGTGCCGGCCTGTTTCGAAAGGCGGGGTCGATCGCTGTGAGCAATAGCGGCTATGGGCGCTACGAAGGCGAGCTTGAGATTGCGCGGGTCGATCTTCCCGGTGACGAGCGCATGAACGTTGCGGGTCATATCACGCCCGAGGCAATGGAGCTGCTGCCGTTCATCAAACGCGGATTCGGGGTACGGTTCGTTTAGTGTGTGACCCGTGGGCTACAATTGGCCCATCATGCGAAGGCGCCTCGTGTGGCGTGTGCCTGCGTTGGCCGATCTATATTCGGAGGATTCCCATGACCGTACTGTTTGTTGAATATCCCAAGTGCTCGACCTGTAAGAAGGCCAAGGCATGGCTGGACGAACACGGGGTAGAGTATATCGACCGCGATATCGTTTTGGACAATCCCACGGCTGATGAGCTTGCGACCTGGATTGCTCGTTCGGGGCTGCCGGTGCGGCGCTTCTTTAATTCGTCAGGCATGAAATATCGAGAGCTGGGCCTGAAGGCGCGTCTGGATGCGGGCATGACGGATCGGGAGTGCTACGAGCTGCTGGCGACCGACGGCATGCTGGTTAAGCGCCCACTGCTGGTGGGCGACGACTTTGCGATTCCTGGCTTTAGGGAATCGGCTTGGGCCGAGGCGTTGCTGTAGCGGCTGCGGAAAGCGCGACCCGTTTTGAGCGCTCGGGGTGGGACGTGTTTTCCATCGGAGGGCTCGCTCGGCTCAATCCTTGAGCTGTGCCCATTCGTGCGGATCATAGACCTTTACGTGCTTGTTGGGCTTGCCGCTCCAGTACTCCTCGTCCATAAAGGGCAGATATGCCTGAACGCCGGGGCAGATAAAGGGGATCCGCTGCTGTTGCAGTCGCTCGCGCTGGTGCTGCTCCAGGTGCGCCTCGGATATGACGGTCGGCATACCGGACAGCTCGACGAGGCTTGCCTGGATTCGCTTAAGGTCGGGGAGTCCCGCGTGCCATGACATCCGCATGATCAAAAAGGATGCACGGCGGTATTTTGCCTGCATCACCGTGATGGCGGGGCGCAGAGTGGGATGGATTTTGTCCCGTTCGGGCCAAAGGTCAGCAGTGATCTCGAGGCCCAGGGTCTCCCATAGGTAATCAAGCTCTTCGTCCATGGCGCCTCGATATCTACGTGATCATTGATACTTCGATTGTGTTGCCTGGTGCTATCGTTTTCGCGGTAGAATCTGCCAACGGTTGACGGCTACCGCTCGCGGCGTTTTGCCCTTCGTGTGCAGCGGTCGACTTCACAGGTCCTTCACGTGTTGGCCGTATTTGATTGAATTTCAAAAAAGTCAAAATTGGGGCTTGCGTCACGGCCGGACTTCCCGTATATTTCTTTCTTGCGCAAAGGCACAGCCGAGCGCAGCGATGCAGTCATTGGGATGTCGTCTAATGGCAGGACAGCGGATTCTGGTTCCGTCAATGGGGGTTCGACTCCCTCCATCCCAGCCATTGCATTTGCTACATATGGCCCGTTCGTCTAGCGGTTTAGGACGCCGCCCTCTCAAGGCGGAGATCACCAGTTCGAATCTGGTACGGGCTACCAAAATTGAACGCCCGGGCCTCGTAAGAGACCCGGGTTTTGTGTATTGACCGATATTTAAGGCGCGCGTTGAGTCTGCCGCCCGGACCGAGGAGTTGTCATGGACCTGCCTATCAGCTTGGAAGACATCACGTATGCCGAGAACTATCTGGCGCAGGGCGACCTGGCTACGGCGACGCCGCTGCTTGAGCGTCTGGTGGAGCTCGCCGAGGAGTATATCGACGCTGAGTGCAAGACGGAGGAGAAGCGCCAGTACTTTAGCTTCGACAGCAAGTTTGAGCGCCTGGCCTATCGCCGTGTGGAGAAGGATCCGCGCGAGCTGGTGCAGGTCGAGGTTCCCTTTGACCGCCTGTACTCCGACATGGCGTTTGCCTACATTCGCCAGCAGGATTATGTGAGTGCTCGGAATGCCCTGATGCAGGCCGTGCGTTGGGATCCCATGAACTGCAACTATCGCTTGGACTTGGCCGAGCTGTTCCGCGCGCTCGAGGACAAGCAGGAGTGGGCATCGCTCTCGTTCTCGGTGCTGGAGCGCGCGAGCGACGGTAAGTGCGCCGCACGCGCCTACACCAACTTGGGTCAGTACTTCTTGGAGTCCGAGACCGAGAACATTTCGGCTGCTGTGGGCTGCGCGCGTCTGGCGCTGCGCCTGGCGCCCAATGATGCGCATACGACGCGCCTGCTCAACAAGATCCATACCACCTATCCGGATGCCGCGGACGAGAGTGACGACCATGTGATGGGTGAGCTCGCCCTGCAGGGCGTGCCGACCTCGCCTTCGGCCGAGATCGCCATCTGCCTGATCATGTGTGCGACCGATGCTGCAAGCGACGGCGACAAGCAGGAGGCTACGCGTCTGACGGTCCGTGCCCGCGACCTGGTGGGCGAGGAGGCATGCGCGGCGATTATCAAGCTGGTGCGCGAGAGCGATGCCGAGCTTAATGCCGAGCGCAGGGCAAAGCGCGAGGCTGCGGGCTCAAACGCCAATGGCGCCAAGGAGGCCGGCGATGCCCAGTAAGCGCGAGCGCAAGCTCATTTCCAAGAATCGCTCGGCACATCACGAGTACTTTATCGATGAGACGTTTGAGTGCGGTATCGAGCTGAGCGGTACCGAGGCCAAGTCGATTCGCGAGCGCGCGTGCCAGATTACCGATACCTTTGCACTGATTCGTGGCGGGGAGTGCTGGCTCGTCGGCCTGCATATCCACCCTTATAGCCATGGTGGCGTGTGGAATCGCGATCCCGACCGTCGGCGCCGTCTGCTGCTGCACCGCAAGGAGATCGACTTTCTTGACGGCAAACTTCGCAACCGTGGTTATGCGCTGGTTCCGTTGGAGCTCTACTTTAATACCGACGGTCGCGTAAAACTGCTGCTGGGCCTGGGTCGCGGCAAGAAGCTCTACGACAAGCGCGAGGACATGGCCAAGCGTGATGTCCAACGCGAGATCGACCGCGCCCTCAAGGAACGCAACCGCTGACCGTCCTTCATAAGTTGCGGTGGAATACGGACTGTTTTGCCTGTTTGAGGGGCTATTCAGTCCCTATTTCACCGCAACTGCGGGTGTCTCATCTTTCTTACTGTTCTGACACATATGTTTCAAAGGCGGCGTCCGTTATGGGCGCTGCCTTTTTTGTGGGTACATACATCCATGAGGTTCCAACCCGAGTTAGGGGAGTGATCGTTATGGACAAAACTGCGTTCTTTACCATGCCAAGCGGCCTGTACGTGGTGAGCTCCGCTGCAGACGGGCTGCGCGCCGGCTGCGTCATCAACACGGCGGTGCAGGTGACGTCCATGCCGCCGCGCATTTCGGTTGCGGTGAACAAGGACAACGTCACCTCGGGCGTCATCGCATCGGCCAAAGCGTTCGCGTTGACCGTGATCGATCAGACCGCCGACATGCTCTATATCGGCAACTTTGGGTTCCGCACCAGCAGCGATTATGACAAGTTTGCCAAATACGAGACCCGCGAGACGGCTCTGGGCATGCCCTATGTGCCCGAGCACGCGACGGCCTTGTTTAGCTGCCGTTTGATCGACACTGTGGATGCGGGCACGCATCTACTGTTTATCGGCGAGGTCGAGGATGCCGAGCGCCTGAGCGACGAGACGCCGCTCACCTACGATTACTACCATAAGGTCCTGAAGGGCAAGACGCCTCCGAAGGCGTCCTCGTATCAAGGCTAGAAATGTTCTAAAAATACTTGCATTATATTATTGAGAACCTATACTAATAAACGAAGTACATCACCAGTCGCGTTCGAGAGGAGAACATCATGGCTGAGGAGAAGAAGACGTATAAGTTCGTGTGCATCGTTTGTGGTTACGAGGTTGAGGTCGATACGCCCGAGCTGCCCGAGGATTATGTATGCCCGGTGTGCGGCGTCGGTCCCGATCAGTTTGAGCTCGTCGAGGAGTAGCTCGTCGGCACACGGCTCACGGCAACACATAGCTCTGTCCAAGGGTCCCGGTCGGAAATCCCGGCCGGGACCCTTTTGATTTATCTGACGGTTTAAAACGGCCTTACGTGTTACAGATTGAGACGTTATATCTGGACAGCCACGCCATCCCAATTACATCCCCGTTAGCAGCACGATGTCGAGAATCGTCACGATGACGCCGATCCCTACAAGCAGCGCGTTGAGTGGACGCGAGTTGGCGTATTTGCCCATGACGCGGGGTGAACTGGTGAGCCGTATGAGCACAAAGACCGTAATCGGCAGCTGAAGCGACAACAGTGCCTGACTCCAGATGAGACCTTCAAAAGGATTTGGGACGACCAGGCACGCCGTCACTGCGCCGACGAAACAGGCCGCCACCCCGATCGAGGAATGTCGGTCTTGGATATCGTATTCCTCGTCGAACATGCCCGCAGTGATGGTTCCCGCCGCCATGCCCGCTGTCACGCTGCTCGATAGTCCCGCGAACAGCAGCGCTACCGCAAAGATGGTCGAGCTCGCCGGGCCCAGAATGGGGGAGAGCGTGGCCGCTGCGACGGCGAGGTCGTCTACGACCATGCCGTGCGCAAAGAAGGTCGTTGCGGCCAGGATGACCATTGCCGAGTTGATTGCCCAGCCCACGCCCATCGAAAAGAGCGTGTCAAAGAGCTCGTAGCGCAGACGTTCTTCGATAACCTGCTCGCCTTGGCCTTCGAAGTGCATGGATTGGATGACCTCGGAGTGCAGAAAAAGGTTGTGTGGCATAACGACCGCACCCAGGACACTCACGATAATCGCGGCAGAGCCAGTGGGCATACTAGGCGTGATCCAGCTTGCGGCGGCTTGCGGCCAGTCGACCTTGACTAGTGCAAGCTCGGCCAAAAACGAGAGTCCTACCACGCCTACGAAGGCGATGATCCAGCGTTCGGCATGCTTGTAGGAGTTCGTCATGAGCATCGCCATCGATACTGCCGCCACGATGACGCAGCCCGCGCGCACGGGCAGCCCAAAGAACATTTGAAGGGCAATCGCGCCGCCCAGGACCTCGGCCATGGCGGTGGCGATGGTCGCGAGATAGGCACTGGCGAGCACCGTGCGCCCGACGAAGCGGGGGAGGTAACGTGTCGTGGCCTCGGCAAGGCAGGCGCCCGTGGCGATACCCAGGTGCGCCGCGTTGTGCTGCAGCACGATGAGCATAATCGTGGACAGCGTGACGATCCACAGCAGCGCGTAGCCAAACTGCGAGCCCGCGGCCATATTGGAGGCCCAGTTGCCCGGGTCGATAAAGCCGACGGTCACGAGCAGCCCGGGGCCGATATGCCGCGCAATGTCTAGGCCTCCGTGACCACCGGTGCGTCGGGAGCCAAAGTGTTGTTTGAGATGGTTGAGCATGGTGCGCTCCTGCGTATGGGCGGCGTGACGTCGCATTGGGTCGTGCGGCGCCACGCGTCGGATTTGGGTTTGGGCTACTTGTGCGCTTTGCCCTGATTGGCCACGGCGTCGATCTTGGCGGCGATGGTCGCCGGGTCGCCGATGTAGCGCTTGTCGAGGACATTGAAATCGGTATCGAAGGTGTAGACGAGCGGCACGCCGGTGGGGATGTTGACCTTGAGGATCTCCTCGGGCGTGAGGCGCTCGAGCTTCATGACGAGTGAGCGCAGGGAGTTGCCGTGTGCGGCGATGAGTACGCGCTTGCGGGCGAGCATCTGGGGGCGAATCTCGTCTTCGAAATAAGGCCAGGCGCGGGCGATCGTGTCCTTGAGGCACTCGGTATAGGGCAGCTGATCGGGTGCGACGTCGCGGTATTGCTCCTGGGTGTGGGGGTCGCGCGCGTCGTTCGGCTCGAGCGCCGGCGGGCAGATATCGAAGGAGCGGCGCCAGATGAGCACCTGCTCGTCGCCGTGCTCTGCCGCGGCATCGGCCTTGTTGATACCCTGCAACGCGCCGTAGTGGCGCTCGTTGAGCTTCCAGGATTTGATGACGGGCAACCACTCGCGATCCATTTGGCCGAGCACGATGTCGAGGGTGTGGATCGCGCGCTTGAGGCGCGAGGTGTAGCAGACGTCGAAGTCGAAGCCCACTTCTTTGAGGGCTCGACCGCCTGCTGCGGCTTCTTCGCGGCCCGTTTCGGTGAGTTCTACGTCGGTCCAGCCGGTGAACAGGTTGAGTTTGTTCCACTCGGATTCTCCGTGACGGATAAGGACAAGTTGCATTGTCTGTTGGTCTGTCTGGTGTGTCATAGGGGTCTCCTTGATCTGGCACGGTGTGCGTGCCGTTTGCTTGACGCCGCAAAGGATACCCGTTTTAGGCTTAAAAGTTAACCAAGACTAACAAAATTGTTGTATTTGAATGGGATGGTGAAAGGGGGCTGCCGAAATGTCTCGATCTGTAACAACTAGGGATGGAAATTGGGCCTAGGTGTTAGAGACCGAGACAAACCAAAACCGTCCCGCAGAAAATCTCAATCTGTAACATCTAGGCGCCAAAATCGGTTCCTCCTGTTACAGATTGAGATGTTTGAAGCGGTGAGCTTACAAGCCGAACTTGGGCGCCTTGTTGCCGCCCTTGAGGTCTGCGGTGTCGAGTCGCATCATGCAAAAGTCTGCGTGGCCCTCGTTTCCAGAATAATTCAAAGGGGTTGGATGCATATGTGCCGGCCGTCCCTGCACTAAAACGTGTACGTCAGCCTCCAAAGATGTCAAATTTCGACATGTTTGGAGGCTGACGTACACGTTTGATAGCAAGACGTTGATGGCCGGCGTGCGTTACGCGATTGTTTCGAAACGGGCGGGAAACACAACGGGCCGGCGATGCTCCTAGTATGCCTATTCAACTGACTGTCTAATATCTAGGGGAGGATCGCGATGCAGGCAGATTCCGCTCAGCAGCAGGGCCTTTATCGCCCCGAATTCGACCACGATGCATGTGGCATCGGCGCGCTTGCCGATATCAACGGTGAGCGCCATCACCAGATTCTGGACGATGCGCTGTCCATTCTGGTCAACTTGGAGCACCGCGGCGGCACGGGACTCGAGAAGAACACCGGCGACGGCGCTGGCATCCTGTTCCAGGTTCCGCATCACTTTTTCCGTAAAGAGGCCCAAAAGTGCGGCCAGATTCTGCCGGCAGAGGGCGACTATGGCGTGGCCATGCTGTTCTTCCCGCAGGACGACAAGGGCGTAGAGGATGCCCGTCGCGTGTTTGAGGAGGGCTGCGCCGAGGCCGGCGTGCCGCTGCTCTTTTGGCGCGAGGTGCCCGTCGACCCGCACGACCTGGGCGAGACGGCGCGCGCCTGCATGCCCATCATTCTGCAAGCCTTTCTGGGCCGCCCCGACGATACGCCGGCGGGTGACGCCTTCGAGCGCCGCCTGTACGTGTGCCGCCGCACTATCGAGAAGAAGGCCGATGCCGAGTTTGCCCTGCGCGACAAGATCTTCTATGTGTGCTCCATGAGTTCGCGCACCATCGTGTACAAGGGCATGCTCGTCGCCACGCAGATGCGCCGCTTCTTCATCGATCTCAACGACGCCGCCGTCAAGACGGCCGTTGCGCTCGTCCACTCGCGCTACTCCACCAACACCACGCCCAGCTGGGAGCGCGCGCACCCCAACCGCTTTATCATCCACAACGGCGAGATCAATACCCTCAAGGGCAACGTCAACTGGATTCGCGCCCGCGAACCCAACCTGTACAGCCCCGTGCTGCAGCATGATCTTGAGCGCGTGATGCCCATCATCAACCGCGAGGGCTCCGACTCCGCGATTTTGGACAACGTGCTTGAGTTTTTGGTCATGAACGGTCGTCCGCTCACGCGTGCCGCGTCCATGTTGCTGCCCGAGCCGTGGGACCACAACGACAGCCTGAGTGAGGAGCGCCGCGCCTACGACGCCTACCAGTCCATGCTCATGGAGCCGTGGGACGGTCCTGCCGCTATCGCCTTTACTGATGGCCGTACCCTGGGTGCCGCCCTCGACCGTAACGGCCTGCGCCCGGCTCGCTACTACGTGACGCGCGACGGCCGCTTTATGCTGGCGAGCGAGGTTGGCACCATTGAGGTGCGCCCCGAGAACATCCTGACGAGCGGCTGCCTGGGACCGGGCCAGATGCTCGAGGTCGATTTTGCCCGCGGCCGCGTGATCTACAACGACGAGCTGCGCGCCCGCTATGCCAAGGAGAAGCCCTACCGCGACTGGATTGCCGAGGAGACGCTGACCGTCGACGCGCTCGACGAGCCCGCCGCGCCCGCGCCCGCCGAGGATGCCGAGGTGCCCGCCGCCGTGCGCATGGCCAAGCTCGGCTATCACTGGGATGATGTTGACGAGGTCGTGCGTCCCATGGCCCAGCAGGGCAAGGCCCCGCTCGCCTCGATGGGCATCGACGCGCCGCTAGCCTGCCTGTCCAAGAAGACGCGTTCGTTCTTCGATTACTTCTATCAGCTGTTCGCCCAGGTCACGAATCCTCCGATCGATGCCCTGCGCGAGCACATGGTGACTTCGACCACGCTCTACCTGGGCAACCACGGCAACCTGCTCGAGGATTCCCGCACGGCCTGTCAGCTGGTGCGCTTGGAGCGCCCGTTGCTCAACGAGGAAGAGTTCGAACATATCTGTGCCATCGACCGTGTTGGCTTTAAGACCCGTCGTTTCCGTGCCGTCTACCGCCGCGATGCCGGCGAGGGCGCGCTGCAGACTGCGCTCAAACAGCTTGCCGAGGACGTTGAGGCTGCGGTCCGCGACGGCGTGAACATTGTGGTGCTGAGTGATCGTGCCGGAGCAGGCGAGGTGCCCGTGCCGTCGCTGCTTGCCGTGGGCTGCGTGCACAACCACCTGATCCGCGCCGGTGTGCGTACCTTTGCCGATATTGTGGTGGAGTGCGGCGACGCCGTGTCCCCGCACGACTTTGCGGCACTAGTGGGCTACTCCGCGAGCGGCATCTATCCGTACAACGCACATGCGTGCATCCGCGATCTGGCGGCACGCGGCGACCTGGACGTGACGGCCGAGCAGGGCATCGCCAACTACAACAAGGCTGCGACTGCCGGCATCGTCTCCATCATGTCCAAGATGGGCATCTCCACGGTGCAGAGCTACCATTCGGCGCAGATCTTCGAGGCCGTGGGCTTTACGCCGGAGTTTGTCAACGCGTACTTCGCCGGCACGGTGAGCCGTGTGGGCGGTATGGGTGTCGAGGACGTTGAGCGCGAGCAAAACGAGCGCTACGACGCCGCGCTCGCCATCCTTAAGAGCCCGGCTCCCGATCAGCTGCCCACGCTGGGTCTGACCAAGTGGCGCCCGCTCGGCGGCGAGGATCACCTCATCGATCCGCAGGCTGTCTACTTGCTGCAGACCGCCTGCCGTGAGGACAGCTACGACACCTTTAAGGAGTACAGCGCCCGCCTGCACCGCACCGGCCGTGCCGTGCGCCTGCGCGACTTGCTCGACTTTAATGCCAGCGGCCGCACGCCGGTTTCGCTCGACGAGGTGGAGCCCGCACTCAACATCGTCCGCCGCTTTAACACCGGCGCCATGTCGTATGGCTCCATCAGCAAAGAGGCGCACGAGTGCATGGCCATCGCCATGAATCGCCTGCACGGACGCTCCAACTCGGGCGAGGGCGGCGAGGACCCGCGTCGCGAGACCCCGTTGGCCAACGGCGACTCCAAGAACTCCGCAATCAAGCAGGTGGCAAGTGCGCGCTTTGGCGTGACGAGCCGCTATCTTTGCAGCGCCTTTGAGATTCAGATTAAGATGGCCCAGGGCGCCAAGCCCGGCGAGGGCGGCCACCTGCCCGGCAAGAAGGTCTACCCCTGGATTGCCGAGGTCCGTCAGTCCACGCCCGGCATCGGCCTGATCTCGCCTCCGCCGCACCACGACATCTACTCCATCGAGGACCTGGCGGAGCTTATCTTCGATCTTAAGAACGCCAATCCCGGCGCACGCGTGTCGGTCAAGCTGGTCAGCGAGGCCGGTGTCGGCACCATCGCCACCGGCGTGGCCAAGGGCGCTGCCGATAAGATCTTGATCAGCGGCCACAATGGCGGCTCGGGTGCCGCTGCGCGCGACTCAATCTGGCACGCGGGTCTGCCGCTGGAGCTTGGCCTTGCCGAGGCCCAGCAGACGCTGCTGCAAAACGGCCTGCGCTCGCGCGTGGTGCTCGAGGCCGACGGCAAGCTCATGGACGGTACCGATGTCGCCGTTGCCTGCCTGCTGGGTGCCGAGGAGTTTGGCTTTGCGACCATGCCGCTCATCTCCATGGGCTGCCTTATGCAGCGCGACTGCCAGCAGGATACCTGCCCCGCCGGCATCGCCACGCAAAACTGCCGCCTGCGTCGCGGCTTCCGCGGCAAGCCCGAGCACGTCGAGCGCTTTATGCTCTTTGTTGCCGAGCAACTGCGCGAGGTCATGGCGAGCCTGGGCTTCCGCACCGTCGACGAGATGGTCGGCCATCCCGAGTGCTTGCGCCAGATCGAGGTCCCGGGCAACCGCAAGGCCAACCTGCTCGATCTGTCGCCCGTGCTGGCGAGCGCGACCTGTGAGTTTGGTGCCCACATCCCGGGTGCCGACGGCCGTCACTTCCTGCCCCAGATGGCTGCGGACAGCGAGCTCGACAAGACGCTCGACTCCACGTTGTTTGTGCCCTATACGGCCGATGCCCGTGCGCACCTGCGTCCGATTCGCTTCCGCGCCGATATCGCCAACGTCAACCGCTGCGTGGGCACCATCTTGGGCAACGCGGTGACCAAGGCGCATCCCGAGGGCCTGCCCGCCGGTTCCATCACCATCGATTGCGATGGTTCGGCCGGTCAGAGCTTTGGTGCCTTCCTGCCGCGCGGCATTACGCTCAACGTGTGCGGCGACGCCAACGACTACTTTGGCAAGGGCCTTTCGGGCGGCGAGGTGTCGGTGCGCCCCAACCCGCATGCGACCTACAAGTTCGACGAGAACATCATCGTGGGCAACGTTGCGTTCTTTGGTGCCACGAGCGGCCGCGGCTTTATTAACGGCCTGGCAGGCCAGCGTTTTGCCGTGCGTAACTCCGGCGCCACCGTGGTGGTCGAGGGCTGCGGCAACCATGGCTGCGAGTACATGACGGGCGGTCTGGCGCTCATCCTGGGCGAGGTCGGGCAGAACTTTGCCGCCGGTATGACGGGCGGCGTGGCCTATGTCTTTGACCAATACGGCACGCTCGATGCCCGCGTGAACCACGAGAGCGTTGAACTCAAGGCCCCGACGGCCGGCGAGCTGGCGCAGATTCGCGAGCTCATCCAGGAGCACGTGGACGCGACGCAGAGCCCGCGTGGCATTAAGTTGCTCTACAGCTTCGACTCGATGAGCAAGCATTTTGTGAAGGTCATTCCGACCGAGTACGAGCGCGTGCTGGCGATTGTCGCTGCTGCCGAGGCCGTGGGCAAGACGCATGCGCAGGCTGAGGAGCTGGCGTTTGACATTGTGACCGGTCGCGCGAGTGCCGCGGATGTCGCTCGCTTTGATGTCGCGGGCGGCGCGGCTAGCGCGGGTGTTGCGCCCGTGGCTGCTACCGGTTCTGTTGCTTCGACCAAGAAGGAGGCGTAAGTGCCATGGGTAAGCCCGGTGCTTTTCTTGATATCGATCGTGTGACCCACGAGCTTCGCCCCGTGGAGGAGCGCAGTCATGATTTTGATTCCCTGTACGTGGAGCTCGATGACGACGCACGTCGCGTCCAGGCGAGCCGCTGCATGATGTGCGGCGTGGCGTTTTGCCAGATGGGCGCGAGCTTTGGCAAGGCGCGCCCGAGCGGCTGCCCGCTGCACAACTTGATTCCCGAGTGGAATGAGCTGGTGTACAGCGGCCGCTGGGATGAGGCTGCCGAGCGCCTGTCGCTCACCTCGCCCATGCCTGAGTTTACGAGCCGCGTGTGCCCGGCGCTGTGCGAGGCCGCGTGCAACCTGGGTTCGGTCGACGGCCAGCCCACGACGATCCATGACAACGAGCGTGCGATCAGCGACCATGAGTGGGCAAACGGTGGCCCGCGCCGCTTTGAGCCGGCGGGGGAGGACGCGCCCACGGTTGTCGTGGTGGGCTCCGGTCCTGCTGGTCTGGTGGCTGCATGGGAGCTTGCGCGTCGCGGCGCCCGCGTGACGGTGTTTGAGCGCGACGACCGCCCCGGCGGCCTGCTCATGTACGGCATTCCCAACATGAAGCTCGAGAAGTTCGTGGTCGAGCGTCGCGTGGCGCTCATGCGCGAGCTGGGCATTGTGTTTGAGCTGAGTGCCGACGTGAGCGATCCCAAGGTTGCCGCCAAGCTCGATGGCTTTGACGCCGTTGTGGTGGCTGCCGGTGCTCGTGCGCCCCGCGGTCTTTCGGCTACGAACATCGATGCGCCCGGCGTGGTGTACGCCGTGGACTACCTGACGGCATCGACCGTCTCGGTGCTCGATGGCGGCGAGCCTGCGGTTGATGCGCGCGGCCTGGACGTCGTGGTCATTGGCGGTGGCGATACCGGCAACGACTGCGTGGGTACCGCCGTGCGCCAAGGCGCGCGCAGCGTGCGCCAGTTTGAGTTCTTGCCGGCTGCGCCCGATAAGCGCGCGGCAGGCAACCCCTGGCCGCAGTGGCCCAACGTTAAGAAGACCGATTACGGCCAGCAGGAGGCTATCGCTGCGATGGGTGGTGAGATGCGTGCCTGGGGCGTGGATACGCTCGAGGTGCTGCTGGACAAGAAGGGTGCGGCTGCGGGTCTGCGCGTGGTCGATCTGGACTGGTCGGCGGGAAAGCCCGAGCGCATCGCGGGCTCCGAGCACGAGGTGCCAGCGCAACTGGTGCTCATCGCCTGCGGCTTTACGGGTCCGGAGCACGGTGTGTTCGATGCGGTGAGCGTGCCTGTTGCCACCGCTGGTCGTCCGCTGCCGGTGATGGCTGCTGAGGGCTCGCATCTCGCGGCTCGCACGGAGGGTGTTGCCGCGGATGCCGCGCCGGTGTATGTGGCGGGTGATGCCCGCAACGGCAGCTCGCTCGTGGTGAGTGCCATGGCCGATGCCCTGGCCTGCGCTGCCGAAGTCGCCGACGCGCTGGAACTGTAAAGTAGTCACGGAGATATTCAACAATCGAATCGGCAAGGGCTGTCCCTAACTGCCGACAGAAAAGGAACGTCCCTAAGTGCCGACAGTTAGGGACGTTCCTTTTCTGTCGGCATTCGGGGACACTCCTTGCGGATTTGCGAGCAGTTTGCTCGTTTGTCGACGTGCGGGTGTTCATTTGTCGACTTCTTGGGCTGTGGTCACCTGTTGTTTCTGTGGTGGCTGCGGGCATCTGGCTCAAAAGGGCGGGTTGGCCGTCGATGTTTACCTGCGGTTTTGTTGCGGCGCGCATTTTCGGTCAAGCTTTTCGTCAAGTGTTTGGTCAGCATCTGGTTTGCAGCCGGGGGCCTATTTTGCCCGCGCTGGTCGTGGCTGCCCACCCTCCTCGTAAGCTCAAATTGAGGTCCATCAGTTTGAGGAGGATGCCATGACTGACCACGCTTTTGACCGAGCAGAGCTGGCTGAAGCCGTCGGCAACGATATTGCCGACATGGCCCATTTTTGGATGCTGCGGAAGTTTCAATTCCTGGAGCCGGCGCGCGAGCAGTTCGAGATTATCGTCGACCCGTGGCTCAGCTATTGCGAGGAACCTTCTCAAAACGAAATCATGGCCTACAACATGGCGTTTACCGATTGGCTGCTGTTTGAGCGCCCCTATCGCCATGGCAAAACGCTGCTCGAGCTATATGTTGACGAGCCGCCGGCATCGCTTTCGCCTGCCTCGCTCAAGCGGCTCGAGCAGGTACGCGACACGCAGTATTTCTCGCGCTTTGGCATTTTGGACAAGAATCCTGCGTCCGGCATGGTCGTGCTGAAGGACACGCGCACCGATCATCGCTTTGATGTCTACGATCCGCATATCGTGCAGAAGGAGCACTGGAGTGACGGCGCGATTGCGGTGCGCCTCGCCTGCGTCGACGATGTCTGGCTTACGGCGGGACAGCTCTACCTGTATGACATCGCGCACCTGAACGACACGGCGGTCGACGGGCCGGGTGCGGTGCATCCCGAGGACCTGCAGGACGGCTTTGACACCTCGTGTATCAGCTTCTTCTTGCGGCTGGTCCGCGACATCATGGGCGCCCAGGGGCGGTACGTAAAGTCGCTCAATATCTACGAGCAGGAGTGGGAGTAGGGGATGGACGGTTGTCGCCTGCCTTGCCTTTTGCCTTTTTGTCTCGATCTGTAACGTTTGGGGGCAAAAAACCAGTCTACCTGTTACAGAACGAGACGAATGCTTGGGCGCCGCTGGTTTGTCTAAATCTGTAACGTTTAGGGGCCTGGAGAACGTCTAACTGTTACAGATCGAGACGTTTGGCACCTGGTTGGGGGAATGTCTCAATCTGTAACATCTACAGTCCAAAAATCGGTCTTCCTGTTACAGATCAAGACATTTATCAGCGGAGGCAACGGTGACGATGGTCCATTTGTCCGATGTGGTGGTGATGGAAGTGTCTAATACCGTTTTCAAACACAAGCATGCAACACGTAACACCTTGGCGCGGAATAGGATGCTTGCCAGGCTCACGGAGGCGACCGAGCAAGGTGCGCTGCTCGCAACGCATGACAATGCCGAGCTCATGTGGCTGCGGCGTCATGTTGGAACCGACGATATCGCGGAACCCGAGCCGTATTTGTTCTGCTTTCAACATGATTGGGGTGTACTGACGCCGGCGGAGCGAACGCTGCGTACCATCAAAGGGCTTGCAGAGTTTCATCCCGATTGGGCGTTTTGGGGTTATGACGCGGCGCTTTTGTGGGGCCTGGAGGTGCCGAATGATCTGCTTGGGTCGCGTTTTCTTGTTAAGACGGGTTGTTCGGTGACGTTGAGCGGCGGGTGCAGGTTGTTGCGTCCGCAGATGGCGGGCGCACTCGAGCATGTTGATGGCGTGCGGGTGACGTCGTTTTGGCGCACGGTGGAGGATTGCCTACTGCGCGCGCCGTTCTCCTACGGGTTGGCGATTGCCGATTCTGCACTGCGGGCAAAAAGCGTATCACGTGGGGATTTGTGCGAGCGCCTCCGCGCCGATTGCGAGGGCAGGCGAGGGTATCGCAGGGCACAGGTGATTGCGTCGTATGCGGACGGGCTGTCTGAAAACGGCGGCGAGTCTCGGTTCCGAGCATTCTTTATTGCGTACGGTTTTCCGGTTCCGGAGCTGCAGGTGGAGTTTCGCGACCCGCTCGATCCGAGCCAGGTGTTTCGCGTCGACTATTTTTGGCGGCTCGAGGACGGGACGTGTGTCATCGGCGAGCTCGACGGAAAGGGGAAGTACACCTTGCAGAGCGGCGAGGGTCGGGAGTCGGTTGACCCATTCGTGGCAGAGCGTCAGCGGGAATCTCATCTGACAATGCTCGGGCATAAGGTGCTTCGGTTTACGTTTAACGAACTCAAAGGCCCGGGGAAGCTAGTCGAGAAAATGAGGCTGGCGGGTATTCCTCGGCAGGTTGAATTGGCTGAGGAGTGGAGATGCCAGTGGTATGGGCGCTGAGAGGTCTTGTCTCGATCTGTAACGTTTAGAGGCTGTTTGAGCTCGTAATTGTTACAGATCGAGACAAGCCGGTGAAACGTCGACCGAATGTCTCGATCTGTAACATCAAGAGGCCTAATAACCCTGTACCTGTTACAGATCGAGACATTTCCCTGGTGTCGCTGGGGTGGGACTGCAACGTGTTCCGTCTCCCCACATCCCCTCTTCCTTCCGTTAACCGATGCGTCTGCAGCAATCCAGCGGGACTAGGTGATAATGGACAAATGTTCAAGTTAATCGTGAGGGAGGAGCTCGATATGGCATCTGCCGATCGTTCCACGTTGTTTATCAATGCGACCGTTCTGGATGGCTCAGGACATATGGAGCCGCTGCCCGACATGGCCGTGGCCGTCGAGCGTGGCATCATCACCTGGATGGGGCCGAGCGCTGTGGCGCAGGCGCCTGCAGGTGCCGAGGTCATCGACTTGGCAGGGGCGTATCTCATGCCGGGTCTCATCAATATGCATGTGCATCTGTGCGGTTCGGGCAAGCCGGTTTCGGCGGGCGATGCGGGCGCACTGATGAAGAAGCTCGATAATCCGGTGGGCCGCGCCATCGTTCGCCACATCCTCAAGGGCAGCGCTCAGCAGCAGCTGGCAAGCGGCGTGACTACGGTGCGCGGTGCGGGTGACCCGCTGTTTGCCGACATCGCCGTGCGCAACGCTATCGACGCCGGCAAGTATCAGGGTCCGCGTCTGGTGGCGCCGGGAACGGGCGTCACGGTGCCGGGCGGCCATGGTGCGGGCTTGTTCGCCCAGGTGGCTAATAGTCCCGCCGAGGCAGCCGAACAGGTGCGAGGCCTGTATGCGCGCGGTGCCGATGTCATCAAGCTGTTCGTGACGGGCGGCGTGTTCGACGCGACCGAGGTGGGCGAGCCGGGCGTGCTGCGTATGCCGGTGGAGGTTGCGGCAGCGGCGTGCAAGGCGGCGCACGAGGTGGGCCTGCCGGTTATGGCCCATGTCGAGAGTACCGAGGGCGTGAAGGCCGCGCTTGAGGCCGGCGTTGACACGATTGAGCACGGTGCCCCGATGACGCCCGAGATCCTGGAGCTGTACCGTGGAGCCGCGGGCACGCAGCTCGAGGGACGCGCGCCGAGTGTGACCTGCACTATCAGCCCGGCGCTGCCGTTTGTGTTGCTCGACCCGGAAAAGACTCATTCGACTGACACGCAAAAGAAGAACGGCGACATCGTGTGCTCGGGCATCATCGAGAGTGCTCGTGCGGCGCTGGATGCCGGCGTTAAGGTGGGTCTGGGCACGGACTCGAGCTGCCCGTTCGTGACGCAGTACGATATGTGGCGTGAGGTGGCCTATTTTGCCAAGTACGTGGGCGTGAGCAATGCGTTTGCGCTGCATACGGCCACGCAAGTCAATGCTGAGCTACTGGGCCTGGGTGACGAGACCGGTACGATCGAGTGCGGCAAGGCGGCCGACATTTTGGTGACGCGCGAGAATCCGCTCGATGACCTGGCGGTGTTGCGTGAACCGATGCATGTGATGTGCCGCGGTGACCTGGTGCGCAAGCTGAAGATCAAACGCATTCCCGAGGTGGACGCCGAGCTCGACGCGATTATGGCCATGCCTGCCGAAGCGCTGGCCGAGGAGCTTGCCCGCGACGGTGTGGCGTAGATGTGACAAAGGTGCAGCTCCGTTGCCGCATACAAAAAGCCGAGGTCTCAACACGAGGCCTCGGCTTTTTATCGAACAAATATTTAAGATTTGGGACAAACAAACCTGATTAATTTGTCCCGCGTGCGGGCGCTAGGAGCGGGTTTCCATCTTGGCGTGGCACTTGGGGCAGGTGACGCGGATCTTGCCTTTGCCCTTGGGGACGGAGAGCATCTGGCCGCAGTTGGGGCACTTGAGGTATGCCGTGGTCTTGCGTCCCTTCCACATCTTCTTGGCCGTGCGCTTGGCGCGCTCAAAGTCTTCCTTGCTCGTTCCAGCCGCGCGCGAGGTGCTGGCCGCTGCAGCGCCGCCGCCCAAGCTGGCGACAAACTTGCCCAAGCCGGGGACGTTCGCGGTCGCGGCGACAAAGGCAGCGTTTTCCTTGCGACGCGCATCGATGTTTTTGGACAGGCCGCGCAGCACGCCAATCACGATTACGGCGATGGCAATCCAGCTGAGCCACTGGATGTGGGCTATCGATCCGATCATCGCGATGACAATGCCGGCAAAACCCATCACGATGGTGAGTTCATCGGCACCATTGCGGCCCTTCATAAAGTCATTCATGCAAATTGCCTTTCGTTCGATATGCTGCACGCCTTTATACCCGATTTAGAGCAAGGGGGACAGGTCAATCTGCACCAAGGTGGTGCAAACGTACCTATCCCCGATACACCAAGATGGTGCAAAGAAGTCTGTCCCCAATGCCCCAATTACTTGGAGAGCTTGTCGACGACGCGCTCGATCTCGGCGAGCTTGGCGGCCTTGAGGTCTTCGTCGCCCGATTCGATTGCCGAAGTCACGCAGCCCTCGATATGCGCTTTGAGTACGTCGGCATTAATGCGCGCAAGGAGCGCCTGTGTGGCCATGAGCTGCGTGGAAATATCGACGCAGTAGCGGTCCTCCTCGACCATCCGCAGAATGCCGTCGATCTGACCGCGTGCCGTCTTGAGCATGCGGGTCACCGATTTGTGGTCTGCCATCATGGCGAGTCCTCGTTTCTGGTCGGGGGGTCGAATGCCTCTGGTAGCTGCTAAGCGGCGGTTACGGACAGGGCATGGAACTTCTCGCCGGCGCCCTCGACGGCGGCGGCGAGCTGCTCAGCGGTCACGGTATCGGCGCACTCCACCTGTACGGTCTGAGTCTCGTGATCGGCGTCGGCGTCGGTCACGCCTGCCACGTTGAGCAGTGCCGTCTCGACAGTGGCGTCGCAGTGGCCGCACATAAGGCCGGAAGTCTTAATTGTGTAACGCATGGGTATTCCTCTCTGTTGTGTCGGCTTTCCCAGGCACCCGACCTTGATCTTCAAGCCGTCGCTCGCGTACCAAAGTACGCGTCGCTCCTCTTTCAGGTCAATCTCGGGCACCTGGAAAACCCGTTCTAAATGGACTTAATGGTGAGCTTATTTTGCCACTTTAGGCTTAAAGGATTTCAGGCGCAGAGCGTTGCTTACGACGCAGACGCTCGACAGGCTCATGGCCGCGGCGCCAAACATCGGCGAGAGCTGCCACCCGGTGAGCGGGAAGAACACGCCCGCCGCCAGCGGAATGCCGATGCCGTTGTAGAACAGCGCCCAGAACAGGTCCTGCTTGATGTTGCGAATCGTGGCGCGCGAAAGCTCGATGGCCCGCGCAGCATCCATGAGGTCGCTGCGCATGAGCACCACATCTGCCCCTTCTTTGGCGATGTCGGCGCCGGTGCCAATCGCAAGGCCCACGTCGGCGCGCGCCAGGGCGGGGGAGTCGTTGATGCCGTCGCCCACCATGGCGACCTTGCTGCCCGCATCCTGCAGTTCGCGCACGTGGCGCTCCTTGTCGGCGGGGAGGACGTCGGCGATGACCTGCGCACGGTCGAGGCCCACGCGGCGGGCGATTGCTTCGGCGGTGACGCAGTTGTCGCCGGTGAGCATGCGCACGTCGACGCCGAGCTTGCGGAGCGCGGCGATGGCCTCGGCACTCGTTTCTTTGACCTCGTCAGCCACGGCGATGGTGCCGACAAGCTCGCCGTTCTTGGCAAAGAACAGCGGCGTCTTGCCTTCGGCGGCATATTGCTCGGCAAGACCCGCGGGCACGGTAACGCCCAACTCGTCCATCAGGCGCACGTTGCCGGCTGCGATGACATTCTGCCCCTCGCGCGCCGTAACGCCACGTCCGGGTACGGCGACAAAGTTCTCGACCATGCGCGCGACGATCCCGCGCGTCTCGCACTCGGCCATAATCGCCTCTGCCAGCGGGTGCTCGCTCGAGCGCTCCAGCGCGGCGGCCAGCTTGAGCAGCGCCTTTTCGCTCATGGCGGGCGAGCCGTCAGCGCGCGTGGCCACCTCAATGTCGGTTACAGCCGGCTTGCCGCGGGTGACGGTGCCAGTCTTGTCGAGCACCACGGTGCCCACGCTGCGCAGGTTCTCCAGCGCCTCGGCGCTCTTGAACAGAATGCCCATTTCGGCGCCCTTGCCGGTGCCCACCATAATGGCGACGGGTGTGGCCAGACCCAGCGCGCACGGGCAGCTGATCACCAGCACGGCGACGGCGGAGGTGAGCGCTTCGTTGACGCTTCCGGTCGAAACCATCCATGCCACAAAAGTTACGGCAGAGATTGCGAACACTACGGGCACGAACACGCCGGCGACCTTGTCGGCCATGCGGGCGATGGGCGCCTTGGTGGCGTTGGCGTCCTCGACGAGCTGGATAATCTTGGCGAGCGACGTGTCGGCGCCCACACGCGTGGCGCGGAAGGTAAACGAACCGGTGCGGTTGACCGTGGCCGCGTTGACGGTGGCACCGGCGGTCTTTTCCACGGGGATGGACTCGCCGGTGAGCGCACTCTCGTCCACGGCCGAGCTGCCCTCGAGCACCACGCCGTCAACGGGGATGGACTCTCCGGGGCGTACGCGCAGGATCTGGCCGGGAAGGATACTGTCGACGTCGACGGTGGTTTCGGTGCCGTCGTCGGCAACGACGGTCGCGGTCTTGGGCGCCAGGTCGATGAGCGCTTCGATGGCGCCGCCGGTTTTGGACTTGCTGCGCGTTTCGAGGTATTTGCCCACGGTGACGAGCGACAGGATCGTGCCCGCACTCTCAAAATACAGGTTGTCCATGCCTGTCATCATGGCCTCGTGGATTTGCCCGGCGGCCAGCTGGTCGGCCATGATAAACATTGCATAGAGCGACCAGGCGATGGACGCGGTGGCGCCGACGGCGATGAGAGCGTCCATGGTCGGCGCGCCGTGCGCGAGCGATTTAAACCCGTTGATAAAGTACGCGTCGTTGACGTAGACGATGGGGATGAGCAGGACGAGCTCGGTGAGCGCGAGCGTCATGCTGCGGGTATGGTCGGTGAAAATGCCGGGTAGCGGCCAGCCAAGCATGTGCCCCATGCCTATGTAGAACAGTGGGATGAGGAATACGATCGAGACGATGAGGCGGGTGCGCATGGCGGAGGCGGCGGCCTCCAGCTTTTTGGTAGGCGACTCCATATGGGCGGCGCCGGACCTGGCTTGCGCACTGCCGTTTGAGCCGGCGGCACCGGTGCCCACATCGACGGGCGAGGCCGAGTAGCCTGCGCGGTCGACGGCGGTGCAGATATCGTCGGGGGAGACCTGCGCGGGGTCGTAGTCCACCAGCATAGAGCCGGCGAGCAGATTGACCGCGACGCTCTCGACGCCGTCGAGCTTGCTCACGGCACGGTCCACGTGCGCCTGACAGGCGGCGCATGTCATGCCACCCACATCGAATTTATCTTGAGCCATGGCTTCTCCTTTCTGTGGCGTAGTGTCGGAAATGTTAACCAACCGATACTATACACCCATACCCCCTGGGGGTGTCCAGTACAGAAAGAAATATATGACATTTCGCTACAGATGAGGGTAGTTGGTTGGCTGATGGACCGTCCCAACCAATCATCTCAATCTGTAACATCTAGCAGGGAAAATGACCTCTAACTGTTACAGACCAACACATAGAAATCGGCCGAAAACTAACGTCTCGATCTGTAACATCTAGGCCCCGTTTTACCGAGTATTTGTTACAGATCAAGACAAACAGTTGGCAGGAAACTCAATGTCTCGATCTGTAACATCTAGCAGCAAATATGACCCCTTACTGTTACAGATCGAGACAGACCGTCCGCGGTCAACTCAAATGTCTCGTTCTGTAACATCTAGACCTGTATCTGCCGAGCTAGTGTTACAGATCGAGACAATTGCCGGGGAGGGGTCCCGTCACGGCAAGACGCCCGCCGCCTAGATGCAGAACCCGGGGATCACACAGGTTAGCTTGTTTGGCTTTTCCGCAGGCGTTGCGTACGTAAAGACGTCGCCGTCGTGCCCCACGCGGTTCATATAGAGCGTGCCTTCGCTCTCCGATGTGTCGGGGCTCACCGTGCGCTCCCACCAACAGGTGTCCTTGCCCTTCCACTGGCGGACCATCGTCTCGTTCGTGGAATACGGGCTCACCTTGAGCTCGCGGAAGAGTTGGTACTCCTTGCCCTCGCCGTTATAGATGTCTGCCAGGTAGTGATAGTCCTCGGCAAACGAATCGGGCGGTTGCGTACCGCACAGCTCGACCATGGCGGGCAGCCAAAGGGTTGCGGGCAACTCGCTCAGACACGATGCACTGTTGGCGGCGCCAACGTTATTTGAGATCTTTTTGACGGATTTGATGAGTGCGCGCAACTCGTTGGGCAGCAGCTTAAGGCCGTCGCCGTTGAGCCATTCCCGCAGCTCGCAATCTGCCCAGCCGGCGCTCGGCGGTTCAGCCGCAGCGTTGCGCTCGGTAATACCCGCGTCGAACATAAACGTCAGCCCGGCCTTGCCCGTCCCGTCCAGAAGTTCGTCGTGGCGGATGCCCACAAGCTGCGCGCCAACCTCCAGCCCGTTGGTGAGCGTGACACGCTTGGTGCACGGATAGGGGATATGCCCATCAGTGTCGAGCAGGTGGTAGCGCTTGGCAATCTCGCGTGCCTCGCTACGGGTCTCGGCGGCCTTAATCTTGAGCGAAATCTCCTGCAGCTGAGCCCAGGTGTAGTCGTCAAGCGAACCGCGGATGCCGTCCAGGTAGTCGGGGATGCCAAAGCCATGGGTTGCCGCCCCGATAACGCCGAGCCCCGCAACGGCTGCAACGACGCCGCCGATGACAAAGCGGCGGCGGGTCATGGCATCGTGACGGGCCTGCTCCAGGATCTCTCGTGCGCGCTCGCCGGCGACGTCGACCTTAAGGTGCGTGCCAGAATCGATATCAATTGCGGCCTCGTCTCCTGCACCCTCGCGGTCCTCAGATTCTGCAGCGGGGAGGTATGTCGAGAGCACCTCGAGCATCTGCTACTCGGTAGGGCGATCGCCCTGTTCGACCGAGATGCCTTTCATGATGATCTGCACGAGCGCTTCGTCGCCCTCGCAGCGCGGCTTGAGCGGTGCCGGCTTGGTCTTGGTCTTTATGAGGTAGAACGAGCCGGTTGCCGCGGCACCCGTCGACTCGACGTCGAACGGCTTGCGACCGCTGTAGAGCTGGTACAGAATGCTCGAAAGCGCGTAGACGTCGATTGCCGGCGAACGGCGAAGGGCCGCGATGCCTTCGATATCCTGCGTGAGCATCTCGGGCGCGGCGTATGCGGGCGTAGCAAAGCGCCAGATGTCGGCACGTCGGGTGATCGTGTCATCGCTGAGGGCCATGGTAGCGGAGCCCATGTCGATGAGGCAGGGGTCAAAGGAGCAATCGGCAATCTGTTGTTCGAGCGTTCGGCCGGTGGTGCGGAACATGATATTGGCAGGCGACAGGTCGCGGTGGACGACCGGATTCACGAGGTCTTGGGTCATCAAGAGCGCGCGTAGCACGGCGTTTCCGACGGCGGCGACCATCTGGGTGGTTAGCCCGCCCGAGGCGTCGTGCGGAAGCAAGGGCAGCGCCTGCTTGAGCGAGGTGCCCTCGACCCACTCCATGAGGATAAGCGGGTCGTCCTCGCACGATCCGTAGCCATAGACGCGCGGAAATCCGCGCAGGTGCGAGACGGTACACAGATGACGGTATTCCTCGAACAGCGCGGCGGTGTTGGCCAGATGCGCGGCCGATTGCTCGGCGGAGCGGTCGGGGGCTTGGCCGGAAAGGATGGCGTTGTCCTTGAGTAGCTTGACGGCAAAGACCTCGCCGCTCGTGTTGGTCGCGCGAAGTACGTGTCCGATATTGCCGCCGTCGCGGTATGCCGTCTGAAGAATAAGCGTCATAAACCGGCGCTTGGCGTCGTCCTCGGCACTGGGGTCGACTGCCACGGCGGTATCGAACGTGTCGAGACGGATGAGCTTGTCGCCATAGGCGCTATCGGTAGTATCCATGGCGTTCCTTTGTCTGGCATGGGTTGCCGCGCGTATACGCGGGCAGTGCGGATATCGGTAAGGTACTATCTTAGCCGCACTACCCACGTATACCGCTGGGTATTGTCGGTTACGACGCAGAAGGTAGAAGACGAAAGACGGGCGGTGACCGTCTTTCGATCACCGCCCGCGCTAATCCACAATGACAAGGAATGTCGTGTAGAGACCCAGATGGAGCCTGTCGCTGTTTTCGATTTCCACCGGGGGATAGATCTTGCCGGGCTCGCGTTGGTCGCGCGGCGGCTCAATCACAATATCGCCGTCGCCCGCGCCCGATTCGAGCACTGTGCCGTTGGTCGATCCAAGGCCCTGGGCGTACCAGTGCTCACCCTCAAGCCAAATGCGAAGATGCTCGCGCGATGCGTCGGCGCCCACATCGGTGATGCTGGGCGAGGTTTTGGGCAAAGAACCAATCACGGTGCCGCGCGGATCGCGTGTGAGGGGATGGATTTGCATGTCGACGCAGTTGTCGGCATGTGTCCTGAGCAGACCGAGGTTGGGGGCGACGGTGCGCGGCTGCTCCAGGCTGCCCATAAAGCCACGTCCGACGGTAGTTTCGGTGGTGCCAAAGTGCCCGCCCGTCTTGCTGTCGCAAAAGCGCTCGACGGTGGCCACGCCTTGGATGGGGTCGGCGAGCGCCCCTGTTGCCACAAAGAGCATAAGGTAAAGCGTACTCTTCTCGCGCACGGCATTGCCGTCAAAGTTGTCGATGTGATTGAGGGCATTTGCATATAGGCGGCTGTCCAGCTTGTAGCTGGCGAGAGCCGACATCATTTCGTTGGCGGCCGGGCCGCGATAGTGCTCGGCGATTGCCTGATAGGCGGACTCGCCGCCGCCGAGCTTGCTGCAGATTGCCGCGGAAAGATTGAGCGTGGTGACGGCAAAGTCGCTGTAGATGGCGGGCGCGCACTGGTCAGGCTCGCGATGGACGATGTAACGGGTGAGATACGAGCGGTTGGAAGAGCATTTCTCGAGCAGGGTACTGCCGAGATAAGAGTTTCCATTGATGAGCATTCGGGCGATCTCGAGATGTTTAAGACCGCCGAACGAGCGAATATCGTTATAGAGGACCGAGCAAGGCGTCTCTGCTGCCACGGATACCTCCTTTGATTGCTTCCTAGCCAATAAGGTGATAGGAATTAATGGCCCCCGGTGGGCGACGTATTAAATGGCTGCGCAATATGTAGCGTAACCAAAGCAATATTATAGGCCACATGCTCGAAATTGCAGGAGGAGCGAGAGATTTGGTTTGGACTGGACGGTAATCCCTCTCTGTCTTGATCTATAACAATTGGGACCGATTTTGCCCCGTAGCTGTTACAGATTGAGACAATCGGCCCAGACCCGCCTCGTCCGCCTCGTCATCTGTGGTTTACGTGGGGGCATGCGAAGCACGGGTATACTAACCCGCGGCGAATCTGCTCCATCGCTTAGAGCTGCTGCGTCTGGACGGCGCGTGATAGGGCTGCCAAAGCGATCGCCAGCGTGCTGAGCAACGTCCTCTCTGTGCGCACCCGTTTTTGTATGTATTAGCGCACTACCAAGCACGCCCGCGCGGCCGCATGCCGTGCCCATTGCGCGTGCAGATAAGGAACAACAACATATGCGTAATTCTGTATCCGACGTCACCGACGCCGAGATCCTGGACGAGACCC
Organism: Collinsella aerofaciens; assembly: GCF_015561195.1. Classification (GTDB taxonomy): domain Bacteria; phylum Actinomycetota; class Coriobacteriia; order Coriobacteriales; family Coriobacteriaceae; genus Collinsella; species Collinsella aerofaciens_AC. The sequence goes on along the minus strand of NZ_JADMSU010000001.1, from coordinate 18,474 downwards.
GCGAGGCCATGACCCAGGCTGCTTTCGATGCCGCCGATGAGGCCAATGCTGCCCAAGCCGTCGAGTCCGCTACCGAGAGCCTGCCCGCCTTTGACGAGCTGGGGCTTTCGGACGAGATGCTTCGTGCTATCGAGAACCTGGGCTACACGGCGCCGACGCCTGTTCAGGCCGGCTCGATTCCTGTGGTGCTCGAAGGCCGCGACCTGCTTGCCGCCGCTCAGACTGGCACCGGCAAGACGGCCGCTTTCTTGCTGCCGACCATGAACAACCTGGAGCACATTGCTCCGCCCAAACCCGTGCGCGAGCGCGGCGGCCGCAACCGCCGTCGCGGTGCCAAGAAGCCCGAGGGCAACGGCCGCGGCCCCGTGATGCTCGTCATCACCCCCACGCGCGAGCTTGCCCAGCAAATCGACGAGGTCGCCAGCAAGATCGCCGACGTCACCGGCCATGTCGCCGTGACCGTCGTGGGCGGCGTGAGCTACAAGCCGCAAACCGCCGCCCTCAAGTACGGCTGCGACATCCTGGTCGCTACGCCGGGCCGTCTGGTCGATTTGATCGAGCAGGGCGCCTGCCACCTGGACGAGGTCAAGGTGCTGGTGCTCGACGAGGCCGACCGCATGCTCGACATGGGCTTTTTGCCCGCCGTCCGCCGCATTGTGCGCGAGACGCCGGCCGAGCGCCAGACGCTGCTGTTCTCGGCCACACTTGACGAGGAGGCTGTGGGCGAGATCACCGACCTGGTGAGCGACCCGGCCCGCGTGGAGATCGCGCCCGCCACGTCGACTGCCGACACCGTCGACCAGTTTGTGTTCCCGGTGTCCATCGAGGCAAAGAACAACCTGCTGCCCGAGTTCCTCAAAAAGGAAGGCCCGGAGCGCACTATCGTCTTTATGCGCACCAAGCACCGCGCCGACAGCTGCTGCCGTCGTCTGGAGCGCAAGGGCATCAAGGCCGCCGCGATTCACGGTAACCGCAGCCAGGCTCAGCGCGAGCGTGCCCTTTCGGCCTTCCGCGACGGTACCGTCGACGTGCTGGTGGCAACCGACGTGCTTGCCCGCGGCATCGACATTAGCGACGTGCGCTACGTTGTGAACTTTGACGTGCCGGCCGAGCCGACCGACTATATCCACCGCATTGGCCGTACGGGCCGCGCCGGCGAGCTGGGCTGGGCCATTACGTTTGTGACCGAGCAGGACGTCGATGAGTTCTACGAGATTGAGAAGCTCATGGACAAGACCGCCGACATCTACGAGGCCGGCGACCTGCATGTGGGTCCCAATCCGCCCGCGGTTGACCCCGAGCGCGACCCTGCAGCCTTTAAGGTGAAGAAGAAGACCAAGCGCGGCAAGTCCAAGAGCAAGAAGAAGCTTGAGCAGGCGCGTCGTGACGGCAAGCGTAACGGCGATGACTACGGCGATGTGGCCGGTCGTTCCAACCGCGGTCGCGATGAGCGTCGCGGCGACGGCGAGCGTCCGAGCCGTCCCAAGCGCGGCGGCAAGACCCGTGTGCGCGAGGGCGTTCAGGCTCGCGTGGACGAGGCTGTGGAGAGCGTGGCCCGCGAGGTAGCTGCCGAGGAGCGCGCCGGTGCTGTTGAGCGGGGCCCGCGCGGCAACCGTGCCGAGCGTCGTGCCAAGCAGTTCCAGGGCGAGGCACACCGCCGTCGTCGTGAGGACGAGGACCGTGGCGGTCGTCGTCGTGTTGAGCGCGAGGACGAGGGCCGTGGTTCGCGCGGCGGCAAGCGCGGCTCGGGTGACCGCCGTCGTTCCGGTCGTGATGACGAGCGCGGTGGCCGTGACGAGCGTCGCGGCGGCGAGGGTCGCGGTGAGCGAGGTGCCCGTGGCGGTGAGTCCCGTGGCGGCAAGCGCTTTGAAGAGCGCGGTAGCCGCGGCGGCGAGCGTCGCGAGGGTGCTCGCGGCAATGGCGGCCGCGGCGGCGCTGGTCGTTCTAACGAGTCGCGCGATCGCCGCGATCCGCGTGCCAGCCGCGATCGTCGCGATGACTGGCGTAACTACGACGATACCCGCGAGGAGCATCGTGGCGGCTATCGTGGCGGGCGTGGCGGCAGCCAGGCCGGTTCCCGTGGCGGCCGCGCTGGCGGTCGCGATAACCGTGGCAGCTATGGTAACAGCCGTGGTGGCAAGCGCGGTGGCAGCTCCCGTCGCCCCGGCGACGGCGGCGGCAAGCGCAGATAACATACGCATCGCACGCTAGCGTGAGACAAACAAAAGGGCCCGAGCAAATAACGCTCGGGCCCTTTTGTTTACCGTGTCCATCGCTAATTCAAACGTGATTTTCTCGGGAATGCATCTGGGGGATGCCGAGGACCTATTTTCTGTCATGCAGCAATGGGTCCCATGGGGTGCGTCGTGCATTTTTTGGAGTATTCAGCAGCTCTAGTTGGCTGCATACGATTCGGTATTGCCAACGGCGGCCTTCAGATATCCCCTATGAGTGTTTTGAGTTAGATTTCGCCGTTTTTCGAAGCAAAGGTACGTCATTCTCGCTATGTCGGAACCCTAAATGACGCAGCGCCCTACAGTTTTGCTCGCCCACGGCGGTGCTGGCGCGGTCACGTTGCAGAATACTCCGTTTTTTGCACGGGCCAGGATGGGGTACCTCAGGAGAACACGGCGGTATCCCGTAAATATATACAATCTGTACCGTAATTTATACAAAACGAAGAGGCAGACAGCGTAGGGTGGGTGCATTGGGGTGCTTGGTGCACCAAAACGGGGATCCCATGCGCCGTATACTCTGTCTGAATGTGAAAACGGCTTGACGCGTTGCCTGGCGTAGGGGGAGGGTGCCTCGATGAGCGTATTCGAAATTGTGTTTAGTCCGACGGGTGGAACGCGGAAGGTGTCTGGCCTTGTGGCCGGGGCGCTGGACAAAAATACCGTTACCGTCGATCTGACCGATAGCGGGCTAGATTTCAGCGCTGTCTCGATGACTGAGGACGACGTGGCCGTAATCTCTGTGCCGGCGTATGCCGGTAGAATCCCGGCTGTGGTGGCTGACCGGTTGGGCATAGTGCGCGGCAACGGGGCTCGGACTGTTTTGGTTTGTGTATACGGAAACCGCGCATTTGAGGACACGCTCGTAGAGCTGGAGGACGTTGCGAAGCGCGCCGGATTTAGGGTGGTCGCAGCGGTTTCTGCTATTGCTGAGCATTCCGTTGCTCGTCAGTTTGCTGCTGGGCGACCGGATGCGCAGGATGCGGCGCAGCTCGCAGAGTTTGCGCAGCAAATTCAGCAAAAGCTGTTGGCTGAGGATGCATCCGAGCCCTCTATCCCCGGCAATCGTCCTTATAAACAAGCTGGAGGTCATCGCATGGCACCCGAGGCAACAGAGGATTGCGTCTCCTGCGGTGCATGCGCCGCGGCGTGCCCCGTTTGTGCTATCGACAAGGGCGACCCCAAGCGAACAGCTGGCGAGGCGTGCATCTCCTGCATGCGCTGCATCGCCGTATGTCCGCGAGGCGCTCGCAAGCTTGATCCCAACGAGCTATCCGCTGCTTCCCAGACGCTGAGCAAGGTTTGCGTCGTGCGGAAGGAATGCGAACTCTTCATCTAGCGCATACGAAATTGGTTCAAAGGGCTCAGAGCAAGGAGTGTCCCTGGGTGCCGGCAGAAAAGGAACGTCCCTAAGTGCCGCATAGATACCGTTTATCGAAGAATAAATACCGCTCACCGGTCAGAATGATTGTTCTGGCTTTGGGCTTGTCTACAATAGCTCCCGTAAAAAGAAATGCGGAAGGTTACCGAGTCCCTCGGACGTGGGCCTAACCAAAGTCTTTGAACGGGTGTGTCTCTATGGATGCATTCGCTTGATTTTGGTTGGGCTATATTTATGAAGGGACATGCCACCATGGGTTTCTTTTCTCGCCTGATGGGCGGTTCGGATGAGCAGAAGACTGCAACTTCCGAGTTCGAAATCCTCGCTCCTGTTTCCGGCGAGCTTGTTCACCTAGAAAAAACCAACGATCCCGCTTTTAGCAGCCGTGCCGTGGGCGATGGCGTTGCCGTGGTTCCCCAAGAGGGAACGGTGTGCGCTCCTGTCTCCGGTACCGTCGCGGCACTGTTCCCGACCGAGCATGCACTGGGCATCATGTCCGACGACAGCTCTGCTCAGGTGATGCTGCATATCGGAATCGACACTGTTAAGCTTGAGGGCAAGGGCTTCCATGCGCTTGTTGCCCAGGGTGACCATGTTGACGCGGGCCAGCCCCTCGTCGAGGTTGATTTCGACGCGGTTCGCGCCGCTGGCTTCGACCCCACGGTTTTTGTTATCGTGTGTGAGCGTTCGGAGAAGTCGACTCTTCGTGAGCATGCCTCCGGCCCTGTTGCTGTTAAAGAGCCTGTCGTCTGGCTTTCCGAGTAAATTCTTGTGGTGGGTACCGTGGTTATCAAGCGAGTTTTCAACAATAACGTCGCAATGGTCACTTCGGACGATGGCTCCGAGCTCATTGTCATCGGTCGAGGCCTCTGCTTTGGCCGTCATGCCGGCGACGCTATCGATGAAGCATCGGTCGAAAAGACCTATGCGCTGCAGGAGGGCACTTCTCAGGATTCGCGTACGATCGACCGCTTGGCACATCTTTTAGAGTCCATCCCCACCGTCAACCTCGTGATTTCCGAGGACATCGTTCAGATGCTTCGTCGAGAGCTCAATGTTGATGTCAACGACAAGATTCTCATTGCTCTCGCAGACCATATCAGCCTTGCTTTGGAGCGTGAGCGCAAGGGCGTCTCCTGTGAGAATCCGTTGCTGCTCGAGATCCAGCAGTTCTATCGCAAGGAGTATGCGCTTGCGGGCCGTGCGCTGCAGATTATCAAGGAGTATATGGGCATCCAGATGAGCGAAGAAGAGCAGGGTTTTATTACGCTGCATATCGTCAACGCCACTATGCCGCAACGCTCCGACCGTCTCATCATCTCGGTCCAGCTTGTTCGCGACGTACTCGCGATTGTTTCCGATCGTTACGCTGCGACCCTCGACGACACCTCGTTGCCCTATGAGCGTTTCGTCCGCCACCTGCAGTTTTTCGCACAGCGGGCGCTTGACCCCGCGGCCGGGCAGATCAATGACGATGCGCTGTTCCGAATCGATGAAACGGCGTATCCGTGCGCATTCTCGTGCGCGGACGCCATAGCCGCCCACTTGTCGTCTACCTATAACGTTGTCGTTACCGATGCCGAGAAGAGTTATCTCGCATATCACATTGTTAACCTGCTTGGAGAACCTGATCTCTAGGCATAACGTGCCCACACATCGATTGATATAAGGCAGGGCTTACGGTCTTGTCCAGGGCACATCTGTCTTAATTTGCGGAAAAGGAAGGGGAGTACCGCTATGACCGCAAAAAAGAAGTTCAATTTCAAAGCGCCGTTGGAGGTGTTCGCGAAGTCAATCGTCCAGCCGATGATGTATCTCTCGGTTGCCGGCATTCTGCTCATCGTGGGCATCATTCTAACCAACAAGACCATCTGCGCCGTGATCCCTGTGCTGGGCTCCGGTCCGTTCCAGCTCGTGGGCGCCGTTGTTTATCAGTCGCTGATGTTTATCATCAACAACCTCTCGATTCTGTTCTGCGTGGGCATCGCCGGCGCCATGGCAAAGAAGAACAAGGGCCATGCTTCGCTGATCGCTTTGATGTCGTTCTTCCTGTTCCTGCAGGCTAACAACATCGTGCTCAACGCCACTGGCTCTCTTGCCGAAGCGAGCGGCATGCTCGGTCTTACCGGAACCGGCCAGAGCACCGTTATGGGCATTCAGGTGCTCGATACCGGCGTGTTTGGCGGCATCATTCTTGGTTGCATCACCGGTGCCGTGTTCAACAAGTACTCGAACAAGCAGTTCCCCATTGCCCTTTCGATGTTCTCGGGCGTTCGCTTCCCGTTCCTGATCATGATCATCATTTCCTGGATCATGGGCGCTGGCTTCTGCATCGTTTGGCCTCCGGTTCAGGGTGCCATCTCCTCCGTTGCCGGCATCATTAAGGAGTCGGGCAACATCGGTCTGTTCATCTACGGCATGCTCAACAAGCTGCTCGTTCCCACCGGTCTGCACCACCTCATCTACACCCCGTTCCAGTTCTCCGATGTGGGTGGCACCCTGACGCTGGGCGATCAGGTTATCGCCGGCGCCTATCCCATCCGTGTCGCCGAGATGGCAATGACGGGCCAGCCCTTCTCCGATAGCACCTACTTCAACAGCTACACCTTCAACAACCTGTGGCCCTACATCGGTATCGGTCTCGCCTTTATCTTCACCGCTTACAAGGGGAACAAGGATAAGACCAAGGCCGTTATCATCCCGCTGATCATCACCGCCGTGCTCTCCTGTGTCACCGAGCCCATGGACTTCCTCTTTGTCTTTGCCGCTCCCGTTCTCTTTGTCGTTCACTCGGTTCTTTCCGGTATCTTCCTGGTTCTGCTCAAGGTCCTCTCCGTGCCCGCTTCGACTGCAGGCGGCATCATCAACATCGTGGTTTCCAACCTGGTCCTCGGTGTCGACAAGACCAACTGGCCGGTTATGCTGGTGCTTGGAGTCGTCAACGCCGCGCTGTACTTCTTCCTCTTCACCTTCCTTATTAAGAAGCTCAACCTCCACACGCCTGGTCGCGAGGAGGAGTCCGAGCTCGCCGAGTCCGTTGCCGAGGGCGAGGCCGCCGCGTCTGTCGCGGTGAAGCAGGGCGCTGTTGCCGCAGCTCCCGCAGAGGGCGTCGATGCAGGTATTGCCGACCTGGTCGCAGGTCTTGGCGGCAAGGACAACATCGAGGAGCTCGAGAACTGCTTTACGCGTCTTCGCGTGAACGTTAAGAACCCGGATCTCATCGATGAGAACCTCATCAACCACGTGCCCAACAGCGGCATCAACCGCAACGGTAACAATATCCAGATCATCTTTGGCATGAAGGTCGCCGAGATGCGCGACAAGGTCGAAAACGCAATTGAGAAGGAGCAGTAAACAATGATCATTACTCTGTGCGGTGGCGGATCCACCTTTACCCCCGGCATCGTCAAGTCCATCGCCCTGCGCAAGGACGAGCTCGACGTTGACGAGATTCGTCTGTACGACATCAACGAGGAGCGCCAGCGCAAGATCGGCGTGCTCGTGGACTGGATTTTGCACGAGGACCTTGGCCTGGACATCAAGCTTACGGTGACCACCGACAAAAAGACGGCTTTTACCGACGCGAGCTTCGTGTTTGCCCAGATGCGCGTGGGCGGCTACGCCATGCGCGAGCAGGACGAGAAGATTCCGCTGCGTCACGGCTGCGTTGGTCAGGAGACCTGCGGTTGCGGCGGCCTTGCCTACGGCATGCGCACCATCTTCCCCATGGTCGAGCTGATCGATGACGTTGAGAAGTACGCCAAGAAGGACTACTGGATTCTCAACTACTCCAACCCTGCTGCCATCGTGTCCGAGGGCTGCCGTGTGCTGCGTCCCAACGCTCGCATCATCAACATCTGCGACATGCCGATCGCGATCATCGACGTGGTTTGCGCCGCACTCGATATCGACAAGAAGGATGTCGAGTACGATTACTTTGGCCTCAACCACTTTGGCTGGTTCACCTCGATTCGCCACAAGGGCGAGGAGGTGCTCCCGCAGCTGCGCGAGTACATCAAGGAGCACGAGATTCTGCTGCCCGATTCGTACCTCAAGGGCATGGGCTCGCTGATGTCCAAGAAGCCCGAGGAGGCCACTGACGAGCACCCCGAGCAGAACCGCCACACCAAGGGCAGCTGGTACTACGTCTGGAAGGGCGAGTACGAGATCATGGAGTGCTTCCCGGAGTACCTGCCTAACACGTATCTGAACTACTACCTGCAGCAGAAGGAGTTCGTCGAGCATTCCAACCCCGAGCGCACCCGAGCTAACGAGGTTGAGGAGACGCGCGAGAAGAACCTCTTCGACGGCATCGACCACTACGAGAAGACGGGCGAGATCGACGAGAGCACGTTCTACGCGGGCAGCCACGGCGACTGGATTGCCGATCTGGCTATCGCTCTGAAGAACGACACCAAGCAGCGCTTCCTGGTCATTTGCGAGAACAAGGGCGCTATCCCCAACATGCCCTACGACGCTATGGTCGAGCTGCCTGCCTACATTGGCAAGAATGGCCCCGAGGTCATCAGCCGCGACAACATTCCTCTGTTCCAGCAGGGCCTCATGATGCAGCAGCTGAACTCCGAGAAGCTCGTGGTCGAGGCTACGATCGAGGGTTCTTACGAGAAGGCGCTCAAGGCCTTTACGCTGAACAAGACCGTGCCGTCGATGAAGGTCGCCAAGGAGGTTCTCGACGACATGATCGAGGCCAACAAGGGTTACTGGCCCGAGCTTAAGTAAAAGCAACAGGGTCGCTGGCCGCATACCTGGAGCAATGCCCCGTCCACGTGATTGCGTGGGCGGGGCATTGTCATTTGGTAACGCGTTTTATCAAATATGGCATTTATCTGCGGTAATGTTCTATTTCACCGCCGAGGGTGACATTTCATACCGCCTGCCGAACTGCGTGGAGACCTAACAACTTTTTAGGTCAGTGTTGTGCGTGTAGCAACTTCGCTCGGTTTCGCCTCCGGGCTGCCATGTGAGAGGGGATCTTATGGCTCGACTGCACGTAATGGAACGCAGCCACGCTCAGGCCGTCATGGACGACCTGCACGATGCGCTCGGACGCCGTCTGGCGGTGAGTTCGCTCGCCCCGTGTCCCGTTGAGTTTACGGCAGCGCTCGTTAACCTGTGCTCCACCCAGAGCTGCGGCAAGTGCACACCCTGCCGTGTGGGCCTGAGCGCGCTGAGCGACTTGCTCGCCGATGTGCTCGAAGGGCGCGCCGATGAGTCCACGCTCAACCTGATTGAGCGCACGGCCTGCACCATCTACCTTTCGAGCGACTGCGCCATCGGCTACGAAGCCGGCGCCATGGCACTCACGGCCATTCGCGGCTTCCGTGACGATTTTGAGCATCACATCCGCGAGCACTCCTGCGGCTTTGACCGCGAGGCCCGCGTCCCGTGCGTCTCGGGCTGCCCGGCGCACGTCGACATTCCCGGTTACATCTCGCTCGTCGAGGCAGGCCGGTATGCCGACGCCGTCAAGGTCATCCGCAAGAACAACCCACTGCCGCTCGTCTGCGGCTTGGTGTGCGAGCATCCCTGCGAGATGCATTGCCGCCGCGGCATGGTCGACGATCCCATGAACATCCTCGCCCTCAAGCGTTTTGCCGTTGAGCACAGCGACCTCAACGACCACAAGCCGCATGTAGTGGACGACACCGGTAAGCGCGTCGCCGTGATCGGCGGCGGCCCGGCCGGCCTTTCCTGTGCCTACTACCTGGCCGTGATGGGTCATAAGGTGACCATCTTTGAGCAGCGTCACCACCTGGGCGGCATGCTGCGCTACGGCATTCCCAGCTACCGTCTGCCGCGCGAGCGCCTGCAGGCCGAGATCGACTGGATCTTGAGCGCCGGCATCGACGTTGAGCTCGATCACTCCGTCAACGGCGAGGAACTTGCCCGCCTGCGCGACGAGTTCGATGCCGTCTACCTGGCCATTGGCGCCCACAGCGATAAGAAGCTCGGCCTTCCGGGCGAGGAAGCGCTCGGCGTGGAGTCGGCCGTCAAGATGCTGTGCGCCATCGGCGACGACGAGCTGCCCGACCTGAGCGGCCAGCGCGTGTGCGTCATCGGCGGCGGCAACGTGGCCATGGACGTGGCGCGCTCCGCCGTGCGCTGCGGTGCCGAAAAGGTGAGCATCGTCTACCGCCGTCGCATCTGCGACATGACGGCCCAGGATGCCGAGATCGCCGGCGCCCAGGCCGAGGGCTGCGAGGTACTGGAGTTGACCGCCCCGCTCGCTATCGAGACGGGCGAGGAAGGTCGCGTGAGTGGCCTGCGCGTGCAGCCGCAGATCATCGGCGAGCCCCGTCGTGGGCGTCCGGCCCCGCGTGCCGCCGCCACGCCCGAGCGCGTCATTCCCTGCGAGCGCGTGTTTGTGGCCATTGGCCAGGACATCGATTCCAAGCCGTTTGAGGACATGGGCATCGCCTGCAAGTGGGGTCGCGTCGTCACCGATTCGGATGGCGCCGTGCCTAACTTCGATGGCCTCTTTAGCGGCGGTGACTGCCAGACCGGCCCCGCCACCGTCATCCGTGCCATCAACGCCGGCCGCGTTGCTTCGGCAAATATCGACCGCTATCTGGGCTTTGACCACAAGATCAAGCTCGACGTTGAGCTGCCGACCGTGCAGTTTAAGGGCAAGCACGAGTGCGGCCGCTGCGAGCTGGGCGAGCGCGAAGCCGGCGAGCGCATCCACGATTGGAATCTGGTCGAGCAGGGCCTTACCGAGGAGGAGGCACGCCAGGAGGCAAGCCGCTGCCTGCGTTGCGACCACTTTGGCTTTGGCGCGTTCCGCGGAGGGAGGAACCTGGAATGGTAGAGCCCAACAAAACCACTGTCAGCGACAACACCGAAAGCGGAGCACTCAACATGGTCAAGCTCACGATCGATAATTGCGAGGTCGTGGTGCCCGAGCACACCACGATCCTGGATGCGGCCAAGTCCGTCGGCATCCAGATTCCCACCCTGTGCTACCTGCGCGATCTGAACGAGATCGGCGGTTGCCGCGTGTGCGTGGTCGAGGTCGAGGGCTGCGACCAGCTGGTTGCCGCCTGCAACAACTACGTGCTCGACGGCATGGTGGTCCACACCAACAGCCCCAAGGCCCGCGAGGCGCGTCGCACCAACGTGCAGCTGCTGCTGTCCCAGCACGACTCGCGCTGTACGAGCTGCGTGCGCAGTGGTAACTGCAACCTGCAGACCATCGCCAACGACCTGGGTATCTTCTATCTGCCGTACGAGCAGCACCTGGCGCGCGAGGGCTGGGACTTCGATTTCCCCATCATCCGCGAAAACGACAAGTGCATTAAATGCATGCGCTGCATCAAGGTGTGCGAGAGCGTGCAGGGACTAGGGATTTGGGACCTGACCAACCGCGCCACGCATACCGCCGTGGGTACCCGCGGGCGCGCGCCGATCGGCAAGACCGATTGCGTCGCGTGCGGCCAGTGCATTACACATTGCCCGACGGGCGCACTGCGCGAGCGCGACGATACCGAGACCGTGTTCGACGCCATCGCCGATCCCGACAAGATCGTGCTGGTGCAGATCGCGCCGGCCGTGCGTAGCGCTTGGGGCGAGGAACTCGGCATGTCTCGCGAGGAAGCCACCGTTGAGCGCTTGGCTTGCGCGCTGCGCCGCGTGGGCTTTGAGTACGTGTTCGATACCGATTTCTCGGCCGACCTCACCATTATGGAGGAGGGCTCCGAGCTGCTCGAGCGCCTGGGCGCCGCCGCCAAGGGCGAAGGTGACAGCCGCGGCTGGCCCATGTTTACGAGCTGCTGCCCGGGTTGGGTTCGCTTTGTGAAGGCGCGTTATCCGGAGTTTGTCGACAGCCTGTCCACGTCAAGGTCGCCGCAGCAGATGTTCGGCGCCATCGCCAAGACGTACTACGCCAAGGTGCTGGGCGTGGAGCCCGAGCGCCTGTTCGTGGTGTCCGTGATGCCGTGCACGGCCAAGAAGGCCGAGTGCGCGCTGCCGAGCATGATGGGCGAGGGCGGCGCGCCCGACGTGGACGTTGCGCTGACGGTGCGCGAGATGGTGCGCATGATTCGCGCGAGCCACGTGAGCGTCGACACGCTTACCGAGGAGCCGCTCGATACGCCGCTGGGCTTCGGCACGGGCGCGGGCGTGATCTTTGGCGCCACGGGAGGCGTGATGGAGGCTGCCGTGCGCTCGGCCTATTACCTGGTGACGGGCAAGAACCCCGATGCGGATTTCTTTACCGACGTGCGTGGCCTGAATGGCTGGAAGGAGGCCGTGGCCGATATCGATGGCACCAAGGTGCGCGTCGCCGTGGCGCACGGGCTGGGCAACGCTGCCCGTCTGCTCGATGCGATTCGCGACGGCCGTGCGAGCTATGACTTCGTCGAGGTCATGGCGTGCCCGGGCGGCTGCGTCGGTGGCGGCGGTCAGTCCATCCACGACGGCTGCGAGCTGGCGGCCGAGCGCGGCCAGGTGCTGTGGGGCCTGGATGCCGCTGCGGACATTCGCTTCTCGCACGAGAACCCCGATGTTCAGGCGTGCTACCGCGAGTTTTTAGGCGCGCCGCTCTCGCCGCTGGCTGAGGAGTTGCTGCATACCGACCATCACGCCTGGTCGATGCCTAACGAGGGGGCGTGCTAGCGATGCGCGCGTTTAATGTTGAGATGTCGCGCCGGGGGTTTGCCTCGGCGCTCGCCGCGGGTGCGTTGTCGCTTGCGCTGGTTGGCTGTGGTGGCGGGGCTGCATGTGCCGGGTTCGACGCGGGCTCGACTGCCGCGGACGGCGCCGGTGCTGCTGCAGAGCCGGTCGAGGTGCACGTCGCCTCGCTCAAGGGGCCGACCTCGATTGGCCTGGTGCAGTTTATGGACCAGGCGGCCGATGGCGAGACGGACAATGAGTTCGACTTTGCGATCAACACTGCCGCCGACGAGATCGTGCCCAAGGTCATTCAGGGCGATATCGACATTGCCCTGGTGCCAGCCAACGTGGCGAGCGCGCTCTACAACAAGACCGAGGGCGCGGTGCAGGTCATCGACATCAACACGCTGGGCGTGCTGAACGTTGTGACGGGCGATGCGAGTGTGGCCTCGTTTGGCGACCTGGCGGGTCGCACCGTCTACATGACGGGCAAGGGCACGACGCCGGAGTACGTCATGAACTACCTGCTGGAGCGCGCGGGCCTGACCGGCCAGGTGACGCTCGAGTTTAAGAGCGAGCCCACCGAGGTGCTGTCGGCGTTGCTTGCCGATCCGTCTGCCGTGGGCGTGCTGCCGGAGCCGTTCAAGACCGCTGCTATCGCCAAGAGCGAGGGCAAGCTGTCGGCACCGGTGAGCCTGACCGATGTGTGGGACGAGCTGGCAGGAGACACGGGCTCGCGCTTGCTGACGGGTGTGACCGTGGTGCGCCGCGCGTTTGCCGAGGAACATCCCGAGGCCGTGGCGGAATTCCTGAGCTGCCATGAGGCGAGCGTGAAGGCTGTCAATGCGGCGCCGTCAGACTGGGCGCAGGCCGTGGTCGATGCGGGCATCGTGGATAACGCCACGATTGCCGAAAAGGCGATTCCCGGGTGCATGCTCGTGTGTCAGACGGGCAAGGATATGAAGGCGGCACTTAGCGGGTATCTGCAGGTGCTGTCCGACGCGGACGCGAGTGCCGTGGGTGGTAAACTTCCGGCTGACGATTTCTACTACTTGGAGTAGCCCGTGCGTGCGTTTGCTCGACAAATGACGGAGCGTATGAAGGCGGTGGCGGCAGCAGGTGCCGTCGCCGCCTTTTGGCTTGCCGTGTGGATGCTGGTGGCGGCGCTGGTGGCGCAGCCGCTGATTTTGCCGGGGCCGGGCGCTGTTGCAGTGGCGTTGCTGCGGCTGGCATGCGATGCCGGCACGTGGGCGATTCTGGCGGGCTCGGGTGTGCGGATTCTGGGCGGGCTGGCGCTTGCCGCGGTATGCGGCGGCGTGCTCGCCGGAGTCTCGTCGCACTCGCGGACGTTTGCCCACCTGGTGGCGCCGGCGCTTTCGTTTGTTAAGGCGACGCCGGTTGCCTGCGTAGTGGTCCTGCTGCTCATTTGGCTGGGGTCGGCGTGCGTGAGCATTGCGGCGGTCTTTTTGATGGCGCTGCCGGGCGTGTATTTCTCACTGGTCGAAGGCTTGTCGCAGGTGGATAAGCCACTGGAGCAGATGTTTCGTCTGCATGGCGTGCGGGGCTGGCGACTGTTTTGCGCCCACACCTGGCGCGAAGTCCTGCCGTTTGTGCTTTCGTGTGCGCGTGCCGTGATCGGCATGAGCTGGAAGGCCGGTGTGGCAGCCGAGCTGATCGGCATGGCGGTGGGCACCGTGGGTGAGCGCATCTATCAGGCGAAGCTTTTGATTGAGACGGCCGACCTGCTGGCTTGGACCGTGCTGGTCGTTGCCGCCTCGTGGGCGTGTGAGCGCGTGCTGGTGTGGCTGCTGCGGGTTTCGGGGCCCGTGGCGTGGGGTGCGGCCGTGCGGGCGCATGGGCATGGGCTGCGCGGGCGTGCGAGGGCTGCGGGCGATGGCGCTGCGGCGGAGCTTGCGCTTGCCGTGGGCGATCGCGCGCCCTGGGCGCCGGCGCTCGACGGACTGGTGCTCAACGTGCCCGCGGGTGGGCGTATCTGTGTGATGGGCGCCTCGGGTGCGGGTAAGTCGACGCTCCTTGCCCTTGCGGCAGGGGAGTGCGCACCGTGCTCGATGGTGTTTCAGGATGCACGCTTGGTCGAGTCCGCCTCGGCGCTGGATAACGTGCTGGTGTGCGCCGATGCACGCGTGGACGCCTCGAGTGCTGCGGCCCTGTTGCGCTTGCTGGTGCCGGGGGTCGATGTGCATGCTCGCGTGGCCGAGCTTTCGGGCGGGCAGCGCCGTCGCGTCGAGATCACTCGAGCCCTGCTGTGCCCGGGCGGCGCGGTGATTCTTGACGAGCCCTTTACCGGCTTGGATGCCGCCGCGCGCGATGTGACGGCCGACGCTGTGCTCGACTTGCTCGACGGCCGCATGCTCCTGCTTGCCACGCACGACACCGCCGATGCTCAGGCCCTCGATATCTCGGATATCATCACGCTCTAAATACTAACTCAGCAACAAAATGATCCGTTTTCCTCCGTCCCCATGGGGTCGGGTGTGGTATTCTATCTGCGGGGTAATACTTAGGGTTACCAAGTAATACCAACGCAGCAGAAACAAACTCCGGATGCGGGCCAACCGGGTTGCCTTCACAGCCCGTCGCCCAGCCGCGTGGCCCGCATCTATCCGCACCACCGTCGTTTCAAAAAGGAAGCGCCATGGCAGAACACATGACCCCGGTTGTCGCGAAGGTCTTGCCCGAGGAAAAGGCGGCCTTCGCGGCGGCAACCCAGCTCGTGGGCACCACGCCGTCCAACGCCATCCGCATGTTTATCGCCGCGTTCAATCGCTGCGGCACCTTCCCGTTCGACATCTCGCCCAACGGGGCCTTTGGCATTTCGCCCGATTCTCATCAACAATGACTGTCCCAAACTGCCGGCACTTAGGGACGTTCCTTTTCTGCCGGCAGTTAAGGAACGTCCCTAAGTGCCGGGTTTTGAGGAGGTTGGCATGCTCAATGCGCTGGTTTGGGCGCTTGCCTGTTTTGGTGTCGTCGCTGCCGATATTGCCCTGAGCATTGTTTTGTTCTCCGCGCTGGACATCGTGTCGGCACTGACGGGTTTCCCGATCGACAATCTCGATATTCAATGGTTTCAGGCCTCCGCTCAGACGGCGTCGTTTTTGATGGCGCTGCTGTGGTGGCGCTATCTGTGGCCCCGCTCCTTCATGGCGCGCCGGCAAGGTGAACGCCCGCTCGGCGGGGGAGCAAATGCTGCATGGAAGCGCATCGCATGCGTTGTCGTGATCGGCCTATCCATACAGGTGGTCATTAGCTACCTATGCGACGGCGTGCTGTCGCTGCTGCCCGAGGTTGCGGCGGACTATAGCGAGCTCGTCGAGGAAACAGGCTTGGGCGATACCAACCTTCTTGCCGTCCTGACCACGGTGCTCGGCGCTCCGTTTTGCGAGGAGTTGCTGGTGCGCGGCATCATTTTTGAGTTTTCGCTCCGAGCGTTTAACCCGCAGTGCCGCCCACTTTGGAAGCGCCGGCGTCGTGCGAGCGCGCAAGACAGCGCCATAGTGCCTTGGGCGGCACCAAGCACGTGGGGTATCGCCGCGGCGATTGTGCTGCAGGCGGCGATCTTCGGTTTTATGCACATGAACTGGGTGCAGGGCTGCTATGCAGGTGCCGCCGGCCTCATCTTTGGTTGGGTGCTCGTTACCACCGGAAAGCTCCGCTACACGATCCTGCTGCACTTTGCCTTTAACGCCGGGTCGTACCTGATGGGTCTGTTGTGGTTTGTGAACACACCGCTCGACGTGATAATCACGGTCGCTATCGCCGGCGTCATCCTCGTTGAGGCTATGCGCTCGCTGCGCCACGCGTGTGGGATGGGCGCAGCGAGCGCGCCGCTGCCCTAGTTGCGACGCCCGCCTCCGTTGGCGCCCTGACGCCCCTGGGCCGCGCGATTACGCCCGGCAGTGTTCTGTGCACGCGACATGCCGCCGTGCCCCTTGCTGCCTTTGGGTCCCTTGCCGCCAGCACCACCGTGCGGTTTGCCGCCCTTCTTGCCGGTGCCGTGTCCGCCGCTGGCCGATGTCTCGCCTGGGCGCGGCGGCACGGGGCGAATCAGGCAATGCTTGGTGTAGCCGATCAGGTCACGACGCCCGGCTTTTTCCAGCGCCTCGCGCACCAGCTTGTAGTTCTCGGGTTTGCGATACTGGATGAGCGCGCGTTGCATGGCCTTCTCGTGCGGGTCGCGAGCTACATAGATCGGCTCCATGGTGCGTGGGTCCACGCCGGTGTAGTACATGCACGTCGACATGGTGGACGGTGTGGGGTAGAAGTCCTGCACCTGCTCGGGCATGTAGCCCATGTCGCGCACGGCCTCGGCAAGGTCTACGGCTTCCTTCATCGTCGAGCCGGGGTGGCTCGAGATTAGGTATGGCACCACGTACTGCTTGAGTCCGTATTCGCGGTTCAGGCGTTCAAATTTACGGCAGAACGCGTCGTAGACGGCGCGGCTCGGCTTGCCCATCACAGAGAGCACCGCGTCGCTCACATGCTCGGGCGCTACGCGCAGCTGGCCCGAGACATGGTGTTCCAGCAGCTCGCGCAAAAACTCGTCCGAGGCATCTGCCATGGTGTAGTCAAAACGGATGCCGCTGCGGACGAAGACCTTTTTGACGCCCGGCAGCTGGCGCAGGTCGCGCAGCAGCTGCGTGTAGCCGCTCTCGTCGACCACCATGTTCTTGCACACGCTCGGCCATAGGCAGCGCTTGTTCTTGCACACGCCGTGCTTGAGCTGCTTGTCGCAGGCAGGGCGGCTAAAGTTGGCCGTCGGTCCGCCCACGTCGTTGATGTAGCCCTTAAACTCGGGATCGCGCGTGAGCAGCTCGGCCTCGCGCATGATCGAGTCGTGGCTGCGCATCTGCAACACGCGGCCCTGGTGGAAGGTGAGGGCGCAAAACGAGCACTCGCCAAAACAGCCGCGGTTGGAGCTAATGGAAAACTTGATCTCGGCAAAGGCCGGTACGCCGCCTGCCGCGTCGTAGTCGGGATGCCAATCGCGTGCGTAGGGGAGTTCGGCCACCTCGTCCATCTCGTCTGTGGTGAGTGTTGCCGACGGCGGGTTCTGCACCACATAGACGCTGTTGGGGTAGGGCTCTACCAGACGATGCCCGGTGATGGGGTCCATGTTCTGCTGCTGCACATTAAAGCTGCGCGCGTAGTTGAGCTTGTCAGCGGCAAGGTCGTCCCAGCTGGGCAGCAGGTCGTAGTCGTAGACCTCGTCGAGCGAACCCGTGCGGTAGACGGTACCGTTGACGTAGGTGATCTGATCGACAGGCAGTCCGGCATCGAGCGCGTCGGCGATCTCGACGATCGCATGCTCGCCCATGCCGTAGATGAGGATGTCGGCGCCCGAGTCGAGCAGTACCGAGCGCTTGAGCTTGTCCTGCCAGTAGTCGTAGTGGGCCAGGCGGCGCAGGCTTGCCTCGATGCCGCCGATGATGATGGGAGCGTCCTTGAACGTCTGGCGGATGAGGTTGCCGTAGACCGTGACGGCTCGGTTGGGACGGCGCCCCTCCTCGCCGCCGGGGGTATAGGCATCGGTGTGGCGGCGGTGCTTGGTCACCGAATAGTGGTTGACCATGGAGTCCATGTTGCCGGCGCTGACGAGAAAGCCCAGGCGCGGCTCGCCGAGCACGGTGATACTGGCGGGGTCGGTCCAGTCGGGCTGGCAGATGATACCCACCTTGTAGCCATGCGCATCGAGCACGCGGCTGATGATGGCCATGCCAAAGCTCGGATGGTCCACGTAGGCATCGCCGCAGATGTAGACAAAGTCGCACTGGTCCCAGCCACGCGCATCCATGTCGGCGCGGCCGACGGGGAGGAACTTGTCGCGGCCCGGTCGCCAGGGGCGGGCGGGCGTCGCTTGGGAATGCTTGGTGCGGGCGACCGTGGCCTGCGCCTTGCCGCCGCGCTTTTGCTGCTGGCCCTGTTTGCCCTGCTGACTGCGCTGGTTGTTCTGAGCGTGCTGAGGCTTTTTTGCCACGATCCCTCCCGGTGTTTGTATGCTGCACGTAATTGTAACCAGTCTTTTTGGGACGTGTCTCTATAGTTTTGTCAACCGCGTGCTTCGCGCCATTTCGGCATGACGCATCCGGGCGCCTGGCGCCCCCGCTTCCTCTTCGGTTGATTCCGCCGCCCGCTAGGCCGCGTACGGGACGGCGTCGCGCATGATCGCGTAGATGACCTTGAGCCTCTTCCTCGCGACCGCCTTCA
>NZ_JADMSU010000019.1 GCF_015561195.1 Collinsella aerofaciens | reverse complement strand
CGGCTCGGTGCCGTCCACCGGTCAGCGGCGCCCTGGCCTCCCACGGGCTGACCCCGCAGTACTCTCGGCGCGATGGGGCTTAGCTTCCGGGTTCGGAACGGGACCGGGCGTGCCCCCCATGCTCTGGCCGCTGACCGGTGGGCGGCGCCCACCGTTACGGTGTCCGGTGTCTACTCACGTGCCCTGGGGGCCGCATGGCGCATAGGAAAGATCCGACTCGGGGGCATCCTCGTGCCCGGACCGCGCGCATGGGCGCTGGGTCCCGCGGGCCGCGAGGTGCGGTTCCGGAAGAGCTCGGGCGATTAGTGCGGCTCGGCTGAGGACGTCGCCGTCCTTGCACCTGCCGTCTATCGACCAGGTAGTCTACCTGGGCCCTTACCGGAAGGAGAACTAATCCCTGGAACGGCTTCCCGCTTAGATGCCTTCAGCGGTTATCCGCGCCGCACGCGGCTACCCGGCCGTGCCGTTGGTCGACAACCGGTTCACCGGAGGTGCGTCCACCCCGGTCCTCTCGTACTGGGGGCAGCCTCCATCGATTCTCCTGCGCCCACGGAGGATAGGGACCGAACTGTCTCACGACGTTCTGAACCCAGCTCGCGTACCGCTTTAAACGGCGAACAGCCGTACCCTTGGGACCTGCTCCAGCCCCAGGATGCGATGAGCCGACATCGAGGTGCCAAACCTTGCCGTCGATGTGGACTCTTGGGCAAGATCAGCCTGTTATCCCCGGAGTACCTTTTATCCGTTGAGCGACGGCCCACCCACTCGGGGCCGCCGGATCACTAGAGCCTGCTTTCGCACCTGCTCGGCTTGTGGGCCTCGCAGTCAAGCCCGCTTGTACTCTTGCATTCAAAAGGACGGTTGCCGACCGTCCCGAGCGGACCTTCGCGCGCCTCCGTTACCCTTTAGGAGGCGACCGCCCCAGTCAAACTGCCCGCCTGGCACGGTCCCCGAGCCGGTTGACGGCCTCGGGTTAGGACGCCGGTCGCGCGAGGGCAGTATTCCAAGGGCGGCTCCCCGGGGGCTGGCGCCTCCGGATCTGTGCCTCCTGCCTATCCTCTACACGCGGGACCAGCGGCCAATGCCAAGCTGCAGTGAAGGTTCACGGGGTCTTTCCGTCCTTCCGCGGGTAAGTCGCATCTTCACGACCAGTGCAATTTCACCGGGTCCATGGTCGAGACAGCGCCCAAGTCGTTGCGCCTTTCGTGCAGGTCGGAACTTACCCGACAAGGAATTTCGCTACCTTAGGACCGTTATAGTTACGGCCGCCGTTTACCGGGGCTTGGCTTCGGGGCTTCGCTCGAAAGCTAACTCCTCCGCGTGACCTTCCGGCACCGGGCAGGCGTCAGACCCTATACGTCGCCTTGCGGCTTCTGCAGAGTCCTGTGTTTTTGGTAAACAGTCGCTTGGGCCTCTCCACTGCGGCCCGCCTCCGCTCCCGGAGCAAGTCCGTTCACGTACGCGCGGGCACCCCTTCTCCCGAAGTTACGGGGCCATTGTGCCGAGTTCCTTGACCATGGTTGACCCGATCGCCTCGGTATGTTCTACCCACCCACCTGTGTCGGTTTGCGGTACGGGCGCGCACGCGCCTGCCTAGGGGTTTTTCTAGGGACCTCGGGCTCACTCGCTTCGCTCAATCGCTTCGTCCGGAGCCTCGCCCTTCTGCGGACCGGATTTCCCTGGTCCGCGGGCCGCGCTCCATCACGGGGACGTCCAGAACCCCGCCGAGCCACCCCCATCCGTCGCCCCGTCGGTCGTAGCGCCGCGTGCGCGGTGCAGGAATGTCTGCCTGCTGCGCGTCGGCTACGCCTCCCGGCCTCGCCTTAGCCCCCGACTGACCCTGGGAGGATTAGCCTTGCCCAGGAAACCTCGGGTTCACGGCGGACGAGTTACTCTCTCGTCTCTCGCTACTCATGCCAGCATTCTCACTCCCATGCGCTCCACCGCCGGTCGCCCGGCGGCTTCACCGCCCATGGGAAGCTCCCCTACCGATTCTATATAGATAAAATCCCGCCGCTTCGGTGTCCAGCTTAGCCCCGTGTATTGTCGGCGCATGTCCACTCGACCAGTGAGCTGTTACGCACTCTTTGAATGGATGGCTGCTTCTAAGCCAACATCCTGGTTGTCTGGGCGGACGCACATCCTTTGCCACTCGGCTGGAACTTGGGGACCTTAGCGGGCGGTCCGGGCTGTTTCCCTCTCGAGCACACAGCTTAGCCCACATGCTCTGACTGCCGCGCTCTGGGCCGCCGGCATTCGGAGTTCGGTTGGATTCGGTAGGCGGCGAAGCCCCCTCGTCCATCCGGTGCTCTACCTCCGGCGGTGAACGCGCGACGCTAGCCCTAAAGCTATTTCGGGGAGAACGAGATATCTCCGGGTTTGATTGGCCTTTCACCCCTATCCGCAGGTCATCGCCGCCGTTTTCAACCGACGTGCGTTCGGCCCTCCACGGGGTCTTACCCCCGCTTCAGCCTGCCCACGGATAGCTCACCCGGCTTCGCGTCCGCGGCGCGGGACTCAAGTCGCCCTGTTAAGGCTCGCTTTCGCTCCGGCTCCCTTTCGGTTAACCTCGCCCCGCGCCAGCGACTCGCTGGCTCATTCTACAAAAGGCACGCCGTCACACCCCGAAGGGTGCTCCGACTGCTCGTGGGCGCACGGTTTCAGGTACTGTTTCACTCCCCTCCCGGGGTGCTTTTCACCTTTCCCTCACGGTACTGGTGCGCTATCGGTCACAGGGTAGTACTCAGGCTTGGATGGTGGTCCACCCAGGTTCGGACCGGGTTTCACGTGCCCGGCCCTACTCAGGGACCGCGTCGCGCCGTCCGGTCTGGGTTCGCGTACGGGGCTGTCACCCGCTGCGGCCGGCCCTCCCATGCCGTTCCGCTCCCCAGCCGGACCTGCGCCCGGGGGCGGCAGCCCCCGGATGCGCGGCCCTGCAACCCCGTCGGCGGAACCCCTGCCGGGTATGCCCGCTCGACGGTTTGGCCATCGGTCCCCTTTCGCTCGCCGCTACTCGGGGAGTCTCGAGATTGATTTCCTCTCCTCCGGGTACTTAGATGTTTCAGTTCCCCGGGTTGTCCTCCCCCCGCCTATGCGTTCAGCGGGGGGATATGCACACTGCTGTGCATGGGTTCGCCCATTCGGAGACCCCCGGGTCGAAGGATGTGTGCTCCTCGCCGGGGATTATCGCAGCTTGCCGCGTCCTTCATCGGCTCCCTGTGCCAAGGCATCCGCCGTGCGCCCGTGGTATCTTGCGGGACCGCATCGGGCCCGCGGGATATCCACGTGTCGCTAATTAAGTTAAATTAATCGATATCATGAATAGCGCTCGTATGTCGCAATTCGGGTATCTCATACCGCGGCACAGTCTATGTACTGTGCTCGCGATCAGATGCTCCTCACTCATTCATAAGTGAATTCTTCTTGTTTGGATCGGATGAATGATTGCTATCATTCTGTCTTTAAATCGCAGAAAAGAATCGAGTCTGGAAGAATGATCTTCCATCTCTCTCCTATCGCTATGCGGCTCTCAAGGTACGCGGGTGCGACCCCGGGGACCGGGTGCTGCGGGGACTTCCGGGCGGACATCTACCGGACGGGCTCCTGCCCTCTATTCGAGTTAAGCTGATCTCTCTAGAAGATTTATCTCCCTAGAAAGGAGGTGATCCAGCCGCACCTTCCGGTACGGCTACCTTGTTACGACTTCACCCCCCTCACCCTCCACACCTTCGGCGCCTCCCCCCTCTCGGTTGGGCCGGCGACTTCGGGTGCAGACGACTCGGGTGGTGTGACGGGCGGTGTGTACAAGGCCCGGGAACGCATTCACCGCGGCATGCTGATCCGCGATTACTAGCAACTCCGACTTCATGGGGGCGGGTTGCAGCCCCCAATCCGAACTGGGGCCGGCTTTCCGGGATCCGCTCCCCCTCGCGGGGTGGCATCCCTCTGTACCGGCCATTGTAGCACGTGTGCAGCCCAGGGCATAAGGGGCATGATGACTTGACGTCGTCCCCGCCCTCCTCCGCCTTGACGGCGGCGGTCCCGCGTGGGTTCCCGGCATCACCCGATGGCAACACGCGGCGGGGGTTGCGCTCGTTGCGGGACTTAACCCAACATCTCACGACACGAGCTGACGACAGCCATGCACCACCTGTATGGGCTCCTCTCGGCCACGGGGTCTCCCCCGCTTCACCCATATGTCAAGCCCTGGTAAGGTTCTTCGCGTTGCTTCGAATTAAGCCACATGCTCCGCTGCTTGTGCGGGCCCCCGTCAATTCCTTTGAGTTTTAGCCTTGCGGCCGTACTCCCCAGGCGGGACGCTTAATGCGTTGGCTGCGGCACGGGGGGATCGTCCCCCCACACCTAGCGTCCATCGTTTACGGCTGGGACTACCAGGGTATCTAATCCTGTTCGCTCCCCCAGCTTTCGCGCCTCAGCGTCGGTCTCGGCCCAGAGGGCCGCCTTCGCCACCGGTGTTCCACCCGATATCTGCGCATTCCACCGCTACACCGGGTGTTCCACCCTCCCCTACCGGACCCAAGCCGCGGAGGTTCCGGGGGCTTCGGGGGGTTGAGCCCCCCGCTTCGACCCCCGGCCTGCCGGGCCGCCTACGCGCGCTTTACGCCCAATGAATCCGGATAACGCTCGCCCCCTACGTATTACCGCGGCTGCTGGCACGTAGTTAGCCGGGGCTTCTTCTGCAGGTACAGTCTTGACTCTTCCCTGCTGAAAGCGGTTTACGACCCGAAGGCCTCCGTCCCGCACGCGGCGTCGCTGCGTCAGGGTTCCCCCCATTGCGCAAGATTCCCCACTGCTGCCTCCCGTAGGAGTCTGGGCCGTGTCTCAGTCCCAATCTGGCCGGTCGGTCTCTCAACCCGGCTACCCGTTGTCGGCACGGTGGGCCGTCACCCCGCCGTCTACCTGATGGGCCGCGGAGCCATCCCCTCCCGTCGGGGCTTTAGCCGGGGTGCCATGCGGCACCCCGGGGTATCCGGTATTACCCGTCCTTTCGGGCGGCTATCCCGGGGGAGGGGGCAGGTTCTCCACGTGTTACTCAGCCGTTCGCCACTCGCTTCCACCCGGAGGTGGGTGCCGTTCGACTTGCATGTGTTAGGCGCGCCGCCAGCGTTCATCCTGAGCCAGGATCGAACTCTCCGTCCAAAATATCTGGGCTTCGAGCCCGTCCGGTCCTCACAACTGTTACGCTGATCGGTTCCGTTCGATTCATATGGTTCTGTATAGGAAAAGGAATTTCTCGGGGCCGCCTCTCGGCGGCCTTGCGAAAAACAAATCCAAGTTAGACCATTTCAAATGGTTCGATGTCTGCCCGGATGCGACACTCGTAAGTGTCCATCCTCGCAGTATCCGGTTCTCAAGGTGCACGCCCCGCGGCTGATCCGGTCCGACCGGGCCGCGCGGCAAGGAGATATATTGCCAGACCG
>NZ_JADMSU010000018.1:1820-7461 GCF_015561195.1 Collinsella aerofaciens | reverse complement strand
GGCGACACCGACATCAACATCATCGACACCGCCGAGTTCGCGATCCCCGGCCTTGACGACGAGTTCCGCGTCATCGTGTCCCCGTGGATTCTGACGGTGCTCGTTACCGACCGCCTGGCTCGCTACTACGAGACGGTCACCAAGCACAACCTCAAGTATCGTCGCTACTATCACCAGTTCGACTACTAAAGAAAACGGGTGCGGGAACGCGCCGGGCTATTGAGAGGAACACAGAATGAGGCAGTACATCATCGCCAGCCATGCGCACTTCGCTACCGGCATCAAGGAGAGTGTCGAGCTGCTCTCGGGCGCTCGCGACAACGTCCACGATCTTTCGATGTTCGTCGATGACCGCATGGACGTGGCCGAGGAGGCCCAAAAACTGCTGGCAGGCATGGCTGCCGACGATGATGTCGTTGTCTGCACCGACCTCTTTGGCGGCAGCGTCAACAACGAGTTCACCAAGATCGTCCAGACGCGTCCCCGCACGTACCTCGTTACCAACATGAACCTTCCTCTGCTTATCCAGCTGCTGTTCTCTGACGAGTCGGCGCCGGTTGAGGAGACGATTCGCGCCATCGTCGCTGCGGACGATACGCGCGTGAAGTTTGTCAACGATCTTTTGGTCGATGACGAAGAGGAAGAAGAGTTCTAATCCGCAGCACCTACTGACACGCCGTAAGACGGCACAAGACCTTTGGGGGGTCACATTATGATTCAGCTACTTCGCGTCGACCATCGCCTGCTTCATGGCCAGGTCGCGGTCTCTTGGGTCCAGGGCCTTGGCTCCAACTGCATTTTCTGCGTGGGCGATAAGGTCGTCAACGACCCGGTGTGGAAGACGACGCTCAAGATGGGCAAGCCTGCCGGCTGCAAGCTCGTCATCAAGGATATGGCGAATGCCATCGAGGCCATTAACTCGGGTGTGACTGACAAATACAAGATGATTATCTGTGTCGCCACCATCGCTGAGGCAAAGCAGCTTGTTGAAGGCTGCCCGCAGATCAAGTCGGTCAACCTGGGCAACACCAAGCCCAAGGACGAGAAGCGCCCCGATGCTCGTCAGGTCTCTCGTCAGATCTTCCTGACTGCAGCCGAGGAGGCCGATGTGCGCGAGATGCTGAACAACGGCGTCGAGGTCGAGATCCGTCCTCTGGCCGATGACCCCAAGGTCGACTGCGCAAGCGTGCTCTAGGCGTTCAAATTCGAAGAGTCTGAGCTCTTCGTAGTGTCCTATTAGGAAAGGGGGATATATGCTTACCCAAGCAATCCTCATCGGACTTATCGCCGCATTTGGTAAGTTCGACTGCCAGCTCGGTACGCTCTATGCGTTCCGCCCCATCGTCCTGTGCCCGCTCGTGGGCCTGGTGCTGGGGGACCTGCAGTCCGGCCTCGCGATCGGCGCCAGCCTGGAGCTTCTGTTCATGGGCTCGATCTCCATCGGCGCCTACGTGCCGCCTGATGAGACGATCGGCGGCGTGCTCGCCTGCGCCTTCGCTATCCAGTTGGGCCAGAGCACCGAGGCAGCCATCGCGCTCGCTATGCCCATCGCCACGCTGTGCCTTGCCATCAAGAACATCCTCAACGCCGCCCTGCCGATTTTGGTTGACCGTGCCGATGTTTTCTCTGCCCAGGGCAACCTTAAGGGTGTCTATGCGATGCACTTCCTGATCGGTTTGACCGGTATCATCATGGCGTTCCTGCTGTGCTCGCTGTCGTTCTATCTGGGTGCTGACGCCATCCAGGGCCTGCTCGACTTCATCCCGCCCTTTGTCCTTGCTGGCTTTGGCGTTGCCGCCAACATCCTGCCTGCCATGGGCTTCGCCATGCTCGGCCGCCTGGTGCTCACCAAGCAGCTCGTGCCCTTCTACTTCCTGGGCTTCCTGCTGTGCTCCTACGCCAACGTGCCCGTCCTGGGCGTCGCCCTGATCGCCATCATCATCGGCATCGACAAGTTCGACCTGCTCGGCCTGGGCGGAGCCCAGCCCCAGCTCTCCGCGGAAGGGGATGAGGACGATGACTTCTAGTCCCGAGAACAAGATCACGCGCTCCGACCTCGTCAAGAGCGCCGTCAACGTCGGCGCCCTGGGCATGGAGTTCTCCTGGACCTACTACAAGCAGATGAACATCGCCTTCTGCCTGATGGTCGCCAACATGCTCAAGAAGATCTACGCCGGCCGCCCCGACGACTACGCCGAGGCCCTGCACCGCCACTGCGCGTTCTTCAACATCACCGTCCAGTTCGCCCCGTTCGTCGGCGGCATCGCGATGGCCATGGAGGAGAAGGTCGCCCGCGGCGAGATCGAGCCCGAGAGCGTCAACGACGTCAAGGCCGCCCTCATGGGCCCGCTGTCCGGCATCGGCGACTCCATCTTCCTGTCGACGCTGCGCGTGGTCGCCGCCGCGGTGGGCATCAGCCTGTGCCAGGCCGGCAACCCCTTCGGCCCCATCGCCTTCCTGCTCATCTACAACGTCCCCGGCTTCGCGCTGCGCATCTGGGGCGCCGTCAAGGGCTACGAGCTGGGCGTGGGCTTCCTGGACGAGGCCCAGAGGACCGGCCTCATGCAGAAGATCATGACCTGCGTGGGAATCGTGGGCGTCATGGTCGTGGGCGCCATGTGCAAGGACATGTTCTGGGCCAGCATCCCGGTGGCCATCGGCTCGGGCGACGACGCCCAGACCCTCCAGGACATCCTGGACGGCATCATGCCCGGCATGCTCGGCATGATCGCCTTCTGGCTGTACTACTGGCTGCTGTCCAAGAAGATCAACCCCATGGTGCTGATCGTGGCCACCATGGTCGTGGGCATCATCGGCGCGTTCTTCGGCGTGCTGGCGTAAGGGCCCGGCCTATTATCTGCCCCCAAGGGAAACGGCGACCCATTGCGGTCGCCGTTTTTTATTACCGAAAGCTAGTTGGAGGTGCTTCGTGATTCGATCTGACAATCCACCCGATAATGGCGTGAGCGGGGCGATGTATCTATTTGGCACGGCGCTCTTGTGGAGTTTTATCGGCATCCTCGTTCGCGCCAATTCGCAGTCAGCTCTTTTGATCGGTGCCGTCACGGCAATATTTATGGCGCTCTTTATCCTGCTCGTCGGCAGGCCCGTCCTTCGCGTCAGCCGTCTTATTGTCCTTGTGGCCGTCTGCAACTTCGTGACGGGCACCACGTTTAACTTTGCCAACCAGCTCACGACGGTCGGCAACGCGATCGTTCTGCAGTACACCTCGATGATTTTCGTTATCGTGTATCAATCGCTCGCAACTCGCACGTTGCCCTCGCCTGCGAAGATTGCCTCCGTGGTGGTTGCTTTTACGGGTATGGGACTTTTCTTTTTAGGTGATTTGAGCGCCGAGGGCATGCTCGGCAACCTGCTTGCCGTCATTTCGGGCGCCGCCTTTGGGCTGTGTTTCTTTTTAAACTCTCGCCCCGATGCGTCGCCCATGGTGTCCTCGCTCATCTCCTGCGGCATCTCGATACTGCCGATCGTCTATTTTGCCGGCGACCTAGGCTCCGTGAAACCCTTTGAGTGGGGGCTTATGCTGGTGCATGGCCTTTTTTGCAGCGGCCTTGCGAGTGTGCTGTATGCCAAGGGGATTGCGCGCACCAACGCGTTTGCGGCCAACTTGGTCTGCATGAGTGAGGTCGTGCTCGCTCCCTGCTGGTCGGCGCTCCTCTTTGGCGAGGTCTTTAGCTGGAACGAGTTCTTGGGCGCGGCGATGATCGTTTTGGTGATTGTGGCCAACTTGGCATCCGATGCTTTTGGCGACGGCTTTCTGGTGGCGCTTGTCCGCCATCGAAACAAAGAGCGTGCCTAATGGGATGCGCCTGCCGTTTACGGTAAAAAACACCCCGCTGAGCGACTGGTATTAAATAAGGCGAACCTGCATACCTATAATTGGTATCAAATCATTTGTGCCTGGTATGGGTGTTAGCAGCACGCCAGGTGCGGTTCGGACCGTGTGGTCAAACTCCCGGATTGATATCAATAACGCGCGCGACGGGAGTGACGACGGTTCGAGATTCCTTATTGGGAGGAACTATGCTTGTCCAAGCAATCCTCGTCGGCTTAGTCGGAGCTTTTGGATGTCTCGACTACCAGCTCGGCACCCTCTACGCGTTCCGCCCCATCGTCCTGTGCCCGCTCGTGGGCCTGGTGCTGGGGGACCTGCAGACTGGCCTTGCCGTTGGCGCCAGCCTGGAGTTGCTGTTCATGGGCTCGATCTCCATCGGCGCCTACGTGCCGCCTAACGAAACCGTCGGCGGCGTGCTCGCCTGCGCGTTTGCCATTCAGCTCGGTCAGGGTACCGAGACGGCCATCGCGCTCGCCATGCCCATCGCCGTCCTTGCACTGACGATCGGCAACATTACCAATGCCTTGTTCCCTGTGTTTGTCGATATGGCAGACAAGTTCGCCCTCAAGGGAAACCTCAAAGGCATCTACGCCGTTCATTGGGGAATTGGAATCTGGGGCTGCGTCGAGTACTTCCTGCTGTGCGGCGGCGCCTTCTATTTGGGTTCCGACGCCATCCAGGGCCTGCTCGACTTCATCCCGCCCTTCATCATCGACGGTTGCGGCGTTGCCGCCAACATCCTGCCTGCCATGGGCTTCGCCATGCTCGGCCGCCTGGTGCTCACCAAGCAGCTCGTGCCCTTCTACTTCCTGGGCTTCCTGCTGTGCTCCTACGCCAACGTGCCCGTCCTGGGCGTCGCCCTGATCGCCATCATCATCGGCATCGACAAGTTCGACCTGCTCGGCCTGGGCGGAGCCCAGCCCCAGCTCTCCGCGGAAGGGGATGAGGACGATGACTTCTAGTCCCGAGAACAAGATCACGCGCTCCGACCTCGTCAAGAGCGCCGTCAACGTCGGCGCCCTGGGCATGGAGTTCTCCTGGACCTACTACAAGCAGATGAACATCGCCTTCTGCCTGATGGTCGCCAACATGCTCAAGAAGATCTACGCCGGCCGCCCCGACGACTACGCCGAGGCCCTGCACCGCCACTGCGCGTTCTTCAACATCACCGTCCAGTTCGCCCCGTTCGTCGGCGGCATCGCGATGGCCATGGAGGAGAAGGTCGCCCGCGGCGAGATCGAGCCCGAGAGCGTCAACGACGTCAAGGCCGCCCTCATGGGCCCGCTGTCCGGCATCGGCGACTCCATCTTCCTGTCGACGCTGCGCGTGGTCGCCGCCGCGGTGGGCATCAGCCTGTGCCAGGCCGGCAACCCCTTCGGCCCCATCGCCTTCCTGCTCATCTACAACGTCCCCGGCTTCGCGCTGCGCATCTGGGGCGCCGTCAAGGGCTACGAGCTGGGCGTGGGCTTCCTGGACGAGGCCCAGAGGACCGGCCTCATGCAGAAGATCATGACCTGCGTGGGAATCGTGGGCGTCATGGTCGTGGGCGCCATGTGCAAGGACATGTTCTGGGCCAGCATCCCGGTGGCCATCGGCTCGGGCGACGACGCCCAGACCCTCCAGGACATCCTGGACGGCATCATGCCCGGCATGCTCGGCATGATCGCCTTCTGGCTGTACTACTGGCTGCTGTCCAAGAAGATCAACCCCATGGTGCTGATCGTGGCCACCATGGTCGTGGGCATCATCGGCGCGTTCTTCGGCGTGCTGGCGTAAGGGCCCGGC
>NZ_JADMSU010000018.1:0-1720 GCF_015561195.1 Collinsella aerofaciens | reverse complement strand
CCATGGTGCTGATCGTGGCCACCATGGTCGTGGGCATCATCGGCGCGTTCTTCGGCGTGCTGGCGTAAGGGCCCGGCTGCATAGACTGTCATTGCAACCTGGTAAGGGGATGGAGCGGGCCTATGCCCTCCATCCCCTTACTTGTATAGAGGGAGTTCGTATGTTCGCGAAGGATCGCGAAGCAATGCGCCTGACGCCGGCAGAGGTCAGGCTGATTCTTATTGAGTCCCTGCAATGGTGCGCCAACAACGCGGTGTACTTTTTAGGGCTTATCGGCGCGGCGACGTATGATTTGGCTGGCACGGCCTTTTTGGTTGCTGCCATTACGCTCGTACGCAATCTTATGACGTCGGCGGGCAATATGGTGTCGGGCTCGGTCATCGACCGCTTTGGACCGCGCCGGACGTCGTTTGTGACGTGCGTGATTACGGCGGTGCTATCGCTTGGCGTGGGGTTGGCGCCGTTGTCTGTCCCCGGGCTTGTGTTTGCCGCGTGCGTCTTGGGGCTTGCGGGCGGCTTTATCAACACCTGTACGCATGCGTTTCCGGGATACCTGGAGTCGACCACCGAGGGCCGTACCCGCGTGAACGGTCTCATGGTGTTCTACAGCAATATCGCCTATACCGCTGGCCCGCTGCTCGGTGGTGCCATCGTGAGCTGTTTTGCCACGCAATCGGTCTATCTGCTCATGGCGGGCATGATGGGTGTGGCGGCCGTGCTCTCCTTGGGCTGTCACGAGTGTGTTGCTCCCGCAAAAGGGGAGAAGCCGAAGGGCGGCATTCTGGGCGGCATGGCCGAGGGCGCGCGACTTACGTTTCGCGACCACGACCTGCGCCTTATCTTTATCTCGGGCTTTCTGGGCTTCTTTGCGTTTGGCGCGTTCGATTCGCTGGAGTCGTTGTTCTATCGCGATGTGCTCAACGTGGATATCGTCTGGCTGGGCTGGCTGTCCTCGGTCGTGGGCCTCACTTCCTCGGTGGGCGCGTTCATCCTGACCAAGCTTTCTGCCCGCCATGTCAACCTGCGATTGCTGCTCGGCGCGCTCATGGCCGTGGGCATTGGGTCCATGGTGTACGTGGGCACCGATATGCTGGGGGTCGCGATTATCGGTCAGGCGATTAACGGTCTGGCCTGGGGATTCCTGGAACCGCTGCAGATGATCTTGATTCAGGAGCGCGCTGACATCAAATACCTGGGGCGCATTACCGGCTTTGTGCGTTTTGGCCTGATGAGCGCCGGCGTGCTGCCGCTGCTGGCGGCTCCGTTTTTGGCGGAGGCTTTGGGTGTCCAGACGGTACTGTTTGGGGCATCGACCATTATTGCGCTGGTAGGAACGCTGTTCTTTGTCACACAAGGGAGGCGCCAGAGGCGTTAGCTATACATTCAATTCTAATTTAATACCACTCACCAGAGAATTTCGACCGTTCACCGAGGATTGGAGCAGATTGATAAGTGGTATTAAAAACACATTAGGTGTATGTCTATAATTGGTATCGAAAAGAAACGCGATGTATAGAGTTGCGTGCAGGACAGAAAGGAAAAGCCATGAAGGAAACCGAGAAGATCGAGATCATGCACTTTAGCCAGGAGGGCTACGTCGAGGACGGCAAGAACGTCTACGAGACCGGCAAGAAGATGATTGAGCTCGCCGACAAGGTCGCCGACGAGGGCTACGACGCCGTGTTCCTGATGGGCGTCGGCGGCACCTGGGACGAGCTCA
>NZ_JADMSU010000017.1 GCF_015561195.1 Collinsella aerofaciens | reverse complement strand
ATTACGGCTGCTGCGGCTCTTGCCGTAATAGCTGACCGGAGCCAGAAACATAAACGTGTTCTGCTCAATCGACAGCTTTCGAAGCTCTTCAAGTTCTTCAAGACCGTCATGAAGCGTATATCGATGCATAATGCGTTTTACAAGTTTGTTGCCCTTTGGGTCGACTCCTCGTTCTATCTCCTTACCGGTGTCCTCAAGAACAATGACGTTGGGCTTGCCATCGGAATCGTTACCCTTCTTCTGGAGAGTCCCATCAGGAAACATAGCGTGATAAAAGGTGTCGGGATCGCAGTAGCTCCAACCCAAACGATAGGCGTCAAACAACTTCTCGTTTCTCACCTGATTTGCATGGCGCTCATTCTCATACCAGCGTCCATCATGCTCGCTGGAACTCTTACGACGCTTTCTCGAAACAGGCATACAAAGCCCCCTTTAAGATGAAAACAACACTCCCCTGGAAACAACCTCAGGAGCGACCCCGAGGGGGCGCCCTGCGGGCTAAGCAGGACGTACATTAAGGTTAAATGGTATTTTACACTTTTTCGCCTAAAAATGTGTATATAGAATCTATATACAGTGTATATAGATTCTATATACACAAAAAGGATCACTCCGATGCCTCGTACGCGGTGATAAACGCCTTTAGTGGCGACGTCTCGGGAACGTGCCGGAGCTCTTCGCGATGCCGCATGTGCGCGAGTCTGCGCTCGCACATGGCCCGTATCTCGGCCCGATCGGCCCGGTCCTGGGCCTCGGCGTCCTCGGCAGTCTTTGCCTCGTAGTAGCCGTGCAGGTCGACAGTCACGGTTCTCTTGCCGCCGCCCGGCCCGGATCCAACATTGGAAGGCACACGGTTCAGCATAGCCTCCGTACTTCCAATCAACGACTGGCGCGCGAGCCGCGCCACAGCCTCCGGGTCATGGAGCGAGAACGGTTTTGCATCGGGATCGGCCATGGCCCGGAGGGTCACTTCAAGCTCGGAACGGTCCATCTTCGCAATCCTGAACTGCCAATCGAGCAGCTCGACATCATCCATGGCTACCCACGAACCTTGACTGCGATGAAGTAGCCAATACCGCCACAGACGGCCATGGAGAGAAGCAGCGCAGCCCATCCCCATGTACCCAGCCACTCGGCCCCGGCCTTCAGCTGGACCCACATGAAGCCCACGGCGACCAAGAAGACGATGAGGCAGGCCACGCAGGTCACGACGCCACACGCAACGGTCGCAACAATCATCGACCGCCTCGCGCTCTCGAGTTCATCGACGGCCTGCTTGGCGTTCGCCTGGCTGCTCTCAACGGCCTTTTTAGCCGCCCTCTCCACGTCCCGCAGGCACTCAACCGTGCGGGCCTCCACAGCCCTGTAAACGACGTTTGAGGCATCCTCCGCTCGCTCGGCGGCACCGATGACCGCCTCGCTCATATCGCGCATGGTGTCGGTGTTCTCGACCAACGCACCGTGCATCTCCTTCGCGATGCCGGCGATGCTGTGCATGTCCTTGGCGACGCGGAGCTGGTCGCGCGCCGCCTGTTCCTTGAGATCTGCCGATGCCTCAAGGGCATCGCCCATAGCCGCTAGGTTGTCCTGGCTGAGGTTGTCGAAAGTACCCATGATTTGAACTCCGTTTCTAGTGGTGGATACCGTTTTCGTTTTCAAGCTCGATCTCGACCGAGAGCGGCTTGGCGACCTTTGCAGTCTTCTTGGCCTGCTCGCGGACGAGCTTGTCGCGCTGCTGGGCGGTCATGGCCTTGAGCTGGGCGGCGGTAATCGGTCGCCCGACCTCCTTGCTCATGGTCACGAGCTGGCGCAGCGGGCGTCCCATCTGCGCGCCCGTGACGGTGCGACCGTCTTGGGTGAACTTGAGGTCGCCGTGGCCCTCGACGTAATCCATGGCCACGCCGCGCTGCGCTAGGGCGTCGGCGAGGTCGTTGAAGTGGTTGTTGCTCCGGCGCGCGAACACCTGCTGGATCTCGGCCTCGACGGTCTTGGCGATGGAGATATCCAACTTGGCGCCGCCCATGGCCATACCGCGCTTTCGCGCCGCCGTGGCGCGCATGAGGCCCGTGTGGCGGGCGATGAAAGCGCGCCGGCGCTGGGTGACGGCGTCGGTCTTCTGCGCCCACCATGCGCTCGCGCGCTCCTTGAGTCGGCGCAGCTCTCCGATCACGCGGTCGATGGCGCTGTTCGTCTGGCGCACCTCGACATTCATGGCCACGCGCTCAGGCGTGGGTCGCTGGCCCTCGTGGACGGTCGGGACGTACTCAATTTTGCGGTCCTCGAAGGACCGGTGGTCGATTGTCACGGCAACCTCGTTGTGCTTGGCGGCATGTTCGGCGAGGCGTTTGTTGGCGATGCCTGCCCAGGACGCGCGGACGCGCCTGAGTTCGGCTTTCTCGGCATCGAACGCCTTAGCGCCGTCCATCTTGGCGGTGACGGCCACTGGCGTCTTCGTCTTGCGGTCGTCCTTGGTGAGGCCTTGCGCCGCCGCCTGGGACATGGTCCGGCGCTCACCGTCCCGGAAGTTGTAGACCTTCTCGATGCCCTCGGCCTTGGCCGCCTTCCAGTCCTTGGCGGCGACCATGACGTCGCTGCCGTCTGGACGGCGGCACAGGTAGACCTTGGTTGACTTCTGCGCCCTGGGGCGCTCGAAGCCATCGGCACCGAGTTTGAGGGCGCTCACGAGCACGTGGGCGTGGGGATTACCGTCGCCCGAATCATGTATTGCCCAATCGCAGGCCTTGTTTTTGAACAGGTTGCAGAAATCGAGAACGCAGGCGCGTTGCTCGTCCAAGTCGAGCTCGCGGGGAAGGGCGAACTCATAGCGCTTGGCCACGAGTTCGTTGCCGCCGTCATATGCGCGCCGTGCCTCGTTCCAGATACTCTGACGGTCCCAGGCGGGCGCACCTTCGGGAAGGACGATACCGGTATCGGCGATGCGCTCGGCGCGCGCGTAGCGCTTGAGCTCGCCCGTGGCCTCGTCGCGCAATGTCTCGCCGCTCTGGTAGGCGGCAGACGCGACGGCAGACGATCCGCGCGCCGGGGCGATGCCTCGGGCGTTCAGATGGTAGATGGCCATGTGGCGTCTGCCTCCTTCCGGCAAGCGAGTGAAACGAGCGCGCAGCGGTGCCGTGCGCACCGTGAGCCATTGAGGCGAACGGGCACGGTATCGCGGAGCGCAAGGGAGCCTTGGCGACCGCGCAGGCGCAGCCAATCGTAAGCCGCCCAAGGCGAACGGTTGGCGGTGTGCCGGAGAGGCAAGGAGCGCGAGCGACGCGCAGCGACCGCAGGGAGCGTAGGGGCTCGCCGCCTAGGCGCGCACGCAATGTCTCTCTCACGCAGCGCCGTAGGCGCGAGTAAGTGAGACTAAGTGCGCCCTTAACTTAAGTTAAGGGAATGATACCCACTCGTTACGGGTACAATCAAGTCAATTAAAAACGCAGTTGAAAGGCACAAAATGGACCTGAACGAATTCACGAGCATCGACGGGGCTCAGCGGTCAGATAACACTTTCGCGGCAGACGCCGGAACGCAGCCCGCGAAGCCGAAACGCAAGCGCGTCAAGAAGACCATTGACCAGCAGGTCGCCGAGGCCGAAGAGCGCCTGAAGAAACTCAAAGCGAAGCAGCGGAACGAGGAACGGACCAAACGCAACCACCGGCTCATCGCGAGCGCCGCGACCATCGAGGCCGAGGCCGGTCACGTTGAGCTCGACGAGCGCATTGCCACATGGCTCGGGCGGGTTCTCGCCAACGAAATTGCCAGCAAACCTGAGGGTGAGATCTCTCGATACATCGCATGGCGCGACGGAAAGGGCGGCAAACAGTGAATATCAAAATTGTCTACGAGGACTGCATTGACGCATGGGACACCCGAGCGGACGGGTCCGCATCGACCTCACATGCCGTGCTGCGCGTCAACGGACGGCATCTCGAACTTTGGAGCGCCCTCAGATTCGAGGAGGGGTACGACCCGGAGAAAAGTGGGCAGGCAAAGAGCAGCCGAACCGAAGAGGGGCAGGCCGAAAGCATCCTGAGCATTTCAGCGGAAAACGCCCCACAGGTCCTCAATGCCTGGCTCGCTGTTGCTCACGATGAGCACGGGCTGCTCAGGCTCGACGTCGACGGTGAAACGCTCTACAAGTTCGAAGAGCCGGACGAGGACGAGGATGAAACCTCGGACAACGTCAGCGACGAGTTCAGCGGCGTGTTCGAAAACGTGGACTTTTTTGAACCGGAGGGGTGCCCGCAGGGAGCTTGGCGGCCACGAAGCCCCAGCGCGACCGCTCGATAATCAGGTGCTTTGATTAGGTATACTAAACTGGTATACTTATTGGGGAAGAAAGGAGAACGGCATTGGTCAGAGTACACGGGAACGCCCTCAAGCACGGGCTTACCAGCGATGAGGTCGCGTATGCGTGGGAGAACCCGATTCGGTGCCGCCAGCGAAACGGCACGGATGACCCGCCGCTCTGGATTTCGGTCGGCTCGCTTCCCGATGGGAGGTTTGCCGAGCTGATTGGATTCATGGATATCGACGGCGTTTGGTGCGTGTTCCACGCGATGGTGCCGCCGACGAAGAAGTTCAAGCGTGAGCTGGGATGGAGGTAGACATGAACGGAATCGTTGCCGAGAACGGCAAGGTCGTGACCGATGAGATGATTGCCGATTGGGAAAGCGCCCTTGAGCGCGATGAGTGGCCTAGCGGATGGGTCAACGTTGGCGAGGTTGTCGAGGGCAAGCTCCCGAAGGCCGTACCCGAGACGGTGACGCTGTCCCTCAAGGTTCCAGTTGCGATGAAGCGGGCTCTTGAGAAGGAAGCGAAGGCCGAGGGCAAGTCGACGGGTGCGTATGCCCGCGGAATCCTCGCCGATGGTCTCATGGCCATAGCGTAAAGCAGCAGGGGAGCTAACAGAAAGGGGGGCCTTGAAGGGCTCCCCTTTCCTGCCGGCGACCCTGTTGTGATTTGGGTCAGAGCTTCATGGCTAGCCCCTCCAAGCCCTCCTGAGCCTTTGCCAGCGGCTCAGCTCTTATGTATATACACTCTATATAAATTCTATATAGAGTGTATATACAATCTATATACTATCTCGATTCATGCGCAGTTCAAGACCCTCGACGATGAGGCGTGAGACCGTTGTATTGTGTTCAGCGGCATAAGTCGAAATCTCGGCTTTTTGTTCATCAGTCACCCAGAAAGTGATGCACTTTCCCTTTTTACGAGTGCTGGTCGAGTCACCTTTGTGGCGCGTATCCTGGTTTGCCATGAGGGTCGGCGCAACCTCCTCAGGCACCGTCATTCGACGGACTGGCCTCTTAGCCGGCATAGTGAATCTCCTCATCGTTACGCAAGATTTCTTTCAGTTCATCCCAAATCTCCTCATAGCCGAAGAGATCATCGCCAAACGAATTGCCGAAAAAGTTTCGCAGCCCTTCGCGGCGGCGGACTTGATGGTCGAAATAACTGAGGTCGGCATCTTCAATCTCGCTCTGTGCCTTTGCAAACGAAAGGGTGTTGGCCGCAACCTGAGTAAGCAGCACGCCGTAAAAGACCTCGCGCTTCGTAAGCGTGCGTGCGGTCTCGATGGTCTTCACAACGTCGGCCGCGCCCGGACCCGTCGGAATCACGACGAAGTCCGATGCCTCAGCAGCCTCGTCCATGATGTTGCCATTCGGTGGGCAGTCGATAAAGATCCATTTGTCAGGATTCCTGCGGTATTGGATGCCGGCGCGCCGCACCGTCGCCAGGTTCGCCGACGTTACGGAAAATGGAAGGGAATCATTGTTCTGATCGGCGAGGAGCGCCCAGAAGCTTGCGCTAGACTGCGGGTCGCAGTCGTAAACCTCGACGCTCTTTCCCTCGCGCTCAGCAGCTGTCGCCAACGCCATTGCCGTCGTTGTCTTGCCGACACCACCTTTTAAGTTCATAGCCGAAATAATCACGGGCGTTCCTCTCAAGTGCTGTTGTATCTAACAGTGAGTCTATATAGAAAGTATATACAGTCTATATAGACTGTATATACTTTTCTTTCAACTCGGCGAGCTCATCGCCTGTAAGCGTCCGCCCCGCGCTCCTCGCCGCACGCAGCCCCTCGAACAGGTCTGGCGCCTCGTGTCTCGCCCATTCAATTGCAGCTCGAACGCCGAGGGCGCGAGCTTTCATCAGGTCGGAACGCTTTCCCATAAGGTCGGCTGTCGTCATGGCGTCGAAGTAATCGTCGGTCTCAGTGTTCCATGCCTGGTGCTCATCATCGATGCCGATCTTGATCTGATTGAGAAGATCTTCGTTCTCGCGGACAATTCTCTCGACCTCGGCAGCGCGCTTAAAGCCGAAAAAGACCGCCGTCTGCTCATATGGCTCCCACGGATGCGCCGCGACATGGCGCAGTACCGCGCGAACAAGACCTGGCCGATCATTTGCATACTTCCGCTTGAATTGCTCGGCCTGTTCCTCGATAACCCTATGAGGCCGGTACGTTGGACGCCTGTCTTGGCTCATAGCCTTCTTGTATTCATTCTGCCATCCAGGCTTGAGCCACTTATAGACAGTCGGACGGGACACCCCAGCGACGCGAGCTAGCGCCGACATACTTAAACCAGGGTTCTCAGCCGCAGTTTTCCAAACCTGCACGGCCTTCGTCGGCGCTCCATCTCGGTTGCCGTTATCCCACCAATTCGTGCCATGGGCCTTCTGATTCAGGTCCCTTGTCATGCGGGCCTTTTCAAGAGACAAATCCTTCGGGAGTCTCTTGTCTGGCGGATTACTACCATGTCCCATCTTCTCACCATATGAGACAGCGGCCTTTCGCTCGCAGAATCCCTGAGTGTAACGACGCGCCCGCCCAGCCGCTGAGCCGCCCTCAAACGCCTCCAGAGCCGCCGCCACGTCGTTAGCGGTAAACCTGTTGCTTGGCTCTACCGAAAGGGCGTCAAATCGATCAAGAAGGCCGTATGCATCGTCCTCAAGCTCGTCGTAAGAAACGCCACACTTGTTAGCCATGACAGCAAGATAGAAGATGCACCAATAACGGTGATCAACTGATGCCTGATCCCTGATGACGCTCAAAACCCGATCGTAGCCGGCACGGCCATACGTCCACCCTCCGCGCGGCTCGTCGTTAACAACGCACCTTTCATACCATTCGGGCCACAATTCTTTTGCCTGGGCGATCGGAGTCTTCTTGCGGGCCTCCTGCGTAAGTTCTCGAAGGGCTGCAAGACCATCCATATCCTTCTTGCCCAGCAGCTTTGGAACAAAAGACAGCAGATAGGGGATTGTAGCAGGCGGGGTCGCATCGTGAGAAAAACACTCGGCAACATACGGCTGCTTAATCTTTGGATTGCCGATGTCTCCATTGAGCTTCGTGGCGCTTCCGACCATCCGGAAACCTTGGAAGATGCCCTGAGTCTGCTTCTTGTCTGGGTCGCTGGCGCTTGTGTTGGCGTTCCAAACTCGGTCGGTCAGCTCGCGCTTGAGGACCTGTAGACCAGTGACGTAGCGGGTCATAAGCGGCACTGGATGTTCGAGAAGGTAAACGACGTGAAGGCCTGTCCCTGAGCTGACGAGATAGTTGGCATAGGGAATTGCGCCACGCTCCATCTGGTGGAGCAAGTTATCAAGCTCGCGTTCGCCAACGTAATCGAGATCGATCATGATGGCATGCAAGTATCGGGCATTACGGCTGCTGCGGCTCTTGCCGTAATAGCTGACCGGAGCCAGAAACATAAACGTGTTCTGCTCAATCGACAGCT
>NZ_JADMSU010000016.1 GCF_015561195.1 Collinsella aerofaciens | reverse complement strand
GTTGCCGTCGGCATCGAGGAGCTGCTTCTTGGAGACCCTACCGTCCTTGTCGGTGACCTTCTCGTAGAGGGTGCCGGAAACCTTGTAGGTCTTGCCGGGTGTCACGTTCATGTAATGGACGGTATCGACGATGGTGGCATTATCCTCACCGATGAGGTTCTTATCACCATCAAGGGCATCCGTTGCGGTAGTGGAGAGCTTGGGCTTCGTAATGGTGACAGTCTGACCGGCATCGTTCACATCGGCATGGGAAGCAATCTCCTTGTCGTTGTAGGACAGGGACTCGAAGGCAACGAGAGAGGTACCTTCCTTGAGCGAGCTTCCATCGAAGTAGAAAGTCACATCGACATTTCCGTAGGAGTCCTCTGCGGTGAAGTTCGCTTCCGCAGTGACAGGGTTGCCGTTCTTATCCTTGAATACCTTCTTGGAGACCCTACCGTCCTTGTCGGTGACTTTCTCGTAGAGAGTGCCGGTGACCTTGTAGGTCTTGCCGGGGGTCACGTTGTTGTAGTGGACGGTATCGCGGACAGCGACATTTTCCTCGCCCGTGACCGTCTTATCACCGTCGGCGGCATCGACGGCGGTGGTTCCGATAACGGGAGCCTTCACGGTAACGGTCTGGTCAATGTCGTTGATATCCTTGTGGTCGGCAATCTCGATACCGTTCGTGGAAAGGGTCTCGAAGGCGACGAGCTTGGTGCCGGTCTTGATACCGCTGGCATCAAATGTGAAGGTCACGGTCGCGGTACCGCTTTCGGCTTCCGCCGTGAACTCCGCAGTCGCGGTGACGGGGTTGCCGTCGGCATTCACGAAAGCCTTCTTGGTGGACTTGTCCATAAGGGTTCCCGTGAGCGTATAGGTCTGCCCGGCGGTAAGCCCGGTGTAACGGACGTAATCGGTGACAGTAGCATCACCCTCAGCGGTGACGGACTTGCTGTTGTCCGCTTCGCTCACGGCGCTTGTCGAGAGCTTCGGCGTGAGCACGGTCACCTGCTGGGAAACGTCATCCTTGTCCTTGTGCTCGGCGAGCTTTGCGCCCTTCGCATCGGCCAGGGTCTCGTAGACCACGAGGGTCTTGCCCGCGAGGTCGTAGCTGTCGAAGGAGAAATCGACGGTCACGGAGCCATGGGACTCCTCTGCGGTAAAGGTCTTCTCTGCGGTCACGGTCTTACCGTTCACCTTGGGCACGTCACCAGTCTTGGTGTCGTGAACCTCACCGGTGACGGTGTAGGTCTTGCCCGCAACGAGGTGGCTGTACTCAACCTTGTCGGTAACCTTGACGGTGCCGACACCGATGTAGTGGTCGCTGTCGGATGCGTCATAGGCGGTGGTGTGGATTTCCGGCTCCGGGTCATCGAGAGTGCCGAAGTCGATGGAAGCACCGCTGCGGCTGATGGTGACGGTGGTGTTCACCAGTGCGTATCCCTCATTCGCGGTGCAGCGAAGCTCCTCGACACTGTAAGTGTCGAAGGGCAGGGCACCGAGGGAGTTGTCGGCCTTGAGGGCATCGCCGGTGGTGGCGTTTCCGTCCTCACCGACCACGGTGTTGTTGCCGAACCAGAAACCGGCGGACGCGTTGAGCTTGAAGCTGTCGATGGTGCCATCGGCGGTCAGCGCCCAGTCGTTCGCGTTGGTATTGCCGTCATGGGCGTTCCAAGAGGACGCGGAGCTGAAATAGCCGTTCTCGTCGGTCACGGCGATGTGGGACTCGCCGGTGGTGAGGGAGGTCACCTTGAAAGGTACGCCCGCAAGGCAGTCAGAACCGTTCTCGGCCTTCTTGGTGAACTCGAAGTCGGAGCGATAGACCTGCTCGGGAACCTCAGCGAGGTTATAGGTGCGTAGGGCATCGACATTAGAGCCTTCCATAATCTTCTGGAAGCTGATGGCGTTGCTCTTGAGGTAGCCCGTCGGTGCCTTGGTCTCACGCACGACGATGGTGCCGCGCGGGATGCAAGGGTCGTTGTTGGTGTTGTAGTAGAAAACATCGCCGGAGACGAAATCATCCGCCGTGAAATGTGCAATACCATTCGCGTTCGTCTTGAACGTCCAAGAGCGGGTCGGCTCGATATCGGCCTTCTTGAGGGCATCGTAATTGTCGTAGTCGAAGGTGTCGTAGTAATCGACGGTGAACTCGGCATCGGCGAGGGTGGCGGAACCCTGCGGGAGGTTCCCAGCGCCGTTGTAGGTCTTCTGACCGTCGAACTTGCCGACAACCATACGGAGCGGGTCGTTATAAGGCTTATCGCCGACGGTCTTCTTGGTGACCTGACCGGCGTTGACGGTGACGGTGAAGTCATCGGCGGCGTAGTAGCCCTCCGGAGCCTTGGTCTCCTTGACCGTATAGGTGCCCGCAGTCAGGAGTCCGCTCCTGCCGGTCTCGCCCTTCTCGTTGGTGGTGAGCTTCTTTGCGACTGCTTGGTTGGTATTGGGATACAGGTGCCCATATGTCCCAAGCGTGGTCTGTATCTTCTCATGCCCGAGCCGTTCCTTGAGGAGCAATGGGCTTTCTCCCATGTTGATGAGAAGTGACGCGTGGGAGTGGCGAAGGTCGTGAACCCGGACGCGGTGAACGCCTGCGAGGTCTGCGAGCTTCTTCATCGCACGCGGAAGCCTTGTCTTTGTGGTCGGAAGCCCGTTGTAGCTCAAAACGAACTCACAGTCAGGGATGACAACGCGCTGCACCTTGCGCCATGCGGCGAGTTCGGAAAGCGTGTCCTCATCCAGATAGATGGAGCGGATTGCCGCACGCGTCTTCGGTTTCGTGAACTTGTAGTCCGACTGGTTGTGGTAATAGAGCGTTTTGGTGATGGAACAAAGCCCGGTCGTGAAGTCGATATCGCTCCACAGGAGGGCAGATGCTTCCCCAAGCCGCATCCCACTCATGAATAGGAAGAGCAGGCTGATGAACAGGTAGTGCTCGTAGTAGTCTCCCTTGTAGAGTTTGGAAATCACCTTCTCGAACTCATCAAGCGTCCAGAAGTCCACAAGCGGTTTCTGCCCACGAACGTTGCCGACCATCCGTGACGGGTTCCTTTCCGTAATACCCAATATGACGGCACGGTCGAAGGCAACGGAGAGCATTCCCTGTGTGACGCGCACGTAGTTCGGGCTATATCCCGCCCGGATGAGGGCAAGCTGCCAGTTCTGTATGTCGATTGGCTCGATGGCATCGGTAAACTTCTCGTAGAAGCAGGAGAAGTGTTTCCGCACCGTACCGGCGCGGTTCTCGAAGGTACTCTCCTTTACCTGTGTCTGATACCAAGGCAGGTAGGTGTCCTCAATGAACGTTCCGAAGGGAATCCTTTTCTGTTCGGTGGGAAGCGATTGGGAAGCAAATTGCAAAACGAGTTTTGCATATTCCTCTTTCGCTTCTTTTTTTGTCTTGAATCCGCTCCGGTATTTCTGAATCCGCTTTCCCGTGGAATGGTCGAATCCGAGATTGGCGCGGAAATAGTAGGTGCCGTTATCGGCTTTCTTAATTTGGTCGTTTGCCATTTGTCTTTACTCCTTTTTCAGGAGCGCGACCAGCGGCATCACCGTCTAAGGCAATCCCAAGAAGCTCCTCGACGGCTTCCGCCGGAACGCGGTCGAGCTTGCGTGAGGAGTAGAAGGGATAGCCCTTCTCAACCATGCGAATTTTCGCCAGACGGATGATATCGGTGGCGAAAGAGTTCCCATAGCCGAGGGCAACTAAATCTTTTTTCGTTACGGTTACCATGGCTCTCCTTTTGACAGGAAAGCAGACTACTCGTCTTTCTGACTGTATTGTAGCAGGTCAGAGCGTGTTTGTATATAGTCTGCTTCCTTTCCTTCTTTCTGGTTGTCTGGTTTCCTGTGTTTGTGGTTTTACTGTTTACGGTTTAAACCTCAGCATCGCACGCAACAGCTTCGCCTGCATGAACGACTTCATCGAGAGGTCGATGCCGTAGTCCCAGAAGCCATCCGCGTCGGTGTAGAACCCGGTGCAGAGTCCGTCCATGAAGTCGTTGAAGTAATCGAGCACCGCCCCGGCAGCAAGGGCATCTCCGCTTGTCGCGGCAACGACGGTATCGTAGTCAATCTTTGTCTTTGCCATGCGGGTCACCCCCTTCCGTCAGAATGTCCGCAAGACGGGCGAGCGCACGGGCGCGACGGTTCTGCACCGTGGAGCGCGGGAACCCCATGTCCTCACCGATACGCCTATCCGACCATCCGGCAAAATAGGAGAGCAGGATGATTGCCTGCTCCTCTGGGCAGAGTTTTTCCAGCGCATCCGCGAGGTCTTTG
Source organism: Collinsella aerofaciens (assembly GCF_015561195.1). GTDB lineage: Bacteria > Actinomycetota > Coriobacteriia > Coriobacteriales > Coriobacteriaceae > Collinsella > Collinsella aerofaciens_AC. The sequence goes on along the minus strand of NZ_JADMSU010000016.1, from coordinate 26,013 downwards.
TCTGTCACGCCGATAGGCTTCCCGGCGGCATCGAATACGGTTTCCCGCTCCGGCACGTCCTGCCAGTCCGCAAGGCTTTCGAGTTCACTTCTTCTGAGGTCGCAGAACAGCACCTCGCGGTTGCGTCTCCTTTTGCGCTCCCTCAAAACGTCCGTCCGCGCGTTCACGAGGGTCTTCCGGCAATAGGTCAGGAACATGCCGACCACTTCGTTACGGTTCGCTTTCTCTTTCGTCATCTTTTTTTCCTCCTTTCGGTATAGGCACGATTTCCGTGCCCTTTCCTGCCAAGAGGAAAAAGAAAGCCCCGCAGCGTTGATACGCTACGGGGCGCTGGGACGGTGCCGGGAAGGAAATCGGCACCAGAATCAGGAAGAAGCGGCTGATGCTTAAAAACCGCTCCGCTACGATTCTATCCCCTCGATTCCCAACTTCCGCTTGAAATCTTTGCGGTTCTTCATTCCGATTTCCCGACGGCGCGAATTGCCGTCGTACTTCACCGGGAACCCGACCTCAACGATGCGGTCGAAGACACGTCCCCACGGGTCATCTGCCGTGGCGTTCAGGATTCTCTCGCGAAAGTCGAAGTTCGTCGTTATCACCATCGGTTTCCCCGCCTTGTAGCGTCCGTCGATAACGTCGTAGACGTGCTCCATGACGTACTCGGTGGAGCGCTGGGCACCGAGGTCTTCAAGGATGAGGAGGTCTGGGGCGAGGATTCTCTCAAGGTTCCCGGAACGCTTCTCGAAGGAGGATTCCATCAGGTTCACGACCTGCTTGATATCGGTCACGAGACAGGAGAACCCGCGCTCGATGACGGCGTTCGCGATGCAGGACGCATGGAAGCTCTTGCCCGTGCCGCGCTTCCCGTACAGGACAAGCCCCTCCGGGTCTTTCGGGTCGAAGGTCGCGGCAAATGCCTTGCAGACGGTGCTCTGAGCCGCGTTCCTGCCGTCATCGGCATCGAAGGTGCAGAAGGCGTACCTGCCGGATGAGGGGAAGCACTGCTTCCTTAGCCGTTCCGTCCTGCGCCTTTTCTCCGCCCGCTCGGCTTCCTCGCGCTGCCTGTCCGCTTCCTCCCTCTGGCAACGGCACATGGTCGGGACAAGGTGCGGCTCCTTGAAGATTCCGCCCGCCGGGAACATCCGCTCGCGTGGCTCTCCGCATTTCCCGCAGACGAGGATGCCGTCCGCGTCGCGATAGTCCTCGCCCGGCTTCCGTCCGTCCTGCTCCTTGGTTTTCGTTACGTTTTCACTCATTTACCTCGTCCTTTCTGCGTTACCCTGTCTGAGAGCCTGTCTACGGGACTTTGCAGTCTTGTTCGGGCAGTTGCTGCCACATGACATTTAACGTGTCATAGGCAGGCTCTCAGGCATTCTCAGGGGCATTTCTAGTACATGTTCTCGTCGATATATCCCTGAGCCGTCTCCCGGTCACAGCCCCATTTCGCCATGACCTCCTCGACGGAGGGGATTTTCCCGACCGCGTTGGCCTTCGGTTCCGTGCGTGCGGGAGGGGTCGCGGCCTTCGGGCGCTCGTTCCTGTCCCAGACTGCGGCGAGTTTCTTCCAGTCATCGACGGGCTTGCCGGAGTTCGTGCGCCAGCCGCGTCCCTCGTTCACATCGAAGAAGCGGTCGGGGTCAACCGCGAATCCCATTTCCGCGAAGTGCGAGCGGACTTCCTCCCTTGTCGGGATTCCAGAACCTGTCATCCCCTCCCCATCAGCCACAGCTGTAGATGTAGATGTATTCTTATATCTATCATCTATATTCTTAGGGCGTGACGCAATTTTTACAGCTTCATTTTCAGCCCGTGCAGATTGTCTACCTGCGCTTTTACCGTCTGCGTCAGTGTAAAAACCGGTGTCAAAATCACTGTCAACTTTTACGTCAAAATTGACGTCAACTTTGCTGTCAAAGCTGTCAACTTTTACACCGTCAATTTTTACAGTGTCAACTTTCGTGCCGTCATCTTTTACGATTTTTCCGCCTTTTGGGGCTGGAAGTGCTGGCGCATATTCCTTGCGGTACTTGATAACGGAGGGGCGGCTCACTCCGGTCTTCTCGGCAACCTCGGTATTCGTGGCTTCCGGATGCTCGGTAAGGTATGCGAGCACTTTATCCTTCTTCAACTGACGGGTTCCCTTTCCGTTCTTACGGGCACGCTCCGAAGCCTTGCGCACACGGTTTTCCTCGCGCATCGCGTCGATTGCCGGGACGTTCTGGTTAAACTCCCAGTCCGCGATGGCGTAGATGCCATCCTCGCAGATGACAAGGCCGAGCTGCACGAGCGGCTGCACGCATTGCCGAAAGGCGGGAACGGTCTTCTTGGTGACCGCAGCAAGCATCTCGTCGGTGTAGGGAACGCTTTCGTGGAGAAGGAGCTTCCCGGCGCAGCCGCATTTCACCGCAAGCGATTGTAGACGGGCGAAGACGGTGTAGATGGAGTCCGCATTGTCCATCGCGTCGATGAGTAGGGCTTCCTGCGTGTCGAAGAACTCACTGTAGTCCCTGCGCCACGCTCCTCGGAGCTTCATTGGTACACCTCCGGGGTCTTCTTATCGCGTTCGGCTTCGGAGTAGGCGAGGTGGTCGAAGGGTGGGAACCTCGCGACAACCGCGAGGGCATGAGTGTACTTGGCGTGATTCGCCCGGTAGCCGAAGGAGGAGAGCATTTCCATGACTTCGGTATCCGTGAACGTGCCGTCATCGGTCACGATGGTGAACGTGCCGTCATCGTTTTTCGTGACTGTGCGCGTGTGGATTTTAGCCAGGGCGAGGACGAGTACGGTCGCGGAATCCCCATTCGGCTCATGGTCGATGAGCGTCATCTCAGGTGTCTCGTAGAAGTTCAAGGGGATGTAGTAGTAGTAGCTGCTGAAATCCATGGTGCTCCTTTCTGCTTGCAATCTGTGATTATGTTTTACTATATCTGTCCTGTTTTGTGGACTTTTCCAGTCAGATTTCATGCTTCTTTCACAATTAGACACGCGTTTTCAGATGGTTCTGCCAGATTCGCGTCCCGTGCGGCGGTGCGCTGTGTTACAGTAGCGAAAGTCCTTTCTGCCTGTTGCTTTTATCTCGGAGTGCGGGCAGGAGAAAAGGGAGCCTGTGATTTCGGTCACACGGCTCCCTTTTCTGTTACCAGTCGGAGTTTTCGCTATCCGGTTCCGCTGCCTGTAACCCACCATCAGCGACAGGCTCCGTTTTCACCGTTTTCTTCTTGCGTGCATCGAGACGCGCCTTGGCATCCTCCGGGGTACTTCCGTGGGCGGTGAGCATGTCGCTCACCTCGTCTGCATGGCTCGCAAGGAATCGGTCGAGTGCGTCGAGGTCGAGTTCCTGCCAAGCGCAACCGACGGCGGAGAGCACACTTTCACCAGCGGAATGGGTGACCAGAGAGCGCCACTTCCGGTTCCGCTCGCGAATCTTCTTTTCAAGTTCCTTTTTCTTCGCTTCGAGTTTGGCGAGTTCCGCCTTCTGTTTCTCGATACGCTCCTCGAAATCTTGAATGGTAGCCATGGTTCTTCCTTCCTACTTGACGGCATCCCTGAACAGATTGTGCCATAACGCGCGGAGGATGGTAAGATTCCGGCAGGGCGCGGTGCCGGAACAGCGGCGAAGGCACCGTGCCCCGGTTTTGCGAAGAAAAAGGAAGGAATTGGGCAGATGTATTCCAAGGATGCAGGGAAAGACCAGATGCTGATGACGATGGAACGCGCGCTTACAAGCGGGCAGAAGGCAGGCTTCTTCTTCCTCGGCTTCCTCGGCGGCATCGTCGGGATTCTCGCCGCATCCCTGATGAACATCAACGCGCCGTACCGACCGGAGGGAACGAAGATGGCGGCACTCGGATTTGCGACGGCCTGCGTTCTAGGCACCCTTATCGCACCTGTTGGCTTCATCGCGCTCCTTGGTGCCAGATAGAGGTGGCAAGATATTGAAGGACTTCCTCAATCAGCGTCCGGCATTCTTCCAGCTGCACCAATCCGTTCGTGTGAGATGAGAAGGGGCATCCTGCGCGGGTGCCCTTTTTTCTCCGCGTTGTTATGATGGTTTTATGGCTTGCCATGTTTATGGTTTGATGGTCTGCTATATTTATTGTTAGCTAGCCAGAAGGGAGGAAACTCAGCTGGCTCGGAGACAAAAACGCGAGCACTCGCGATGGGGAGTTCTTCGTGCCGATAGAAGAAACTTTCTGACGGGGAGCGAAAATACAGGCAGTGGTTCGTGAAGGGAAGGAACAGACATGGACGGATACACGCTTTCCATCAGTCGTTGCAGTGGCGGTGACGGGGTGGAGGAGAGCTTCAAAGCGAAGATAAAGCGTCGAGAAGCTGCGCTTGATGCCTTTGCCGTTGCAGAAGCGTACTGCAAGGAAAGTTGGATGGTCTCAAGATGCGAGCGGGAGGGATTTGACGGTTTCATCATCGACCTGTGCTCCGATGCTGAGGATGAGACCATCCGTCTCGTCAGGCTTGTGCCCGACAGCGAGGATGGCATCATGGATGATGTATTCCGTCTGGAATACGGCAGTTGCGAGTATAAGGTTTAGGCACGCCATCGGCGAGTTCATCCATGCTTTTATATGCAGGATATAAGGAGTGTACGGTTCGCCTGTTTGCTGGTATGCTGTTCTGCTATATTTATAGACAGCAAGGGGGACGGCAGTGGAGCCGCCCCATGGCAGGAAGGACGAACATGAAGGACAAGAAGTTAGAGGAAGCCGTTGACTATGTTTGCTCCCGTTGTCCCTATATCTTTAGCGGCAGCGCTGAATGGGACAAGTCGAATCCGGCATTTGCGGACTGGCGCGACTCTGCTACCAAGTATTGCGACCGGTGCATGGTTCGCAAGGTGACAGACTTTTACAATGCGCTAGACGAGCATGAGTTCTCAGAAGATATGCCGGAGTATCAGGCGATTGTGAACTATTAGGGCAGAGGAACCACGGGGCATCCGGGAGGGTGCCCTTTTTCTTTGCTTGTATATGCAGGATATATGGAGTGTACGGTTTACCTGCTTGCTGGTATGCCGTTCTGCTATATTTATAGACAGCAAGAGGGGCGGCAACCGAGCTGCCCCATGGCAGGAAGGAAAAACCATGAGCACACCGTCCGTCACCATCCTCAAGAACCTCGTCCTCAACTGGAAAAGCAATCAGATGGAAGAGGAGACCATCGCCACGTTCTATCGCCACTATGACGGTTATCCCAGCTGCCATGCCATTGATATCGCCAACTCGCTCGTTGTGGCATCGCGAACCAAGCCTGAACAACATATCGACTTTTCGGGAGCGAGCGTGGAGAGGGACATTCTCAATAACCGAAACTGGTGCCAGCATTTCCTCAAGGCGATGTGCATGGCGGATGCCGATATCGAGTTCATCGGGGAGGACAATGTGCCCTCTGCGAGCTACACCTATGTTGTCACGGGCGCTTACGACAACTTCGGCGGCAAGGTCGGCATCGGCGCAGAAGAGTATCTGAGCAGAATCAACATCAAGGTTTACGAAGGAGATGAAAACGGGAATCTCGTGTTTGAGGGCGGAGCCGCTGAATGTCTGGCATGGGCTGACGGATATTGCGGGGATTGTTAAATCGAGTGAAGGGCATCCGGGAGGGTGCCCTTTTTCTTTGGCTTTTTGGGAGCCGCCCTGCGGGCGGCGTGAAGGCGCGGGGTCGTTGCGGGAACGGGGACTCGGGGCGGCTTTCCCACCCTTCCAACAGCCTGCGGGTCGGGCTAGGAACCCTCCGGCCATTGAAAGCGCGGAAAAGCCTTCTACTTGGCGGAAACGGGGGGACTGACCTGCCGGGGTTTCCAACATTCCGACAGGCTCCGGGTCAGTCTAGGAACCCTCCGCCCATCGGAATGTTGAAAACCCCTTCTTCTCGGGAAACCATAGGCCGCAGGCGCGGCAAAGCGGGGCACGCCGCAGCGGCTCGGTAGAGGGCGGGGAAAGGAGGGGCGGTGGCTCCGTGACGTGAGGTTGGCTTTTCTTGGCACCCCACGGTTTCGCGGGGTCTCTCCGTGGCGCGGTCGCTTACGCTCCCTCAGATTAGGGGCTGCTCGCCCCTAATGACCCGAGTTCCATGGAGAAGGCGTGGAGTCTCGCGTTGTGGAGTGTGCTGGTATGCCGCATAGCTATAATTACAGATAGCAGCAAGGGGGACGGCACCGGAACCATCCCAAGGCAGAAAGGACGGAGCAAATGAAAATCGAGAAAAACGATATGGTCATGGTCTATGACGGGGGCGGCACTGTTCCCCACTGCAAGTATACCGGCAGGTTCGGTGACCTTACGGCATACTGGCAGGAGATTGTCTCGGATGCGGTTTATCTGTTCCGGCTGGGGGAGAGCGAGGAGTGCGACTGGCTGGTTCTACTCGGCCAGCCTTGGTCACCGTATTCACCGGACGGCATTCGCTAAGGAGTTGAAGGGGCATCGGGAAAGAGATGCCCCTCTTTTTCGATGCAACGTAAATAGGGAGCGTGGAAATGGATAGGTACGAGGTCATGGCAGGCAAGATGGCACCCTTGACCGACGGGGCGCACCGCAAATGGGGATTCACCGGAAAGGTCGAGACAAGGAGCTATGAGCGGCTGGTCGATACACTCATTGACTTTGTTGAGACCGGAGACGGCCTAAAAGCGCGGTTCCTCACAGGGTTTGCAGCGTGCTTGGCAGCGGATAGGAAATCTGTCGAGAATCGTGGGTTCGGGGTCGCGGTCAGGAAAGTCCAGTGCCATCGGGGCGAGGACGGCACGGTAAGGGTATCTTCCGTAGAGACGATGCACGAACGTCGATACACGGTCGATGATTGGCGATACGACACGGCGCATTGCGAGCAGACCGAGACCACCGGTCTTCATCCGAACGGTAGCGACCCGGATGAGATTCTGACCATCTCCATCATCGGAAGGGACGGTTCCGTCCTGTTGGATGAGAGGTTCCGACCGACCGTGAAGACCGAATGGCCGCACGCGAGCGCCGTCAACGGCATCTACCCGGAGGACGTGGCAGACCTGCCGACTATCGAGACAGCCATACCGCGACTGAGGGAAATCTTTGCAGGGGCAGATGAGGTTATCGGCTACAACGTCGGATTCGACCTCGGGTTCCTATCCGTCGTCGGGGTGCGCCCGAGAGAGGATGCACGCATCACGGACACCATGAACCTGTTCACGTGGTTCATGGGAAGGCGCTACAAGCTGGTGGATGCCGCCGACCACATCGGATACGAGTGGACGGGCAGGGCGCACGGGTCGCTTGCCGACGCGCTCGCGACGCTTGCCGTGCAGCGATGGCTCGAACAATGGCTCGTAGCAGAGTAGATACGTGCTTAGGGCGTGTGAAGCGTTGCTTTTCACACGCCCTTATCTTTGCAGCGTAAGTGTGTGCAATCTATGTGGTTATCTTGCTCTCTGGGTTGCTGGTATTCTGGTCTGCTATATTTATAGACAGCAAGGGACGAAAGTTTTCCCGGCAGGAGGATTCCAGAATCCTCCGCAAACACCATCGAGAGATTGGAAAGACAATGGCTATCAACCGAGTGACCATCATGGGCAACCTCACGCGCGATGCGGAGCTTCGCAAAAAGGGGGATGCCACGAGTGTCCTCACCTTCGGACTCGCCATCAACGAGAAGAAGAAGGACAGCGAGACCGGCGAATATGTCGATGCGCCGGTGTTTGTCGATTGCGCCCTGTTCGGTGCGCGAGCCGAAGCGCTTGCTCCCTATCTCACCAAGGGAAAGAAGGTTTCGGTGGATGGACGGCTCCGCTACCACTCTTGGATGAAGAACGATGAGAAGCGCCATGCCCTTTCCGTTCTCGTGACCGATATCGAGTTTGCGGACTCGAAGGGTGCCGGGAAGGATACGGTTTCTGCCCAGGGGCAGTCTGCGGAACCGGAAACGTATGATGCGGATATTCAGTTCTAGGGAGGACGGAATGCACCTTCGTGGCGATTCAGTGCGGGAAATCCCCTTCATGCTCTTCCTCGGCCTGCTATTCGCGGTGACCGTCGGATGGTGGGTGTTTCTCACACTTACGGTTTCGGTCGTTTTCGGAAACGTGGCTGCTGCGGTATTCGCCGTGTGCTTGGCACTTTCCGTCACCGTCGGTTACGGGCTTGTGCGCGCATCCGATTCCCGTGAGTAGCGTTTTTCAAACAGGACAGAAAGGACTTCTAACATGTACACGATTTTGATGCTCAACCAGAAGGGCGGGGTCGGCAAGACCACCATCGCGGACGAGCTTTCCTTTGCGCTTGAGCGTCGCGGCAAGACCGTGGCGTTCGTCACTACCGACCCGCAGGGCGGTTCCGTCCATGAGGTCTGCGATGACCCGGATTTCGCGGAGGAGTGCGATTTTCAGGTTGTCGATACGGCGGGCGTGCTCGTGGGCGGTGTGAACGATTGGTGCCGCGCGGCGAATCTCATCCTCGTACCCATGCTTCCGAGCACGCGCGACATGGAGCCGACGTTGAGAACGCTCGATATCGTACGTGAGTCCGGCACTGGTGCAAAAGCGTATGTCATCGTCAACAACTTTTATGCCTACGGCACACTCGACCGTCAGCTCGTGGAGTACCTTGAGGGCGAGGAGGTTCCAATCATCGCGAAGATTCCCCGCGCCGTTGCCCTCTCACGTGCCGCAGCAGCCGGTGTGTCCGTGGCGGATTACGACCCGAAGAGCCATGTGGTCGCCCCGATTGAGCTGCTTGCAGATTCGGTTCTGAACGAAGAGGAGAAGAACAATGGCTAACAAGACCACAGCGAACGCGTTCATGGCGAGCGCGCAGAAGTCCAAGCGCGAGATGGCGGATATCCAGAAGGAAGGTTCCGGCAAGCATGAGACGGACGAGGTGGAACTCAAGAAAATCAGTCTCCTCATCCCGGCTTGGCTCCACAAAGAAGCGCAACTCCACCGCATCGAGACGGGGGAGAGCATGACCAAGCTCATCGTCCGACTGCTTGCCGAGGAGCTTGGTTAAGGGGATGGTGGTATCACATGGCGCTCTCGATGTCGGTTTCAGCCGGTGCCCACAACGCGCGGCACAACATGGACTTGGCCTATCGCGCCAACCTGAGGAACGTCGATGCCGATTTGAGCGTCGGCAACATCTCGATTCGCGACGTTCCGATTGCCGAGGCATACGAGACGGTTTTCGGCGATTCGCTCAGGGCGTACAACGCGAAGCAGAAATCGAAAGGCCATCCTGAGCGATGCATCGGCGATTACCTCTCGAAAATAGAGAAGGCCTATTCCGATGATTCGGCGAGGGTCAAATCGGGCAACAAGGGGCGCGTGAACGTCCCGAAGCCATGCTACGAGTACGTCCTGCAAATCGGGAACCGCGACACGTTCGGCGGTGAACTCGACAACGGCAAGGCCGAGGAGATTTTCAGGGAGACCGCCGATTCGATTCGCTCAAAGACTGAGGGAGCAATCGAGTGGTTCCAAATCGCCGTCCATTTCGACGAGAAGGACGGAACGCCGCATATGCACATGGCGGGGATTCCGTATGCGACGGGCTGCAAGCGCGGACTTTCGACCCAGGTGTCGATGGGCGGTGCGCTCAAGGCCCTCGGTCTTGAGCGCCTTCCCGATTTGCAGAACCTGATGATGAGCGAGCTGGAAAAGGCCGCAGCCGCACACGGCATCGAGCGAAGGCTCATGGACTGCGACCGCAAGCATCTCGACGTGCCGGAGTACCAGCAGGCGATGCGCGATTACAACGAGCTGACGGACAGAATCGAGCAGAAGCGCAGCCGCGTCGCGGAGCTTGACCGCGATATCGAAGGCAAAGAGAGGACGGTCGCACGTCTCGACCGCTCCATAGAGACGAAGACGAAAAGGCTCGCTTCGGAACTCGATGGGCGTTTTTATTAGAGAGGAAGTGGAGCCGGTAGATGGATTCACTTCGGAAAAAGGGATTGGAACATGAACTTAATCACCATGGTTCCCGCCACCGCGAGGTTTATCGCGCAGATGCGGGGGATGCGAAGGCACATCGTCGCGAACAATGTCACCGAGTTTGCGGTATTTCAGAATTGGTGCGATGAGAACAACGAGAGGTGGGCAGAAGCTCTTGACAGCGGATGCGCCATTGCTATCGAGAAGTTCATCGCCGACTGGAACGGTCGGGCGGATGCGAACCGTTGGAAACATGCGGCGCAGCCTGACGATAACATCTGGGACAACGAGTTGAAGTAGGAAGTAACGATGACCGAGAAAGAGAACTATCTGTCGAACCTTAGCAGCGAGGAGCGTGCCCATGCGCTAGAGCTTGCCATACAGGCTCGCAGGCGCTATGCAGCACTCAAAGCTCGCGTGAAGTCCGGCGAGCTTACGTTCACGGATGCGATGGACGAGGAGGATGCGAAGCGCATTTTGGTCACATCGCTTCTGCAAAGTGTTCCGGGTATCGGTGCGAGCAAGGCGGTAGTCATCATGCGACTGTACCGGATACCGAAAGGCAGGCGTGTCGGCGGACTCGGCATCCGGCAACGTGAAGCGCTGGTTGCTCTGGAAAGAAATGGATGGAAGCTGTAGCGGTCTGCAATTCAAATTGAGGATGGCGAGCACGAATCAACAGCAACGTAGAAAACGGGCACCTTTTATGGTGTCCGTTCGCTTATCAAGACGCGATTGGAAGGAATCTTTGTCAAGTCTTCAAAGAAATTGATTTCGTCTTCGCAGATGATGGGAACCCGAGGTGGCGGCACCTCGGGTTCTTGGTTTCCGGGCGAGCCGGAAACCCCGCAGAAAAGGCATGGGAAAGGGTGCGGCGGCACCCCCTTTTCCATGCCTTTTCTGCTCTCGCACTGATAGAATATCAGTGCTCACCGGCCAAGGCCGCTCTTCGAGTTGCAAGATTTGGGAAGCGTATATACAAAGTCACGTAAACGAGACTTTTCCATACACTTCCATCTTGCTCCCGAGCGGCTTTCGGAGCCTTGACGGGAGGACGCTTACGCTTAACGAATCGACAATTTAGGATTGCCGGTTCCCGTTACTCAGCAAAGTGAACCGTCGCTTTCGTGTCATAGTCAAACGGTGGCGGCACCGATACGACTATGAGATTATGAGAAAATACAGAAGGGGAGTGATGAAGGTGGCAAAAAGAGAAACCGCAGTTCTCATCAGATTGTCTGAACGGGAGAAGAGAACACTCAAGCGAAAAGCCGCGAATTACGGTATGACGGTTTCCGAATATGCCCGCACGTTACTTATCCATTCCGATGACGTGACAATCAAGGTCATCGACACCGAGCCTTTGAAAAAGACGGCACACGAACTCGCGAAGCAGGGAACGAACTTGAACCAGTTCATGAAGTTCTTGAACACCTATGGCATCAAGGTGTTCGATGTGAGGGAAGCGCAGCGCGTCCTCGCGCGTGAGGTGGAGACGTTTATGGAGGTCGCGGAAGCCCTTGCTGCGCTCCGAAGGGAAGCAGACCGCAACAACATCCAAATCCGAATCGACGATTTTGATAACCCCGATGCAGAGCAGGAAGGATAAATAGGGTATGGGGTACTACAAAGACACGGGGAGTTTGTGGAGCATGGCATCTGCGGAAGCTATCTTGAAAAAGCGGATGCCCGAGAAGGTCGGTATCCTACCAGTTGCCGAGCTTCTATTCGTTGCCGAAAGCATGTGGGTTGGCGAGCACGATATGAAGGGACACTTTCATCCTTCCTTCCGTTTCGTGAAAGCGAAACGATACAACGCGAAACCTCATGTCTTGATAGAGCTTGATGGGGAAACGCTCGCAGATATCAACGGGCGCTCGAAATACTACGAAGGCTTTTCACGATGCGTGGATAGGAAGCCGGAAGAGGGCGCTTGGATAGAACCGACAGAATTTGGAATGATGTTTCTCTCTATCCTAGATTTGGGTATGTCTGAGTAGGAAGCGGAAAAAATCGGAATCCCGATTACCCAAACATGGAAACGGATATCCAGAAGCCGTTACTGACAAGTCCACCGTTTGACGGAGTTTGGAACGGAGCAGTGCAAGATGGGCGAAGAGAAAAAGGCAAAAAACGAATGGGTGCATTTCCGGGAGCTTCGCGCCCGGTGCCCCGTTTGCAAGAAGGTTGCCCATGTTGCGTGCAAGAACGGAACGTATTTTTTCGTTCACGATGCCTACGACCCGTTTGCAAGGCACAACGCAGTGGAGACCACCGAGCCAGTATTTAAGATTCTCTTTGACGGGTTCGTGAGTGTAAACGGAAGGGAGCCGGTAAAGTCTGGGAACCGGACACTCACGAATGAAGCGATGATGCAAGATATGTTTCCACGGAAGGGAAAATGAAAATGGAAGAAATCGAACTCTACCCGCACAATCAGAAAGCCTACGATAACCTCTGTGCCATGCTCAGGGATAGCAACCGTGCTTGTGTCGTGCAACCAACCGGCACGGGCAAATTCGTCATCATTGCTAAGATGGCACAGGACAATCCGGGAAAGAACTTCCTTCTTCTCGGTACCAATGATTACATGTACATCGACCAGATGGCGAACCTTTCCGATATCGCTCCCGGATTCACTCCGAAGAATCTGCAATTTATGACCTATGCAACCGCAATGGCTAAAGCAAGATGCGGGGATGAGATTCCGCGGTGCGATGTGATAGTGGCAGACGAGTTCCATCACTGCGGGGCACCTGAATGGGGGAAGGGCGTTCAATACGTTGTGGAAAATAATCCCGATGCAAAGATAGTCGGATTTTCCGCAACGCCCATTCGTTATTCGGACAAAGGGCGCAACATGGCGGATGAGATGTTTGTCGGAAACATTGCAAGCAGCATGGAGCTTGAGGAAGCATGGCTTGACGGTGTACTTCCCATGCCGAAGTACGTCATAGCACTTTACGATGCGCCGAAAGAGCTAGGAGAGTTAAAGGTATCCATCGAAAAGGTGCGCGAGAAGAAGAAATACTCCAAATTCGTCAAGAAGTATGAGGAGTTGCGACGTTCTCTTCAAGATGCGGACGGCATCGACCGTATCATCGCAAAGCATCTCAGGAAGCGCGACAGCAAGGTCATCGTGTTCTGCCCGAACCAAAAGAAGCTACAGGAGTTCATGCTTCTTCGCCGCGAGTGGTTCGGTCGTGTGAACAAGGAGGTTCACGCATATAAGACCACGAGTGCAGACCCTTACGGTTCCCGTGACTTTCAAGAGTTCAAAGAGGACAGCAGCTCGGCGTTGAAGGTGCTCTACTGTATCAATCAGCTTAATGAAGCTGTTCACGTCAAGGGAATCGACGCAATCGTTATGGTGCGCCCCACAAAGTCCCCCGTTATTTTTTCAGCAGCAGCTCGGGCGTGCCCTCACATCCGGTGGAAACAGAACGCCACTTGTATTCGACCTCTGCAACAATTTCGGCTCCCTCGGCGGTATCGCGGGGATGCAAGAGCGCATGGAACGCGCCTATGAAAAGAAGAGCGAGCAAGGAGAAAAGCCGATATATGAACCGAAAGATTTTCATGTCATCGACGAGATAAAAGACCCGCGCGAGCTTGCAGAAGAGCTGCGCGAAGCGCTTAATCCGTCAACGACCATTGACGAAAAGATATCCTTCTTGGAAGAGATAGCCGCACAAAATGGAGGGCAGCTATGAGCGATGCCAAGAGAACAAAGAATTATATTGTCCACAAGCTGAGGAAGAGCTATCGGGAAGGAAAGCTCGATACTTCACAGGTTGCGCGTCTCAAGGCAATCGGCTTTGATTTCGATGGTGCGGTTTTCAACGCCTCCAAAGACAGCCTTGCCGTACAGTATCCTGCGATTGCTGAGGAATGGGACAAAGAACGAAACGGGAAGCAAACGCCGTGGAAGGTCAGACCTCTAGCAACAGAGAAGGCGTGGTGGAGGTGCCCGCATTGCGATAGACCGTATCGACTGGCAATCAGGTCGAAGGTCATCAGCAACAGCGGATGCCCTTACTGTGGATATGGCGGAAAACGTGCACAAGTTTCTCTTCCGGTCATCCGGCTGGATACGTTAAAGAGCTATCCGACTATCAGTAGCGCGCAGCGTGAAGTCGGTTATTCGTTAAAAACAGTTATTGACAAATCAAAGCTAGACAGGAACGGAATCGCTTGGTGCTACCTTATCGACTACGAGTTGGGCAGGATTCCCGATTTTACGAAAGGGAATCAGGCCACGCCGGTTATTTGCCTAGAGACAGGGAAACGATTCGAGACGCAAAGCCAAGCGGAAAAAGAGCTTGGAATCAGCAGGGGTAGTATATGTCGCGCTCTGAAAACCGGCAAGACCGCGAAAGGGTATCACTGGATTAGAGAGAGCGAATACAGTGAAGAGAAAGCAGCCGCCGCGAGAGCGGAGGGTGCTCCTTATAGAGTCGTCTGCCTTGAGACGGGTGCGCGATACAAAACCTATGTCGATGCGGGAAGGGACTTAGGTGTCGAAGCAGGCAATATCCAGCAAGCAGTAAAAAGCAAATCACATTATGCGGGAGGGTACCATTTTGTAAACAGCGATGAATACAGCACGCTTGCTAAAGGGGAAATCGAGAATATCCTCAAAAGGGACGGAAGAAGCCGCACTGTGGTCTGCGTTGAGACCGGAAAGCGCTATGAGTCCATCAAAGCCGCTACGAGGGAGTATGGAGACAGACAGGAAAGCGCCCGGTCGGGGATTGGCCTTTGCTGTAAAAATCCCTATCGCACCTTTGACGGCAAACATTGGTGCTATCCAGATGATTTGGAGTCAAGAATAGACAATGCCGAAGAATATACGGTACCGAGAAAAACAGCCATACGGTGCTTAGAGACCGGGAAGATGTATGAATCCATCGCAGATGCTTCACGAGATACAGGAATAAACTACAACTCGATAAGGTCGGTAGCGCGAGGTAATAGACACAAGGCCGGGGGATACACGTGGGAGTACGTGAATCCGGCACCTGACAAGCGCGATAACAGAGGGTGCAACTAACAGCAAAGAAGGTGCGCTGTGCGGAAACCGGCAACCAGTTCGTTTCGCTCAGTGACGCAGCAAGGGCAGTAGGGTTACGAAATGGCAATTCGATACGCAGGGCTATCGACAGAGGTGGCACGGCAGGAGGTTATCACTGGGAGTACCTAGACGAAAAAAAGGAGGTGAGCACAGATGACCATCATCAAGCAGACGGGCGTGCAGAGTAACGGGCACATGAAGAACCTGCGCGGCTACATCAACGATGACCGCAAAGTGCTCGTGCGCGATTCCCTCAACATGGATGGATGCACCAACCCGAAGCGTTGGTCGCACCACATGTGGATGACGAGGGAGATGTACGGTCACAACAAGTCAGCACGGCGCGTGAGGGACAAAAAGACCGGGGAGCTTAAGGAAGCGAAGAACACGGTTCTGTTCCATCAGATTCTCGGGTTCAATCCCGATGAGTGCGACTTAAACGGCGGGCGGCTCTCACCGGAAGAATGCATGAGGTACGCAAAGGAATATGTCGGGAAATACTACCCGAACCAACAGATAGTGATGGCGCTTCACAACGAATACTGCAAGGCGGACAAGACCCATCGCTATGCCGTCCATATCGTCATCAACCGTACCGACCTCTCCACGGGCAAGCGGCTCGATGAGGGGCGCGGGAAAAGCGCCAAGGTGAAACGCGCGAACCGCATCCGCGACCTCGACCGCGAGTGGGGGTTGAAACAGGTCGTGGAGGGCGAGCGCAATTCCTCCGTCCACAAGAAGCAACCGTCCCGTATCGAGAAGGAACTTGCGGCACGCGGCATCGACTCCTATAAGACGAACTTGCGAGAGCTGTGCCGCATCGCCGCCGGGGAAGCGGAGAACATCTATGATTACCGCGAGCTTCTGGAATCATGGGGCGTTGACACGGAGTTCAAGAGGGGGCGCATGTACGTTACCGACACGGACAACAACCGCTATGCCTTCTCCGTGGCGAAGCTCGATGCTGACCTCGGAACAAAGGGGCTGGAAGCTGCGTTCACGGCGAACGTGGCGAAATCCATCCATGCGGAAGGAAGCGCAGCCGTTGCGGAGAAGAGGGATATCGAGCGGCAAAAGGCGATGGGAACGGAAACGAAGGAGAGGTACCTTGCGCAAATCCGAAGCGTCTACCGGAAGTACCGCAAGGAGATACGCGGTATGGAGGGCATGGAAATCGTGGATATCCCCAAGCTGAAACTCCCGCGTCCCGATTCGGATATCGCGGACGATTCGGAGGTCAAGCGCCTGATTCTCGCCTGTTGGCGCGGAGCCGACGAACTCAGGGCGGAAGTATCCTCGACGGTCATGCCGAAAGGGAAGAAGAGCGGCGGAAACGCCGGAAGCGGCGGTTCCCAGCGGGCGCAACAGGCACCTACGCAGGAACGCCCGGAACCGAACAAGGAGAACGGCGAGCGTTAATTAAAAAGCGGCGCGGGCGGGATATTCCGCTTGCGCCGCTATACGGGTGTGTGAGAATCGGCATAAAAGCGCCCGCTGCTCCCTTAATGTTGCACATCGAGGAACAGCGGGCTAAAGCAAGAAAGTTTCTCCACGAAGGAAGAAAACGCGTTCAGTTTACCTCACTATGCGTTCGCGTCAAGCTGACGCTTGAGATTCGACACCTTCAACCACTGGAGAAGGAAGGCAATGGGCGCGAATGCAGCCGGGATGGAAAGAAGAAGTGTCGCTATGAGGAGCAGTCCGAGAGCGTTACCCCACACGAACAGCTTTGAGCGCTTGATTGCACGCCATGCAGCGATGTAGCCAGCCGGTACCGTGCCGACGTAAAACCCGGTAAAGGCTGTTGCAGCCAGCAGGACGGGAACGAGTGCAATGATTCCAATTGCACCTGTCTGAGTTATCAGGGCAGGGGAATTAACGAGAAGCAAAAGGAAAACAACTATCGCCGTTATCGTCCCGACGATATAGAGGAACTTCTTCATCAAATCGAAGACTCGTTTTTCCTCATCATATTCGGCGCGAATTGCCATGGTGTTGTCTTGGTATATCGGGTGTTGGTAGGTTCGCATGTTATGACCTTCTTTCTAATGTCAATTCTAATAAGTCTGTTAGTTTGCATGACGGACGAATTACCGACCGTTCCATGTAAACAGATATAGGTTTACGAGTCTATCTTACTATATTGCTGGGTTGCTTTCAAGCTGGTTTGTTATCCTATTTGTGCGGGATATATGGAGTATCGTCTTGAAGATTTATCTGGTTTGGTGGTATGATATATTACCAGTAATCAAGCTAGCCGTAAGAAAGGAGATACCATGGCGGGTAAGCCACAGGCGGAGAAAGCCGTTGAGCGTTTCCCGGAACTCGGGTGTTTCGCGGTTGCGGTGCGCCGCATCGTGTACGAGAAGGGGATGACGCTCGACAACGCCATCAAGAAAAGCGGAATCAGTAAATCCGCTTGGTTTGCCGGAATGGCCGGAAGCGGGGGAAAGCCGACGCGTCTGCCGAGCCTTGCATCCTTTTTCGCCATTGCGGACGGTCTCGGAATCACGCCCGAGGAACTAATTGCCGCGATGCGGAAGGAAGCCGGAGTGCGTGAGAAGAGCAATGGGGAGAGGGCTGAGAACGATGAGTAGGATTTTCATCACCATAGGGAGCGCCCACTCGAAAGACGCAAATGTAAACCCCGTGGACGGCATCTGGTGCTCCGACTGCGGATGGGCTGGGCGCGTCGAGGAGGATATGACGGATTCTGAGGAGAGCGAATAGCCGCTGTTCGAGGAGTTTTCCGAATATGTCCCGAAGTTCTGCCCGAACTGCGGGGTGAACCTGCGTGAACCCTAGAGGTGTCCAGACAAAGGGACACCTGATGCAATAGGCTGTCCCTGTCCGATAGAAAAGACCGGCAAGGTCGAGGAGAGAGATGGAAAAGGAACGTTTTCTTGTCGAGGTGACGGTGAAGGGCGAGAAGGATTGGAAGGCGATACACATGTGCGGGAGCATGGCGGATGCCGTGCCGGTCGCGGATGCGGTACACAACCTCTCCTATCTGCTCGACACGCCCATCGCTATCCGTGTGCGCGAGAAGAGGGGCAAGGGTTTGGAGGACTGACGGATGGAAAGGAGCGAAGATTACATGGCAAAGCATTTTAGCGAAGTGAAGAGGGAACTTGAGCAGTCGGACGGGCATATGGCCGGTATCGGCCAGCAGCTTAAGCTCTCCGAGGAAGCGAGGGATGCCAGAAACGCCGGACGAAGGCTTGAGGATGAGAACGACGAGACCGACCTCATCGGAACCATGAAGAAGCTGGAAGACCTTATCGCCGAGCAGCGCCAGAGTAACGAACGCATCGCAAGGGAGATGCGCGGCATGGTTTCGGAGATGAAGGATGTGCTCGAAAAGGTCGAGGAGCTGAGAAACGGCGCGGCGGATGCGCAGCATCAGGCGAATCAGATGGCGCTCATGGGAGTTGCGAACGCCCAGCAGAAGGCGGGAGAAATGACCATAAAGAACGTCGAAGAGGTGACTGCAAGGAGCAGGAAGGTCATCGACTCGATGGTAGAGGAGTCTAAGAAGCGCATCGAGCGCCTTTCGATGGTGACGCTGCCCGATAGGCTGTTCTACTACAGCAAATGGATGGCGGTCATCCTCGTTCTCATCATCCTCGTGCATGTCCTATGGGGCATGTTGGTGTAGAGAGCTACCGGTAATATAGATAGCAGGAAATCTTCTTATAAGACAGAAAGGACTGACAGAAATGAAGAAAGACAGCAATATGTTTAACGACAACAGCATCGAGACTGAGGGTGTCCCGGCGGACAAGACCGCCGAAATCCCGAAGGTCGTGGATTCGACGGAGGAGGAGAATGCTAAGAAGCCGCTCGTGCTCTTCGGGCGCGAGTTCTCCCGTAAGCAGGTCTGCGCGGCTGGTGCGGGAATCCTCTGTGCGGCGCTTCTCATCGGCGGCGGGGCTTACGCCATCTCACATGCCAGTTGGACGGGAGATTCCAATGCCCCTGCGGTGTCCCAGTCAAAGGACGATGAGAAGCAGGACATGGTACTTACCCTTGAGGTAAAGGCTGACGGCTGGGATGCGGACACTTCCACGCCCGTTATCGCCCATATAGAGGATGCGGACGGGAAGGTGGACTTCTACACCGCCATCGCCGCGAACAAGCAGGTGACCGTAGAGGTCGGCGAGTCCGGTACCTACAGCGTCACCCTCATCCCGCCGGTGAACGCGGACGGCTCTACCTATAAGGCAGCGTCCAGTAAGGTCAAGGCCGGGAAAGATGACAAGAAAACGAACGGTACCGTCATCACGCTCGAAAAGGTGGATGCGGACAAGGTGACGAAGGATGACCTGACCGCCATCGCCAAGGACGTTGCAGCAGCCGTGAAGAAGGGCGATTCCACCCTGACCGGAGACAGGGGCGCGGCGCTCGCGAAGATGTTCGAGGACAACATCAAGAAGAACCCGAACGCCGACGCGGATGCCGTCGAGAAGGAGACCGGGAAGGCCGAGGAGACCGCCAAGGAGGACAAGTCTGATGCGAAGACACCGGAGACCTCCGACAACAAGAAGAACGACTCCGATTCCTCCAACGGCTCCAAAAACGATAGTGGGAACGGCGGTTCCGGTAGCAAGTCGGACGGCAATAGCGGGAACTCCGGTTCAAGCTCGAACTCGGGTGGCTCATCGAAGAAGGATGAGACCCCGGCGCACCAGCACAACTGGGTTGCCCAGACCAAGACTGTCCATCACGACGCGCAGTATAAGACCGTCCATCATGATGCGGTGACACATCAGGTGTGGCATGACGCAGTGACGGAGGAGCACTACATCTGCAATCAGTGCGGCGCAGACATTACCTCTGACCCTTGGGGGCATCTCGATGCGTATGACCATGGTGGCTACCATTCTTCCTATGTAACCGTGAAGCAGGGCTATTATGAGACCGTGACCGACAAAGCAGCCTATGACGAGCAGGTGCAGGTGAGCGCGGCATGGGACGAGACCGTGACCACTGGATATAAGTGCTCTTCCTGCGGTGCCACGAAGTAACTTGAAAAAGCAAGGCAATCGTCTATTTCAGGCAAGGAAAGCCCCGACCAAATGGCCGGGGCTTTTTCTAATGCGCCTTGTTCAGGTCTTTCGGTGGTTCCGACCCGTTCCGTTTCGATAGCTCTGCGGTCGCACTCTTCATATCACCGATTTCGGAACCGAAGAAATCCGGCTCCTCAAGCCCAAGCGAATGGGTGGGAACCGGAACGATGATGCCACTGGAACCCTTGATATAGGAGAGGGCATCGTGGCGTTCGCCGACCTCGGTGAGCGATGCGGCGAGAAGGGAGTCCTTGAACCAAGGATATCTCTGTTGCAATTCCTCCATGACGGCCAATGCCTTGTCAATCGGCATCGCCGCCTTTGATTCATAGCCGGAATACTGGGTGTGGACGAATCCGTTGCGTTCCATGAAGTTGCGGATAAGCGTCCAAGCGCCGCGCTAAGCATTCGGCCTGATGGAGACGTAATTCTCGCTGAGCGCAGCCATTCCCAAGTCGAAGTGAAGCTCCTTGCGGGTGTCGGGGCGGAGGGGAAGTGATAGTTGCATCCCATTCTCAAGAAACTCCTTCACATCGTAGCTTTCACCGATTTCCGTAAAGGTGGCCGCTTTCACGCATTTTTGGAACCAAGGAAACTTGTACATCATCTCATCTATGGTGCCATAAGCACGCTGATAGGACATGACGATATTTTCTGCCGATTCATATCCAGAATATTGCGGCTTCTCAAAGCTATGGGATTCCAGAAAGTCCTGAATATCTGACCATGCATTCCTTTTACCAGTATAGAAGCGTTTAACAGACTCGTTGTCTAGGTCGAAGTGAAATGCTTTCCTATCAAGTTCCATCTGGAATCCTAAGTACGAATGCGGCTAGTCGTAAATGCGTTTCGGGCTGATATCCCGGATTACCTGTAGGTAGTCTTCACCCTCCGGTTCATTCATATCCTCATAGGTGCGCCATGACTTAATGTTCTGCATCACCCAAGGCTGTTTGGATAGAGTCGCGCAAACAGGGCACTGCGCCCCGAACTGCACCTTGCGGTTCTTTGCCTGCCAAGTGCCAAGACCGATGCGCACGTTGCCCATCTGCTCCGCATACTTTCCCACGCAATCGTAGAGGTCATCTACGTTGTAACCATTCCTTTTTGCCTTTTCCTCATCGAACTCGATGGTGAAGCGCCAAGGTTTCTTTTCCATTTCTGCCATACCTATCGTCCTTTCTGCCAGATGGCTGTTATCATATGTTACCATTATACTATAATGCCAGTATTACGGCAATACGTTAATTGAACGCATGTTCTTCTTTCGGCGCGGGCACACGGCTACAGGATGGCAGCAAGGGCAGGTTCCGGCATCTCGCTTTCCGTCTGGTGCTCGGATGCGCTTACCATGACATGACTCTCCCCGGCAAGTGATACCTCCTCTTCCAGTTCCGGTGCGTCAATCTCAATGTTCTTTCCCAGTTCCTCCTCGTAGCGCTCCATGATGAAGGTGTCCGCATGGTCGGCTTTCGATGCGGCTTTGAAGAGATAGGAAGGGTCGTTTTCCAATGCATTCATCCAAGATTGCAGATAGGAGACGTGGTTCTCGTAGAACTCGCCCTCCAAATCGGTGCTCTGGATACCGAGGTCTGCGGAAAGGAAAAGGCTTCCAAGCTCCGCGACCAGCTCTTCCTCAGCATAGGAAGGGCTTCCGAAGCGGGTGTCGAGTTCACGGGCGAGGGCGGAAGGGTGTCCGGTAGAGTGGGTCATCTCATGCAGCAGGACGCGGGTGAACGCTTCGTCCGAGCGGAAGGTCTCTCGCGGGGCGATGAGGATGCGGTCTGTAGCCGGAGAGTAGGCGGCGCTGCCGAGATAGCTGGTGCTCTCGATGATTGGGCATCTGGAAGATTCTTCAAGGTTTTGGGCGATGATAGCCGTCCGGTCATTCTGGTGGACGGGGGAGTTTTCTGGCGGAATGCCCTCGATATCCTCCGCATTGAAGACGTTCCAGTAGCCGACGAGCTTCGGGTAGCGCCCCGCAAGCTCCTTCTCACCGGTATCCTCGTTTTCCTTGTAGAAGGCGAACTGCTTCCATTTCTCGATGAGCGCGGACTTGGCACCCTTTTTCACGTGCCAACCGGCATCCTTTATCTGGTTGAAGGTAGCCCACCGGTTGTCCGTATAGCCGCGCATGAACCCGATGAAGCCAAGATGCACACGGTTTCCGCCCTGATACACGGTGCCGGAGACGGGGTTGTGCGGTGTTAGGAAGGGCAGGTACGGTTCTGCCCAATGAAGCCCGTCGCGCTTCATGTCCTCGATGATTTTCTCAACGACCGCCTGACGCTGGTTATCAATAATCTCCGTAGGAGTCTGCTTCTGCTTAGATTTCATCATGGTCTCCTTTCCGGGAAAGCTCATTGAAATTATACGATAGCTGCCGCTTTTCCGACATGTTCTAAGAAAACGACCCCACAGAATCGCATCTGCGGGGTCTTGACGGTACGTTTGTAGCGTGGGTGCGAACGGATTGAAACCTGCCCTTATTCGGCATCAGAGCCAGTCTGACGGGATTCGGTCGAAACAGTTTCCGTTAGCGCTTGTTTTTGGTCGATACTGGTGGTCACGACCGTCCGCTCGTTCTGCTTCCAGAAGTTATAGGAGCAGGAGACGAGGGAGATGACCTGATTCGGTTCGGAATCGGTATCGAGTACCATGGCGGCAGATTCCCGCGAGGAATCGTACCAACTTCGGAAATCCGATTCACCGGCAAACGCCGTCCGTTTGGTCGGTTCCCATCCCTTCACGATGTTGGCGAAGCGCACGGTGTAGCGCATCTTCTTTTCCGGTGTCTGGATGAGTACCTTGGCGTGCTCCGATGCGAAAGTTTTATCGCTGTAGTTCTGGATGTTTCCGAAACAGGTGATGGCACCACCGATACGCAGGCTGTGTCCGAGGATGACGGCATTCGGACTTTGAAAGCCCTCCTTCTCGCATTCTGCGTCGAGATAGAGCGCACCCAAGGGGTTGTAGTTCCGGTAGATATCGTGATGCAGGTAGTAATCCGGGTCAGATGCGTGGGCTTGCAGGATGGGATGGTTGATATCCGTCCCCGGCACGGTTATCCATCCGATAACATCCCCGTTCACACTCTTCCAGTAATCCCAATCAACAGTAGGGAACTCGGATTTCTGACCACCTGCGCTTTCCGTGGCGGTTTCCTGCGGCGTGCCGTTTGGTGACGGTGAAGGACTCGCGTCCTGATAGAAATGAAGCAGCACGCCGAAAAGGATGGCAGCGACGGCCAAGAAGACCGCCGCTGCCGCAAAAGCCGCACGGGATTTCCGGTTATGATTTCCCAATCTGGCCATCTGAATTACTTGGCGGCATCCGATGTGGCCTGCGGGGCATCCTTCGTCGCTCCGCAGGTGGTGCAGACCAGCTTGTCGATGACCGTCTCATCGTAAGCCGGGGTGTCGGTGACCTGTTTGTCATAGCCCTCGCTCACCATGACCTCATCGGTGATGGGGACGTTGGTGGAGTAGCCGGAGTGACCGGTCTGCTTGATGTGCTCATCGGCCTTGCCGTCGATGACCTGCTTGCACTCATTGCAAACGGTATGGTAGGTGGTCTGGTTCTGATAGACGGGTGCCACGTGCTCCGTGTGCGTCACTGCGTCATGGTGGACGGTCTTGTAGGTGATAGACCAGTCGTGGGTGTGAGACTTCTCTTTGCTCTTAGAGCCGTCCTTCGCAGACGCGTCGGAACCGCTTTCCTTGGAATCATTCGCCTGCACGGATTCGGCCTTGGAATCTGCACCGGTTTGGTGGCTGATGCCATAATAGGCACCGCCGCCGATGAGCGCGACGAGGGCAAGGCCGCAGATGGCGGCGATGACCTTCCGGTTATGTGGCTTCTTCTCGCTTTCCGGGTTTGCCTGCATGTTGTTCTCATCCGCAGGCGCTTCAGCGGAATCCCCGTTGTTCATCTCGATATCGTTCTCTTTATCGTCCTTCATGGGTGTATCCCCCTTTCAAATTAAAAAGGAAGGCAGGGTGCCGGAGTGTCGCGGCACCCTGCCGGTTTCAGGCGTTACGGGCACTAGGCTTCGGTGTTATCCTCTGCACTCTCGTCTGCATCGCCCTTGGTGGTCTTGCGGCTCTTGATGCCGTAAGCGGTCGCGCAGCCTGCGGCAATCAGGAGGATGCCGATGGCGATGGCGATGTTCGTCATGTCAACGCCGGTCTTTCCGTAGGTGGAGCCTGCCGGGGTCGAGGTGACGGTCACGGACTGTCCCTCGTCGTTGATATCCTTATGCTCCGCCACGGTAACGTCCGTGGTCTTGCCGTCGATATCGCTCTGTTTGGTCAGCTCCTCGAAGACAACCAGTGTATGGCCGTCGAGGGAGGTTGCATCGAACTCGCCGAGGTTGATGGAGACCGTGCCGCTCTCACTGTTCGGCGTGAACTTGAGTTCGGCGGTCACGCCCTTGTCGGCAACCTTCAAAGGCTCGCCGGTCTTCTTATCCATGAGCGTTGCATGGAGCGTGTACTCCTTGCCGGGGATAAGACCCTCGTACTTCACCTCGTCAGTGATGACGGCATCCTTGCCAGCCATCAGTTCATGGTCACCGTCGGACTTGTCGGTCGCGGTGGTACCGATGATACTCGGGGCGAGCTTCACCGTCTGTCCCTCGTTGTCCTTATCGCATTCGCTCGCGACGATGGAAACGGGAGTCTCATCGGAAGCGTTCTCGATGCTGCCCTTGAACATGACCTCGAAGACCACGAGGTTCTTGGTCTCGCCGGACAGGCGGTCGATAACGTCGTTGGAGTTGAAGGTGTAGTCCATGTCGATGGAACCGGACTCCTTCTCAGGGGTGAACTCCGCCGTCTTGTAGACAAGGCAGGAGAGGAGGTCTTTGTTCTCCTCGGCATATGCCTTGACCTTGGCGAGGTCGATGGAAGCGGTCGGGAGCTTCTTTGCGTTTGACCAGTCGATACCGTTATCGGTGACCTCGACCTCATCGGCCTTGTAAGTCTCCTCGATATTACGGATGGAGCTTGTGCCGCCGTCTGCGGAGCCGCTGCCGCTCCCCTCCTGACCGGTGAGCTTCCAAGTACCGTCCTCCTGCTCAGTGAGAGTCTGGGTGTCGGTCTTGACAGTCCAAGTGCCGTCCGCGTTCTCGGTGCGCTCGGAAGCATCATAGGTGTAGGAACCGTCCGCGTTCTTCACGATGGCGGCACCGTTGCCCCAGTCCTTGTCCTTAACCTTGATGGAGTAGGTGTTCGACTGGAAGCCAAGCACGCTCATCAGGCCGGAGGTGAACTTGGTGAGGTCATCCTCGGTATACTTCTTCGCGCCTTCGCCGGTCAGTACGGGAAGGCCGGTTTTTGCATCCATCAGGATACCGGCCATGGTGTAAGCCTTGCCGGTAAGCACATGGTCGTATTCCACCTTGTCGGTGACGGTAGACTCCGCATCGGCGATTACGGTCTTGTCACCATCGAGCTTGTCCGTGGCTGTGGTGCCAATCTCGGAGGTGTGCATGGTGACCGTCTGGCCTTCATCCTCGATATCGCTATGGGAAGCAATCTCCTTGCCCTTGTAGGACAGGGACTCGAAAGCGACCACCGGCGTGTTGTCTTTCAGGAGCGACCCATCGAAAGTGAAGGTCACATCGACGGTGCCGTAGGTGTCCTCGGGAACGAACTCGGTCTCGGCGGTGACGGGGTTGCCGTCGGCATCGAGGAGCTGCTTCTTGGAGACCTTACCGTCCTTGTCGGTGACCTTCTCGTAGAGGATGCCGGTGACCTTGTAGGTCTTGCCGGGGGTCACGTTCTTGTACTTCACGGTATCGACCACTGAAACCTCGGTATCGGAAACGACGGTCTGATTGCCGTCGAAACCGTCCTTGGCGGTGGTGCCGACTTCGGGCTTCGTGATGGTGACGGTCTGGGACTTGTCCTCGATATCGGCATGGCTCGCAAGTTCCTTGCCGTTCAGGGACA
>NZ_JADMSU010000015.1 GCF_015561195.1 Collinsella aerofaciens | reverse complement strand
TGAGCTCGTCCCAGGTGCCGCCGACGCCCATCAGGAACACGGCGTCGTAGCCCTCGTCGGCGACCTTGTCGGCGAGCGCGGTCATCTTCTTGCCGGTCTCGTAGAGCGCCTTGCCGTCCTCGAGATAGCCCTCCTGGTCGAAATGCATGATCTCGATCTTCTCGGTTTCCTTCATTTGTCTCTCCTTTCTGGGGTTGTTTCCACATCCCCCATGCCAACGGGCATCAAAACCCGCTTACATTCCGTAACACTCAGCCGCTTTGGCCTTAAGCGCATTGACTGACTCTTCGTAGCCCTCTGCCTTGACCTCCATTTGCTTGGAGACAGCATCGAGATACGGGTGAACGTCCCATGACTTCAGACGCTCGGCGATTATTGCCGCAATCGTCTGGAAGAACACGAGATTGGGAATTGCGCTGAGCAGCGGAGCCACCTGAGGCACCACAACCTCGTGAGCCCCACCCTTGGGATGGGCCGTGAGCAGCACCGTTTTTGTCGTAACGTTCGATAGCGCATCGGCGATATTCGCAAGACGCTCCGACCCCTGCGGATCGTCGACAATAAACACCAGATAGCCCGGAACGATCTGCATCTCGGGACCGTGGACGAACTCCTCGCCTTCGTGATGCATGGCAGGAATCTTGATGGTCTCGCTCAGCTTGAGCGCTGCCTCCTCGGCAACACCATAGTTGGGGCCGTTGCCGACGACCATAGCGGGCGTGTGCTCAGAAAGCTCGAGCATGTGGTCTTGGACATATGCCTCGGCGGTCTTGCACATCACGGCATTGGCCTGGATAGCCTCGCGCAGGTCGTCAAGACGCTGGGCAACGCCCTTGGCGTCAATCGTTCCGCGCGCCTGACCGCCGTAAATACCAAAGAGCACCAGGTACTCAACGAGAACCTCGACGCCCAGAGTCACAAAGTCCACCGACTCGACGCCCACACCGTAGTCAAGAACGATGTCAGCGTGTTCCTTGATGGGTGCCTCGACGTTTGCCGTGAGCGCAACTGCAGCCATATCGTGTGCGCGCATGTAATCGAGCGCCGCAATCGTATTGGTTGAATAGCCGCTCTGCGAGACGGCAATGTTAAGCGCATGCTGTGGATAGGTGTGTTCAAAATCGACGAAGGCCTCGGGCGTCACAACGGACACCTGCATCTGCAGCGCATCTTGCAGGTAATCGCGGGCGCAATCCGCAGCATGGCGCGACGAACCCGAAGCAACGATGCGCAGCGCGTCAAAAGAACCGGACTGGAAAATATCAACGAGCTGCGCTACCAGCTCAGACGAACGCTCGAGATTCTCTCCCATACGCACATGGGCAAGCTGAACGTAATCGAGCATCTTCATCGTCTCACCTCGTAACAAATCATTAGTATTTGATACCAATCACAGTTACAGGTTACGGCTTTTTGATATCTCTTTGTCGATTAATTTATCCCCATCGGCGAACGGTCGATTTTGAGCCATGTAAGGTTGTATATACGGTCTGCTCAACGAATCAAAATTCCGTCAACTTTTCAGCCCGTTATGCAAAAAACCAGCTAGTACGTGTAGGTATATCCACCCGCATCACCGCGGTTAAACGACTTGACGTACTCGATCGCCTGGCCGCTCGCATCGAAGCTCACACACTCAAGCGTCAAAGCAAGATCGCCCTGCTCCAGTCCAAGCAGGCCGGCATCTCGCGCGCCCAGTGCTTCGATATCGAGCTTTTCCTGTGCCATGACCGGCTTTCGGCCCAACATCTCATAGGTCTCGTACAAACTGAAGACCGACACGTCAATATCTTCGATTGTGGGAAACAGCAGGCACGGGATGAACGCCATCTCAATCGATACGGGATCGCCGTTGACGCAGTTCAAACGCCGAATCGAATACAGCAAATCGTTCTCGGCAATGCCAAACAGGTTGGCATAATATGGGCCCGCATAACGCCTGGAACGCGCGAGGATGCGGACGGACGGCTCGCCGCCCGAAGCACGAACCGACTCGCGAAAGCCTCCTGTTCGTTCGTAGGCAACGGGCACTTTCTGCGCCACAAACGCGCCCTTTCCGCGGACGCGTCGAATCTGCCCGCGCCGAACCAGCTCATCGACAGCACTTCGAATGGTCAAGCGTGTCGTACCAAATTCCTCGGCGAGGTCTTTTTCGGACGGAATCATGGAACCCGTGGGATATATACCGCGTTCGATACGCTCTTCAATGCGACGTCGTATGCGCATATAAACCGGGGTGGCATCTACTGTTTCAGCCATTGTTCACCTGCCACGCTCCTCATGCCGTTCTTTTCACCGTTATCGGCAAAGCGGAACTTTGTGGGCAAAATCACCGATTTGCAATGCTCCACAAAACGCATGTCCTTATCAAATTCGATCGCGCTCTCATAGAACACCGGCGTCCCCTCTTTTTGCTGGAGCAGCTCAGCCTCTTCGGCGTTCAAACGCGAGATGGAGATATGCTCACGTCCATGCTCAACACGCACGCCACCTTCTTTGAGCAAGACATCGTAAAGGCTCTCACACTCAAAATCGTGCTCGGGAAGCGATGGGCACAGGGACAGGTTAACGTGAGCGGTCTCGATTGACGCCGGCTCGCCCTCAATAAGTCGAACGCGCTGCATGCGGAGCAAGGGAGCGCCTACAGCCACCCCAAGCTTGTCGGCAAGCGCCTCATCCGCCTCGATGGTCCCGGTGGAAACCAGACGAGAAGAGGGGTGCAGGCCGGCAGTCCGCACAGCATCGGAAAAGTTATACGTTTCCTGGAAGATGTTCAGCGGCTTGGGAGGACACACATACGTGCCCGATCCGCGACGGCTCTCGAGCGTTCCACACGAGATAAGCCGCGTGATACCGGCACGCAACGCCGTACGCGAAACGCCAATCTCTTCGCACAGCACGCGCTCGGCCGGCAGGCGATCGCCGCCGGCAAGCTGATGGTGCTGGATATACCAAAGAATTCCCTCAACAGCACGATCTTTGGGGGGAATTGCATAAGATTCGCCTGCCATTGCACAGACTCCTCATTCAGAAACGTATGCCGCCAAAATTAGGCCAGCCCTCCCATGGCATCAAATTCTGCCTTGATCTTCTCGGCGACATTCCGATACGACTTATATAGACTTGAATCGCGTTTGACTTCGTCGGTCATAACGGGAATCTCTAATTTGGAAACCTCGTCTTTTCCCGTCTGAACCGCCACAACAACGCCCATACCAAGACACATATTACGCTTGGCAGCGTTTATTTTCGCCGCCTTGGCAGGATTTGCCAGGATACGCTGGGCAAATTCCTGTTTAGAGACCGCTTCTTCGGCCTCCGGATCGCCCGCCTCGGCCACTTCGCACTGCAACACGTCCGCATAGTCAAAAATCTTCGGCTCGCCACCGCGTTGATGCACAGCCCACTTGCGGCGCGTGGCATCCTGGTAGATAGCCGGCAAAAATGTAAACCGCGGCGGGTCCAAAATCGTATCCGTGATGGTAAACACATCGGGATCAAAGGCATCCTGCGGGTTTTTCTTCTTGAACAGCCCCATATCAGCCTCCCGTACTAGCATTAAACAACTCAAGCTGAATATAGCACCAATTTCAAGCCGCTGCCTTACCCTATCGGTGCGCGGCGTCTAAGGCTCGCCCAGCGGAAGAGTTAACGGACGAGGGCCGGGGTGCCTGCCTTGTTTTGAGAAGTGGGCTCCGCGAACTTCTCAAAACAAGGCAGGCACCCCGGCCCCGCCGGCAAATAGCAGACACTCCGCATGCAATCTATGCAAACAAACAAGTACGTTTAGCTACATTCGGTAAGTTCGAGCACGCTGCCCTTAACGATAAGTGCCGGCTCCAGGACGACCTCTTCGGCACGCCTACCGCCCCTACCGGCAAGACGCTTGGACATGCAGCCAAAAGCATGCTCCGCAAGGACACCAGGATCCTGCTCAATCGCGGTCAGCGCCGGCTCAAAGAGAACGTCGGCCGCCGAGTTGTCATAGCTCACCACCGAGATATCGCCCGGGATGCTCTTCCCCATCTCGTGCAAGCGCTTGAGCAAACCGAGGGCAATGTTATCCGAGCTTGCGAACACGGCAGTGGCGTCAGTTGCGAGCACCGCCTCCGAGGCCTCGTATGCGCTCGGGATGTAGTACTCGCTCTCAAACTCCAAACGCGCGTCGATCGGCAGGCCAACCTCACGCAGAGCGCGCTCATAGCCGGCAAGTCGCTTGCGACCCGTATTGGAACGGCGTGCGTTAACCAAGCAGGCGATGCGACGGTGACCTTGCTCGATCAGATAGCGGGTGGCCATGTAGCCACCCATCTCGTGGTCGAACATCACCTTGTCGCACTCAAGCCCCTCAATGGCACGGTCGACCATTACCGCCGGGATGGGCAGATGGCTGACTTCTTCGCGCAGGGCGCGGTCGTCGGAGAACTCGTCACCCACCACCAGAAAGACGCCATCAACGCCGCGCGTCACCAGCTGGCGCAGCAGCTCCAGATCGTCATCGGCGCTTCCGCCCGAGCTGGTAATGAAGAGCGCATAGCCGTCCTCGCGGCAGCGCTTTTCCAGGCTACCGGCGAGCGAGGCAAAAAAGCGGCTCTCGATGTTAGGGACGATAAGGCCCAGCGTGCGCGACTCGCGCATGACCAGGCTGCGCGCAATCTGGTTGGGAACATAGTGGTTGCGCGCCGCGACCTCTTTGATGAGCTTGCGGTTTTCTTCCGAGATGCGACAGGGCCGATTATTAAGAACAAGCGAGACCGACGAGGGGGAAAGCCCCACCTCCTGGGCGATCTGCTTGAGGGTGACTTTGTTGGCCATCTCGCTCCTTCCGGGTTTACGCGCAATCTCTTGAAAGTATAGCGACTACCCCTCTACCTCGGTGATAAACACTTTACCAATCCGGTGGACGGCTGTTTTATCGCCGCCAGCGCACCAAATCCGTCCGGGTGGGGTATATTGCAATCGATTGATGACAACGACCACCAAAAGGCGGATATTCGTATGCACGAGAACGACTTTTTTAACGAGGACCTGCTGTGCGCGCTCGCTGGCGTTGCCGGCGAGGACAACGTGCTGATGAGCGAGCCCATGCGCGAGCACACCACGTTTAAGATCGGCGGCCCGGCCGACGTCTTTGTCACGCCCGATACCGAGCAGGGCCTCGTCGCCACGCTCGATACCTGCTATCGCTGCGACCTGCCACTCACCATCGTGGGTAACGGCTCCGACTTGCTCGTCGGCGACAAGGGCATCCGCGGCATCGTCGTAGCGCTGGGCGAGGGCCTCTCCGACATTACGGTCAACGGCACGCACGTCACGGCGGCAGCCGGCGCCTTGCTTTCCGATGTCGCCGCGGCGGCAGCCGAGGCCGGTCTCACCGGCATGGAGCCCATCTCGGGCATTCCCGGGTCGGTCGGCGGCGCCTGCTACATGAACGCCGGTGCCTACGGTGCCTGCATGGCCGATGTGCTGGAGTCCGTGCGCGTCTACAAGCCCGCCCGCATGCTCGACGACGGTACCCGCGGTAGCGGCAGCATCATCGAGTTCGATGTCGACGAGCTCAACCTGGGTTATCGCAAGAGCCGCATCGCCGACGACGGCTTCATCGTGCTTTCGGCCACTTTCAATCTCGCCCCGGGCAACGCCGCGATGATCAAGGCCGACATGGATGACTACCGCCAGCGCCGCGAGGACAAGCAGCCGCTCGACATGCCGAGCGCCGGCTCCACCTTCAAGCGCCCCGAGGGCTACTTTGCCGGCAAGCTCATCATGGACGCCGGCCTGCGAGGACACGCCATCGGCGGCGCGCAGGTGAGCGAAAAGCACTGCGGCTTCATCGTCAACGCCGACCACGCCACCGCCGCCGATGTCGACGAACTCATCCGCCACATCCAAACAACCGTCAAAGACCAATTCGACGTAGACCTAGAACCCGAAGTCCACCGAGTAGGCGAATTCCTCTAATAAAAAAGAAGGCCCCGAAAGGGGCCTTCGCCATCTTTATATCAGACAACCAGTCCGGTGTGTCGCGCTTTGAACCCGGAAGGTCCGGGAATGCGGGCGAGGCATAAGGTTGGTCGCGAGTTCCGCACGCAAAGAAGGCCACTTAATGTGGCCTTCGTCTTGCGCAGGACTGTAGAGCAGGCAACCTTTTGCCTCGCCCGCAGTCCCGGACCAACCAGCTTCAAGCCGCAGTTACGACAGCGCAATACCGCCAAGCCAGCCCCAACGCACGCCCGACCCAGTGCCATAGAAGCTAATAAACGAATCAAGCGACTTCGACGTAATGGCACCCTCGTTGCTCATAACGATGCCACCGCCAACGTAGATACCCACATGACCGTAGATAAGGCCCGGAGCACCCGTGCCGCTGTGCGAGGAATCGGCCACGATCATGCCCACCTGCAGCGCCGAACGGTCGGAGCTATAGCACCAGGCGTTGAACATGTCACACGCGTTGCCGCCAAAATAGCCCACGCCGGCATTGCGGAAGACGTTGGTAACCCAGGCAGCACACCAGCCCTGGCCGGGAGAAGGCGTCGAGTAGCACGCATTGACGACGGCCTGCTGCTTGCCCGAACCGCCCGTCTGTTGCGGGGTGCCGCCGGCATACGAGCCGCCACCCGAGCTCGAGCCACCCGAAGAAGAGCCCGTGTTCGCAGAGGCCGCGGCTGCCGCAGCCGCCTTCCTAGCGGCCTCCTCAGCCTGGGCGGCAGCGAGAATCTCGGAATCGCGCTGGGCCATGAGTTCCTTGACGTCGTCGGAAAGACCGTTCAGCACGGTCTGGACTTCTTGCTGCTTGGCCTGCATATCCTGCATCTGAGCCGTCTGTTGGTCCTTGAGTTTCTCCAGGTTGGCCTTTTGTGCTTCGAGCTCGGTCTTCTGCGCGTCGAGCTCAGCCTGAATCGTCTGGATATCCTCGATGGCATCGCGGTCGCTCTTGTTGATCTTCTCAACGTAATGCGCGTTGGCGACGAGTTCCTCAAACGAGCCAGAGGCCAGCAGCAGCGACAGGATGTTCGTACCGCCGGACTTGTAGCTGGCGGCCACGCGATCGGAAAGGTCGTTGCGCTTCTTCTTGAGCTCGGCCTTCTTTTCATCGATCTGGGCCTGCGTGTCGTCAATCTTGCCCTGGACATTCTCGATGTCGTTGAGGGTCTGGGCATTCTTGTTGGCCAGCGCCGCATACTCATTTGCGATGCTGTCGAGCTGGGCCTGAACCTCGTCGAGCTGGGCCTGGGCGGCATTCAATTTATCGGTGGTTTCTTTGGAAGCCTCCGCCGCATGGGCGCGAGTGGGCAGGCCAAAAAGAACTGCCGCAGAAGCGGCGCCGAACAGGGCCTTAAGGACAGTGCGGCGCGAGAGCTCCTGGGAAAGGATGGAATCGCTGTTTGGTGACATATGTACTCCGTTACATGCTTATTTATATGTCGCTCAACTCATACATATTAGCGTACATATGGCGCGTCCCAACGATTTCCACGAACGGCAGGAAACTACAAGGTCGGCGGCTCGTAAGCAATTGTCAAATTATAGGTAACAATTGAGCAAGCTCTTATATGAGTACGTTAACATAATCCTCTGCTTTTCCTCAGCGCACGATTTGGGCGTCCCCGCCTGCGCTATACTCCCCTCTAGAAGTGTTCCTGATTCGATAGGAGACTACATGTCCAAAGCACTCGACCCCAAAGACACCTGCGTCCTCGTTACCGGTGGCGCCGGCTTTATCGGCTCGCACACCGTCGTTCAGCTGCTCGAGGGTGGCTACCAGGTCGTCATCGTCGATGATCTCTCCAACTCCAGCGCCATCGCCGTCGACCGCGTCAAGAGCATCGTGGGCGACGAGGCCGCCAAGAACCTCACCTTCTACGAGGCCAACGTGCTCGACCGCGATGCGATGAACAAGATCTTCGATACCCATCAGATCGACCGCGTCATCCACTTTGCCGGCTTTAAGGCCGTCGGCGAGTCGGTGAGCAAGCCCGTCGAGTACTACCACAACAACATCGAGAACACCCTGGTGCTCATCGACGTCATGCGCAACCATGGCTGCAAGTCCATCATCTTCTCGAGCTCCTCGACCGTCTACGGCGACCCGGACAACCCGCCCGTCACCGAGGAGGATCCTAAGAAGCCCGCGACCAACCCCTATGGTTGGACCAAGTGGATGATCGAGCAGATCCTTATGGACGTCCACACCGCCGACCCCGAGTGGGACGTCGTGCTGCTCCGTTACTTCAACCCCATCGGCGCTCATCCGTCGGGCCTGATCGGCGAGGACCCCAAGGGCATCCCCAACAACCTGGTGCCCTATGTCGCCCAGGTCGCCGTGGGCAAGCTCGAGGCCGTTCAGGTCTTTGGCAACGACTACCCCACCCCCGACGGCACCGGCGTGCGCGACTACATCCACGTGTGCGATCTGGCCTCTGGTCACGTTGCCGCCCTTAACTGGATGAACGGCAAGACCGGCGTCGAGATCTTTAACCTGGGCACCGGCACCGGCACCTCGGTACTCGAGGTCGTCGCCGCCTTCTCCAAGGCTTGTGGCAAGGAGCTGCCCTACGTGATCCGCGAGCGCCGCGCCGGCGATATCGCTGCCAACTGGTGCGATGCCTCCAAGGCCGAGCGCATGATGGGCTGGAAGGCCCAGTACGACATCGCGGACATGTGCCGCGATAGCTGGAACTGGCAGAGCCACAACCCCAACGGCTTCGCCGACGCCGAGTAGCAAAAACCTACATTCCGTTCTTGCCCCGATCTCACGTTGTGAGGTCGGGGCTTTTTCATGGCATGTAGCCATTCGCCGAAAATCGACCAACTTTTTTATCTTGCCTGTACATGTTTAAACAACATGTTTTACAATAGGCGTATCGAATCAGAACATCGGAGGCGGACTGCATACCCATCGGCAGGCCGACCCCACAACAAGAAGGTTGGTGAGCGCATTCATGGAGCGTGCAAGCGGCGTCCTCATGCCCGTCTCATCTCTGCCCGGACCATACGGAATCGGCGGCTTTGGCTGGAATGCCTACGACTTCGTCGATTTTCTCGCCTCGTGCAAACAACATTACTGGCAGATTCTGCCCCTTACGACGACCAGCTATGGCGATTCGCCCTATCAGTCGTTCTCGGCCCGCGCAGGCAACCCCAACTTTATCGACTTTGCCGAGCTTATCGAGGCAGGGTATCTGGAGCAGCGCGATATCGATGGCGTGTATCTGGGATCCGACCCCAGCAATGTCGACTACGGTGCTATCTTTGGCGGCCGCCGTCAGATTCTCGACCGCGCCGCCGAGCGCTTTGCTGCCGACAAGCCGGCCGATTTCGATGACTTTATCCAGACCAACGAGGACTGGCTCATCCCCTACTGTGAGTTCATGACCATCAAAGAGGAGTGCGGTCTCAAGGCGTTTTGGGAGTGGCCCGCGGAGCTCCGCACCCGCGGTGAGGCTTCTGCCAAGGTCTGCGCCGACCATCCGGCGCGTATGCTCTACCACCAGATGACGCAGTACTTCTTCGATCGCCAGTGGAGCCGCCTCAAGGCCTATGCCAACGAGCGCGACATTCTCATCATCGGCGACCTGCCTATCTATGTCTCGCGTGACTCCGTCGAGATGTGGGCGACACCTGAACTCTTTAAGATCGACGCCGCCGGCAATCCCGTGAGCGTCGCCGGCACGCCGCCCGACCAGTTCTCGGCCACCGGCCAGTACTGGGGCAACCCCATCTACGACTGGGACGCCATGGAGTCCGACGGCTTCTCCTGGTGGGAGGGCCGCATTCGCGCTGCCCTCGACATGTACGACGTCATCCGCCTGGATCACTTCCGCGGCTTCGAGGCCTATTGGGAGGTGCCGTTCTCCTCGCCCGATTCGTCCTACGGTTCGTGGACGCAGGGTCCCGGCCTCAAGTTCTTCAAGACGCTCGAGGAAAAGCTCGGCACGCTGCCCATCATCGCCGAGGACCTGGGCTTCCTCACCCCCGGCGTCATCGACATGCGCGACAACTCGGGCTTCCCCGGCATGAAGATCCTGCAGTTTGCCTTTGAGGGCACCAACTCGTACTACCTGCCGCACAACTACATTGCCAACACCGTCGCCTACGTGGGCACCCACGACAACGAGACGGCACGCGGCTGGTTTGAAGGAACGGCTACTCCGCGTCAGCGCGAGCAGGCAGCCCTGTACACCCATCAGCAGGCCGGCGAACCCATGGCAGATGCACTCAATCGCACCATCGCAGCCAGCGTGAGCGACACGTGCATCTACACCATGCAGGACCTGCTCAACTTGGGCAACGAGGCGCGCATCAACACCCCTGCCACCCTGGGCGGCAACTGGACCTGGCGCATGCTCGACGGCGCCATCACCCGCGAGCTCGAGCACAAACTCACCGACTGGACTGAGACCTACTTCCGCATCCCGTCGGAAGCCGAAATCGAGCTTCCTCAATAGGAGCTACCGCGCCCGACCCCTCCCCACCGTGCGGACGCGCTTGCTTTTCCCGCGCGAGGCCACCCCAATCCCCTCGCGCGGGATTCTTTTGAATTTCTGACATGTAGTCAACTCACCACAGGAGGAAACATGCCCCGCATCAATCTCGCGGATCTTGCCGAGCAGTCCTTTGGAACTTCGCTCGAACAACTCGATGACCGCCACATTTACAAACTGCTGGTCAAGCTCGTGCAGGAGCGCTCTGCCGCCTGCCCGCTCAACAACGGCAAGAAAAAGCTCTATTACATTTCCGCCGAATTTTTGATCGGCAAGCTGCTCATCAACAACATGATCGACCTCGGCATCTACGACGAGGTTAAGGACCAGCTCACCGCCGCAGGCCACGACCTCAACAAGATCGAGGAGTTCGAGGTCGAGCCGTCGCTCGGCAACGGCGGCCTGGGCCGCCTGGCCGCGTGCTTCCTGGATTCCATCGCCACGCTGGGCTTGACCGGCGATGGCGTGGGCCTCAACTATCACTACGGTCTGTTCCGTCAGCGCTTTGTCGACAACCAGCAGAAGGCCGTCCCCGACGAGTGGCTCGGTGAGCAGGACATCCTAGTCGACGACGACCGCTCCTACACCGTCGAGTTCGGCGATTTTGCCGTCACCTCCAAGCTCGTCAACATCGACGTGCCCGGTTACGGTCAGCCCACCAAGAACCGTCTGCGTCTGTTCGACCTGGCGAGCGTCGACGACGGCCTGGTCCCCGGCAGCTCCATCGACTTCGACAAGACCGAGATCGCCAAGAACCTCACCTTGTTCCTCTACCCCGACGATTCCGACGAGCAGGGCCGCCTGCTTCGCATCTACCAGGAATACTTCATGGTGAGCAACGCCGCCCAGCTCCTGATCGACGAGGCCATCGAGCGCGGCAGCAACCTGCACGATCTGGCCGACTACGCCGTGGTCCAAATTAACGACACGCACCCCACCATGGTCATCCCCGAGCTCATTCGCTTGCTCACCACCGAGCATGGCATCGAGTTTGACGAGGCCGTGACCATCGTACGCTCCATGGTCGCCTACACTAACCACACGATTCTTGCCGAGGCGCTCGAGAAGTGGCCGCTCGTCAGCCTGCAGAAGGTCTCCCCTGCCATCGCCGACATTATCGTCAAGCTCGATGAGATCGCGAAGGCCGAGCACGATGACCCGCGCGTCGCCGTCATCGACGAATACGACACCGTCCACATGGCCCACATGGACATCCACTTTGGCTTCTCCATCAATGGCGTAGCCGCCCTCCACACCAAGATCCTGGAGGACACCGAGCTTCATCCGTTCTACGAGATCTATCCCGAGAAGTTCTCCAACAAGACCAACGGCATCACCTTCCGCCGCTGGATCCATGGGGCCAACCCCGCGCTCGCCAGCCTGCTCGACGATGTAATCGGCACCGACTGGCGCAGCACCGGTGATCTGAGCAAACTCGCCAAGTTCGCCGACGACAAGGACGTTCTTGAGCGCCTGGCCGCCACCAAGGTCGAGGCCAAGGCCATCATGCGCCAGTTCATGGCGCTCGAGCAGGGCGTGACCATTCCCTCCAACGCCATCATCGACGTCCAGGTCAAGCGCATCCACGAGTACAAGCGCCAGCAGATGCTCGCGCTCTACATCATCTGGAAGTACCTCGATATCAAGAACGGCAACAGACCTAAGCACCCCGTCACCATTATCTTTGGCGGCAAGGCGGCGCCTGCCTACACTATCGCGCAGGACATCATCCATCTGATCCTGACGCTGTCGCAGTGGATTGCAAACGACCCCGACGTGGCTCCCTACCTGCAGGTTGTCATGATCGAGAACTACAACGTCACCGCCGCCGAGCGCGTGATTCCCGCCGCTGACATCTCCGAGCAGATCAGCCTGGCCTCCAAAGAGGCGAGCGGCACCTCCAACATGAAGTTCATGCTCAACGGCGCCCTAACCCTGTGCACGCTCGACGGTGCCAACGTGGAGATTGCCGAGCTCGTCGGCGACGAAAACATCTACACCTTTGGCGCCTCGTCCAAGCAGGTCGAGCAGCTCTACGCCGACGGCACCTACAACGCCGGTGCGCTCTACCGCAAGCCCGGAATTAAACTGCTGGTGGACTTCATCACCAACCCGGCCTTTATGGCAACCGGCAACGCCGAGCGCCTGCAGCGCCTGCACGACGACATTAAGGGCAAGGACTGGTTTATGGCCCTGCTCGACATTGAGGAGTACATCCAGACCAAGGAGCGCGTGCTGGCCGACTACGAGGACCAGGACGCCTGGATGCGCAAGGCGCTCATCAATATCGCCAACGCCGGCACCTTCTCGTCCGACCGTACGATCTCCCAGTACAACGACGAGATCTGGCACCTGAACTAATTTCGCTTCCCTTACCCATCCTCTTGAGAAACGGAGTCGTGGCAACACGGCTCCGTTTTTTGTGCCCGTACGTTACCCTGTGACCCGACTCGGCCAAACAATCTCAATCTGTAACAACTACTCAACCAAAACGGTCCCAGCTGTTACAGATCGAGACATACCGGCCCCTCCCCTTGGGTTTATCTCAATCTGTAACATCTAGCAGCTGAAATTCACCTTTGGTGTTACAGATTTAGATGAAATGGTCAGCTCAGCGGAACTGTCTCGATCTGTAACACCTAGCGTCCGAAATCGGCCCTACCTGTTACAAATCAAGACAAACTGGCCGATGGACAGCCCCGACACAAAGAAAGGCTCCCCTCTCGCCCAGTGGACGGGAGGGGAGCCTTATATGTGACCGCGGCAAAAGGATGGCAATACCGCAGTCGCCCAAAGGAAGGGCCTGGTTGCACCGGGCCTAGATAAGGTTCTTGCCAGAGACCTTATCGAAGAGGTGGGTCGCGTTCTTCTCAAACTTGAACCAGATGGTGTCGCCAGCCTTGAGCGCGCCCTTGGCCTCGAGGTCGACGACGGGGATAATCAGGACAAACTGGCCGTCGGGAGCGGTCACGTGGACATGCTCGGTCGAGCCCATGAGCTCG
Organism: Collinsella aerofaciens; assembly: GCF_015561195.1. Classification (GTDB taxonomy): domain Bacteria; phylum Actinomycetota; class Coriobacteriia; order Coriobacteriales; family Coriobacteriaceae; genus Collinsella; species Collinsella aerofaciens_AC. The sequence continues at coordinate 22,868 of NZ_JADMSU010000015.1, read as the reverse complement.
GTCACCTCGACGGTACCCTGGAGCGCGCCCTCCTCGCCCTTGTCGGCAAGCAGGATCTGCTCGGGACGCACGCCGGCCGTAATCTCCTTCACGTCGCCGCCGTCCCAGTTGAGGGCAAGTTGAGCGCAAGTCTCGGGGGCGAGTGCCACGTTCATATCCTCGGTCTTGACGGTAAAGCCGTTGCCCGAGCGCACCAGCTGGGCATCGAAGAAGTTCATCTGCGGCACGCCGATGAAGCCGGCGACGAAGATGTTCGCGGGATGGTTGAAGACCTCCTGCGGCGTGGCGATCTGCTGGACGACGCCGTCCTTCATGACCACGATACGGTCGCCAAGGGTCATGGCCTCGGTCTGGTCGTGAGTAACATAAATGAACGTGCCCTTGATCTCGTGGCGCAGCTTAATGAGCTCGGCACGCATCTGGTTACGAAGCTTGGCGTCCAGGTTGGACAGCGGCTCGTCCATCAGGAAGACCTTGGGGTCACGCACGATGGCGCGGCCGATAGCGACACGCTGGCGCTGGCCGCCGGAGAGCGCCTTGGGCTTACGGTCGAGGTACTCGGTAATGCCCAGAATCTCGGCAGCAGAGCGAACCTTGCGGTCGATCTCGTCCTTGGGAACCTTCTTGAGCTCGAGCGTAAATGCCATGTTCTCGTACACCGTCATATTGGGGTACAGAGCGTAGCTCTGGAACACCATGGCGATGTCGCGGTCCTTGGGCGCCACGTCGTTGACACGCTTGCCGTCGATGAGCACATCGCCCGAGGTAATGTCCTCCAGGCCGGCGACCATGCGCATCGTCGTGGACTTACCGCAGCCAGAGGGGCCAACGAGGACGACGAACTCCTGGTCGTGAACGGTGAGGTTGAAGTCCTCTACAGCGAGCACACCGTCCTCGGTAACCTTGAGGTTGTGCTTCTTCTCCTCGGTCTTCTTCTTTTTGCCAAAGAAGCCCTTCTTTTTTGACTCGTTGTTGGGATACACCTTCTGAACATGTTTGAGAACGATCTCGGCCATGTCTCTACCTTTCGATATGCGGCGCCGCGCTGAGGGGCGCCGCAGAAACTTGCAAAACAGTTACGGCATCAGCCCTTGACGGCACCTGCCACCACGCCGTCGATGATGTACTTCTGGCAGAGGATGTACATGATGACGATGGGGATAACGACCATCATGATGCAGGCCATCATGGGGCCGAGCTCGACGTGGCCGTAGCCGCCGCGGAAGTACTGGATCAAGATAGGAATGGTCTTGTACTTGGTGGAGTCGAGCGTAAGGTAGGGCAGCAGATAGTCGTTCCAGACCCACATGGTCTCGAGGATGCCGACCGAAAGATAGGTGGGCTTCATGATGGGAAGGACGATCTTAAAGAACACCTGGACCGGGTTGCAGCCATCAATCATGGCCGCCTCCTCGATCTCGAGCGGGATGTTCTTTACAAAACCGGCGAACATAAAGACCGCCAGGCCCGCGCCAAAGCCGAGGTAGATAAAGCAGATGTTGAACGGCGTGTTGAAGCCGATGCGGTCCGCCAAATTGGACAGCGTGAACATGAGCATCTGGAACGGCACGACCATCGAGAACACGAACAGGTAATAGAAGAAGTTCGAGATCTTGTTGTTGACACGAACCACGTACCAAGCGCACATGGAGCAGCACACCAAGATCAGCACGACCGACGTGACCGTGATGATGAGCGAGTACATAAATGCCGAGGCAAAGCCCTGCTCGTTAAGGGCGTGCATGTAGTTTGCGAGGCCGTTGAACGTCTCGGGCGTGAGCAGATCGAATGCCGTGGTGGTGCTGATTGCGGTCGCTTTCTTAAAAGAATTAAGCGCAATCATGAACACGGGGTAGATCCACGCGAGCGACAGGATCGTAAAGAAAATCGAGAGCGCGCGGTTGATAACCTTATCGCGTTTCATTACTGCTGCACCTCCTTGGACCTCGTGGCCTTAAGCTGGATCATGGAGATGGCCACGACCAGGATGCAGAAGATAACCGCCTTGGCCTGACCAATGCCCTGCCATGCGATACCGGCACGCGAATAGAACGTGTTGTAGATGTTCAGGGCGAGCATCTCGGTGGAGTGCGCGGGGGCGCCGCCGGTAAGGGCGAGGTTCTGGTCGAACAGCTTAAAGCCGTTGGTGATGGACAGGAACAGGCAGATGGTGATGGTCGGCATCAGGTTAGGGATCTTAACCTTCCAAAACGTCTGCCATGCCGTAGCGCCGTCGACCTTGGCGGCCTCGATGTAGTCGGACGGAATGGACTGCAGACCAGCGATGTAGATGATCATCATGTAGCCGACCTGCTGCCACAGGGTCAGGATGATAAGGCCCCAGAAGCCAGCAGCAGAGTTAAGAGCGATGAGCTGGGCGCCCACGTTGGAGAGCAGGCAGTTGATCAGAATCTGCCAAATGTAGCCCAGCACGATGCCGCCGATCAGGTTAGGCATAAAGAAGATCGTACGGAAGATGTTGGTGCCTTTGAGCGCCTTGCGGGTGAGCGCCTGCGCAATGGCCAGGGCGATCACGTTGATGAGCACCGTCGACAGGAAGGCAAACGCCACGGTAAAGAAGAACGACGTGGAGAACTGCGGATCGGACAGCGCGCGCACGTAGTTCTCGATACCGACAAAGTGCGCGTTACTAATGATAATAAACTGGCAGAACGAGAGATAGAAGCCCTGGATAAAAGGGATCACGAACCCGATCATAAACGCCAGGCACGTGGGCAGCATAAAGAGCGGCCACCAGCGCTTGAGTGCTTTGCCCATAAAAGGGTCCTTTCAATATGCAGGGGGCGGGCAAACCAACGTCTGCCCGCCCCCTGTCGCTAATCAGATAGCTTGGGCAGCAACTGCTTACTCGGAAGCGGCCTTCTCGGTCTTCCAGCCATCGACGAAGGCGTTCTTGACGCCGTCCCACTTGCTGTTATCGGCAGCGTAGGCAATCAGAGCCTGCTTGAGGTTCTTCTTCCACTCCTCGGAGGGAATGTAGACGAAGTCCCAAGCGACGGTCTTCTTGCCGTCCTTGGCCATGGCAACGGCCTGCTGCGAGAAGACGTTGGTGGTCTCCTTGGCGCTCTTGAACGGAGCGGTCAGACCCATCTTGTCGGCGATGATGCTGGTCGGGGTGTCAGCGGTGACGCACCAATACATGAAGTCCTCGGTGGCCTTCTGGGCATCCTCGGAAGCCTGGGAACTGACGCACCAGTAGTTCTCGCCGCCGGAGCACAGGCCCTGGTTCTCCTCGCCGTCAACACCGATGTAGATCGGCATCATGCCAATCTGATCGTCGGTCATGCCGGCCTTGACGAGGTCAGAGTAGGCCCAAGAGCCGTTCTGGTAGAAGACGGCCTTGCCGGTTGCGAACTCGTTGGTGGCGTCGTCGCCGGTCTTGGAAGCAAGCTGCGAAGGATCGCAGGTGGAGTCGGTGATGTACAGGTCGAAAATCTGCTTGTAGTTGTCGAGGAACTCACCCTTGATCTCGTCGTCCTCCTGGTTGTGCTCCTTCTCAAACTCGTAGTAGAGCGGCATGTTGGCAAGGTGGGTGGTGTAGCGCCAGCTGGAGGAGTCGTCCATGCCGGCGGAAGTGAAGGCACCCTCGACACCAAGCTCGTCCTTGCGGGCCTGGATGTCATCGGCACAAGCCTTCAGCTTGTCGAAGGAGTTGATGTCCTCGGCCTTGTAGCCAGCCTTCTCGAGCAGCTGCTTGTTGTAGATGATGCCGAAGCTCTCCTGGACCCAGTCGATGCACACATCCTTGCCGTCGGACTGCAGAGCCAGGGAGTCGTCAATGAGCTCACCGCGGAGCTTGGTATCGGACAGGTCGGCGCAGTAATCCTTCCAGTTCTTAAGACCGGTGGGGCCGTTGACCTGGAACAGGGTCGGAGCGGAGCTCTTGGACATCTCGGACTTAAGCTTCTCCTCGTAGGTGTTGGAAGCGGCGGTCACGATCTTGACCTCGACGCCCTTCTCCTTCTTATAGGCCTTGGCGATCTCCTTCCACTCCTTGTCGACCTCGGGCTTGAATTGGAGGAAGTAGACCTCGGCAGCGTCACCAGAAGCAGAGGAGCCGGAGCCGGCAGAACCACCGCAACCCACGAGGCCCAGACCAAGAACTGCAGCCGCGGAACCAGCAAAGCCCAGGAACTGCCTTCTGCTCATTTCGTTCTTCATTACAATCCACCCTTTCACACCGTGGCGGCACCCTTTGCCGCCGCCTTCGGAGATTGGCTCGGGGACTTTGCCCCTTTTGCTGATTTGAACGATACGCTATTTGGCTAGTTGTTTGAACAAGTATTACTAGAGCGGTAGAAAAACTTCGGTGAACGGTAATTTCAACTTGATACTTGACAAGTTTTGTATAAACAATTATTTGTTATCTAATGCAGAGAAAACGCCCGGTCAAGCCGATGTACCGTCGGTTTGACCGGGCGTTTTCTCTTTGAGGCCATGAGTCTCGTCAGGCTGCGAGCTAGCCGGCTATCGCTTGGAATTGACGCGGTAATGGAAGATCTCGGGGTGTGTGCGAGTGTGCGTCACCTCAAACAAGATGCCATCCGAGGTGTACGACTGACTCTCCATGACGGCAACGCAGTTGTATTTGCCGAGGTCAAGATAGCTGCAGTCCTCATCGTTGGCGAGCTCGACACTCACCGTACGACGGCTCGCCATCACTTTGACACCGCGCTTGTGCTCCAGATAGCCGTAAATAGAATCTGCCGCGATCTCGGGAGTCAGGCCCTTGGCGATCGACGCCAAAAAATAGCCATGGTCCACTTGGCGCGCGTTGCCGTTGAGGCTTCGGACACGCACTACGCGAATCAACTCCTCGCCCACCTTAAAGCCCAGGTGACGAGAGAGTTGCTCGGTGCAAACCAGATGTTCGAAAGACTTAACGTCCGTCGATGCAACGGCATTGTTGCGCTTTGCAAACTCGCCAAACGACTCAACCTCTTCGAGTGCGCCCAACATGTCGGTTTCGCCCTTAAGCCAAATAACGCGCACGCCCTTGCCGTGTATGGGCTGCACAAACATCCCGTCGGCCAGCATACCCAAGGCGCGACGGACGGTATTGCGAGTGCATCCGAACTCCGCGGTCAGCTCGGCTTCGGTTGGCAGCATCTCCTGAAACGCATAGGTCCCATTAATGATGCGCGAGCGTATTTCTCGGTAGATTCCTTCGTATATCGCTTTTGGCATTGTTTCACCTCTACATTATTCATTTCCGGCTAGGCACGATAGCATTTCTTAAAGTTGTTTAAACCGAATATCGGTGAAGCGACAGGATTTAGCCGTTGACGGTTTCTGTCATGCCCAAATCGGTTTCGCTCAAAACTGCCGGTACGACACTCGTCTGGTCCTCTACAATGAATCCATTGTTTAAACGTTTCCCCACGCGCAACGCGCCTCGATATTCGGAAGGCAGAACATGCTGCAAAAAATCCAACGCTTTGGCGGGGCAATGTTCGCGCCCGCCATGCTGTTTTCTATATCAGGCCTCATGGTCGGCGTCTCCGCTCTCGCAGCGACTGCGGACATCGTCGGCGATCTCGCCGTATACGGAACCCCTTGGTACGTTTTCTGGGCTATCATCCAGCGCGGCTCGTGGACGGTCTTTAAACGCCTCCCGCTCCTTTTTGCCGTAGCGCTGCCCATCGGTCTTGCCCAAAAACAACCGGCTCGTTGCTGCCTCGAGGCTCTCGTCGCCTATTTTGCCTACTGCTTCTTTTTGAGCGAGATCATTAAGCTGAGCGGAGACAACCTTGGACTTGAGTACCCGTCATCTTTGACCTCCGCCAGCGGTATCACCGTCATCGACGGCATCAAGACGCTCGACACCGGCATTATCGGCCCGCTGGCGGTATCGGCAACCGTCGTCGCCATCCATGACCGCTTCTACGATGCCAAAATTCCCGATTGGCTCGGCACCTTCTCGGGCTCCTCGCTGGTCTACCTCATCAGCTTTTTTGCCGTGTTTGCCCTTGCCGCTATCTCGGCCGCCATCGTGCCCTACGTATACGATGTAACTGATACGCTGCGTCACGCGCTTGCAGGCATCGGTCCCTTTGGCGTGGGCATCTTTGTCTTTTTAGAACGAGCACTCGAGCCCTTTGGCCTGCACCACCTGCTCTACATGCCGATCTACTACGACAACCTGGTCATTAACGACGGCATCTACGCCACGTGGAGCAGCTTGCTCCCCATCCTCTCCCATAGCACGCGCCCCCTTAATGAACTTGCGCCGTGGGCCGGTTTTACCGCCACCGGCTGGGTCAAGCTCTTTGGCCTTCCTGCCATCGCAGCCGCGTTCTACTCCACCGCAAAACCCGAGCGCCGCGCCGGCCTCAGGGTCATCCTTGCTCCCGCCATCATCGCCTCGGTGGTTTGCGGCGTTACCGAGCCACTCGAGTTTCTCTTTATGTTCACCCACCCCGGGCTCTTTTTGCTCTACGCCGTCTTATCGTCTTGCCTTGCCACAACCATGAATCTCTTTGGCATCGTCGGCATCTTCTCGGGCGGCCTGATGGAGATGGCAGCCTTCAACTTTATTCCGCTCATGCGCACGCATGCCGGTGCCTATCTTTTGGCGCTCGGTATCGGCCTTGCCTTTAGCCTCATCTTTTTTGTTAGTTTTCGAGCACTCATCTTGGTCTATGACCTTAAGACACCGGGCCGCGAGGATCATGTTGCCAATCGCGCGGCAATCGATTGTTTAACGGGAAGCGACTTTGCCAAAGAGCAATCCCCCAATGACGAGGTCGACAGTCGATCCGATCAAGATCACGTCCTCGCTGAGCGGGTAATTCAGCTTTTAGGTGGCGTTGGCAATATCGTGGGCGCAACCAACTGCACCACGCGCCTGCGCGTCGAGGTCGCAGACCCTTCCATCGTTGCAGATAACGCGTCGTTTGTCGCGGTGGGCGCCAAGGGCCTCATCATTACGGGCAAGACCGCCCAGGTGGTCATCGGCATCTCCGTTCCCCGCGTTAAAGAGCATTTTGACCAGATCATGGGCCTCGAGCCGGAATTTGTGCCCACCACCTCGGCCTCCCCTGCCGCCAGCGCAGCCCATAAGCGCGGCGATATTTGCTTCTTCGATATCGACGGAACGCTCGCCTGGCAAGACCCCAGGCTCGCCCAAGACCTTCCCGAAGACGAGCGGGACCTCTCCCCCTATCCCAACGAGGCGGTTTCGCAGGCAATCCGCGAGTTTGTCGCCAACGGCAACATGGCCTTTATCTGCACGGGACGCACCCTGAGCTGCATCCACCCCAAACTTCTTGAGCTGCCCTGGACCGGCATCGTCTGTCTTGCGGGCGGTTACGCCGAGATCAACGGACACGCAATTCGCGATCTGTCGATGACGCCCAGTATGCTGCAGCGTCTTGCCCCCTACCTTGAGCAATCGGGCGAGGTCATCCGCTTTGAGGGCCTCAACGGCGTCGTGCGCATGAGTGCCGATGCGCCCGATGCCCCCGGATACGCGCGCACCCTGGGCGACGCAGTCACGCAGCTGCAACATTACAGTGTCTACAAGATCTTGATGTCTACATCGCTCGCCAACCACATCGCTCAAGATAAGGCACTTGAGCCGCTGCTGTGCTTTAACGAGCTCGAACTCGAGGTGACCGAAATCTCGCCCCGCGAATGCACCAAGCGCGAGGGTATCCAGTCCGTACTCGATGCTCTCGACCCCAACCATGGAACGGTGTATGGCATCGGTGATGCCAGCAATGACATCTCGCTGATGAACGCCGTCGATGTCGGTATCGCCATGGGCAATGCGCCGGACTTCCTCAAGGAAAAGGCCGACTATGTCACCGACAGCATCGACCACGACGGCGTCGTCACCGCGCTCGAACACTTTGGGCTTATCTAGCCAAGCCCCTACCGCACTTGCGGCCGCATGGACCAATCGTCTTCAACCGCCGCGCTCGACGCCCTAATGTGGCAATATGTTGTCTGCATAATGCAACGATGCAACCTATCAAAGAATGCGAGAACCCGTGTCCAGTCCGTTTACCAGCTTTTTAGCCCAGCACTTTGACCAGATTAACGACTATCTGGCCACGTTCTTTGACGGACAGGCGACTTCCGCCGATATCGAGCGCTACCTGTATACCCCGCTCTCGGCATTTACGGCAAACGCTGGCAAGCGCCACCGCCCGCTCATCTGCATGCTCGCCGCCACCGCGGTAGGCGGCAGCTTTGAGAGCGCCCGCAGCGCCGCGGCGGCCATCGAGCACTTTCAGTCGGGCGCACTCATCCACGACGACATCGCCGACAACGGACAGCTGCGCCGCGGCAAGCCCTGCATGCACCTCACCGAGGGCACGGGGCTTGCCATCAATTGTGGCGACCTAGCGCTCACCATGGTCACCAAGACGGTTCTCGACGACCCCACGCTGGAGTCCGACGTGAAACTGCGCGTGCTCCACGAGCTCACCGAGATGATCGTTCGCACCATCGAGGGCCAGGCGCTCGACTTGGGCTGGGTCCGTGACGCACGCTTCGACATCTCGGTCGACGATTATCTGGACATGGCGACGCACAAGACCGCGTACTACAGCGGAGCCACGCCGCTTGCCACCGGAGCCATCATTGGCGGAGGCAGCGAGGAGCAAATTGAGGCGCTGCGCGCCTTTGGCCTGCACACGGGCCTTGCCTTCCAAATTCAAGACGACCTGCTCAACTTGATCGGCACCAAGGAGGCCGCCAACAAGGACTTCCGCACCGACATCACCGAGGGCAAGCGCACGCTCGTTGCCGTGCACGCCCTGTCTGATGAGCGCTATCACGACGAGATTGAAGCGATCCTTTCCTCGGGCACCGAGGACCCCGCGCAACTCGCACGCGCCGTGGAGATCTTCCAGGAGACCGGCGCTATCGATTACGCCCACACTTATGCGCTCGACCTGACCGCCAAGGCCAAAGCGGCCATCGAGGACGTTTCGCTCGACCCGCATGCACGTGAACTGTTCCTCTCCATGGCAGATTTCTTTGTGGAGCGCCTTAACTAGCGGGGGTTATAAAACCTGTCAGCAGCGTATTTGGGTACAACTTGCTACACTGTTGAGTGCATGTTTATGCATCCCTTTGCGTTGTCTATCCGACACACGCTCAAATAGTACGAATGGTACGCCGAAAGGGGTTCGTTCATGGAACCTATTACAACGGGCATGCAGGGAGCAGCCGTCGAGGACGTCCAGTCCCGCCTTCTGCAGCTCGGCTATACAATCGATGACACCGAGGTTGCCGACAAGCGCTTTGGCACCACCACCGAGCAGGCCGTCAGCACCTTCAGGCTCGACAGCGGCCTTGCTGCCGGTCATGCCGTCGATATCCCCTGTTGGAGCGCCCTGGTCGACGCCTCGTATAAGCTGGGCGACCGCACTCTGTATCTGCGCATGCCCAATTTCCATGGCGCCGATGTGCAGGCCCTGCAGCGCGCTCTCAACGTTTTGGGCTTTGCCTGCGGCGAGGACGACGGCTACTTTGGTCCGCATACCGAGGCCGCCCTGCAGCAGTTCCAGGAAAATGTCGGCCTGTTTGCCGACGGCATGGCCTTCCAGGACACCTACGCCTACATCAACCGCCTGCACCATGTGTGGGAGGGCAAGCCCTCGGTCACCGAAGCCGAGTCCCGCATCGGTTTTGCTCGCGCCGCCAACGTGCTCGAGCGCTTCCAGATTGCCGTTATCGGCGAGGACCCCATCGCACGCAGTGTTGCGTCGCGCATGTGGAATATCGCCACGGCAACGACCGACAACAGCGGCATGATGCTCTGCGACTCCGAGGTCCCAACCGACGTTGACCTGGTGCTCGAGATCGCAAGCGACGAGCTGCCCGCCGACGCCGCGCCACGCGCCACGATTGCCCTCGCCGAGTGCCACAACCTGGCCCAGCGCATCCGCACCGCCAATGTCGCCGCGCAGCAGAAGCCGGCTCGCATTCGCATTGAGCTCACGGGCATGACGCGCTACAACGGCACCTTCACGGCCAGCGACGCGCAGACGCTCGCCGTACGCCTACTCGACGGCGTTTGCGATGCCCTCGCAGATTAGGTAAACTAGACGAGTTGCTTTTGGGCAACACCACACATTGGGACGTAGTTCAACGGTAGAACTCCGGTTTTTGGTGCCGGCTGTTGGGGGTTCGAATCCCTCCGTCCCAGCCATTAAAACTGAGCGCCCTAAGCCCATAACGGCCCAGGGCGCTTTCTTGTGGGCAAGCGGAGGAATTCGAACCCGCAAGGATGCGGAGCTGAGGAAACGCGAAGCGTTTTCCAGCGCAGCACGCAAGGAGCGAAGCGACGCAGCGGGGCGCGGCCGCCGACCAGGCGGACGCGGAATCCCTCCGTCCCACACCAGCCAAGAGCCCCTCACGTCAAGCAAATCGAGCCAACGCCGCCAAGCGGAGGGATCCGAACCCGCAAGGAGCGAAGCGACGCAGCGGCGCGCGGCCGCCGCAGGCAGACGCGGTGTCGGCACTTGGGGACGTTCCTAAAGTGCCGGCTCGGGACTATTTTCGAGGACCCTCCGAAGGACTGTGGCCAAAAAACGGCAAATATGAGTACTGTTACCGTTGTAGCTACATTATTTTCGTTAATAAAAGAATATCTTAATGAGATTTATTCGCATCAAGGTCTTCCTTTAATGAACACTTGAGGAGATACGGCAGCTTATCTGCTCGATCGACACGTCAAATCACCTTAAATGTGGTCAAAATTACTGCTACTAAAAGAATATCAGTACTCATATTTGATGTTTTTTGGCCACGGCTCTTTATAGACACCTTGCACAGCGACTGGGGTAGATTTTTTGAGGCACGCCTATCAGCCCAGTTCCGAAAAGCGAGCCGCATGCAACAACCAAGCCACGACAGGCCCCGGGAGAGCGGGGACACCGGCTTAGGTTTATCGCGAGTTCCGCACGAACAGGAGGCCACTTAATGTGGCCTCCGTCGTGAGCAGGACTGTAGAGCAGGAAACCTAAGCCGGTGTCCCCGCTCTCCCGGGGCCGGCGGAATTTAGTTGTTCAGCATGCGGTCGAAGCTTCCCGAGTCGCCATCCCGATAGTCGGCGGTCATCAGAATCTCCTGCGGAATGCGCCCGCCTTCACGTAGCACGTTGCGGAACTGCACACGCGTGACCATGGGCAGATCCTTAATCGTCGCCGCCAAGTTCTGCGGCACGCCCTGGTTGGCAGCCGCGGGCTCGCACTCTCCGCCGGCCTTCACGCGACGCTTGTGCTCGGCGAGCATGGCGCGGTACATGCCGGCATGCAGGCGAATCTCAACCACATTGGCATTGCGAGCCTGCTCGACGATGCGCGCGCCCTCGCGGTCGATATCGCCCACGTAGTAGACGTAGTTAAAGCGATAGCCGATCTCAGCCAGATAATCGTCCAGGGCATGCGAGACGCTCGCCTTGCATCCGCCGCCAAAAATCACGCCGCCCACCTTGATGCCAAAGAGCTTGGCGTGCTTGCGGCCACGCAGCAGCCTGACGATCTCGTCGTAGGTGTCCAGGTTCTCGACCATAATGAACGGCTTATCGGCGCCCAGCGTAAAGAAACCCGTAAAGTGCACGGGGCGGTTGGGGGCGACCTTGATCGCCTGCATGCTGATGCCCTTTTCGGTCATGCGCCTTATCAGGCGCTCACCGTGCTTGCCGTCAAAAGCCTTCTCGTCGTTAAAAATCTGGTAGGCACGCTGGCGGCGCGAGGCAACCGGCGTATCGGCACCTCGGTTCTGCTCGATCCAAGCCTGGATGATTGCAATCTCCTCGGCAATCTTGCGGTTGGACATCTCGTTGTGCTGAGTGCGCTGCGGAGCCTTTTTGCCGTCCTTGCCCTCGACCTTAACAATTTGAGTCTGCTGCTCCTTGATCTTAGAGAGCGCCGTAGGCGTAGGGACAACTTTGAGCAGCTGCCTGCCCAAAACGCGGGCAAGGGCAAACGCCGATACCTCGCCGCGGACGGCCGACTCGGGCTGCTGGGCAGCAGCATCTGCTGCGGCAGACTCCGGCTTCTTCTGAGACTTGCGCTTAGAATCGCCTTGGGAATTGCGCTCGCGCTTCGGCATAGACGCCTGCTTCTGAGGACGATCGGACTTGCTCTCCTTCGCCGGCTGGCGCTTAGGCTGCCCCGAAGAAACCTCGGCCTTCGCATCCTCGTCCTGCGGCGTGGTCTTCTCGGCTGCAGTCTCGGCATGGGAACTGCGGCCCCCGCGATGGCGACGGCGGCGAGGCTTGCTCGACGCGCCCTGCTCCGTCTGCCCATCAGTAGGCTGTTGGCCCTTGGCCTCGGCAGCAACCTCAAGCTGCGGCTCAACAGGCTTCTGTTCGCGAGCCGCCGGCTCAACGGTTTTCTCGGTTTGTTCGGCCTTCTTGTCCTGAGTGGTCGAAGCCGGCTCGCCCTTCTCCTGACGCCTTACGGGATACGCGCGCCTCGCAAAACCACGTCCGGGACGGCATGAGCCCGGGGCCTTCTTGGCAGACTCCTCAACATCGTCTGCAGCCTCGGAAAGCTCTTCAACCTCATGCGCGACATCCTGCTGCACAGCCTTAAAGTGGGCACCACGGCGACGCTGGGGCTCCTGGGCCTCCACGGGCTTTTGCTCCTTCGCGGGCCTCTGCGACTCGGCAGCAACCTCGTTCTCAACAGCCTCGGCATCCGTCTCACCCTTTTGAGCAACGGCGCGACGGAAGCGCTCCTGCTGGGCGCGACGCTGCGCATCGCGCTTGCCACCCCCGCCAAAACCGCCGCGTCCTGCCTTGGCCGTAAAGGCACGCACGACGTTCTCATCGAGCAACTCATCGGTATCAACATGCTCACGCGGAGCAACTTCTTCCACAGCAGGCACGTCAGCGAAATCCTCGACGACAAAATCTTCGACGGACTCGGCAGGCTGCTCCTGGGCATCGCGGATCTCGGCATTGATGGTATAGAACGCCGGGCGCCCGTTAATGCCGCTACCCTCGATCTTGGTCACGATATTTGCCTCGATAAGCTCATCGCGCATCGCCTTGGTGTCGCATTCCTTATCGACGGAGCGGAAAATCTGCGCCAGCGCACTCGACTTAATCTTGAGCGCCTTGCGGCAAAGCAGATCGTAGGCAACCAGCTTGGCACGCTCAGCAGAAAGCGACGTCTGGCTGCTCAGGCGCTCAGCCAGAGCATCGACATTGTTTTGATTATCGGAATATACCGTCTTGGCCACGGGGCCCCTTTCATATGCACACATATACGTCCATATGGTACAACACACGAGCCTATCCACGCAAAACATCTGCGAGAACGCCCTTGCACCACCTGTTATCACAAGAAAAAAGACCGGGTCCGCTTGATTGCGGACCCGGTCTTTCCGAGTCAAATAGATGGGAGATTCAACCCGTCCGACCGACTAGGCCTTGGCGGCCTCGGCGTCGGCAGGAGCTTCAGCGGCAGCGGCGCGACCGTACTCGGCCTTGCCCATCTCGGACCACTCGGGCTCCTCGTCAGGCATGGAGCCGGCCTCCTTGCCGAAGAACTCTTTGAGGCAGTTGACGGCGACGATGAGGCCCAGGACCATCAGCAGGACGGCGAAAACGAGCTGCAGGCCCTTGGTGGCGGCGACGGAGACGGCGGCCGTGGTGGCGGTAGCCGGGATGGTGCCAAAGAAGCCGTAAGCCTGGACAGCGGTCATGCAGCCCATGGCGCTCTGGACCAGCGAGGTGAAGGTGCAGCAGAGCAGGAAGGCGACGGGCACGTAGAGCATCCAGCCCTTGCGGCCGGTGCACTTGCAGAACACGGCGAGGGTGATCATGGTCATACCGCCGAGCAGCTGGTTGGAAGCACCAAAGAGCGGCCAGATGTTGGCATAGCCACCAAAGGCAAGGGCGAGACCGGGAAGCAGGGTGACGACCGTGGCGAACCAGGGGTTGCCGAGAACCTTCATGTAGCCGGCCTTGGACTCGATGGCCAGGGCGTCGTTGGTCTGGGCAAAGAACTCGGAGAACGAGGTGCGGGCGATGCGGGCGACGGCATCGAGCGAGGTCAGGGCCAGAGCGGAAACGTTCATGGTCATAAAGACGGTAGCGAGCGTGCCGTCAACACCGAAGGCCTGCATACCGCGGGAGATGCCAGCGGCGAAGATCTGGAACGGGGTGGAAGCGACGCCGGCGTTGAGGGCGCCGGTGCCGGCGGTGTTCATATCGGAGAACATGATGCCGGCGACGATGATGGCAAGGATGCCGACGAAGGACTCGACGATCATGGCGCCATAACCGACCTTGACGGCGTCCTGCTCCTTCTCGACCTGCTTAGAAGAGGTGCCGGAAGAAACGAGGCTGTGGAAACCGGAGAGAGCACCGCAAGCGACGGAAACGAACAGGACCGGGAACATCATGCCGGTGGCAGTGGAGAAGCCGGTGAAGACCGGAGCGGTGATGGTGGCCTGACCGTTGACGCCCAGGACGACGATGCCGAGGACAGCGCAGGCGATCATGACGATCATCATGATGGAAGTGAGGTAGTCACGCGGGGTCTTGAGCATCTGGATGGGCATAGCGCCAGCGAAGACCAGGTAGACCATGACGACGGCGAACCACTGGAACTTATCCAGGTAGACCGGGAACTGCATACCGACGGCGAACATGAGAACCATGAGGACCACGCCGGTGACGAACTCGGCGGCACCGGTGAGGTTGAACTTCTTCTGGGCCCAACCAAAGGCAATAGCGACGAAGGTGAACAGGATGGAGATGGTGCCAGCGCAGCCAGCGGCATAGGACTTGGTGAAGTCGATGGCACCGGTAGCGGCGCCAGAAGCGTCAACGGCCGGGGTGAACATGAACGTCTTGCAGACCATGTCAGTGAAGGCGGCGATGACGATGATGCAGAACAGCCAGCAGAACAGCAGGAACAGGCGACGGCCGGTCTTGCCGATGTACTTCTCGATGAGCTGAGCGAGCGACTTGCCGTTGTTCTTCATCGAAGCGTACAGAGCACCAAAGTCGTGGACGGCGCCAAAGAAGATGCCGCCGACGAGGACCCAGAGCACGACGGGCAGCCAGCCAAAGGCCATGGCGACGATCGTACCCGTGACAGGGCCAGCACCGCAGATCGAGCTGAACTGGTGCGAGAACGCGGTAAAGGCGGAGACGGGCGAGAAGCTGTTGCCGTCCTTCATGCGCTTGGCCGGCGTGAGGGCATCCTTGTCAACGCCCCACTTGTTGGCCAGCCAGCGGCCATAGCCCAGATAGCCGCAGGCGAGCACCGCCGCGGCCACAACCATGAGCAAAACTCCGTTCATTACATTTCCTCCTCTAAAAAGAACTTCCCAGACATAAAAAATGAGGGCCGTCGGTTGCGCTCGACGGCCCTCATCTTCATCAGCCGCCCGTTATCGTACGGGCTAGCTGTATGTGCTAACCCGCATCAGATAATTACTACGCTGATAATGTTTAGCTGATGCGTGAACATGTCTAAGAAACCCTCTTCAATCATGATGCGAACGATCCGTGCGTGTTCACATCCCCCAGTGGATGAAAAGCAGTATGAAACTTTAGTTACCTAAAGTCAACGCAAATTTGTAATGAATTTTCAACTTTTTTGAAATTCTCGGTATAAAACGCCACTGACCTCGGACTTTACCCAACAAAAGTTTTTGCATGAGAGATGCCCCTGAGGGCCGCGGGAGCCGGGCGGCGCATATGAACTTTATCGCGAGTTCCGCACGCAAAGAAGGCCACTTAATGTGGCCTTCGTCTTGCGCAGGACTGTAGAGCAGGAAAGTTCATATGCGGCCGTTGGCGCCCGGGCAGCGCCGGGGACCGCACCCGTACGACTACAGCGTCATGTTTGGATCGGCGTCGACGTCGAACGGCGAGATTTCTCCTCGGTCGAATTTACGGCGGGCAACCTCTGCGATCATGGCTGCGTTATCGGTACAGGCAGACAAGGGCGGCACCGTTACGCGGATCCCCTGACGCCCAAGCTTCTTGATCATCATCTCGCGCAGATGCGGGTTGGCCGAGACGCCGCCACCGATGCAGTATTCCTTGCATCCGGTAGCGTGCAGTGCGTTTTTGGCCTTCTTGTACTGCACGTCAAAGACAGCTGCCTCAAACGAAGCCGCCAGATCGGGCAGGTGAATCGTGCGCCCGGCCTTGGTCTCCTGCTCGATGTAGAGCGTCACGGCCGTTTTAAGACCCGAAAGCGAGAAACGATAGTCTCCCCTGCTGTTAAGCGCGCGAGGAAAATCGATCGCACGGGGGTTGCCCGTCTCGGCCAGCTTGGAGATGATGGGGCCACCGGGATAGCCCAGACCCAACGCCTTGGCTACCTTGTCGAAGGCCTCGCCCACAGCATCGTCGAGTGTCTCACCAAGTACCTCGTAGTCGCCCCATGCCTTCACGTGCACGAGCATGGTATGACCGCCCGAGACGAGCGTGAAGATAAACGGCGGCCTGAGATCGGGCTGCGCCAGCAGGTTGGCGAACAGATGGCCCTCCAGATGATTGACGCACACGAGCGGCTTGCCGGCGGCATAGGCAAAGCCCTTGGCGAAGGCGACGCCCACTACCAGAGCACCCACCAGGCCCGGACCCTGTGTCACGCCAACAGCGGCGAGTTCGCTCGGCGCGATGGCTCCACCCTCAAGACCAAGCGATGCTGCGGCATCCTCGAGCGCCGCATCCACGACACTCACAATCACCTCAACGTGTTTGCGCGAGGCGATCTCGGGCACCACGCCGCCAAAGCGGGCGTGAAAATCAATCTGTGTCGACACCTGGTTGGCCAGCATATTGCCATCCGCATCGATAATCGCCACGGCCGTCTCGTCGCAGGAACTCTCGATAGCGAGCACTAGGCGGCGGCGCTCAATTTCGGCACGCTCCCCCTCGGAGCGCCCAGGCGCAGGCAGCGGCCATACGCGCTGCTCTGCCGCCGTCGGCTCGGGCGAGGCATTGTCGACCGGAAGCACCAGGGGAAGAGGGGCCGTCATGACGATGGCGTCCTTGCCGGCACCGTAGTAGCCACGACGACGACCCGCCTCGGTAAAGCCCAGAGCGGCATAGAGCGCGACCGCTCCCTCGTTGCCGTCCTCGACCTCGAGCGAAGCCGTGGTGCAGCCGAGCATCTGGGCATCATAGCTCACATGCGACAGCAGCTTGCGGGCAATGCCCTCACGGCGATGTGCCGGGTCGACGGCGACATCCAGAATCTGCACATCACCGTCCACGACCATACCGCCGGCAAGGCCCAGCAGCTTGCCGTCGTCGTGTGCCACCCACCAACTACGCGGCGCAGCGACGTCCTCGCCCAGTTCGGACAGGAACATGCCCGGCGTCCACGCCTCGTGTCCGGCACCTTCAAAGCAAGTAGCCTCCAGTGCGCTCGCGCCCTCGGCATCCGCCGCGCCCATGGGACGGAACTGCAGATGACGACCGGCGAGCTCATCGGCAACACCCGTTATTTCGCTCTGCGCACTCTCGGCAAGACCAAGACGCTTGCGCTCGTTTTCCTCGGCATCCGAAAGGCGCGTGTAAATCGGCAGGACGCGGGCCGGATCGCCGTCGCCCGCAGCGTGCGCGAGCAGCAAGCCCTCGCCCGAAGGCCACCACAGGTCGCGCTCCACGCAGCGGGCGGTCTCGTCCTCACCCAGCAGCTTGCCATAGTGCACGAGACCGTCACCGGTCAGCTGAACCTGGCCCCAGTCCGCTGCTTGGCGCCACTCATCGAGCGCCACGGCGGCCTTGACCACGTGCTCGCGCTCAAATTGACGCTCGGGACCCTCATCGACCAGCATATACAGCGCCGGATATACCTCACCACGCATAGCATCGGCCAAGATACCAAGCTTGCCGCGCACGCCAGCCTTCCACGCCGTCCAAGCGCAAGCATCGAGCGTCGACACGCCCAGCAGCGGAACATTGGCACCACGCGCGAGGCCCTTGGCAGTGGAGATGCCGATGCGCACACCCGTAAACGACCCCGGGCCGCGGCCGACCACGTAGCAACCAACATCGCTGCGATCCAGACCGGCTTGAGTCAGCACGCCATCAACGGTATTCACGAGCTCAACGTTGGCGTGACGGCGACACATGTGGTCGCCACTCACGAGCTTCGTCTCGCCCGTCTGCCCATCAATCCAGCTTGCCGCGCAGGCAAGCATGTCGGTCGAGGTATCGAGCGCCATCACCAGCGCGTTGTCGTTATGCAAGCTCATCTTGTACAGCCTTATCAATCAAATGGGAAAGCTCCATTGCGCGGTCACCGTGCGCCTCGAGCGTTATCGTTCGCACATCGCTGTCGCCCTCATCACGCTTGAACGTCACCGAAAGATACTCATCCGTCAGCTCGTCCTGGAATTGTTCGCCCCATTCCAGCAGGCAAGCACCCTCATAGCCCAGCACATCGAAAATACCCGTATCCTCGAGCTCGTAGGCATGCTCCAGGCGGTATAGATCAAAGTGAAACAGCGGAATACGACCTTGATCGTGAACGGCCATGAGCGCGAACGTAGGGCTCGTAACCATATGCCCATCGCCCAGCCCGCGCGAGACGCCCTTGGTAAAGTGAGTTTTGCCCACTCCCAGGCCACCGGTCAGGATGAGCACATCGCCGTCCTCAAGGCACGGTGCAATTAGCTCGCCAAAGTACTCCGTATCGGCAGCGCAAGTCGTTTTGTAAGTACCTACCCCCAGGCGCTCCAGGGACATACATGCTCCTTATTATTCCGAGGCGTTCTCTGGCGCGGGATGTCGCTCCAGATAGTCGCCCAGCATCTTAAAGTCTTCCTCCAGCAGCTCCTGCCACGCCGGATTGCGCAGCGCTGCTGCCGGATGGAACGTGGGCATTACCACAAAATGCCCCATCTGGTGGAACCTGCCGCGCAGCTTAGTAATGCCAATCTCGGTCTTTAGCACAAAGTGCGTCGCGGGGTTGCCGAGCGTCACAATAATATCGGGCCAGATGCTTCGGATCTGCTCACGCAAAAACGGCGAGCAAGCCAGCACTTCCTCGGGACGCGGATTGCGGTTTCCCGGCGGGCGGCACTTAAGCACGTTGGCAATGTAGACGTCTTCGCGTTTGAGCCCCGCCAGCGACAAAATGCCGTTGAGGTCCTCGCCTGCCGCCCCCACAAAGGGCTCGCCCTGCAAATCCTCATTGCGGCCCGGCGCCTCGCCAATAAACATCACGCGAGCGTGGGGGTTTCCCACGCCAAACACGATGTTATGGCGCGACTGGTAAAGCTGGCAAAGGTGACAATCGCCCAGAACGGCCTCGATCTCCTCGAGTGCGACCTCACGCGGCGCCTGATGGCTATGGCCGGGGATGTGCATGACGCCCATAGCGACTCCTACACGTAGACCTTGTCGAGACGCATACCAAAGCCGCAAGCGACCTCGTAGTTAATCGTGCCGCGTAGGCGCGCCATCTCGTCCATGGTAATCTCGGCATCTCCATCGCGGCCGACAATGATCATCTCGTCACCATACTCGGCCTCGGGAATCTCATGCGCCGGGTTGGACTGAATGGCGACCATAAACTGGTCCATGCAGATATTGCCCACCTGACGCACACGCTCGCCGCGATACAGCACGTCCATACGATTGGAAAGCGTACGCGAAAGGCCATCGGCATAACCGATCGGAAGGGTGCAGATCTGAACGCGCGTGCGCGGTACGCGGTAGGTAAAGCCGTAGCCCACGCCCTCGCCCATTGCAGGATGCGCCACGCGCGTCACACGCGCATGGACGCTCATGACGGGATCAAGCTGCATCACGCGACCACTCAGCTCACATGGCTGCAGACCATACAAACCAATGCCGGCACGAATCATGTCAAAGTGCATTGAAGAATCGAGCATCGAGGACGGCGTATTGGCACAATGCACGATACCGCATTCAAAACCTGCGTCCTTAATGGCCTGAACGGCCTCGGTAAAGCGCTGGCACTGCAGCTTGTAGTCCCAACCCGAAGGTTCATCGGCCGTGGCAAAGTGCGTAAATACGCCGTCGCACTGGATGCCGCGATGGAAACTGATGCCGCGTACAAAGTCGAGCACCTGTGTGTAGTGAACGCCGATACGATTCATGCCCGTCTCGATGGCAAGATGGTACTTGCCCACTTTGCCCGCCGCGACGGCGCATTCGCCATACGCAAGAGCAAAGTCAGACGTATAGACCGAGGGCATGATATCGAACTCGAGCAATGCAGGAATAGCCTCGATAGGCGGCTCGCTTAGAATCAGGATGGGCTTAGTAATCCCGCCCTGACGGAGCCCAACGCCCTCGTTGACCGTCGCCACGGCAAACATGTCGGCACCGGCCGAATACATGATCTTGGCACACTCAACAGCTCCATGACCATAAGCATCGGCCTTGACCACGCAGCACAGGCGCTGACGCGGATTCAACAAGTTCTTATAGGCCCTCGTGTTGCGACGGAGCGCCCCGCGGTCGATCTCGACCCAGGACCAGCGCGTCAAATCGGCTTTATTCATGATTAGTCATCCGACCCTTCGTCCATGATTCCCAGATCTTCGAGCGCATCCTTTGCCGCCAGCTCCATGGCAGGACCGATCAAGTCGATAAGATCGGTCGCGATAACGCTCTTCTCACCATACTCCGTCGCCGCAGCAAAACCGGCGTAGCTGTGAAGTGCGACGGCGTACGAATACAGCAACTCCCAACGATCCATCTCGTCGCGCATGGTGGCAAGCGTGCCGGCCAAAATACCCGCGAGAACATCACCAGAACCGGCAGTTGCCAGAGAAGCCGGACCCGAGAGTGGCAGCAGCACGCGCTCAACGCCACAGATAGCCGTCGTCGGCCCCTTGGCTATGACCACCAGATTGTCGGAGCCTGCAGCCCAGACAACCTTCTGCGCAGCTGCAATCGCGGTACCAAGGTCGTTCACCTCGTCACCGGCAACCAGACGCGAAAGCTCACGATAGTGCGGCGTCATAACCAACGGCTGCTCGCGACGATACATCTCGGGGTTACTATCAATACCGTCAATGGCAATCTTAGCAAGACAGTTGAGTGCATCGGCGTCCAAAATTAGCGGTACATCAAGCTCGAGCAAGCCCGAAACCACCTGCATAGCGCCAGCAGACGTCGTCATACCGGGACCGCACAGCACGCAGCTGTACTTCTTTGCGATCTCGCACACCGTCATGCGCGCAGCGGCGCCAAAGGAGCCGCGCGAATCAGACGGAATAGCAAAGACGGGAATCGAAGGAAGTGCCATGCGAATGAGATTGGCACAGGCGTCAGGAGCCGCGACTGCCACGTAACCAGCACCCGCGCGAGCTGCAGACTTGGCCGCCATAATGGCAGCACCAGGATATTGCGCAGATCCGGCGACAATAAGCACAGAGCCACGGGAATACTTATCGATATTCGATGGTAGCGGAGCAAAGTAATCAACTAAGTCACCGGGCTCGACAATCTCGGCGGCGTGGTCAACATCATCGATGACTTCGTCAAGACGGTCGTAAAGATTGCCGCAGATCAAATCGCCAGCATACTCAGGGCCATCAGCGCTATACAGACCAATCTTGGGCGCAATCATCGTCACCGTGCGCTCGGCACGAATGCAGTCGTCATCAACAACGCCCGTCTCGGCATTCAGGCCCGAGGGGACATCAATGGATACGACACAATCGGCGCATTCATTGACCGTAGGAATCCAAATGGAGAACGGCGCACGCAGATTCCCATGGAAACCGGTACCAAAAATGGCATCGACAACAACATCGGCCTTATCGATCAAAACCTCGAGTTCGTCACGCGAGGGACCGACGCAAACGTGCACATCGCGGCCGGCAGTTCGACGAGCAACATGACGTGCCAGAGCAGCAGGAATCTCATCCGGCTCAACCGGAGAAACGATATCCACGTCCACACCCTTGTGGCTTAGGATATCGGCGGCAACCCAACCGTCGCCGCCATTATTACCAAAACCGACCAGAACGAGAACCCGATCGGGATTGAGCTTCAAGACCTCGTTGGCGGCAAACTCACCCGCTAGCTCCATAAGCTCGGCCTTCGAAGTCCCTTCGCGTTCGATGATATCCTCGAGACGAACGACTTCTTCGGTACTCAAAACCGGTTTCATCTATGCTCCTAGCGTATCTTGCGAAGCATCGCCCAGGCGCTCCGTCAATGCTGAATTCTGCAGCTGCTCAAGCTCATCTAAAACAGAGCGAGCCTCTTTAAATGTCTGCGCAACGCGTTTCTTGTTGCTCACTTTTTCTTCCTTAGGCTTAGGTCGAGCATCCTCGGTGATTGCAATGGCATTAGCGACAGCCAAGTCACCCGTAAGGGTAATAGAAAGAGCGACCTCGACAACACCCAAATCCTGGGCGATTTCGAGAGCACGACCAGAAAGCAGAGCCTTCGGTTTGCCGAGTCTATCACGCGTTACCGAAACATCCTTGCGACCCACGCCTTGACTAAAACCCGTGCCGAGAGCTTTAAGCACCGCCTCGCGCGAAGCAAAGCGGCTCGCATAGTGAGCAGCGGGACGCGATGATGCATCGCAATACGCACGCTCTTCTTCGGTAAACACACGCCGAGCAAACGACGGCGTCTTTTCAAGAATTGATTTCATGCGGGAAATCTCGACGATATCAACGCCGATACCAGCTTCAGCCATGTTCACCTCCATATCGCACAGACTAAGTTATTGTAGCCCGTTCACAGAAGATGCGACAAACGAGGGTTATAAAACACAGCTACTATGTGAGACAAAACCCGCAAACGCAAAAAAGGGGGAGGCCGCGAGGCCTCCCCCTTCTTCAAGTCAAGCGTACGGCTCGGTGCCGTCCACCGGTCAGCGGCGCCCTGGCCTCCCACGGGCTGA
>NZ_JADMSU010000014.1 GCF_015561195.1 Collinsella aerofaciens | reverse complement strand
GCCCTCTACGGGGCAGGGGCTGACGGCCGTCCGGGGCGGTCGGCCAGCGACCACCGGTACGGCTCAATCGTATAGCCATGCAACGGAAAAGAGCCGCCCTTTCGGACGACTCAAACTGTAATGGGGTAGTCAAAAAAGTCCCGTCCCAAATCGACTGTCCAGGGAGTCGCATTCGAGCTTGGTTGTCCTCTCAGCCACTCGGCATCCTTCGAGCAGTAATAGTGAAAAAACTTGCTTAAGTGTTAATCAAGTCAGATATTATCTTGCTCTCTAATTAATCAAGAATCGCTATAATTTTGATTAGCTAGAGAGCAAGATTGGAGAATCATGGCATTCAACGACTTGATCGCCCAGAAAATAAAGGACTTTGAACAGCAGGGGGTTCCGCAGGTCTTTGAGCGAGACCTTGATCTAGGAAACCCACAGGAGCCAAAGCGCGACAACATCGTAAATGTGATTGTGGGGGCCCGCCGTTGTGGAAAGACGTATCGCCTGTATCAGGAGATGCGGCGGCTTCAGAGCCGGGGCGTCGAGCTTGACCGGATGCTTTACTTCAATTTTGAGGATGAGCGCTTGCGCCCGTATGAGCCATCGCTGCTGGCGGACGTGCTCGACACGTTCTATGCGCTGTATCCTGCTGCTCGAACCGAGGGCGCTTACATTTTCTTTGACGAGATCCAGGAAATTCCCGAATGGGGTGCGTTTCTGCGGCGTGTAGTCGATACGGAGAAAGCGACCGTCTATGTGACGGGATCTTCTTCCAAGATGCTGTCCTCAGAACTTAAGAGCGAGTTCAGGGGTCGTTCTCTTGTGCGAGAGCTTTTTCCGTTGAGTTTTTCGGAATACGTTCGATATAAGACGGGGAGCGTTCCCGAGCCAGATGCGACCTTTTCCCCGAGCGATGCAGCGCTGCTTCGGCATCATCTGATCGGGTATCTTGAACGAGGGGGATTCATTGCGACACTTGAGCAGACGCCTGCAGACGCGATTCAGCTGCTACAGGAATATGCTTCGCGAACGGTCGCCATGGACGTCGTTGAACGTTACGACGTCAAGAACCCTCGCCTGGCATCGCTGTTCTTGACGCGGTGTATGGCATCTTCGGGACGAGAGCTGTCAGTGAACAAAGTGTACAACGAGTTCAAGAGCAGACAGATACCCGTCAGTCGTAATTCGCTCAGCGATTTACTTGAGTATTATGAGGACGCCTACCTGTTATTTTCTGTGCCGGAGTTCACGCGTTCACTGGCAAATAACATGCGGTCTGCGTCTAAGGTCTACGCTGTCGACCCTGCGATGTTTGGAGCATTCTCTCCCGCATCGGCATTGGACCAGGGCCAGAGGCTCGAGACCGCAGTGTTCAATGCGCTAAGAAGAAGGACTCCCGCGGTGAGGACCGGCTCGGTCTGCCGCCTGCTAATCAAAGAGAAGAGCAAAAGCCATGAGGTGGACTTTGTGGCTGGGGACGCGCTTCTCATGCGGGCTTATAGCCTGATTCAGGTGAGTACGGATATGGCAAGTGAGAAAACGCGCGAGCGCGAAATTGCCGCGCTTGATGCCTCGATGGCCCAGTTTGATCTTGGCGAGTCGGCAATCGTTACCATGGATGAACAGACCGATGTTCCATGCGAGCACGGTGTGGTACACGTTACGCCCGCATGGAAGTGGCTCCTTGCCTAATCATCTATGGACCTGTGGGGTCAGGACTTCCTGGCTCCTTCATCACGGTTGGGGAGCACCTTGCTGCGCCAGGCTAGTCCTGGGCTTTGATACTCGGCAGCAGGATCTGCGCGAGGTAGTCGGTCTCAAGTTTGGTCGCGGCGTCTGCCTTGCCGTCTTTGCCGACCAGTACGTTCTTGATCTGGCTATAGGTGTAGCGGTTACCGGTCGTGAGCTCGACAAGCTCAATGGCCGTGTCCATGGGGTAGGTTGACACGGGATTCTGCGTCCGTCCGTTGATGGTCTGGGGCACCACGTACGGATAGACGGGGCCGCTGGCGTAGACGGTATAACCGTTGCCTAGATTGGCCGCACCCAAAACCGTATCGCCCTCATCGGGCGTAAAGCTCTCGCCCTCGCGCACCGCGACGAGCGCCACAATCGGCGTATCGCTGTCGCCGGCAAGATAGATGCATAGCGTGCTGCCATTTTGCCAAGTCTCGACCTTGCCGTACCACTCGACGGGGATATCGAGCTGGTAGAGGTCGGTTGCCTTGTGGCGAGCGTCAGCATCGCGGGCTGCCTGTGCCTTTTGCGCGCTCACGGCATTGACGGCGGCGTCGCGCCGTGCGGTTGCCGCCTGCTGGAGCACTTTGGCAGCCGCGGCGGAGCTCGTGCCTCCCTCCTCGGCATGCTTGGCGGCGGCATCGATCTGGTCGTCAGTCACCGTGTCGGCCGAAGGCACCTTGAGCTTAAAGGTGGCCTGGGCACTCAGATCCTGTCCGTCGCTCTTGATCGTGACCTGCGCCTTGGTGGTCGGCACGGTATAGACGGTGCCGTCGGACGCGATGGGGGAGGCGGCAATGGAGAGCGTGTAATCGCCGGGTAGCAGTTTGATGCCACGGCCGTGCTCGTCAACATAGAGCGTTTCGCTCACAGAAGAACCGTCGGAATCCTGCCCGCTCACCTGTACGGGAATCTTGGAGCCAGTTGAGCAGTCGAGGCCCGTGGCATGCACGCCAATCTGCACCGACATCATCGTGTGTGCACTGGCGGCGACAGCGGCAGCCTGCTCTTGCTGATATCCGTTCCAGGCAGCATAGCCTGCGCCGCCGGCGACGAGCGCGACGGCCACAACGCCAGCGACCATCAGATTGCGGCGCTTGGGCGACATCTTGCGATGACGAACCTCGGCCTCGCGTGCCGAGGGAACGGACGGCAGGGGAATATCGCCCATGGCGATGGTCTCGTCCACGGCAGGCGCGGAGCCTAAGCCAGGGAGCTCGCGGGTCAGCGAATCTTCGGCCGGCAAGCTGTCGAGCAAGATGGTTTCCTCGCTCGTGTCGGATTTGGGCTGGTCGTCGGCCTCGCATTCGGATTCCTCGTGCCTCGCCTCGTCTTCGGTGGGCGCGGCGCCATCGTCTTTTGCATCCTGATCATCGGGCTGCGCCTCGATCTCCGGCTCATCCTGCACATCAACGCTCGAATCGTCAAACGCAATCTCGGCCAGCGCGATCTGGTCTAGGCTCTCCAGGGCCTCGGCGCATGCTTCTGCATCTTGGGCCGCATCCTCTTGGCCCATCGTCTCATCTTTCATATATCCCCCAAGCTCAATATCGGAACAACAATGTACCCAAAAACAGGGTCATATAGAGCTGTCAGGCGATCGGAAATCTGATTTTATCTGTGCGAGAGGTTTTGAATGTGTGCGTGGATGCGCGCAACAACAAAAAGCCCCCGGAAAGCGGGCAAATCGCTTTCCGGGGGCATGCAATACGTTGCATTGCGCGGAGCCGGCTATGCTGCTTCACATTCAAGCGGCGTTTGCGCCGGGCATGTTATTCGGCGTGTGCGTAATCCACCTTGGCGCGGCGAGCGGTAGCCTTCTCCCAATCGCTGGTGCCCTCAAAGACATCCTGCTTGTAGGGATTGCGGCCGAGCTTCTTGGCGCGGTAGGCGATGTAGATGATCGCGGCGACGTTGGCGATCAGCGCGGCGATGGAGACCGCGGTGGCGGCGCCGGGGTCGAGTGTGGAGTGGGTCACAAAGATGGACTCCTCCTGGAAGTAGGGGAACACCTGGGCAAACATGCACCAAATAGCAAGCGTAAAGGCGCGGTTCTGGATCCAGCCGCCCTTGTTCCAGATAAAGGCGGCGACGGTGGGCGCCAGCAGCAGCGCAAAGCCGCAGAACCAGGAGTGGGTGGGCAGGCAGTTGTAGGTGTAGCAGAAGTTCCAGATGTCGTAGGCGATGATGTAGACCCAGGTCATGTCGGGCCACAGCATGTCGGTCTTGTCCTCGGAGGCGTAGACGCTCCACCAACCGGTCATGCAGAAGATGTTGATGATTCCGGCGATGCCGTTGAACACGTTATTCCAACCGGCGAGCTGCGTGGCGCCCTCGGAGGTGACCCAAGTGGACTGGCCCAGGACAAAGAAGTGATAGGCGCTCTCGAAGTCGGACACGACGGCGATCATGATGTTGATGGCGACGATCACAAACGGCCATGCGCGGAACCAGTGCGCCTTGCCGATCTTGCCCCACTGATACTTAATGGCGATGAAGCCCCAGCAACCGGCAAGCGCCGCGTATACCTTGGCGTAGTGGAACCAGCTGTTCTGGTACACATGGGTGGGGTTGGTGAGCGCCCACTCGGCGCCCTGCGAAACGCCGACGGCGATGGCGACGCAGTAGATGGTCATGGCCAGCGGAGCCACGCCAAAGATGATGGCCGCGCCCAGCTTGGTGCGGCGGCCGACCTCGTTGAGCACGATCAGGCCAATAAAGACCATGGCCCAGCCGGCCCAGTGGATAAGGGTATCGCTACCCCAAACATCGAACAGCATGCTGCTCTCCTTTCACACGCCCGCGGCCCCTCTTCCGATCGCGGGCAGTTTGGCCAAATGTCGTCAGTCCTGGGGCTTGCGCTCCGGATACTTGGCGGTATAGCCCTCGATGTGGAGTGTCGAGGCGATGATTTCCTTGACCGTCTCGTCGGGCACATCGGGGTGCGTGCGGATATACATCAACAACCCCATGATGAGGGTGTAGAACGTCTCGTAGACATGGTCGATGCGTAGCTCATGATGGGCGACAAAATCCACCACGGTGGTGTTGCAGATATACTGCGCCACACGCTGGACCACGTTGTGTAAAAAGCCGCCGTAGAGCGCGCCACTGCTTGAGGTGAGCGTACTCGGCAGCTCGTGGCCGCTGGCGACCAGGCGCTTAAAGAGCGGGGCGACGGTGTCGAGTGCGCCTTCGATGTCGCCAACCGTGCGGCCGGCGTTCCACTGCTCGAGTTCGGAGATAAAGCCGTCGATCGCCTCGTCCATAACAGCGGTGACGGCGGCGTCCATATCGGCAAAGTAGTGGTAGAACAATGAACGCGTGCAGCCTGCTCGCTTGGTCACGGCCGATACCGATAGGTGGGACACGCCCAACTCGGAGCTTACGGTGCGCACGGCATCGAGGATCTCGCGACGGCGTTCGTCGCCCGTCAGACGCTTTGCCGCGCTATCGGATGCGGGGACGGCATCGACCACAGAGGTATCTGCTGTGTTGTCGCCCATGTTTTGCCGCCTTTCATCCTCTTTTGCCTGACCGTTCGCCTAACAGTCTTGAATATTGTTGACGGTTCGTCAATACTATTTTTGACACAATGTCAACAATGGCGGGTGAACGGCATGGGGGCATGCCCGGCCTGCAAAAAAAGAGGGGCGCCGCGGCCTCGTCGGGCTGCGGCAAGAGAAGGGACAACCATGATTCTCAACGGACCGGGGATTAGTTACACCGAGCCCGATATCGGCGCGGAGTTTGTGCCGCCGCTGCCGGAGCATCCGCGCGAGGCAATCGTCAAGCTGTGCGAGCACTGCACCAACCGTCTGCTGCATCGCGACGAGCTGCTGGGCTACGAGTACTGGTCGTTTGCCGAGGCCGCAACCGACGAGCAGGCCGAAGTGCTCTGCAAGATGAAGATGCGCCGTCCCTATACGCTGCCCGAGATGGTCAAGCTCACCGGCATGCCCGAAGCCGATATCGAGAAGATGCTCGACGACATGAGCTACACGGGTCTGCTCGAGTACAACTGGGAAAACCCCGAGCGCGCCAAGCAGTGGGTGCTGCCCATGCTGGTGCCGGGTTCCGCTGAGTTTCTCAACATGCGCGTGAGCCAGCTCGAGGAGCATCCGGTCTATGCCAAGTTCTTTGAGCAGGCGTCCAAGGGACCGCTGTCCCGCGCCACGCCGATGGTGCCGCCCGGAGGCGCCGGTATCGGTATGCATGTCATTCCGGTCGAGAAGGCTATCGACGCGGCGAGCACCTCGGTGCCGATCGAGCATATCGAGCATTGGCTCGACAAATACGATGGCAAATATGCCGCTAGCACCTGCAGCTGCCGCGCGAGCCGTCGCGTGATGGGTGAGGGCTGCGCCGACGACCCGGCCGATTGGTGCATCGCCGTGGGCGATATGGCCGACTACGTGGTTGAGACCGATCGTGGCCATTACGTGACCCGCGACGAGGTTTACGACATCTTGCGCCAGGCCGAGGACAACGGCTTTGTGCACCAGATCACCAATATCGACGGCGAGAACAAGATCTTCGCCATCTGCAACTGCAACGTCAACGTGTGCTACGCCCTGCGCACCTCGCAACTGTTCAACACGCCCAACCTGTCGCGCTCGGCCTACGTCGCCAAGGTCGAGAAGGACAAGTGCGTGGCCTGCGGTCGCTGCGTTGAGGTGTGTCCGGCCGGCGCCGCTAAGCTGGGCCAGAAGCTCTGTAGCAAAAAGGCCGGCGGACAGGTGCCCGAGTATCCGCGCCAGGAGCTGCCCGATGCCACCAAGTGGGACCACACCAAGTGGTCGCCCAACTACCGCAACGACAACCGCATCGAGACGCATGAGTCCGGCACCGCGCCCTGCAAGACGGCCTGCCCCGCGCACGTTGCCGTTCAGGGCTATTTGAAGCTCGCGGCGCAGGGCCGCTATGACGAGGCGTTGGCGCTCATCAAGCGCGAGAACCCGCTGCCCGCTATCTGCGGCCGTGTGTGCAACCGCCGCTGTGAGGATGCCTGCACCCGCGGCCGTGTGGACGCCGCCGTGGCTATCGACGAGGTCAAGAAGTTTATCGCCCAGCGCGATCTGGATGCCGCGACCCGCTATGTCCCGTCCGTGGTGACGCCGACGCGCGCCGGCGGCTTCGATCAGAAGATTGCCATCATCGGTGCCGGCCCGGCTGGCCTGTCCTGTGCTTTCTATCTTGCCGAGAAGGGCTACAAGCCCGTCGTGTTCGAGAAGAACGAGCGCCCGGGCGGCATGCTCACCTATGGCATTCCCAGCTTTAAGCTGGAAAAGGACGTTATCGAGGCTGAGGTCGAGATCATTCGCCTGATGGGCGCCGAGTTCCGCTATGGCGTGGAGGTCGGCCGTGACGTGACGCTCGATGAGCTGCGCGAGCAGGGCTTTAAGGCCTTCTACGTTGCCATCGGCTGCCAGGGCGGCCGCCTTGCCGGTATTCCGGGCGAGGATGCCGAGGAAGTGACCGTGGCCGTCGACTTCCTTCGCGAGGTTAACAGCGGCAAGATCGACGCGCTGCCCGGCCGCACCATTGTGGTGGGCGGCGGCAACGTTGCTATCGATGTCGCGCGCAACGCCTGCCGTTTGGGTTCCGAGCACGTTGAGATGTTCTGCCTGGAGAGTGAGGCCCAGATGCCCGCCAGCGAGGAGGAGCGTCGCGAGGCCATCGAGGACGGCGCGCACATCAGCTGCGGTTGGGGCCCCAAGGAGGTTCACCTGGACGAGGCCGGTCATGTGCGCGGCATCACCTTCAAGCGCTGCGCGCGTGTCTTTGACGACGAGGGCCGTTTTGCGCCCGAGTACGACGAGAACGACCTGCGTCGTGTCGATGCCGACCGCGTGGTCATGTCCATCGGCCAGTCCATTGTGTGGGGCGACCTGCTGGCTGGCTCCAAGGTGGAGCTTGGCCGCGGTCAGGGTGCCCTTGCCGATCCTCAGACCTACCAGACCGCCGAGCCAGACATCTTTGTGGGCGGCGACGTCTACACCGGTCCGAGTTTTGCCATCGATGCCATCGCCGCCGGTCACGAGGCCGCCGTGTCCATCCACCGCTTTGTGCAGCCGGGGTCCACGCTCACCATCGGCCGCAACCAGCGCCGCTACACCGCGCTCGACCGCGACGATGTCGTGATCGAGAGCTACGACAACGCGAGCCGCGAGGTTGCCCACGTGGACCGCGAGCGCGAGAAGGCCGCGCCGTTTAGCGAGTACGTCGAGACCTTTACCGAAGAGCAGGTGCGCGCCGAGACCGCCCGCTGCCTGGGCTGCGGCGCCTCGATCGTCGACCCCAACAAGTGCATCGGCTGTGGCCTGTGCACCACCAAGTGCGCGTTCGACGCCATCCATCTGGATCGCGACCGCCCCGAGTGCTCAACGATGGTCAAATACGAGCAAAAGCTCCCCAGCCTGGGCAAGTATGCACTCAAGCGTGCCATCAAGATCAAATTCGGTCGCAAGTAAGTAGTCATAACGGGAACGGCGGAAGGAATATAAAAGTGCACGAGCTCGGAATCGTCTATCACATCATTCGCGATGTTGAGAATGTGGCTCGCGCCAATGGCGTGCGTCGCGTTTCGAGCGTGACGTTGCTGCTGGGCGAGGTCTCGGGCGTCGTTCCCGACTTGCTGCTCGACGCTTGGCGCTGGGCAGCAGATAAAAAGCCTATCACCGAGGGCTCGGAGCTTATCGTGGAGCCCGTTGAGGCCGTGACACATTGCGAGGCGTGCGGCCGCGACTACGCGACGGTCGAGTACGGAAAGACCTGTCCCCATTGCGGTAGCGGCGAGACTTATCTGCTGCAGGGCCAGGATGTCATGATCAAGCAGATCGAGACCCCCGACGAGAACCTGGCAGACGCTACCCCTGATGGTCCCGCTGCTCCTGACGCCGTCGACGCCGCCAACCCCCTCCACATCGCCTAACTTAGTCATTGGGGACGTTCTTAAACGACTAGTCATTAAAGAACGTCCCCAATGACTATTCTTTTTTGACGGTTTGCTAGAGCATAACTAACGAAATTAGTCAAGTCACGTCTGTTTAAACAAAATATCGAAGAGTCAAGCAGGTTCTTATCCGATTTAAATCGGTATTAGTGAATGCTGTGCCTGTATCTGTTTTCTAAGATGGTCAAACTAATTATGTTTAGCGAGGAATAGCTGAAAACCAGCGATGTAACCAACTTGTAACAAAAGCATGACGTTTAAACAAATAATCCAACCATTCACATTTTTTCCTATAAATTTGCCACACTTGCGGCTATACTCTTTTTTGTCGTGTAGGAAATACGTAGACAAAAAGGAGGTTATGTGATGGTAAGTATTGTTCTTGCTAGCCATGGTGACTTGGCGGCTGGAATCAAGCAGACGGGCTCGATGGTCTTTGGCGATCAGCCGTCTGTAGCCGTGGTCTCGCTCGAGCCGAGCATGGGCCCCGACGACTTCCGTGCCAAGGTCGAGGAAGCAGTCGCTTCCTTCGAGGACCAGGAGCAGGTGCTCTTCCTCGTTGATCTGTGGGGCGGTACGCCGTTCAACCAGATCAGCGGGCTCATCGAGGGCCACGATTCCTGGGCTATCGTCACCGGTGTCAACCTGCCTATGCTCATCGAGGCATATTCGCAGCGCTTTGACGCAAAGAACACTGCACATGCGATCGCAAAACATCTCGTGACTGAGGCTAAGGCTGGCGTGCGCGTCAAGCCCGAGTCTCTGGAGCCCGAGGAGAAGAAGCCGGCTGCGGCCGCCGCTGCTCCTGCAGGCGCCATCCCTCCGGGAACGGTCATCGGCGACGGGCACATCAAGATCGCCCACGTCCGTATCGACACCCGTCTGCTTCATGGTCAGGTGGCCACCACGTGGACCAAGCAGATCAACCCCAACCGCATCATCGTGGTTTCCGACGGCGTTGCTCACGACGAGCTCCGCAAGACCATGATCGAGCAGGCTGCCCCTCCGGGAGTCCATGCCAACGTCGTGCCCATCAAGAAGATGGCCGAGGTCGTCAAGGACACGCGCTTTGGTGACACCAAGGCCATGCTGCTCTTCGAGAACCCGCAGGATCTGCTCAAGGCCATCGAGGCCGGCGTCGACATCAAGGAAGTCAACATCGGTTCCATGGCTCACTCCAAGGGCAAGGTCGTCGTCACCAACGCCGTCGCTATGGGCGATGACGACGTTAAGACTCTCGAGGCCCTCAAGGCCAAGGGCGTCAAGTTCGAGGTCCGCAAGGTTCCTTCGGATTCCTCCGAGGATCTCGACGCCATGTTGAAGAAAGCTAAGGCCGAACTGGCCGCTCAAGCATAGTAAAGGAGGGTCCGATACATGTCTGCAATCACTATTCTGCTTGTTGCGATTGTCGCGTTGCTTGCCGGTATGGAAGGCGTTCTGGATGAGTTCCAGTTCCATCAGCCGCTCGTGGCATGCACGCTTATCGGTCTCGTAACCGGTCACCTTCAGGAGGGCATCCTCCTGGGCGGTTCGCTCCAGATGATGGCCCTTGGCTGGGCTAACGTCGGCGCCGCCGTCGCGCCTGACGCCGCCCTGGCCTCGGTCGCTTCTTCGATCATCATGGTGCTCGCCCTCAACGGTGGCGCCACTGATTCGGCCAAGGCCGTTACCGCCGCTATCGCCGTCGCCGTGCCTCTGTCGGTCGCTGGTCTGTTCCTGACCATGATCTGCCGTACCCTGGCTACCGCTATCGCTCACGCCATGGACGGTTGCGCCGAGAAGGGCGACTTCGCCGGCATCGAGCGCTGGCAGTACGCTGCTATCCTCATGCAGGGTCTTCGTATCGCCATCCCGGCAGTGCTTCTGTGCATCATCCCGGCCGAGGCTGTTACCAACGCGCTTAACGCTATGCCCGACTGGCTGTCCGGCGGCATGGCTGTCGGCGGCGGCATGGTCGCTTCCGTCGGTTACGCCATGGTCATCAACATGATGGCCACCAAGGAGACCTGGCCGTTCTTCATCCTCGGCTTTGTCCTTGCTGCCATCCCTCAGCTCACGCTGATCGCCCTTGGCCTCATCGGCATCTCCCTTGCCCTCATCTACCTTGGCCTTAAGGATCTGGCTAAGCAGGGTGGCGGCATGGGCGGCGGCTCCGGCGACCCGCTCGGCGACATTCTGAACGATTACGAGTAGGAGGGGAGTGATACATATGGCAGAGAACAAGATTCAGCTCACCAAGGCTGACCGCAAGAAGGTTTGCTTCCGTCATCAGTTCCTTCAGGGCTCGTGGAACTACGAGCGTATGCAGAACGGCGGCTGGTGCTTCGCAATGATCCCTGCGATCAAGAAGCTCTACACCAGCAAGGATGACCAGATTGCCGCTCTTAAGCGCCACCTGGAGTTCTATAACACCCACCCTTATGTTTCCGCCCCCGTCATTGGCGTTACCCTCGCTCTCGAGGAGGAGCGCGCCAACGGTGCTCCGATTGACGACGTCGCCATTCAGGGCGTCAAGGTCGGTATGATGGGCCCGCTCGCCGGCGTCGGCGACCCCGCCTTCTGGTTCACCCTTCGCCCGATTCTGGGCGCTCTGGGCGCTTCCCTGGCCCTGTCCGGCAGCATCGCCGGTCCGCTGCTGTTCTTCTTCGCGTGGAACATCGTCCGTTACGCCTTCCTGTGGTACACGCAGGAGTTTGGCTACAAGGTCGGCTCCTCCATCGCCAAGGACCTCTCCGGCGGTCTGATGGGCAAGGTCACCGAGGGTGCTTCCATCCTGGGTATGTTCATCATCGGCGCCCTGGTCGAGCGCTGGGTGTCCATCTCCTTCACCCCGGTCGTCTCCAAGGTCACGCAGTCTGCTGGCGCCTTTATCGACTGGGCTAACCTGCCCTCCGGTTCTGAGGGTGTCAAGGAAGCACTGACGATGTATAACTCCATCGGTGCTAACGCCCTTGATCAGGTGAAGGTCACCACGCTTCAGGCTAACCTCGATCAGCTCATCCCCGGCCTTGCTGCCGTGTGCCTGACCCTGCTGGTCTGCAAGCTCCTCAAGAAGAAGGTCAGCCCGATCGTCATCATCCTGGCTCTCTTCGCCATCGGCATCATCGGTCGCGTCTGCGGCTTCATGTAAGCACGTTTCGGCTTAAGACCGAGAATTGCTAGGCAAGGGCTTTTGAGCCATTGAAACGGACCGCACCCGGTGGGTACACTGGATGCGGTCCGATTGTTTTATTTGGAGGGCGAGGCGCGCATGGCGCAATCTCAGAACAGCACGGTCGATCTGGCAACGCCGGCAACCTGCCTGATGGGGCTTACCAGTCACGGTAACGTAATGGTGGGCAATAAGGCGTTTGAGTACTATAACGAGCGCAATCCCGAGGATTATATTCAAATCCCGTGGGATGAGGTCGACTATATTGCCGCTGAGGTTTTGCGCGGCACCAAGAAGATTACGCGTTTTGCTATCTTCACCAAGGACAATGGTCACTTTACGTTTTCGACGCGCGACGACAAAGAGACGCTTCGTGCGGTCCGCAAGTACGTTGACGAGGATAAGCTCGTGCGTTCGCCTGACTTTATCGATGTGACGGCCAAGGGCGCCAAGAGCATCCCCTCCGTTATCAAAAACCTCTTCCACAAAGGCAACTAGTCATTAAAGAGCGCACCCTCAAAGTGGGGTACAGTTTCCCATTGGGCTCGATCGGGAAAGTGCATCC
Organism: Collinsella aerofaciens; assembly: GCF_015561195.1. Lineage (GTDB taxonomy): Bacteria > Actinomycetota > Coriobacteriia > Coriobacteriales > Coriobacteriaceae > Collinsella > Collinsella aerofaciens_AC. The sequence continues at coordinate 29,024 of NZ_JADMSU010000014.1, read as the reverse complement.
CAGTTCGAGCGCTGATTTCGGGATGTAGTTTCCGGAACGGGGTCGTTTGGGAAACCGTGTCCCGTTTCGAGCCTAAATTCTGGGACACAGTTTCCCAGTGAGGTCCCATGGGGAAAGTCTGACCCAAGATTTGTCTGGATAGTGGGACGCACATTCCGGAGGGCTGTTCCACCGTAACTTCGAAGAGTGGCTACACGCTGCATCACGACGTGTAAATCTGCTACACTAGTACAACATGCCTCCGTAGCTCAGGGGATAGAGCACCGCTCTCCTAAAGCGGGTGTCGACGGTTCGAATCCGCCCGGGGGCACCAGAAAAAACAGCAGGTCAGGAGCTAATTTTGCTTCTGACCTGTTCTGGTTTTGGGGCTAAGAATCGCTTTCGTTTGTAAATCTGGTAAGTAAATAATATGACTCCCCGAGTTTTCCACAGAAAACAGGAAATCACCATTTTGGGGATAATAGTTTTCAACAGCTGTTAGTCGATTCCATTTTGGTGAAGTGCTCCCCCATTTTGGGTAAAAAATATCACCATTTTGATGATTTGACGGATTTGAATCTTTGATAAAAGGCCTGTTCAGAAGCTTGTGTCATACCCATTTTGGGGAAACCAATTAATAGAGAAATAACCTATAAAGAAATAAGGACGGCCATGCCGTCCCCTTCGCTCGCAGAGCTCGCTGCGCGGTCACGTGCCGTGACCTTGCCGCCGGCTGTGCCGTCGATTGATTCGCTCACTGCGTTCGCTGATTGATTGATAGACTAATCCGTTTTCTCAGTAACACCAGTCATGAGTGCAGCAATTGACATGTTGAATCCATTGGCAATTTTGCAGAGGTTTGAAAGACTGACATTTCTTCGTCCGACTTCAATGCTCGCGTAGTAGGAACGATCCATCTCAATCAAATTGGCGAACTGCTCCTGGCTGTACCCGAGTCCAGCGCGGAGTTCTTTGCATCTCATGCCGAATGATTTCTGAAGCGTCTTCGTATCCATGACAAAAAGAGTCATGGATTGTTGTATTTATGCCAACGGACTATATACAACAATCCCTGTTAAGGCGCATAATTACCTTTATTGGAAAGAGTTCTGATGCCTAGTCGGACATGGCATGAAAAGGAATGGAATAGCAATGACTCAGGGAAAGCATTTCGCTGCCGGTGGCGATCACTTCGCCACACTGCCAAGCAAAAAGATTCACGCCCCGAAGGGGATCGCGCGTCTGACCGTCACCGCGGCGACCATGGCCGCCATGACCGGATCGAGCCTCATCTCACCGTTCACGGCATTCGCCCAGACCGGTGACGGGGGCACGCAGCACCCCGCCGTGATGTCGCCGATCGCCGCCCACGCCGGCGCGGCATCCGGTGCCGGCGCGAAATCCGCCGCACGGACCATCGCGGACCTGCAGAAGGCAGTCGACGAGGCGAAGGCGAAGGAGGACGCCGCCAAGGCATCCTACGATGAGGCCGCCGGCCCCTACAACGAGGCGGCTTCCGCCCGCGACCAGGCCAAGGCATCCTACGATTCGGCAGTCAGCGCCGGCACGGCAGCCGACCGAGCGGCAATGGACGAGTACGCCCGTCAGGTCGCAGAGGGCAGGGACGCCGCCGATGCCGCCGGCAAGGACCTCGAGCAGGCGAAGGCGGGTCTCGCAGACGCCAAGGCAGATGCGTCCGAGAAGGACGAAGCGTACCAGTCCGCCCTCAAGGTGGCCCAGGATGCCAAGGATGCCCTCGATAAAGCCAAGGCCGATGCCGTAGGTGCCACCCCGGAGGCAATCAGTGCCGCCGAGCAGGCCGTGCGCGACGCCCAGGCTGCCGTGGACAGGGCACAGGCCAATCTCGCCAACGCCAACGCGACGCTTGCCGATGCCCAGTCCAAGCTGGTTGCGGTCCAGTCTGCAAAGGATTCCGCCGATTCCGTCCTCGCCGCAGCCCAGCAGAACAAGGACACGGCGGATGCGAAGGCCGCAGCCGCCAGCGCCGCCTACGAGAAGGCGAAAGCCGACCTCGCCGCAGCCGAGGCCGGCGCCAGCGGTCCGGAGTACGATGCGGCAAAACAGAAGGTCGCGGATGCAGAGGCAGCCCTCGCTGCCGCACGAGCGGTGCAGTCCCAGTGCGAGTCCGAGCTCGAGCAGGCGCAGTCCGCTGCAGCAACGGCACAGAGCGAGCTAAATGATGCCCAGGCGTCCCTCTCCGTAAAGCAGCAGGCCGCGGCCGATGCCAAATCCGGCGTGGGCAACGCCCAGTCCGCTCTCGATGCCGCGAACGCCGGCCTCGATGCGGCCAAGCAGGCGAATGCCGACGCCGTCGCCAAGCTGGATGCCGCGAAGCAGGCTGTCAAGGACGCCGAGTCCGCCAAGGCAGCCGCCGACGTAGAGCTTGCGAACGCCAAGGTCGCAAAGGATACCGCAGACGCCGCCGTGACCGCCGCGCAGCAGAAGGTCGACGAGGCCCAGGCGAAACTCGATTCCGCCGACGCGCAGCTCAAGCAGGGAGCCATCGGCTTCTTCCGTGCCATGGGTGCCGATTCAGCCATCGAGATCATCCAGAACTGCACGTACAAGGACTACACCGAGGTTGGGAACAGCCTTGATGCGACGAGCCTCGACAACATGCTTTTGTCCATCACGGTCATGAAGAACGTGAACGCCTACCGCAAGTCCGTCGGCCTTTCCGAGCTTGAGGTAAGTTATAAGCTCATTGCGGCAGCGATCGCAGATGCAAACTATTCGACGAAAAATGTAGAGCATGCCCAGCAGTTCGATGTCGGTGAAAACCTTGCCTGGAGCTATCGCGATCCCTGCAAGGCCTGGATCTATCAGGAAAAGGATCTGTTTGACAAGACTGCAGCATCCCTTGGTGCGACGAATCTTTCCGGAAAGGACGCCTACGACTTCTGGTATGCCAACCAGGACAAGTTCGATTACTACCGTATCGGTCATTACATGAACATCATCAACCCTGACTATGCTGTCATGGGATGCGGTCTGAACGATGACACCCGTTTGACGTTCTCGCTCACGCTGCAATACGGCGGTTGGGCCGGTTCGGGTTGGAATACCGGAGCCATCTCCGTCGACGAGTACGAGCAGAAGCTGACCTCCTACATCAACGGTCTCAAGAACGCTAAGAGCGCACTCGACGTAGCCAAGACCGATCTCGCATCCAAGCAGCAGGCAGGCGCCGGCGCCGCAGCAACCGTCCAGCGGAAGCAGGACGCAGCGGATTCCGCACAGGCAGGTGTCGATGCCGCAAAGCAGGGCGTCACCGATGCCCAGCGTGCCGTCGATGCCGCCAAGGCTGATGTCGCCGCCAAGCAGCAGGGTGTCACGGATGCCCAGACCGAGCTGGATGCGGCGAAATCGGATCTCGATGCCGCCAACGCGGCAGTCGATACGGCAAAGTCGACCGTCCAGCGGAAGCAGGTAGCCTTTGATGCCGCCAACGCAGCCGTAACAACCGCACAGTCCAAGCTGGACTCCGCCAAGGCGGACACCGCTTCCAAGCAGCAGGGCGTGGACGATGCGAACGCCGACCTCGCGAAGTTCTTCCAGGACGTCGCCGACGCCAAGAAGGCGCTCGATACAGCAAAGAGCGTCCATGACGCGGCGGCAGCCGATCAGGCCGAGAAGGCGGCCGTCCTCGCCGCCGCCAAGCAAAAGGCGGACGGCACCGCAAGTGCCCTCGCGGATGCCCAGCGTGCCGTCGATACCGCAAAGGCCGACACCGGCGTTGCCGCCGACAAGCTCACCGGCTCCCAGACCGATCTCGAGGACGCACAGTCGAACCTCGACATCCTCACCGGTCTTGCCGCGAAGCTCGCAGAGGCACAGCAGCGCGAGCAGGATGCAGCCAAGACCGTCAATGACACCAAGGCCGATCTCGATGCCGCAAAGGCTAACGCCATCGCCGCGGAGTCCCTGGTCTCCGCCGCCGAGCAGGCGAAGGCACAGGCAGACGCCAAGCTGGCGAAGCTGAACTCCATCGATGCCGATGCGGCGCTCGCCTCCGGCCATGACGCGAACGCGGATGATGCCCTCAACGCGCTTTTCGCCGCCGCAGTCGAGGCACGTGCCAAGGTCGCGCCAGCCAAGGCCATCCTGGACGAGAAGCAGGATGCGGTGGACGGGCTCCAGCCCGGCTATGATGCGGCACTCACCGCCTACGAGCAGGCGAAGTCCGACCGCATCGCAGCGGAGCAGGAGCTTTCCGATGAGATCGCCCGTCAGGAGGCGGAGGAGGCCACAAAGAAGCAAGCGGCATACAGCCCGAAGCACCTCGCCGGCACGGAGACCGCCCAGACCGGCAGCCTCGCTCAGACCGGCGACCGCGCGGGACTGATCGGCGAGACGTTCGCCATCGGCGGTACCGTCCTCGTGGCGGCCGGCGTCTTTCTCGACCAGAAGAAGCGCCGCGAGCAGATGTAAAAGCGAGCCGGGCGTTGGATATCGGCCGGTGTCCAACGCCCGGTTTCATGGACGGGGAGATCGGTGTGAGAACAAAGGCTATTATCGTTGCGCTTCTGGTGTGCCTTTCGGCACCTCAACTTGGATGTTCCGGCGTTGCAAAGCAAGGAAGCGGCTCTACGGAAAGGGCCGCCACAGCGGTAAAGAATAAAGACAAAAAGAAGCCGAGCGAAGAAAAGGCGGCGCAGGCCTCTGGAGCCAAGACCGAGGAGAAGAAAGAATCCGACGGCAAGGACCAGAAGTCCGATGACTCCAAGAAGGAGGATAACAAGTCTTCCGATTCCTCGAAGTCGGACAACAAGGGCGATTCTTCCCAGTCCAAGCAGAATTCCGGCAGTTCTCAAGGTTCAAGCGGCAACAATTCCTCTTCCAATGGCGGTAGCCAGAAGAAATGGGTTGCCGAGCAGGGGCACTGGGAGACCGATTACAGCCAGGTCTGGGTGCCGAATGTGGTATACACGCGTCATCCCCGCTATTGGGTAAACCACGGTGGCACTATGGTAGGACCCTTCGATTCCGAAGATGCCGCCTATTCGTGGAGTGAAAATGATGCGTTTTCAGGCGGCATCGGCGGATCAATTGTCGATGATTCGTATACCACCTCTGAGGACCAGGGTCATTATGAGCAGAAGGCTACGGGACAGCATTGGGTTGTCGACGTCGCCGGTCACTGGGAGTAATGTACATCGTTCCTCTCCTCTTACATTTGGTAAATAGATATTTATTTGCGGGCGGCCGGTTTCGGCCGCCCTTTTTAAACGCCCAGTCTGGGAGTAAGCGATAGGAAAGCAATCAAACGAGAGGCCGTTCCAAAAGAATCCGGCGGTGCCAGATGCTTCGGGCAAAACCTTCCGCAAATCGGTAAGGTCTTCCATCAACTTGCTCCAGCCCTCGCCCGGAGTCCGCTGCGCGGTAATGCAAACACTCGGCATCCCTCGCATTCACATTACCGCTTCGCTCTCGCTACAGCGAATCTCTAACACTCAGCATCCTTCGCGTTAAAAATTCGCTTCTGCTCACGGTCTTCACTTTCGTTTCGACAACGCGAGGCATCTCGCTTGGAATGAGGCCTCTCATTCCATGTCTACACTGCGTTCCGCCCAATCGCCGTACCGGTGATTGCAAGATTGGTGTTGGGCTAGATAAATGGGGCCATACTCGCCCCCTTTATCTGCCAACACATCTTGTTTATCGCCTCCCACGGCGATAAAGTTAGAAATGAAGTTCGCCTTTCATTTCTAAGTAAAGTGACGGCGTCACTTCAAAAATCGGCGCGACGTCAGTCGCTCCCAAAAAGGAAAGCAATCTCATATTGGTTTTGAATCGGTGGCCTCACCGATTCACTCTGCTTTCCTGGGGGCATGATGAGTTGCAAGCGTCCACACACCGTTAGGGCAACACTCACTTCTGAAGAATACGAAACGTTTTCCGCTTTGGCGGACAAGGCAGGCATGACGAAAGCTGAACTCATTCGCTATGCCTTGAGTCATCGGAGTGAATCGCTCGATGATCTAGTCATTTCCAAAAATGATGACGGTGGCCGCAGTAAAAAGCTGCAAACCGTTTCAGAGGATTCGAACGAAAAGCGCTCGGCGGTCATTTACGTTAAAGTCACCGATGGGGAGCACGAGGCGATCCGCAAGCAGGCGGATGCGCTCGGCACGACCGTCAGTGCGTATGCCCGCCGCGTGATGCTTACTGGGAAAATCGAGAAGATCGATTTCGATATGAGCCAGGTCGCGAAAATCTATCACGAGCTGTATCGCGAGGGGACGAACCTCAACCAGCTGATGTACTTCGTGCATGCGCAAGGCCTTCCGGCCTACAACGAGAAAGCTGTTTTCCGCACACTCGAAAAGGTTTACCAAAATGCCCGTAAAGTCACTCTCTTCATCGAAGAGCTCGAACGGCGCTATTTCACCGATGGTGGTGAGCTCGATGACCGTCGTTAAGCAGAAAGGTGTTTCGTCCGAGCGCTACGCGAAGCACCTGCGCAAGTACATTAACGGAAAGAATGCTTTGGCCCGCGGCGGCTGGAATCTCGCGAACGGAAAGCACTGGTTTTCCGAAATGGCTATGACGCGGAAGATGTTTCATCACGACAGGCCCGCGCGTGCCGGCGCAAAGAACATAACGATGCTTCATCAGATTCTCGCGTTTCTGCCCGAGGAGTGCAGCTGCAACGGAGGCAAGATGACCCCCGATGCATGTATGGCCTACGCGGAGCAATGGCTTGCAAAACACTACCCGCATCAACAAGTGATTGTCGCGTTGCATGAGGAAAGCGATAAGGCGGGAAAACGTTACGCGGTTCATATGGCGATTAACCGCACGGATCTTTTGACGGGTAAGCGTTGCGAGACGGGCGGGCGTCGCGGAAAATTCGAACGCGCCGCGTGGGTCCGCGAACTCGATAAGGACTGGAATCTTACTCAACTTGAAAAGGGAAAGAAGAATTCGAAGATTCGCGATCGCCAGCCGCGCGACACAGAAAAGGAGATTGTCGGTCGCGGTGAGTACAGTTATAAAAACAATCTGCGCGAGTTGATCCATCTTGCAATCAACGAAGGTCATTCGAAGAATATGGAGCAGTTTAAAAAGTTACTTGCCTCATGGGGCGTAGATATTTTCATCAAGAACAATCGAGTCTATGCGACAGATCTTGATATCAAAGAGGCCGGCAACCCGAAGTGCACTTTCAACCTGACTCGTCTTGACGGGAGGTTTGCTGTCAAGCAACTTGAGGCGGCCTTCAAAAATAACGTGCTGGAGGCCGAGCGAGCCCTTCCTTATGAGAGGCGTTGCGAGATTTACATTCAACGGCTGAAGAAGGCGTATTCGGCGTGGGTCGAGCAGGCAAAGGCGAGCAAGGGCGTCGCCTACAATCTCTTCCCTAAGTTCATCGCACCGAAGTGCGATGAAGATCTGCTCGAGGATCCGGCGGTTCGTGATGAGCTTCTTGCCCGGCGCGGTTACGCAAGGGAGATTCGCAACCGTTATGCCGGCGCCGTTCTCGATGCTGGCGATGACCGCGTTCGCGCCGCAGGCCGAGCCCATGGTGGCAACGTCGACATCTCGCCGCAGGTCGATCGCGCGGTCGACCGAGGCGATTACGCTCGCGGAGACACGCCTCGCTAGTTTTGGAAAGCCTATCGTCGGTGCCCTAGCGCGCTGCCATCCAGTGCCGATTCTTTCATGCTCGCAATTCGGCGAGGGTGAGGAGTATGAATTGATCGGCGGGAGTCAGCCGCTCTGATAGAATCGTCCTTGCTGGCGGCAGCCCTCGTGCCGGGCAGAGCCCTCCATCCGATGGGAGGTGATGCCCATGACCGATTTCACCGAGCTCGTGAAGCTCCTGACCGCTATGGTCTCGCTCCTCACGGCCCTTGTCGGCCTTTCCAAGGCACTCAAGCAGGGTTCGAAGCCCAAAAAGAAAGGCCACCGTCGCTAAGACGATGACCTAACTCTACTAAGCAACGGCTCTGCCCAGCTCACCACAACTTGGGCTGCCGTCGGCATCATTTTACCCTCCTGACGAGGAATTCGTCCATATTTCAAAAATCAAATCCTGTTCGCGCGTGGGCGTAAACTTTTAGTTGGGAAAATCCGGCAGATTGGAGCTTGAAACATGAGGGATATGCACCTCATGTCGCTCATAAAACGTCTCCTGACCTCGAAGGAGAACGTTTTTTAGCGATAAAAGGAGACATAAATATGATCTGGTTTACCAGCGACACCCACTTCGGGCATGAGAACGTGCTGAAGTTCACCGACCGCCCGTGGGAGACGATTTGGCAGATGAACGACGCCATCGTCGACAGCATCAACGGCAGGGTTGCCGTGGACGACGAGCTCTACATCCTGGGGGATTTCTCATTCAAGATGACCGCCCAGGACGCCTATGCCCTGCGCAAGCAGATCGCCTGCAGGCGCATCCACCTCGTCCCGGGAAACCACGACAAGGACTGGACCCAGCCGTCGGTCGCGGGCGCCTTCACCGTGGAGCCGCCGATCTGCGTGCTCAAGATCGACGGGCAGAAGATCGTCCTGAGCCATTACCCCATGGCCGACTGGCAGGGCATGAGCCATGGATCGTGGCACCTCCACGGGCACATCCACAGCAGCGGCGGCGCGTACAACGAGTTCAACCGCAAGCAGGGCCTTCTGCGCTACGACGTCGGTTGCGATGCCAACGGGCACTCCCCGGTGAGCCTCGACGGGCTGAGGGAATGGTTCGCCGGAGTCGACGAGCCGTGCGGCCGGGTGAAATGGCCCTGGTGGGTCAACGAGACCGGCGACAGGCAGGTCGAGCGCGAGCTGGCGGCGTACAAGGGGGAAGAGGTGATTCTGTGACGGTCTATGTGACGGGCGACATTCACGGTGGGCTCGACATGCAAAAGCTCCGCGACTGGGAGCTCGGCGATAGTCTTACCAGCGACGACCATCTCATCGTTGCCGGTGACTTTGGCTTTCCGTGGGACTTTTCTGCCGAGGAATGCGCCGACATCGCCTGGCTGGAGTCGCGCCCCTACACGGTACTGTTCGTCGACGGCAACCACGAGCGCTTCGATCACTGGGAGGAGCGCCCCATGGAGCCGTGGCATGGCGGGCTGACGCAGCGCCTGTCGGACGCCTCGCCCATTCGGCGCCTGACGCGCGGCGAGGTCTTTGAGCTCGACGGATCGACGGTCTTCACCATGGGCGGTGCCACTAGCGTGGACAGGGAATACCGCGTGCCGTATTCCAGCTGGTGGCCTCAGGAGCTCCCGGACGAGCGCGATTTCGATACCGCGCGGACAAAGCTCGACGAGGTCGGCTGGAAGGTCGACTGCGTCATCACCCATACCTGCCCGACGCGCATGCTCTCGCCGACGCTCTACCCGGACCCAGGCTGGGAACGCCCTGATGTGGACCGGCTGACCGAATTCCTCGACGAGCTCGAGGACCGCCTGGACTATAAACATTGGTATTACGGCCATTTTCACCGAGACGGCAACCCGGAGGAACGACACACGGTGCTGTATGACCGGATCGTGAGGCTCGGGGACAAACTCCTGCCGTGGGGCGCGTACTGATGGCTGTCTATGTGACAGGAGACGTGCACGGCAGGGCCGAGTACGGGGCCAGCAGGTTCGCCTTCAGGTCTTGGCCACTGGGCCGGACCCTGACGCGCGATGACGCGGTGATCGTGGCCGGCGACTTCGGCTTTGTCTGGGACGGCTCGAATGCTGAGAGGTATTGGCTCGACTGGCTCGAGTCGAAGCCCTGGACCACGTGCTTCGTAGACGGCAACCATGAGAACCACCACGCCCTGGCTGGGCTGCCGGTGCGGGAGTGGAACGGCGGGCTCGTCCATGAGGCGCGACCGCACGTGCTGCACCTGATGCGTGGAGAGGTGTTCGATATCGACGGGCTCACGGTCCTTGCCATGGGCGGTGCCGCGAGCAACGACAGGCAGTATCGCAGGGAGGGGAGGAGCTGGTGGCCCGAGGAGATGCCGAGCGAGGAAGAGATTGAACACTGCCGCTCCTCGCTCGACCGCGTGGGCTGGAAGGTCGACCACGTTGTGACCCACGAGGCTCCTGCCGCACTGGCAGAGAAGCTGTGCCGCGAGCGCGGACGCGAGTATCGAGACGACCTGCTGCAACGATTCCTGGGCGAACTCGACGAACGGCTCGACTACCGCGCTTGGTTCTTCGGGCACTACCACGGTGACGAGTGGCGTGACGACAAGCACCGTCTGGTCTATCGAGACATCGTGCCGATCGAAAGTGCTGCGCCCGGTTCTAGGAACCTTCTAGAAGCGCTCTAGAAGGTTCCTAGAAATCAGCAGCCCGACAGGAGAAGCACGGGGCTACTCGCCCTTCATCTGGGTCATGACCTCGACCTTGGCCTCGGCCACAGCCGCCCGCTGCTCGGCTACAGCAAGGCGGTCCTTGAGGGCGGCGACCTCGGCCATCAGGTCGTACTGGGCCAGAAGCGCATCGCTCAGCTCAACCTGGGCTTTCAACGCGGCGTCACGCTCGCCGCGCAGCCGCTCGATCTCATCGACCATGGCCTCCGCCTCGGCATGGAGTTGGACAACCTGCCTGCCGAGCCCCTTAGCACGGGAGAGGTGCCTGACGCTCGCGGCGTGGAGCTCGTTGTTCTCGAGTTCCAGACTCGCGGTATCGAGTTCGAACTTCTCCTCGATAAAGGCGACCCGCTCATTGCAGTCGGCCTCAAGCTTTTCATTCCGATCCGTCGCCTCGACGAGCTTGCGGCTGAATTCATCCACCTGGGCCATGAGCAGTGCGTTCTCGGTCTTGAGGTCGGCGGTCTCGCGCAGCAGCTTCTCCCGCCATGTCGCCTCGATCCGCTCGGCGGCCTCATCGAGGACGGATTTCAGGCCGTAACCGTAGATCTCCCTGATTTTTCTCTCGTCTGCCATGGTGCGACACTCCAATCAACAACAGGCATGGCTCCGCCACGCCGTACGGCTGGGAACAAATACGCGGCCGCTGTTGAGTTGTGTTCGCCCTGCGATCGGTGAGTTCTAAAAGGCGTCTCAAGTCATGCATTCACGCAGGTTTTCGGTTGGAGAAATACCGCACGTTTTCATGGTATCACGCGCCTTAAAGACCATGAATGGACGGCCATATCGATTCGTTGAAAATGGCACCTACGACGTGTTGGTGGCGGGAGAGTGATGGCGTTAAAGATGTCGAGAATGATTATGGGATTGTTTTAGATGCGGGCATGAAAAAGGGTCGAATCGAAGTGTCTGGCCGGACGCCAATTGTCCGGGAACTGTTTCGGTTCGACCCTGTTTCATTTTACATCCGCGGCATGCTCTTATAGACGCTTGGCGATTACCGACCTTCACGACCTCGATAGTCGGGCTATGGACTTAAGATTTCTTGGGCTCCCAGCCGTTTTCGATTGCGGCTGGGTAGACTGCGGAGTAATTAAGCATCCAGCTGCCATCGCCCGCTTTTTGAATAAACCCCTTATCCTTCAAAGAGGTATAGGCCCGGGAGATCGTGTTCTTACTCAGGTGGTAGCGCTCCTCAATCCATTTGCTTTTTGCGTAAAAGCCCATGGCTCGTTTGTTTTTGGAAGGATTTCCAAGCTTCCATACTAGGCCGAGGATGAGGCGCTCGGCAGCGACAGTGGTGGCACAACACGCCCAGTCGGGCACCGAAATAAAATTCGCGTTATCCATTTTCCTTCTAATCTCTCGTTGCTCAGTAACATCATCGGAATATTTGTCGGAAATCGACGGTAGCTCGCTCATGTTTACCGCCTAGTCAAGGTGGGCGGTACGACCTTCAAGCTGCTTGAAAAGTTCGTAGAAGGAGCTTTCAAACATGTAATTCGAGCGATGGATTTGGATGAGCTTGCCGGACTCGCGCATAAACTTGCGCGCGGTGTTTTCGCTCCAGCCAGTGAGTTCGCGGATATCGTTAACGCGGAGCAACCGATCGCACTGAGCGGCACCAGTGGGGAAAGTCGGTGTGGACGCCTGAGTGCTAATCTGTGGAGTAGCCATGATGAGCTATCCTTTCAATGAGGGCCCTCCCTGTGCTTGTAAGACTTACCAGGTTCATAAGCACTTGGGGGGCCGGTTTTTATGACTACATGCGTAGCCATCTGACAGCTTTAGAATCTATTAAAACTCATTAGATGTCAATCAAATAAAGCGTCTACCTGCGGAAATAGTAGTATAGTACCGTAATATTATTGATGAAACGATGAATGAATAACATGCTATTTCTCGCTTTTCTGTATATAGGCGTTGATGAAGTCTTCGTAGCCTTTAACTGCTTTTATTTCTGATTGTTGAACGAGGCTTGTATACGTTTTGAGCGTGATATTGGGGTCCGCGTGGCCAAGAATACCTTGCACGCTTCTAACGTCCGATCCGTTCGCCAGCATAAAAGTGCTTACACAATGCCTGAGCTGATGCGGGCAGATGCCCTTATATAGTTTTCCGCCAGTCGAATTGTTCGGCTCATAGATTCCAAGATTGCAGCTAACTGCGAAATCGCGAAACCAATGGTTGAAGATGTAGTTTTTCATGTGACAGACAGTAGGGACTCTCTGCTTGACAGCAATATCGCTAATGATGGGAGTGCTGCCAGTCTGGGACAGCCCCAGAGAGGCCAGGAGCTCTTTTTGTATGGCTGACCATGATTGAAGACGTTCGGCCAAGGTTTCTCCAACGGGGATTTTGCGTTGGCTTTCTTGTGACTTGGGTGCCCTCAGTTCATGGTCGTTGGTGTACTGCCTGTCAATTTTCAAGGTTTTATTGGCAGGGTCCCAATCGCGCCATTCGAGGCCCAGCATCTCGCCTTTCCGCATACCCGTATACACTAGTACTAGCGTACCAACAGCTTCGGCGGTGAGCTCAATGTGTTGAAGATGTGTGCATAGGGTAGCTACTTGGTCGATTGTCAGTGATTCTCTTTTGTTGCGTGGTCTGCGAACATGAACGGTAGCGCAGGGGTTTCGGTCAATTACTCTCTTTGCGACTGCATTCGACAGAATCTGACGCAGTTTCGAATTGATTCGTACAAGCTCTGATGGTTTGTATTTTCCCGTACGACGAGCTTCGGCATATGCTTCTTCGATTAGATCGGGAGTTAGCCCCTCAATTGTCTGAAACGCACCGAATAGGTCTTCGATATGCCTGCAATCGTACGCTTCTCTTTCATAGCTCGTTGGCGCAAGCTCGGTGTCCCTATTTTCATGAAAGGCCCAGCAGTAGGACGCAAGCAAAGTGGGCTTTTTAGTTTTAGTGATCGTGCCAGAGGAGTTGATTTCAGCCAGCTTGGCCTGCATTGCAGCCTTAGCTTCTGTCTTAGTCTTGCAACGAACCGTATAAGTTGGGGATCGTTTGTAGCGCCCTGTCTTAGGGTCCTTGACTCCAAGGGAAAAATAATAGCGATAGGTGTTAGGTGATCTCTTGTCTTTCCAACACGTGCCCCTTCCGCTAATGAGTGGCTGTTCTGACATCTTTGCACTCCGTTTCTTTGAATAGTTTTCAACAATTCATTGAGTGCAGTTTAGCTAAAGCTGTTAGTAATATGTTTGTAAAAGCGTAGGCGCAGCTACCGGAGGCAAAAGACACAAACTGCTATGTTTATCTGCGGTTATATGATGTTCAATGATGCTTGATGAATGGTAGGGGGTAGCATTAAATCATATCTCCTAAAGCGGGTGTCGACGGTTCGAATCCGCCCGGGGGCACCAGGGAAAATGACGGCGCCGCGAGAGCGGCGCCGTTTCTGGTTTGTAGGGGCTGCCGGCGGAATCGAACCGCCGACACCCGCGTCACCAATTTTCCCGCGGGGGGAGTTTTCGAATCCGCCCGGGGGCACCAGAGGAATATCGAGCCCGGTACCGCTATGGTGCCGGGCTCTTCTGGTCTAAGGGCAGGATTCGGACCGTCGGCACCCGCGTCACTCATTTCCCCGCGGGGGGGGAGTTTTCGAATCCGCCCGGGGACAGCAGAGATTGATCGAGCCCGGTACACCGCTATGGTGCCGGGCTCTTCTGGTTCATGCCATGTCAAAAACGAGGCGCCCGCTTGCTGGGGGAGCAAGCAGGCGCCTGTGAGCGAATATGTTTGCGGCGAGAGCCGTAATGAGCGGTGGGGTGGCGACTAGTTGGTCGTACCGGAATCGTCGCCTGAATCAGTACCAGAGCCAGAAATCGAAACCGTCAACGTGATCGTGTTGTCGGTGGACTGCTTACCGGTGGGGGAGACGCCCGTAACGGTGGCGTTTTCGTTGCCGCTCACGGGGTTGCCGTTCTGATCGCAGAATGCGATGTTATAGAAACCGGCGTTGTTGAGCGCGGTAACGGCGGCGGAAATGCTCTTGCCGTACAGGTTGCCCGGGACGGTGGCCTTGCCGGACTTCTTGGCAATGACGACGGTAATCGTGGCGTCGGGCTTCTGCTTACCGCTGGGGTTCCAGCTGATCACGGTGCCCTCGGTAACCGAGTCGTTCTCCTGGTAGCTCACGTCGACGCCGAAGCCTGCCATATCGAGGGCGTTGCGCGCCTGGGCCTCGGTCATGTCGGTCAGGTCGGGGACGGACGTGGTATCCGGGCCGCTCGAGACCTTATACGAGATGGTCGTGCCCTTCTCGACCTCCTTACCGGCTTCGGTGCCCTGCTCAAAGACCTGGCCCTCATCGGCCTCGTTGGCCTCCTCGGAGGCGTTGCCCTTCAGGCCAACGCTTGCCAGCGCGGCTTCTGCCTGGTCCTTGGTCAGGCCGAGAAGCTGGGGAACCTCAACCTTCTCGGAGGGCTTGGGGCCCTTGGAGATTACCAGGTTCACCTTAGTGCCCTTGGCCTTCTTGGTGTTGCCGTTGGGCGTCTGCTCGGCGACCTTGCCCTCGTCGACATCGTCGTTGTAGCTTTGGTCGATGGTGCCGACCTCGAGGCCGGCTTCCTTGATCAGCTCGACGGCAGTCTGCTGGTCCTTGCCCAGCACATCGGGCACGGTGACCTGCTCGCCGCCAAAGAGTCCTGTGGCAAAGGCCACCACGATACCGATGACGGCAACGGCTGCCACCACGGCGGCGATGATCTTGTTCTTGTTGGATTTGGGCTTTTCGACCTCGTAGGAGCCGGTGGAGCCCGAAACCGAGCTACGGGCGGTATTCTGGCCGCTCACGCCCGAGACGGGACGTACCATGGCGCGCGTCTGATCGGAAAGCTCGCGAGTCTTGGTGGCGCCCAGCTCACCGGGTGCACCGATGATGCGCGTGGGCTCCGAGATGTTGACGGCACGGCCCGACAGGTAGCTGTTGAGCACCTGACGCAGCTCGTCGGCGGTCTGGAAGCGGTTTGCCGGGTCCTTCTCCATGCACTTGAGGATGATGCGCTCAAGGTCGGCGTCGACACCGGAGTTGATCTGGCTCGGCGGAATAGGCAGCTCGTTGACCTGCTTGAGTGCGACCGAGATGGCGTCATCACCGTCAAAGGGCACGCGGCCGGTGGCGCACTCGTACATCACGACGCCCAGCGAGTAGATATCCGAGGTGGGGCCGAGGTCCTGACCACGGGTCTGCTCGGGACTGACGTAGTGGGCGGTTCCCAGCACGTTGTTGTCTTGCGTGAGGTGGCTGTTCTTGGCGCGCGCGATGCCAAAGTCCATCACCTTGATGTTGCCGTCGGGCAGCACCATGATGTTCTGCGGCTTGATGTCGCGGTGGATGATCTCGTGCTTGTGGGCGACCGAAAGCGCGGAGCTGATCTGCGAGCCGATCTGGGCGACCTTCTTGGGGTCGAGGGCGCCGTGGCTCTTGATGCCGCTCTTAAGGTCGGTACCGCGCAGGTACTCCATGACGATGTAATAGGTGTCGCCGTCCTTGCCCCAATCGTAGACGCCCACGATATAGGGGGAGGAGAGACCGGCTGCTGCTTGGGCCTCCTGCTTAAAGCGTGCGGCGAAGGTTGCGTCGCCAGCATACTGCGGCAGCATGATCTTGACGGCTACCGTGCGGTCGAGGACCTGGTCCTGCGCACGGAAGACGGTCGCCATGCCGCCTGTCCCCACCTTATCCTTGAGGAGGTATCTTCCCCCGAGGACCCTCTGTTCCATTCCTGCTCCTAACATAACTATTCGCTCAACGATGTGTGTAGTACCTACGATGTGGCCGCTGGGGCCGTGTGGCGCGTTGCCGCTAACTTTTCGGCCGCGGCGCGCCTCGGGTGTCCGATTCGATCATGGACATCACGCTCCCTGTGCGGCAAGCGCCGCGGTCAGGACGATACCGGCGATCTTGGCGGCCTTGACGTCATGCTTGTCGTAATCCTCCAAGGCCACCGAGATGGCGACCGTGGGTGAATCGTAAGGCGCAAAGCCAACGAACATCGAGTTGACGTTGGTGCCGCCGGTCTCGGCCGAGCCGGTCTTGCCGGCGACCTTGACGCCGGGGACCTGGGCATCGGTGCCGGTACCGGACTGGACGACGGCGAGCATGGCCTGCTTGACCTGGTCGGCCGTGGCGGAGCTGACGGCCTGACCCAGCGAGCGGGACTGCGTGGTCTTGACCACAGTTCCGTCCGGGGCGAGTACCTGGGCTACAAAGTACGGGTCCATGACCACGCCACTGTTAGCGATGGCGGCGGCAATCACGGCGTTTTGCATGACGGTGGTCTGCGGCCCGGGCGTGTGGTCCATGCCGACAGGCTGGCCGGCGCCGGCCCAGGCGGTCTCCCACTCGGTCATGAGCGACGGGTCGGCCATGATGGAGGCCGCGGAGGTCAGGTCCTGGCCTAGCTTTTGGCCGTAGCCAAAGGCGTTGGCAAACTGCACGAGCGTGTTTGCGCCAACTTCGTTTGCCACCTGGCCAAAGACGACGTTGGAAGACACGGCAAAGGCCTGCTGCAGGCTGATGGTGCCGTAGCTCTCGTTGGCATAGTTGGTGACCGGCGCGTTGCCGATGTCCATGGAGCCGGGCGCCTGGTAGGTGCTGGTAAGGCTGGCGGTGCCGGTCTCGAGTGCCGCGGAAAGCGTAACGACCTTAAACGTGGAGCCCGGCGTGTACAGCGCGTCCATGGCGCGATTGTACATAGAGCCGTCCTCGCCGCCGCCCGCCTGCAGCAGGGCGTCGATGTTGGTGTTGTCGTAGGTGGGCGAGCTGGCACATGCGAGCACCGCGCCGGTACGCGGGTCGATGACCACTACAGCGCCCTTAAAGCCCTTGAGCGCCTGCTCGGCCGCCGTCTGGATACGCGAGTCAATGGTGAGCTTGGCGGTGTTGCCCGGCTGGGTCTGGCCCGCGAGCGACGCGATGGCGTTGCTCCAGCTGGAGTAATCCTTAGAGCCGGTGAGCGTGTCGTTCATGACACTCTCGATGGCGGTGGTGCCATACTGCTGGCTCACGTAGCCAACCACGTGCGCTGCCAGGTTGCCGTTGGGGTAGGAGCGTACGTAGGTGCCGTCCTCCTGCTGCAGCGACTCGGCGAGCGTCACGCCGTCGGACGTGATGATGGAGCCGCGCTGGATGTACTTGGAGCGGGCGATGGTGTGGTTGTTGGTCGGCATATCTTGGTAGTCCTTGGCCTTGATGACCTGGACATAGGTGAGGTTGCCGATAAGGATGGCGAACAGCGCCGTAAAGGCGAGCACCGCACGGGTTAGACGGTTGGCGAGCGCAACGCGGCCGAGCACACCGGATTCAGGCGTGTCGAGCAGGCGACGGCGCATGCGCGAGCCGACGGAATGGCTGCCGTTGCCGTAGGAAGACGAGGTGGCAAAGCGCGTGCCCGTCGGGGCGGCGGCAGATGCGACCTGATCATCGGTGATGGCGGTCATGGTGCCGGTGCCGGTAAGCTCGGCCTCGCGTCCGGTCGCTTCGTCACCGGCGCGCAGCAGGAGCGCGACGATGATAAAGCTTGCCAGCAGCGAGGAACCGCCCTGGCTCATAAAGGGTAGGGTGACGCCGGTCAGCGGGATCAGGCGGGTAACGCCGCCCACGATTAAAAAGGCCTGGAAGCTGATGGCGGCCGTAAGGCCCGTGGCACTAAAGGCGGCGAGGTCGGATTTAGCGCGGGCAGCCGTGGTGAGGCCACGCACGGCAAAGAGCATAAACAGGATGAGCACGGCGCCGCCGCCCAAAAGGCCCATCTCCTCGCCGATAGCCGAGAAGATAAAGTCGGACTCGACGACAGGGATGTTGTTGGCCATGCCGTTGCCGATACCAACACCGACCAGACCGCCATCGGCAAGCGAGAAGAGCGACTGGACGATCTGGTAGCCCTGGCCCTGGGCGTCCTTAAACGGATCGACCCAAACCTGGAAACGCACCTGAACGTGAGACAGGAACTTGTAGGCGCCCACGGCTCCAACGGCTAAGAGCGCAAGGCCGATAACGACATACGAGAATCGTCCCGTGGCAACGTAGAGCATCAGCAAGAAGATGGTGTAGAACAGCACGGCCGAACCCAGATCGCGTTCGAAGACGACGACGAGCAGGCACACACCCCACACGGCAAACAACGGCAGCAGCAGTCGCAGGCGGGGGATCTTAAAGCCCAAGATCTTGCGGTTGGAGATGGAGAGCAGCTCGCGGTTCTCGGCCAGGTACCCGGCCAGGAACAGCACGATAAAGACCTTGGCGAACTCGCCGGGCTGGATGGTAAAGCCTGCGATGCGAATCCACAGCTTGGAGCCCGAGATCGTGGTGCCGATAAAGATAGGCAGCATCAGCAGAATGATGCCGATAATGCCAAAGGTGTACTTGTAGCGCATGACCACGTCGAGGTTCTTAACCAACGCGAGCGTTCCCACCATCAGGGCCACCGAGACAAACAGGATGATGAGCTGTGAGATGGCGAGAGCGGGGGCGAGACGCGTCACGAACGTGATGCCGATGCCCGAAAGCACAAAGACAATGGGTAGGATAGCGGGGTCGGCACCGGGCGCCAAGATGCGCACGGCAATGTGGGCCGCGGCAAAGGCGGCAAAGAGGCCGATCGGTACGGCGAGCGTCTCAAAGGAGATGGCAGCGCCCGCGGTGAGGACGTACATCGCATACAGCAGGATGACGGGGAACGCCGAGGCGATGAGCAAGAGCAGCTCGGTGTTGCGGCGACTCATAAGCGGCACTCCCTTTCTAATTCTTATCGGAGGCTTCGGCCTCGGCGGACTGTTCGGCGGTTTTCTCAGAATCTGATTCGGAGGTCGATCCCTGATTGGTGTTGTCGCGAATCGTTTGCGCGTCGATCACCTGGCGGGTCTGCTCCTCGTCGATCTGGTGGCGGTACTTGGATATCGTGTCCTGCGCATCGTCGACACTTGTTTGCGGAATGCCCGCCTTGAGGCGGTTTTGCGTGTCTTCGGGCAGGTCGGACAGCTTAATGCTGGTTTCGCTTTCGAGCCAGTGGAGCTTGAGTCCGAGCGGCTTGCCGGGCAGGCCGCGCCAAACGGCGACATTGCCCTGGTAGGTACCCAGGTAGTACGAGCCGGTGACACCCGTGTAGGCCCAGATGCCAGCTGCCAGCACAAAGACGAGGGCCAGGATGGCGGCGATAGTAATGTTGCGGCGACGCACGCGTTGCGCTTCGCGCATAACGCCATCGTCAACCAGGTCAACGACTACTACGGTCACGTTGTCGTGGCCGCCGGCGGCAAGCGCCGCGTCCACTAGGTTGTCGACGCAGATTTGCGCGGTTGAGGACTGCGTGGCGATGTTCTCGATATCGCTATCGGGAATCATGCTCGAAAGGCCGTCGGAGCACAGGATCAGGCGGTCGCCTTCCTCGATATGCAGAGTGAAGTGGTCGGCATACATGGCGGGGTCCGAGCCCAGCGCACGGGTGATGACCGAACGGTTGGGGTGGACGCGAGCCTCGTCTGCCGTAATCTCGCCGGCGTCCACGAGCTCCTCCACGTAGGAGTGGTCGCGGGTCACGCGGATGAGCGTGCCCTCGTGGAGCAGGTAGGCGCGAGAGTCACCCACGTGGGCGATGGCGAGCGTGTCGTTTTCGATATAGGCGCAAGTGGCTGTGCAGCCCATGCCGGGCTTGCCCAGGCCATTCAAGGCGGCCTCGATTACGGCGGCGTTGGCTGCCTCGACGGCTGCGGCCAGGCGTGCTGCGTCGGCGGACTGCGGGGCCGTCTTGGCAATAGTCTCGACGGCGATGGAAGAGGCTACCTCGCCGGCGGCGTGACCGCCCATGCCGTCGCATACGCAAAAGAGCGGCGACTGCACCAGGTAGGAATCCTCATTGTGCGGGCGTACGCAGCCAACGTCAGAGCGGGCGCCCCACATGAGTTGCGTGGTGGTGCCGGCATCATAGGTCGAGTCGGTCTCGATGCGCTCCTCGGTCAGGGGCTCAAAGCTCATGGTCGAGCCGGGGTCTTTGAGCTTGGCCTCAACGGCGGCAACGTCGATCTCGGCTGTGTCACCGGGAGAGACGGTGTCGGTCTCGGCGTTTGATTCGGAATCGCCGGTGTCCGGGGAGCCGGGCTCTTCGGACGCGCAGGCGGTCGACTCGTCGTCTTGCGGGCTGGCGTCTATAGGCTCGGGCGTCGCAAAGTGCGACGGCGCGGGTGTGCTTTGCGACTGGGCGGCGGGCTCGGCCACGGCATCGGACTCGCTTGCGGGCGCAGGCTGCGGGGCCTTGGGTGCAGGGCCGTCCTCGGGGGATGGCCCAGCCTCGGGCGCCGGCGTAGACGCGGGCGCAACCTCGGATGCCGGGGCTATGGGAAACGCCGGCGCGGCGGGTTCGGGTGCCGCAAACACCGCAGCGCTCTCGTTGATTGCCGCGGCGACGGGCTCTGCAAAGTGAGCCGGCGCCGGGGTTGCTTCGGGCGCTGTGGGCTGTTCCGCAGCATGTGCGCCGATGGGCGCCGCTACGGCATCCTCTTCGCCTTCGTTATCGGCGAGATCCGAAATATCATACGTTACATGCGAAAGAGGCAGGGAGAACACGGTGTCCTCGGGCTCCACGGGTGTGGAGTCCGCCGGAGCGGCGTGGGCCGGTGCAGCTACGGCGGCAGCCGGTGCCTCGGTCATGGTTGCGGACTTGTTCTCCTCGTCGATCATCGACGGTTCACCTTCATGACCACGTCGCCAATCTGGACTTCGTCGCCCTCGCGCAGCGTTGCGGGCTCCACAAGCTGGCGGCCGTTGACGAGCGTGCCGTTAAGCGAGTTGAGGTCCTCGATGATGAGCGCCGGGCCCTGCAGCGAAAAGCGCGCATGCGAGGCCGAGACGAACGGTTCGTTGATGCAGATGTCCGAAGATGGCGAGCGACCGACGATGACGGGGCCGAGCATGTCTACGTGGATGCCGCGGATACCGCGCGGACCCTTGTCCACATCGATCGTCCAGATAGCCGAGTCGCGACGCTGCCCGCGCACAAGTCCCACGCCGGTCTTCATGACGGCGAACAGGAAGATATAGAGCAGGGCGACCAGGACGATGCGGCCTGCAAAAAGGACGATATCGATGTTCATAAGAGACTATCCCCTAAATTCAAAGGTGCTCAGGCCAAACGTCAGCAGATCGCCGTTGCGCAGCGGGCAGCGCGTAATGCGGCGGTTGTTGACGAGCGTGCCGTTGGTGGAATTGAGGTCCTCGATCGACCAATCCGAGCCCGTAAAGGTGAGCTGGGCGTGGCGGCGCGACACGTTGGGGTCGCGCAGGGCAATATCGGAAACTGAGCGCTCGCGACCGATAGTCACCTGTGCGGAGGTGATGCTATGGCTCTCGCCGCTCACGACGTCGACGAGCTGGGCGAGCGGGCGCTGTGGGGCGCGAGTGCTCGCCATGTTGGAGGCGATGCCGGCTGCGGCGCCTAGGCCCACGGCGGCACCGGTCGCGGCGGCTCCGCCCATGCCGGCAAGCGCGTCGCGCGAGACGGTCTGCGGCACCGGGATGGGTGCGGCGGCGGGGTCGGGGACGCTAGGCGCGAAGGGGTCTGCCATGGCAAGCGGGTCGGGAGCGGCGGCGCGAGGCGTCGGCTGCTGCTGGGGCATGGCGGCGGGGCGCTGCTGCTGCGGGGCAGCAAACTGCTGCTGGCCGGCGCGCGGGGCGCTGGCGGCACGGCTTGCCGCGGAGTTGTTTTGGCCCAGACCGTTTTGATAGGCGCGCTCTTCTTCGTACAGGCGGCCGAGCGTGGGGGCATCGACGTTCTCGGCAAAGACCGAGAACTTGCCGGCGCGCAGCTGCGGATCGATCATAAAGCGCACGAGGGGCTCGC
The DNA here is from genome assembly GCF_015561195.1 of Collinsella aerofaciens. Classification (GTDB taxonomy): domain Bacteria; phylum Actinomycetota; class Coriobacteriia; order Coriobacteriales; family Coriobacteriaceae; genus Collinsella; species Collinsella aerofaciens_AC. The sequence continues at coordinate 6,845 of NZ_JADMSU010000014.1, read as the reverse complement.
CGACAAAGACATAACGGCGCTTTTCGGCCTGTGCCTTCACAAACTCGCGGACCTCGCGCGAAAGCTCGGGGTAGAACGGGGCGAGCATGGGATCGTCGTCGGCGGCGATCAGGATGGTATAGAGTGCCGGCGCCGTGTTGACGCCATTGATCACCAGAGTCTGATCCTCCATGTCGCGAGCGGCCTGCTTGGCAAGCTTCTTAAAGGAGAACGGGGCACGGGTGGCACCGAAGATGCCGGCCACGTGGTCCTCGAAGATGTTCAGGAAGTTCACGAAAGATCACTCTCCGTATAGGTTCTTTGGTATCCGAGCAAATATAGGCATATCCCAACGATTATAGAGGATAGGGTTCCCGCAACTGCCGCCTTGGCGGCGACCGCGGCTGCAAGGCTGGCAATTTCCATATGGTGTGCAAGACAGGATGCCGCTGCGCAGCCGATGCCGGTGACAGCGATGGCGGCGATGGCGGCAAGGTTTGGGCCCTGATCGGCACGCTTGGCATGGGCATTGAGCAGCGCAGATGACGCCGCGGCAGTTGTCGCGACCAGCGCAAAGGCAGCCCAAAGGAGCGGGTCTTCCAGCGCTGCGGCAACGTTGCCGAGCCCCAGCACGCCTCCGGCTGAAAGCGCGACCGTGGCCAGACGGGCAAAAAGCGCGCCCATGCCCGTTGCCGCGGCGGCGCTTGCCGGGCCGAGCCAAAATGACGCGACGCCGGCGGCGACCCCAGCTGCCAGGAAGGTATTGCCGGTCAGACAGCCAAGCTCAAGCGCGCAGGTGAGTGCGGCGCTCGCGGCAGCCTCGGTGCGACCCCAGGCGATCCACCAACCGGACATGGCAGCGGCAAAGATCACCGCGACGGGCAACATCGACAGGATGCCCTGCGCCTGCATGGTGGCGTTGGCCATGAGCACCAAAAAGCCCACAGCCGAGATGGCCGAGCCAATCTGGGGGGCCAGGCCAGCCGCCGCTCCGATCGCGATGGCCGCAATGACCAGGCCGGGAAGCGCCGCGACCCCGGCCGTTTGCATCAGCAAAAAGCTAAAGGTGCCGCACGTTAGCGCCGAGATAGCGTGCATGGTGTAGTCGCGCGCATGGCTCCAGCGCGTGCCCGCCCAGCCGAGCGCGGGGTCGACCTCGATGGCGTCGTCCTCGTAGTACGACGGCTCGATATCGTCGAGCTCTTGCTCGTCATCCGAAAGCTCGCCAACCATTTGCTCCAGACTGCGACGGCCCTCGCGCACGCTGCCCAGACCGGCAAGGAGTTGGTCGCAAAATGCCTCGATGCTGTTGGGGCGGTCCTGCGGCATGGGGGAGAGCGCGCTCATGAGCGCGGCCTCGGCTCCCGGGGGAAAGTGTGGTATCAGCTCGCTGGGATAGGTGGCGCCGCCGATGATGCGGTCGAGCGAGTCGGCGGGCGTGGCCGCCATAAAGGGAGCGCTGCCGCACAAGCCCTCATAGATAACGCAGGCAAGGGCAAAGACATCGGCGCGTTCGTCGACCGTGCCGGTCTCGATATCGAGCTGCTCGGGCGGCATGTAGCCGATGGTGCCGCCGCGCGAGCCGCCAAAGCCACCGGCGGACGACAGTCGCGCCATGCCAAAGTCGGTGAGCTTTACATTGCCCGAGTGGTCGATGAGCACGTTGGCGGGCTTAATGTCCAGGTGGAGTACACCATTGCTATGGGCGAAGGTGAGCGCCTGGCCCAGGGCATCGGCAATGGCCGCGGCCTCGTCAAAGGTGAGCGAGTGGCCGTCCACGCGATGCAAAAACTCGGCCAGCGACATACCGTCGACATACTCCATGACCAGGTAGGCATAGGCGGTGTCATGCGTAAAGTCGATGACCTGCACGATATTGGGATGTTGAAGCATGGCGGCAGTGTGCGCCTCGCGCAGGACATCCATGATGTCGCTGGCGGGCATGCCGGCGCCGTTGATAAGGGGGATGCGCTTAATGGCGACGCGGCGGCGCAGGTGCGTGTCGCGGCAGATCTCGATGGAGCCAAAACCGCCGGTCGCAAGTGTCTCGAGCGGCTGGTACCGCTTGAGCAGCTCGCGAGAGCTGGTGCCCTCCAAAGGAACGTCCGGCGAGAACCGGGCGGTATGTTGCGAGAAAAGCGGCATGGCCAACCCTCGTGCGTTTAAAGTTCGTTTGCGAGCGGCGGGCACGGGCGCGGCCCGTTCCGGCGTTCGCGGTGGCATAGATGCTGCTAGTGTAGCACGCTCGGGTGCATGGGGAGGATAGCGGGATGCGAGGCTGTCTGTCTGGTTTGGTCTTAGCGCTTCTTCTTGTTCTTCTTCTGCTTGCGCTGCTTGCCTTTGGTCTCCTGGGGCTTGTCGCCCTGCTTGGCCCCGGCGGCGGCCTTCTCGGCCTTCATCTTCTTGCGTTTGGTCTCGATGCGGAGTTTTTTGTTGATGCGCGCCTTGAGGAAGGGGCCAAACTGCTCGGCATCGCCACGGACGAAGGTGTCCTTGGGGATCGTCACGCCCTGGTCGGCGAACATAGCCACAAAGATGCGCTCGCCGTCGAGCGCGTGGTCGAGCTTCTCAAACGGGAAGAACTGCGACTTGCCGCTCTTGCCCCAGACCATCAGGCCGTCCTCGTTGGCGGCGACGCGGCGGTAGCGGCCGCCCATGGACTCGTCGGCCTCGACGGCATCGATAAAGTCGCGGGCGAGCGTGTGGTGGAGGTTCTTGCTCCACCAGGCCAAAAAGGCGCCGAACACGATCAGCACGACGCCGAACTTGATCCAGCTGCCGCCGGCCACCAGCATGCCGATGCCGATGAGCACGGCAATCGCGGCGGCGACGTACAGGGAGCCACGGCGCCTGGGCGAGGCGACCAGGCGGGCGAAGTCGGTGACGAGGTCGTTTTCGTACTGATACTCGTTGAGGTACAGAATGCCGTCATCGGCCGCGGCCTGCTTCTCGAGCGCGACCTCGACCTGGTCGGCTGCTTCGGAGGGAATGAGGTTGCTCTCTGCGTCTGCCATGCTCTTTGGACTCCTATCGCGGCGGGCTCGCCGTACGGGTTATTATGAATGCAGTATGCCGTGCGACCGCATGGCCGTCGCGGCAACAAGTCTCAGTATACCCGGGGGAGCACCCATGGAATCGTTGTACCGAAAGTATCGCCCGCTCACCTTTGACTCCGTGGTGGGCCAGCAGCATATCGTCTCGACGCTCGAACACGCCATCACCGAGGGGCGCCTGTCCCACGCCTACCTGTTCTGCGGACCGCGCGGCACGGGCAAGACCACTATGGCGCGCATTCTGGCCAAGGCGCTGCTGTGCCGCAATGCCGAGGCGGCGCGCGCCGAGGGTGCAAGCGGCTGCATGCCCGACGGTACTTGCGAGGAGTGCGAACTCATTGCCGAGGGCAACCACCCCGATGTCTACGAGCTCGATGCCGCAAGCCGTACCGGCGTGGACAATGTGCGCGAGGAAATCATCAACTCCGTCAACTTTGCCCCGGTGCGCGGCAAGTACAAGATCTATATCATCGACGAGGTCCACATGCTCACGACGGCGGCGTTCAACGCGCTGCTCAAGACGCTTGAGGAGCCGCCGGCACACGTGATCTTTGTGCTGTGCACCACCGACCCGCAAAAGATTCTGGAGACCATCCTCTCGCGCTGCCAGCGTTTCGATTTCCATCGCATCGGCAACGAGGATATTGAGCATCGCCTGGCATACGTGTGCGAGCAGGAGGGTTTCGATTACGACGACGAGGCGCTGGCTATCGTGGCGCGTCATGCCAAGGGCGGCATGCGCGACGCGTTGTCCACGCTGGAGCAGCTGAGCGTCTTTGGCAACGGTTCTGTGCATGCGGACGACGCCCGCTCGCTTTTAGGCGAGGTTTCGGACCAGATTCTGGGCGAGTTTTCCCGTGCCATTGCCGATCGCGATGTTGCCGAGCTCTATGGACTGATTCGTGCGCAGGTCGAGGAAGGAAACGACCTGCTGGAACTGACGCGCGACCTGGTGGCGCATGTGCGTGACGTGTACGTTGCCTGCGTTGCCGGTGCCCGTGCCGAGCTGTTTGAGGGCGGCTCCGAGCAGGCCGAGGCGCTTGCTGCCGAGGCCGCTGCCTTTGGCGAGCATCCTGCCGACCGCCTGGCCCGTGTGCTGACAGTGCTCGACGATGCCGCACTGGAGATGAGGGGCGCGAGCGATGTGCGCCTGGTGCTCGAGATCGCCTGCACGCGCCTGGCACGTCCCGAGGCTGATATAACGATTGAGGCATTGGCCGAGCGCGTGGCACGCCTGGAGGCCATGGTTGCCAATGCCGCGGTGCCGGCGAGCGTGGCTGCTGCTCAGGCCGCCGCGCCTGCAGCATCCGTACCCGCTGCCGCCCAGCAGCCGACGCTTATCTCGGGTGCCCGAGCTGCCGCTCCGGCGGCATCTGCTACCCCTGCTGCTACGTCCGCGCGCCAGGGCGGTATGCCTTGGGACCGTGGTGCTGCCGCTCCGGCGGCCCAGCCGGCGTCTCGTGCTGCGTCCGTGTCGGCTTCCAAGCCTGCAGCGCCTGCACCTCAGTCTGTGCCGGCTCCGACGCCTCGGCCCGTTGCGGCCTCCGCGCCTGCCGCCGCTGCGGCACCTAAGCCCCAGTCCAACAATGCCGCCCAGGTTGCCGCCGCTGGTGCTGCCGAGACGCCCGCGGTCGAGGATGCCGGAGAGCTGCAGCGCAAATGGGCCGAGGTTGTCGAGCGTGTCAAGGCGCATCAGGCTTCCTACGCAGGGCTTTTGCTCAACGCCCGCGCCACGGCCGACGACGGCTCCAAGCTCACGGTCTCGTTCCCCGCGGGTTCGACTTTTGCCATTAAGATGCTCGGTCGCGCCGATACGCAGTCGGTGGTCCTGCCGACGGTCTGCGCGGTCTTCGGTCGTCGTGCCGTCGACTATGTCCTGGATGGGGGTGGCACGCCGGCTCCTCAACATGAGGAGCATTCTCCATCTGCACGGGCTGCGGCATCTGCGGACCCGCAACCCGTGTCCTCGGCGGCCCCTGTGTCCTCGAGTGCCAGCGCGCCGCAGCAGCAAGCGGCGCCGGTAGCGGCATCGACCCCGTCGGCGCCTAAGCCCGCGGCGTCCAAACCGGCTGCTCCGGTCCCCGCGCTCAAGCCCGTCTCGCCCGCGCCCAAGTCGTCTGACCTGGGCAAAGCCCCCTGGCTACGCTCCGACAACCCCGCCGGCGCTCCTGCCACGGGTAAGCTCCCGACCGAGCCCGCACCCCGTGCGCTCGAGCGCTCGGCTGCCCCCAAGGCTCAGCCTGTCGCGCAGCCCGCGCCGTGGGAATCCGAGCAGGTGCCCTACGACGACGCTATGGTCGGCGGCTTTGCCGGCGATGCGAGCGGGAACGATCTTCCTCCGTTCGACGTGCCGGGTGCGGCGTCCGCGCCCAAGCCCGCCGCGGCGGCATCCGCGGCCCCCACAAGCGACGACGCCCCCGCGGCTCCCTGGGAGTCCAACCCCGGTGCGGGCAGCCCCTTCGGCCATCAGGGCGCAGCCCCGAACATCCCGCAGACCGAGGACGAGGCCAAAGCCCTCATCCGCAGCGTCTTCGGCCAGTCCACCATCTTCAAGCCGGTGGAGTAGCTGCGCAGGCGGGTATACTGCTCAAGAAGAGAACCCTTTGAACGGAGCGAGCTTATGATGTGGGAATATGTCCGCCTTGAGGACGATACGCAGGTTTCGTATTCCGAAGTCCGGGAGGACAACACGGTGAAGGTTGTTGTGGAGCGCCCGCGCGATTGGGGTTTTGACACGGCGGAGTGTATCTTGCCGGCATTCAATTGGGTGTCACACGAGGGCTTTAGCGAAGCGAACCTCAAAGAACTCGATGATTTCGTGCGCAACAATGCCCCGCTCATCCTGCGTTTTGCCTACGAAGGCGGACGAGTCTATGCCTAGTCTGTTTCGACTCGGGCCGTACATCATCTTCTTCTGGACGGGGGAGAACGGCGAACCTGTCCATGTTCACGTTGCGGTCAAGCGCCCCACTGCCGAGGCAACCAAGATATGGCTTACCCGCTCCGGCGGATGCAAGCTGGCCCATAACAAGGGCGATATTCCTGCTCGGGATTTACGCGATATCATGCAGTTTGTTTCATCTAACCATGCGCTGATTTGCAAACGCTGGAAAGAAACAACCGGTGGGCTGTCGTTTTACTGTTGAGAATCGCTTGCTGGGCTTAGGACCCCTAGCCCTTTAGGGGCTCTTTATCCGGGCGCATTTGAATTTCGGACATGTGTAGCGTGGTGCCGCGTGTCTCGCATTCGAGCAGGCAGATGCGTGACGGTCGGCCTAGGGTGCTGAGGTCGACACGATACGTCGCGCGGCTGTCCGTGTACTCGACTTGCTCGGCGTCGAGGGTTGCTCCGATTGTCAAGAAAGCGCCTGGTTCGGCATCGACAACCTTGGAGTCCTTTATCTTGACCTTGAGCTCTTGGTAAAGGGACGGGCTGTTGTAGTAAACGGTCCGGGTCCCGTCGGTGCACTCATCGGTCGCTTCCCATTTGACGACGGGCTGGTCCGAGCTGGCTATCAGCAGTTCTGCTCCAAAGGCTATAGCATGGGTGATGACAACCAGTAATGCCCAGCCGACAAAGAGATAGAGAACCACATATGCAACGGGGTGTTTTGAGCGGATGTTTTGGAGCGCGTCGGGGGCATTTATGGGGGCACCTCCAAATTGCTGTCTGTGACAATCAAATTATACCCTGCCATCATGAGCGCCGCCTCGAGCAGCGGTTCGGCATTTTGTTAGGCTCTGTTAGACCAGGATTGACATTCCGCCCCGTCATCTTCTTGCGATTGCACAATGGTCGCCCCTTGTCGAATC
>NZ_JADMSU010000013.1 GCF_015561195.1 Collinsella aerofaciens | reverse complement strand
GTCGCCTGCTCGGACAGTCCTGCTCGCACGGAGAGCACATTAAGTGCTCTCCGGCTCGTGCGGAACTCGCGATCGACTTCGCACGCCGCCGGGCAGCCGGGGCAGACGTGGGGTTCAAAGATTTTCAAAAAAGCGGTCGGCGCGCAGTGCGCCGACCGCCGATATATGGGGTCTGATATTTTCTACCAGCTAGGGCCTCTTACTCGTCTAGGAGATCCTCTGGCATGTCGTTGCCGTCGCCTAGGTCGACTGGGGCCTCTTCGGCGTCGGTTGCGGCCTCGGCGCCTTCGCCTTCGGGCTTCTCCTTGGCGGCCGTCATGCGGGCTACGGCGCAGATGCGGTCGTTGTCGTCGACGGTCATCATCTTGACACCTTGGGTGGCGCGGCCGGTCTGGCTGATCTCATCGGTCTTGACGCGAATGACCGTCGCGCCCTCCGTCACGATGAACAGCTCGTGCTGCGGGCCCACCGTCTTCATGGCCGCGAGGTTGCCCTTACGCTCGGTCATTTGGATGGTGTAGACGCCCTGGCCGCCGCGATTCTGCTCCGGGTAGTCCGCGACCGGCGTGCGCTTGCCGTAGCCGCGCTCGGTGATGACGAATAGATCGCCGTTGCCGTTAGTGACTTCCATGCCCAGAACGCTCACGCCGTCCTTCATACCGATACCGCGAACGCCGCTGGTATCGCGGCCGGTGGCGCGCACCTGCTCCTCGGAGAACATGATCGCCTTGCCCGCGGTGGTGGCCAGGATAATCTTGTCGCCCTCGCGCACGCGGCGCACGTTCAGCAGCGCGTCGTCGTCACGCAGGTTGATAGCGATCAGGCCGTCGCGACGGCTGCGGTCATATGCGCTCATCACGGTCTTCTTGACCATGCCGCTCTTGGTGGCAAACATCAGGTACTCGTCGGCAGGGAACTCGCGGCAGCTGATGACGCTCGCGATCTTCTCGCCCTCCTCGAAGGGCAGCAGGTTGACGATCGCGGTACCGCGCGCCTGGCGCGTACCCACCGGCAGCTCGTGCACCTTCAGGCGATAGACCTTGCCCTTGCTCGAGAAGAACAGCACGTACTCGTGCGTGGACGCGATGAACATCTCGTCGATGACATCGTCCTCTTTGAGGTTGACGCCCGACACGCCCTTGCCGCCGCGTTTCTGGGCGCGGTAGGCGGCCACCGGGATGCGCTTGACATAGCCGGTGTGGGTGATGGTCACGACCATGTCCTCGTCGGCAATGAGGTCCTCGACGTCCAGGTCCTTCTCGACCTGGCTGATCTCGGTGCGGCGCTTATCGCCAAACTTCTTGGAGATCTCGCGCATCTCTTCCTTAATGACGCCCAGGATCTTCTCCTCGTGCGCCAGCAGGTCCTCGTAGTAGGCGATGGCGCGGCGCAGGCCGTCCAGCTCTTCCTGAATCTTGTCGCGCTCCAGGCCAGTCAGGCGGCGCAGCTTCATCTCGAGGATGGCCGTGGTCTGCTCGGGCGTAAAGCCAAAGCGCTCGATCAGGCGGCTGCTGGCCTCGGAATCGGTCTGCGAGGAACGGATGATGCTGATGACCTCGTCAATATGGTCGAGAGCCATCAGATAGCCCTCGAGGATATGCGCGCGGGCCTGAGCCTTCTTAAGGTCGAAGCGGGTGCGGCGGGTGACGACGTCGACCTGGTGATCGATGTAGTGCTGCAGCATCTCGCGCAGGCTCAGGCATTTGGGAACGCCGTTGACGAGCGCCAGGTTGTTGGCGCCGAAGGTCGTCTGCAGCGAGGTGTACTTATACAGGTTGTTGAGCACGACCTGCGGAATGACGCCCTTCTTGAGCTCGATGACCAGACGGATGCCCTTCTGGTTGGACTCATCGCGCATGTCCGAGATGCCCTCGATGCGCTTGTCGTTGACGAGCTGGGCGATCTTCTCCTGCAGGGTGCCCTTGTTGACCATGTAGGGAATCTCGGTAAAGACCAGGCGGTTGCGGCCGGTCTTGGTGGATTCCACGTGGGCCTTGGCGCGCACGGTAATGGAGCCGCGGCCGGTCTCGTAGCTCTGCTTAATGCCGGCGCTGCCCATGATGATAGCGCCGGTGGGGAAGTCCGGACCGGGCATGATCTGCATGAGCTCGTCGACAGTGGCGTCGGGATTATCGATCAGGTAGCAGGTGGCCTCAATCGCCTCGGTGAGGTTGTGCGGGGCGATGTTGGTGGCCATGCCGACGGCGATGCCCTGGCTGCCGTTGACCAGCAGATTGGGGAAGCGCGCGGGCAGCGCCTGAGGCTCGGCGAGCGATTCGTCGTAGTTGGGCTGCCAGTCGACGGTATCCTTCTGCAGGTCACGCAGCAGCTCCATGGCGGGCTTTGCCAGGCGGCTCTCGGTGTAACGCATGGCAGCGGCGCCGTCGCCGTCGATGTTGCCGAAGTTGCCGTGGCCGTCGATGAGCGGCGTGCGCATGGAGAACCACTGCGCCAGGCGAACCATTGCCTCGTAGACCGCGGAGTCACCGTGCGGATGGTACTTACCGATAACTTCGCCGACCGTCCAAGCGGACTTCTTGTGCGGACGGTTGGGGTAGATGCCGCTCTCGTTCATCGCGTACAGGATGCGGCGGTGCACCGGCTTTAAGCCGTCGCGCACGTCCGGCAGGGCGCGCGCCGTGATGACCGACATCGAATACTCGATAAATGACTGCTTCATCTCGCGGCCAAACTCCGAAATCTGGAGCTGGCCGCCGTTTATATCCTCGCCGGCCGAGGCGCCACGATCGACTTCGCCAAAGCTCTCCTCGAGCTCACCGTCGTCGTCCCCTTCCTCGTCATCATCGGCATCGGGGTTATAGGCGTCAGGATCGCCGTCCTCGCCCTGCTCAGCACGGGCGAGCAGGCGCTTCAGATCGTCGGGCATACCGGCGTCGCCGGCCTCGTCCATACCCTCGTTGTTGTTGATATCGTCTGCCACGTTACCTCCTCATGGTTTGCGTGGTCCATTAGTTCCCTGCCACGGAGACGGATTACCGGGAATGTCTGATAACCCTCCTAGGTTTTCCAGGTGCCCCAGGTTGCCCTGAAGGATGAGGGCGCACGCCTTGCGTGCGGCGCCCGAAATCCTGAAGGGCAAGATGGGGTGCCTGGGAAAGCTAGGCGTCTAAGAAGCGTGCGTCATGGGCATGTTTCTCGATGTACTCGCGGCGATAGCCGACCTCGGAGCCCATCAGCTCGCGCACGGCGCGGTCTGCCACCACGGCATCCTCGATCGACACGCGCTGCAGGATGCGGGTCTTGGGATCCATCGTCGTCGAGGCGAGCTGCTTGGGGTCCATCTCGCCCAGACCCTTGTAGCGCTGGACGGTATAGCCCTTGCGCTTCTTGGTGATCTTGCCATCCTTGGCCTTGCTGTCTTCGTCGTTATCGTCGGGGTTCAGGCCCAGACTCTGGATGGTGTCGCGCAGGATCTCGTCTTCGGGCTGGCGGCCGTTGGGATACACGTAGTGGATCTTGTTGCGCACCTTAATGCCAAAGATGGGCGGACAGGCAACATAGACGTAGCCGGCATCGATCAGCGGACGCATGTACTTGTAGAAGAACGTCAGCAGCAGGATGCGGATGTGCGCACCGTCGACGTCTGCATCGGTCATGATGATGATCTTGTGGTAGCGCGCCTTGCTGATATCGAAGTCGCCGCCGTCGCCGGCGCTCGTCGTGACGCCGCAGCCGATCGCGGTAATCAGCGACTGGATGGTGTCACTCGAGAACGCGCGATGGTCACCAACGCGTTCGACGTTCAGAATCTTGCCGCGCAGGGGCAGAATCGCCTGGATGTCTCGGCGACGGCCGTCCTTGGCCGAACCGCCTGCCGAGTCGCCCTCTACGATGAAGAGCTCGGTCAGCTCGGCATCGCGTACCGAGCAGTCAGCGAGCTTACCGGGCAGGGACGCCGTCTCGAGCAGGCTCTTGCGACGGGTCGCCTCGCGCGCCTTGCGGGCGGCGTTGCGCGCCTTGCAGGCCTGTTGCGCCTTCTTGACGATCTCGCGGGCGGGCTTGGGATGCTCCTCCAAGTAATCGGCAAGGCCGTCGGTCACGATCTTGAGCGTCAGCGCGCGCATATAGGAGCTGCCGAGCTTGGCCTTGGTCTGGCCCTCAAACTGCGGATCGGGCAGCTTGACCGAGATAACGGCCGAAAGGCCCTCGCGCACATCGTCGCCGGTCAGATTGGCGTCTTTTTCCTTGAGCAGGTTCTGCTTGCGCGCGTAGTCGTTGATCACGCGGGTGAGCGCGGTGCGGAAACCCTCAAGGTGCATGCCGCCCTCGGGAGTGTAGATGTCGTTGGCAAACGACATGACGTTCTCGCCGTAGCCGCTATTCCACTGCAGGGAAACCTCGACCTCGCCCATCTTGGTCACAGGCGCGTCCGGATCCGATTTGCCCTCGATGTAGATGGGCTCCTTAAAGGCCTCGGGGACGTCCTTGCCCTCGTTGAGAAACTTGACGAAGTCGACGATGCCGCCCTCGTAGCAAAACTCCTCGACGTGGGGAGTCGCCTCGCGCTCGTCGGTCAGCACGATTTTGAGGTTCTTATTGAGGAACGCCGTCTCCTGCAGACGGTTGTGCAGCGTATCGAAATCGTAGATGCAGGTCTCGAAGATCTCGTCGTCGGGCCAGAAGGTGACGGTGGTGCCCGTCGAATCCGAGGTGCCCACGACCTCCATCTTCTTGACGGTCTTGCCGCGCGAGAACTCCATCTCGTAGGTGTTGCCATCGCGACGAACCTGAACGACCACGCGCTTGGACAGTGCGTTGACGACGGAGATGCCCACACCGTGCAGGCCGCCCGAGACCTTATAGGCCGAGTTATCGAACTTACCGCCGGCGTGCAAGATCGTCATGACGACCTCGAGCGTCGGGATCTTTTTAACAGGGTGCTCGTCGACGGGGATGCCGCGCCCGTTGTCGACGACCGTGATGGAGTTGTCGGCGTGGACCGTCACCTGGATCTCGGTGCAGAAACCGGCCATGGCCTCGTCGACGGAGTTGTCAACGATCTCCCACACCAGGTGATGCAGACCGCTGGCGCTCGTCGAGCCGATATACATGCCCGGGCGCTTACGAACGGCCTCGAGACCTTCGAGAATCTTAATCTCGCCGCCATCGTAATCGTTTTCGTTTGCCACACGTCCTCCTTCAGTCAAGAAAATGTGTACAGCCTTACTAGTTTATCGTAAAAAAATACCCTCGGGAACGAGGGTATTTGGCTCTACAAGGCCACCAGATGCGATTTAAGGCTCTTTTTTGCTTTGCACGCCCTTGGCCCACTCGGCACTGGCTCTCATGGCATTCTCGAGGGCCTCGCGCAGTTTTTGGTCTTCGATGGGCGCCACTTGGCGCTCGATCTCGGTACGCTCGGCCTCACTTAGGTCGGCGTGCGGGGCCGGCGGTCGCTCGGTCGTCGCCGGGCGCAGGCGCTCCTTGGCGGCGGGCGGTGTGTGACCGGGCGCGGTGGTTTTGAACACCAGGCCGTCCACATGCGCACCGGTGCGCTCCATGCGCGCGCGGATGATCTCGCGCAACAGCGTCATTTCCTGCGTCCACGAGGGCGAGTCGAGATATACCAGCAGCTCATTGGACTCGGGCAGGTAGCGCAGTCCCGTCACATGCCGCCCCTCGCGCGTGCCCGAGCACACCGCGTTCCATGCGCGATAGACCGTGCGCGACTCCTCGGCGGCCTCCATCTGCGCACGGCGCTCGGGGGTCGCAGCCGCCAGGATGCGTTGGCGCTCTGCGTTCAAAAACCCGCTGAAGGCGACCGTTTCGCTCTCGCGCTCGTAATTAGCACGTCTCACCCATGCTCACCACCTTGGCTCGATCAAGCAGGTCATCGGTAAAGTACCCCAGGTTGGTCGTAGTTATGACCGTCTGGATATCATCGCCGATCAGCCGCAGGAAAGCGCCGCGACGCTCGCCGTCGAGCTCGCTCATCACGTCGTCCAGAAGCAGCAGCGGGGCGGTGCCCAGGACATCGCGAGCCACGGCGACCTCGGCCACCTTCCAGGACAGCACCAGTGTGCGCTGCTGTCCTTGGCTGGCAAATGAACGGGCGGAGCGACCCGCCACGGTAAACTCAATCTCGTCGCGATGCGGCCCCACCAACGTCACGCCGCGGCGAATTTCCTCGTCGGCGTGCTCGTCAAGGGCAGCCAGCATGCGCTCGTACGCCCAGCCCTTCAGCTCCTCGCGATCCTCGACCTGGGGCAAATCCCCCAGCGTGGACGCATAGGTCACGTTGGCGGCCTCACCGGACGCCACTTGCCCGTAGGCAGTGTGCACATGGCCCGCCAGCCGGTCGAGCAGGGCCAACCGGTGCACGAGCAGGGCCGAGCCCGCGCGGGCAATCGAATCGTTCCACGCGCCGAGCATCTCGCGGCAGCACCAGGTCTCCTTGAGCAAGGCGTTACGCTGGGTCACGCAGCGCCCATAGGTGCTCGCAAGATCGGCATAGCGTGCGCTCAGCTGCATGCCAAAGTCATCGAGGGCGGTGCGGCGCACGCTGGCGCCTCGCTTAACCATGTCCAGATGGTCGGGGCAAAACAGCACGCTCGGCAGAACCCCGCGTACACCGGCCGCAGAGCATCTCTTGCCGTTGCGGCTAAACGAGCGCCTACCGTCCTCCGCGCTCAATCCCATATCAAGCACGCGGCCGTCGCCCTCGAGCCTCAGCTCGATCTTGCACGAGCCCACGCCGTCATGGACGAGCTCGGCTGCGGTCGGATGCCTAAACGAGGCGCCGCTCGTCAGCAGCTGCAGCGCCTCTATGAGATTGGTCTTTCCCGCCGCGTTGGGTCCCGCAAGTATCGTCACGCCCTCATCCAGGGCAAGGCGATAGCTGTCGAAGCTGCGGTAGTGCGCGACGGAAAGATCGCGGGCGAACATGGTCATGGCGCAGCGCTAGATGCGGACCGGCATGACCAGGTACAGGTAGTTGATCTTGTCGTAGGACTTAAAGATACCCGCCTGCGAGTAGCTCTTGAGCTCCAGCGTGATCTCCTTCTCCTTGGACAGGGCATTGAGGCAGCCGAAGATGTAGTGGTAGTTGAAGGCGATGGTACCCGACTCGCCCTCGGCCTCGACATCGATCGTCTCCTGCGCAAGGTCCTGGTCATTGGAAATGGAGGACAGGCCCATCTGCCCGTTCTCGACATCGATCTCGAACTTGACGGCGGGGTTGGCGCTCGCGATAACGGCCACGCGCTTGAGGGCGGCGTTAAAGGCGGCGACATCGATCTTGACGCTCGTCACGCACGAATCGGGGATGAGCTGCTTGTAGTTGGGGTACACGCCCTCGATACGACGTGACACGTAGGTGGTGTTGCCGGCCTCGAAGACGACCTGGGTGTCGGTAGCCCCGATCATGATGGTCGCCTGGCTGGCCATGATGTTCAGCGCGTCGTTAAAGGCGTCAGCCGGAACGTTGAGCTCAAAGGAGCCCTCGAGGGTCGAGGTCTCGACCTGCGTATCGCACACGGCCAAGCGGAAGGAATCGGTCGCCACCAGGCGCACGGTGTTGTTCTCGACCTTCATGTGCACGCCGCCCAGGATGGGGCGAGCCTTGTCGGTCGAGGTGACGCGCCACACGCGGCCGACCATTTCGGACAAGACATCGGTCGGCAGCTCCACGGCACTCTCGATGGCATAGGCCGGAAACTCGGGGAAGTCATTGGCATCGAGCGTGTTCAGCCTAAAAGAGCTCTTCTCGCAACCAATCAGCACCTGGCGCTCGGACAGCTCAAAGGTGACCGGGGCATCGGGGAGGGTCTTGGTGATATTGGAGAGCATCTTACAGGGGATAACCATCTCGCCCTCTTCTTCGACATGCGCCGCGATGCGATGACGGATCGAGATGGTGTAGTTAGAGGTCTGGAATTCCAAGATGCCGTCTTGGGCCTTAACGAGCACGCCCGACAGGATGGGAAGGGTGGATGCCGAAGCGACACCCTTCATAACGACGCCGATGGCTTGTGTAAGCGAGCTCTGGCTGACGGTGAACTTCATCTTTTAATACCTTTCTATAGATATAAATATCTTAATAATAGTAATAGCACTGACGAAACTGTTGATTACTCCCAAAGACGCAGGTCAGACCCAGAAAGAGAATCGACAGCAACCTGTGTGCAACAGGGGTGGTTTTCCACGTTCAAAACCTGCGCAAAACTTTTCATCACCGCGGGTTGGGTTTTAGACACCTTATGCCCGTGGTTTCGACAAGTTTTCAACAGGTGTCTCTATTTCCCTACGAGCGCAGTGTAATTTTATCGCGCAGCGACTTGAGGTCTTCGGTGACGGTGCGGTCTTCCTGGATCATCTTCTGGACCTTTTTGTAGCTCGTACTGACGGTCGAGTGGTTGCGGTTGCCAAATTCGGCGCCCACCGCCGTGGTCGTCATCTCGCACATCTCGATGGCCAGGTAGATAGCGATATGGCGTGCTTTGGCGATATTGGCGTTGCGACGCGGGCCGATGAGCTCCTCGTGCGTCACGCCGTACTGCTCTTCGATGACGGACTGAACCGTCTGGACGTTGATCTTTTTGGCCGATGTGTCGAAGTACTGGCTGGCGATGGCGTCGATATCGTCAAAGGTGAGCTCCCCGCCCTCGCGCTCGCGGTCGCCCGCCTCGCCGGCGCAGCGCTCGCAGAAGCTCTCGAGTTCGCGGATGTTGGTGCCCGAGACCTCGGCCATGTGTTTAAAGTGCTCGTCGGTCAGGTGCCCGCCGTCGCCCCCATAGGCCGCCAGCAGCGAGTCGTCGCCTGCCTCGGGAGCGGCGACGATGGTGTTCTCGTAATAGCGCTGCAAGATCTTGTATTTCATCTCGTAGCTGGGCTCTGCGACCAAGCAGAGCATGCCGGCGTTGAAGCGGCTCGTCAGACGCTCGTCCATGCTCAGGTCCTTGGGGGCGCGGTCTGCCGCGATGACGACCTTCTTGTTGTTGCGGATGAACTCGTCCATGAGCTGGAAAAAGTAGTCCACGCTCGCGCGCTTGCCGATGATGTTTTGGATGTCATCGATGATGAGCACGTCCACGCCGTGGTATGCCTGCATGATAGGGGCGTTGCTCTTCTTTTGGCGGTCGAACTCGGTCATCAGGTCGTCCAGATATGCCTGGGAGTTGGCATACTTGACCTTGATCTCGGGCGACTTCTCGGCGAGCTCGTTTTTGATGGCAAGCAGCAGGTGCGTCTTGCCCAGGCCCGATTTGCCGTAGATGAACAGTGATGTGCACGTGCCGCGCTCGTCCGCGAGGGCGGCAAACTTGAGTGCCGAGCGATAGGCATGGCTGTTCTCGGGGCCGTAGACAAAGTTCTCAAAGGTAAATTTTGAGTTCGCGGCGAGCGGGGCTCCATCCGTATTCTGCTCGGCCAGTACGGTCGGTGCTGGCATGGGTGAAGCGGGGGTCGCAGCTTGCGTGGACTTAGTCGGCGCTCCGCCCTTCATCTGGTTCATCATGCGACGAAAATCATCGGCCGAGAGCGTGTTCTTGATTGCAATGCCCGAATCCGCGCCCGCCGCTGCGTCGTGAGCGATAGGCATGTGCGTGACGGGTGCGTTCGTTGACGTCGCCGCCGCGGTCGGCAACGGTGCCATGGTTTCACGGGAAACATCGCTGTGCTGGTGCTCGATTGTCGGCACGTCGCCTGCGGAGGCCGGCACCGACGGGGAAGCAGCGGGGGCCGTGGCGGGCGCCGTGGCGGCAGCGGATTCCGCTGTGGTGCCTTGCGGTGCCACGATGTCGAGCGCGATCGGTGCAAAGGCGATTTCTTCCAGATAGGCCTCAATAGTCGGCTGATGCTTTTTGAGCTGCGCGATGGCAAAGCGCGAGGGGGCCTCGATCGTGAGCGTATCTTCGGTCAGGCTTATGGCGCGCGATTGCCCCAGCATGTTGATGAGGCGTGCATCTTGGCCGTCGCGCTGGCAAAAGGCGATGGCATCCCCCAGGATGATGCTTGCTTCCTCGTCCACTGTCTCTCCCGTTCTTTAGCTCTGAGCTCGCACGCGAGCGGCGCCGAGTTCGGTCAGATGGTATTTCTGGCCATGCTTGATGACCAAGCCGGCCTGCGCCAAGTCATTGAGCGTGCGTGACCAAGTGGGGGCCGAGTTTCCAAACGCCCTCGCCAGATCGGTTGCACCGCACGCTTGATTTTGCGCCAGATAGCCCAGCGCGGCGTTGCCGCGATCGCTTACGAACACGTCCGGCTGTGGCTGCGCATACTGATTTGCTGCATTAGGATACATCATTTGAGCTGCTGGTTGTTGAGAACTCTGCATCGGCGGCATTTGCTGTTGAAAACTTTGAGGCCACTGTTGGTAAGGCTGCGGAGGCATCTGCTGGGCCCAGGGGTTGTACTGCTGCTGCGGCATCTGCTGGTACGGCTGCTGATATCCCTGCTGGTACTGCTGCGGGAATTGCTGGCCATATCCCAGTGGCGGCATCTGCTGATATGGATATCCCTGTTGGTACGGCTGATATCCCATTTGCTGGCCACCCGGTGCCCCCGTCGCCTGCTGCATTGCTGCTGCATCCTGATCCGCCAGCTTCATGGCCTCTGGCACGTTTGGCGGCATCGACATCGACGCCGCCTGGGACTCTTGTGTAGGAAGCATTCCGGGCTGCTGCATCTGTCCCACGCGGGGCTGCATCTGTTGCGTTGCCATGGGCTGCTGCGCAAAAGCTCCCGGCAGGGGATATGCGGGCTGCTCCGTCTCGGGCCGCACGGCAGCACCGCGCCCGCCGGCACGCTCTATTTCCTGCACGCGTTTAGGGTCCAGGCTTACCGTAACCACGGTGCCGTTGCCCATGTTGTCCTCGATGGACACGGCCCCGCCGGCGTTTTCCAAATACTCCTGCACCATGGGAAACCCGGCTCCGGTTCCACGGATATAGCGCTTCATCTTGCTGTTTGCGCTGGTAACGCCAAAGTCGAAAGCACGCTCCTTGTCGTCGATGCCGGGTCCTTGATCAGCAAAGCGGATGGTGTCTCCGCCGTCCAGAATCGAGATGATGGGCTCGGCAAAGTGCGCGTGGATAAAGTTTTCGACAATCTCGCGGATGACCATGAGCGAGATATGGCCACCTTGTTCTTTCATGCACTGGTAGACGGTGTTGGTCGTCTCTTCCAAATACGTGCGGACATCTTGCGGATCAATGACGATCACACGCGGTGTCGACAGCATATCGTCATAGACGGCGATGCGCGCGGCGTACATGGCTTTTGGCGCCTGCGTGGTCGTCTGCTCGCCTTCCTCACGCTCTTCGCGCACGCCGGTGATGTGTTCGTTGTCGGGTGCCGGGTCTCCGGAATCGACTATGGTGTAAAAGTCGTCAGACATGCCGCTCGCAATCTTTCAAAAGGTTTCGAACAAATAGTAGCTCACCGTGCAATGTTTCTCATCTTTCGACAACTTTTCAAAACCTGTTGAAAACTTTGGAAAACGGACGAAAAGTTTTCAACATTGCCAACATGACCTGTTGAAAACTCGATGAAATATCGTGAAAAGTTGCCATGCACCGCTAAATCGAGCTCGGCTTATGGGGGAACCGTGTGAACTGCGTAACCTTTTACCTTTGATTTCTTGACATTTGAACATTGATTTCCCTACAATCTTCAAGCTCACGTGTCTATATCTGCGTCCGCGCCCCCGCGGACACTCGAAATGCAGCAGGAGGAACTTAAGATGAAGCGTACGTATCAGCCTAATAAGCGTAAGCGTGCCAAGACCCATGGCTTCCGTGCCCGCATGGCCACTAAGGGTGGTCGTGCCGTGCTCGCCCGTCGTCGCGCCAAGGGCCGCAAGCGTCTCACTGTCTAGCAGCGATACACACATCTCGCATGAAGACTATTAAGTCTCGGCAAGATTTCGAGCATGTGTTCAGTCAGGGGCGTCGTTTCAATCACCCTCTGATTCGAATGACCATATGTGAATCGGTTGGCGAAGGCGACTCCGGAAGGGTCGCCTTCGTTGGTGCTAAACGGCTCGGTTGTGCTGTCGTGCGCAACCGTTCTAAGCGTGTGATGCGCGAGGCCGCCCGCAGCTGTGGATTTCCCGTTGCGGGTTATGACATCATCTTGTTCGCAACTCCCAAGACGAGGGTTTCCTCGCCGCAGGAGATGGACAATGCATTGCGTTCGCTTATGAAACGCGCCGGCGTTGCCGGGGAGGAGCGATGAGCAATCACGTTTTGCGACGTGTTGCCATCGCTCCTATTCGCATATATCAACAGGTTATTTCGCCCTTATTGCCTGACGCCTGCATTTATTACCCAACGTGCTCGCAATACGCCGTCCAGGCGATTGAGAAGTACGGTGTTTTGAGAGGCTGCTGGCTTGCCGTGAGGCGCATCGCTCGCTGCAATCCCCTGCACGTCGGCGGTTATGACCCTGTGCCCTAGCGGGCACTCGCTATCGGAGGAAAACTTACATGTGGGATTGGATCGTTAACATCCTTTTCGAGCTGCTCAAGCTCATCCAGACCTTTGCGGTCGACTGGGGCCTGTCCATCATCATCCTGGTGGTCATCATCCGTCTGCTGCTGACGCCGCTTATGCTCAAGTCGACTAAGTCGACGGCACGCATGCAGGTGCTGCAGCCCAAGATGCTCGAGATCCAGGAGCGCTATGCCGAC
This sequence comes from Collinsella aerofaciens, assembly GCF_015561195.1. Lineage (GTDB taxonomy): Bacteria > Actinomycetota > Coriobacteriia > Coriobacteriales > Coriobacteriaceae > Collinsella > Collinsella aerofaciens_AC. The sequence continues at coordinate 30,915 of NZ_JADMSU010000013.1, read as the reverse complement.
GATCCCCAGCGTCAGGCCGAGGAAATGCAGAAGTTCTACAGCGAGAACAAGTTCAACCCGATGGCTGGTTGTCTGCCGCTGTTGATTCAGATGCCTGTCCTGTTCGCCCTATTTACGCTGCTGCGTAACCTGCCGGACTACTTTAACGACGGCACGTTCTCGTTCTTTAATATTCTGCCCGACCTGACCACCACGCCGAGTGCCTCCTTTGCCGATGGCTTTATGGTCGCGCTGCCTGCGCTGGTCTGCCTGATCCTGTTCGCTGTCCTGACCCTGATTCCGCAGCTCTATATGTCGCGCAACCAGACCGGCCAGCAGGCTCAGAGCATGCGTATGATGGCCGTTGTCATGACGGTCATGATGCTTTGGATGGGCTGGAGCCTTCCCGTTGGTGTTCTGCTGTACTACGACGTCTCGTCTGCTTGGCAGGTTATCCAGCAGATTTTTGTGACGCAGAAGGTCATCGACAAGGCGAAGGCCGATGAGGAGGAGCGCCTTAAGAACGCGCCGCTGCAGGTTGAGGTCACTCGTCGCGAGAAGAAGCCGCGCCCGCACAAGAAGAAGTAGCGGGATATCAATCTTATTTAGGTACCTAACTTTTGGAGTACGTTATGTCTGAAGAGATCATCGAGGATATGCTTGAGGAGGTTGCCCCGCAGGTCGCGGGCGATTATCCCGAGATTGCACAGCGCTACAAGGCCGGTGAAGAGCTGACCGACGAGGAGCTCGACACCATTGCCGATGTCGCGATTTCCATCCTGCGTTCCATCCTTTCGCACTTCGATGCCGCCAACTCTCCTATCGATGAGTATGAGGGCGACGAGGGTGAGCTGATTCTGGATGTAACGGCTCCCGACCTTGCTGTTCTCATTGGTCGTCATGGTCGCACCCTTGATGCCCTTCAGGTTATGTTCTCTTTGCTAGTGAGCCGCAAGCTCGGCTTTAGGTATCCGGTTGTAGTGGACGTCGAGGGATACAAGAGCCGCCGTCAGGACAAGGTTGCCTCCATGGCTCAGTCTGCTGCCGAGCGTGCCATTCGCACTCATAAGAGTGTTTCGCTTCCGCCCATGAATGCCTATGAGCGCCGACTCGTTCATATTGCACTTCGTGGCAATGATGCCGTCGATACCCATTCTGAGGGTTCTGACCCTGATCGCCATGTGGTGATTGTTGCTCGATAATCTACTCGAGCTTATGCTAAGGGGGCGTGGTTTCCACGTCCCCTTTTTTTGTCAAAAGTTCTCGATACACTGATTTTTGTCAGAAAGGAGCTTCTGTTGTTTGTACTTACAGATCTGCAGGTTGACGAGATGTTGAGTCGTCTAACATCCTATTGCAAAGAGTATTCCTTGAGCGTAACTGATGCTGAGCTAAGGAAATGTATTCAGCATTTGGATTTGGTTTTGGAAACAAATAAGACAACCAATCTCACCCGTATTCTTAACGTAGAAGATGCTGTGGTACTTCATATCCTCGACTCACTTGTCTTGCTCCCTTATATCAATAAGGCTCCTGAGGGAGCTTTGCTCGATATGGGAACAGGTGCAGGCTTCCCTGGTATTCCGTTAACCATAACCACGCATCGTAAAGCTACTTATATTGACTCTGTTGGTAAGAAGGTTGAGGCCGTCAATTCTTTTGTTCATGCTCTTGGACTGAAACATGCTCATGCGGTTCATGATCGGCTTGAAGAATATGCTCGAAGCCATAAGAAGCAGTTCTCTGTCGTAACTGCCCGCGCACTGGCCCCTCTACCGATTCTTGTTGAGTATGCGGCTCCGTTTCTCAAGGATGGAGGGCTATTTGTTATCACCAAGGGCAATCCTTCGGATGAGGAGCTTGCTTCCGGCATGTCAGCAGCTAAGATCTGCGGCTTCACTTTGCTTCTTAATGACGCAATCGATTTGCCTGAGGGCCTGGGTCACAGGGAGTTCATTGTTCTTAAGAAGAGTCATCCAGCATCTGTTTCGTTGCCTCGTGCAAATGGAATAGCAAAGAAGAATCCGCTTGCCTAGATGTTTCACGTGAAACATAATGGATATTAACAACTTGCAGTGTTTCACGTGAAACATTGCGGTTGATATCGAATCGGAATGTTTCACGTGAAACATCCTCCGTTTGACAGCTTTAATACACACCAGGAGGGACCGTGGGATTTCGCGACGTTAAGCGTTCTAAGAACGCAAAAGACACGCGTATCATTGCAATCATCAATCAAAAAGGCGGCGTCGGTAAGTCAACGACGGCTGTAAACCTTGCAGCAGCACTGGGCGAGCAGGGTCGTAAGACACTGATTGTCGATTTTGATCCGCAGGGAAACAGTACCAGTGGATTTGGAATTGAAAAAGAAGACCTTGATCACTGCATCTATGATGCATTGTTGAATGATGTGCCGGCAGAATCGCTTGTTCTTGATACAAATTGCAAAAAGGTATTCGTAATTCCAGCTACGATTCAGCTTGCAGGTGCCGAAATTGAGCTCGTAAGCGCAATTGCTCGTGAAACCCGCCTCAAAGATTTGCTTGAGCCGATTCAGGACGAGTTCGATTTTATTTTCATTGACTGTCCTCCTTCGCTCGGCCTGCTTACTATCAATGCCTTGACCGCAGCAGATAGCGTTTTGATTCCAATCCAGTGTGAGTATTACGCACTCGAGGGCGTTACGAAGCTGCTTGAGTCAATGAAGATGGTCAAATCACGTCTGAACAAGGGCTTAGACACCTATGGCGTGCTTATGACCATGTATGACTCACGTACTTCTTTGTCGAATCAGGTTGTTGAGGAAGTTCAATCGTACTTTGGTGATAAGGCGTTTAAGACGCTGATTCCCCGTACGGTTAAAATCTCTGAAGCTCCGTCTTTTGGAGAACCGGTAATTACCTATGCACCTCAAAATAAGGGTGCAAAAGCGTATATGAACCTTGCAAAAGAGGTGATCAAGCGTGCCTAGTGCAAAGAAACGTGGTGGATTGGGACGCGGACTCAATGCTTTGGTCTCAGAGGCTGAGTATGAGACCGGTGGTTCTGCTGCATCTGCTTCAAATGCCGCATCTGAAACAAAACTACCTATTGAGGATATCGTTCCCAACCCTAATCAACCGCGAATTCACTTTAATGAAACTGAACTTCGCGAGTTGAGCGAGTCAATCCAAGAACATGGCGTTTTGCAGCCGCTCTTGGTTCGCAAGCATGGAAACGGCTATGAGATCATCGCTGGTGAGCGTCGTTACCAGGCGTCAAAGCTTGCTGGTCTTGAGGAACTGCCTGTCATCATTAAAGATGTTAATGATGAAGAGATGCTGGCTCTTGCTCTTATCGAAAACCTTCAGCGTTCTGATCTGAATCCCGTCGAAGAGGCTAAGGGCTATCGCCAGCTCATCGATGCTAGCGGTATGACCCAGGAGGCATTGTCGAAGGCCGTAAGCAAGTCACGCTCTGCAATTACAAACTCGCTGCGCCTTCTCGATCTCCCCGAAGTAGTTCAGCAGATGATTTTTGAGGGTAGACTTACTGCTGGTCACGCACGTGCGATTCTTGCAGTTCCCTATGAGGATGCTCGAATTCGACTTGCAGAGAAGGTTGTTGCGGAGGGCCTTTCCGTAAGAGCGACAGAAAATCTTGCTCCATTGTTTTCTGCCGGAGAGACGCCTAAGACGCCGAGGCCTGCAACGCCTCAGTCTTTTAAAAAGGCTGCGCGTGTACTTCGTCAGGTATTTAATACCAACGTGCGCGTGAAGAGCTCGCGTGGAAAGAATAAGATTGAGATTGAGTTTAAAGACGAGGAAGAGCTCTCTCGTATTCTTGGTGAAATGATTCAGTTTGATCAAGGAGGCCAAGATGAGGAATAAGATTTTAACTGCGATTTCATTGGTGACGACTGTCGCGGCTGGTGCCTTTGCTGGCTATAAGATCGCGACAGACGATGAACTTCGAGGTCGTTTGCTTCGTGGCGCGCAAGATATTGTCGATACTTCCAAGAAGAAAATGGATGTTATGACAGAAGATGTTGCCATGCGCACTGCTCAGGTAACGAAAAATCCTAAGATCAATCAAGGTTGGGTTAGCAACCAGTGGGAAAATGTAGGCTATTAGGTACCTAACAATTACCCTGCATATTTTGAGGGGCCCCTTGTCTGATTCATGAGACAAGGGCCCCTTATTTTGTCCGTAAAAAATTGGAAAGGTAGCAACTGGTCCAAAATTGAGGTCAATAAATGAAACGACCCCGGTTGCATATCCTGCAACCGGGGTCGTTCGATGTTTCACATGAAACGTTTTGGAGTGCGACTCCCCTATGCGTTCTTCTGAACTTTGAAGCGCTGCTTCAGCTGTCCACAAGCGGCGTCAATATCGTTACCACGGGAGTTACGAATCGTGGTCTCGATGCCACGGGACTCAAGACGACGCTGAAGATCCTCAACCTTATGAATCGGCGACGGCTTGAGCGGGCTGCCCTCGATGTCGTTAAGCTGAATCAGGTTAACGTGGCACAGCGTTCCCTCGCAGAAGTCGCAGAGCGCCTGCATCTCGGGATTCGTATCGTTGACGCCTTCGATCATGGCATACTCATAGGTCGGGCGGCGACCAGTCTTCTCGGTGTAGAGCTGAAGCGCTTCGTGAAGGCGAAGCAGCGTGTACTTCTTAACACCGGGCATGAGCTTATTGCGCGTCGACTGGATGGCGGAATGCAGGGAAACGGCAAGAGTGAACTGCTCGGGGATATCGGCAAATTTGCGAATACCGGGAATAACGCCGCTGGTAGAGACGGTGAGGTGACGAGCGCCGATACCGATGCCATCGGGGTCGTTGAGGATACGCAGTGCCTTGAGAACCTCGTCGTAGTTGGCAAACGGCTCGCCCTGGCCCATGAAGACAACGCTTGTGGCACGCTCGCCAAAGTCGTTGGATACATGAAGCACCTGGTCGACGATCTCTTGAGCGGTCAGAGAGCGCTTGAGGCCGTTGAGGCCGGTAGCGCAAAAGGCGCAGCCCATGCCGCAGCCTGCCTGGGTGGAAACGCAGACGGAAAGCTTGTTACGACGGGGCATGCCGACAGTCTCGACGGAAATGCCATCGTGGTACTCGAGCAGATACTTGCGCGAGCCATCTTTGGAAACCTGCTTGGTGAGTTCAGTCGGCGTATCAAAGGCAAAAGCCTCTTTAAGCTGCTCACGGAAAGCCTTGGGAAGGTTAGTCATATCGTCAAACGAACAAACGTTCTTCTCAAAGACCCATTCGATGAGCTGCTTCGCGCGGAAGGCGGGCTGGCCGAGTTCGGCCACGAGCTCGCGAATATCGTTTTGGCTCAAGTCGCGAATGTCCTGAGATTTAGTCCTGGGATTCATGGAAGCCTTTCGATTTTGGGGAAACGTAGAGGGTATCGCTACAATATGGTATCAGCTGCAGAAATTATAGAGGAGGAGTCTGCCCATGCCGGGTAAAAGCCTAGAGAACATGCACGTAGCGGTCTTGGCGGGCGGTCATTCCGCCGAGCGCGAGATCTCGCTCGATTCGGGAAAGAACGTTGTGGTGGCACTGAAGGAAGCCGGCTACACCTCGGTGGAGCTGCTTGACACGGCCGCTGATGACTTTATGGTAACCATGGCGACCGGCGGATTCGATGTGGCATTTATCGCCATGCACGGCGCCGGCGGTGAGGATGGCGCCATGCAGGGTGCCATGGAGACCCTGGGTATCCCCTACACGGCCTCGGGCGTACTTGCCAGCGCTTGCGGTGCCGACAAGGAGGTCTCTAAGCTCCTATACGCCAAGGCAGGCATTCCCATTGCCCCCGGCCTTGCGCTCGAGGTGGGCGATGAAGTCGATATCGATCATATCGTCGAGGTTTGTGGCGAGCGCTGCTTTGTGAAGCCGGCCGTCAACGGTTCCAGCTATGGCATTTCCCTGGTCCATGAGCCCTCCGAGCTGCCCGCGGCAATCGCCAAGGCGTTTGAGTACGGCGACAAAGTGCTGGTCGAGAAGTGCATCGAGGGTACCGAGATCACCGTCGGCGTATACGGCGAAGATGACGTGCGCGCCCTGCCGATTGTCGAGATTCGTAAGCCCGAGGACTGCGAGTTCTACGATCTGGACGTGAAGTATGTCGACCCTACGGATATCCATCGCATTCCGGCGCAGATTTCACCCGAGAATTACGCTCGCGCTCAGGAACTTGCCTGTGCCGCTCACAAGGCCCTCGGTTGCCTGGGTATCTCGCGCAGCGACTTTATTGTGAGCGAGGACGGCCCCGTTATCCTCGAGACCAATACCATTCCCGGCATGACCGATACGTCGCTGTATCCGGATGAGATCCGCCACACCGACGACATGACGTTCCCGCAGGTCTGTGACAGCCTGATCCGTATGGGCCTTCGTCGAGCGGGCATTGCATGCTAATCGAGGACGCGGTTTCGTCAGGAACGCCGCAGTTTGTCATCGACTCCTATGCCACGCTCGCCGACCGCGCCAAAACGCAGTCCTTCGGCCTTATCGAGGAAGATGTGATTGTCCTCGATACCGAGACCACGGGTCTTTCGGTGCAGGACAACGAGCTGATCGAGATCTCGGCGGCCCGTCTTTCGGGCCGCGAGGTCATCGATCGCTTCGATACCTTCGTGCATCCCAAGCAGCTGATTCCCGCCGAGATTACCGAGCTCACGAGCATTACAAATGCCGATGTGGCAGATGCCCCGTCGGCGGTTGAGGCCGTCGCCGCTCTCGCCGATTTTGTCGGTGGCTGCCCGGTGATCGCACACAACGCCACGTTCGACCGCTCGTTTATCGAGTCGGTCAAAGGCGGCGTCAACGTGAGCGATATTTGGATCGATTCGCTGGCGCTGTCGCGCATCGCGCTTCCGCGCCTGGCCTCGCACAAGCTGTCTTTTATGGCCGATCTGTTTGGCTGCGACTCGGTATCACACCGTGCCAATGCCGACGTCGACGCCCTGTGTGGCGTATGGCGCGTGTTGCTCGTGGCGCTCACCGACTTGCCCCAGGGCCTCATGGCGCGCCTAGCCGACATGCATCCGGACGTGCCTTGGTCCTATCGTCCTATCTTCTCATTCTTGGCAGGGCAGAACCCTGGTTCTATCTTCTCTCTCAGCGCCGCTCGTGCTGACGTTCTCAAGGCCGATCGCGCCGACGATCGGGTGGACGCCGATGAGCTGCCGGTTCTCAAGATGCCGAGTCGTGAGGAGATCGAGGCAGACTATGCGCCAGGTGGCCTGGTCAATCGCATGTATCCCACCTACGAGCCGCGTGATGAGCAGATCGCGATGGCGCTCGAGGTCCGCGATGCGCTGGTCACGGGCACTCATCGAGTAATTGAGGCAGGCACAGGCGTCGGCAAATCGATGGCCTATCTGGTGCCTTTTGCCGAGGCAGCACGCCGTAACAACATCACGGTTGGTATTGCGACCAAATCGAATAATCTTGCCGACCAGCTCATGTACCATGAGCTGCCAAAACTTGCCGAGCAACTGGACGGTGGTCTGTCATTTTGCGCGCTCAAGGGATATGACCACTATCCGTGCCTGCGCAAGCTTGAGCGCATGAGCCGCAGCCTGGTCGAGATTACCACCAAGCGCGATCCGGCGGACACGCTCACGGCGGTCGCGGTCATTATGGCGTACGTCTGCCAATCAGCCGATGGCGACCTCGACTCGCTCGGCATTCGGTGGCGCAGCGTCAACCGTCCCGACTTTACGACGGCCTCGCGCGAGTGTGCTCGTCGCCTCTGCCCGTTTTTTCCTGATAAATGTTTGGTCCACGGCGCTCGCCGTCGTGCGGCGCATGCCGATGTGGTGGTTACCAACCATTCCCTGCTGTTCCGCAACGTCGCGGCCGAGGGCAGGATTTTGCCTCCGATTCGTCATTGGGTAATCGACGAGGCCCATTCCATCGAGCGCGAGGCGCGCCGTCAGTGGGCGCGCGTGGTGTCGGCGGATGAATCGCGCGTTCTGTTTGAGCGTCTGGGTGGCTCGAGCACCGGCGCGCTAAGCCAGGTTTCCCGTGATTTGGCAACCTCCGAGGGCTCTACGCTCTATCTGGGCCTTACTGCCAAGGCGACGTCGACGGTTGCGCGCGCGAGCATGGCAATCGCCGACGTGTTCGATGGCGTTCGCGAGCTCGGCCGCCGTGCGCGTGGGGGTTATGACAATGCCAATCTATGGATTGGCCCCGAGCTGCGCGAATCTGACGACTGGCATGATTTCTTACCGTCGGCCTACGCTGCCATCGACGCATTGGAACAAGCTGACAAGAGCGTCGACGCGCTGGTGCAAGCCGTCGCCGCCGACAAGCCCGAGGTTGTTGTCGACCTGGGTGATATCTCGCGCCGCCTGCACGAGCTGGCCGAGAACCTCAAACTCATCATTGATGGCACCGATGAACACTACGTGTATTCGTTACAGGTCAATCGCAGGCTGCGTGCCGGCGGAGAGTCGATGACCGCAGAGCGCATCGACATTGGCGAGGCTTTGGCAACCGAGTGGCTGCCCGAGGTTCACACGGCTATCTTTGCCTCGGCGACCATGACGGTGTCCAAAAGCTTTGAACACTTTAACCATGCGGTCGGCCTCGATCGCATCGGTGCTTCAACATCCTCATCGCTGCACTTGGACTCGAGCTACGACTTCGATTCGAACATGGCTGTAGTCGTTGCGGGCGATATCCCCGATCCGCGCGATCGTGAGAGCTATCTTACGGCGCTCGAGCGCGTGCTGGTCGACGCCCATCTTGCCATGGGCGGATCGGTGCTCACGTTGTTCACCAATCGGCGCGACATGGAAGACCTGTACGCCCGCGTTGAGCCCAAGATGGCCCGTGCGGGTCTGGAGCTCAACTGCCAGCAGCGCAACTCATCTCCTCGTCGCCTACGCGACCGGTTTATCAACGAGCCAACCTCGTCGCTTTTTGCGCTTAAGGCCTTCTGGGAGGGGTTTGACGCCAGCGGCGAGACGCTGCGCTGCGTTATCATTCCCAAGCTGCCGTTCTCGAGCCCCACGGACCCGCTCTCGTGCGAGCGCAACCTGCGCGAAGACCGCGCTTGGGCGCGCTATTCGCTGCCCGAGGCAGTGCTCGAGGTCAAGCAGGCGGCCGGCCGCCTTATCCGCTCGTCGACTGATTGCGGCGTGCTGATTCTGGCCGACCCGCGCCTGGTGACGAAGGGCTACGGAAAGAAGTTCTTAACGTCGCTGCCCACGAGCTCCTACCAACGCATCGAATCGGCGCAGATCGGTCACTATCTGCAACTGTGGCGCGCACGCCACGAGCGGCGGCGCTAAAGCGGACAGACGAGGGTTTTTGCCATATCGTACAGACGCTTTGACAGGGTGGGGTCATCCAAGATGCGGATGGCTCCGCCCGCTGCGATTATCTGGCTCAGCAGCCAACGCTCGGAGCCGTAATGCACGGTTACCGTTGCCGTGTCTGCCCCACTGCGCTCGATGAGGGTGATGCCGGCCCAGTCCAGATGCTCCGCCATATCGAATGGCATCAAGAGCTTTGCGCTACGCTGCGTCCGGGCAAGGGAATCGTGGAGGGATGCAACGTCCGGTGCGTGAGGCACGACGGAGTCTTCCGTCAAGGTGAGTCCCTCGATTTTATCCATGCGATAGGTGCGCTGCTCATCGACTGCGATGTCCCAGGCAATCAGGTATGTTTGGTCGCCGTTTGCCGTAATGCGCAAGGGGTCGACCAGACGCTCGCGTGGCCGTGCATCGTCCATCGAACGATATGAGATACGGCAGCGAACGCCGTCTTGAATGGCGCAGCTCAGCTGCTGCCAGTGCGACCCGTGGTTGACGGTGTCAAAGACGCGCTGGTTATAGCCGAGCTCTTCGGGTAGAAGAGCAGATCGAATCCGAGCTGCCGTCTGCGGCTCGATCCCCAACGATTCAAGTTCATGGTTGAGCACAGCGCCTTCGGCGGCACTCAGGCGCAGCGGTAGCACACGTCCGGCGTCACCGGTGAGGACCACACGCTCGCCGTGGCATTCGCAGATGATGCGCGCACCCGATTCTCGGTCCGCGAGCGTCGAGACGATCTCGAGAATCTCGTCGAGCGACGCCCCCGTGATGTCAAAGCGACTGCAAATCTCGTTTCGAGTCATGCCGTTCTCGCCGGCGGCGTAGAGGGCCTCCATGATGTCGATGGCGCGCGAGAGCCTCTGCTCGCTGGTGAGTTTACGCACGGGCATGCTCGTGCACCGTCCTTTCGATGAGGTGGTTCCACGCCTGTTTGAGCGATTTGGGGGCCATGGGCCTCATGCCGTCCATGGCGTGGACCATGCAAAATGAGGCGGCGGCTTCAAGATCGCGCACGTCAACGGTCCAGGTCCATCCCGCATCGGTGTGTGTGAGCTCACCTCGCCCGCGCGTGAGGCCGTTGATCATATCGATCTGCGTCTGCGGGGCGAACGAGAACGTAGCTGCAACGGGCGGTTGGTCGGCAAAATCGAATTCAAAGAACAGATAGTCGTTGAGATTGAAGTCCGCAGGGATGACGTAGGCCTTCGAAGGACGCCAAGCGCGAACGATACGGTCGCAGCGGAATGTCCTGATGTCGCCGGTGGCATTGTCGAGACCGCAAAAGTACGCCGAGCCCTCGTGCTCGAACATGCCGTAGACGCAGACGGTACGTTCTTTCTGCTCGCCGCGCCCGTTCTGATATAAAAATCGCAGTGCACAACGATCGGCAAAGGCGCTCCATACCGCATCGACGGTGGGAGAGCGGCGAATCGGTGCTTCGTCCACCGTCGTCCTACCGGTGAGATAGGCAATCTTGGAGCGAATATCGGCAAGCGGCGCGGCAAAGGCGGAAGAGCCGGCCGCTAGTGTCTGGTCGATGGCGTTGAGCAGGATATCGGCGTCGTCAGCGGTGATGAGGCCGCCTGCCGCAAACGTGTGCTCGCGGTCGATTGTCCACGAGCTTTCCTCGGTCTCCTGCGCACCGGCGGGGCGAACCTCCTTGATTAAGATGCCACGCTCGAGCAGTTTGTCACGATCGCGCCGAAACTTGCGCTTATCCGAGTCGATGTTGCCCGAGCCATATCCCAGGTCAGAATCCAAGACGATCTGCTTGGTCGTCAGCGGTTCGGGGGAGCTGTTGAGCACAAAGAAAAGATTGAGGATGCGCTGAGCCGTTTTATCGAAACTGGGCTCCGAATTCCCCTTTTTAATTGTCGCGGTCGCGTCGCTTGCCGTCATAGAGTCCTCGCATGAGAAGATGGTTTGCTGCCATGATTTTAGTCCGATATGGAGATTAGGCTATATCCTTGTCCGCTCGGGGCGTTAAGATGGCCCGAATTCGGTCGTTTGCGCTCGCTCGGGGTATACTTTCGACTATATACGGTTCTAATGTGCATGCATTGGGCCTATTTGTCGGATTATGGATGTGGAGCGCACATGGCGAACACCCAGAACTATATTAACCACCTGCTGCAGAACACCGGCATTACGCCGGCATGCAGCGAAGAAGAGCGCTTGGCTGCCGAGGATATCGCTCAGATCTTCCGCAACCACGGCTTTGATCCCGAGGTTCAGGAGTTCAATGCCCCGGCGCCTAGTAGGTTGGCATTTGCCGTTACCGGTATTCTTGCGTTTGCCGGCGCCCTACTGATGGGCATCGGCGGCGGTATCGGCTTGGTCGGCACCTTGCTGGCCATTGCCGGCGCCGTTCTTTACGTGCTCGAGCGCACGGGCCACCCCGTGGTTTCGCGCCTGGGCAAGACGGGCGTGAGCCAAAATGTCATCGCCTACCACAAGGCCTCGGGCCCGCTCGCGTCTCCGCGCAACCGCCCGGTGGTCGTTGTCGCACACTACGACTCTCCCCGTGCCGAGCTGCTCGCCCGCGAGCCCTATGCTTCGTATCGTGCGCTCATCGCCAAGCTGTTGCCCGTTGCCACGGTTGCCCCTGCTGCCGTTGCCATCTTGCGCCACCTGCCGCTCCCCGGCGCGCTCAAGGTTTTGCTGTGGATTGTCGCGATCCTCGCTTCCCTCGTTGCGCTCGCCAACGCGGCAAACATCATTTCTAACCGCTACATTCTTCCCTATACGTCCGGCGCGGTGTGCAACAAGTCTTCTGTCGCCGCTATGCTCGGCGTTATGGACAACGTTGCTCCCTTCCAGGGTGAAAACGAGTTTCCCGACGATGTTCCGTTCGATACCTATTTTGGGGAGCAGAAGCGTCGTGCCGAGGAGATGGCGCGCGCAGCAGCGGAGCATGCCGCGGCCCAACAGCAAAACGACTACGGCAACACCATCGAGTATGAAGAGCCTACCTACGCCGAGGACGAGTTCGGTCAGCCGATTGCTCCCGACGCTCAGACCGAGCTCGAACAGGGCGAGGCTTTCGACGAGCAGATCGAGGGCTTTGAGGGTGCGTCTGCCGACGAGACGCTGATTGGCGCCATCGTGCCCGAGGATCAGAATCAGGCTGTCCAGGCCGAAGAGTTCAATGACGAGGTTCCCGCTGCCGAGCCGGCGGAGGAGCCTGTCGCGGCCGAGCCCGAGCCCAAGCTCTATCGCAATGCCGCCGGCAACATCCGCTTTGGTTCGGATGCCATCCGTGCGCTCGGAATGCTTCCCGAGTCCTGCACGCTCGATTACGAGGAAGGCGAGGAGCCGACGTTTGAGCCCGAGCCTGCCCCCGTCGTGACTGCACCTGCGCCCGTTGTCGCCGTGGATGATGAGTCTGCCGCGGTTACCGCTGTCGTTGCCGAGCCCGAGGCGGTGTCCGTGATCGATCCCGCGGCAGGACTGGACATTTTGGCTCCCGCCGCGCCGGCGCAAGACGTTACGGACGAGTCTGACGACGATTACGTTGAACAGCCGAGGCGCGTGTCTTACGAGAGCGATACTGATTTCTCGGCCGAGATTCCCGCGGCAACGCCCCATGCCGATATTGCATCCGCGTTCTCTTCGATTGGCGCCAGCGCTTCCAACTTCTTTAAGGGTGCGCTTGCAAAGGGCAAGAAATTTGTCGACGATTTCGAGGAGAAGCGCGCTGCCGCACGCGAGGCTGCCGAGCAGGAGGCTATCGCTCAGCAGCAGGCAGCCGAGGCGGCACGCGAGCGCGCAGCGCAGGAGTTCGAGCAGAACGAGACTATGCAGTCCGTGCCCGTCGACGCTGCCGAAGCTACAACGTCCTTTGAGTTCCAGCAACCGGCGTCCGCGGATGTTGTTGAGGCGACGACGTCTTTCGAGGCTCAGCAGCACGTCGATGGCACCATGTCGTTTGATGCCGCGCAGTTCGATTCCACGATAACGTTTGAAAAGCAAGGCACCGCGATTGCCGAGCCCCTTCCTGTTTCCGATGAGCAGGGCGACGCGGCAGGCGATGACGAGCCTATTGATGCTGCCGAAATCCAAGATGCCGCCGAGGACGAGCCCGTCGAGGCCAACTCTGACGAAGAGCAATACGCGGCAGCCGAGCAAGATGATTCGACCGAGGTCGAACAGGAGGAAGTGCCTACGGTTTCCGAGGCTCCCGAGACAGATGAGTCGAGGCCTTACTCCACGCAGATTTTCACCATGCCGACCCCGAGTGGTTCCGGTGCCACGGTTGCCGATGTTGCTCCCACCCAGGACGAAACGGTCGATTCCCTTATGGCCCAGATTTCCTCCCAGGCATCACCGCGTCCGCAGATGAATGTTCCCGATCCGGCGTCGGCTCCGTCGCCCGCGCCTTCCTCGTCTCCGCTGGCTTCGGTCCCCGATCCGTCACTGCCGTCGATGAAGCAGGCAAACGTTGCGTCTCGCACGTCGCTGTTCGACCTTCCTGACCCCTCTGCACAGGTCAACGACCCCTTTGCTACCGCCCGGGGTCCCGAACCCACATCGGCACCCGTTGCGCCTCCTATGCCCGTTGCGTCGGGCGCTCAGCCGATCGAGACCATTTCGGCTCCCGCCCCGGCGGCACCCAAGCCTCGCAAGCGCGGCCTGGGCGGTCTGTTTGGTCGTAAAAAGAAAAACGAACAGGACAGCATGAGTGATTGGCTGGGCGTCGAAGACGATTACGATGCCAAGAAGTCCGGTCGCGGCATCGGTTCGTGGGATAATTTCGAGGACGATAACGATGGCTGGAAGGGCGGCGCTGCGTCTTCCGACGGCGCTTCTTCCGAAGATATGCTCTCGGCTGTCGCCTCTATGGGCGACGATGAGCTGCTCGGTCACGATATCTGGTTTGTGGCAACGGGCGCCTCGGATTGTGATGGCGCCGGTATGAAGGCCTTCTTGGCTTCGCATCGCGATAAGCTCCGCGGCGTCTTCTTCATCAATCTTGAATCCGTCGGCGCCGGTAGGCTTTCGGTGGTGACGGTTGAGGGCGAACAGCAGCTGCTCAAGGGCGATCGCCGCATCATGAACTTGGTCAGCAAGGTGTGCAAGTCGTTCCATGTCGATTGTGGCGCGCTCGAGATGCCCTATGCCAAGACCGATGCCTACGCCGCGCTCGAGGCGAGCCGCCGAGCCCTCACCATCGCCGGCGTGGACGGCACGCGTCTGGCTTGCGCTCGTACCGAGGACGACCTGCCCCACAATGTCAACCCGACGAACATTGCCACGGTATCCGAGGTCGTGACCGAGGTTATCCGCCGTTCGTAGACGGAGCTCTAAGGAGTCAACGTGTTTTCGTATATTAAGCGCCATTGGCCTGTCTACGTGATTTTGACCTTGATTGCCATTGCGTTAGGGTTTGGAGCTGCCTACATCGTGGGCGCGAAGGGCTCGACCCCCGCCTCCGCAATCAGCGAAGAGGTGGAGCAAGAACAGAGCACGGGTGCCGATGGGATTCCTGAGTCCGAGCAAGCAATCGTTGATGGTGGATCTTCGTCTGCAGAGTAGATACGGCGATTTAAATGATTGAAAGCGGGCGAGCCGGGGGACTGGCTCGCCCGCTTTTTCATCGCGCTAGCGCTTCTTTGGGATTGACCTAAGGCGAGCGAACCATAGGGCTGCGGCACCCGAGGTCAGGAGCGCGGTGATGCAAGCGGCGATGGGAGCTGATCCTGTTGTCGGTAGGTCCTGCGGTAGGGTACAGCGTTGAATGACACGGTCCTCGTCATGTGACTCAAGTTTATCGCCGCCGCCGTTGCGGCAAAGATCGACGCGTGCGCTGTTGGTGAGTGCAGTTTGGGGTGTATAAGCCGACGTTGCCTGCATGTGCACGACTGCGCCCCGAGCATCTGTGCCAAGGATTGCTTTGGCATCGTCAAGGTCGTCGTGCTCATCTTTGAGATCATCGCGGGTCCAAGAATCCACATCGCTTCGAGTCGTAAAGTCGGCGGCTACTGCACCGTATTCAATGCGAATGCCCGTCACGACGGTATTGGATGCAAGGTCGAGTTCTTTCGCCTCGAGTGTGATGGATTCCGTGGTCGAGACATCCGCCTTCCAGAGGTGCCAGCCGTCGTAATCGACGAGGCGGCAATCCTCACCCAGGCTCTCTTTTACTTCGTCGGACTCAAGCCAAGGATTTTCGTGCCCATCGTCAAGTGTCGCGTTTGCCGGCTCATCGGCGTCTGTCGAGTCCAACGGCGTCGTGCGATACCACACGTTGCATAGACCGTTGAGGTCGCCGATGGCGACGGGGGTTTCGATTGAGACGAATCTCGCTGTATCGTCCTCGGCACACTCAAGATCATCGGTAATTGTGAATTCATCAACCCAGGTAGCTGAATCGTTTCGAGCGTCGATGGTATAGGAGAAAAGTCCGTCCGTATTGGTTTGCGTCGCGGCGCGGTTTTTTCCATCGCCGTTGGCCAGCAGACCCTTCCCGATAGGTTGGACAAGCTCCTGACGCTTGTCGACCTGTCCTTTGATCTCGATGGGCGCATCCTTCATCGCGACGGATTGGACTTCTCCCGTATCCTTTATTTCAAACGTTATCTCCTCGGCAAGGTCATAGGTCCGCGGAGACATCATTTCGCGCAACGAGTAGATGCCGGGTGCAAGATGTTCGACGCGGTGCGGCTTGTCGGATGAGGTCCAGGAGTCTATTTCGGTTTTATCGGGACCATATAAGGTGAGCTGTGCGCCTTTCACTTCCTGCTCTCCGCTTGCATCGACCTTGGAGATATCAACCTTGGTGTAATCGTCGGATACGTTAAGCCGTGCTTCTACAACGGGTGTTTTCTGGTCGGCATAGGTAAGGTCGACAATATGAGATGTCCGATCGAGTAAGAAGCCGGTCGGCGCTTGAGTCTCGACAACCTCGTAGCGTGCGGTGCCAGATCCCAGCGGGAGGTCGTCCGCGCGTGCTTCTCCAGTTTCATCCGTCGTGACGGTAGCGACAGTCTCACCGTCGAGCGCGGCAATGCTACCGTCGGGGCGCACGATATCACCTGAGGCACGGATCTCAAAGATGGCGCCCGCGAGGCTGCTGCCGTCTACGGCATCGGTTTTAACGATCCTGATGTTTCCGGTCGCGGCGTGGTCATAATACGAGACGATTGCAACGGGCGTTAGGTTTATATCGGCGGGTATGTTTACCTCGATCTCTCCGCCGACAAGATAGGGCTCTTTGGCCGAGGTTTCGCGTACATAATAGGTGCCCGGCACGAGCGATTCGGGCAGTGTGACGGTGCCGGTCGCGTCAGTCGTAAAGGTGTCCATTACGTTATGTGCTGGGTACCAGCATGTTTGTGAGACAGGTTTGTGATTGCTGTCGAGGAGTTGGAAGGTGAATCCGGCTAGGGGAACAGAAGCGCCTGTTTGGGCATCGCGTTTTACAATCTGGAGATGCGTCGACAAAGCGTGGTTGTCCACGATATATTGAAGCTCGGCGCCGTCGGAAATCTGATTGGCCTCGACGGTCCATTCCCCCGCACGTTTAAAACCCTCGGGAACGGTTTCCGGAACCTCACGAACCGTGTAGCCGGCGCGGTCGTATGGGATGGCTCCGTGGACACCGGCGGGTCGCTTGCCTGTGCCGAACCATGCTCCGGGCTGATCTTTGGTGGAGGCAAAGCCATAGATGTTTGTAGTCAGTGTGCCAACAACCTGCTGAGAGCTGTTGCTGACAACCTCAAAGACAACATCTCCTGCCGGCTGCTCCAGGCCGGATTGATCGCTATTGCCGTAGTCCTTGAATTTGGAAATCTCAAGGTCAAACGCAATGGGGATATCGGAAACGCGAGATTCGATCTCGACCACGCCTGAATCGCCGAGTTGGTCGGCTCCAACGGTGTAAG
This sequence comes from Collinsella aerofaciens, assembly GCF_015561195.1. Taxonomy (GTDB): domain Bacteria; phylum Actinomycetota; class Coriobacteriia; order Coriobacteriales; family Coriobacteriaceae; genus Collinsella; species Collinsella aerofaciens_AC. The sequence goes on along the minus strand of NZ_JADMSU010000013.1, from coordinate 13,724 downwards.
ACCAACTGTCACCGGAGGGCAAATAGCCCTCGGGCGCCTTCGATTCATAGATGGTAAAGGTTCCCAGGGGGACATCGGTGAGGGTAGCTCGACCGCTTTCATCGGTTCTGAGAGTTTGTGTCCATCCAGGGGTTGATTGCGATACGCACACGAATTCTGCTCCTGCGAGCGACGCCCCAACTTGGGGGCCTGCATTCGTTGCGGCGTCGAGCTTTACAATGCGCAAGGTAATGGTGCCGGGTTGTTCATCAATGGTGACGTATCCGCCGTTATCCGTCGTGGTAAAGGCAATGCGATCGTGCAGGGGGATATAACCAGCTGGCGCTGTTGTCTCAACTAGATAGTATGCCGTGTTGGGTAGGAGTGTTGCCTGCGCTCGACCGTTGCTGTCCATCTGGACGGTGCCGACACGCGCGCCGCTGGCGCTCTCAAAAACATCGAATGTTGCCCCGTCAAACTGATAAGTATTGTTTCCGCTGGTAAGGGCAGCGTTTGCAGACTGCTTTTGGAAGGAAACAGAGACCGCCGGCAGTACATAGAGCATGTCTTGACGTTTGCTGCCGCCCGATACGGTTCCTAGATAGCGCCGCGCGCGGTGCGGAGCGGCTTTGATGCTTCCTGATTTTGCGCTGTCGTGGAGCCATCGCGCAGCCGCCACGACTTCATTGTCGGCGGTAAAGTGCCCGCTCTTGGTTTTGCCCTGAGCGGTCGTGTAGGAGTAGGTGCCGTCGACATGGGTAGTGCCGTTGAGCATCCATACGGCAAGCTGGGTGGCGGCGCGGGCGCGATCGGGTGAAAGATGGTAACTGCCAAACGACGTGGCGGTAGGATATCCGTGACAAACGATTGCCGCGAACTCGTCGTCGAGCCACACCCAGCCTTGATCAAAGTTGAGCCATGGGCCGCCCGGCTTGGTGGGGCCGGGGCGCTCCTGGTTCATGCAGTAGGCAATCGAGGCGTCTTGAGCTTCATACTTGCCGATGAAGAAGGGCCCACAATCATCGCTAATAGTGCGGAAGCCGAGCTGGTCGTAGCCATCGACGGCAAATGCGGCTCCTGGTGCCAGACAGCCGAAAAGCAGGAAGAGGAGCAGGAGCAGCGGACCTGTTGCGATTGCGCTGTGGACAGAGTGCGTGGGTGCGTTGGACATGGCTGCTCCTTATCCCTCGTGCGCCGCATGGGGAGGTTGCGACGCGTAGGATGAGGCTACCCCCGAGGTTCATGCGGGTAAGTACCGGAGCCTGACCAAAAGCTTGCCCAATTCCTGACAAATTGAGCTCAAATACAACAATCAAGCAAAAGCGCAGGTAGAAGATAAGGAGAACAGGAGGCCAAAGGTCCTCGTCTCCACAATTGATGCGATTTTCAAACGATTCTCCACAGCTAAAACAAGCATCGTTACCCTTGTATCGAACAAGACAACCGCGTTATACTAGCCAACACACAAGCGGGCATCGCCAAGTGGTAAGGCATCAGCTTCCCAAGCTGACACTCGCGGGTTCGAGTCCCGTTGCCCGCTCCAGTTAAAGGCACAAGCACGGCACCATCACGGTGCCGTGCTTTTTTCAATAAAGCGCCGGGACTCGAACCCGCCAGGGTGCGAGCGTAAAACAAACGCGAAGCGTTTGTAGCGAGCAGGCGAAGGCGCCGGCAGGCGCCTGAAGCCGGTGCGGATTTGCGAAGCAAATACGCGGACGTCCCGTTGCCCGCTCCATCGAGCGCGGGAGACCTCGGGACGGACAATTCAACAAAGTCTTCCCCATCGTCTCCGTGAATCCGGGGAGATCGACCGCAGCCGGTGCGGATTTGCGAAGCAAATGCGCAGACGTCCTCATGCCCACTCCAATTCCAAAATGTTAGGTTAATGCCTGCTGCCCATACTTGCACCTGCGCACGGTACAATGGTTGGGTTACGACCAACGTGCCAATAACCAAAAAGGAGCCGCTATGATCGATCGCTATACCCGCCCGGAGATGGGACACATCTTCTCCCTCGAGAACAAGTACACCATTTGGCAGGAGATCGAGGTCCTGGCCTGCGAGGCCCAGGCGGAGCTCGGCAAGATCGGCATTTCTAAAGACGAAGCCCAGTGGATCCGCGACCACGCCAACTTTGAGAAGGCGAAGGTCGATGAGATCGAGGAAGTCACGCGCCACGACGTTATTGCCTTCCTGACCAACATGAAGGAATACATCGACGCCGATGTTCCCGAGGGCGACCCCAAGCCCAGCCGCTGGGTTCACTATGGCATGACCAGCTCCGATCTGGGCGACACGGCTCTGTGCTACCAGCTCACCCAGGCCTGCGACCTGATCATCGAGGACGTCAAGAAGCTCGGCGAGATTTGCAAGCGTCGTGCCTTCGAGGAGCGCAACACGCTCTGCGCCGGCCGTACCCATGGCATCCACGCCGAGCCTATGACCTTCGGCATGAAGTTTGGCTCTTGGGCCTGGGAGCTCAAGCGCGATCTGGACCGTCTTGAGGATGCCCGCAAGAACGTCGCCTTCGGTGCCATCTCGGGTGCTGTCGGCACGTACAGCTCCATCGAGCCGTTTGTCGAGGAGTATGTCTGCGAGCACTTGGGTCTGGTCCACGATCCGCTGTCCACGCAAGTTATCAGCCGCGACCATCACGCCTATCTCGCCGGCGTTCTCGCCACCACCGCGGCCACCTGCGAGCGCATCGCTACCGAGGTTCGCAACCTGCAGAAGACCGATACGCTCGAGGCCGAGGAGCCGTTCCGTAAGGGCCAAAAGGGCAGCTCCGCCATGCCGCACAAGCGCAACCCGATCACCATGGAGAAGGTCTGCGGTCTGTCGCGCGTCGTGAAGTCCAACGCCCAGGTTGCCTTCGATAACGTCGCCCTATGGCACGAGCGTGACATTTCGCACTCCTCTGCCGAGCGTGTCGCCCAGGCCGACAGCTTCATCGCCCTCGACCACATGTTCCAGTGCCTCATCCGCGTTATCGACGGCCTGCAGCTGTACCCTGCCCGCATGATGGCCAACCTCAATAAGACCCGCGGCCTCATCTTCTCCTCCAAGGTGCTGCTGGCCCTCGTCGACACGGGCATCACCCGCGAGGACGCGTACGCCATTGTGCAGGAGAACGCCATGGCAACCTGGCACGAGGTGCAGGATTGTGTCTCCGGCCCCACCTTTAAGGAGCGCCTCGAGGCCGATCCGCGCTGCACCGTCAGCCAGGAGAAGCTCGACGAGATCTTTGATCCGTGGGACTTCCTCACCCGCATCGACACAGTCTTCGATCGCCTGGAGCAGCTAAGCTTCGAGTAGGGTTAACCTAATTCGACCGCTTGCGGATGCATTTCAACCATTGGCGCCTTGCCCGTCTTGGGCGAGGCGCTTTTTTCGTTGCTGCCGCAGGCTCCGGTAATAGAATGAAAGTTCGACTGCTGTTTCAACGAAAAGAGGCACGTGCCCAGACGTATTAAACGAGCCACCATCGTCTCGTTTACGCTCATACTCCTTGTTGCCGTCTGTGCGGGCGCCCTGACGTATACCGTTCGAGGCAACTCTCCCTCCTCGGATGAAGCTGACAAAGATCTTCCGGTGCTCAAGATTGGCGTTACGGATAACGACCCCTATGTGTATGTCGATACCACGGGCGATTACGCCGGTATCGATATCGATATTGCCCGCGAGGCCTGCAAACGTGCGGGAATCAAGCCGCAATTCATCGACATATCTTGGAATGACCGCGATCGACTGCTCAAAAACGGCGATATCGATTGTCTGTGGTGCGACTATTCACCCTGTTATCGCGAAGACGATTATTACTGGACTGAGCCGTATCTGACCGTGACAGTCTCGGTCGCCGCCAAGAAAACGAGTGGTATCAAGGGTTTGACGTCTCTCGATGGAAGCAAGACCATTGCGGTGATTGCGGGTTCGGTGAGTGAACGCCGATTGCTTGCCGGGGACCTGGGTATCTCGCCGGATGTGCACATCAAATCATATGGCTCTGCCGAACTCTGCAAAGCTGCCCTGGTCAAAGGTTATGTTGACTGTTGGATGGCGGACGTTCAATCGCTCGACCGGCTCGTCGCGCAGTATCCCGGTGTTTATCACGTGTTTGCCGACAACGTTATGACAGTTGACCTGGGCGTTGCGTTTGAGAACAGCTATGAGGGGGAGTACGTCAAAAACCTCAATACCGTGCTGTTCGACATGGATCGGGACGGCACGATTGATCGTATTGTGAGCAATTACAAGGCAGGAGCGGCGGCGGACGGGCAAAGGGCGGAATCATGACAAATGACAAGTGCCGCTTGCGTCGAAAGGGTTTGGTCGCCGCGGCTATCGGCGTTGTGGCCAGCGTTGTCCTATTGAGTTTGCTCTACATAGTCGGTACGCATCGCTGTCTCGATAAAACGCTTGGGTTTGGCCAGGAAACCATGGTGTTTCTAAAAAACGCCTGCAAAAAATATGACCGATATGAACAGGGAAGAAAAACCGAGGCGACGCACAATTTGGATGCTGCGCTCGAGTCGTTTGCGGCGTTCTTGCCGCCTGATCGCGTTGAAGTCAACGACGATCTGGTCGAGGAATATGTCCATACCGAGTGTCTTTCGGGAATGTTGGTCATGGACGCCGACGGCCATATGGCCGCTCATTACGATACTGACGGTCGCGATCCACTGATGCTGTGGCGAGAGGAGCTGGCCTGTTCGCCGGTCGCATCGATGTATCGAGGCTCCAAAGTGTCCTACTCGACCGTCGTAGAGCGTCGCGGCGTCGACTTTGCCGTGAGTGCCATTCCGTACGGTGATGGGGTGGCGTTGGGGTATCAATCGCTTGCGGCTGAGCCCTCCGATGACTATTCATACGTTATCGCCGACGTGCTCGTGAACAACACGTTCCATCAGGGTCCTACGGTGCTCGTGATGCGCGATGCGCAAATCGTATCCTCAAACGATTCGACCGTCGATATAGCCCTTGCCCGACTTCTTGCCGATAGCGGAACTGACTGGAAAGACGAAGGCCTAACGCGCGTCGAATATCAGGGAACTACCTGGTATGCCGTGCGTGCGGCGTATAAGGACTACCGCCTGTTTGCGCTCTACCCCAAATCTGAGGTCATGTCTGGCAGGATTGCATTTGTCGCTGCCGGCGTGCTGGCGTGCCTGGCGTTTTGGGTCGTAGTGCTGTTGGTGCGCACTATTGCCGACCGTCGCAACTTGGCCGAAAAGGACAAGCAGCTCGGCATCATCAATGCCATCAGTTCTGCGTATGAGTCGACCTTCCTGTTGCATCTCGATACGCTCGAGATCGAGGGAATTAACATGTCGCCGTCGATGGCGAAAATATTTGCTGAGCATACCGAGGCATATGACTTTTTGGACACGGTTTGTCGAGACGTTGTGAGTCCCGAAAGCCGCGAAGTGGTCATGGAACTTATAGATACAAGTACGCTTCGGGACCGTATGGAGGGCGTGCCGCACTTGGATGCCGAGGTGCGAGATTGCCGAGGCGCTTGGTATTCGCTGCAGGTTGTTCCGCAGCGTCGCGATGAGCGGGGCCGACTGGAATCGGTCGTCGTGGCGACGCATAACATCTCGATGGCAAAGCGCGCCGAAGAGCTTTCTTTTCAGGACAAACTGACGGGGCTTCGCAATAGAAATTACCTTGAGTCCCTTGGCGACGACTCGGTGAACAAATCCCTGCCCGTGAGTGTGATCATGATGGACTGCAACCACCTCAAGCGCACCAACGATCTTTACGGTCACGAAATGGGCGATGAGTTGCTGCGGCGTACGGCGTCTGTATTGAGGCGGGTGGCAGGCGAGAAGTTTGTGCCCATGCGCGTTGGTGGAGATGAGTTTTTGTTGATATGCCCCTACACTGATCGTGAGTCCGCGCGTCAATTAGTGCAAGATCTTCGCCGCGGTCTTGCTGCGGCGAGTGATGATGCGCTGGCCGTCAGCGCGTCATTTGGCATCGCGACGGTAGAGACACCCGGCTGTACGCTAGCCGAGATATACCGCGTTGCCGACCATAGCATGTATCAAGAGAAGCGTGAAGTTCACGCTCAGGACGCGAATCGTTAGTATTGCAGTCACCGGTTTGTGCATCGTAGGATGTTGAATCGGTGCCCGCGATACTATATCGGCCTAGGCGGGGATAATAGACATCTGAAATTTCTCTATGAGAGGGGATCTCAATGATTAGCTTTGACTACAAGCCTCAGGGCGTGTGCTCTCGCAATATCCATCTCAATCTTTCCGACGACGGCAGCAAGGTACTGGGCGTCGAGTTTACCGGCGGCTGCGATGGCAACCTTAAGGCCATCTCCAAACTGGTCGAGGGCGCTCCTGCCGACCGTGTGATCGAGGTTCTTGCCGGCAATACCTGCGGCATGAAGAAGACCTCTTGCGCCGATCAGCTTACGCGCGCTATCGAGGCCGCCCGCGCCGAGATCGCCTAATGGGTATCGCCGACCACATCAAGAACGGAATATCGCGCCGCGGCTTTGTGCTCGGTGGAGCTGCCGCGGGCGCTGCCACGGTGCTTGCCGGATGTTCGAAAAAAACAGGCACCAGTGATGATGCCGCTGGCGAGCCGCAGGTTATCAAGGACGATTCCAAGATCATCTCGATTACGGATGAGTACGAGGCAGTCGACATCGATCTTGAGCCGGCGGCATCGTGGACGCTGCCGCTGGGCACATTGTTGTACTACTGCGAGGGTGACTATGCTGCGGCAATGATGGCGCCCGCATCGGCACTGCACGCCAACACACTCGGTGTGCTCAACCTGGGCGATGGCTCACTTACCACATTAATTGAGGATCCTATCGAGGGCACGGGATATGCTTTTTACGATGTCCGTGCCGGCGATGGCGTGTTTGCGTGGGTTGAGATGAACTTTGCCAATTCATCGTGGAAGCTCTACGCTCAAAATCTGTCGGGCGCTTCGCTCTCTGGCGACGTGGTTGAGCTCGATCGAGGTGGCAAGGACTACGATCCGCCACTGTTTACGGCGTTCGGGCCATCAGTCATCTGGTATAAAATGCCTTCGGCAAGCGGCAATAAAACGAGTAACGATTCGTTTTGCTATCGTCGCTCGCTTGATGAATCTAAGGCCGAGACAATTTGGAAATCGACGGGCCGCTTTGCGTCGGCCCCACGCGCGAGCGACGGCATTTTGACCATCTCGCCGCGTGTCCGCAACGACGAGGGCGTCTACTACGGCATAACGGCAATCGATCTGACCGATGGCAACAACACCAAACGTGCCCAGCTAGTCCTTCCCTCGTCAGTCTCGCCATTCGAGGCCGTATATATGGGCGATACCTTCGTGTTTTCTATCGAGGCGACCTATAGTGGCGTGGGCAGCTTGGGCAACATGGGCACGTATATCGGTAATGAGGGAGGGCCGTACCTCTTCCTGTCCCGCGAGCCTCTCGCATGTGCGGCTGGCAAGAAGAATAAATACCTTGTTAAGGTACAGGCATCGCATTTTCTCATCGACACCTCTGCCAAGACCTATGGTTCGCTGCTGTCGCCCGACCGCGCTTTGGAGTATGGCGATTATCCAGCTACGGCGGGAAAATCGGACTCATTCCTTACGTACGCCACGGTGCGCAACAGCCAGGGTATACCAGAGACGGTCACCGCACGCCTATTCTCTCTTTAAGCTTAGAGGGGTTAAAAAGGCGCCAACAGGGGAATAAACGCGTTGTAATTGTGAGTACCGCCCGCCGAGCTGCCACGTCATAGCGGCATCCGGCGGGCTCAGGTGCGTTAAAATGGGCTTGTTCTTAGCTAATTGAGACAGGGGGGCCGTGTTATGGCTTCAGATGCAAAAAAGATTCTGCTGGTCGAGGATGAGAAGGCAATCCGTGACGCCGTCGCTGCCTATCTCGAGCGCGAAGGCTACTGGGTTGTGGGCGTCGGCGACGGCCAGTCCGCGATCGAGGAGTTCGAGAAGCATCAGTTCGACCTGGTCGTGCTCGACCTGATGCTCCCCAAGATTCCCGGTGAGCGCGTCTGCCGCACCATTCGCGATACCTCGGATGTCCCCATCATCATGCTGACTGCCAAGGGCGAGATCGAGGACCGTATTATCGGTCTTGAACTTGGCGCCGACGACTATCTGATTAAGCCGTTCTCGCCGCGCGAGCTTGTCGCCCGCGTACGCGCCCTGTTCCGTCGTGCCCACCAGGCCGACGAGCCCGCCGTCGAGGTACTCGACTTCGGCGATCTGGTCATCGATATCTCGGGCCACAAGATCTTGGTCGAGGGCAAGGAAGTCGATCTGACGGCTTCCGAGTTCAAGCTGCTCACCACGCTTGCTCGTCATCCCGGCCGTGTCTACAACCGTATGGAGCTGGTCGAGAAGGTGCTTGGGTACGACTTTGAGGGCTATGAGCGCACCATCGACAGCCACGTGAAGAACCTTCGCGCCAAGCTGGGCGATGATCCCAAGAAGCCCAAGTGGCTCTACACCGTCCACGGTGTCGGCTATCGCTTCGAGGCTCCGGCCAAGACCGATAAGTCGGACGAGAAATAGGGAAATCACATATGACACCTGCGCGCTTTGAAATCGGACAAAAGCACAAGCAGGAGAGCGAGGCGGGTTCCAAGGCTAGTTGGAACACGCCTCGTTCCGATTCACGGCCAACGATGAGCTATCCCTCGCGCATGGCACTTGCTTTTGCTCTGACATCGCTCATGACGGTATTGGTGCTGGTGGGCGTTGTCTCTGTTGTGTGGGGCACGGTCTTTTCGGATTACACGCGCTCCAATATCGTCGAAATCGCAAATTCCGCTGCCGAAAAGCTTGCGATGTCGTATGAGGAAAACGGCAATTGGACTGCGGGCGAGCTACGTACGGTCGCGACATCGAGTTTGGTGTCCGACGATTTGGGTATGCAGGTCGTCAACAAGAAAGGCGTTGTCGTTTATGACGACTCATGGCCTTCAGCAAGCGCGACCGCCGATGTGCGCGAGAGCGAATCAGCGTCGAGCAGCTCGAGCGGTAAAAAAGCATCGCATAGCCCGGTCTCGTCTGCTCCAACCGGCTCCGATAGCGTTGCCAACGTCGAAATCATAACGTCTTCGGGCGAGCATGTCGGACAGGTAAAGCTATGGGCCATCGGCTCCGATGCCTTGCTCACCAAGGCGGATTCTGCATTTAGGGAGAAGACCTTTAACGCCATGGCCCTCGCCGCGGTTGTTGCAATCTGCATTTCGGTCGTTATCGGATCGCTCGTGTCGCGCATGCTCACCAAACCGATTCACCGTATTACGAGCACGGCCAAGCAAATTCGCGATGGCGATCTGTCCGCTCGTACTGGTTTGCGCGGTGATGACGAGATTGATCAGCTGGGTGAGACCTTCGATGAGATGGCCACTTCGCTCGAGAAGGATATGAAACACGAGAAGCGCCTGACCTCAGACGTTGCGCACGAGCTTCGCACGCCGCTTATGGCCATGCTCGCAACGGTCGAGGCCATGCAGGATGGCGTGTATCCCACCGACGATGAGCATTTGGAGACCGTTGCTTCCGAGACGCGTCGCCTGGCTCGTCTGGTGCAGCAGATGCTCGACCTGTCGCGCATGGAAAACAGCACGGCTCCGCTCAACCTTGAGCCGGTGGACATGGTTCCTTTCGTGCGTTCCATCGTCAATGCCCAGGAGCGCCTGTTTGTCGACCGCGATCTGCGCTTGCGCTTTGCTGACGAGACCCAAGGTCACGACGATGTCGTCGAAGCTGATCCCGACATGATCACACAATGCGTCATCAATCTCATGAGCAACGCCATGCGCTACACCCCCGAGGGCGGTTGGGTCGTGGTGTCGGTGCTCAGTGACCGCAAACACGTCAGCATCGCCGTTTCTGATACCGGCATCGGTATTGCCAAGGATGACTTGTCGCGCATCTTCGGCCGTTTTTGGCGCGCCGATGCCAGCCGTGCCCGTGAGGCGGGCGGTCTGGGCGTGGGCCTCGCCGTGACCAAGCAGATCGTCGAGCGTCATCACGGCTACATATCCGTGGAGTCGGAGCTTGGAAAGGGTACGACTTTTACGATTCATCTGCCTCGCGAGCACACGGCGGACGCGGCATCTACTACAATGGAGCACTAGCTTTTCGCTATTCGGTGAAGGAGGGGTTTCGTCCCTGCCGCTCCGAGTTTGCGAAAACATGCGGGAAAGAACCCGCATTACTGTCGTATTTTGGTAAGGAGTGACTCACGTGACAACGATGGAGCGTCGTCCGGATTCCCGTGGCAAGGTTCGTGATATCTATGATGCCGGTGAAAACCTGCTGATGGTCGCCACCGACCGCATTTCTGCGTTCGACTTCATTCTTCCCGACGAGATTCCGTTTAAGGGAGAGGTGCTCAACCGCATCTCGGCATTCTGGTTCGATAAGTTTGCCGACATCGTTCCCAACCACCTCGTTTCCATCGACCCGGCGGATTTCCCCGAGGAGTTTGCTGAGTATCGTGACTACCTCGCTGGCCGCGCCATGCTGGTCAAGAAGGCCCAGACGATTCCTATCGAGTGCATCGTCCGCGGCTATCTGACCGGTTCGGGCAAGAAGACCTACGACGAGAACGGCACCGTCTGCGGCATCCAACTGCCCGAGGGTTTGACCGAGGCTTCCAAGCTTCCCGAGCCGCTGTTCACGCCGTCCACGAAGGCCGAGATCGGTGACCACGACGAGAACATCTCGTTCGAGCGTTGCTGCGAGATCGTGGGCGAGGACATTGCCACGCAGATTCGCGACCTTTCCCTCAAGATCTACAAGGCCGCTGCCGAGTATGCAGCGACCCGTGGCATCATCATTGCCGACACCAAGTTCGAGTTTGGTGTCATCGATGGCAAGGTCACGCTGATCGACGAGTGCCTCACGCCTGACTCCAGCCGTTTCTGGCCTGCCGCCAGCTACGAGGAGGGCAAGATTCAGCCCAGCTACGACAAGCAATTCGTCCGCAATTGGCTCAAAGCCAACTGGGATATGACGGGGGAGACCCCGCACCTGCCCGCCGAGGTCATCGATGGCACGTCCGAGCGCTATCGCGAGGCCTTCCAAATCATCACGGGCTCCCAGTTCACAAGCATGAAGGAGAACGCGTAAGTGAGTACCCGCAGCGCCACGAACAAGCGCACGCAATCCCGCGAGGTTACCGGGGTTGCGCGCAAGTCCGCCGCATCCGCTAAGCCCGCCCGTCAGGCAGCGAGCTCTGTTCACGTCGTGCCGGCATCATCCAAGGCACGACGCAAAGAGCTCGAGAAGGGCGAAAACCTGGAAGGCCTTTCCAAGGAGGAAAAACGCGCCCGCAAGGCCAAGCAGCGCGCCCGCGAGGATCGCATCTACACGGTGTCGAATATCCTTCTCAAGCAGGATGAGGACTACACCAAGCGCCGCCGTATTTGGTGGGCCGTGCTCGCTATCGGCATGGTGCTCGTCGTGGCAATTGGGGCTTCGCTCTACTTCGCTCCCGGCGGCACGGTGTCCAGCCCTGTTCAGATGGTCGGCATCGTTTTGTCCTATGTCATCATCCTGGGTGACTTTATCTATGACTTCGCTCGTATTCGTCCCTTGCGCAACATGTATCGCGCGCAGGCCGAGGGCATGTCCGAGAACAAGCTCAACGCTCTTATCGAGCGCTCGGCTGCCGAGGAGGACAAGAAGGACTCCAAGAAGAAGTAGCGTTTGCATGCATACTTATCGCTAAGATATAAGGCGCGTCGTTTTTGCGGCGCGCCTTTTTACTGTTCTATAGATAGATGGAGTGGCACATGATTCGAGCTGCCCTGACGGTCGAAGAGGCTCTGGAGGGCATGAAGGCCCTAGAGCCCAAGATTAAAAACTATGCGCGCCTGGTTGTCCGCAAGGGCGTAAACGTCAAGCCCGGCCAGGAGGTTGTCGTTCAGTCTCCGGTCGAGTGCGCGCCGTTTGCGCGCGTGGTGGTCGCGGAGGCCTATGCCTCCGGTGCCGGTCACGTGACGGTTATTTGGGCCGATGACGCCGTGACGAGGCTCACGTACGAGCATGTCGAGAAAAGCTATTTTGAGCAGACGCCCGAGTGGAAGCGCCTGCAGCTTGATTCACTGGCCCAGGATGGTGCCTGCTTTATCTTTATCGAGGGTGCGGACCCTGCCGCCCTTAAGGGCATCGATCCCGCTAAGCCTGCTGCAGCTTCTAAGGCAAGGAACACGCAGTGCAAGGTCTTCCGTCGCGGACTGGACTACAACATCAACCCGTGGTGCATCGCCGGCGCGCCGGTCGTTGCCTGGGCGCGCGAGGTGTTCCCGGGAGACGCCGATGAGGTTGCAATCTATAAGCTGTGGAATGCGATTCTGCACACCGCTCGCGCCGATGGCCAGGACCCGGAGAGCGACTGGGAACTCCATGACGCCGCATTCGAAAAGAACCTGCGTTTCCTGAACGACAATCGTTTCGACTACCTGCATTACACCTCGGCAAATGGAACCGATCTGACGATTGGCATGACGAAAGGTCACGAGTGGGCCGGCGGCAAGGGCAAGACGCCCGATGGGCACCCCTTCTTCCCCAACATTCCCACCGAGGAAGTCTTCACCTCGCCTGATCGTATGCGTGCCGACGGTATCGTGTATTCGGCTATGCCGCTCATTCACCACGGTAACAAGGTTGACGATTTTTGGATTAAGTTCGAGGCGGGCCGCGTAGTGGACTACGATGCCCGCGTGGGTAAGGCGACGCTCGCAAGCATCATCGATACGGACGAGGGCGCTGCTCATCTGGGAGAGGTCGCGCTCATTTCCAAGAACACGCCGATCCGCGAAAGTGGCGTTCTATTCTACGATACGCTCTATGACGAGAATGCTAGCTGCCATCTCGCGCTAGGTGTCGGTTTCCCCGAATGCATCGAGGGTGGGTATGACATGTCCAAGGAGGAGCTCCTGGAGCATGGCGTTAACATCTCGAGCACGCACGTCGATTTTATGATCGGCACGGACGACATCGATATTACGGGCATTACGCCTGATGGACGTGAAGTTGTGATTTTCCAGAACGGCCAATGGAGTTGGGAATAGTCCCAGACCGTGGTACAATGCCACGCGCGGGCCGTTAGCTCAGCTGGCAGAGCAGGGGACTTTTAATCCCAAGGTCCAGGGTTCGAACCCCTGACGGCCCACCCAAAGATTGTTGAGACGGTCAACTTCGGTTGGCCGTCTTTTTTGTCGCCTTTTCATGGGTTCGAACCCGTCGGGGCGCGGAGCTGAGTAAACGCGTGAGCGTTTGCCAGCGCAGCGCGCAAGGCGCGAAGCGCCGCAGCGGCCGCCTGCGGAGCAGGCTGGACCCCTGACGGCCCACCATAGACTAAAAAAGCGACTGGCGGATGCCGGCCGCTTTTTTGTTGCCGCGACACGGGTTCGAACCCGAACTTCTCTATATATAAGAACGCTTGGCGAACAAAACCTGCCTTTTACCGACGGGAAACAAATAGCTGATGCTTTTGGAGTAAAGTGGCGCTCCAGAGATGACCGATGCCTTAACACCTATAAACCAGCTGGTCATCGCCAATATCAGAAGCCACTGCTTCAGTTTTAACCTCAGTGATGCGACTGAGGGACCTATTCATTTGTGAACAAAATATGGAGTGTGCGATTCCCGCCCCCGGCGCCCCTCCGGTCTGGCAATATATCTCCTTGCCGCGCGGCCCGGTCGGACCGGATCAGCCGCGGGGCGTGCACCTTGAGAACCGG
>NZ_JADMSU010000012.1 GCF_015561195.1 Collinsella aerofaciens | reverse complement strand
GCCCGGATGCGTCATGCCGAAATGGCGCGAAGCACGCGGTTGACAAAACTATAGAGACACGTCCCAAAAAGACTGGTCTGCTGCCGTGCCACAAAAGGGGCCTATCTACTACGTTTAGGCCGCAGGGGTCAACCATAGCCGGCTTTTTCGAAAATCGGCAAGCTTTCTACCTGCGGTTTTAATTTCACAAAATCCGGGATGGTCAAGGGTGCTCGGCTAAACGTAGTAGATGGCCGCATTTCATGGCGGACGGTCCGACCCAAGGCCCAAGGCGACCAGCCTCGGATAGCCATTCTCGAAGTTGCGGTGGAATAGTTCCTGTTTTTGCCGCCTGAGCCGCCAAACAGGAACTATTCCACCGCAACTTATAGGGAGTTGGGTTTTAGAGGCGAGCGAGGTCGTAGGCTTGGGCGGCTGATTCACCGGCGAAGATGAGGTTGGTTGTGGCTTCCTGAGGATTGAGCGCCTGGTCGAGGGGCATGGGCTTGCGGCAGATCGGCAAAACCAAGTCAATACCCTGCCCATACACCGCATCCAGGTTGTCGGCACGACCGCCCACGACGGCGACCACCGGCTTGCCATAGCGCTTGGCACGGCGGGCCACGCCCACCGGCGCCTTGCCGGCAGCGGATTGCTCGTCCATATTGCCCTCGCCTGTAATGACCAGGTCGGCATCGCGCACGCGCTCGTCAAACCCAATCAGATCGAGCACCGTCTCCACGCCCGAGCGCAGCTCCGCACCGAGCGCTAGCAGCGCGGCGCCCAGGCCGCCGGCGGCGCCGGCGCCGGGCACGCCGAGCACCGAGCCAAATGTCCGCGCACCCTCGGGCACGCGCAACAACCCCTGAGCCCGCGCCCCGGTAATTGCCGCATCGAGCAGGCGACCATAGCCGACCATCCAGCTGTCGTACCTGCGCAACACCTCGTCGTCATCCGTCGGCAAGCCCTTCTGCCCACCAAACACCGCCAGTGCGCCTCGACGCCCCACGAGCGGATTCTCGACATCGGAAAGCACCACGACGCGCGCGCCATTCAGCGCCCGAAGCGCTGGTGCCAAATCGATACTCCCCACGTGTTCAAGGCCTGCGAGACCGGGGGCGATATTGCAGCCACGCTTATCGACAACGTGCGCGCCCAGCGCCTGCAGCATGCCGGCGCCACCGTCGTTGGTGGCGCTGCCGCCCAAACCAATATAGATAGTCTTTGCCCCGCCACGAACCGCACGGAGCATCAGCTCACCCACGCCATAGGTCGAAGCCGCAAGCGCCGCCGATTCCGTGCAAGGCGAATACCCAATACCCGCCGCCTCGGCCATCTCAATAACAGCAGATTCGCGCTCGCCGTCCACCAGCATCCGGGCAGACACCCGGTCGCCCAAGGGGCCTGCAGCCTCGCAGGTCGAGAGCTCACCGCCGCACGCGGCAACGGCATCGAGCGTTCCCTCGCCGCCATCCGCCAGCGGCAGCGCGCTTACCTGGGCATCGGGCCACACGCGGCGCACACCTTCGGCAACGGCCTCCTCCGCCTGCGCGCTCGAAACGCTGCCCTTAAAGGAATCAATCGCCAGCAGCACACGGCGGGGCCGGCGGCACGCGGCACCAAAATCGACCGCCTCAACAGCAATTTCTTCGACACACGCGAGCGCCTCGGCATGAGCGGCATGTGCCTCAAGATCGGCCCCACAACCGCAGCCAGCACCATCGGCGCCACGCAGCCCACTAAAATAACCACTTAGCACCGCGCGACACTCGTCTGCCAGGACGCCGGCGGTCACATTAAACCGATGATTCAGGCGCAAATCGGCGTTGAGGTCGTATAGCGACCCCAGAGCGCCCGCTTTAGCATCGGCCGCGCCGTACACGCAGCGCCCCACGCGCGCGTTAACCATAAGCCCCGCGCACATGCAGCAGGGCTCGAGCGTCACGTAGACCGTACAATCGGAAAGACGCCAGCGTCCAAGCGACTGAGCGGCGGCGCACAGGGCCGAAAACTCGGCATGCGCCGAAGGATCCTGGTCGAGCTCGCGGCGATTATGCGCCCGCGCGACAATCTCGCCGTCGCGCACCACTACGGCTCCGATGGGCACCTCGCCCACCGCAGCGGCGGCGCGCGCCTCGGCCAGCGCCTCACGCATGAACTTCTCATCGATTTCGGTGATCGTCATCGTTCGCCTTCCCTGTTGCAAATCCAAAACGATGCTATCATTACGACTCACGGAGAGATGGCAGAGCGGTTGAATGCGGCGGTCTTGAAAACCGTTGAGCGCGAGAGCGTTCCGGGGGTTCGAATCCCCCTCTCTCCGCCACTCTTAGTGACCCACCGGCGTCATGGTCCGCTCGAACAGTGCATCGACCACGTCGGCGATTTCGGATCGGCGCTCTAGTACGTGGCCCGATTCCCACCACATAGTGAAGAGCCGAATAATGCCGCCGGCGACAAACTCAGACGTTGTCTCGAGCGATACGGGCGCGAGCGCGTCCTCGTCAAGCGCGCTCATCACGCGCCCGCGTATGGAGCGCGCGATGCGGTCGCAAATCATGCTGGTCAGCATACCCGACATACTGCTCGCCAAAATGTTATCCATGAGCTGCTCATGCGCCAGAATCAGATCCATGGCATCGGCGAACACTTCGTGGCGAAGCGCGCGCACGTCCTCGGCGCCCTCCGCGCCATCCGCATCGGCCCGCTTTTGCGGCAGGCCCGACATGAGTTCATCGATATAGAAGGCAAAGTAATCGTTTTTGTCGCGGAAGTGCTTGTAGAACGTCGTCCGACGAATCATAGCGCGGTCACACAGCATGGCAACCGTCACGTCCTCAAACCGATGCTCTTCGAGCAGCTCAGTAAAGGCCTCGAACAGGGCCCGATAGGTTTTCTTGATACGAAGGTCCATATATATCGCCCTCCTCAAGGAGAAGACAACGCTCACTAATCTGTCGCATATCTTACACCTGTATCGCCCGCCCCCTGGCGAATGGCCTTACCTTGGTGGAAACATAACGCTTACCGGAAAGTTCGGTATCGCCAAAGGTTGCGGGTATACTAGTAGCGTTACACCAACGGCAGCCGGCGGAAGACGCCGCGGCCATTCGAAACGGAGACACCATGATTCCCGTCATCATCGGTATCGTTGTTGTCATTGTGATTGTCTGCGCCATCGCCGGCATCTACAACAACATGGTCACCAAGCGCAATCGCATTGATAACGCCTGGCAGAACATCGACACGCAGCTGCAGCGCCGCAACGACCTGATCCCTAACCTGGTCGAGACCGTCAAGGGCTACGCCAAACACGAGCAGGACACGCTTGCCGCCGTGGTCAACGCGCGCAACGCCGCCGTAAGCGCCACCACGCCCGAAGCCAAGATGGAAGCCGACAACGTGCTGACCGGCGCCCTGCGCCAGCTCTTTGCCGTGGCCGAGGCCTACCCCGACCTTAAGGCGAACACCAACTTTACGCAGCTCCAGTCCACGCTCGAGGACACCGAGAACAAGGTGAGCTACGCGCGCCAGAGCTACAACGATTGCGTGCTCAGCTACAACAACGCCATCCAGACCTTCCCGGCCGTCATCTTTGCCGGCATCTTCCAGTTTAAGGAGCGCCAGGGCTTCGAGGCCGCCGAAGCTGCCCGCCAGGCACCGACCGTCAAGTTCTAACAGATCCGCAGCGTATCCTTAATCGGGTATATGCATAAACCGCCTCGTCGAATGCATACTTCGACGAGGCGGTTTCCTTTGTCGCGAAGGTCCCCCTCAAGGCGACGTGCATTTTTGGGAGTATTCAGCATAACCAAGAGTTTCGGGCGCCACGATAAATGCCAAAGACCGCGAATATCCCTACAAATCAAACGCTGTCAGCCCATAACCCCGCCCATCATTCGTAGAAAACATCGAGAAATCCCGATTTTTCGCCCGAGGCCGGTATGCAGGGGTCTTCGATTGCAGAATACTCGCAAAAATGCACGTCGCCACCACCCCCACATGGCGCGAACCAAAACAAAAGCGCGGCCAATAGGCCGCGCACCATCTTTATTCAGATCTATATTGCCCGCAACGGCAGCGCCGAGGTAACGCAGGCCCGAGGGCGACCTTCCTTTCCGGCGCACTCCGCAGGACGAAAGAACCCCCGCCGCACGTAGTGCGCAGCGGGGGTTCTTTCATGTCCGAGGACGCGCCGGAAAGGAAGGTCGCCCTCGGGCCGGACAGCTAAAACAGCTTACGCGACGGTGTAAACCCAGCTGTGCTTATCCTCAACAGCACCAGACTGGATGCCCGTCAGGGTCTCGCGGAGCTTCTTCATCACAGGACCGATCTCGGTGTAGCCAGCCGGGAAGGTCACGGTCTCATCGGCACCGTAGACCTTGTTGTCGATCTCGCCGACCGGGGAGATGACGGCAGCGGTACCGCACAGGCCGCACTCCACAAAGGTGCCGGCCTTGACCTCGGCCCACTCGACGGGACGCTGGTCGACGGTCATTCCCAGGTCCTGAGCAACCTGAACGAGCGAACGACGCGTGATGGAGGGCAGGATGGAGTCGGTGTGCGACTGCGGGACGACAAGCGTGCCGTCCTCCTTCACGAACAGGACGTTGGCGCCACCGGTCTCCTCGACATAGGTGCGGGACTCGGAGTCGAGATACAGGTTCTCGGCATAGCCCTCGCGGTGAGCCTCCATCGTGGGCTTAAGGGACATGGCGTAGTTCAGGCCGGCCTTGATGTTGCCGGTGCCGTGCGGTGCGGCGCGGTCGTACTCGGAAACGCGCAGCTTGACAGGCTTGAGGCCACCCTTAAAGTACGGACCGACCGGGGTCACGAGAATGCGGAACGTGTACTCAGGAGCGGGAGCCACGCCGATCACGTCACCGGAGCCGATCATAAACGGACGCACATACAGGGTTGCACCGGAGCCGAAAGGCGGAACCCAGGCGGCGTTGGCAGAGACGACCTGCTTGACGGCCTCGACAAACTTGTCCTTGGGGAACGGGGGCATCTCGAGGCGCTGCGCGGAGTTATACATACGCTCGGCGTTCATGTCGGGACGGAAGCAGACGATGCTGCCGTCCTCGGCGGTGTAGGCCTTCAGGCCCTCAAAGACCTCCTGGCAATAATGGAAGATGCCGCCGCACTCGGAGACATGCAAGGTGTGGTCGGTGGTCAGGCCGCCCTCGTCCCACTCGCCGTCCTTCCAATGAGCCTCGTAGCTGTAATCGGTCTTCATGTAGCCAAAGCCGAGGCTACCCCAATCGATATCCTTCTTCTCGACAATCATATGTCGCTCCTTACATACACAGTTGCATACTCGCGAACTCGCACGCAAGGACCGAGGCCGACCGCGTCGCAACGTCGCACGCCCGGAGCGTAGAGCCGGACGGGACACGCGAACAGCATCAAAGCCGATGGCACGTCGATTCGCATGCACGAGATTGTACTCCCCGTACGCGTCTGATAAAACGCTTTTCTTTAACTAAGTAAAGTATTTTCATTTGACCGAAACTAAAGAGGCCCGCCACCGTAAGCGGTGACGGGCCTCAACTGCACGGTTTGCGCGCTGGCTCGAGCTACGCGTTCTTTTTGCCCAGCTTAGCCTTAACCAGACCGACCACGGTCGGGATGATCGACACGGCGACAATGCCGATAATCAGCAGCTCAAAGTGCTCCTGCACAAAGGGAATGCCGCCAAAGAAGTAGCCCAGCAGCGTAAAGAGCGTCGACCAGGTAATGCCGCCCAGCACGTTAAAGACAACGAAGTTGCGCCAGTGCATGCCGCCCATGCCGGCGATAAAGGGCACAAAGGTGCGGATAAACGGAAAGAAGCGGCCCAGGAAGATGGCCAGGTGGCCCCACTTATCCAAGAAGTCCTCGGACTTTTTGATGCGCTCGGGCGTCATGGCCTTTACCTTGCCCGAAGCGATGATCTTGCGACCAAAGAAGTGGCCGATCATAAAGTTGCACTGATCGCCCAGGATGGCTGCGGCCCATGCGGTGGCCAGCAGGGCCACGATGTTAAAGCCACCGTTGTGGGCAAAGAAGCCCGAAGCAAACAGCAGCGAATCGCCAGGGAGAAACGGGAAGAACACCACGCCTGTCTCGATAAAGATGATCAGGAACACGCAGCCGTAGGCCATAAGCGGGCCGGCGGCGATCCAGCTGGCAATCGCGGTGCGCGGGTCTTTGAGCAGCTCGGCGATAAAATTGATGAAACCCATGAAGTAAAACCTCTCAGTTGTGGGCGCGGACACGTCCAAGTTGACCAGTATACGGTTGCGGTGCCCCCTCGTGCGCAACCCCACAAAAGCATGACTCCATTACCAGCAAGTTTGCATAACTGACACCTGTCGTGCAAAGCCGCCAAGATTGTCCTTCCTAATCCCTAGCGAATCGCTATACTTTATTGAATCGCATTGCCATGGCGCTAAGGGAGGGCGGTCGGTGAGCTTTATCAATACCATTCGCGAGGACATCAAGACCGTCCAGGCGCAAGACCCCGCCGCGCAAAACGGTCTGGTCATCTTCCTTTCCTATCCCGGCCTGCACGCCAAGTGGAACCACGTGCCAGAGCACTGGCTCTGGGAGCATGGCCATCGCTCGCTCGCCCGTGTGCTCTCGCAAATCACCCGCCACATTACCGGCGTCGAGATTCATCCCGCTGCACAGATCGGCAAGCATTTCTTTATCGACCACGCCATGGGCGTCGTCATCGGCGAAACCACCATTGTGGGCGACAACTGCGTGCTCTACCAGGGCGTCACGCTTGGCGGCACCGGCAACGAGACCGGCAAGCGCCACCCCACCCTGGGCAACAACGTCACCGTGGGCACAGGCGCTAAAGTGCTCGGCAACATTCGCATCGGCAACAACGTCAAAATCGGCGGCAATTCGGTCGTCGTCAAGGACGTACCCGACAACTGCACCGTCGTGGGCGTGCCGGGACGCATCATCAAGCGCAACGGCTGCCGCGTGTTCGAGGAGAGCTTCGATGCCAAGCAGCATCGCGAGTACATGCCCGACGCCGCCGCCGAGCAGTCCGCGCTCAACCGTCAGGGCATCACCGAGAACGCCCGCCGCGTCAAGGAACTCGAGCGAGAGGTAGCCGAGCTCAAAACCCTCGTCGCCAAGCTCGTGGACGAACGCTAGAGCCGGACGGCCACCGACAACATTGACGCCAACGCAAAGGCGCGCCAGAGGATTCACGCCCGGCGCGCCTTATTTGCGATGTGACAAAGGGACTGTCCCTTTGTCACATTATGCGAACTGACTCAGATAGAGGTCGGCGTAGGCACCCTCGGCAGCCAGCAGCTCCTTATGCGTACCCTGCTCGATAATGTTGCCGTGATCCATGACCAAGATCAGGTCGGCATCTACGATCGTCGACAGACGGTGCGCGATCACAAAGCTCGTACGCCCACGCATGAGCGCGTCCATGGCGCGGCCGATGGCGAGCTCGGTGCGCGTGTCCACACTCGACGTCGCCTCGTCCAGGATGAGAATCGCCGGGTTGTTGAGCAGCACGCGCGCAATGGTCAGCAGCTGGCGCTGACCCTGGCTAATGCTCTCGGCATCGTTGGCCACGCGCGTGTCATAGCCCTGCGGCATGGTGCGCACAAAGAAGTCGACCTGCGCGGCGCGTGCGGCCGCCACGATCTCCTCGCGCGTCGCCTCGGGGCAGCCATAGGCGATATTCTCGGCAATCGTTCCGTCGAACAGCCAGGCATCCTGCAACACCATGCCAAACTGCTGGCGCAGCTCGCCACGATCCATGCGGCTCGTGTCCACGCCGTCGAGCGTAATGCGCCCGCCGTCAATCTCGTAGAAGCGCATGAGCAGGTTGATGAGCGTCGTCTTGCCTGCGCCCGTGGTTCCCACCACGGCAATCTTCTGGCCCGGCTCGGCGGTAAACGACACGTCGTGCATAAGCGGCTTGTCGGGCGAATAACCAAAGCGCACGTGCTCAAAAGAGACGCGGCCCTCAACGCGACCCGGCAGCTTGGCGGCCTCGTCCGGCAGCGGATCGGCCTCCATCTCGGGCTCATCAAGCAGGTCGAACACGCGCTCCGCACTCGCCAGCGCGCTCTGCAGCGAGTTGAAAGTAAACGACAGCTGCGTCATGGGTTCGGACGCCTCGTAGATAAACTGGAAGAACGCCTGGAACACGCCGACGGTCATGTGGCCGGCAACCAGCATACTGCAGCCCATAATCGCAATCACGATCTGTGCCAGGCGGCCGATAAAGCGCACCGCGGGGCCGACGGCGTTAATCATAAAGTCGGCCTTGGCACTCACGCGTGCCAGCTCGCCCGAGGCCTGGTGCACCTCGGCAGAACTTTGGCGCTCGCGGTTAAACGCGCGAATCACCAGACGGCCCGAGTAGCCTTCCTCGACCGCACTCGTAATCTTGGACACCCACTCTTGGCGCTCACCGGTTACGTCATGCGTGCGGCGCGAGACCACCTTGGTCACCAGCAGCGACAACGCCGTAAAGAACAAAAAGACCAGCGTAAGTGGCACGCTAAACACGAACATCACGCTCACGGCGCCCACCACGGTACCGATCGACACCAGAAGCTGCAGCAAGCCGCGCTGCATGCTCTCGGACATCTTGTCCAAGTCGTTGGTCGCACGGCTGACGACCTCACCGGGACGATGCGCGTCAAAAAAGGCAAGCGGCAGACGGTTGAGCTTTTGTGCGATGCGGTTGCGTAGGCACAGGTTGAGGCGTTCGGCAACGCTCGACATCAAAAAGCTCTGGAGCGCGTAGAACGAAGCGGCGGCCGTCCAAATCAAAAAGTAGATGAAGATAGTCCTGCCGCAGTTCTCCCAGGTGATGCTGAAGGTGGTGTCGTTGGCAAACGCCACCTGAATGTGGCTCCACAGCTCATCGATCACGCGGGCGCTATATGCCGGCGCAGCAGTGTTAAAGATGGCATAGAACACAATGCTCGCGAACACGATATAGAAGCGCCAATGGTCGCCGGCAGCCTCGCTCCACAGGCGGCGCACCGTCGCCCAGGTATCTCGAGGCGTCTCGTCCTCGTCTTCATCGTCCACGTCGCGCATACGCTCTGCCTCGGCGCGGGCGCGCTCGTCCTCGGCACGTTCGTTTTCCTCGTAGAGCGCTTGGCGGCGAGCCTCGCGCTCGGCTGCAGCCTTGGCGGCGTCATCCAGCTCGGGTGCCACGGCAGCCGTTTCCTCGACCAGTACCGCGGCAGCGGCGTCATCAACGCCGCCCTGCTTCTTGAGCTCCTCGGTCATGCTACTCACCTCCCTTCATCTGCGATTCCGCGATGGCGCGGTACACCTCGCAGGTTTCCATAAGCTCGCCATGCGTGCCCAAGCCCACAACCTCGCCATCCTTGAGCACGACGATCTGGTCGGCGTGCAAGATCGTCGAGATGCGCTGCGCGATGATGAGCACCGCAGCGTCACGCGTCTCGTCTTGCAACGCATGACGCAGGGCGGCATCGGTCTTAAAGTCCAGGGCCGAAAAACTGTCATCGAAGATATATAGATCGGCATGCTTCATGAGCGCGCGAGCAATGGCCAGGCGCTGGCGCTGGCCGCCTGAAAAGTTCGTGCCGCCCTGCGCCACCGGGGTATCGAGCCCCTGCGGCTGATCGAGTACAAAGGTGCTCTGGGCAACCTCAAGCGCGTGAAGCATGTCGGTCTCGGTCGCGTCCTCGTTGCCAAAGCGCAGATTACTTGCCACGGTGCCCGAGAACAGCCACGCCTTCTGCGGCACATAGGCGATGTGTCCACGGATCTCATCTTGCGAAAGCTCGCGCAGATCGACACCGTCCAGGCGAATGGCGCCCTTGGTGGCATCGTGGAAGCGCAGCAAGAGCTTGGCCACCGTCGACTTGCCCGAACCCGTCGAGCCGACGATTGCGGTCGTCTGACCGCGACGACAGGCAAAGCTCAGGTCGCACAGGGTGTCCTCGTCGGCATCGTCAAAGCGAAACGACATGTGGTCGAACATGGCCACCGCATCGGCTTCGTCTTGGGGCTCGCGCGCCCCGTCATCCAGCGTGCGCTCGCCATCGACGATGCTCGGCTCAATCTCCAACACCTGCTGCGCACGGTTCAGGCACGCGGCAGCACGCGGAAGCGTCAGCACCACCATCTGGGCCATCATCACAAAGAACAGGATCAGAATTGCATACTCCAGCACCGCCGAGATACTCGCAATCTGCATGGCGTGGGCGCCTACGCGGTTGCCGCCCACCCACAGCACCGCCACCTCGGCGATGTTCATCAAAAAGAAGCTTGAGCTGTCGAGGCCCACAAACAGGTGGTTGACTTTGATGGCGTTGGCGGCGTATTCGCTAAACACCTCGTCCAGACGCCGTTCCTCGTGGCGCTCCTTGTTAAACGCACGGATGACGCGCACGCCCACAATATTCTCGCGCAGCACCACGTTCATGCGGTCGATAAAGCCCTGTAGGCGCATAAAGATCGGAGCCGCGTTGGCAACCGTAAAGACCGCCGCCACCAGCACAATCGCAACGACTACGCCCAGAAGCGTGCCCATGGCGGGATCGATAAACCAGGCGAATATGATGCCCGCCACAGCCAAAAACGGCACGGGCAGCACCAGCTGAATCGTCTGCAGAATCGCCTGCTGAATCACGTTGACGTCGTTGAGCGAGCGCGTGATCATCGATCCGGTGCCAAAGCGCTCAAAATCGCTGGCCGCGAGCTCGAGCGATTTGTCGTACACGGCATTGCGGATATCGCAGGCCACGTTGGCGGCCAGGCGCGCCGAAAGATAGCAGCCCAACACCGTGCCGCCGCTGGCCATGCCGGTCGCGATAAGCATGTACAGGCCGTTGCGTAAAATATAGTCGATGTCGCCCGTGGTAATACCGGTGTTGACCATGTTCGCCAGCATCGTGGGAACCAACAGCGTACCGACGTTATCTATCAGCACCGCAAACAGCGTCACCGCAATCAGACCGCGGTACGGCCTCATAAACCTCATTAAGAGTCGCATGTGTCCCCCTCGCCCTTATCGTCAGCCTCGTTCTCGGCGGCCACTTGCCGTTTAAATGCCTCGCACTCTTCGTTAAGAACATGGGAGAACTTACCGACCAAGCGCATGATCTCGCGCTGTTCCCACGGCTCGAGCGCCTCGAATGCCTGTTGCTCGGCTTTTTGCGCCGGCAACGCGTAGCGCTTGGCAAACTGCACGCCTTCTTCGGTCAGTCGCACAACCTTGTTCTTACGACTGCCCTCGGCAAACTCCAACGTCGCAAGCCCTCGCGCCCTAAGCGTCTTGATCGCCGAATTGATGGTCTGTTTGCTGTAGAACCATTCACTCGTCAGCCGACTCACGGCAACGCTTCCGCCCGCCGCACTCGTGTCGACGAGCATCCGGTCGAAATCGACCGGGCTAACTGCACTATTCATCTCTCCCACCATTCGATAGTCCGAGTTTTGACCAATTAATATCTCTACAATTAGTCCGAGTTTTGACTATCGTCAACAAGCTCGTTGTTTATGGTCGGCTCTACATAAGCATATCGACAAAAAAGACCGCCGGCGCGGGGGCGGCGCCGGCGGTTGCGAGAGAATATCGAGTGTTGGCTGTTAAGCAGCGACGGCCTCATAGACCGTAGCACCCGAGAAGCTGTCATGCAGGCTCTTGCCGGCAATCCACGGCAGCTCGACGACCTCGCAGACCGTGTTGACCAGCTCGGAGCAGTCAGTAAAGTGGCCCTTGTCGTTGAGGGCCTCGCAATCCTGAACACGCCAATAGCCATCGGTGTGCGTGATGTAGTACTCGTGATCGTTGATCGACACGAAAGCGCGCGTCTTGGAACGCAGCAGCTTCAGAAATCCTTCGAAATCGGTCTCGACGACATCTCCAGCCTGGAACATGATGTTACCTCCTGGCCCGGCGCCACCACGGCGCATTGATAAACGTTGGTACTCCTTTAGTAAAACCTTTATCAAAGGTTATGCGTTCGTCATTTAGGCAAGTGGTAAAAAAGCGCAGGGTAGACGGGATAAAACGTTTAACCATCCCATTTGTTTGTCACATTCTGAAGGTACTTTTATGCAAACCTACTTTCCCAATTGGAATCTATCCTTTTGGCCGGGCAATTGACCGTCTATCGTTTAAGCCCGACGGGTATGAACGGGGCATCTGCAACGCCACCGCAAGGAGACACCATGGAGACTATCGAAGCACTCATTCACCGCCGCAGCTGCCGCAAATACAGCAATCGTCCCGTCGAGGCCGAAAAGCTTGCACGGATTATCGAAGCCGGCCAATATGCACCGAGCGGCATGGGCCGCCAGCCGGTGACGTTTGTCGCCGTCACCGACCCCGCGACCGTCGAGCGTCTCTCACAGCTCAACGCCCAGGTCATGGACAGCAACAGCGACCCCTTCTATGGCGCCAAGACCGTTGTGGTGGTGCTGGTTGACCGCAGCGTGCCCACACATCTGGAAGACGGCTCGCTCGCCATGGGCAACTTGCTCAACGCCGCCTATGCACTGGGTGTCGATTCGTGCTGGATTCACCGCGCGCATGAGGTCTTTGACTCGCCCGAGGGCCTGGAGCTGCTGGCCAGCTGGGGCCTGCCCGCCGACGGCAACCTGCGCGGTGTCGGTAACTGCATTCTTGGCTACGCCGAGGACACGCTACCCGAGGCAAAACCGCGCCGCGACAACGTCGTCTACGTAAGGTAATTAGTTCCGCCGTTCTACCGAACGGCGGGCTCGTTGACGCTGCGCGGGCCGCATTCACGCCAATCTGACGTTCAATTTCGAGGGCGCGACCAGAAGGTCAGCGCCCTCTCATTTCACGTCACCTTGGCGCAAATGCGGCTCGCTCGCTTTTGGCGACTGACATCGAATGAGCCACTGTCTTGGGCAGCTAAAAAAGCCCGTCCCAAATTAGCTACCCCACTCGTAGCTTATATTGACGTCGCCGTTGTCGTCGTTTCGTTCGTCTGGGTCGTTTCGGCGTCGTTACCTTGCTCGCCTTCGTCCTTTTGAGCATCTGCGATGGTGGAGGCCGCCGCAACGATACCGCGCTGGGGCGCGACGCCCGTCTGGGCCTGAGCGCCCTCGACAACTTCTGTACCTACATGCGCGAGCTCGGGCGATTTAAACATTGCGTCCAAGTTGGCGCCACCGCCGGCGTAGCCAAGCGCAGCGAGCGCGATGACGATCACTGCAACGGCGGCCACGATCGGCACGTAGCGATGCCAGCCGGCGGGATTGAGCCCGCTGCGGCGAGCCGCCCCGCGGCTGATGTAGCCGAGCGTTCCGTCGTGCTTGAGCTTTGAGCCCACCACGCGTTTGCGGCCCCACAGCGAGGACTCTGCCTGCATTGCCAAGCGGGCGCTTGCCGAAGGATAGCCGTATTTAGTGCGCTTGAACGAGCCATCAAACCCCGAGGCGTGTTTGCCCCACGTCACCGATGTCGTGCGTCGGTTAACCGGCGCGGCGCTCCGCCTTCTGCGGCTCGGTTTTGAAGTCTCAGCCATATGCCCTCGCACGCCGTAACCAAATCGAAACAATAACGCTTTGGACTGTAGCACACGCGTCGCGCGCGGTCACGGGCGCCTCGCTCAACGGTCATCGTCCTTCAGCAAGCGCCACAGCGTTGTACGGCTTATGCCCAGCACCTCCGCCGCACGGGTTCGGTTGCCGTGGAGATGGTCTACAACTAGATGCGCGATATCTCGCTCGGTATCGGCCAGCGGTCGCAGGATATACAGGTCACTTTCGAGCGTCGGGGCGCCAAAGGTTGCGGTCTTAATCACGTCCTCTTGGGCGAGCACTTCCTCCGCCACAGCGCGGTCCACCGTGCCCGTCCCCGCCAATATATACAGTCGTTCCGAGACCTCGCGGAGCTGCAGATAATTGCGCGGCCAGCGGTAAGCATCGAGCGTCTTCGTCGCCGCGGCAGACAGCGTGGGTGCTGCTGTCTCAAATGCATCAGCGAGATATTCCAAATAGCGCGCAACCTTCGTCGACGCGGCTCCCTGCTCGGCGATTGCCGGCGCCACGCTCACCGCGCAGGCGAAGCGCTCGGTCACAAACGCGGCTTGATCACTTTCGCCGCCGCCCGGCATGTCATTCGCTGTCAGCACCACATGGCAGCGCGTCGCCAACGCGGTGTCGGTCATCGTGGAGACCAGCTCGCGGAGGCGCTGGGGGCCAACCGCGTTCCAGCCCTCAATGCAAAGGGTCAGCCCCGTTTGGAACAACGGCGATTCGGCGCTTTTGAGCACATAGCGCCAACCGCGCTCGGTGAGCTCATCGAGCGCAACGGAAACAAAGGGCTGACCGGCAAAAGGACCGTCCAGATAGAGGCGCTTGGCGATCTCGACCTGACCCGCTCCCAGCTCGCCCTCGAGCATAAGGGGCACACCGCGCGCGTAACTCTCTGCAACCGGCGCAGCCACCGAGGCCGCCCCCTCAACGATGCCGTACGCGCTCGATTCGTAGCGAGCCTCAACTTCGTCGGCGTTGAGCCACTCGATACCCGCATGCGCCGCGGCACCGCGCACCTCGCGGACCACGACGGCCCAAAGGCCCCCGCCCTCTTTGTCGGTGGGGCGAACGGTCAGGCTCAGGCGCGCACCCGCACGTCCCATAACCAGACGCGCGCCGTCTCCTATACGGTCGAGGCGCTCAGCGACAAAAGCCGCCACATCCCGCTCGAGCGCCGCGTCATTCATGGTCGAGATCGCGACGTCCCCACGCGCATCGATTGCCAATGCCGAGGCCCCGGCAGCAGCCAGGGCCTCGGTCAAGATGTTCAGCTTGGCATCGCTATCCATGATTTGCCCCTGTCCGCAGCGACGTGCAACCGTCGACGGTCGCACGACCGAGTGTTTCAAAATTGAACGATATTGCTCACCAAACACTATAGGGCAGAAAGCGCCGTCCTGCGAGTATAGGTGTTGCCCCGCATCGCCATCCTGGCGGGGCGATAAGAGCTCTTCGGGACTTATAAACCTGCGGACAAGCCATACCCGCAAGAGCTCCTATCGCTCCACCGCAGGCTTGCGCTCACCAGCACGCAGCACGCAGCACGCAAACAAGCTACTTCTCTACCAGATTCCCAGCACGTGTTGCATTCCCAAACTCATGCACGCAATGCCAATCCAGCAGCAAAAGCCCAGCGCGATGGGCTTGCCGCCCTTTTTGACCAGCTCGACGATATCGGTATTAAAACCAATAGCCGCCATGGCCATCACGATAAAGAACTTCGACAGCTCCTTGATGGGCGCCGTAAAGGACGCGGGAAGCTGAAGCACCGTGGTGATCACACTCGCCAGCACAAAGAACAGCACAAACATGGGAAACGCGCGTTTAAGCGAGAACGTGCTTTTGGCGTCGCCGCCGGCCTTGCGTGCTAGATGCATCTGCCAGCATGCGAGGACCAACGTGATGGGAATGATAGCCAGCGTCCTGGTGAGCTTGACCACCGTGGCGCTCTCGAGCACATTTGCGCCGGGATGCATGCTGTCCCAGGCGCTCGCCGCAGCCGTTACCGACGAGGTGTCGTTGATGGCGGTACCGGCAAACAGGCCAAAGCCCTCATTGGTCAGCCCGAGCATGCCGCCGAGCGTCGGAAACACGAGCGCCGCGATAACGTTAAACAGGAAGATGACCGAAATAGCCTGGGCAATCTCGCGATCGTCGGCATCGATGACGGGTGCGGTCGCGGCGATGGCAGAACCGCCGCAAATCGACGAACCCACACCCACAAGCGTCGCGATCTTGCCCGGCACGTTCATAACGCGGCAGAGCACAAAGGCGATGACGAGCGAGGTCGAGATCGTCGCCACGATAATCGGCAGCGACTGGGCGCCCTTGGACAGAATCTGGGAGAGGTTCATGCCAAAGCCAAGCAGGATAACCGCGTACTGCAAGACTTTTTTGGACGTATAGGTAACGCCGGCGGCGAGCGGTTCGCGACGATTCTTGGGAAAGACGAGCGCCAGGACCATGCCAAAAAGGATGGCAAATACCGGCCCGCCGACCACCTCAATCTGTTTGCCGAGCAACGTCGCGGGGATAGCGATGATCAGGCAGAACAAGACGCCTTTCCAGCGCTCGCGTACGATATTTGCCAGTTGCATATGGGATTCCTTCTTTCTATTTCACGTTTGCGACGGCTTATGATACGGCAACATTGAGCGCAGCCTTGCGCAAACACAGACTAAGATGCCGCAATAGTTCTCAGGCAACAGCCGAATTACCCACCGCGGAGAGCTGATTCGCGGCATAATTAACAACTGACATATGAGTTTGATAGAACAGTTGCGAGGCGCTATGGAAGAATCGATGCACGTCGGCGAGCAGGAAACGAGCCTACAGGACCAGTCCTACCACACCATTCGACGCAAAATCGTCTACCTGGACTACAAGCCGGGCGAAAAGCTGGGCGTCAAGCAACTTTGCGACGACCTAGATATGGGGCGCACCCCTGTGCGCGAGGCTTTGGTTCGTTTGGCGCAGGAAGGCCTGGTGCGCACCGTGCCCCAGAGCGGTACCTACGTCTCGCCCATCAACCTCACCCTTGCCGAGAGTGCCTGTTACATCCGCGAGCATCTGGAAAAGCAGGTGATCGTGGAGTGCTGCGCGCGCGCCACGTCGGCTGGCATCGAGCAGCTCGACCGCGCCATCGTGCTGCAGGAAAAGGCCATGGCCGAAGAGGATCGCATCGGCTTCTTTTTGAGCGACAACCTCATGCATCACATGATTTTTAGCATCGCATGTCGCAGCACCGTGTGGTCGTGGCTCGAAGAGACCAATGCCGACCTTGAGCGCTTCCGCTGGCTGCGCGCCGCCACGCAGGTTCTCGACAATCAGGACATCGTGAACGAGCACAAGCAGATTCGCCGCGCTATCGCCGGTCGCGACCCCATCGAAGCGAGCTTTTTGGTCAGCAAGCACCTGCACATGATGTTCCGCAACCAAACCGAGGTTCTGGACCAGTTCCCCGAGTACTTCGAGACCAGCAAGCTCCGCTAACCTGCCAAAAAGGGACAGGTTCATTTTGCAGATTTTATCTGGGCAAATGCAGAAAAGGCCCGGCTCCGTCTTGATGCGGAGCCGGGCCTTAGTCGCTAGAACGGCGGAACCAACTACTCTACCGTGACGCTCTTGGCGAGGTTTCGGGGCTGGTCGACGTCGCAGCCGCGCAGGATGGCGACCTCGCGTGCGAGCAGCTGCAGAGGAACGCTCGCCGTGATGGGGCTGAACACGTCGCGGACTGCCGGCACGCGGATGATGCAGTCGGCGATCTTGTTGATCTCCTCGTCGCCCTCGGTGGCAACGACGATGACCTTGGCACCGCGCGCCTTGCACTCCATAAGGTTCGACACGGTCTTGTCGTAGGTGGCACTCTTGGTGGCCACAGCGATGACAGGGAAGCCCGGGTCGATCAGGGCAATGGGGCCGTGCTTCATCTCGCCGGCGGCGTAGGCCTCGGCGTGCAGGTAGCTGACCTCCTTGAGCTTGAGCGCACCCTCGTA
Organism: Collinsella aerofaciens; assembly: GCF_015561195.1. GTDB lineage: Bacteria > Actinomycetota > Coriobacteriia > Coriobacteriales > Coriobacteriaceae > Collinsella > Collinsella aerofaciens_AC. The sequence goes on along the minus strand of NZ_JADMSU010000012.1, from coordinate 29,668 downwards.
GGAAATAGCGGCACCCATGCCGCGGCCCACGAACAGCGCCGACTGCGCATCCTTGCACAGCAGGGCAGCCTCATGCACGGCCTCGGTCTGGGTATCCAAAATCCACTGGATCTGCTCGGCAGTATCGGAAAGCTCGCGGAACAGCATGCGTGCCTGTTTGGTGGTCAGGCGGTACTTGACCTGCGCCAGCAGCAGGGCCAGCAGCGTCAGGCTCACAACCTGGCCGATGAAGCTCTTGGTCGAGGCGACCGCGATCTCCTTGTTGGCCTTGGTGTAGATGACGCCGTCGCTCTCACGCGCCACGGGGCTGCCCACCACGTTGGTGATGCCGAAGACCTTGGCGCCCTTGATGCGCGCGTCGCGAATGGCGGCAAGGGTGTCGGCCGTCTCGCCCGACTGAGACACGGCAACGACAAGCGTCGTCGGCGTAATGATGGGATTGCGATAGCGGAACTCGCTGGCCGCCTCCACCTCGGTGGGGATGCGAGCCCAGCCCTCAATGAGATTCTTGGCAATGAGGCCAGCGTGATAGCTGGTGCCGCAAGCGATCACGTAGACGCGGTCGATGTCGTTGAGTTCCTCGAGCGAAAGGCCCAGCTCGTCGATGTCGAGCTCGCCGGCCGGCGTCATACGACCAACCAGCGTGTCGCGCACGACGCGCGGCTGCTCGTGAATCTCCTTGAGCATAAAGTCGGGATAACCGCCCTTTTCTGCCATGTCCAGGTCCCAGTCGATGTGGGTGACCTTGGGCTCGATAACGTTGCCGGCCTCGTCGGTGTACTCGACGCCTGCGGGCGTGAGCTTGGCAAACTGACCGTCCTCGAGCACCACGACATCGCGGGTGGCGTCGATGAGCGCGATGACATCGGAAGCAACATAGGAGCCGGTTTCGCCCACGCCGACTACGATCGGGGAATCCTTGCGGGCCACGGCGATCACGCCGGGCTCGTCAGCGCACACGGCGGCCAAACCATAGGCACCGACCACGTGGGTGCAAGCCTCGCGCACGGAGGCCATCAGGTCGTGCGCCTCGGCATAAGCCTCTTCGATCAGATGCGCGAAGACCTCGGTATCGGTCTCGCTCTTAAAGTGGTGGCCGCGACCCTCCAGCTCTTCGCGCAGCTCGGCGAAGTTCTCGATGATGCCGTTGTGGACGATGGCGATACGGCCGTCGCAGCTGGTGTGGGGGTGAGCGTTAACGACGGAGGGCTTGCCGTGGGTGGCCCAACGGGTGTGGCCGATACCGCAGGTAGCGTCGCTGTCGATGTTGGAAAGCTCGCTCTCCAAGCCCGCGACCTTGCCCACGCGGCGGATGACGTCGAGGTGCGCCGCGGCGCCCTCGCCCACCTCGAGCGCGACGCCCGAGGAGTCATAGCCGCGATACTCCATACGCTTGAGGCCCGTGACCAGGATGTTCTTTGCAATATCAGAGCCGGTGTAGCCGACGATTCCGCACATAGGATAAATCCCTTCGTTCGCGTGACTGCAAGACGTCCACGCACAAGGGGCGCTGAGACGTATAACGTTCGAGTATTGTACTCACGCAAACGCAAGCTGATATACCAGAAGTGGTATCTCAACTTAGATACCACTCGATGCACACACGTCCAGCCGGTCCAAACCACCACAAAGGTGCCTGCCCCCTTCGTGGTGGTCGCGCTGGCAATAGCGTTTGCCCAGATAAAACCTGCCAAAATAAACCTGTCCCTTTTTGGTAGGTTTGGGATGCTACAATCTGGCTTGTACTTGAAACGCATCAAAGGGGCCGCTATGGCAAAGGTAAAAATCAGCGACGTCGCGCGCGAGGCCGGGGTTTCGTTGGGCACGGTTTCCAACGCGCTCAACCACCCCGAAAAGCTGCGCCCCGAGACCCTCAAGCTCATCAACGAGACCATCAATCGCCTTGGCTACCTGCCCAACCAAAGCGCCCGTCAGCTCGCAGGCGGCGCCACCAAGTCCTTTGGCCTGGTGCTCCCCCGTCTCGATCACGGCTTTTCGCTCCAAATCGCCAGCGGCGCCCACAACGAGGCCCGCAAGCACGGCTACGACTTGCTCATCGCCAACGCCGATAACGACGATATTCTAGAGGACCATTACCTGCGCTACTTTATGGGCACCCAGATGTCCGGCGTCATGGTTCAGCCCATGGCATCCCCCGACTGGCACCCCGCCATGACCAAGATGCCCGTGCCGATCGTCCATCTGGACATCCATTGCTCCGAGCCCGGCTACTACGTAGCGGCCGACAACGAGGCCCAGGGTCGCATCATTGCCGAACTTGCTATCGCCCGCGGCGCGCACCATATTGTCGTCGTCGGCCGAGCAGCATTTATGCAACTCACCCTGCGCGTCCTTGGCATTCATAAGGCGCTCGCCCTGCACCGCGATATCAAGATCGAAGTCATCGACGCCGGTGAATGGAATACCGCTGCCGACGGCTACGGCATCGGTGCCCAAATCGCCGAGCGCCCCGCGGACGAACGTCCCGATTTTGTCGTCGGCCTGACCGATGTGTTGGCCTCGGGCGTCGTTTCGGCACTGGTCGACAAGGGCATCTCTGTCCCCGGGCAAGTACGCGTGGCCGGATGCGACGGCAACCCGCTCGCTTGGAGCGGATCGGTCCCGCTCACTACGGTAGCGCCCCCGGGCTACGAGATTGGCCGCAAGGGCGTTCAATTGCTCATGGAGCAAATCGAGAACAAGGCCCCAGCAAAGACCAAGCATATCCGCGTCGGCTCTACAGCGCGCACCGTCACCGCAGTCACCGCCGCCGAGGACATCAACCGCCAAGAACTGGTACGTCCGTTCCTGCTGGAACGCGCCAGCACCCAGGCAAGCAGCCAGACCGGCGCCACGGCCATCAACCTCGGTGCGTATCTATAGCACGCCCGCAAGTATGCTAAGTCGTCGCTCAAGCAAAAGAGGCCCGACCATTGCCGGACCCCTTTTGTTTAAGCGCAAACGTAAGCAATTGCTCGTTTCAACGCCGCAATTGTCTAGCGCACGGCCTTGACCGCCGCCGCCAGATTGAACAACGTATCGAGCACGGCCTCGCAGCCATCCACCACGTCCTGCGGCAGCGGCACGATATCGGGGACGGCAAAGACGTGGCAGCCGGCCGTAATGCCCGAGACGCAGCCGTTGCGCGAATCCTCGACCACGGCACATTCCTCGGGAGTAAAGCCCGCGCGCTCGCAGGCGAGCAGATACATCTCGGGGTCGGGCTTGCCATGCACGACGTCCTCGCCACACGTTACCGTTTCAAACTTGTCAAAAAGACCGACCATCTTAAGGTTGCGCTCGGCCGTAACGAGGCGCGACGACGTCGCTAGGCCCACGTGATAGCCCGCAGCCAACAGCTCGTCTATGCACTCGGCAGCGCCGGCCTTAAGCTCCAGATCGGTCTTGACCATCTCGTCGCGAATCTCCTTGTGGCGGACATAGATCGCCTCGGCGGTCTCGTGGCTGCCGTAATGCTTATCGAGGATGTTCATGACATCGGGTAGCGTGCGACCGATAAACTGATGGATCAGCGCTTCATCAATCGCGAGCCCCAGCTCAGCGGCGCCTGCCTTCCAGGCCCTAATCCCCAAACGCTCGGTATCGACCAGCGTTCCATCCATGTCAAAAATAACAGCCTTGATCATATCGGTCCCCCATCGACTCTCGCTGTCGCATTGCCGCAACTCTACCGCATTTGACAACTTGTATATAACGTATATACCATATTGCACTTTCGTTACACAGATAGAAGTCTTATGGCAAGTAACGCATTAGGATTATAGTTTTCAATCGAGTACTCAACGATAAGGATCGTTTCATGATTTTAGACACCACGGCACCCGCAGAGGAGCTTCAAGACAAGCTATCGGCGCTCGAACAGCTGCTTTTGGCATACGGGCGCGTGGCTATCGGGTTTTCCGGCGGCGTCGACAGCAGCTTTTTGGCCGCCGTATGCGCCCGCATCATGCCTACCAATACCCTCCTCGTCCATCTCACCACGCCGCTCATCGGCACGCCCGAGCAGGCTTCGTTTGAGCGGTCCGTTGATGGACAAGCCAATGAAGGACCGCATTTTAAACTCCCCGTGCTCAATCTTTCGGTGGATCAGCTGCAGCTCCCCCAGGTAGCCTGCAACGATGCCAATCGCTGCTACCACTGCAAGCACGCCGGCTTTACCGCCATCGTCAACCACGCCAAGTCGCTCGGCTTTCCCACCGTCATCGATGGCAGCAATGCAAGCGATCGCGGTGACTACCGCCCCGGCATGCGTGCGGCAAAAGAGCTCGGCGTACGCTCCCCTCTCATGGAGGTCGGCTTTACCAAGGACGAAGAGCGCGAGCTGCTGCGCGCATGGGGCTATCCCGTTTGGAACCTGCCGGCGGGAGCATGTCTTGCCACCCGCGTCCCCACGGGCGAGGAGCTTACACGCGAGAAGGTCGATTTAATCCGCGCCTGCGAGGATTACCTGCACGATCTTGATCTGGCACAGGTACGCGCGCGCTTGATCGGCGGCTGCATGCATATCGAGGCCGCACCCGCAGATGTCGCCAAGATTGCTGCCCTCGGTGGCAACGCCGTCGATGCCGAGGGCAAAACCCCGCTGCCCGCCGTTATCAAGTCCGCGCTGCGCGAACTGGGCTGCGACCATATCTCCCCCGAGGTCACCCCCTACATTCACGGCAACATGAACCTTTAGATTACGCCGTTTTACAAACGGCGTAACTGCTCGGCGCTGCGCGGGCTCCGGGCACGGCAATCTGACGTTCAACTTCACGGGCGCGACCAAAAGGTCAGCGCCCGCTTGTTTCACGTCACCTTACCGCACCCGGAGCCCGCTCGCTCACATATGCTCAACCTGGACTGCGTTAACTGACCTGTCAATAAGGGACAGGTTTGTTTTGGCAGGTTTTATCTTGGGAAAATATCGCGAGGCAGTCGCCCCTCTAGCACCCATCAAACTTCGAGAGACGATAGAGGGGCAATTCGGCTGCATCTACTTCTTCCGATAGCGGCGGTTGCGGCTCGTCGATGAACCCATTACTTCGATGAGCCCTTTATCCGTCATTTTTGGCAGATGGTAGCTGACGGACGAATTTTGGCATTCCGTCTCTCTAAAACAAGGCGCTTATCTCTCTAACTTTAGAGAGATAAGCGCCTTGTTTTAGAGAGACATTAAGAGAGATGTATCGAATTCGCTGCTAGATTGCCTAATGCTATCTCTCTAACCAACCTTCTCTTTAGAGAGACATTTAGAGAGATGAGCGCGACCTCTCTAATCAAGGGCTCCACTCTTTAAGGTGCACACTTCCTAACCGTGCCCTAAGTTGCGGTGAAATAACTCACGATTAGCCTGCCAAAAAGGGATAGGTTTATTTTGGCAGGTTTTATCTGGGGAAACGCAAACAGGGCCGCGACACCTATATGGCGTCGCGGCCCTTTTCCTTGGAGAAGGATCGATTGATTGAACGGGATGACCGTCCTAGTCTTCGAGTCCGCTATTGATGAGCTCCGCAATCTCAACGGGATCGGTGCTCGCGCGCACCTTGTCGCGGAAGCCGGCGTCCATCAGCATTACGGCAGCCTTGGAGAGCAGGCGCAGATGCGTGGTTCCAGCCTCGCCGGCAGGCACGTACAGCGCGAGCGCAACATCGACGGGCACCCCATCGAAGCTCGGCCATTCAACGGGCTCGGTCAGTTTAAGCACGGCTACGCCCGGCGTGTGGATCGCGTCGCTTTTGGCATGCGGAACGGCAAAACCGGCGACAAGGCCGGTCTCGGCCTCGTTCTCGCGAGCAATGAAGGCGGCCTCTACGGCAGATGCGTCATCGGCAAAGCCGAGCTCGATGGCCTGCTCGGACAAATAATGTAGGGCGTCCTCGCGCGAGGCGGCGGTATACCCGATTGTCACTTGGTTGGCAGATACAAATCCCATGGAAACCTTCCTTACAACACGGACCTGACCGCAGCTTCGATGCCGTCGGCGTCCAAACCGTACTTGTGCAGCAAATCGACCGCAGGGCCGGACTCGCCATACACATCGCGCACGCCGACGCGACGCATCGGCGCCGGATGCTGCTCCGCGAGCACCGAGGCCACGGCCTCGCCAAGACCACCGATAATCGAATGCTCCTCGGCAGTGACCACACGACCGGTCTTCTTGGCGCTGGCAACCACCAGGCGCTCATCAAGCGGCTTGATCGTGTGCATATTGATGACCTCGGCATCGATACCATCGGCAGCGAGCGCCTCGGCAGCCTCAAGCGCCTCGGCGACCATAAGGCCACAAGCGATGATGGTCACATCGGACCCCTCGCGCACAACCACGCCGCGACCAATCTTGAACTCATAGTCCTCGTGATCGTTGATGACCGGTGTTGCCAGGCGGCCGAAGCGCATGTAAACCGGGCCCTCAAACTCATAGGCGGCGCGCACGCAAGCGCGAGCCTCGATGTCATCGGCGGGAACGATTACCGTCATACCCGGGATCGTGCGCATGAGCGCGATGTCCTCGCAGCACTGATGCGTGGCGCCGTCTTCACCGACCGAGATACCCGCATGCGTGGCACCGATTTTGACGTTGAGGTGCGGATAGCCAATGGAATTACGCACTTGTTCGTACGCACGGCCGGCGGCGAACATGGCAAAGGTGCTCGCAAAGGCGACGTGGCCCGTGGTCGCAATGCCGGCGGCGAGCCCCATCAAGTTGCTCTCGGCAATGCCGGCATCGTAGAAGCGCTCAGGGTGCGCAGCCTTAAACTTACCCGTCTGCGTAGCGGCAGCCAGGTCGGCATCGAGCACTACAAAGTCATCGTGCTCATTGCCCAACTCGACGAGCGCCTCGCCGTAGCTTACGCGCGTGGCGACTTTTTTGACCTCTGCCATTAGAGCTCCTCTCCTGCTGCCGCGAGCTCGGCCATGGCCTGCTCAAACTGTTCATCGTTGGGCGCCTTGCCATGCCAGCCAACCTGGTTCTCCATAAAGGAGACGCCTTTGCCCTTCACCGTCTCGGCGATGATAGCGACGGGCACGCCGGTCACCTCACGAGCCTCAGCGAAAGCCGCCTCAATCTGCGCCATGTCGTTACCGTCGGCGAGCTCGATCACATGCCACTTAAAGGCGCGGAACTTGTCAGCGAGCGGCATGGCCGAGTTGACCTCATCGATCGTGCCGTCAATCTGCAAGCCGTTGTGGTCGACGACGGCAACAAGATTGTCGAGTGCATGGTTGCCGGCGAACATGGCCGCCTCCCACACCTGGCCTTCCTCGCACTCACCGTCGCCCAGCAACGTGTAGACACGGTAGCCGTCGCCCCAGTGCTTAGCGGCAAGCGCCATTCCAACTGCAGCAGAGATGCCCTGACCGAGCGATCCGGTGGACATATCGATGCCAGGGGCGTCGTTCATGTTGGGATGGCCCTGCAGTCGGCTGCCAATATGGCGGAGCGTCTCGAGCTCTTCGACGGGAAAATAGCCGCGATTTGCCAACACCGAATACAGGCCCGGCGCCGCGTGACCCTTGGAGAGCACAAAGCGATCGCGATCGGCCTTGTGAGGGTCGGCAGGATCGATATTCATTTCCTCAAAGTACAGATACGTCATGATGTCGGCAGCACCGAGCGATCCACCCGGGTGTCCCGACTTGGCCGCGTGAACCGCAGTCACGACACCCTTCCTGACCTCATTGGCGACCTTCGCCAGCTCCTGGTTGGTCATACGAATTCCTCTCTTGAGAACAACCCCGGCACCGGATGACGCGATGCCGGGGCAATCCACTCGTTAAGCCTGAGCGACGACCTTCTGCCAGTCAGCCTCAAAAGAGGCGAGGCCCTGGTCGGTCAGCGGATGATGCAGGCACTTCTTGAGAGCGGCCATGGGCACGGTCGCAATATCGGCACCGAGTAGCGCGGCCTGGGTCACGTGGTTGGGCGTACGAACCGAGGCGGTGATGATCTCGACGGTGTCGTCGACGTTCTTGCCCGTCCAGTCGTAGTTCTTAATGCAGGTCACGACGTTGTCGAGCTGCGAGATACCGTCCTCGGCGATGTCGTCGAAACGACCGACAAACGGGCTGATGTAGCGAGCACCGGCGTTGGCGGCCATAAGGGCCTGCGTCGGCGAGAAGACGAGCGTCATGTTGACGCGCACGCCAGCATCGGCCAGCGCACGGCAGGCGGCAAGGCCGGCCTCGCACACGGGAAGCTTGACCACGATGTTGGGGGCGAGGGCGGCAAGGCGCTTGCCCTCCTCGATCATACCCTCGGCAGTGGTCGCGGTAGACTCGGCGGACACGGGCAGGCCCTCGCAGAGCTCGGCAATCTTGAGCATATGCGGCTCAAAGTCGGCAAGCTTGCCGCCGGTCTTGGCGTACAGGGACGGGTTGGTGGTAACACCGGCCAGGCAGCCCCAGCTCTTGGCCTCGGCAATCTCGTCCAGATTGGCGGTATCGATAAAGAACTTCATGGTGAACCCCTTCAAAGGAAGCTAAAACTCAAAAGAATGGGACAAAGGGACTGCCCCTTTGTCCCATGTGCCGGGCCTGCAGCTGGGACATGCCCCAGGCCCGGCGTCGCGTAGGAAAAGCTACTTACTCGGCAAGAGCGGCCTCGATGCGGGTCGTGACGCCCTTGAGGTTAAGACCGACGACGTACTGCTTGATCGGGCGCTTGATGTGCTCGATGACAAAGCGCTTGCCGTCGATGTCCTGAGCGGCGAGGTTGCGGTAGAGCTTCTCGACCTGCTCCTTGACCTCGGGATCGTTGAACGCATAGTGACCGGAGACATCCAGGATCTTCAGGCTGAGCTCATCGTCGGCAAGAATGTCGTCGACCTGCAGGTTGACGTCGTCGCCAGTCATCCACTTGCGCCAGCGCTCGGTCTTGATAGCCTTGACCAGCAGGGTGTGATACAGGTCGGAGGGGTCATCGCACAGACCGTTGTCGACCAGGATCTGCTCGGTGGCGCAGAGCTTGAGGTAGGCGCGGGTCTCCTCGGTGCCATACTGCGGAGCAACGTTGGAGGCGGTCACGTGTGCCGGGATGTGCTCGAGCAGCGTCGCGTCGTCCAGATAGTCGGCGTTGTGCTCCTTCAGGCCCACGCCGTAGCGCTTAGCCATGTCGGCGAGCTCGCGGGCATTCTTGAAGTTGTAATGGCCGACCTGCTCGGTCCAACGGGTGAGCGTACCGGTCTGGCCGACGATAAAGGTGGGCATGGGGCAGCCGCGCTTCTCGAGCTCGGGCTGCAGCTGAGAAATGAACTCCTCGTACTTATCGGTAGAGGTCAAGCCGCCATTGGTCTCCTCGGTACCGACCTCATAGGCAACCTCGGGCAGGTTATGCTCGCGACGGTACTGCTCAAGGTAGTCGATAAGATCGATCGTGCGGCGAAGCACCACGTCGAGCGGAATAACCTTGCCGATCTGATAGGGGTCCTTGGTGGGGTCGACCATCAGCAGGTCAAAGCCCGCCTCCATGTCGGCGACGAAGGACTTGCGGGCGAGCTCCATGGCCTCGTCCTCGGGCAGGTGGGCGTTACGCTCCTCGTCGCGCTGCCACGGACCGCCGTGATCTCGGCACAGGTAGTACGGACCGGTGTAACCCACCTCGTCGGCGACCTTCTTGATGTCGGCGGCAAAGCGCGTCTGGTCCCAACCGTTGACGTAGCCGGCGCCCATCTCGTCCATATCGACCTGGTTGCGGCTAGCAATAAACATGGGCGGGAAATCCTCGTCCTTGGCAAGCTCGAACACGGCCTGAATCAGGTTGGGGCTCATGGGGCCAATGCCGACCATGGTTGCGTGATCGCCGCTATCCTGCAGCTTGAGCATGCCCTGAACGGCCTGACGGATGGTGAGGTTGGACATTTTGTTCTCCTTCTCCAGAGGATTTTTGACAAAAGTTCCCTGGGACCCAGATGTGGGCCCTATCAGTACGGATGGATTTTGTTGTGTAGGGGCGGTTGTGCGGAGTCAAATCCATCCCTCCGCACAACCGGAGTCCTTAAAGGTTTACTTGGCCTGCTTATCGAGCGTGGGCTTCATGGCAATCAGGATTGCAGCGGCGACCACGGCGCCAATCACGATGTCCAGGCAGAACAGCGCGACGTTGTTGGTGGCAAGGGCGACGATAAAGCCACCGTGCGGGACGTAGCAGTCGATACCCTGGAAGGCGGCGAGCGCCGCGCCCACGGCAGAGCCGATGCAGATGCCGGGCAGGGTGTGGCCAAGGTCCTTGACCGCGAAGGGGATAGCGCCCTCGGTAATGCCGATGCAGCCCATGAACAGTGCGGAGATACCCATCTGGCGATCGGCGTCATCGAACTTGCTCTTGGCGATGAGCGCAGCAAGGCCGCAGGCAATCGGGGGAATGGCGACGGCGACGCGGAACATGCCGTTGGGGCCATAGATGCCGGAGGCCATGATGGTCATGGTGAAGGTCGAGGCGGTCTTGTTGATGGGGCCACCCATATCGAAGGCGGTCATAACGCCAATGACCAGACCCAGGACAACTGCGGAACCGCCCTGCAGGCTGCCGAGCACGCCGGTGAGCCAGTCCATCACAAAGCCAAGCGGCGTGGCCAGGATGTAGATATAGGCCATGCCCAGGACAAGCGAGGTCAGAATCGGGATGATCAGGATGGGCATGATGGTCTGGATGGTGCTGTTGACCTTCCAGGTCTTCATCCAGCGGACAAAGTAGCCGCAGATGACCGCCATGATCATGGCGCCCAAGAAGCCGGTCGAAACGCTGTTGCCGTTAGGGGTAACGACTGCGTTGTTGACCAGGTAGCCCAGGACAAAACCGGGGGCGAGCGCGGGCTTGCCGGCCATCGAGTAGGAGATGTATGCCGCAAGCACCGGGATCATCATGGAGATGCCGGCCATGCCGATGGTGTTAAGGCTCACCATCAGCGGGTTCGTAACCTCCATGCCGTTGGCGCCGGCGGTACCGGATGCCAGCGAGAAGGCAAGAAACACGCCGCCGATAACGACGATGGGGATAAAATAGGAAACGCCGGTATTGAATGCATTGAGCAGCGTCTTGCCAGGATCGGCAAAGATAGACTGCTTGGACGCCGGTGTCGGGGCCTGCGGGGCAGCGGAGACGGCCTTCTTCTCTGCCTTGGCCTCGGCCTTGGGCGCGTCAACGGCGCCACCCGTCGCCTTGATGATCTCAATGGCCTGGTCGATGATCTTTACCGGATCGGCGATTACATCCGAGGTGCCGACCTTCAGGAACTTGCCCTCGGCCATCTTCTGCTCAAAACGGTCCTCGTTCTCGACACCCACGTCGACGGACTCCAGGACCAGGTCGGCGGAGTCCACGTCTTCCTGCGTGAGCTCATTCTCGATACCCAGGCCACCCTGAGCCTCGACCTTGCACTCGATGCCACGGGCGGCGCATTCATCCTGAATCGCCTTCTGGGCCATATACGTGTGGGCGATACCCACAGTACAGGCGGCAACGCCTACGATCTTCATTGCTTCCCTCTTTTCATAGAGTTGCGTGCGCAAGACACCGTCTGCGGAGGCCTCCGGAGCATCCCCTGCCGTTTGGACTTGCTGTCTTTTCGACAAGAACAATATAGGTGCTCGTTTTTCTTAATGCCAGCTTATTTCGGTAAACGCGCAGGTCAGAGCGTTGGTTATGCGATTTAGTTATGCGTTTAACCAAAAATGAATCCTGCGATTTTGCCCTCGATTTCAAAAGTCAAGAAGTATTTGATTTTCTCGGTAGACGGCAGATGCGCATGCCGGTCACAAATTTCGACCCCACCCGTATGCCGCATTTGTTGCATACTCATATGAAAGGAAAAAGCCGCTCACCGAAGCGTATCCTTCACCAAGACTCAAAGTCATCATGTTGGAAAATGCTCATCTGTCGGAAGGAGTCGCTGTGGCAAAACAGCGCGTTACGATCGCAGACGTCGCTCGAGAGGCGGGAACCTCGACGGCAAGCGTCTCGTATTACCTCAACGACAAACGAGAAAAGCTTAGCGAGAAGACGCAGAACAAAATCGCGCGCGTCATTAAGGAACTCGGATACGTTCCCAACGCCCAAGCGCAGACGCTCACCGGCAAGCAAACCCACGTCATTGCCATCATCATTTTGGATAACACCAACAAATGGGCGGGGCTCGTTCTCAATGGCATGGAGCAGGTCATGCTCCCCGCGGGCTACCAGACGGTCGTTTGCACGAGCAACTTTAACCCCGAGACCGAGCTCATGTACGTCGACAAGATGCTCTCGCTGGGCGTCGATGGCTTTATCATCCAGCCCACGGCAAACTTCAAAGCCGTGCATGACCGCATTAGACGCGCCGGCAAGCCGGTCGTCTTTTTCGATGCGGCCATCTATAGCCCAGGTACCAGCTGGATCAAAACCAACCTTTACGACGGCGTGTACAACGCCACACAGGCACTCCTCGACGCCGGCTACGAAGATTTCTTTTCCATTGCCGCCAACATGACCGAAATGCGCACCCGCATGGAGCGTTTTCAGGGGTATGCCGAGGCGCTGGCAGCGAACGGGCAGCTCTACAAAGCGATTCCCATCGATCACAACAAGCCGTCAATCAACGAGCTCACCGAATACTTTAAATTCAAGTTCAATCCCGCCAAGCGAACCCTTATCTTCGTGCAAAATCAGTGGGCACTTCCCCGTGTCTACAAGGCCCTCCAGCCAATGGCCCATCTGCTTCCGCAGCAAATCGGCCTTTTGGGACTCAACTGCGAAGACTGGACTAATCTCACCACACCGACCGTCTCCACCATCATCGAGCCCGTCGACCAAGAAGGTCGCGAAGCAGCCGAGATGCTGCTCGCCCTACTTGACGGAAGCAGCGAACCCGGCGAGCAGCGCATTCTCGAGTGCAAGCTCAACTGGCTCGACTCCACCTCGATCTAGACCGCGGAACAAATGAATCAGTAGCGTTTGTCTCAAATCTTAAGTATTTGTTCGACAGAACGGCCCTTGCCGGCTCCTGCTAGACTGGTAGATTCCCAACCGTCCATCCAGGAGCCTCAATGTCGCGCAAGCCCGCCTACAAGCAAATACTTTCCATCGGCACCACCGTGGTGCTAGGGTTTGCGCTGTTTACGGGATCGCTCGACGGGGCGCCCAAGCTGCTGTCGCCGCAAAGCGATGAGCAAGCGGCGGCTCTGGCCGAAAAACAAAACGAGAGCCCCAGCCGCACCGACGACGAGGCAGACCTGGTTGCCCGGCTCGAATCGGGAACGGCGAGCTCCCCGGACCCTCAAAACGGCCAGGACTCTGGCGATGGCTCCGATTCCGCCGCAACCGACACCGATGACGACGTTTCCGCGGACAGTGCCGCCACCCCCATCGACGAGGTCGAAAACCCCGACCTCAACCGCGCCCGCGGTGTTTATCTCAGCAGCATTCCCGACTACGCCGGCAACCCCTACGTTGCCCTTCGCGCCGACAGCACGCACCCGCTCGGCACACCATCATTCACGCTCGATGAATACGAGCGCGCTACAGAAGAGGGCTGCTTTAAGAAGTTCTCCAAGCTCGACAGCCTGGGCCGCACCCGCAAAGCACTCGCCTGCGTGGGCCCCGAATCACTCGGTCAAGGCGAGCGCGGCGATATCTCGCGTATCCATCCTGCCGGTTGGCACCAGCAGCGCTACGACTTTATTCCGGGCCAGAGCCTCTACAACCGCTGCCACCTTATCGCCTGGTCGCTCTGCGGCGAAAACGCCAACCGCAAAAATCTCCTCACCGGCACGCGCTATCTCAACGAAACGGGCACGCTGCCGTTTGAGGAGCAGATTCTCGGCTACATCCGCGATACGGGCAACCATGTGCTCTACCGCGTCACGCCCATGTATAACGAAGAGGAACTTGTCTGCCGTGGCGTGCGCCTTGAGGCGCAATCGATCGAGGACCACGGCAAGACCCTCTGCTTCCACGTGTACTGCTACAACCTGCAGCCGCATGTGCAGATCGACTACGCCACCGGCCGCAACCAGGCCTCGGGAGACTAGGACCGACCAAGCTGCCCCGAACCTAACATGATCCGTTTTCCTCTGTCCCCCAGGGATCAAAAAGGGCCGCCCTGGATTGCCCAGAGCGGCCCTCGCATCGGCATGCATGTTGCAGGCAAAATCACGCGTTACTTGGCGCGACCCTCCTCATAGCGCTCGACCAGCTTGGCCTGAACGTCATAAGGCACCTGCTCGTAGCCAGCGGGCTTCATGGTAAAGTCGCCCGTGCCGCGCGTGATGGAGCGCAGGCGCGTCGAATAATCCGTCAGCTCTGCCAGCGGCGCCTGGGCAATGACCACGGTGTCGCCGCGCTCATCGGTCTCCATACCCGTCACGCGACCGCGCGATGCCGAGATGTCGCCCATCACGGCGCCGGCGTAGCTCTCGGGGATAGTCACCGTGATTTCCTCGATGGGCTCCAGCACCACCGGGTCGGCATCGGCACACGCCTTGCGCAGACCGATGCGGGCCGCCGCGCGAAACGCCATCTCGTTGGAGTCGACGCTGTGATACGAGCCGTCGTACACAGCCACGCGAATGCCCGTGAGCGGGTAGCCGGCAATGATGCCGTCCTTCATGGTCTCCTGGACACCCTTGTCCACGGCGGGGATCAGCGAGCGCGGAATACGGCCACCTACGACCTCGTCCACAAACTCATAGCCATCGCTCGTGCCGTCGGGCCCAATGAGCGGCTCAACGCGCAGCCAGCAGTCGCCATACTGACCGGCACCACCGGTCTGCTTCTTGTGGCGGCCCTGAGCGCTCGCCGTGCGGCGGATGGTCTCGCGATACGGGATGCGGATCGGCACGCTCTTGGCAACGACCTTGGTGCGGTCCTCCAGACGGTTGAGCAGCACCGAAACCTGCGCCTCACCAACGGCGGAGATAATGGTCTGGCCGGTCTCCTCGTCGCGGTCGATGCTCATGGTCGGATCGGCCTTGCAGGCCTTCTCGATAAACGTGTAGAGCTTCTCTTCGTCGCCGCGATTCTCGGCCTCGATGGCAATGCGGTACTGCGAGTTGGGGAACTTAAACGCCGCAGCCTCGACCTTGCCGGTAATCGAGAGCGTATCGCCCGTCTCGGCCGCCAGCTTGGGCGCCACGATGATGTCGCCGGCATAGGCGTGACCGACCTCGGTCATGTCGCGGCCGCACATCACATACAGGTGAGCCAGACGGTCGCCCTTGCGCGTGCGCGCGTTGACCAGCTCAAGGCCCGGCTCAAGCGTACCCGTCAGCACCTTAATAAAGCTGATGCGACCCTGCTGCGGATCGGCCAGGGTCTTAAACACAAACGCCACCGGACGGTCATCGTCGCTCGAGATCTTGAGCGAATCGCCGTCGATAAGCGGCATCTCGCCGTAGTCGGTCGGCGCCGGGAAGTACGTCGCAATGTCGTCCATCAGCGAGTTGACGCCCTGCTCCTTAATGCAATCACCCGCAAAGACCGGCACAAAGATGCGCTCGGCGATCGCCTTCGACAGCAGGCCCTCAAGCTCCTCCTGCGTCAGCGTCTCCTCGCCTTCCAGGTACTTCATCATCAGCTCATCGTCAGCCTCGGCCACCAGCTCGCACAGATGGTCATGGGCCTCCTCGGCCTGGGCACGATACTCCTCGGGAATCTCCGACTCAACGGCTTCGGTGCCGTTGCAATGGCGCGCCTTCATGCGCACCAGGTCGATGATGCCGTCAAAGTCCTCGCCCTCGCCCCAGGGAAGGGTCACGGCGCCCAGGCGCGTGCCAAAGCGCTCCTGCAGCAGGCCCATCGTGGTCGCAAAGCTGGCCTCGGAGCGCGACAGGCGGTTTACGAACACCGCACGCGCCAGGCGCAGGTCCTCGGCGGCATACCAGAGCTTAACCGTCGTAGGCTGCGGGCCGGCCTCGGCGTCGACCACAAACAGAGCCGTCTCGCAGACGCTCATCGCGGCAAAGGCGTCGCCGATAAAATCGGGGTAGCACGGGGCATCGAGCACATTGATGCGCGCGCCCTTCCAGTCGATTGGCGCAATGGTCGTCGAGATGGAAAACGCACGCTTAACCTCTTCAGGGTCATAGTCGAGCGTAGGCTTGGTGCCGTCGTGGCCGCCCAGGCGGGCGGTCTTGCCGGAAAGGTGGAGCATGGCTTCGGCGAGTGAAGTCTTGCCCACCCCGCCTTGGCCTACGAGCACCACGTTCCTTACGTTACCGGTCTTGGGAGCACCCATGATGACCTCCTTGCAGGGCCGCGCGCATTGCGCGACGCCAACGGGGAGAGTTCGCGGTCGGTGCCATCCCGGGAGCAGCATGGTCGGCAGCCGAGCCGACTCACCCTCCAAATGTCCTATGCCACCACCCTACCCTCACGGGCGACCGTCCATGCACACCTTTCGGCACACGTATGAATACAGGCGGCGAGAGGAAGAGACAAGCTTGTGGGGCGATTATTGAACCCCGTCGATGCAAACAAAAAGCCGCCACAGACCGTAAGACCTACGGCGGCTTCGCCTCAATTAATAGTTGAGTAAATACCTGAGCCTACCCCTCGATACGGCTCAAGAACTCACGGGTACGCCGCTCGCGCGGATGGTCGATGACCTGCTCGGCAGGACCCTCCTCGACAATACGACCGCCGTCCATAAAGATCACGCGGTCGGCAACATCGCGCGCAAACTGCATTGCGTGGGTCACGATCACCATCGTCATATTCTGCGCGGCAAGGTCTTTAATGACACGCAGCACCTCGGCCGTCAGCTCGGGATCGAGCGCCGAAGTCGGCTCATCAAAGAACAGGATCTCCGGATCGAGCGCCAAGGCGCGGGCGATACTCACACGCTGTTGTTGACCGCCCGAAAGCTCACATGGCACCTTGTTCTCGTTGCCCGTAAGCCCCATCTGCGCGATCAACTCACGCGCACGTGCTTCAGCCTGCTCGCGCGGGCGCTTGAGCACGCGAATCGGAGCATCGATGATGTTTTTCATCACGGTATAGTGCGGGAACAGGTTGTAATTTTGGAACACCAGGCCGAATCGCGAGCGTGCCCGCTTGGGCACATCGCCCTTCGCATAGACCGCGCCCGAACCCGCATCCGTCGCAACGGCAAGGTCACCAAACGAGAGTGAGCCTCCGTCGAGTGTCTCGAGCAGCGTGGCACACCGCAGCAGCGTGGACTTGCCGCCACCCGAAGGCCCGATAATCGCCACGACCTCGCCACGCTTGACCTCGAGCGAGATATCCTTGAGCACCTTATTGCCGCCAAACGCCTTGCGCGCGTTCGCTATATTCATTACTGAATTAATCATGGTAGTAATCCAATTTTTTCTCGGCGGCGCCCAGCAGCATCTCGACCACAAAGTTAAAGACCCAGTAGATCAGCGCCGCAATCGCAAACGGCACCATGCTCACCTGCGAGGCAACCAGCGCCTTGGCGGTCGAGAACATCTCACCCACGCCAATGGCAAACGCCAGCGACGTGTCCTTGACCAGCGTGATGATCTCGTTGCCCATCGCCGGCAGAATACGCTTGGCGACCTGCGGCATCACGATATACAGAAACGTCTGCGTGCGCGAATAGCCCAGCACCTCGGCGGCCTCATATTGACCGCGC
Organism: Collinsella aerofaciens; assembly: GCF_015561195.1. Taxonomy (GTDB): domain Bacteria; phylum Actinomycetota; class Coriobacteriia; order Coriobacteriales; family Coriobacteriaceae; genus Collinsella; species Collinsella aerofaciens_AC. The sequence continues at coordinate 12,077 of NZ_JADMSU010000012.1, read as the reverse complement.
GGAATCGACTGCAGGCCCGAGCGATAGATCTCGGCAAAGTAGCCGGCGTAGTTGATGATGAACGCCACAACGCACGCCGTCCATTTGGAATCGGGCGTGAGCGAGATGCCGAACACGTAATACGGGGCAAAGTAGATGGCAAACATCTGCAGCATGAGCGGCGTGCCGCGCATGACCGAAATGTAGATGCGCGCAATCCAGCGCAGCGGCGCGACCTTGCTCATGCGCATAAACGCCACGGGGATTCCCAGCGGAATCGACCCCAGCAGCGTCAGCACAAACAACTGCAAACTGACCAAGAATCCCTGGCCAAGCATTTGCATCATGACCTGAATAGACATTACTTGAGCACCCAATTATCGAAAGACAAACCATAGCTTGAATATTTATCGCAGAGGTCCTTGACCGTGCCGTCCTCGTAGAGCGCCTTGAGCGACTCGGTCACGGCGTCGGCCGACTTGGTGTCGCCCTTCTTAAAGCCAACGGCGTAGTGCTCGCTGGACAGCGGCTCATCAAGCTGCGTATAGGCATCGGGCTTGGCGGCAAGCTGATACTGGGCAATCGAAAGGTCGCAAGCCACGGCATCGACCGCGCCGCTCTCGAGCTGCATAAAGGCCGTGTTGTACTCGCCGATCGTGTCGAGCGTGGCAAACGTCGCCGCCAGATCCTTCTGGTCACCCTCAAGCACGTCCTGCGCAGCGGAATCAGTCTGGGTAATCACAGTCTTGCCGGCAAGATCGTCCCAGCCCTTGATGCCCGCATCCTTCTTGACCACCAGCACCTGCTCGTTGAGCATGTACGGCTCGGAGAACGTGTAGTCGTCCTCACGGCCCTCCATGGTAAAGCCGTTCCAGATGCAGTTGATGGCGCCCGAGTTAAGCAGCGTATCCTTGGCGTCCCAGTCGATGGCCTCGTATTTGACCTCCCAGCCCTGCTTATCGGCAACAGCCTTGGCAAGATCGAGATCAAAGCCGGTGTACTCGCCATCGTCGCCCACAAAGCCGTACGGAGGATAGGACTTATCAAAGCCCACCACGAGCTTCTTGGACTCCGCAGCGCCCTTCACATCCTTGGCCGCGGCAGAGCCTGCAGCGGAGCCCTTGCCGGCACCACCGCCGCAGCCGACAAGACCAAGGCCAAGCACCGTAGCGAGCGAGCCGGCTAGACCAACAAACTGACGACGAGACATATCGGTATTCATGGTATTCCCCCTTGATGGCACTTTAGTTAGGTAAAGTGAGTCATGTAACGTCCAGAATCATACACTTTAGCGTGATAGAGCACAAGGCGAGTTTGCCCGCCGCGTGAGGGGTGTGGGGGTTAAGTTTCCTGCTCTACAGTCCTGCTCACGACGGAGGCCACATTAAGTGGCCTCCTGTTCGTGCGGAACTCGCGATAAACTTAACCCCCACACCCCTCACGCGGCGGGCAACCGTCGTTGGGCTTATCACTGACACGAATAAACCGCTTGTATATCGTCTGCTGGCTTGGCACGGTACAATACTTGCAGCTTTAATTCATGAATAAGTGGAGTTATTGATGGCAGAATCTCGTGCGGAGCGTAGGGCTCGTCGTGCTTTGGTGGAGGCGGTTGAGGGGTCGAAGGAGGAGAAATCTTCTACGAAATCCAAGTCTTCTAAAGCTGCAAAAAGCAAATCGACCAAGAGCAGGGCTAAGACCAAGCGTTCTGACTCTCGTCGAGGCGGAGACAAAGCGTCTCAGACTCGCTCCAAGCGTCCGCATAAAGATCCGGTTTCGTCTGCGCGTAAGGCTGTGGACCCCAAGTCTCCCTGTTCGATCATGAAAGCTTGTGGTGGGTGTACGGCGCTCAATCGTCCTTATAAGAAGCAGCTCGCCGCCAAGCAGGCTGCTATGGAGGAGCTTTTTGCTTCGCTTTGTGAGCGTGAGGGCATTGCTGTAGATCCTATTCGTGGCATGGGTGTCACCCTGGGCGACCCGGGTAAATATCCTGCGCCGCGTGGCTTTCGTCATAAGGCTGCCACTCCCTTTGCTCCCGGTAAGGAGGGTGCTGTCCGTTGCGGTTTCTTTGAGCGCGGCACGCACAAGATCGTTGCCGTACCCGAATGCCCCGTCGAGGCACCGGGCGCCCGTCAGATTCTCAACGGCATCGCACGCGAAGCTGAGCGGCTGCATATTCCCGCCTTTAATGAGGACAAGCATCTTGGTTTGCTTCGCTATGCCGTCGTCCGCTGCGGTTGGCGTACCGACCAGGTCATGGTCACGCTCGTGACCGCTCAGCGCGACTTGCCGCATGCGCAGGAGTTCTTTGAGGCTGTCGCCGCACTCAATCCGCACATCGTCACCGTCGCCCAAAACATCAACGGACGCCCCGGCAACGCCATCCTCGGCGAGGAAACCCGCATTGTATATGGCGCCGAGTGCATGCGCGACCAGCTGCTCGGCTGCGAGTTCGATATCTCCCCCACCGCGTTCTACCAGACCAACCCGCAGCAGACCGAGCTGCTCTATCAGCTCGCGATTGACGGCATGGACCTGCAGCAGGGCGACGTACTCATGGATGCCTATTGCGGTAGCGGAACTATCGGCCTGTGCGCAGCTAAAGATGCCCAGAACAAGGGTATCGGCATTATGCTGCTCGGCGTGGAGCGCAACCCGGCGGGCATTGCCGACGCACGTCGCAATGCCGAGCTCAACGGCCTCACCCGCAGCGCTTGGTTTATGGCCGACGACGCCACCGACTACATCCTGGATGCCGCCGACAACAACGAACGCGTCGACGTTCTTTCCATCGACCCGCCGCGCGCCGGCTCCACGCCCGAGTTCCTCGAAGCTGCCTGCGCACTTAAGCCGCGCCGCATCACCTATATCAGCTGCAACCCCGTGACCCAAGAGCGCGACCTGCACCAGCTCCTCGACGGAGGCTATCGCCTGCTCAAGATCACGCCAGTCGACATGTTCCCTCACACCGACCACACCGAAACCGTAGCGGTCCTCGAACGCCGCTAACCAACCTCAGTAGATTTTTGGGACAAGAAAGGGGGCAACCCGCCTGGGCCGCCCCCTTCGCTTGGTTTATAAACTCCGCTACATCCCATTGCGCAGATCGCACACGCCGGCTGCCGCCATCTCGCGCAGCAGCGTCTCGCGGTCGCGCGTCACGATCAAATCCAGCGGGAAGTGAATCTCGTCGAGCATCTTGCGCGCGTGATCGAGCTTGCCAATGGCCATACCAATGTGTGCGTCGGTCGAGACACCGATCCCCACGCCCAGCTCGGCACAGCGTTCGGCAATCTTGCGACACACATTCCAATGCTCGGCATCCGTGCCATGCTCAAGACTATGGTTGTTGATCTCGATGATCTTATGCTTGGCCTTGGCCGCCAGCAGCACCTCATCGATATCGAACGGCACGCCCGAGCGCCCCGTATGCCCCAGCATGAATACCTTGGGGTGCTCCAGGGCATTGATGTACATCTCGGTTGTCTGGGCGAGCGTCGCGCCTTCGGCAAACTGCTGGTTATGCACGCTTGCCACCAAATAATCCAAATTACGCGTCACCAAATCGAACAGCGAATGCTCACGACTATACGAATCGCCGGCGATATCGAGCGAAACGGGAATGTCCTCGCCAAACAAGCTGCCGTCCAGCGAAACGATATCGGCCTCGGCGCCGCGAAGCACCAGCACGCCGCTCCAAATGCGCGGCCAGATATCCTGGTTAATAAAGAATTGGAAACTGCGCAGGTCATTGGGACAAGGCGCAACCATCGAGCTTAAATGATCGGCGGAACCGAGCACCTGAAGGCCGCGCTCTGCCGCCCAATAGATGTTCTCCTCAATGGTTGAGTACGCATGCGCAGAGAACATCGTATGAGTATGAATATCACAAGAAAGAAGGTAGGGCATCGGGTCTCCTTGTCCAGTATGGCCGTCGCGTATATTCATTGTACGCATAGCTTTCGGCAGTCGTAAAACTGCTTCACCCCAATCACACAACGGCATAGACAACGGGGTCTGGCTTAGCACCAAACCCCGTTTCACGTAAAACATTGTAAGCAGAGCGCTTTACTTTCGACGATATTCGTCGGCCAGTTGCTTCCAGGCAGGCAACGAATTGACGATGGTCTCGTAGCTCACACAGTAGCCAAGGCGGAACCAGCCCGGCATGCCAAAGCTATCCGAAGGCACCGCGAGCAGCTCATACTTCTTCGCGCGCTCACAGAAGGCGTTTGCATCGGGCTCCAGCGCCTTCACCCACAGGTAGAATGCACCATCCGGCTCAACATAGATGTAGCCGTACTCCGCCAGTGCATCGGTAAGCGCGGTGCGGTTGCGCGCATAGGCCTCAACGTCACTCGGCTCATCGATGCAATCAATAATCACGCGCTGGAAGAGCGCCGGAGCGCACACGAAGCCCAGCGTACGGGCGGCACCGGCAACGGCGGGCATTAGACGAGCTGCCTGAGGATTCGTATTGGGTACCAGGATCCACCCCACGCGCTCACCCGGTAGCGAAAGCGACTTGGAATACGAGTAGCACACGATGGTGTGCTCGTAGATCGAAGGCACCCAAGGCACCTCGGCGCCATAGACAATCTCGCGATACGGCTCATCCGAGATAAGCATAATCGGGTTCTCGGGATCGCGCTGAGCGTTGGCCTCGCGCAGAACATTGGCCAGTCGCGTCAGCGTGTCGCGTGTATATACGGCACCGGTCGGATTGTTGGGTGAGTCGATAATGACGGCAGCGGTCTTATCGGTAATCGCCTTGAGCACGTTATCCACGCTCAGCTGGAACGTATCTTCATCGGCAAGCGCCTCGACACACGTACAGCCGGCCTTCTCAATCCACACGCGATACTCCGGGAAGTACGGGGCGATAACAATGACCTCGTCACCCGGATTCGTAACGGCATTGAGCGTGCAGGTGAGCGAAGCCGCCGCGCCCACGGTCATAAAGACATCCTTGCCCTCATAGCTCGTACCGAATCGACGGTTAAGCGACTCAGCCACGGCGGTACGGCACTGCGGCAGACCCGGAGCGGGCGTATAACCGTGCAACTGGTCACTCGGCAGTTCAAGCGCCTTTTTGATGGACTCCGCGACGGCAGCGGGAGCAGGAACGCTCGGGTTGCCCAGCGAGAAATCGAACACGTTTTCCGCGCCGATTTGCGCCTTGCGCTCTAGGCCGTAGCTAAAGATCTCGCGGATGATGGAGCTCTCCGCACCGCGAGCATACATAGTTTCGTTGATCATCTGTTCCCCTTTCGCATAGGCGCTATTGTACGCTTTAGCCAACTAGAGCGCCACAATGTTGATTGGGGACAGACTTAAATGCGTGAAAACGCTCATTTAAGTCTGTCCCCAATCAACAGACGGCCCCATATCGCTCAAAAGAAAAGCCTCCACAGGTTTCCCCGCGGAGGCTTTCGCTACAAGGACTATTTGTCGGCGTCGGTGTTGCCGTCAGCGTTGACAGCATTGCCATCACCGGCATCATCGGATGCGGCTTCGGCATCCTCCTGCATGGCCGCCTGCGCAAAGGCCGCAGCATCAGCCGCCAGCTCCTCCTCGCTCATGCGAGGCGAGCGTTTCTTGGTCGGCATGCCGGCCGCCTTGGCGTTGCGCTCCTCCTTGGCCGCCAGGATATCGCCCTCGCGCTCAAGGTAGGCATCCCACTCATTGTCAAGCAGGGCGTTCACGGCGTCGCCTTCGACGGTCTCGCGCTCAAGCAGCACCCTCGCCATCAGATCGAGCTGATCGCGACGGGCATCCAAAATCTCGACCGCACGGCGATGGGCCTCGCGCATAATGCGCTGGACCTCGATGTCGATACGGCGCGCCGTCTCCTCGGAGTAATCCTGATGATCGGCATAGTCGCGACCCAGGAACACCTGATGCTGCGCCTCACCGAAAACCTGCGTACCCAGTTCCTCGCTCATGCCCAGGCGCGTGACCATCTCGCGCGCCATCTTGGTTGCGCGCTCCAGGTCGTTGCTCGCGCCCGACGTAATGTCATCGCACATGAGCTCCTCGGCCACGCGACCGCCCAAGAACACGGCGAGCTCGTCGAGCATCTCGTTCTTGGTCTTGAGGAAGTGATCCTCCTGCGGAAGCTGCAACGTGTAGCCCAGAGCCTGGCCGCGGCTGACAATCGAAATCTTATGAACCGGATCGGAGTGCTCCAGGATGTGGCCCACCAGGGCATGACCGCTCTCATGGTAGGCAATCGTGGTGCGCTCGGCTTCGGTCATCACGCGGCCCTTGCGTTGCGGTCCGGCAATCACACGCTCCATCGACTCCTCGACCTCGTCCATCGAGATCACAGAACGATGACGGCGAGCGGCCAGCAGCGCAGACTCGTTGAGCAGGTTCGCCAAATCGGCACCAGTAAAGCCAACGGTCATCTGGGCGAGTTTCTCAAACTTAACGTCCTCGTCCATCGGCTTGTTCTCAGCATGCACGCGCAAGATCTGCTCGCGGCCCTTCACATCCGGACGGTCGACCGTAACCTGACGGTCAAAACGACCGGGGCGCAGCAATGCCGGATCCAGAATGTCGGGGCGGTTGGTCGCGGCGATCAGGATGACCGACTCGCTCTCCTCAAAACCGTCCATCTCGACCAGAAGCTGATTGAGCGTCTGCTCGCGCTCGTCGTGGCCGCCGCCCAAACCGGCTCCGCGCTGACGTCCCACGGCATCGATCTCGTCAATAAAGATGATTGACGGAGCCTGCGACTTGGCCTCCTTAAAGAGGTCACGCACACGGCTGGCGCCGACACCCACGAACATCTCGACAAAGTCAGAGCCCGAGATGCTAAAGAACGGCACGCCCGCCTCGCCGGCAACGGCCTTGGCCAGCAACGTCTTACCGGTACCCGGGGGGCCCACCAGCAACACGCCGCGGGGAATCTTGGCGCCCAGCCTGCGATAGCGGTCCGGGTCGCTCAAGAAATCGCGAATCTCTTCGAGCTCCTCGACCGCCTCATCCACGCCAGCGACATCCTCAAACTTGACCTTGGGACGCGTAGCCTCGTTGGTCTTGGCATTGGTCTTGCCAAACTGCATGTTCCTGTTGTTGGCACCCATCATCTGGCGCATAAAGTAGAACATGATGGCGATCAAGGCAATCGTCGGAAGCACACTCATCGCCAAGTCGCCCCAAAAATCGGGGTCATTGGTGTTGACGATGTACTTGGTATCGGGGTGCTCCGCCATGAGCTCGGCAAGCGAATCGGAACCGACATAGGTCGAGGAAAAGCTCTTGAGCTCGCTCGTGTCGCCCTTGTCCTTTTTCGTCTTCCAGTAATGACCCGTCACGCTTCCGTCCTGAACCGTATAGGTCAGATCTTCGACGCGATCCTGCTTAATGGCGCTGACCATCTCGCTCGTCGCGAGCTTAACGGTATTGCTGGAGTTGGCAAAGCCGGAGCCCATGTTAAAGAAGGCGTAGCCCAGAAGCGCGCAAGCCAAAATAAAATACAGCCAGCCCGTACGCGTGGGCTTCTTGCCTCCGGGCATCCCCGGGATCTTAGGCTCCCGGGGAGTCTGGGAATTGTTATCGTTACGGTCGTCGGGCATCTTACGAATAAACCTCCGGTTTCAAAATGCCCAGATACGGAAGGTTACGATAGCGCTCGGCATAGTCGAGGCCGTAGCCCACCACAAAGGCATCGGGGCAATGGGTTCCAACATACTTGGGCGTGACGGCCGAGGTACGGTCCTCAACGTCCTTCCATAGGAAGGCGGCGACCTCCAGAGAAGCGGGCTTACGGCTCTCGAGGTTCTTCATCAGGTACTTGAGGGTCAGGCCCGAGTCCAGAATGTCCTCGACGATCAGCACGTCGCGACCACGGATGTCGATATCCAGGTCCTTAATGATACGCACGATACCCGAAGACTTCACACCGTCGCCATAGCTCGAAACAGCCATGAAATCGATGTTGGTCGGCAGCTCGATCTTGCGCATCAGGTCGCCCATAAAGACCACGGCGCCGCGCAGGACCGCAATCAGCACCAGATCCTTACCCGCATAGTCGCGCGTAATCTGCTCGCCCAAGCGAGAGACGATACCGTCGATATCCTCCTGCGTAAACAGAACCTTCTCGATATCCGGATGTTGAGAAGCCATGACAACCCTTTCTTGTGCTTAATCGCCCACACACCGCCGTATGGACGCGAACTACACATTCTAGCAGCGCACGGGGTATATTTTCCAGCCCGCGCACCATCAGCGCGGGAATACCGTCAACGCCGCACAGAAAAGCTGGTGCGAGGAGCTAATCCGCGTCAACCACGCGAAGCAGATAGGCCACGCGCGTCGCCGCCGTGCACTTAAAACGTTCGTCCGCGCGAACTCCGGCGACCCACACCACGGCACCTCCCGGCGCCGTCCTCACCACGGGCACGCCAGAGCGGTCTGAAACAGGAATGCGCGCCTCGTTCAACAGGTCTGACACTTTCTTGCTTCGACCGTTCATCCCCAACGGGCACATCACGTCTCCCGGCACAGGGCTATCCACCCACAGGCGCGCCAATCGCGCCTCGGTGGGAATCTCCCCGCGCGAGCCGGCTAGCATCCGCTCGCTATCGCGGTCGGCGAACCCCAGGGCCGCCGCATCCACCAAGGCCGCAACCTCTCCGGCAGCAGCAAGCTCGCGGGCACGGTGCACGATATCGCGCCCCGGCTCCACAGCCATCGGCTCTGCTGTCAGCATACGCCCCGCCCCCAGCGGCAGACGACCGGGAACGGAGATCCAGTCGGCCACTAAGCCCTCGCGCGCCGCCGGGGCCTTGAGCGCCAGCATGCCAAACTCCACACGGGCATCAATTCCCGCAGGAAGCGTTACCGAGCCCGAGCCTGCAGCGACACAGGAGAGCACGCGCTCCACGTGCCGCATCTCCGGTCGCGCGTCGGGATCGATGCGCTTAATCGCCAACCGCACGATACGCCGTGCAATCACAACCTCAGCGGCGGCAAGACGGCGCGCATCGAGCACCAGTGCGCCCGCCGCTTCCTTGCGCAGGCAGCTTCGAAACGACTGTGCCGAAAGCTGGGAAAGAAAGGCGTCTTCGTCGCCCAGAATTTCGCAAGCGGCGCCAATCGTCTTACAGACGTTCGCGTTGCGCTGCGCCACCACCGGCATCACCCGATGGCGCACATAGTTACGCAGGTACGAAACGTCCTCGTTGCTTTCATCTTCCCGCCATGGCTGACCGTGCACCTGCAGATAGCTCACGAGCTCATCATGCGTGAGGTCGAGCAAGGGGCGCACCACAATGTTCCGACGGCGTGGAATGCTTGATAGACCCGCGGGACCCGACCCTTTAATGGCATTCATCAAAAATGTTTCCGCGCGGTCCGAAGAGGTATGGGCAGTACAGATGCGCGCCGCCGTTCTCGGCGCCCCCGTCTTGGCACATAGTTCGCGAACATATCTTCGCGCCGCGGCATAACGCACCTCGCGCGCCGCCGCCTCGATATTTCCCGACTCCTCATCAAAATAAGCATGTTCGACACACAACGGTAGACCATATTGCGCGCAGAGCTCGCGCACAAAGGCCTCATCGCCATCGGACGCCTCACCACGCAGATGATGATTTACATGCAGTACGTGCAGTCGCTCGCGCGCGATGGGGGCCACACCACGCCCATCCAGAATATCCAGCTTTGATGTGCAAGCCATAAGGAGCAGCGCCGTCGAGTCCGCACCGCCTGATACCATGAGCACTACGGGGGCAGCGGTCTGCCGCGTTGCCAGAACGTTCTTATCCGTCCTCGGCGCGGCATGATGTCCATAGTGCTGAGATACCGTTGGCATTCGCTTCCTCCTCTATTCGTCCGCACCCATTGTATCCTTTGGAATCTTATGTCTCGCCTGCACCTTCATATCCTCGGCAGCGGCTCAAAAGGCAACTGCGCACTCGTCGAGGGGCCTCAGGGGCTCATCATGATCGATAACGGCCTGTCCCGCCGCGAGACACTTAAACGCATGGCGGAACTTGGCCTCTCGGCAGACGACGTCGCCGCTCTTGTAATCACTCATGAGCATGGAGACCATATCAAGGGGCTCGATGTATGGTGCAAGCACTGGCATGGCCCCCTCTTTGCCAGTAGGGACACCCTTTCATGCAAAGAAAACCTCGCTCACCTGCCCGTGGAGGAATTTGACCCCGGCGACACGCTCCCCATTGTCGGCATCCAGGTACAAACCTACTCAACATCGCACGATGTCATCAATCCTGTCGGCTATCGATTCAATGCTCTCGATGATTCCATTGGGTTTGCCACCGACACCGGAGAGTTGTCGAGCAAGGCCATAGGCATCCTCAAAGACTGTCGAGTTCTCGCGCTCGAAAGCAACCACGATGTAACTATGTTGCGCGAAGGACCGTACCCACGCTTTCTTCAGGAGCGCATCCTGTCCACAAAGGGGCATCTCTCCAACAACCAAGCCGCCGAAGCCGCGCGAGAGCTTGTTACCGATCGCACAGAACAGCTCATCGCCATGCACATCAGCCAGGACAATAATCGTCCAAGCCTTACCGTCAAAAGCTATGCCAACGCGCTTGATGCAAGTCTCGATGATGAACTCGGCAGCTCAGCCACCTGTCTTCAAGGGCCACGGAAGCTCTCGATACGCCCTGCAAGTCAGTATCAACCGACAACTATTCAATAGCCCCTCAAGACAACAAAAGGGGGCTGGGAATCACTTCCCAGCCCCCTTAATTCATACTCTCGATTGAAGCAGAGCCATCGTTAGTCGATAGAAATCTTCGTGACGTTCTTCTTCTCGACAATCTTGGGAACCGTAACGGTCAGGATGCCGTCAGCGTACTTAGCCGAAAGGCCCTCGCTCGAAGCGTCCTTCAGATACACGCCGCGCGTCGCGCTGTACGAGCCGAACTCCTTCTGGAGGAAGTTCTTGCCCTCGTTTTCGGCGCTCTCCTCGACGTTCACACTGATCGACAGGCGACCCTCATTGAGCTCGACGTCGATGTCATCCTTGGCGACACCGGTAAGATACGCCTTGACCTCGTAGCCATCGCCCTTGTCCTCAACGTCAACGGGGAACGCCTTGGAGGCAATCGAGCTATTCGCCAGGTCGGTCATGTCATCAAACAAATCGAACAGCGAACTTGCAGAAGGACGGACGCCAAAAACCGAACGATAAGGAACCATGCTTGCCATGTTTACCACTCCTTGTAAGGACTGCCGAGTCATCTTCTAGGTGACTGGGACTTCTTTTGACGCTCATATATATGCCCAGCCGCTTCTTATATATACATCGACTATAAAGTTTTTTGAGTCTATTGATATAAGCATATCTAAGTCTGGTTGACTGAGGTTTTGTCTAATAAACGAAATTTTGACGAAGGCTTAAATAATGTATGCAATCCCATCAAAACTAGACGGCTGGCTTACAATGGGCGCATACACGATATTGATGACGAACTAAGGGCATCATGGACGATCAAAAACAGGACAACACGTTTATGCCGGAGCAGGACGAAGCATCCAGCCTGCAACCGATTCGATTCCATCGCCCCCACATCTCGCAAGAGCCCATCAATGAACCAGAGCCCAAATATGTGACAAGAAACCGATATCAAACACTCGAAGAAGCACAAACGGGGCGCAAACATATGGGCGTCGCCTCGGGAGACCCTGTATATCTGAAAGACGCACCATTATCTAAAAACAGCGTAGCTAGTGATGAGCCGATGAAAGCATCCGCCGCTCATCGACAAAGAGGGCCTCGACCCAAGCAAACCTTGACGCATTCGGCTCGCTATCTCGAAACGCCAAAACAGGGGAAATCAATCTTCGTTTCGTCAAGTAAACGACGCAAGCAGCATCAACTGACAATCCTGCTTTTGATCATTGCGGCCATAGCAGTTGCCCTTGTTATACGATTTATTTTCTTTAAATAAAGGCTCAATACCAAGAACAAGAAGATCGTCTGGTGTAATTGAGTCATTTACGCCCCGTAAACGCAAAAAGGGGGAGGCCGCTAGGCCTCCCCCTTCTTCAAGTCAAGCGTACGGCTCGGTGCCGTCCACCGGTCAGCGGCGCCCTGGCCTCCCACGGGCTGA
>NZ_JADMSU010000011.1 GCF_015561195.1 Collinsella aerofaciens | reverse complement strand
TCAGCCCGTGGGAGGCCAGGGCGCCGCTGACCGGTGGACGGCACCGAGCCGTACGCTTGACTTGAAGAAGGGGGAGGCCTAGCGGCCTCCCCCTTTTTTGCGTCAACTTGAGGATGTTGCGGGGACGGATGTTGCCCTTGTATCGGCTGAGAACGTTCTGCAGGCGTAGACAAAGCAAGAAAAATGGACGCGGAGACGATATTCTATTGCTGGACGAGCATGGCTCCCATGGACTTTGCTTCTATGGGGATAAAGGCAGATGTGCTGCAAGAAAGGGGCTACGGTATGCGCGTGCGATTTCTCGAGTATCCCAAGTGCTCTACGTGTAAGAAGGCTAAGATCTAGCGTGTGCTCAATTAATGGCCGGGGGACGCTGATCAAGAGATATAACATAGGGCCGACCGCGAGGTTTGCGGTCGGCCCTTACTATTTTATTGATTACATGTGGCGGGATACAGCGGCGTTTACGCAAAAACTGCGCGCTTGTCCGGCCGATGACAAGCGTGACCGGTCGCTCTATGGCGTGGATGAGTGCATTTCCGATCGCCTGGGGAGTCTAATCGAGCCGTTTACGGTGGGATGCCGTGGGCGCGTTGCGGCATGGTGCTCGCAGGCGAAGGTCGATGACTTTATGCGGCTGGGATAGATCGGGAGCCGTTTTGTCTCCGTTGCGGTCAACAACAAACCGCATGCGCTCGACCTGCTGCATCTGACCTATGCGCAAAAGTCCATCATCGGGTCGAGTGGCTATGCGCCCGAGGATGTGCGCGACGTGTAAACGGTCATGGCGAGCGGTCGCTGGGACCTGGAACGTATTAACAAGAACGAGTTCGCACTGGAAGTCACCGACTTTGCCGATGTTGAGCACACCGTTCTCGCCCATGGTGGAATCGTAGATGAGCTCAGAGCGGGCGGCAGGGACCTTGGCTTCTCGGTGGTCTTGTCGGCAATCTTGCGGGCGCTTTCGATGCCTATGTAGTCGCGGCCACCAGATTGTTTGCGTCGGCGGGCGCCACGGTAAAGCCGCGGCGGGCAAGAATGTTGTCAGCTAGCACAAGCTGCATGAATGCTTAGTCGCCTGGTTAAGATATTACTGCGCTGCCACCCAATCAAAAGCAGCCTGCGCATCGGGGCGGGCATCGTTGTTGACAAGCAGATAGAACGTGGCGTGCGCCGCGGTATCGCGCAGGGGCGCGATAACCTTGTCCGCGGGGGTATCGATATCGTTTTGTGGCGCATCGCTCACGAAGAACAGCAGATTGGTGGTTTGGGCGAGCTGCAAAAAGACGGTGCGGTCTTCTTGCGTCACAAAACGCGAGTGGGTGAACAGCGTGTCGCAGTAGCTCTTCCAAAAGCCGATCTGGCTGTAGAGCAGAAACGTCTCTCCGTCTAACTCGGCTGCGGAGAGCGTGGAGCGACCGGCCAGCGGGTGTGTCGCGGGGAGCACGACCGAAAGGCTCTCGGTCATGAGCTGTGTGTAGCGGACGGTAGGGAGCATTACGGGCCTGGTCGAGATGCCAAGGTCGATTTGCCCGTTGATGATGGAACGCTCAACGTCCTCTTGCGTGAGCGTCTGCGAGGTGAGTATCGTTTGCGGAAAGTGGTCTACCAGCTGCGCGGTGAGGCGCCAGAGCGGTGCGGGCGCCACCGTTGCCACCGAGAGCACGTTTTGGCGGCGGGCGTAGACGTTGAGGGCCTCGCGCATGAGACGCTCCTCACGTAGGATCTGGCGCGCGTAGTCGAGGGCAATCTTGCCGGCCTCGTTGAGCTGGCTGTGGCGTCCGCTGCGGTCGATGAGCGACTGACCGAGCTCGGCCTCGAGGCGCTGCACGGAGCGGCTGAGTGCGGGCTGCGAGACACGGAGTTCCGTGGCTGCGGCGCTGATGGTACCTGTGCGGTCGATGGCGTCGAGCTGCCTGAGCTGTTCGATATCCGTGAGAAGCTCCTCTCATTCATGCGTCTCGTGCATATGATATCGCGCAATCGGCATTGTACTTTCGATGTGCCGGCACGCAAACTTAAAGCTGTAAAACACGCGCCGGCATTGCCGCCATAACGGGGTTGTCCCTTTGTGGCAGTTTTGTCGCACAAGATGAAAGGGCGTTCTATGCACAGCGTCACGATGAACGATGGCAATAAGATTCCGCAGCTCGGCTATGGTGTGTTTCAGATGACCTCCGATGAGGTGCGCGCGTGTTTGCCGCGCGCCATCGAGGCCGGGTACCGCCATATCGATACCGCCAACATGTATCTCAACGAGCGTGCCGTGGGTGAGGTGATCGCCGCGTGCGGCGTTCCGCGTGAGGAGCTCTTTGTAACCACTAAATTCTTCCCGCAGAGCTATCCGTACGAGAAGTGCGCTGAGGCAATCGACAAGACGCTCGCGCGCCTGGGGCTCGACTATATCGACCTGCTGCTTTTCCATCAGCCTTACGGTGAGTACGTGGACGGTTGGCGCGCGATGGAAGAGGCCGTGCGCGCGGGCAAGGTGCACAGCATCGGCCTGTCGAATTTCAGTGCCGAGAAGGTTCAGGAGGTGCTCGACGTGGCCACCATCAAGCCGGCGGTGCTGCAGGTAGAGATCAACCCCTACTGGAATCAGCATGAGCTCAAGGCGGAGCTTGCCGAGCACGGCATTACCTTTGAGGGCTGGTATCCGCTCGGCCACGGTGACGCTGGACTGCTCAACGCTCCCGTCTTTACCGAGCTTGCTGCCAGGTACGGCAAGACCCCGGCCCAGGTGATTATGCGCTGGCACATCCAGGAAGGCAACGTGGTCTTCCCCAAGACGCTCAGCCCTGCGCATATGGACGACAACCTCGATATCTTTGACTTTGAGTTGACTGAGGACGAGATGGCGCGTATCAACGCCTTGCCGCAGAAGGCCTACTACCATGTGGCCGACGAGGCCCCCGAGTGGGCCATGGCCGAGGTCGACGTGGACGCGGCGCAGCAGTAGGCGCTTAAAGACGTGATATGAACGGGCTGCTCCAAGCGCGGCCAAACATGAAGGGACAGATATGTTTTATAAGACCCTCAACAACGGCGTGAAGATACCCATGCTCGGCTATGGCGTGTTCCAGACCCCGCCCGCCGAGACGGCCGAGTGCGTGCGTCAGGCACTCGAGGTCGGCTATCGTCTCATCGATACCGCGCAGGCCTACGGCAACGAGGAAGGCGTGGGCGCAGGCGTGGCCGCGTCCGGCGTGGCGCGCGACGAGGTGTTTATCACCAGCAAGGTGTGGGTCTCCAACATGACCTACGAGCGCGCGGCTGCATCGATCGACGAAAGCCTCAAGAAGCTCGGTACCGACTACATCGACCTCATGTTGCTGCATCAGGCCATGGGCGACTACACGGGCGCCTACCGTGCCATGGAGGATGCCTGCAAGGCCGGTAAGCTGCGCGCTATCGGCGTCTCCAACTTCTATCCCGAGCGCCTTGTGGACGTGGCGCTGCTCGCCGAGGTGGTGCCTGCCGTCAACCAGATCGAGACGCATCCGTTCCGTCAGCAGGCGGAGGCCCATGCCAACATGGTCGACCTGGGCGTGGCGCACGAGGCCTGGGCGCCGTTTGCCGAGGGTCAGAACGACATCTTTTGCAACCCGCTGCTTGCGTGCATCGGCGCCAACTACGGCAAGACCGCTGGCCAGGTGGTGCTGCGTGCGCTCATGCAGCAGGACGTAATCGTGATTCCCAAGACGGTTCATCGTGACCGCATGGAGCAGAACTTTGACGTCTTCGACTTTGAGCTCACGGTTGAGGATATGGCGGAGTTTGCCACGCTCGAAGACCCATCGGTTCCGCGCATCTTTGATCATTACGATCCCGCCACGGTCAAGTACCTGCTAGGTGAGTTTGTCAAGAAAAACCAGCTTAACGGCGCTACGTTGTACTAGCAGACACAGTTGATTCGCAGCTTGATATGAGGTGCCGCCAGACCATGAGCCGGGCGGCGCTTTTTTGCCATTTCTGGGACGGTTGCTGGGAATTCTGTCCGAGAATGCCGCAAGCGGCGGGGTGCCGCATCGTTTATCGGTGAATGCTATCTTGCCGTCCGCAGTTCATACCCAGCGGCTGACTCTACCGAGCGTAGGTAGGAATCGGCGACGAGACATCTCATAATGAGTTTCACGGGCAGGCGCCGCCCGGTTTTATTGCTTTGATAACTCAGAGGAGACGCACATGTCTACTTACCTATCGCCCGAGACGCTGCGCGAGCTGCGGGCTGAACGGGGGCTTACCCAGGCGGCGCTTGCGGAGAAGATCGGCGTGACCGATAAAGCCGTGAGCAAGTGGGAGACCGGCCGCGGCCTTCCTGATATCACGTTGATTGACGACCTGGCTTCGGCGTTGGGTTGCTCGGTCGCCGAGCTCCTGTGCGGCGAGGTCCGTCGCAACGCCAACCGTGCAGCCAACATGAGCCGCTGCATATTCTATGTGTGCCCTATCTGCGGAAACGTGGTGGTGGCGACGGGTGAGGGCTCGTTTAGCTGCTGCGGGTCCACGATGTTGCCGCAGGAGGCCGAGACGCCCGAGCCGGGCTCGGCACACGATTTCTCAATCGAGCGCGTGGAACACGAATGGTACGTGACGGCTGGCAACCATCCCATGACTAAACAGCATTTCGTGAGCTTTATCGCCTATGTGACGAGCGACGGCGTGAATCTCAAGAAGCTCTATCCCGAGCAGCTTGATTGGCCACGGTTCCACATGACCGGCTCCGGCTGGATCTATGTCTACTGTAATCGGCATGGCCTCTATCGCAAGCGCACGCCGCGCGTGCGATAGCCGGGTTTCCGAATAGCGGTTTTTATGCTTTTGCCCTTTCAATACGGATGATGCGTCCGTCTTCGCGCGGCTTGGGCGCGGGGTGTTTGTCACCTAGGCGCGGGTAACTCAAGAGGAGTTGGGCTATGGCGTAATGGGTGGTCGGCATCTTCCACTGGCGCAGGATTTCCTGGCCGTGGGGATCGTTGAATGCGGGCCAGCCCTGGCCGATGTAGCAGGAAGCGATTCCAAGCGCATCGGCCGCGAGTATCATGTTCTCGGCGGCTGCCATGCAGTCTTCGACGGCAAATAGGAAGTTCTTGGGTCCAAAGAGGGTGATGACGGTGGGTGCGTCGTAGAAGGCGTTCTTGATGTTGGGGTCATCTACGATGCCTGACTGTTCACGCGACACATAGTTTGTGGCAGTTGCCATGTGCGGTCGGGAGTTGGCGCGCTTGATTTTGCCCAGGCGCTCATTGACCGAACGGTCTTGGCAAACAACGAATACTGGGCCCTGGCGCCCGCCGGCACTGGGGGCGTAGAGTCCGGCTTCACGGATTTGCTGCAGAGCGTCCTCCTCGACAAACTGCTCGGAGACATATTTGAACGAATAGGTTGCATCGTCGTTGCTGATTTTCACGCAGCCGGGCAGTGCCTCGGCAATCAGATCGAGCTGCTACTCCAGCTTGCGGTTGGCTTTCTCGAGTTTTTGCTGGTAGAAGCGCTCGCGCTTGCGTGCCTGTGATTGTTTGCGGTTTGGTGGCTCTATTTCTCCTGGATCTGCTTGCCGGTGAGATGCTCGATCTGAATCTAGAAGAGCTGGACGCCGGCAAATCCCTGGGCAATCTCCTCGTCGACTCCTCGACCGTGGGATAGTACTTGATGGCAAGCTCGCGCACGCGGGCGCGGGTTACATCCTCGTCCTCGATCAGATGATAACGGCCAGAGCAAGGGGGCGCGCCCGGTCCCGTTCCGAACCCGGAAGCTAAGTCCCATCGCGCCGAGAGTACTGCGGGGTCAGCCCGTGGGAGGCCAGGGCGCCGCTGACCGGTGGACGGCACCGAGCCGTCATCGAAACTGTAGAAGGGGGAGGCCTCGCGGCCTCCCCCCTTTTTTGCGTTTTATAGAGAGCTGTAATACAAGAACTCGCCTTCTTTTAGCTTGTCTTACTGTTTGGCTGTATTTTGAGTCCTTCTTTTGTATTTGCGCGATAATAACTCCCATTGGCGTTAGGGAGGACTTGATGTTTACCGTTTTTGTCTTGGGCAATATTGCTTCGGGTAAGTCGACTGCCTGCCGCTATTTCGAATCTCATGGCGCCATGCTTATCGATCTGGACGAGCTTGCCAAATCGCTGTATGTGCCAGGCTCCGATATCGTCAATGCCCTCGCGGAAGAATTTGGCTGGGATATTTTGGACGAGGAGGGCGGCGTTCGCCGTAACATCCTCGCTTCTCGAGCTTTTGTTTCTCCTGATGCGGTCGCGAGGCTCAATAGCATTGTGCACCCCGTTCTCATTGAGCAGCTGTCACTGAGGATTCTTGATCCGGTTTGCTGCACGGTTTCGTCCCCCCGTTATCCCTTTGCGGTGGTCGAGGTTTCTGCCCCGACTGGTTTTGAGGATGCTTTTGGCCTGGCTGATGAAATTCTGGTTATCAGCGCTCCTTTAGCAGTTCGTCGCGGGCGTGCTATTCATCGTGGTATGGAGCCATCTGATTTCGATGCCCGTTCTGCTTGCCAGCCTGATGAATCTGCGCTGTGCAATCTCGCTACAACGGTGATTGATAATGCCGCAGGCGATAATTCGCTCTTTGAGCAGCTTGACTCATGGCTTGCATGCCATGGGTTTATAGACACTGCGAATAAGGAGGATGCCGATGCCTAAGACACGTTTCTTTGCGTGGTATCGCCTTATACCGCTGGCTGCCGTTTTTGCCTTCGGCCTTATCTCATTCGTTTACTCGTGTGCTCCTGCGGCTTTCTTTAAGCCGCTGTATCCCATTGACTACGAGGCGTATGTAAAGCAATCTAGTATTTCGCATAATCTGGATCCGTATCTGGTGTGCGCTGTCATTAAGTCTGAATCGAATTGGGATCCCAAGGCCGAATCGAATCAGGGTGCTCAGGGATTGATGCAGCTGATGCCCGTGACTGCTCAGGATATGATCGCCAAGGGCCTTGTCGACGGTGACGAGTATTCGGCCGACAACCTTAACGATCCGGCTACGAATATCGAGTTTGGCTGTGCGTATCTTTCGTATCTTCTAGCGTATTTTAACGGGTCGACTGACAGTGCCATTGCCGCCTATAACGCCGGTATGGGCAATGTCGACGGATGGGCGCAGCAGAACACGTCACTCCATAATGCGATTACCTTCCCTGAAACTCAGGCTTATCTGATTCGTGTCAATAATGCCTGGGTTCGCTATAAGACCCTCTATCCCGATCGGTTCGTATAGGACTATGCCTGCCGCCTGCGTATACTGCAGATATATGAGTTAGGAGTATCCATGGCGGAATTTGAAGTTGAGCGTGTTGGAGGAGAGCTCAAACGTTTTGGCGTTGAGGGCTCTGAGGTGCCATTTAAGGTTGTATCTCCTTATGAGCCTGCAGGTTCTCAGCCTAAGGCCATTGAGTCGCTTGTGCAGGGTGTGAGGGACGGAGATCGCTATCAGGTTTTGCTGGGCGTGACTGGTTCGGGCAAGACCTTCACTATGGCTAAGACTATTGAGGCCCTGGGGAAGCCGACGCTGGTCATGGCTCCCAATAAAACGCTCGCCGCTCAGCTTGCGAGCGAGCTCAAAGAGTTCTTTCCCAACAACGCTGTGGTCTACTTTGTCTCGTACTACGACTACTATCAGCCCGAGGCGTATGTGCCGCAAAGCGATACATATATCGAGAAAGACTCCTCGATTAACGAAGAGGTCGAGATGCTGCGCCATCAGGCGACCGCGTCACTGCTCTCTCGACGCGATGTGATCGTTGTCGCATCGGTCTCGTGTATCTATGGCATTGGCTCTCCTGAGGACTATGCGGGTCTTGCTCCAAACGTCGACAAGAAGGTGCCGCTCGAGCGCGATGACTTTATCCATGCGCTTATCGACATTCAATATGATCGCAATGACTATGACCTAGCGCGCGGCACGTTCCGCGTGCGCGGCGATATTGTCGACGTGTATCCGCCTTATGCCGAGCATCCGTTGCGGTTTGAGTTCTTTGGCGACGAGGTCGAGCTGATTGCCGAGATCGATGAGGTCACCGGCGAGATGATTCGTGAGTACGAGGCCATTCCCGTCTGGCCGGCCTCGCATTACGTGACCGAGAAGCCAAAGGTCAAGGCCGCTCTGAAATCAATCAGTGAAGAGTGCGAGAAGCGTGTGGCCGAGCTCAAGGCGACCGACAAGTTGCTCGAGGCGCAGCGTCTGCAGCAGCGCACCGATTATGATCTTGAGATGCTCGAGACGATGGGCTTTTGCAACGGCATCGAGAACTACTCGCGTCATCTGGACGGTCGCAAGCCGGGTGAGCCGCCGTTTACCCTGATCGATTACTTTCCCAAGGACATGCTCTGTATCATCGACGAGAGCCATGTGACGGTGCCGCAGATCCGCGGCATGCATGAAGGCGACCGCTCGCGTAAGATAACGCTGGTGGAACACGGTTTTCGCCTGCCCTCGGCACTCGATAATCGCCCGCTTCGTTTCGATGAGTTTGAGGCAAGGATACCCCAGTTTATCTATGTTTCGGCCACGCCGGGCGACTACGAGCTGCGGGTGAGCCAAAACGACGTGGAGCAGATTATTCGTCCGACCGGTCTGCTCGACCCCAAGATCGATGTTCGTCCGGTTCGTGGGCAGATTGATGATCTTGAGGACGAGATTCGCGAGCGCGTTGCCCGCAAGGAGCGCGTGCTGGTGACCACGCTCACCAAGCGCATGGCCGAGGACCTGACCGACCATCTGCTTGATGCCGGCATTAAGGTCAATTACATGCATTCCGATACAGCGACGATGGACCGTGTCGAGATCCTGCGAACGCTGCGCGAGGGAAAGATTGATGTTCTCGTTGGCATCAACCTGCTTCGCGAGGGCCTAGACCTTCCCGAAGTCTCACTGGTGGCAATTCTCGATGCCGATAAGGAAGGCTTCTTGCGCAACCGCCGTTCGCTGATCCAGACGATTGGCCGCGCGGCCCGTAACGCCGATGGTGAAGTCATCATGTATGCGGACGTTGTGACCGATTCGATGAAAGAGGCCATCGAGGAGACGCAGCGCCGTCGCGAGATTCAGATGGCATATAACGAAGAGCACGGCATTGTGCCCAAGACGGTGCGCAAGGCCATCAACGACATCTCAAGTTTTATTGCCGAGGCCGAAAAAACCGTGGGTTCCAAGGGGCGCTCGAAGGGCGACTCTCTTGGCCATGGCGCATTCTATACGCCCGATGAGTCGGGCGAGGGCGGTGTGCCGGAAACGGTGGCGCCCGAGCAGACACTTGCGGAGCAGTTGGAAGAACTGCCGCATGACGAGCTTGTGCGGATCGTCGAAACCATGGAAGAGGATATGCGTAACGCTTCTGCCACCATGGACTTTGAGGAGGCGGCGCGCCTGCGCGATGCTGTCGTTCAGATTCGGGCGATGCTCGAGGGTGCGTCTGAGGACGAGACGATTGAGCGCTTACGTTCGCAGGCCCGCAAGGGTTCCACGTTCGCATCGGGCAGAAAGCGCAAGGGTGCACGGTTTAAGAAATAGCGAACAGGCCCCGAGTTCCCTGTGGAGCTCGGGGCCTATGTCTTTTGCGCGCTGGAATTCGTGCGTTAGAGGTCTGCGATCAGGGCTTCGGCACAACGGATGCCGTCGGTGGCCGCGCTCATGATGCCGCCGGCATATCCAGCTCCCTCACCACAAGGGTAGAGGCCCGGGGTCGACACGGCATGGCATGTTCGGTCTCGGGCGACGGTGACCGGTGAGCTCGAGCGGGTCTCCACGCCGGTAAGAACGGCGTCGAGGCGGTCGTAGCCGCGTAGCTTTTTTCCGAGTAGGGGAAGTCCCAGGCGGAGCGACTCGACGATATGCTGCGGCAGGGCTTCGTCAATTGCCGTCCAGGTCACACCGAGCGGATAGGTGGGCTTTACCTTTCCGGGCGCCTTGCTGGCACGTCCTGCGAGGAAATCTCCGACGAGCTGTGCCGGTGCGTTCCAGTTGGAACCGCCCAGGCGATAGGCGGCCGCCTCGCAGGCACGCTGGAGCTCGATGCCGGCGAGCGGGTCATCGTTGGGAAGGTCCTCGGGTGTGACGTTAACGAGCAAGGCGGCATTTGCGTTGCGTCCGTCGCGGGCATTGAGACTGGCGCCGTTGACGCACAGGTGGCCCTGCTCGGAAGAGGCGGCGACAACCTGCCCGCCGGGGCACATGCAAAACGAGAACACGCTGCGGCCGTTGGGAAGATGGGCGACGAGCTTGTAAGGGGCTGCTCCGAGGGCAGGATGTCCCGCCGAGGCTCCGTATTGGACTCGGTCGATGTCGCGCTGCGGATGCTCGATGCGAACGCCCATGGCAAAGGTCTTTTGTGCGAGGGCCACGTTGTGGCCCTTAAGGAGCTCAAAAATATCGCGAGCAGAATGCCCGCAGGCGAGGATGAGGTGCTTTGTCTCGATTGGCTCGCAAGCGGCGTCTTGGGACGACTGGACATCAATACCGGTGATGGCGCCAGACACGTCGATGCGAATGTCGACGAGCTTCGTTCGATAACGGACGACACCTCCGAGCTGCTCGATGCGCTGGGATATAGCGGTGACAACCGTGGGAAGGATGTCGGAGCCAATGTGCGGCTTGGCATCCCACAGAATATCGCGGGGCGCGCCCGCCTCGACGAAGGTTTCGAGGATAAGGCGATGGGCGGGATTTTTGGTTCCCGTATTGAGTTTGCCGTCCGAGAAGGTTCCCGCGCCGCCCAGGCCAAACTGGATATTGCTCTCGGGGTCGAGGATGCGCTCCTTTAGAAAGAGGTCGATCGCCTGCGAGCGGCGAAATGCCGGGTCGCCGCGCTCGATGAGCAAGGGCTTAAGACCTGCTTCGGCGAGCGTAAGCGCAGCGAAAAGGCCGGCGCATCCGGCGCCGACAACGGCAGGGCGTTCTTGAGGTGCGTCGGAGGCGGGGGAGGGGAATGAAGGCTCATCGTCTTCTATCGCGCGTACGCGCGAGCGGTCACGCTCGGCAACGCTGTCGACCGCTTCTCGCTCGAGGTGGGGACTAGTCAGCTCAACACGAAAGCTCAGGATAAAATGGACGTCTCGTTTTTTGCGAGCGTCGATTGACTTGCGGTGGAGCTCGATGGACTTGATTTCGGAGTCCTTGCAACGTAGGACGCGCTTGGCGACTCGCTTGCCAACAATGAGACAGACATTTTCATCGCCGGCTTCATCGAGCGACGCGTTGACTTGGGTGATTTCGATCATCGAGGTCTCCTTAGAGGCAAGAAAGAGGCCGTCCGGTATTCCAGACGGCCCGAATGCGTTTTTGATTATAGACTGCGCGGCTACAGGCTGCTTGCAGCGCGAATGCCCGAGATCCAGGCCCACGCAAGGTTAAAGCCTCCGCAATCGGCGTCGATGTCGAGCGCTTCACCGCAAACGTAAAGCGGGGCGTCGACAACGCTGCGCGCGCGTAGGCTGGGTGTTGAGATACTCTCGACAGATACACCACCACGCGTGACCTGTGCTGAGCGCTCCTCGGCTGTTCCCTTGACGAGCAACTTAAAGTGCTTGAGGATCGAGACCAGGTGGATGACATCGTTGGAGCCTGGATGGCACTGCTCGAACGCTGTGCAGGCGACGCGGGAGAGTTGCGGGGCGAGCATGCCGTCGAGCCAACGGGGATCGCGGGGTGAAAAGTCACCGAACAGCTCAACGCGCCGGTTGAGCATATCGAGCAACTCGTCTTTGGAGAGGTCGGGGAAAACGTCGAGCAGGATCGTATCGCCGTGCTGGATACGACGAGAGAGGTTGAAGACAGCGACACCCGAGATACCGAAGGTTCGAAACAGCACTTCACCGTCTTCGTGCCAGAGCTCATTATGATTGCGGGCGAGCGTCAAGCGGGCACGGACGCGCAGGCCATCCAACGTCTTGAGTGCCGCCCGATCGCCAACGACCGTTGCCGATACGGGGCAGAGGATGGGGCGCAGCGAAGTGAGGGGGAGGCGAAACGTATCGGCGATACCGGTGGGGTTGCCGCCCGTAGCGATAATTACGGCATGTGCCTGCAGGGCCTCGTTCTTGCGAGAGACATCGGCGAGCGCTTTCCGAAGCGAGCGGAGCTCCGATTTTCGGTCATCGTGCTTTTTTGCCTTGAGCGCCCGCGCTGGACGGTCTATTTGGAGTGCCCAGCCTTCGGAAGCTTTGTGCGCCGAGGCAACGTTGGCTCCGCAGATTAAGGTGATACCTAGGCGGTCGCAAACGTTGAGAAGCGCGTCGCGCACCGATTCGGCGCGAAGGGAGCGCGGGTACAGCCGGCCTTCCTCGGAGGTTGTCATGATGCCCAGCGAGGAGAAGAACCCCATAAGCTCTTGTTCGGGCTGGGGGCCCATGACGGATTCAACGAATACGGAGTGGTTATACCGCTGAGGATCAATCGATTCGTTGGAGAGGTTGCAGCGGCCGTTACCGGTCGCAAGGAGCTTGAGGCCGCAGGCGACATCGCGCTCAACGATGCAGACGCTTTTGCCAGCGCGTGCGGCCGTAATGGCGGCGGCGAGGCCTGAAGCCCCGCCGCCGATTACCAAGACGTCATAGAGGGCGCTCGCGTTCACTTAGGCCTCGTCGGTCTCGTGCGGGGTAATAGCCTCGACGGCAGAGACTGCCTTGGGCAACATGCCATCGGGCAGCGCGGTCTCGACCTCGCCCTTATCGCAGGCCTCGGCGAGTGCCGGATTAATGGGAAGCTGACCCAAGATGTCGAGGTTATAGCGCTCTGCGACCTCGGGGAGCTTGCTCTTGCCAAAGACCTCGATCTTCTTGCCGCAGTCGGGGCACTCAATATAGCTCATGTTCTCGACAATGCCCAGAATGGGGACGTTCATCTTCTCGGCCATGTTGACCGCCTTGGCGACGATCATCGAGACCAGATCCTGCGGGCTCGTGACGATGACGATGCCGTCGACCGGCAGCGACTGGAAGACGGTGAGCGCGACGTCGCCTGTTCCCGGAGGCATGTCGACCAGCAGGTAGTCGATGGGGCCCCACGAGGTCTCGCTCCAGAACTGCCTAATGGCGCCTGCGATGACCGGGCCGCGCCAAAGGACGGGGTCGGTCTCGTTTTGGAGCAGCAGGTTGGAGCTCATGACCTTGACGCCGTGCTCGGAGATTTCGGGCAGCATAAGGTTGCCAAGGGCATGGACGTGGCGTCCACTCATACCGAACATCTTGGGGATAGAGGGACCGGTGATGTCGGCATCGAGGACGCCGACCTTGTGGCCGTGACGGGCAAGCTCGGTGGCGATGGCACCGGTGACAAATGACTTGCCGACACCGCCCTTGCCGGAAAGCACGGCGATGACGCGCTTGACCTCGGACAGCGTGTTCTCCTCAAATTGCGACGGCGACGTTTGTCCGCCGGCGGCCTGTGCGTGTTCGCAACCCATGTATGACTCCTTTGTATATGCTGGGGCCGGGGCCCCGCGATGTGACACGAGCGTCATTGTACCCTCGTTTGCGAGCGGGAGTCATTTGCGATGCGTTTGGGCCGAGCGTGCTTGCAATACGATGAGCCCAAGCGAATGGGCGGGCTTACTGAACTTTGCTGGCGAACTCGAGGTATTGCATGCGCTGCAGCTTGTCGATCGTCGAGGCGTAGGGGCTGTCCTCCGATTCCAAGTCGTAGCGCAGCCCGTCGGCACCGAGATAGCCGGCGACATTGATGGTGGGCACATCTGACCTTGTCGCAAGCAGGGCCTTTTGGTAATTGGTGAGCGGGGCGCCGATCTTATTAAGGGTAATGGCTGCAATCTCGTTTGCCCCGACGGTGTCGTAGACGTTGAGCTCGGTATTGCCGGCGATCTCATAGTTAGCCCAGACGAGATATGTCGACTGATAGATACGGAAAGCGTGGCTTGCCGTATCTTCCTGAGGGTACAGCTCGTCGTTGAGAGTCGTTGCGGCGCTCGGCTGATGGTCGCCAAAAAAGACAAGAACAACCGGTCTGCCGATATTGCGGAGCTCGTTGATAAAGTACTCGAGGTCCCGGTCGGATGCGTTGATGCAGGTGAGATAGGTGTTGAGCGCGCTGTTGGCACCCTCACTGGCTCCCTCGACCCAATAGTTTGTCAGCTCTTCGGCGGGAACGGTGCCATAGTCGTAGCCGCCGTGATTTTGCATCGTGACGTCAAAGATGAACTGCGGGGCTTCGTCGGTTCTAAGCAGGTCGAGTATCTTGTCGTAGGTGGCGTAGTCGCATACGCCGGCATGGTAATAGGGCGCACCTTCGAAATCGCCGATTGAAAGAAAGTCTCCAAAGCCCAGCTGCTGATAGATTTTATCTCGATGGTAGTTGACGGGGTTTTGCGGGTGCATAGCGGTAGCGGTATACCCAAGCTCTTTAAGGTCCTTTGCCAGGCTGTTGACGCCATTCATCTGATACAGCTGATAGGGGATTTTGCCTAATCCGACAAAGGCCGTTGTCGCTCCGGTCAAAAATTCGAATTCGGAGTTCGCCGTTCCGCCACCGGCGACCGAAGCGAGCATGGTGCCGCGAACAAGTGTGTCGGGAAGCGAGTTATAGAATGCGGGGCCGGTGTACCCGGCCGCCTGGAGCTGCTCAAAGCACGAAAGGTCGCTAAAACTCTCGTTCATGACGGCAACAATCGTCGGCTTGATTTCATTGAACTGGGCAACGGCCGCCGCGCGCTGTTCGCTCGAGCCATATGTGCTGTCGTAGACGGCGGCGAGCTCCTGCTCGATGCTCTGCGCCTCATCGGGCGTATAGTCTTCAGGCTTCTCAATGGGCAACTCGTTGACCATTTCGGTGAACGAAGTGATAAAACCCTGAGACACATACGTGGTGATGGGCTGCCAACGGTCAAATCCAAAATCCAGCGCCTGCTCCAAGTCGATGCTGGAGAAGCCTGAGAGCCCCACAACGGTCACTAGCAGAAAAGCACAGAGGTTAGCGGCGATAGCGGGGAAGACATGGGTGGGCGCACGGAGCTTTCGCGGTCGGATGAGCGAAAGAAGCCCCAGGGAAATCTCCAACAGGGCGAGAGAGGTTACGATTCCGGCGGTAAAGGTAAACTCGTATCCCTCGCTCACTTCCATTGCGGTGCCAAGGGCCAAGATATCGCTTGGCAGGATGGCTTCGCCTTTAAACGTTATGACGAAGTGCTCGGCAATGCCAAGGATGCAACAGACGACGGGCACGAGGGCCATGACGCCTCCATGACGCTGTCCCAACAAATAAAGGGAGAGCAGAACCGTCGCGAGCAACCCGACGGAAAACCCGAATGAGTTGGCGGGAATGCGATAGAACGTTTCGTTGCAGGCAATTTCGAGTGAAATGAACGAGAGCGCTGAAACAGCGGCGATGACAAGGATGTCACGGCAAATACAGGCAACCGTTCCCGTCGCAAGGTCGGTTTGGTCGATAAGCCCCGAAACCAAGGGCTCGACAAGAAGCATGACGGCGGCAGCACCGAGCGCCGAATAAGAAAGGACCCATAGGGAGCTGCCCTCATTTACGAGCAATTGATTCGTAACCCATGCAGCTACCGCGCCGAGTGGGATGAGGAGCGTCGCGCACCAAAAGACGCGGGCAATGGGTGGCTTTTCGTTGCGTTTGATTGAAAAATACACGCGCACGACGACGGCGGCCACGATAAGGACGGCGATGAATATGAGCAGATTGGCCATGTCGCTCGAAGTGATTTCAAGGGGGATATCTTCGGTCATGGACGTTCCTCTGGTACAGCAAATTAAGTTCAGTATTAGATTACTGTAACCTTTCCACGGCATTTCGAGAAACAAAGCGCCCGATACGCAAAGCTAAAGGTCTGCGAATCTTGTATTACGAACATCTGTGCGCGTCGAGTGCGCTAAACTCATCGGCAGTATGATTCGATGCAATAGGAGGCAAGGAGCTTCCATGTCTGATTCTTCTATCGTTATTCGCGGCGCTCGTGAGCATAACCTCCGGGATATCGATGTTTCCATTCCGCGTGACCAACTCGTGGTCATTACCGGTCTTTCTGGCTCGGGCAAGAGTTCGCTGGCATTCGACACTATCTATGCCGAGGGCCAGCGTCGATACGTCGAGAGCCTTTCGAGTTATGCGCGCCAGTTCTTGGGCCAGATGGACAAACCCGACTTGGATTCAATCGACGGCCTTTCGCCGGCTGTCTCAATTGATCAAAAGACGACATCCAAGAACCCGCGCTCGACGGTGGGCACCGTAACCGAGATTTATGACTACCTGCGACTGCTGTTTGCTCGCGTCGGTACGCCGCACTGCCCCGAGTGCGGTCGGGTTATCGAGCGCCAAACCACCGACCAGGTCGCCGATAAGGTCCTGGCGGCGGGAGAGGGTCGTCGTGCGTTTGTGCTGGCACCGGTGGTACGCGGGCGAAAAGGCGAGTACACCAAACTGTTTGAGGACCTTCGCGCCGAGGGCTTTAGCCGCGTGCGTGTCGACGGCGAGGTTCGCTCGCTTGATGACCCTATCGATTTGGATAAGAAATTCAAGCACGATATCGAGGTCGTGGTCGACCGCATCGTGATTCGCGAGAACTCGCTGGGCCGTATTGCCGAGTCCGTTGAACAGGCGACTGCGCTGGCTCATGGCAATGTAAACGTGTACATGCTGCCCGATCGTGATGCTCCCGAGGGGACCGAGGGCGAGCTGCTGGAGTATTCGCTGGCGTTAGCGTGCCCGGAGCATGGACACTCCATCGATGACCTGCAGCCGCGTGATTTCTCGTTCAACGCGCCCTATGGCGCGTGCCCCGAGTGCGATGGCCTGGGCTTTAAGAAGACGGTCGATGCCGAGGCCCTAATCGAAGACCCTTCGAAGTCGATCGCCGACGGGGTCTTTGGCAGCCTGTTTGGCAACTCTAACTACTATCCGCAGATTTTCGCTGCGGTCTGCAAACACTTTAAGGTGAGCGTCGATACGCCGTGGGAGGATCTGCCTCCGCGGGTGCGTCGCGCGTTTTTAGACGGCATGGGCGACCAGAAGATTTCGGTCGACTATCAAAAGCTCGATGGGCGCCGCAGCCAGTGGGACACCAAGTTCTCGGGCGTGCGCAATATCCTGTACGAGCGCTATACCGAGACGACGAATGAGAACACCAAGGCGCGCTTGGAGAAGTACATCCGCGAGGAGCCGTGCTCGAGCTGCCACGGCGCTCGTTTGCGCCCCGAGATGCTCGCCGTCACCGTGGGCGGCAAGTCCATTTACGAGGTTTGTTGTCTGTCGTGCCGCGAGTCGCTCGAGTTTTTTGAGGGCTTGGAGCTTACCGAGCGCCAACAATTTATCGGCGGGCGCATCGTCAAGGAAATCCTGGAGCGCCTGCGCTTTCTGGTCGATGTCGGACTCGACTATCTGACCCTCGACCGTGCCTCGGCAACGCTTTCCGGAGGCGAGGCCCAGCGCATTCGCCTGGCAACGCAGATCGGCGCCGGCCTCATGGGTGTCCTGTACATTTTGGACGAGCCATCGATCGGCCTCCATCAGCGCGATAACGAGCGCCTGATCAAGACGCTTGAGCGCCTACGCGATATCGGCAATACCGTTATCGTCGTCGAACACGACGAGGATACGATTCGTGCTGCCGACTATGTGATCGACATGGGCCCCGGCGCGGGCGTGAACGGCGGACACGTGGTCGCCGCGGGAACGCCTGCCGATATCATGGCGTGCCCTGATTCGATGACGGGCGCCTACCTGACCGGCAAGCGAATGATTCGGGTTCCCGATGAACGCCGCAAGCCCGGTCGCGGCTGCCTTAAGATCACGGGCGCCCGCGCCAACAACCTCAAAAACGTTACTGCCAAGATCGAGTTTGGTACGCTTACGGTTGTTACCGGCGTGTCGGGATCGGGCAAGAGCTCCCTGGTTACCGACACCATCGCACCTGCCCTTACGAATGCCATTCACCGTTCGACGCGTCCTGTGGGCCCGTACAAAAAGCTTGAGGGCATCGAGTGTATCGATAAGGTTATCGATATCGACCAGTCGCCGATTGGCCGCACGCCGCGTTCCAACCCTGCTACGTACATTGGCCTTTGGGATGATCTTCGCGCGCTGTTTGCGAGTACGCCGGAGTCGAAGGCGCGCGGCTACTCGCCGGGACGTTTCTCCTTTAACGTGAGCGGCGGTCGCTGCGAAGCATGCAAGGGCGACGGACAAATTAAGATCGAGATGCACTTCCTTCCCGATATCTATGTCCCCTGTGAGGTCTGCGGCGGCAAACGCTATAACCGCGAGACGCTTGAGGTCACCTACCGTGGTAAGACCATCTCTGACGTGCTCGACATGAGCGTCACCGAGGCGCTGGCCTTCTTTGGGAATATCCCGCAGATTAAGCGCAAGCTCCAGACGCTGTACGATGTAGGCTTGGGCTACGTGAGCCTGGGCCAGCCCGCCACGACGCTCTCGGGCGGCGAGGCGCAGCGTGTGAAGCTCGCCAAGGAGCTTCATCGACGCCAGACGGGCAAGACGTTCTATATTTTGGACGAGCCGACGACCGGCCTTCATTTTGAGGACGTCCGCCAACTGCTCGATGTGCTGCAGCGCTTGGTCGATGCGGGCAACACGGTACTGGTGATTGAACACAACCTTGATGTCATCAAGGTTGCCGACCGCCTGATTGATATGGGCCCCGAGGGCGGTAACGGCGGCGGAACCGTCGTGGTTTCGGGCACACCGGAGCAGGTTGCGGACTGTCCGCAGAGTTATACGGGCAAGTTTTTGGCGCCGTTGCTCAGGCGTGACCGGGAGCGTCAGGCTCAACTTGATACTCAATAAATAGGCGATTCAGTTTATGGGCGCCATCGACTCCTTGTGATTCGATGGCGCTTGCTGTGTCGAAGTGACGTATGCAGCCGAATTGGACATATACTTAATCCTTGCGTCCGAATGCGAGGGAAAGGATATGCCATGGCAAAGGCTGTAAAGACGCCAAAAACCAATGCGATGCGCGAGCTGGAAAGCGCTGGCATTTCCTATGTTCTACATACGTACGAAGACGATGGTGATGAGTCGGCGGGCCTGGGGGTCGCGATTTCGGAGCAGCTTGGCGAGGAGCCCGGTCAAGGATTTAAGACCTTGGTCTGCGTGACGCCGTCCAACGACCACGTCGTGTGCTGCATCCCTGTTGCCGACGAGCTCGATCTAAAGTCCGCCGCGCGTGCCGCGGGGGAGAAGTCCTTGGCCATGATGCATGTGAAGGACTTGCTCGCGACGACTGGCTACGTTCGCGGCGGCTGCAGTCCGGTCGGTATGAAAAAACGCTACCGGACGCTCATTGATGAGACATGTGTCCTTTGGGATACCATTTTTATTTCGGGAGGCAAGCGTGGTTATCAGCTCGAGCTTGCACCTGATGATTTAATTGCATTTTGCGGGGCGACAGTTGCCGCGATTACGAGAGAGGACTGAGCGATGCCGCAGGAAGAATTGAAGCGCGGAGCTCATTTTGCAGAAGAATCTGCGCCTCAGACACCCTCATCCGAAGCTTCTTCGTCGCGAGATGACACTGACGACATGGGCTCGTCGGACTACTCCACGGTTGGTCGTTCCGCCGGGCTTATGACCATCCTGACCATCGTGTCTCGCGTCACCGGTTTTATCCGCACGTGGGCAATGGCGGCCGCTATCGGCATGTCGCTGCTCTCGTCTTCCTATCAGGTCGCCAACAACCTGCCCAATATGCTCTACGAACTCGTGATGGGCGGCATGCTCGTGACGGCGTTTTTGCCCGTGTACATGGGCGTGAGGCGTGAGCAGGGTCGCGAGGCCTCTAACGAGTACGTGGGCAACCTGCTCGGTATTCTGCTATTGGTGCTGGGTGGCATTTCGTTGCTGGGGACCGTGTTCGCCCCGGGCTTTATCTGGACGCAATCGTTCCTTTCGGGTGACGGCGGCAGCATGGATACCGCTGCGTTCATGTTCCGTTTCTTTGCCATCCAGATTCTGTTTTATGGTTTGGGCTCGGTGTTTTCGGGCGTCCTCAATGCACACCGCGACTACTTCTGGTCGACGTTTGCCCCGGTCCTCAACAATGTGATCGTCATTGCGAGCTTTATGGGCTTTGCGCCCGTGTCCGCACAGTTTGGCGAACGTGCCGGCATCATCTTGATTGCGGCCGGTACGACCCTCGGTGTCTTTGTTCAGATGGCATGTCAGATCCCCGCGCTTGGCAAGCACGGCGTGCATCCCCATATCCATATCGACTTTAAGGACCCCGCACTGCGCCAGACGATTGCGCTCGGTATCCCGACGCTGCTCGCCACGGTGTGCATGTTTGTCTCGACTTCTATCACCAACGCTGCTGCGCTGGTGGTCCAGCCCGAGACTGGTCCTTCCGTCATCGCCTATGCGCGCCTGTGGTACACGCTGCCCTACGCGCTGATTGCCGCCTCGCTTTCGACGGCGCTCTATACCGAGCTCTCTCACGACGCACAGGAGAAGGATTACGACAGCGTCCGCACGGGCATTTCGCGTGGCGTCGCCCAGATGCTGTTCTTCCTGATTCCATTCGCGCTGTACCTGATTGTCTTCGCGCGTCCGCTCAACATGATCTACTGCGCTGGCAAGTTCGATGAGTCCGGTGTGGCGCTGGTGTCGGAGTTCCTTATCTATCTGGCACTTTCCCTGCCGCTCTACGGCGTGGTCGTGCTGATGCAGAAGAGCTTCTCTGCCTTGCTCGACATGAAGCCCTATAGCCGCTATTGTCTGTATTCCGCCATCGGCCAGGCCGGCTCGGTTCTGCTGTTTGGCGTTGTGCTGGGCTTCGGTATGCCGGCAATCGCGCTTTCGTATGTCGTCGACTACGTGATCTTGGTCGGTTGCTCGCTGTGGTGGCTGCGTCGTCGCCTGCGTGGTCTTCAGGTTAAATCTATCCTGCATGGCGGTTTCTTTGGCCTTTTGCTCGGTGGCCTGGGTGCTGCCGCAGGCGCCGGCGTCATGCGGGCGCTTGAGCACTTTGTCGGGGCACTTGGCGGCTCGATTCTGATTACTCTTGGCTACGTTTGCGTTGCGGGTGTCGTCTCGCTTGCTGTTACCTTTGGCCTTGCCGTCGTCCTTAAGATGCCCGAGGTCTCGGCGCTGATTCGTCGCAAGTAGGTGCGCGTGGCCGGTCACGACAACATTCCAACGCTTGCCGAGCAGGTTTCGCGCGTTCCCACGCAGCCCGGCTGCTACCTTTGGAAAGACGCCAAGGGCGATGTCATCTACGTGGGCAAGGCGAAAAACCTGCGCGCCCGTATGCGTCAGTACGTGACGCTGCAGGACGAGCGCCAGAAGATCCCACTGATGATGCAGCTGGTGGCGAGCTTCGACTATATCGTGGTGGAGACCGAGCACGAGGCGTTGGTGCTCGAGCGCAATTTGATTGGTCAGTACCATCCGTACTTTAACGTCGACCTCAAGGATGACAAGAGCTACCCCTTTATCGCCATTACAAAGGGCGACCTGTATCCCGCTATCAAATACACGCGTGAGCGTCATAAACCGGGAACGCGCTATTTTGGACCTTATACCGATAGCCGCGCGGCACGTGAGACGATAGATACGCTGCGCAAGGTTATCCCCATCTGCTCCGCATCCTGTGCGGAGTGGCGTCGTTGTCGCCGTATCGTCGAGTCCCACAAGGGCGAGGAAGACATCGTCAATATGATTTGCGCGCAAAACGGGCGCCCCTGCTTCGACTATCATGTCGGGCGCGGCCCGGGTGCGTGTGTCGGCGCGATTTCCCCGGCAGACTATGCCAAGAACGTCAAGCGTGTCGAACGTTTTTTGTCGGGCCATCGCAAGGACGTCGTCGACGAGCTGACATCCGAGATGACGGAGGCCGCCGAGGCGCTCGATTTTGAGCGCGCCGCCCGCGTCAAACGTCGTTTGGAGGTCATCAGGGGTCTGGACGATCGTCAGCAAGTCGTTTTTCCCTCCAGTGTCGATATCGATGTCATCGGTTTCTATCGCGAGGAGACCATCTCCGCCGCTTGCGTCTTCGTCGTTCGCGAGGGTCGAACAGTTCGCACCTGCGAGCTCATTCTCGACAAGGGTCTTGATGTTGACGAGGAAGAGCTCCAGTCGGGCTTTCTTAAGCGCTATTACGACGAGACGGCTGATATTCCAGCTGAGGTCAACCTTTCCGTCGAGCTTGAGGATGCGGAGGCGCTGGGGGAGTGGCTTGCGGGCAAGCGTGAGCGTTCCTGTCATCTCCATAGGCCGCAGCGTGGCGAAAAGCACCGTCTGCTCGATATGGCATCCAAAAATGCGCGCCATGCCCTCATGCGCTACATGATGCGAACGGGGTACGCTGACGACCGCACCAATCAAGCGCTCCTGGAGCTCGAAAGTGCGTTGGCGCTGCCATCGCCGCCGTTGCGTATCGAGTGCTTCGATATCTCGACGCTGCATGGCACCTTTACGGTCGCCTCGATGGTGGTGTTTACCAACGGGCGCGCCGACAAGAGCCAGTATCGTCGTTTTAAAATCCAGGCCGAATTGGACGAGGCAAACGACTTCGTGTCGATGTCCGAGGTTTTGGGACGACGCTATGCTCCCGAGCGCATGGCCGACGAGCGCTTTGGCTCGCGCCCCGATTTGCTCGTTGTCGATGGCGGTAAGCCGCAATTGACCGCTGCGATCAAGCAACTTGAGGCTCTTGGGCTCGATATACCAGTTTGTGGCTTGGCAAAGGCCGATGAGGAGGTTTTCGTGCCTTGGGACGAGACTCCCGTCGTGCTGCCGACCGGGTCCGCGTCGCTCTATCTAATTAAACAGGTGCGCGATGAATCGCACCGTTTTGCTATCACGTTCCATCGCGAATTGCGCGATAAAGCCATGACGGTATCGGTACTCGATGACGTTCCAGGCGTGGGACCCACCAGAAAACGTGCCCTTATGCGCCATTTTGGCTCGATGAAGCGTTTGCGCGCGGCGAGCGAGCAAGAGATCGCGGAAGTTCGAGGCGTTCCTGCCGATGTCGCCAAAGCGGTTCACGAGGCGCTCGTTGCATGGAATGCCGAGCGCGCCGAGGCGGCGGCAAAGCAATCCGAAAACTAAACACGCCTCTAAACAACTGATATACATGATTGCGTGATTTTCAATCATGTATTTCACGGCGATTACCAGCCGATTTCGGGTTTTATTAACGCTAAAACGTTTGACTAGCCATGATGAACAACCCTGCTATCCTGCGGGTTGACGAAGACTGATATCTCACCTCGTCGATACATACTGTCTGGCGAATCGTTTGTCAATGAATTCGGTGAACGGTAGTAAATACCGTTCAAGCGTATGTATGTATCGGTCGCCGAGCGCGGCACCTCAGTTGGGCTCGTCGGTAGGTAAGGTATATATCGTCCGCAAGTTGCGCGGGGGCACGTCTAGGTGCTCCCGGGTAAGATTCTCTATTGATAGGAGAAGACATGGCCATCATCAACAAGGGTATGTCCAGGCGTTCGTTCCTCGGCCTCACCGGCAGCGTCGCTGCTGTCGCAGGGCTTGGTCTCACCGGCTGCGGTGGCAGCTCCAGCGACGAGGGTTCCGCTTCCGGTTCCACCGATTCCGCCAACCGTGGCGGCGGCGTGATCACCGCTGGTTCCGCTTACGCTCCGTCCAGCTTCGATCCCGCCAGCACCGGCTCCGCTGTGGGCCTGGGTGCTAACTGGCACGTCGTCGAGGGCCTCTACGGCATCGATTACCACGACTACAGCACCTTCAACGAGCTCGCCACCGACGATCCCAAGTCTGTGGACGACACCACTTTCGAGGTCACCATCCGCAAGGGCGCCAAGTTCTCCGATGGCACCGAGGTCACCGCTGACGATGTCGTTGCCTCCTACACCGCTTGCGCCGCTTCCGCTACCTATGCTCCGTTCTTCCAGCCCTTCGAGTCCATCGAGGCCAAGGACGCCAGCACCGTGACGGTCAAGACCAAGGTCCCCAACTTCTCCCTGCTCAAGGATCGTCTGGCCATCATCCGCGTTACCCCGGCCACCCAGACCGAGGAGGATCGCGCCAAGCAGCCGATCGGCTCCGGCCCCTGGATGTACGACTCTATCTCCGATACCGAGATCACCCTGGTTCCCAACCCCGAGTACAACGGCGAGTATGCTGCCGAGGATAAGAAGATCCAGTACAGCATCCTGACCGACCCGACCGCTCGCGTTACCGCTCAGCAGGAGGGCTCCACGCTCGTTATGGAGCTCGTTACCGCTGACGCCGTCGACCAGCTCGAGAGCGCCGGCTGCAAGATCGATAACGTTCAGGGTTTCGGCACCCGCTTCATCATGTTCAACGTCGCCAAGGAGCCTTGGAACAACGTCAAGGTCCGTCAGGCTGTCATGTATGCGCTCGACACCGAGAAGATGGTCAGCAACACCTTCGCCGGCCTTGCCACCGCTGCCAGCTGCTACCTGCCCAAGAGCTTCACCAACTATCATGAGGCTTCCACGGTGTACAAGACCGACGCCAAGAAGGCTAAGAAGCTCATCGAGGAGTCTGGCATCACCCCGGGTGCCATCACCCTGCGCACCACCGACAACGAGCAGATTAAGGGCATGGCCGCCCAGGTCAAGAACGACCTCGACGCTCTCGGCTTCGATGTGACCATCCAGACCGATACCTCGCCGGCCACCTACGCTGCCATCGACGGCGGCGAGGCCTACGATATCCTCCTTGCCCCTGGCGATCCTTCCTGCTTCGGCGCCGACCCCGACCTGCTGCTCAACTGGTGGTACGGCGACAACGTCTGGATGCAGACCCGTTGCCCGTGGAAGGAGTCCGCTGAGTGGCAGAAGCTCCACGGTCTCATGGACGAGGCTCTTGCCGCCGAGGGCGACGAGCAGCAGAAGAAGTGGAACGAGTGCTTCGACATCATTGCCGACAACGCCGTTCTGTACCCCGTTGTCCACGTCAAGACCGTCTCCGCTTCCTGGGACGATCCGTCCACTGCGCCCAACGGCGAGGCCCTCGATGGCTTCAAGGGCATCGGCACGACGAGCATGTCCTTCAGGGGCGTTGCGACCGTCAAGGCGTAAGACTCGCTTGAGTCTGTATGCAGGATGTCGGTCGTTGGGACCGTATCCTCATAGTTGAAACAAAGACCCGGGCGGCAACGATGTCGCTCGGGTCTTGTAATGAGTATCCGTACTCATATACCAGTTGGTCCTACCGACAAAAGAAAGGGGAGAGAACGTGAACAACTTGCTACGTTTGATTGGAAGGCGTCTTGTGGCGCTGCCGATCATGGCATTGGGCGTCACCGTCCTGGTGTTCTTCCTTATGTCGTTCTCCAAGACCGACCCCGCCTACACGGCGTTGGGTGACGGTGCCTCGCCCGAGGCGGTTGCCGAGTACCATGAGAAGTATGGTCTGGACGACCCCTGGCCCGTGCGCTACGTGCGCTATATGGGCGATTTGATCCATGGCGACATGGGCACCTATGGTGCTGCTCGCAACTCCGTTGCCAAGCGCATCTCCACGGCCCTGCCCGTCACGATGCAGCTGACCTTCATCGGTCTTGCCATCGGTGCGGTCGTTTCGTTTTTGCTCGGCGTCATCGCGGCACTGTATCGCGACAAATGGCCGGACCAAGTGATCCGCGTCTTTTCCATCGCCGGCTTGGCAACCCCGTCGTTCTGGCTTGCCGTTCTGTTGATCCTGCTGTTCTCTTCCTACCTTAAGGTGCTCCCGGCATCGGGTGCTCTGCCTCACTTCACCACGAATCCGGTTGGCTATCTGGGACGTATGATCATGCCCGCAATCGCCTTGGCATTTCCGCTGACGGGCCAGATGACTCGTATCGTGCGTACCGCCATGGTCGAGGAGCTCGACAAGGATTATGTCCGTATGGCTCGCGGCGCCGGCGTTCCCGAGAAGGTCGTCGTCGGCATCAACGTTCTTCGCAATGCGCTGATCACCCCGGTCACCACCCTCGGTCTTAAGATCGGCTACCTCATGGGCGGCGCCGTCGTCATCGAGGTTATCTTCAACCTCCCCGGCATGGGCACCGCGATTCTGCAGGGCGTTCAGGGCAACGAGGCGAACCTGGTTCAGGGCGTCGTTATCGTCGTTGCTCTTGCCTTCATCATCATCAACATCGTGGTTGACATGCTCTACCTGCTCATCAACCCGCGCATCAGGACGGTGTAGATTATGGTAAAGATTCGAGAGAAGCAAACCGAGCAGCTCGAGAAGGCTGCCTCCAAGGGGCTCAAGCTCGGTGGCTGGAAGAAGATGACGCTGTCTTCTAAGATTGCCGCCGTCGTGCTGGTACTGGTCGCCCTGACTGCGATTCTGGCGCCCCTTCTTGCCCCCTATAGCCCGGTCGAGATCTTTACGGCTCGCCAGGCTCCCGGTAACGGATTTATCTTCGGTACCGACGATAAGGGTCGCGACATTCTGTCGCGTATGCTCTACGGTGGTCGTTACTCGCTGATTATCGGCTTTGGCGCCACTGCCATGGCTCTGGTCTGCGGCTCGGTCGTGGGCGCCCTTGCAGCGGTTTCGCGCAAGGCCGTTTCCGAGACGATCATGCGTATCTTGGACATCATCATGTCCATCCCGGGCATCGCCCTCGCGGCCGTCTTCGTCTCCATCCTGGGCAACTCCGTGCCGTCGATCATCTTCGCCATCGGCTTTATGTACACTCCGCAGATTGCTCGTATCGTGCGCGCCAACATCGTGTCCGAGTACGGCGAGGACTATGTCCGCGCGGTCATCGTTTCCGGCGCCAAGGCTCCGTGGATTTTGATCAAGCATGTTCTGCGTAACTGCATCGCCCCGATCATGGTCTTCACCGTTACCCTGGTCGCCGACGCCATCATCTTCGAGGCCTCGCTGACCTTCATCGGCGCTGGTATCCAGGAGCCCACCGCTACCTGGGGCAACATCCTGGCCGACGCCCGCGGCGGCGTGCTCGCCGGCCGTTGGTGGCAGGCGCTGTTCCCGGGCCTGGCCATCATGATCACCTGCCTGGCGCTCAACATCCTCTCCGAGGGCATTACCGACGCCATGGCCGCTGCTCCCTCCGCCGCCCTGGATCCGACCGATTCCTCCAAGCGCCGCGAGGCCGACCTGCTGGTCTCCGATCCCGTTCGCGCCTACAAGGAGCAGGCCCAGTCCCTCTCCGCTCGCCTTGGCGCCCTGCGCGATGTCGAGCTCAAGCGTGACGATCGCCATGTGCCCGACGAGTCTGTCGAACCGATCCTTTCGGTCCGCGATTTCTGCATCCAGTTTGAGCACCACGGCGATATCAACGTCGTCGACCATGTCAACTTTGACGTCCGTCCTGGCCAGACTATGGGCCTGGTGGGCGAGTCCGGTTGCGGTAAGTCCATCACCACGCTGGCCATCATGGGCTTGACCGATGAGGACGAGCACCTTTCCGGCGAGGTTCTCTGGGAGGGCCGTGACTTGCTCAAGATGAGCAAGAAGGAGTGGTTCGGCCTGCGCGGTACCGATATCGCTATGGTCTATCAGGACGCCCTGTCCTCGCTCAACCCCTCCATGCTCATCTCTGCCCAGATGAAGCAGCTCACCAAGCGCGGCGGCACCCGCAGCGCCGAGGAACTCCTGGAGCTCGTGGGCCTCGACCCCAAGCGTACGCTCGAGAGCTACCCGCATGAGCTTTCCGGTGGCCAGCGTCAGCGTGTTCTGATCGCTATGGCCCTTACCCGCGACCCCAAGCTGGTCATCTGCGACGAGCCCACGACCGCTCTGGACGTTACCGTCCAGAAGCAGGTCATCAAGCTGCTCAACGACCTTCAGGCCAAACTCGGCTTTGCCATGATCTTCGTCTCGCATGACTTGGCGCTGGTCGCCGAGGTCGCCCATAACATCACGGTTATGTACGCCGGTCAGGTTATCGAGCAGGCGCCCACCAAGGAGCTGCTCACTAACCCGATCCACGAGTACACCCGCGGTCTTCTGGGCTCCGTTCTGTCCATCGAGAGCGGTTCGGGCCGTCTGCACCAGGTGCCCGGCGCCGTTCCGAGCCCGCGCGATTTCCCCAAGGGCGATCGCTTCGCGCCCCGCTCGAGCCATCCGCGCATTGGCCTGGACACCCGTCCGGTCTTCAAGCGCGTGCCCGGCACCGAGCACTTCTATTCCGAGCTCCCCGACGAGGTGCTCAAGGCAAATGGTTTGACCCCTCACGCGGAGGTGATGTAGATGAGCGAGACCGCAGTCAACGGCGTCGAGCCGATCATCTTCCTTGATGACGTCCACGTCACCTTTAGGACCCGTACCGGCTCGATTCTGCACCCCAACCTGGTTCACGCCGTCCAGGGTGTAACGATTAGGCTCATGCCCGGTCAGACGATCGGCATCGTCGGCGAGTCCGGTTGCGGTAAGTCCACCACCGCCAACGTCATGTGCGGCCTGCAGGCCCCCACGAGCGGCAAGGTCTACTTTAAGGGCAAGGACGTAACCAAGCGTACCGCCGAGGACCGTCGCCACATGGGTCGCGTCATCTCGGTCGTGTTCCAGAACCCGGCCACGGCGCTCAACCCCCGAATGGTCGTTCGCGAGCAACTGCTCGACCCCATGCGCGTCCACAACCTGGGTACCGAGGCCGAGCAGGAGAAGCGCGTCAAGGAGCTCTTGGAGCTCACCGGTCTGCCCAGCTCCGCCGCCGAGGTTCTTCCCGGCCAGCTTTCGGGCGGCCAGCGCCAGCGCGTCGCAATTGCCCGTGCCCTGTCGCTGAACCCCGATGCCATCATCGCCGACGAGCCCACCTCGGCTCTGGACGTTTCGGTCCGCGCGCAGATTCTGAACCTGCTGACCGACCTTAAGAAGGAGCTCGGCCTGGCCATGGTGTTCATCAGCCATGACATCCAGACGGTCCGCTATATCTCTGACGACATCATCGTTATGAATGGCGGCAAGATCGTCGAGCAGGGCGAGGCCAAGCAGGTCTTCCAGCACCCCCAGGACCCCTACACCAAGATGCTGCTCGGCGCTGCGCCGTCGCTGCTGCATCCCAAGCTCGGCGAGTAGTCTCGCTTTCCCTCCCGTGCGCCCGGTTCCCTTGCCGGGCGCACCTCCGTTGCGATTTCGAAAGGTTGGGTTCACGAGCCATGCCAAGTGCTCAGGAGCTGCAACAGCAATTTGGTGGGTATCGGGGCGCCATGTCCCGTCCATCCGATTTCGATCTCTTTTGGAATGACCGCATGGCCGAGGCCGATGCCGTCGAGCTCGACTATGCGATCGAGGCGGCATCGGTCACCGATGCCGTGACCTGCCAGCTTTTCGACCTCTGGTATACCGGCATGTGTGGCGCTCGCCTGCATGCCAAGTACCTTAAACCCGTCTCGGACGAGCCCGTGCCATTGGTACTTCAGTTCCATGGGTATCCGGGTGCAAGCCGCAGCTGGTTTGAGCAGGCGTCGTTTGCGGGCATGGGCATGGCACTCATCGCCCTCGACTGCCCCGGTCAAGGAGGTCCCTCCGAGGACATTGGTGGATTTGAGGGCACAACGGTCGCGGGCCATATCGTCGCCGGTATCGACGGCGACCCGGCCAACCTCTACTATGTCCGCTTGCACCAAGATATTCGCATCCTGTGTCGCATCGTTCGCGAGCTCGAGGGCATCAATCTTGCCCGTGTGTTTGTGAACGGCGCGTCGCAGGGCGGCGGTTTGGGCATTGCGACCTGTGCACTTAACAGCGAGCTTATCAATCGCGCCGCCATCCTCTATCCCTTCCTGTCGGATTTCCGCCTGGTCTGGGATTTGGATGCCGACGACATTGCCTACGAGGGCCTGCGCTATTGGTCTCGCTGGTTTGACGAGGACTCGACTCGTATCGACGAAGCCTATGCCAAGCTTGCGTACTTCGATTCCAAGAACTTTGCCCCTATGGTCAAATGCCCCGTGCTGTTTGGCACCGGCACAGCCGATACCGTCTGTCCGCCAGCGACGCAGTTTGCGGTCTATAACAACCTGACCTGTGAAAAGCGTCATGAGTTCTTTGAAGGCTTTGGCCACGAGGAGATTCAGGATTTTGACGATCTGATCATTCCGTTTTTCTGCAAGGGAGGGGAGGCTCATGTCTAAGTGCGAGAGCAATGTCAATGAGCTGATTGTCTCCGACCTTGTGGGGATTCCCGGAACGGTCTCGTCAAGGCTCGCTGATTTCCGGGATTGGCGCGGTGATGCTTCTGCGGATGTTTCCGAATTAGAGATAGCCGCTTCGGACCTTGAGGTTTGCGGGCCGAGTATTACGGCGATCGATTTCGCCAATCCGTATGCCCGCTACTCCGAGGTTTCCTTTGAGCTTGGTGGCGATGTGGTCCACGCACGTTTGATCGAGCCTGCCGGTCGCGCCCGAGCATCCGAGCTCGTGCCGCTATGTCTGATGTTTCACGACATCGACCGACCCGTGCGGGGATGGCATCACATGACGAGGTTTGCGGCCATGGGATATGCCGTGCTTGCGCTGGACGATGAGGCGATTGGACCCAGCGATCTGCGGCAGGGGATTACCTCGCCTGCTTTTGTCAGGCGCGTCCGTTGGGGCTGCGCGTTGGCGGAGGTCGCGCGCAATCTTGATGGCATGGACCCCGACCGCATCTTTGCATGGGGCGAGGGTCTTGGCGGCGGAGTCGCGCTCGCGGTTTCCGCTCTGGACGAGCGGGGCCTCGCCTGTACGGCGGTTGCCAATCCGCTTCCTGGCGGCCTCGAGGTGCTGTCGTCTCGGGTGCGCGGATCGGTGCTCATGGGCACATCGCTTATGGATACCGTGAGCGATCCCAAGGATCAGTTTGCCGTATTCAACGGTCTTGAGTGTGACCGGAGGCATATCATCTATGCAAAATACGCTCACGAGCGCATCAATGCGTTCGAAAACGAAGTCGTCGACTTCTTTAACCAAACGTTCTACTCGTGTTCTTTGGCCTAGACGGCCTGGACACTGCCAACAAGAGTGGGTGGCATAGGGCCGCCCGCCAGACAACTAAGGAGATTCTTGTGGCAACTCAGAAATTCACCGGCGTTATCCCTCCCGTCGTTGTTCCCGATACCGAAGATCACCAGCTTGATGTTGCCTCCTTTGAGCGCAGCATCAACCGCATGATCGATGCCGGCGTCGATGGCCTGTTCTTCCTGGGATCCTCGGGCGAGGTCGTCTTCTCCACCGACGAGCGCCGTCGCCAGATTATCGCCGAGGCCGTTCGTATCGTCGACCACCGTGTGCCCGTCCTGGTCGGCATCATCGATACCGAGACCGAGCGCATGATTGAGCACGGCAAGGTCGCTCAGGAGCTGGGCGCCGATGCCCTCGTCGCCACCTGCCCGTTCTATGCCCTGCAGGGCATGACCGAGGTCGAGGAGCACTTCCGCATCCTGCACGAGGAGCTTGACCTGCCCATCTTCGCCTATGACATTCCCGTCTGCGTTCACACCAAGCTCCCCTGGAAGCTCCTTGCCAAGCTCGGCGCCGAGGGCGTCCTTGCTGGCGTCAAGGATTCCTCGGGTGATGACATCTCGTTCCGCTACCTCGTTCAGGAGAACGAGAAGAACGGCCATCCGATGAGCATCCTCACCGGCCACGAGGTTGTTGTCGACGGCGCTTACCTCGGTGGCGCCGACGGCTCTGTCCCGGGTCTCGCCAACGTTGAGCCCGAGGGCTACGTTCGTCAGTGGAAGGCCGCTCAGGCTGGTGACTGGGCTACCGTCAAGGCCGAGCAGGATCGCCTCAATGAGATTTCGCACATCTGGGATGTCACCTCGGGCGTCCAGGGCTATGCCGGTGGCGTCGGCGCCTTCAAGACCGCTATGAACCTCATGGGTATCTTCGACAGCCCGACCATGCCGCGCCCGGTGAAGGCCATGACCGGCGAGAACGTCGAGGCTATTAGGAAGGTCCTCCAGGACAACGGCCTCCTGTAAAGCTTTCCCAGGCACCCGACCTCGCCGTTCAACCGTGTGGCCATGACTATTAGGTCAATGGCCACACGGTTTCTCGGCGATCTTGGGCACCTGGAAAACCTTTACTGCGCTGTGACGGCTAGCCTGACGGCGCATTTCCTATAGTTGTTTTTTATCTCCGAAGGAGAGCGACATGGAGAACAAGTACGTCTGTTCTGTCGATATCGGCGGAACTAAGATCGCGACTGCCA
The DNA here is from genome assembly GCF_015561195.1 of Collinsella aerofaciens. GTDB lineage: Bacteria > Actinomycetota > Coriobacteriia > Coriobacteriales > Coriobacteriaceae > Collinsella > Collinsella aerofaciens_AC. Next base: position 15,274 of record NZ_JADMSU010000011.1, on the reverse strand, counting down.
TCATGGAGTACCCGGCTGACGGTAGTGTGCCCCATCCCGTTTTTGAGGCCGAGGTTCCCACCGAGGCCCAAGAGGGCGGCGAGGCCGTCTTCCAGCGTATCGAGGCGTCCATCAAGGCTGCTCTCGAGGCGAATCCCGATGTCGAGGTCCTTGGCGTCGGTATCGGTGCCGCCGGCGTCGTCGATCCCAAGACGGGCGCCATCGCGTATGCCAATGAGATCATGCCCGGCTGGTCCGGCGTTCAGTTGGGGCCGCGTCTGCGCGAGGATCTCGGTCTTCCCGTTGCCGTTGTAGGCGACGTGCAGGCTCATGCTCTGGGCGAGGCCCACTGGGGCGTCGGCAAGGGCAAGTTCTCCGTCTTGTGTCTTGGCATCGGTACGGGCATCGGCGGCGCATATGTCGAGAACGGCCGCGTGATGCAGGGCTTCCATGGTGCTGCTGGCCATATGGGCCACATCGAGTGCTCGGCTGCCGCCGGCATTCCCTGCGCCTGCGGGCGTTCCGGCCATCTGGAGTCGGTTGCTTCGGGCACTTCCATTGGTCGTATGTACGATGAGCGCTTTGGCCGCGTCGACCCCAGCCGTCCTTCGGTCGGTCGCGATGTGAACGACCTGTGCCGTGCAGGCGACGCAAAGGCGACCGAGGTCATCTATGACGCCGGCTTTGCACTGGGCGCCAGCTTAGGCTCGCTCGCCAACATCTTGGATCCCGAGGTCATCGTGCTTTCGGGCGGCGTGATTCACCAGGGTCCCGATTGGCGTTCGCAGACGTGGAAGGACTCGGTGCACGAGGGCTATGCCAGCCAGGCGCTCGACCCGCTTCAGGACACACCGATCCTCATCGGTTCTCTGGAGGGCGACGCGCCGCTTATCGGTGCCGCTGAGCATCTTCTTGCCTCGTTGAAGTAAACGTATCTGCTGTAGGAGCCTCCCGAGACAACACGCCTCGGGAGGCTGTTCTGAGAAAGGTTGCAGCCTTATGACCGTCGATCCTTTGATTCAATCCCTGAAGGGCAAGCTCGTCGTGAGCGTTCAGGCGTATATGGGCGAGCCTCTTCGTACGCCCGAGACCATGGCTCAAATGTCTCGCGCTTGCGAGCTTGGCGGCGCCGCCGCCATTCGCTGTCAGGGCCTTGCCGACATTGCCGCCATTAAGGGTCGCTGTGAGGTTCCTGTTATCGGCCTGTGGAAGGATGGACACGAGGGCGTTTACATCACGCCGACGCTGCGTCACGCCCGCGCCTGCGTTGCTGCTGGTGCCGATATCGTGGCGATCGACGCCACCGATCGTCCGCGCCCCGATGGCAAGACGGTCGAGGATACCTTCCGTCCGCTGCACGAGGAGGGTGTGCTCCTGATGGCGGATTGTGCCACCATCGAGGACATTCGCCGTGCGGTTGATATGGGCTTCGACCTGGTATCCACCACGCTCTCTCACGGTGTCGCCGCCATCGACTGCACTATGGCCGACGGTCCCGATCTGCCACTCCTGCGTCAGGCGACCGAGGAATTCCCCGGTCTTCCCATCATCTGCGAGGGCCGCGTGCACACGCCCGAGGAGGCTCGCGCCGCGATCGATGCTGGCGCCTGGGCCGTTGTCGTCGGCACCGCCATCACGCACCCCACGAGTATTACGAGTTGGTTCAAGGCTGCGCTTGAGGCGTAAGACGGGCCTCGTATCCGCTCGGGGCGGTATACTCAATATAGGCAATTGACCGCGCGGGATCCGGGTTGCTGGGTCCCGCGCTTGTTTTTGGGAGGCAGCACATGCAAAAGGGAGATGCCATGGATGCGGCGGAGCGCTCGGAGCGCATCCCCGATATCGTCATCATCACCGGAATGTCCGGTTCGGGCCGCACACAGGCCATGCACGTGTTCGAGGACATGGGCTATTTTTGCATCGACAACTTGCCTCCGCGTCTGATCGCCCAGCTTGCCGAGCTCGTCGGCATCAATACGGGCGTGGGCAGGCATCTCGCCGTCACCTGCGATTTGCGTAGCCAGGGACTGTTTGACGAGTTGCTCGATGCGGTCGCCGCGCTCGAAGAGCGCGAGATGAGCTGCGACATCGTGTTCCTGGAGGCTTCTGACGAGGTGCTGATTCGTCGCTACAGCGAAAATCGCCGCCGTCATCCCATTGCCAAGCCGGGGGAGACTACGGCCGATGCCATTCAGCGCGAGCGCCTTCAGCTGCAGGGCGTGCGCGATCGAGCCGATATGATTATCGACACGAGCCGTCTGCGCACCTCTGCGCTGCGCAACAAGCTACGTATGGCATTTTCCGAACTGTCCGACCAACAGCTCATGGACGTCCATGTGTTCTCGTTTGGCTTTAAGCACGGCATGCCCGTCGAGGCGGACATTATGATCGACGTCCGCTTCCTGCCCAATCCGTTCTACGATCCCGAGATGCGCACGATGACCGGTCTCGATAAAAAGGTCTCCGATTTTGTTCTGGACCATCCCAAGACGCAGGAGTTTTGGAAGGCTTGGACACAGCTGCTCGATACGGTGATGCCGGGCTATATCGCGGAGGGTAAACCGCAGCTTTCTATCGCCATCGGCTGCACGGGCGGACAGCACCGTAGCGTCGCCATTGCCGAGGCCACGGCCCGTTACCTGGAAGGCGCCCAGTACCACGTGAGCATCTCCCACCGCGATCTGTCGCGCGCCAACACGAAGGCATAGGCCTGCATGTCGTTTACCGCTGAGGTGCGCGACGAGCTTGCGCGCTGCGAACCCGAATGTGAATACTGCGACTTGTCGACACTTGCCGCCCTCACGCGCGTGAGTGGTACGCTCTCGCTTACCGGCTCTGGGCGGTATCGTTTGACAGTTGCGACTGAGACGGGAGCCGTCGCGCGCACGATGATCACGCTGACGCATCGCATCCTTAAGCTCAAAACGGAATTCACCGTTCGTAAATCGGTCTTGCATAAGGTCCGTAACTATCTCATTACCCTGCCCGATCAACCCGACCTGGACAAGGCTCTGGTGCTGCTAGGCATTCTAGACCGCAGGGGAGGGCTCGTCGCTGGTGTTCCCCGACACATCGTTGCCCGTCCCTGCTGCAGGCTTGCCTACATCCGCGGCGCGCTCATCGCGGGTGGCTTCGTGGCCGATCCACGCGGCGATTTTCATTTGGAGATCGCGGTGCAGGGCGAGCAATATGCTAAGGGGCTTTGCGACCTGTTGGGGCAGATTGGGGTCCATGCTCGTGTTAATGCACGACGGGGGTCGTATGCCGTGTACATTAAGAGCGCTGAGGAAATCGAGCATTTATTAAAGCTGATTGGTGCCAAGCGCAGCGTTGCCGAGATTGAGGAGGCGCGCGCGGTCAAGTTGGTTAAGAACGATGTGAACCGTCGCGTGAACGCCGAGCTCGCCAACCAGACCAGAAGCGCCGGTGCTGCCCAACATCAGCTTGCGCTTATCGATGAGCTCGAGCAGCGCGGCCTTCGCGATGCGCTTCCGGATGCCTTGGCGGTCTTTTGCGACCTGCGCGAGCGCTATCCCGATCTGTCGCTGCGTGATTTAGGGGAGATGGCCGACCCTCCCTTGTCGAAGTCGGCCCTCTACCATCGTGTTTTACGGCTTGAAAAGCTCATTGAAGCAAACGGGTAGTTTAAAGTATCGACTTATATACGGATTTAGCTGCTATTTTATTCTTTAAAACGTTTTAACGTAAATTTGATTTTCAATTTCGACTATTCTCGTGAAATTCAAGTCCAAAAAAAGGTATATTAGGCGAGTGGTTAGTTTGTGGGCCTCAACGGCGGGCGCTGTAGCTTGCGGGGGCCTTACGAAAGGAGACACAATGGCAGTAAAGGTTGCTATTAACGGCTTCGGTCGCATCGGTCGTCTGGCTTTCCGTCAGATGTTCGGTCATGAGGGCTCCGAGATTGTCGCTATCAACGACCTCACCTCTCCCGATATGCTCGCTTACCTTCTGAAGTACGACTCCACGCAGGGCAACTACGCTCGCGATCACGAGGTCGTTGCTGGCGAGGATTCCATCACCGTTGACGGCAAGGAGATCAAGATCTACAAGGAGGCCGACGCCAACAACCTGCCTTGGGGCGACCTCGACGTCGACGTCGTTCTCGAGTGCACCGGCTTCTACACCAGCAAGGCTAAGGCTCAGGCCCACATCAACGCTGGCGCCAAGAAGGTCGTCATCTCCGCTCCGGCCGGCAGCGATCTGCCCACCATCGTGTACAACGTCAACCACGAGACGCTGACCGCTGAGGACAACATCATCTCCGCTGCTTCCTGCACCACCAACTGCCTCGCCCCGATGGCCAAGGGTCTGAACGACTTCGCTCCCATCGTGTCCGGCATCATGACCACCATTCACGCCTGGACCGGCGACCAGATGCCGCTCGACGGCCCGCAGCGCAAGGGCAACAAGCGTCGTAGCCGCGCCTGCGCCGTCAACATCGTCCCCAACACCACCGGTGCCGCCAAGGCTATCGGCCTGGTTCTCCCCGAGCTCAACGGTAAGCTCATCGGTGCCGCCCAGCGCGTCCCGACGCCGACCGGCTCCATCACCAACCTCTACGCTGTTGTTGACAAGAAGGTCACCGTCGACGAGGTCAACGCCGCTATGAAGGCCTACGCTTCCACCATCTCCGAGACCTTCGGTTACAACGAGGACGACATCGTCTCCACCGACATCATCGGCGAGACCCACGGCTCCATCTTCGACGCCACTCAGACCATGTGCTCTGACCTCGGCAACGGCCAGACCCTCGTTCAGGTCACCTCTTGGTACGACAACGAGAACTCCTACACCTCTCAGATGGTCCGCACCATCAAGTACTTCGAGAAGTTCGTTGCTTAATTTAGCTTTTAGCGAATAGCTCGTTGAGCGTCTAAAGAAGGGCGCGGCCTCATAGGGCTTACACCCTAGGGTCGCGCCCTTTTTATAGGAAATCGTCTGCCGTAATGGGAGGCAGACACGTACGAAAGGTAGAAGCAAACATGGCCTTTACCAAGAAGACCGTCCGCGACATCGATGTCGACGGCAAGCGCGTTCTCGTCCGCGTTGACTTCAACGTGCCTATCAAGGATGGCGTCGTTGGCGACACCACCCGCATCAAGGCTGCCCTGCCCACCATCAACTACCTCGTTGAGCACAACGCTCGCGTCATCCTCATGAGCCACCTCGGCCGTCCCGATGGCACCGGCTTCCAGCCCGAGCTCTCCCTTGAGCCTGTTGCCAAGAAGCTCGCTGAGCTCTCTGGTCTCGATGTTGCCTTTGTCGCCGACACCTACGGCGAGAAGGCCGCCGAGGCTGTTGCCGCCGTCGAGCCGGGCAAGGTCCTCGTTCTCGAGAACGTCCGTTTCGACAAGCGTGAGAAGAAGAACGATCCCGAGATCGCCAAGAAGCTCGCTTCCTATGGTGACGTCTTCGTTCTCGATGCCTTCGGCACCGCTCACCGCGCCCAGGGTTCCGTCGTGGGCCCCGCCGCTTACCTGCCTGCCGTCGCCGGCTTCCTGCTCGAGAAAGAGGTCGACACGCTGACCGGCATCTTCGCCGAGCCCGAGCGCCCCTTCGTCGCTATCGTCGGCGGTTCCAAGGTTTCCTCCAAGATCGGCGTTCTCGATCACCTCATCGACTCCGCTGACACCCTGATCATCGGTGGCGGCATGGCCTACACCTTCTTCCTGGCTCAGGGCCTGACCGTCGGTCAGTCCCTCAAGGAAGAGGACTGGGTCGAGCGCGCTGGCGAGATGCTCAAGAAGGCCGAGGAGAAGGGCGTTAAGATCCTGCTCCCCATCGATAACCGCGTTGCCGATCACTTTGGCGAGGACGCTGTCCCCGAGGTTGTCGCTTCCGACGCTATCCCCGACGATCGTGAGGGCATGGACATCGGTCCCAAGACCGAGGAGCTCTACGCCGAGGCCGTCAAGGGCGCCAAGACCGTGTTCTGGAACGGCCCCATGGGCGTCTTCGAGTTCGACAACTTCGCTCACGGCACCCAGGCTATCGCCGAGGCCGTCGCCGAGGCCGACTGCACCTCGATCATCGGCGGTGGCGACTCTGTCGCGGCTGTCAACAAGTTCAACCTGGCCGACAAGATGAGCTGGATCTCCACCGGTGGTGGCGCTTCCATGGAGCTCGTCGAGGGTAAGGCCCTGCCCGGAGTGGAGGCGCTTCTCGATGCCTAATCGCACCCTTCTTATCGCTGGTAACTGGAAGATGAACAACGACGTCGCCGAGGCCGCCAAGCTCGCCGACGAGCTGGCTCAGGCTCTGCCCGAGGTTCCGGCTGGCGTCGAGGTGCTCGTCTGCCCTCCGACCATCGACATCACCACGGTTCATGACCGCATTCAGGCTGCCCCCATCGCCCTCGGTGCACAGAACGTGTACTGGGAGGCCAAGGGTGCCTTCACCGGTGAGTCCTCTTGCGACATGCTCAAGTCCGCTGGCTGCACCTACTGCATCATCGGTCACTCCGAGCGTCGCGACTACTTCCACGAGACCGACGAGGATCAGAACAAGAAGGCCAAGGCTCTCGTTGCCGCCGGTCTTGTTCCCGTCTTCTGCTGCGGCGAGTCCCTCGAGGTCCGCGAGGCTGGCACCTATGTCGAGCACGTCGTGAACCAGGTCAAGGCTGGCCTTGCCGGTCTTGAGATCACCTGCCCCAAGCAGGTCGTCGTCGCCTACGAGCCCATCTGGGCCATCGGCACCGGCAAGACCGCTACCGCTGAGGACGCTCAGGAGGTCTGCGGCGCTATCCGTGAGACCCTCAAGGAGATGTTTGGCGAGGAGCTCGCTAACGGCATCCGCGTTCTCTATGGTGGCTCTGCAAAGCCCGGCAACATCGCCGAGCTCGTCGCCAAGCCTGACGTTGACGGCGCCCTCGTGGGCGGCGCTTCGCTCAAGGCTGCCGACTTCGCCTCTATGGTCGTCAAGGCAGGCGAGTAGGACATATGGCACAGCGTCATCTTCCTGCACTCCTGATCATCATGGACGGCTGCGGCCTTGCTCCGGCCGATGGCGAGAACGCCGTCGCCGCTGCCAAGACGCCCTTCCTTGATAGCCTGTACGAGAAGTATCCTCACACCACGCTCGGTGCTTCGGGCGAGGACGTGGGCCTTCCCGACGGTCAGATGGGCAACTCCGAGGTGGGCCACCTCAACATCGGTGCCGGCCGCATCGTGTTCCAGGAGCTTTCGCGCATCAACAACGCCATCAAGGACGGCTCCATCGCCAAGAACGAGGTCTTCGTCAAGGCTATGGACGATGTCAAGGCCGAAGGCAAGACCCTGCACCTCATGGGCCTTATGAGCCCTGGCGGTGTTCATTCTCACATGAACCACGTCGAGGCTCTGGTCAAGATGGCTGCCCAGCATGGCGTCAAGACCGTTCGCGTCCACGCCTTCATGGATGGCCGCGACGTTGACCCGCAGTCCGGTGCCGGCTACATGAGCGAGTTCTGCGCCTTCCTGGCTAAGATCTCCGAGGAGACCGGTTGCGACGCTCGCGTTGCCACCGTTTCGGGCCGCTATTGGGCCATGGACCGCGACAACCGTTGGGAGCGCATCCAGCGCGCCTACGACGTCATGGTCAACGCGTCCGATGCCGATACCGACCCCGTTGCCGGTATCAAGGCCTACTACGAGAAGGATCCGCGCGGCGACGAGTTCGTCGAGCCCTTCGCTGCCCACAACGAGGGCATTCACGAGGGCGACGCGGCCATCTTCTTCAACTTCCGTCCCGACCGCGCTCGTCAGATGACCCGCGTGTTCACGGACAAGGAGTTCGACGGCTTTGAGCGCGAGCAGATTAAGCTTTCGCACTTTGTGACGATGACCGAGTACGATCCGACGTTTGACGTCGAGGTCGCCTTCCCCAAGACGTTCCCCGAGAACGTTCTGGCCGACGTTATCGCCGCCAACGGCCTGAAGCAGCTGCACACCGCCGAGACTGAGAAGTACGCCCATGTGACGTTCTTCCTCAACGGCGGCATCGAGGAGCCCAAGGAGGGCGAGGAGCGCGTGCTCGTCGCTTCCCCCAAGGTCGCTACCTACGATCTGCAGCCCGAGATGAGCGCTCCCGAGGTTACCGAGAAGCTCGTCGCCGCTATTAGCGAGGATCGCGCTGATTTCTACATCGTGAACTTCGCGAACTGCGACATGGTTGGTCACACTGGTGTCTTCGACGCCGCCGTTAAGGCCGTCGAGGCTGTTGACGATGCTCTGTCCAAGGTTGTCCCGGCGATTCTCGCTAAGGGCGGCTTTGCGCTGATTACCGCCGACCATGGCAACGCCGATCACATGTTTGACGTTGCTTCCGACGGTTCCAAGCATCCGTTTACGGCCCACACCACCAACCGTGTGCCGTTCATCATCGTTGATGAGAAGGCGCAGCTCACCGGTATTGAGGACGGCCGTCTTTCCGATATCGCTCCGACCATGCTCACCATGGCTGGCATTGAGCCTTCCGCCGAGATGACGGGTCGCGTACTCGCCACCGAGGCCTAATAGAAAACAAATACCGTTTTCTAGTAAGGGGGTTGTCCACAACCGGACAACCCCCTTTTTGGTATTTCTGCCATTTCTACCCCGTCCCCAAATGGCAGGTGGGGGAGTGCTGGGGGTTGTGGTACAGTACTGGAGTTTGAATTGTTCTATTAAGGAGCTTATCTATGGGTCCGTTTCAGATTCTTCTGTTTGTCGTTTGGGCTGTCTCTGCCGTGGCGTTGACGATTCTCGTCCTGATGCACTCCGGTAAGGGTACCGGCGTTTCGGATATGATCGCTAGTTCGCTGTATAACTCCAGCTCTGCAACGGGCGTCATGGAGCAGAACCTCGATCGCCTGACCGTCATCATGGCTGTCGTGTTTGCCGTGTGCGTCGTGCTGTGCATGTTCTTCTTCCCGCAGGGCATCGTCGGCTACTAAGCATCGGCGTATATGCGTTTGTAAAGGGTCCCGCATGTGCGGGGCCCTTTTTGTTTACAGACTTGTAACAGAGTCAAAATATCCCCACATACTTCGCCCAACTAAAGAAATTCTCGACCGTTAACCGGAATTAGCCCCAAATCGTGAATAAAATGCGCTACTGTATTGCAAAACGTTGGCCTGTTGTGCATAACCAGCCATAGCAGCGGGCGGCGTTTTGATGGTTCGGATCGGATTGTCTCGACATATGTCCGACTGAACATTTCTTTGTCCTATCTCATAAGGAGGATGGCATGGCTGATTCTATGTTCCACCAGCCCGTTATGGGTCGTCGCGCCTTTGTCGGCGGTACCCTTGCTGCGAGCTCCATGGCTTTTCTTGCCGCATGCGGCAAGAAGGGCGGCGACGCTTCCGGTTCTGAGTCCGGTTCGACGCTGAACTTCTACATCAACAACCCGGTCTGCATCGACCCCTACAACGTCCAGGAGGATCAGGGCACTCAGGTCAACTACCAGCTGTTCGACGCTCTGACTACCTACGACAACGAGAAGGGCGAGATTGTCCCGCTGGCTTGCGAGTCCTTCGAGGCCAACGACGACGCCACCGAGTTCACCTTCAAGATCAAGAAGGCCAAGTTCCACAACGGTGACGACGTTACCTCCAAGTCCTTCAAGCTCGGTTGGGAGCGTCTGGTTAACACCAAGTCGGCCATCGCTACCGAGTACGGCCCTTCCGAGGTCTCCTATCACCTTTCCATGGTCGAGGGCTATGATGACCTGCTTGCCGGTAACGCTACTGAGCTCAGCGGTGTTACCTGCCCCGACGATGAGACCCTCGTCGTCAAGCTGTCTTCCGCTTACGCCGACTTCCCCTTCGTCGCCTCTCACCCGGCTCTGGCCCCGGTTCCCGAGTGCGCCGAGTCCGATGTCAAGAGCTTCTACCTTGCCCCGGTCGGTAACGGCCCGTTCATGATGGACGGCAAGTGGGAGGATGGTCAGGAGATCAACCTCAAGAAGTTCGACGATTACTATGGCGACAAGGCCAAGATCGATGGCATCCACTTCCAGGTCATCAAGGACATGGAGACCGCTTACAAGGAGTTCCAGGCCGGTAACCTCGATGTCTGCGACGTTCCCGTTGCTCAGATCGACGCCGCCAAGAAGGATCGCGGCGTGTCTAAGGACGGCTACACCATGGGTGACGGCGAGCGCATGCTGCTCGGCGCCGAGCCTTCCACGTACTATCTGACGTGCAACAACACGGCCGAGCCGTTCAACAACGCCGACCTGCGCAGGGGCATCTCCCTGGCCATCAACCGTGAGGCCATTTGCAAGACCATCTTCAAGGGCACTCGTACCCCCGCTGACGGCATCGTTCCTCCGGGAATCGCCGGCTACAAGGAGGGCGCATGGGAGTTCTGCGAGTACAACGTTGATAAGGCCAACGAGTACCTCGACAAGGTCGCTCCTGCTGGCGCCAACGGCGACCGCGGCATCAACGTGACCCTGTCCTACAACCAGGATGGTGGCCACAAGGAGATCATGGAGTCCATCATCGGCGACCTCGCCAAGGTGGGCGTTACCGCTACTTCTGATACCCCTGAGTGGTCTGCCCTGCTCGAGCAGTATCAGAACTTCAACTATCAGTTTGGTCGTCTGGGCTGGATCGCCGACTACCCGATCATGGACAACTTCCTGTACCCGCTGTTCCACTCCGACTCCCTCGGCGGCGACAACCGCTCTGGTTACAACAACCCCGAGTTCGACGCTAAGGTTGACGAGGCTCGTACCACGGTTGACGACGAAGAGCGTATCGCTAAGATGCAGGAGGCCGACGCTATGGTCGCTGCCGACTGCCCGGTCATCCCGGTGATGTTCTACACGCACACCATCGCCGGCTCCGATCGCATCAAGCACCTCTATGTCGATCCGCAGAAGCACGCCGATCTGGGTACCGCTGAGCTCGCCTAAGAGTTTGCAGCTTCCGTGAGGGTCAAGTATTTACGTAGACCTCATGGGAAACATACAGTTCCCCCTAACCTGGGGTAAACTGGCTGATGGTAATTTTGGGATGCCGGTCTGGCGATCGGCATCCCATTTAGGTTAATCCCTAGATAGGGGAGTGGTATGGGTAAGTACATCGTTAAACGTGTGCTTCAGTTCATCCCGGTGTTTTTGGGCGTCACGCTGATTCTGTTCGCCCTCCAGAATATCGTGCCGGGAGATCCGATCAAGCTGATCGGTGGAGACAAGGCTCTGTCCCCCGAGGTAGAGCTTCAACTTCGCGTGCGCTATCACCTGGTCCAGACGGACGAGGACGGCAACGCGATCCTTGACGAGAACGGCGATCCCGTTCAGACGTCGCTTGTAGACCGTTATCTGTATTACATGAACGGTCTGCTTCATGGCGATCTGGGTAATTCGTACCAGCGTAAGCTGCCGGTTACGGAAATCTTTGCCCAGAAGTATCCGTATACGGTCAAACTTGCCGCGTGCGCTATCGTGCTCGAGGCAATTATGGGTATCGGTGCGGGTATCATTTCGGCGGTAAAGCGTTATTCCTTCTGGGATATTTTGGTTACGCTCACCACGTCGATCCTCGTTGCTGTCCCGGCCTTCTGGCTCGGTATGTTGCTGCAGCTGTTCTTTGGCGTCATCCTCAAGGATGCCACCGGCGGCGCATTTTCCATGCCGATTTCGGGTGCCGGCGGTTCCAGCTCTCAGTATCAGGATTGGATGCACTATGTGCTTCCGACCATTACGCTGGCTTCGGTTTCGACCGCCTATGCTGCCCGCATCATGCGCTCGCAGTTGCTTGACGTCATGAACCAGGATTACATCCGTACGGCAAAGGCCAAGGGTCTCTCCAATCGCGCGATCATCATCAAGCATGCGCTTAAGAATGCACTCATCCCCGTCGTTACCTATATTGGTGTCGACTTTGGCGGCATGCTTTCGGGCGCCATCCTGACCGAGACGGTCTTTAACTGGCCCGGTATCGGCTATGAGGTCTATCGCGCTATTAGCATGCGTGACTGGCCCATCGTTATGGGCGGCGTTACGCTCATCGTTGTCGTCGTCATGGTGATCAACCTGCTCGTCGACATTAGCTATGCATTCCTCGACCCGCGCATCCGCCTTGGCGGTCCGTCGGATAAGGCCTAAGGGAGGTACGTCTCATGCAGGAAACTGATTCTCAGTCTCAGGAGCAGGCTACCGCCACCAAGGCCGCATCTGCTCCCGCCAAGTCCCGCACGCTGTGGGGCGACGCTTTTAAGCGTCTTCGTAAAAACAAGCTCGCCGTTATCGGTGTCTGCTGGATTATCATCGTCGTTTTGGTTGCCCTGACCGCCGATCTGTGGGCTAAGCCTTGGCTCGGTTCGCCGACGGCTTCCGATTCGACCACCATGGCCGAGACGTCGCTGCTGGCTCCGTGTGCAGAGCATCCGTTTGGCACTGACGCCCTTGGCCGTGACATTCTCGTCCGCGTTATCTACGGTGCACGTGTTTCGCTTTCCGTCGGTATTATGGCCACCGCGATCTCAACGTTGATCGGTCTGGTCATGGGCGCCCTGGCCGGTTTCTACGGCGGCATCTGGGATACGATCATCATGCGCTGTGCGGATATCTTCCTGGCGTTCCCGTACGTGCTGTTCGTTGTCGCCATGATCGCCGTTATCGGCCGTGGTCTTCAGAACGTCTTTATCGCCATCGGTATTCTCGGCTGGCCTTCGATTGCGCGTGTCTTCCGCTCCGCAATCTTGACGGTCAAGGAAAACGACTATGTTGACGCTGCGCGTGCGATGGGTGCATCTGATGCTCGTATCGTCGTGCGTCACATCTTCCCGAACTCCGTCGCCTCCATCGTGGTCTACGCGACCATGAACATTGGTGGTGCCATTTTGACCGAGTCCGCTCTGTCCTTCCTCGGCATGGGCGTTATTCCGCCTACGCCTTCGTGGGGCTCCATGATTCAGGACGGTCAGCAGTATCTTCTGACTGCTCCCTGGATGATGATCATGCCCGGTCTGGCAATTCTCTCGACGGTGCTCGCTTTCACCCTGCTGGGTGACGGTCTGCGCGACGCCCTCGACGTCAAGATGAAGGACGCATAAGGATGAAGAAGAACAAGAACTATGTGGACCTGAAGGACCAGCCGGTTCCCGAGGGCCAGCATCTGCTCGAGGTCGATGACCTTAAGATGTATTTCCACACCGAGGATGGCGTCGTTCGCGCTGTCGACGGTGTCTCCTACACGCTCGATCGCGGTGAGACCCTGGGCGTCGTCGGCGAGTCCGGCTCCGGTAAGTCCGTGACCGCCATGACCATCATGGGCCTTATCTCGATGCCTCCGGGAAAGATTGAGGGCGGTGACGTTCGCTACCGCGGCCGTTCTATCCTCGAGATGACCGAGGAAGAGATGCAACACATTCGCGGTAACGACATCGCTATGATCTTCCAGGATCCTATGACCTCCCTGAACCCGGTCTACAAGATCGGCAAGCAGGTGGGCGAGGGCCTTCGTCTGCACCGTGGTTACTCCAAGCAGGAGGCGCTCAAGCGCGCCACCGAGCTTTTGGACCTCGTCGGTATTCCCGAGCCCGAGAAGCGCGTCAACGAGTATCCGCACCAGTTCTCCGGCGGTATGCGTCAGCGCGTCATGATCGCCATGGCTCTTGCCTGCGACCCCGATATTCTGATTGCCGACGAGCCCACGACTGCTCTGGACGTTACCATCCAGGCTCAGATTATTGAGCTTATGCAGGAGATGCAGGAGAAGAACGGCAACGCCATCATCATGATCACCCACGACCTGGGTGTTGTCGCCGATATGGCCGATAAGATCATGGTTATGTACGCCGGCCGTCCCGTCGAGTTCGGTACTGCTGAGGAAATCTTCTACGAGAGCCGCCATCCCTACACCTGGGGTCTTATTCGTTCCATTCCGGAGCAGGCCATCGAGGAGAAGAAGCCGCTTACGCCGATTCACGGCAACCCGCCTTCGCTCATGAACCTGCCTGAGGGTTGCGTCTTCTCTCCTCGCTGCCCCTATGCGACGGACAAGTGCCGCAAGCAGCGCCCCGAGCGCGTTGTCACCGAGTCTGGTCACTACTCTGCGTGCCACTACTCCGGTGACCCCGAGTTCCTCAAGAACGCTCCTGAGACGTCCCGTACGCGCAAGGATTCCAAGAAGGGAGGCGAGGCGTAAATGGCAGACAATAACGAGCGTACTCCGCTGCTGAAGGTCGAGCACCTCTCTAAGGAGTTCCCCGCAGAGTCCGGCATGTTCGCCAAGCGTTTTTCCAAGCGCGTCGTCTCTGCTGTAAATGACATCTCTTTTGAGATTTATCCGGGCGAGACCTTTGGTCTGGTCGGCGAGTCTGGTTGCGGTAAGTCCACCACGGGCCGCACCATCATGCGTCTGACCAAGCCGACTGCCGGTAAGGTGTTCTTCCAGGGCAAAGATGTTGCCGAGATGAGCAAGCATGAGATCAAGGACATGCGTCGCGAGATGCAGTTTATCTTCCAGGATCCTTACGCTTCGCTCAATCCTCGTATGACCATCGGCGAGATCGTCTCCGAGCCCATGACCATCCATGGCGTGGGTACCAAGGAGGAGCGCATTGAGCGCGTCCGTGAGCTGCTAGACGTCGTCGGCCTGAACCCCGAGCACATCAACCGCTACCCGCACGAGTTCTCGGGCGGTCAGCGTCAGCGTGTCGGCATCGCCCGCGCGTTCGCTCTGAAGCCCAAGCTGATCATCTGCGACGAGCCTGTCTCTGCACTTGACGTATCCATTCAGGCCCAGGTTCTGAACCTTCTTAAGGAGCTCCAGGACAAGTTCGGTACGGCCTATCTCTTCATTGCTCACGACCTCTCTGTCGTGCAGCATATCTCCGACCGTGTTGCCGTTATGTATCTAGGTAAGATGGTCGAGGTTTCGGACTGGAAGACGCTCTATAGCGAGCCTCACCATCCGTACACGCAGTCGCTGCTGTCTGCCGTGCCGGTTCCCGATCCTGATATCCAGAAGACCCGCAAGCGCATCATTCTTGCCGGCGATCCGCCCTCACCGCTGGATCCGCCGTCGGGCTGCCGTTTCCACACTCGCTGCCCGATCGCGCAGGGCATCTGCTCCGAGAAGCTTCCAGAGTTTAAGGAAGTTGCCCCGGGCCACTGCTGCGCGTGCCACTTCGCGGAGCCGTTCCCGATCAAGGAATCGCACATCGACCTGTAGTCGGTGAGCTGGCCGGGCCCGTGCTGGAGTGTCCTTTCAGAACGTCCTCGGACATGCAAGAAGCCCTCGCTGCGCACTTCGTGCGGCGAGGGCTTCTTGCGTCCTGCGGAATGTTCTGAAAGGACA
>NZ_JADMSU010000010.1 GCF_015561195.1 Collinsella aerofaciens | reverse complement strand
TGGAGCGTCTCATGGAAAATCCCCCTAATCTAGCAACGGTTTCCAAGTCTACTAGATTGGGGGGACGGGAGCCAAGCTGCAATACCCCCAAGACACCCGTCTATAGGTCGTGACGTTGTCTATAAACAGGCTCACCGCCCGCGGAATAAAATTCGGCGCAAATCGTTTGAGCAGGCGACGCGCGGAAGGAGCGTGTAGGGCGGTAATATACTGACCGTCAGCCGCGGCATCCTCGCGGAAACCCATTTGTTGCCGGAACTATAGTCCCCGGCGCGGGCTCACCTTATCTCCCCGGCACGGGCTCGATATCCTCTCGGATATCTAATCGTCTTGGACTTTTACCCACCCAAGCACAGTACGGCTTTTACGTGCCGCCACGCAGAGCCTAGCCTGGAACTATTGTCTAAAACATAGGCCTTCAAAGCAACTTAGGTTCAAGTACGGACATGCAAATACGGGCACTGGATACAGGTCTTGACTGTCAATGGTTATCAATCGCATGTGTTTCTGGCAAATTACGCCCGTCTTATGCGTGCGATACAATCAGTCTCACCGAACACCAAACCAGCAACCCGAAGGGACCAACGTGTTAACAATTCACTATGGTGATATGGAAAACGTTATCTACAATACGTCGGTTTACTTCGATAACGTCTATTCGCCCCAGTGGTTTCAAGACGCCTTTGCTCAAAGGATTATTAAATCAATCGATAAAGGCAATGTCGTTGGACCCTGCGCAATAGACACCAAGATCCTAGGCATTATCCCTCCTGAAAGGCTGTCGGGAGGCACTAAGACGCTGTTGCTCATGTACTTCATGCCTCAGAACGTATACAACGCCACAACCTGCAGCGACAATTGCGCTTACTGGATTCTGAGAATTGCCACGCAAAAGGACTTAACCATCAACCTCTACCATCTGATGGATTTTGGAAACGGCAAGTTCACGGCTACCGTTGCAAACACGGGCGATGTCGTTCACACGATGTTCGACCTTGTCCCTATAGCCGCAAAATGCCTAAGGGAAACTCCTGACATGCACTTTCGTTAGGCTCTGTTAGACCAAGATTGACATACATATGTCATCACGGCGCCATATCGTTAGCCTCGTAGACCGCGGGGCAGCATGAACGCCGAGGACCTGGTAATCACCTTCAAGAGGGACATCGCGAGCCTCAGCAGGACCGAACGCCGCCGGCTCCGCCTACGAGGCCGAGCGCTCCCCGCGCTGCGGGTCCGCCGCGGTCGTGAAGAAGGGCAAATCAAAGAACGGCGAGCAGCGTTACCTCTGCCAGGATTGCGGCAGGACCTTCGGCATGGGCAGCGGGCACATCCTGGGGACGAGCAGGCTCCCGAAGGAGACCTGGATGGCCAATGCCGAGTGCTTCGTTCTCATGCTGCCCCTGCGCGAATGCGCGGGGCGCTGCCATGTCTGCCTCAAGACCGCCTACACCATGCGCCACAGGCTCATCGAGTGTCTCTCGGCCTACTCGCCCTCGTTCAAGACCGGGCGGGGCTGCGGCTGCGAGCTCGACGAGACCTACTTCCCCGAGTCGTTCAAGGGCAACCACACGAAGGGGTCATTTACGATGCCACGTCACTCCCGACATCGTGGCAAGCAGGTGCACAGGCGCGGACTGTCGCGCGAGCGGATCTGCGTCATGACCGGCGTGAACGACTCGAACGAGACGTTTCTCGAGGTCTCGGGACGAGGCATCCTGTCGAGGAAACGCGCCGTGGACGTGCTGAGGGACCGCATCGCGTCCGCTTCCGTCGTGGCGACGGACAAGGCGTCCGCCTATGTCGACGTCCTCGCGGAGCTCGAGGTCGCCGCACACACGGCCCACGATTCCAAGGACTGTTCCGAGGGGACCATCAACCGGATCAACACCGTCCATTCGCTCCTCGATACCTTCATGAAGCCGTTTAAGGCGTGTCGACGAAGCACCTCGGCGCCTACCTCGCTTGGTTCAAGAGGTGCCGGACCTTCATGGCGATCAATTCCGGCACCGCAGAGCGCACGGTTGCGCGACAGCTCGCCAACGGCATGTGCAGGAGCCGCATCCGTGATATGTTCAACGTCCTGCCGCCCTACATTGACTACTGGACCGAAGCCGCCGCATAGAGACGGTAGAATGGTCGCATCGCGATATACGAGGAAGGTGCAGCCATGCCGTCGAACATACCGGCCACGACGATCCAGATCGACCCGGAGGCCAAAAAGGAGGCCAGGCCATCTTGGACGAGCTCGGCCTGTCCATTTCCACCGCCGTCAACGCGTTCCTCAGGGCGCCCGTCCGGGAGGGCGGGATGCCGTTCGAGATGAGGGTCAAGACGCCGGCGCCCGACGGGAAGACGGCGAGATAGCCGGTAAATCGACTTGGGGCGATGGGACCCTCACGATTGACCCGACAGATCTTTAGCACATCGCCCCCTTGCCGGATTCAAACCCGGCAAGGGGGGCGATTATCCTGCAATTTCAAAAAGATGATTGGGGCAGAATGTCAATCATGGTCCGACAGAGCCAAATCAATCCAACATTTTAGATAACGGGTAATGATTCGGGAACAGGGCGTTCGGCCGGATGGGACAGATAGATATGGAAAGAACGAACCCCTTCGGGGCACACAAGTAGAGACAAACAATGGGGTCGCTTCGAGAAGCGATGCTTTCGAAGCGACCCCATTATTTGCACAATTGACTTAGGTGCTGAGACCAAGTTGAGTCAATCTTAGACTAACAGAGAGAAGCGCCGCCCAAGTCATGTACTATCCGCTCCAACTCGACAATGTAGGACTCAACCAAATCATCCGATGGCGAGACTTCTGCTCGAATAATGTGGTCCCATTTATACAGGAAATTTTCAACCTGTCGATCTGAGTCATTCTTCCACAGTGGAGCAAGTGCAATCAACGCCGCATCAAAAGGATTGGAGGAAAAATTATCAGCATCAATATAGCCACCCATACCGGCCCTATCGCAGTCATATACACGTCTAACTATTCTCTCCAATTCAATAGCCTGATTATGATTCATAAAATCACCTCCCTTTTTTACTCTTGATACCCCAAAATAGAGAGGAAAAGAGTTTCGATAACATTTATCCGGTTGAAAATCATACACAATCGCTAAACATCGGTTGATTTCCGATCTCAGCCGATCGCATTGAACCAATAGGCCGTTCCGGCAGTTATCCGAACGCCCCCGCGGACCCAGTGGGCCCAGGGGGGGCGGCGTTTTCCCAGTTGGAGGAACGGTGGAGATGTGTTTCGATGGGTTCGGTGGCCATGCTTCGCCCTCCGCCTGGCACCGCTTCCCAGACCCAGTCGGACGTTCGGTCCGCCTATTCCGTTTTACCTTAAGGCTAGGCCAGCGGGGTATCGCCCATCTCGGCGCGCGCAGGCTCTATGAGCCCCGGCGTCAGGTCGAGCATGTCGACGGGTGTTAATGATCACTAAAAAGAGGTCCGCGTGATCGCCGACAATCGAGCACCGTGAGCACTGAAACTGAGCAGTTTGAGCAGGAGGGCCGTACCCCCGGGAACCGGGAGCGCGGCCCTCGCCATACGGTTTCCCCGGGCGGGCACTTTGGCGAGGCCGCCCGGGAAGGATGGGGAGATGACCGTGCCCCTGGACACAGTGAATGATATACGGTCGACGGAGGCGGCCGGGCGCCCGGGGTTCAAGATAGCCCGGGCACTTCACCTGAGCCGCAACACCGTGGCGAAGTACGCCGACATAGAGGACATGTCACCCGCCGCGACGATACCCCAAAGGAGGGCCAGGCTTCGGGGAGGGCACGACGCAAGAACGTAAGCGCCTTGCCGTTAATAAGATCCATAACACCGGCGGGTAAGCCGGCAAAGGCAAGTGCGATATCTACTTATATCGGATAATATCGAGTTATATAAGCCTGTATAAACTTATCGCGGAAGTATCGAGCTTTCGTAATTTGTCTTAGTAGGTAGTCCAACGTTGCTTTCTTCCAAGCTCATAGCGAAAGAAAGTTTAGTACTTCCTAAAAACCATTGCTTTAGACCGAGAAATACTCGCTCTCAGCGGATAAGTTCGGCCCCAACCACGGATCGCCCTTCAGGAAGAACTCCGGCCAGCGCTGCATGAACAGTGCTTGTTCGTGCTTCCAGCGGCGCAGCTTTTCCTCGTTGGCCTCTTCCCTGCCGCGCGAGGTGAACTCGTAGTGATACAGCTCTGCATAAGGCGTAAAGATGGTGCGGTAGCCCGCCTCCCACACGCGCAGGCAAAAGTCTGCGTCGTTAAAGCCGACGGCGAATTCCTCGTTATAGCCTCCGACCTGCTCAAATACGTCGCGGCGGACCATCTGACAGGCGCCCGTTACGGCACTAAAGTTGCCCGGGCGCACAGCGCGGGCAAGATAGCCCTCGCGCTTTGCCGAGAAGTCCTGGTTGGCATGGGCAAGTGCGCCACGCACGCCAACCACAATGCCAGCGTGCTGCACCAGATGATCGGCAAAGTAGAGCTTGGCGCCCACCACGCCCGCATCGGGACGCTGCAGGTAGCCCATCATCTCTTCGATAAAATCGGGGCTTATGACCTCAGTATCGTTGTTCAGCAGCAGCAGGTAGTCGCCCTTGGCATGCTCCACGCCAAAGTTAATGATCTTGGAGTAATTAAACTCGCCCGGCCAGAACACAACGCGCGCGCTACCCTTACCGTCAGACGCGGCAGCCACGCGCTCCGGCAGGGTTTCGTAATACGCAAACGTCTCCGGATCTTCGCTGTTGTTCTCCACCAAGACGATCTCGTAGTTAGCATACGTGGCCTTCTGGGCAATTGACATCACGCAGGAATCGAGCGTCTCAACGTGGTCCTTGGTGGGAATCACAATGCTCACCAACGGCTCAGGCTCCGGCAGCGCATAGCGCATGTGGTAGACAAACGGCGTATCGGTCTCCTCGACCGTTCCGCAAATGCCCAGCGCGTTGAAGTGACGCTGAAGCGCAAGGCGCCCGGCTTCAATAGCATACGGCTTGCTATCGGCAGAACCGTCGGCGGTCGATCCCGGATGCACGCGCCAGTGATACAGCACGTGCGCAACATGCTCAAACCGCGCGCCCGCCGCAAGGCAACGGAGCGTCAGGTCATAATCCTGGGCGCCCACAACGTCTTCTGGGGACGTACCAATGTGATCGATGAGCGCCTTCTCCACCACCAGGAAATGCGTCACGCAGTTATGGCTATAGAGCAGGTCGACGTTGAGCTGCGTCTTAAAGACCGGCTGGCCCCACTCCCCCGTTTTCTGGAACATGTCCTCGTCGCAGAACAGGACCTGGGGACGCTCTCCCTCGGCAGCCTTGTTCAGCGCAGAAACATAGTGGAATAATGCGTCCGGTTCCAGGATGTCATCGTGGTCCAAGAACGCGATGTAGTCGCCTGTCGCTTGCTCGATACCCGCGTTGGTGTTGAGCACAATGCCGCCGTTGCCGGAAAGCTCGATGCGGCGAACGCGCTCGTCGTTGGCGTCTGCCGCAAGAGTGGCCACCGCGTCCCATTCGGGCGAGGCATCCATGAGCAGCAATTCCCAGTTGTCATAGCTTTGGGCGAGCACCGAGTCCAGCAGCTCGCGCAGGTAGACCAGATCGGTCTTGTAGCACGGCACCACAATGCTCACGAGCGGTCTATAGGCAAAGGCCGCCGAAGCGACACGCTGGCACGCCAAATCGCCCGGCTTTGCGCGATGTTGCTCAAACCAACGTCGATAAGCTGCGTCGTCCGCACGCGCGTCCTTCATGCGGTTCCAACTGTCGTCGACCATGCCGTTGTACAGGCGACCATCCATGGCGCAAAACCCGCTCTGGATCTGCTCTGTGGGATCGCTCACAATCGCGACAAAATCCCGTATATCCCGAGGCATCTCAACGCTCAGATACGTTTTATTGACGCGGCATCCGTTCTGCTGCGGCACATCGACCTGCGATTCAAACACATGCACGGTGGCATCAATCGCATTCATATGCGTATCGAAGCTCTGGAACTCAGGGGAGCACTGGGGGTCTCCCGCCCAGGCAACCTCATAGCGCCACACCGCGCCGGCGTCTGTCGGCAAATAGCGAATGGCATCGATCTCGTAGCGACCGCAGCATTCGCCACGCTGCGCATCGCGGATAAGCGCGCACAGCGCAGGCTTTGCTTTGTAGTTAATCTTAGATTCCAGCTTGTCCACGCGGCTATCGAGGCGAATGGCGCCAAGCTTTTTGCCACCGGACACAAATGCAGCGTCGATCGCAGAGCCATCCAAAAACGGAAGCACCAAGACGGCGAGCTCGCGCTCGTAATCGGAAACGGAAGGGCAAAGCGCCAACACACGGCCATGATCGACTGGGAGCACCAGCGACGGCACACAAGAACCGCTCGTTGTCGCGTGGGCAAACGCTTGAGAACCCTCCCGTTCAATAAGCGCGGCGACATCCTGACCGGCAAAACGAAGCAGCACAAACAGACGGCCCTGACTGCGGCAAAGTGCCAAACGCTTGATACTCATCTACACTTCTCGCTTTCCCAGGGCGTTCGCTGCCATGCGTTTGCAGGCACCCAGGCGCCCAAACCTCAAGACGTCGTAATCGAACATGAGCTTTTTGCACAAACGAGCAGCAGGGGCCTTACCGATAAGTGCCGCGCGCACCATGGCGGCAACCGAAGGAGCACATTGTGCGAGCGCAGCATCGTTGTCCACGGCAGAACCGTTAAGCGCCGCGGCAACGGCAGCAAACACTTTGCCGCAGTCCGAACCCAGCAACCTCAGCGCATCGTACAGCACCAGATCACACAGGAAGTACGCCAGGTCATCAGCATGCTGTGCGTCGAGACCGTCGCGCTGCCAGTCAGCCAGCATAGCGAAGTAAATCTTCACGTGCTCCAGCAGACGTGTCTCGTCGTCGTAGCGCATGGTGTCCATGAGCGAACCCTTGCGAGCCACGCGATAGTCGTACAACTTGTTCGAGATAAGCGCGGTCTTGTGCGAACGACCGTACACGGCAAAGTCGAAGACCTGGTCCTCGCCATACTTAACGGTTTCGTCGAACACGATCCCGTTGCCCAGCAAGAAGTCGCGCTTGCAGGCGGTGCGCCATGCAAAGGGACGAGACGCTTCCTTAAACAGCAGGTCGGAGCTATAGCCCTCAAACGACACATCGCGCGGGCTAAGCACATAGTTAAGCCACGGATACCCCGCCTCCAGCGGATACGGGTTCGCGCCAAAGGTCAACACGTCGCAGTCCTCGCGCTCAAAGGCATCGACGATCACGCGGCATGCATCGGGCGTAAAGCGGTCGTCGGAATCCAAGAACGCGACAATTGGCGCCGTGGACGCGGCGATGCCTGCATTGCGCGCGCTCGACAGGCCCCCGTTCTCTTTATCGACCAACGTAAAGCGCGCGTCCTTTTCGCAATAGGCAGCCGCAATATCGCGCGAACCGTCCGGCGAGCCATCGTTGACCAGCACGCCTTCCCAATCGGGCATGTCCTGCGCAAGCAGGGAGTCCAGGCACCAGGCCAGGCACTCCTCCACCTTATAGATGGGAACGACAACGGAAATCTTGGGGGTAGTCATAGCCAAGTGCTCCTACTGTGCGGCCGGCACGTCATCGGGATGCGGATTATCGCCGTAGGTGCGCTGATACGTCAGCACGCGCCAGACCAGCGGCAGGCCGCCAATCTTAAAGTAGTGCTTAAACGTATTGAGCTTGCCGGGCTTCTTAAAGTCAAAGCGCGAATCGATATAAGCACGGGGCGACTTGACCATCAGGCGCAAGTCGGTCTCGCCGCGCGGATCGAACAGCGACAGATCAAAGCGACCGGCATCCCAATCGGCCTTGAGCTCGGGCGAAGCCTTCTCCCAAAACTGCTCGCGCAGCTCATCGACCAGACGCTCGTCATTCCAGCGATACGTATCGACCTTCATGCGCATTAAAATGCCCTGGAGCTGAACCTTGAGCTCGGGACGTTCATCCAAAAAGCGCTGCATCTCGGCGTATTCGTCGCACACGCAAAATACCTTGTTGGGCGAATTAACTGAGCTCTTCTCGTTGTCTTGGCGATAGCACAAAATGGGGTCCGCGATAAACGCTGCACGCTCGGCGCATGCCCAAACCTTAAAGTTAAAGCCTGCGTCCTGATACGAGGCGCCCGGCGTGGGAAGGAACCGAATCTGATTGTCGTTGAGGAACTCGCGCCGATAGATGGCCGACCAAATGGAAGGTTTGCGGTAGAAGATGCCCGGGCGATCGACGGGGCGATACGCGGCGCCCGTCATATACTCGCCGATGATCCCAAACAGCTCACGGCGCTCGCTGGGCGTGGACCAATACAGATAAAAGTCGCCCTTTACCACATCGGCATGCTCAGCATCGGCCTTGGCGACCAGCTTTTGGAGCGAATCCTCAAACATAAAGTCGTCGGACTCAAGAATGCCCACGTACTCACCGCGCGCCATCTCCAGACCGCGGTTCATCGAGTCGCCGTAGCCGCTGTTGGCTTTGTCGATCATCTTTACACGGGGGTCGCGCTCCATGTACTCGCGGATGATATCCGGCGAGCTATCGGTGGAACCGTCATTGATACAGATGATCTCGATGTCCTTGAGCGTCTGCGCCACGGCGGAATCGAGGCACTCGCGCAGATAGCGCTCGACATTGCAAATGGGGACAAGCAGCGAAACTTTAGGGGTATCAGAGTTCTGCAAGAGAACCTCCTGTTGAATAGCGTGTAACAGGGTTATTTTAGCAGCCGGGTTGCGGCGGGCGGCAGCGCTTGGAATTAGATAAAGCGCTCCAGACAGGCTTTGAGACCGCGAGTCGAAAGATAGAACAGCGTGGCGTCTGCCATCGAAACGCCCGAGGTCGCCGCAACGAGCTTGTGGGCAACACGCCGAACGGCGCCCTTAGCAGGCATATCCGCCCACGCCGTTCCCAAAAACGTCGTGAGATCCATGTTGACGCGAGCCGCCACGCGATGGAAACCATCGGCATCCAAGCGCGCTAGGTCGAACACAATTAGGTCTAAAAACCAAGTTATCAGCTCGCCGGGGCACAGGTCCAAAAGACCGTAGGCCGCCCAGTCCTCCAAGACCTCCTCGAGCATCCTCATGTGGGCGTCAAGCTTTTTGGCGCGAGCATCGGCACTGTTGAACTCGTGCGTCGCCGATTCACTCTCCATCACGTAGTGGTAGAACTTGTCCGGCATGACGACGGTCTTGCGGGCAAGCGCATAAGCCGCAAATTGGAAGACGACGTCCTCGCCCAAAGCCAAACCGGGGGCGAAGCGAATGCCTTCGCGATTGAGCAGCTCGCGCGAAAAAGCCGCACGGCAGGCATAGGGCTGCGCATTCGAATGGAACAGCAGTTGGGGATCACGGGCGCCGAAGGTACCGGCTTTGGGGCTCATGAGTTGCTGGACGCGTTTGGGGGCAGCATCGACGGGTTCACAGACACCGCCAAAAACGGCAGCCTCGGCATCTGCAGACTCCATGGCATGCAGCACGCGCTCGACCGTCTGGGCATCGATGTAATCGTCGGCGTCCACAAAAAAGACGGTCTCGCCCACGGCGGCATCGATACCGGCATTTCGAGCACACGAGACGCCCGCGTTTTCCTGGTCAATCACCAGTACGTGATCGTCGGCCTGCGCGATCTGGCGCAACACGTTCAACGAATCATCAGTCGAACCGTCGTTGACGCAGACAACCTGAATCGAGCGCTCGGACTGGGCCAACAGCGAATCGAGACATCGCTGAATGGAGTGCGCAGAGTTGTAAACGGGGACGACAATGGTAGCTTTAGGACACGAGGCCTCTCCCATGCCGACCTACCCCCTTAGCGATTCGATGAGGAAAGCGGCGACCACGCCTGGGCCTCCAACCGAGGCGTAATACTTAGCACGCCCCAAGGCACCATCCGTCGCAAAGCTCGGATGCTCGTCAACCCAGCCCTCAGGATCTTTGAGGATAGCAGCGAGATTTGCGCGCTTCCACGGCTTGAGGTCGTCAAGCGAAAACTCCCCGGCGTCCAAGGCAGCTTGGAACTCCTTGGCCATCTGAACCAGGAACTCCTTATAGAACTTGGGCGCCAGGCGCACGTAGTTCCACATGTACGAATCGTACTTAATGAGCTGATTGAACTTGAGCATGCGCGCGACGTCATCACTTGCGTGATCACGGGCATAATCCTCTCGAATCCAACGCTCAATCTCGGCATACTCGGTATTGACGCAAAAGACCTTAGCCGAAGAATTGACCGAGGAATTCTCGTTGTCCTGGCGATACGACAACACGGCATCATGCAGGTAAACAGCCTTATCGGCACACGCGATAACCTTAAAGGCGAATGACGTGTCCTGAAAGGATGCCCCTGGAGTCGGCAAGAACTTGATGCCGTTGCGCTCAAGAAAATCGCGACGGTACACGGCCGACCAAATCGACGGCTTTTGCTTAAAGAACTGCGTCGTGTCGCTCGGGTGCACCGGCTTGTCGCAGTCCTTGGCCTTAAACATCTCGTGCAGCGAACGGCGCTCCTCGGGCTTGGACCAGTAGAAATCAAAGTTCGCCTTCGTAAAGTCGGCATTATTGCTATCGGCGGCCGAGACAAGCTTTTCGAGTGCGTCGGGCGCCATAAAGTCATCGGACTCCAAGATGCCAACGTACTTGCCACGCGCCATCTCCAGGCCGTGGTTCATCGAGTCGCCGTAGCCGCTGTTGGCCTTGTCGATCATCTTGACGCGCCCATCGCGCTCCATATACTCGCGGATAATCGCCGGCGAGTTGTCGGTCGACCCGTCGTTAATGCAGATGATCTCGATGTCCTTGAGCGTCTGCGCCAGGGCGGAATCGAGGCACTCGCGCAGGTAGCGCTGAACATTGTAAATGGGAATAAGCAGCGACAGAACAGGGCTGCCAGAGGCGTTAGTAGACAAATGTGCTCCTTAGGAAATACCTGTCGTTTCATGGTATCAAAGGGTCAGCGCGCTAGCGGGCGTTTATATAATCTATGGAGCTCGCAGAGGCAAACCGATAAGAAAGGACGTCATGCAGCCCAAAGCCGCACGCAACATACCCATCGAAGCACTGCGTTTGGTCGCGGTCGCCGGCATCGCGGTGTTTCACACCTTTCAGTGGACCTTCCAAGCGACCTGCGTCGGCTTGCCGGAATACGCGCCGCTTGCCGCCTTCCCCCATTCCGGCGTGCTCGGTTTTATTAACCTGCTGGGCTGCTGGGCCAACAAGGTCTTCTTTATGATCTCGGGCTATTTTCTCATCGCCTCAGCCGCGCGTGCTTGGGACGGTGGGGCAACGTGGAAGTCGCAAATGCAACGGACGGCGCAGCGCCTAGGCAAGGTTGTTATGCCCGCTGCGTTTTATTGTGTCGTGGCGCTCTCGTGGTCCACGGTCGTCTCCCCCATTCCCGATGTTACCCTCAGCACGCACTACTGGTACACGCTAGGCCTTGAGTTTATCTGGGTCTATGCCGCCACGGTCTTCATGGCGCCATGGTTTGGACTGGCTAAGAGTCGACTCTCCCAGAAGAGCTACACGACGACGGTCATCGCCGTTGGCATCCTCGCATTTGTTGTTAACGGGTATATAGCCGCCATGAGTACGACAAGCGCCGGCGAGTTTTCTTGGCTCCAGAAGCTCATGAGCGCTGCCACGTACGTAATCGCGTTTTTGATCGGCGGTCTGCTCCGCGACGTTACCGATGTCATGGATTCGGACAGGGCAGGCACCTTGGGCATGCGGTCGCTCGCTGCGATTTTGGCACTCGCCACCATCCTGGAAGGAGCACTCTCCTTCACCGGCAACCTCACGGCGATGGCAGTCCTCTCCTACAAATCGACCTCGTTGATCTCGTTTGCCCTCGCTGCAGCCTCCCTGCTCTTTGCGGCTACCCGACGCAGGGCCTTAGGCAATCCGCGGAATGCAGGTGTCATCGTCACCTTATCGACCGCCACGCTCGGTTTCTATGTGATGCAGTCGCTCACCAGTAGCCTGTGGCGTCCCGTCTTCAACACCCTGCTCGCAAACATACTGGTCAGCCAAAACAGCCCGGCAGCTATATGTATCGTCACGGGTACCGTCATTAGCATCGTCTTTGCTCTGGCGCTTCTCATCATCGATGCAGCTAGAAGCCTTATCGCTCGCTAGCTCAAGCGGCAATAGACACGCTGCCGTCAGACGCCAAAGCCGCTACACCCGTGGCAGGTTCCTGCGTTTTATTCAAAGCTTGCCGACAAGGTGCGGTGAGCCTTTACAATAGAACAGTCCCAAGGACGTATTCGATAGCTTCCGCGCAGCGCTCGCCCGCCGCGCGTGAAAGGATATATTGCCCCATGCCTTCAACCCTTCCCGCTCCCATCGATAAGCTCGCCATCGTTGTCGTTACGTACAAGCGCCAGGAACTCCTGGCCAACCTGTTCGACTCCATGACCGAGCTCACGGCAACGCCCTGGCGTATCGTGATCGTCGATAACGAGAATTCGCGCGAGACCGAGGCCATGTGCACCGCATTCAACGAGCGCCTGGCCAGCCTGTGGGGCATCGACACCGAGCAGCCCGACGCGCAGGGCGGCACCGACCGTGTCATCTACGCCCCGCAGCTCGAAAACGGCGGCGGTGCGGGCGGCTTCTCCGCTGGCACTAAATGCGCCTACGATCTGGGGGCCCAGTGGTTCTGGGTGATGGACGACGACGTGCTCGTCATCCCCGAAGGCATCGAGCGTCTTGCCAAGTGGACCGACCGCTACGATGTCATCCAGGGTTCGCGCCTGGACTTTGACGGCGGCGCCTTCTTTTGGCAATACCAACTCATCCTTTCGCTCGGCATTCCCAACCCTGTCGCCAAGTGGGACTTGGGACCCGAGGGCTACCGCACCATGAACCAACTGTGCTTTGAGGGCGGCATGTTCTCGCGCCGCGTGGTCGACAAGATTGGCCTGCCCGACGCGCGCTTCTTTATCTACGGCGACGATGCCTGCTATGGCTACGTGGCCAGCCAGCACTTCCCCGCCGCCGTTGTTGCCGACGTGGTTCTCAAGCGCGCCCGCGCTGTCTCTAACTGGGATATCGCCGGCAAGCGCCAGCTCAACTCTACGAGCGACACCAACCGTTACTACATCATGCGCAACCGCGGTTATCTGGCCCGCTACATGCAGATCTACGGCGACTATCACCCCGTGCTGTTCCGTCTGGGCAACGCCGCGACCTTCTGCAAGGAATTTATTCGCCTGGCCGCCGTTGACAAGTGCTTTAAGACCGGAATTCCGGCGCTGCGCCGCGGCATGAAGGACGCCCGCAAGATCATCAAGGACCCCAACTGGAAGCCCATGCCGCCCATGAAGGACACCGAGTAACGGAAGTCGGAAACACCTCGGCGCTTAAAGCCGCTGGCACACCGTAGCCACATGCTGCCCATCAAAACCGAACCCCCAGCGCATGCGACCCACGCCGGGGCGTGGCACACGGATTTCGTCGATGCCGTCGCGCTCTATGTCGAGTAGCGACTGCACGGCCAGCAATTCCAGGCCCAGCGCATCCACATCGGGGTCATACATCAAGTTAATCGTTATCAGCGGGCGCTCGTCCAGCATGCCAATCGTGTCTGCTACGTCGAACACGGCACCCGTAGGGAAAACCTGGATGTCCCAGCGACCCGCGCCACACTTTCGCCTCGAGGCAGGATTGGCATAACCCGGCAAGCCAAAGCAGAGCCCCTGCAAGAGCAGATGATATGGCAGCGGCTTATCTGGGTCGGTCTCACCGATTCCAGCATCCCCCAGGATGCGGCTTAGCGCCCGCCTCACGGTATCCTCGTTCCCACGGCACAGCCCGTCGCGAAACGCATCGACGTCTCGAATGTCTTCGGCAGCGCACTCAAACCACTCAATAATCACTAGACGCAAGGCCTGGCGAAGCTCGTTATTGGGCAATCGCAAAGCACGGAGGCGATCGCCATGCTCTGGCTCCTCAGTCATATCCGTCGTGAGAAAACCGGACAGATACAGCGCTGTCCACATGCCATCGTCAGGCGAGAAATCTGGCTCTGCAGTGCCCAAACAAAGCGGGACCTCAGCGCACCCATGGGCCTCGAGCAAATCAAACAAGACCGAAAGGCGGTCGAGATTCCACCCGGCAACTACCCTACTCAGGCAATCCGCATACCCATACAGATCGGCGCGCACAGGCGCCGTGCAGCCTCGGTCCAGAAAACCGATCACGCGCGCCGGACTCGAGCAATAGGCCCTGCCAAACCGATATCCCTCGAGCCATTCACGCGCATCCTCCAGGTATTCCTCGCGCCCAGCATGATTCAACAGAGCCTCGACCTCGGCATCCGAAAAACCGAACCAACGGTCACACCACGCCGACAGCGGCGTCGTCAGACAATACGAGCAGCCGCGCGAAGAAAGCGCCGCTTCGGCGGGACCGGAACACTCCCCCATCAGACACGTCAGCCGCAACGAATCGCGCGCAGTGGCAATGGCGTCAAACAGCGCACGGTCAAGTAGTTCTGCCGGATCGGCGTCGGAAGCGTCCCTCGCGCTCGCACGGCGAGACCACGCCGCATCGTACCCATCAACGAGCAATACAACCTGCTCATCGCAGGCAATCTCCAGCAGCTCTATGAGCACGCCAAGCACCGAGGCGACCTCATCCTCGCTCGCCGCGCCACGCGCAACGCGTTCGATGTGACGCACCTTGTCTCGAGCTAAATCCGGAGCCTCCAAAAGCGCCAGCAGACGAGCGCACTCGCCCGAAAGAGCATCGCGCACGACGTCGGCAATAGCGGCGCCACGCCTCGCAGCGCCAGAAAAGTCCAGCGATATCACCGGATAGCAAGCGTACTCATCCCGATAGCGCCCGCCGTCTGCATCCCAAATCTGAGCATCGGCAAACAAACGCTGACCAGCGCGACTGACCGCCGGACGCTCCAGAAAAGCCCTGAGCATCGACAAGTTCATGCTCTTGCCAAAACCCTCGGGTCGACAGCACACCACAACGGACGCGTCGCAATCCAACACATCTGCAATAAACATGGTCTTGTCGACCAGCGTGCAGCAACCAAGAGCCTCCGCATAGTCGTGCATGCCAATGGGTAAAGCCGCATCGTCGGCACAGCCGATCAAACGCACGCCAAAGCCGGCAGCACAACCATTATTTGCCTGTTCAGACACCAAAACGTTCCCCCTAAATCACAACACGGTGCCAATTGTAATGACCGCCTCGCGCGTACCGATGTCGCCGCGCAAACATATCGGGCAACGGTAGCAACAAGACGTGTGAGGGGGCACAACTAATCGTTGCACAACAAAACGGGACCCGATGCATTCGCACCGGACCCCGTCCCAACTCTTTAGTTATCTAGCAACCGAGAGGCTACTCCTCCGAGCCGTCCTCCCCAGAAGCTTTCTTCTGCTGATCGAGCTTATGCTTACCACTTACGATAGACGTAGCGCCCAGTGTGGCCAAGCTTGCACTGGCAAGGCTCGCCATCACAATCAGATCGCCCGTCTTGGGCATATTGCCGCCAGATGACTTGGTTGTGGTGGTCGTCGTGGTCGTAGTGGTCACCGTTTTGGAGTCATTTTGCTCCTGGACCTGGTTGTCAGCACCGCTCTTGTCGTCGTCTTCGGACTGTTTCTTTTCGCCCTCGGTCTTGCTCTCGTCCTTCTTCTGACCGGACTTGTCGCCCTTCTCATCAGAGCTAGGACCCTTATCGGATTCAGCCTTCTCGGAAGCCTTGTCCTTTGAGTCGCCCTTTGCGGCCTCGGTCTTTTCCATGGAAACCTGATCAGAGTTGTCCTTGTTCTGAGTCGAGCCATTATTGACGCCAGCCATCAGCGAAGAGCCCAACGTGGAACCAAGCTGCACAGAGAAAGAAGGCTTCTTGTCCGGCGAAGCAACGGGAGCGTCCGGCGCCTTATTCGAGTCGTCCTTGGAAGCATCGGAATCAGGGGTTGCGTCAGAGCCGGAGCCATTGTTAGAGCCGGTGCCAATAGACGAATCACTCGAGCCGGTAGATGAGTTAGAGGTGTCAGCGTCGGTCGAGCCAGAAGCGTCGCTATCCGTATTGCCAACAGAGCTTGAAGACGAATCGCCCGCAGCAGAGCCGTTCGAATTGGAGCCGTTCAAGGTAGAGCCGTCGTTGGTAGTGTCACCAGCAGAGCCACCGCCGTCAGCATCGGTCGAGGGCGCATCCATCCTGTCGTCGTTGGCATCGTCACTCGGGTCGTCATTCGAATCAGGCGTCGGTGCAGGTTCCGGCGCGGGTTCCGGCTGCTCGGGCTGCTCGGGCTTGTTGTCCTTCGCAGCGGCAGCCTCGTCCTCGGCGATATAGACCAGGCAGTCCTTGAGCTCATTGCGGTAGCGGTTCTTCCAGCCCTCGTGGTACTGGGGCTGGCTTGCATACTTGGTCGCCACGTTATTGACCACGCTGTTGGAAAGCGCCGTCACAAACTCGCGGTCGGACATATCGTTGGAAAGATTCGCCCAGCGGAAGAAGTCTCTGCAGCCACCGGTGCCGCACATGTTGGTGATGCTCCACACCATGCCCTTGACGCAATCGGCGCGGCCGGAGATGTCAATGCCAAGAGCACTCTTAAGCCACGCCTCGGTCACCGCATAGTACGAGTTGTACGCATACGCATCCTGCAGAGCCGAAAACTCAGCAGGATCGGTGTTATAAGCACCTTGGAAGGCATCCTGCGCGATATGGCCCAGCTCGGTGAGCTGGCCGTTCTCGTACATGGCATTGCTCGTGTTGGAAATCTCGCTGCCGCGATCAATCGCATCCTTGAGCATGCAGTATTTTTCGGGGTTGTAGTTGTAGGCCTGCTTCATAAACG
The DNA here is from genome assembly GCF_015561195.1 of Collinsella aerofaciens. Lineage (GTDB taxonomy): Bacteria > Actinomycetota > Coriobacteriia > Coriobacteriales > Coriobacteriaceae > Collinsella > Collinsella aerofaciens_AC. Next base: position 45,766 of record NZ_JADMSU010000010.1, on the reverse strand, counting down.
GGATGAGCGACCAACGACGGTCGAACTGGTAATAACCCAGCGCGTTGTAGCCGTCGCCATACGAAAAGCCCTGGTTGTAGTTGCCATGGCTCTCGTACTTGGTAAAGTACTTCATCTCGGGAGTCACGTTGACAAACGAAACGCCCTGGACCGACCTCAGCACGCCCGAGAAGGACTGCTGGGTGTAGAGACCTTTGTCGATATCGGTGGCATCCGAGGCAACGCCCGGCGTGGGCTCCTCGGCAGCGGCGGGTGCCGGCGCGGAAACGGCGCCAAACGAAAGCGCCAGCGTCAGGCCCGCGACAATCGCGGAATGCTTGGGCTGCATAAAATCCTCCCTGCATTGGTGTAGTTAAAGTTCAGTTTGCAAAGATAAAAATAAGTATTGCAGCTCGCCCGTTGTTACACAACAACCCCTCGGTAAACGGCAACAACCCTCCGCGAAATCTTAAGGAATTAAACAAACTGGTCGTCGGGCGCCATCAGAAGCTCGCCGTATCGCTCCATCAGCCCGTCCCTCAACTGACAGAAAGCGGGAATATAGACGTTCAAGATGCGCTGAATCAAATCTTGAGCGAGCTTGTTGTCATAGATATGGACGTTCGTATTGCGGTCTCTGAGCATATCTAGCCAGGCCGCCTCATCAATAAAGTCGTAGAATCGGTACGACTCCTTCAAGATGGCACGAGGAGACCCCGATGCGGCAAGCGTGGCGCCCTCATACTCGAGCAGACGCTTAAGGAGCTTCCAGCTCAGTTCAAATTGAAGATTGAACTTATTAATCAAACCACTCTGAACAAAATCATTGTTGAGATCCTGATTGGGCGCATCCTCAAGATTCGCCAAGGCGCTGACAAAGTTCTCATATTTTTTCATACAGAATCACACCATCCCTGGCGATTTCATCGAGCAATTGCTGCGACAAGGACTCGTCGAGATTGACGACATCTACATCTAAAAGAGTATCAAGACGCTCCTCGATCAAATATGAGAAACGGCCGAAATCCCGACAACCTGCTACGGCGATGTCAATATCGCTCTTGGGTAAGTTGTCGCCTCGAGCACGAGAACCAAACAGCACAACCTTCTCGGCGTCACATTCCCGAGCAAAAACTTCGATTTGTTTGTACACCTTGTCGAGAGATGCCATTTGCAGCCCTACAGCTTAATGTCAAAGTTGATTTCGGGGACGGCGGCCAAGTCGACCAACGTCACGCCGTCGACGTACTTTTCAATCACGTCGTCCAGACCGCGCCAGAACTTGACGGTCGAGCACAAATCGCTGCGGGCGCAGCTGTTGTCGATGCCGTCGCACGCCACGGGCGCTGTGCTGCCCTCGACAGCGCGCAGGATGTCGCCGGCACGCACCTCGGCCGGGTCCTTGGCCATCATGTAGCCGCCGCCCTTGCCGCGCACGCTCTTAAGCAGGCCCGCCTTCATAAGCGGACGAACCAGCTGCTCCAAATACTTTTGAGAGATATGTTCGCGGTCGGCGACCTCGCGCAGGGCAATCTTGCCCTCGGCGTCACCAAGTGCTGCGATATAGATCATCAGTCGGAGGGCATAGCGGCCCTTGGAAGAAATGAGCATACCTACCCTCCCATCGCATCTGGGACAACATAACCAGGTTTGTTTGTCCCAAATTTAAAGTAAGTGGGACAAACACAACAGGTTATTTTGTCCCAGAATTTGAAAAGTCGAGTGGATTAGTCGGGTTTTCCCTTGACTAACGCCGAACCCATAGTAACTTTATTCCGAGAAGATTCCTAGGGTTTAGTACACCTATGAGTACACCATATACAGAGAGGGACAGCATGAGCGCAAATCCGCTGCTTTCCATCGAAGGTCTGACCGCCTCCGTGGACGAGAAGACCATCCTCCACAACGTCAACCTTAACGTCGCCGCCGGCGAGACCCACGTGCTGATGGGACCCAACGGCGCCGGCAAGTCCACCCTCGGCCACCTGGTCATGGGCGACCCCGTCTATACCGTCAACGACGGCCGCATCGTCTTTGACGGCCAGGACATCACCGAGCTCACCACCGACAAGCGCTCGCGCGCCGGCCTGTTCCTGAGCTTCCAGGCCCCGGTCGAGATTCCGGGCGTGCCGCTGTCGAGCTTTTTGCGCGCCAGCATCGCCGGCCGCCCCGGCCTGGAGATGAAGGGCAAGGAGTTCCGCCGTCGCGTCAAGGAACTCGCGGCCGAGCTCAACATGGATACCGCCTACCTCAACCGTGAGCTGGGCGTGGGCTTCTCGGGCGGCGAGAAAAAGAAGGTCGAGATGCTCCAGCTTTTGCTGCTGCAGCCCAAGCTCGCCATCCTGGACGAGACTGACTCCGGCCTGGACGTCGACGCCCTGTCCACCGTCAGCCACGGCATGGACGCGTATCGCAAGAGCTGCGACGGCTCCATGCTCATCATCACGCACAACACGCGCATTTTGGAGCACCTGGATGTCGACCGCGTCCACGTTATGGTCAAGGGCCACATCGTGCGCGAGGACGACGCCTCGCTCATCCCCTGGATCGACAAGAACGGCTTTGAGACCTTCGAGCGCGAGGCCGCCGAGCAGCGCGCCCAGGCCGAGTCTGCCGCTGCCGAGCAGCAGGCGTAAAGGGGCGACGCAATGACCAAGAACCGCACCGAGGTCGCGGACATCGACCGCAGCCTCTACGACTTCACCTATGGCGAGGAGGGATTCGAGCGCCTCGACGCCGGCATCACGCCCGACATCGTGCGCGAGATCAGCGCCAAAAAGGACGAACCGCAGTGGATGCTCGACCTGCGCCTCAAGTCCCTCGAGATCTTCAATCGTTTTCCCGACCCGACGTGGGGCCCCTCCATCGAGGGCCTGGACATGGACAACATCGTCACCTACGTCAAGCCCAACACCGACCAAAAGCACGACTGGGAGTCGGTGCCCGACGACATCAAGAACACCTTTGAGCGCTTGGGCATCCCCGAGGCCGAGCGCAGCTACCTGGCGGGCGTCGGCGCGCAGTACGACTCCGAGCTGGTCTACCACAACATGCAGGACACGGCGTCCAAGATGGGCATCGTCTACTCCGGTATTGAGGAAGCCCTGCACGATCCGCAGTGGGAGCCGCTCATCCACGAGAAATTCATGACGCTCATCCCGCCCACCGACCACAAGTTTGCGGCCCTGCACGGCGCCGTGTGGTCGGGCGGCTCGTTTGTCTACGTGCCCAAGGGAACCAAGTTGGACTTCCCGCTGCAGAGCTACTTCCGCCTTAACGCCAAGGGCGCCGGCCAGTTTGAGCACACGCTCATCATCGTCGAGGACGATGCCGACCTGCACTTCATTGAGGGTTGCTCCGCGCCCAAGTACAACGTGGCCAACCTCCACGCCGGCGCCGTCGAGCTCTTTGTGGGCAAGCGTGCGCACCTGCGCTACTCGACCATCGAGAACTGGTCCAAGAACATGTACAACCTCAACACCAAGCGTGCGCGCGTGGACGAGGACGGCGACATCGAGTGGATCAGCGGCTCCTTCGGCAGCCACGTGGGCTACCTCTACCCCATGAGCGTGCTCAACGGCCGCCGCGCCCGTTCGAGCTTTACCGGCATCACCTTTGCCGGCGCCGGCCAGAACCTCGACACCGGCTGCAAGGTCGTGCTCAACGCGCCCGATACCTCGGCAACCGTCGAGACCAAGGGCATTTCCAAGAGCGGCGGCATCCAGACCTTCCGCAGCTCCATTGTGGCCACGCCCAAGGCCGAGGGTTCCAAGGCAACCGTGAGCTGCCAGTCGCTCATGCTCGACGACCAGAGCCGCTCCGACACCATCCCCGCCATGGACATCCGCGCCAAGAACGTCGACATCGGCCACGAGGCTACCATCGGCCGCATCGGTGACGACAAGGTGTTCTACTTGATGAGCCGCGGCATCTCGGAGGAAGAGGCCCGCACCATGATCGTCAACGGCTTTGCCAACCCGGTCTCCAAGGAGTTGCCGCTTGAGTACGCCGTCGAGATGAACAACCTGATCAAGCTCGAGATGGAAGGGGCGATCGGATAATGAAACAGACCACGAACACCGCTGCGACCACGCTCGAGCAGGTTAATGCGATGCCAGCCGCCACTTGGGGCTGGCTCAAGATGAACCAGACCAAGCTCGAGCTTTCGGACGAGCTTACCGTCGCTCCCGCCGAGGCCGTAGAGGTCGAGGGACTGGATGAGCAGTTTGCCGGCGCGGCCGACGCCTTCGACACCGCTATGAACGCCATGGCCGAGCGCTTCCCCGAGCGCCGCGCCTTTGCCCCCGGCGACGCCGCCGACCGTGCCCGCATCACGCCCGAGACCGAGCTCGACGTGCCCGCCACCTCGGTCTACCAGGCCGGCGCCATCAAGCTCGAGGAGGAGCTCTCCCCCGCCGAGGCCTTCGAGACCGGCATGGGCGAGGCTGCCTACACCTATCTGGCAGACCATGCCACCAAGCGCATCGTTATTGATGTGCCCGCCTACCAGCACGCCACGGTTACCGTGCGCGTAAGCGGCGTCGTCGCTGCCGCGGCCATCGCCGCCATCGATGTCGTCGCCCGTCCGCAGGCAACGCTCGATCTGCATATCGCCCTGGACTCCCCCGCTACCGGCGAGGGCGTCGTGGGCTCCGTGCTGCGCGTGTGCGCCCACGAGTACGCCACCGTCAACGTAACCTGCACGCAGACGCTCGACGACAGCTGGATCGCGCTCGACGACACCGGCCTGTTCCTGGACGAGGGCGCGCGCGTCAACGTGCAGCACACCGTCCTAGGCGCCGGCGCCAGCGCCACCGGACTTGCCGGCGACCTGCTGGGCGACACCGCCAAGGTGACGATCGATACCGATTACCTGGGTGCCCGCGAGCAGGTGCGCGACTTTAACTACGAGCTGCGCCACCGCGGTCGCAAGACCGAGTGCGAGATCGACGCCAACGGCGTGCTGACCGGCACGTCCAAGAAGGTCTACCGCGGCACCATCGACCTCGTGCATGGCTGCAAGGGTGCAACCGGCACCGAGCGCGAGACGGTGCTCTTGGCCAACAAGGGCGTCGACAACAAGACCGTTCCCGTCATCCTCTGCGACGAGGACGACGTCGCCGGCAACCACGGCGCCACCATCGGCCATGTCCGCGACGAGCAGCTGTTCTACCTCGCCTGCCGCGGCCTTGATCAAAACGCCGCCGAGGACCTGTTCATCCGCGCCAAGCTGGAGGACGCCGCGCTTTCCGCCACCGACGAGCGCACCCGCGCCGCCGTCGTCCGCCTGGGCAACAACCTGATCGACAACTTTGAGGAGGAGCTCGCATGATCGATACCGAGCACGTTAAATGCGACACCTGCACTGCCCCCGAGCCCATGGAGCTCGACGCCAGCGACGAGGCTTCGCGCGGCTGGCCCACCGTAGATATCGAGACCAACCCCTACAAGGCGCAGTTCCCGCTGTTCCAGCAGCACCCCGAGATCGCCTTCCTCGATAGCGCCGCCACCGCGCAGCGCCCTGCCTGCGTGCTTGACGCCGAGCGCGACTTCTACCAGCGCATGAATGCCAACCCCCTGCGCGGCCTGTACTCGCTGTCCGTCGAGGCCACCGACGCTATCGCGAAGGTGCGCCAGCAGATCGCCGACGTCATCGGCGCCCCCAACGCCAACGAGGTCGTCTTCACCCGCAACACGAGCGAGTCGCTCAACCTGGTCGCCAAGAGCTTTGCGCCCACGGTGCTCGAGCCCGGCGATGAGGTCGTCATCACCATCATGGAGCACCACTCCAACCTGATTCCGTGGCAGCAGGTCTGCCGCGAGACCGGCGCCAAGCTCGTCTACCTCTATCCCACCAAGACCGGCCAGCTCACCACCGAGGAGGTTCTTGCCAAGGTGGGTCCCAAGACCAAGATCCTGGCCGTGGGACAGGTCTCCAACGTGTTGGGCGTCGAGAACCCAGTCAAGAACCTCGGCAAGCTCGTGCACAAGTACGGCGGCTACCTGGTCGTCGACGGTGCGCAGTCGCTGCCGCACATGCCGGTCGATGTGGCCGACCTGGGCGCCGACTTCTTTGCCTTTAGCGCGCACAAGGCCATGGGCCCCATGGGCATCGGCGTGCTGTGGGGCAAGATGGACCTGCTCAACGCCATGCCGCCAGTGCTTACCGGCGGTGAGATGATCGATTCGGTCACCGAGCAGGACGCCGTCTGGGCGCCCGTTCCCGAGAAATTCGAGGCCGGCACGCAGGACGCCGCCGGCATCTTCGCCACGGGTGCGGCACTCGACTACCTGGTCAACACCGTGGGTTACGAGAACATCCAGGCCCGCGAGCAGGCACTCGTCCACTATCTGATGGGCGAGCTCATGCAGCTCGACTTTGTCCAAATCATCGGTTCCATCTACTGGGACAACCACCACGGCGTTGTGAGCTTTAACGTCAAGGGAATTCACCCGCACGACGTCGCGAGCATCATGGACATGGACGGCGTCTGCATCCGCGCCGGCCACCACTGCGCGCAGCCGCTGCTCACCTGGCTGGGCGTCGAGAACCTTGCCTGCTGCCGCGCCAGCGTGGCCTTCTACAACGACAAGGCCGACATCGACAAGTTCGTCGCCGGCCTGCATCACGTTTGGAGCACGTTCAATGGGTAATCTGTACACCTCCACCACGTTTATGGAGCACAACTCGCACCCCGACTATAAGTACGAGATGGATGCTCCCACGCACGAGCACGACGGTATCAACCCCAGCTGCGGAGACGAGCTCACCTTGCAGCTGCGTGTCGAGAACGATGTAATCGAGGAAGCCTCGTTTACCGGGCACGGCTGCGCCATAAGCCAGGCCAGCGCCGACATCATGGCCGACCTCATCACCGGCGAGACCGTCGAGGAGGCGCGTCGCTTGGCGGGACTCTTCCTCGCCATGATCCGCGGCGAGAAGCTCTCCGAGGACGACCTGGAAGACCTGGACGAAGCCGCCCAGCTCCAGGACATCTCGCACATGCCCGCCCGCGTCAAATGCGCCGAGCTCGCCTGGCGCACCCTCGACGGCATGCTCGAGGGGCAAACAAACCAGTAGCTTATGCCCCGAATCCAAGGGTTTTAATTGCCGAGCCGCCCGATACGGGCGGCTCTGTTTTTACCTAATGAGCGCGGTGGCACAAAGTCCGCGCGTCCGGCGCCCCGTCTGACATTTGCCACACAGCCAGACACGAACACGGGCGTTTTCCACAGCACCAAAGGCCTGCGGCAGGGCCCCGGGCCCGCCAAGCAATGCGCCAAACCCCGTTCTGCGAAGCTCCGACTCGCTTCGCGCCTGCCGCAGACGGGTCCCATAGGGAGCGGCGTGCATTTTTGCGAGTATTCAGCACGCCAAGCTGTGTGTATACGCATCGAAAGCGTTAATCAACATCTTCAGGCGCATATATATTGTGTTTAGAACAAGCATCGCGGTCTGACGGGACGCAGACACGTGCTTCGGGGGCGCAACGGCAGGGATCAATAGCTTCGGGGTCCGCATGTTGCAAGATTGCGTCGGTGCCGACAGCACCACGATGCTGAAAACTCCGTTTTTTGCACGGCGCAGACGGGGGTAGGCACGGGCAAACCCGGACTGAGCCGTTATTTTATGCAAGATGGCGATTGTTCTATGCATATTAAGAAGTGCAGTTACCTCACCAAGCTTTTGAACGCTGGTTGCGGCGTATGGACGACCCCAGCTGCGGTGAAAAGGCGACCTTACATCACGTTTCCGCCAGCCCGCATCGCCGTTCGCGCGCGGGCGCGCACGATACGAGAGACGGTACTTTTGCCAATCCCGGTATACCGCTCAATCTGGCGCACCGTAAAGCCGGCATTGTTCAATCCAACAATAACAGTATCGCGCTGCGCCGGCGGTGCAGTTTTAACCCCGTTGAGCGGAACCCCGAGGCTCTTCGCCATCTTGTCGGCAAAGGCGTGGCGTTCCCATTCCGTCTCTTTCATATCGCACAGCGCTGGCTCACCGCCGTCGGGCGTCGAAAGCGAATAGGCAATAAAGCCCTCGGCAGAACCAAAAAGCTCAAGCACGCAAGAAGGATCAGAAAATCCCCTCGCGACATCAGCCGTGTCACCGTCGTAAGCGCATAAATACTCCGCAAAGCTACTCCAGGGATAACGCTCGATTAGGCCAACGCCCGCCTCCTGCGGATCGGCGTGTACGGAGCGAATAGCCTCCATCACCTGCCAGTCGGTATCGAGCGAGCGCCGGTCAAAACGGTTCTGGAACAGATGGCCTGTGCGCCCCGCGCGTTTATTAAACCGCCGCGCGTGCGTCAAAAGCAGCCGGTGCATCGCCGCGCTCATCCTGTCCTCGTAATCTGCAAGCACCAAATGCACGTGATTGCCCATAAGGCACCAGGCGATAACCGTCACACCCTCCTCGCGGCAGCACGCGCGCATCAGCTCCAAAAACTCCCATCGGTCTTCATCGCCCTCAAAGATGAGCTGCTTGCCCGTACCGCGAGTACAGACATGGTAAAAGCCGGTAACCGTTCTCCAAACGCGCTGCATAGCGCTCCCTTCGCCGGGATCTGCTTGCCATCCAATACAGCACGATTGAAGCGTGCCATCAAAACATTCACGCAAAACAATACACTCGCGCGGCCAAAGGCAGTAAACAGGCGGCGAACGGCACCGTTGCAACAGGTCAACCCCTGCAACACTTACAAGAGCCGACCAAAAGCTTGCCCAAGACGGACCCCCCTCTACGGAAGTTCGCGACCACAGAACATAGCGTTAAACCGTTTCAATTAAAACTTCCGGACTTCTCGCTACGAAAACTGAGCCGTTCGCCGAATATTCCGTGCAATTCGCGGTATTATAGGGGCTGCATGTCATGTCCCTTTCGAAGGGTCGCCCGGCAATCGCCAGCCACGACCCCCAGACGGGACGCCAACACGATAGAGAGGAGAGGCATGCAGTACTCACAGGAAGTGGAGAACATGTGCCCCGTTGCCAAGGGTGCATACCACGGCCCCGCACCCATCCCCGAGGAGGGCAAGTGGGTCCAGGCTAAGGAGATTTCCGACATCTCCGGTCTTACGCACGGTGTGGGTTGGTGCGCACCTCAGCAGGGCGCCTGCAAGCTCACGCTGAACGTCAAGGACGGCATCATCGAGGAGGCCCTCGTTGAGACCATCGGCTGCTCGGGCATGACCCACTCTGCCGCCATGGCTTCCGAGATCCTTCCCGGTAAGACCATCCTCGAGGCCCTCAACACCGACCTCGTCTGCGACGCCATCAACGTTGCTATGCGCGAGATCTTCCTGCAGATCGTTTACGGCCGCAGCCAGACCGCGTTCTCCGAGGGCGGCCTGCCCGTGGGCGCCTCCCTCGACGACCTCGGCAAGGGCCTTCGCTCTCAGGTCGGCACCATGTTCGGCACCAAGGCCAAGGGCGCTCGTTACCTCGAGCTCGCTCAGGGCTACGTCACCCGCATGGCTCTCAACGACAAGAACGAGATCATCGCATTCGAGTTCCTGAACCTCGGCAAGTTCACCGACGCCGTCAAGGCCGGCAAGACCCCCGAGGAGGCCATCGCTGGCGCTATGGGCCACTATGGTCAGTGGGAGAACGCTGCCAAGTACATCGACCCGCGCACCGACGAGGAGACTCACTCCGTCGCCAGCGTGTTCCCGGTTCACGAGTAGAAAGGGAGGGAAATAACTATGACTGTTACGTTCGAAGGTTACGAGCGCCGCGCTGACAAGATCAACAAGTGCCTCGCCGACAACGGCATCGCCTCCCTCGAGGAAGCTCTGCAGATCTGCACCGACAAGGGCTTCAACCCGCGTGAGATCGTCAACAACACCCAGTCCATCGCCTTCCAGAACGCCGAGTGGGCCTACACCCTCGGTTGCGCTCTCGCTGTCAAGCGTGGCGCCAAGTCCGCTTCTGAGGCTGCCGCCATCATCGGCGAGGGCATCCAGGCCTTCACCGTCCCCGGCTCCGTCGCCGAGGACCGCAAGGTCGGTCTGGGCCACGGCAACCTGGGCGCTATGCTGCTCTCCGACGACACCGAGTGCTTCGCCTTCCTGGCCGGCCACGAGTCCTTCGCTGCCGCCGAGGGCGCTATCGGCCTGGCTCTGAACGCCAACAAGGCTCGCAAGAAGCCGCTGCGCGTCATCCTCAACGGTCTGGGCAAGGACGCTGCTCAGATCATCGCCCGCATCAACGGCTTCACCTACGTGAAGACCCAGTTCGACTACTACACGGGCGAGCTCAAGGTCGTCGAGACCATCCCCTACTCCGATGGTCCCCGCGCTGCCGTTAACTGCTACGGCTCCGACGACGTCCGCGAGGGCGTTGCCATCATGTGGCACGAGAACGTCGACATCTCGATCACCGGTAACTCCACCAACCCCACGCGCTTCCAGCACCCCGTCGCTGGCACCTACAAGAAGGAGCGCCTCGAGGCTGGCAAGAAGTACTTCTCCGTCGCTTCTGGTGGCGGCACTGGCCGTACCCTGCACCCGGACAACATGGGCGCCGGCCCTGCCTCTTACGGCATGACCGACACTATGGGCCGTATGCACTCCGACGCCCAGTTCGCCGGTTCTTCCTCCGTGCCTGCGCACGTCGACATGATGGGTCTCATCGGCATGGGCAACAACCCCATGGTCGGTGCCACCGTCGCTTGCGCTGTCGCCGTTGAGGAGGCCCTCAAGGCCTAATTGCGCCCGCGCGATGCTCATATAGTTGAGCTTTGGAGCCGCTATCCACTCGGGTAGCGGCTCTTTTTGTTTGCGTTGGTGCAGGGTAGCTAATGCCGGTATATCAGCTGGGGCGAAATACGAGATGTGAAGAGATGGAGCGTCAGAGCGTCCATGACGCCCACCTGCCATATGTGCCCTTTACCGATTTGCCGAGTCTTTCCGGCCCCATTGCCGATCACCCGTGCGACAATGCGCCGGACGAGAAAGGAATCCAATGGAATCGACTGATGTACTGGTAATTGGATCTGGCATTGCGGGCCTTTGCGCCGCCATCGAAGCGGCACGCACGGGTGCAACCGTCACTGTGGCAAGCGCCGGCAAGATTATGAGTGGATCGAGCTTCTTCCCCGGAACCTGGGGCCTGGGGCTTATCGGACCCGTTAACGAAGACGACGAACAAGACCTCATCGACACCATCCAGACCGTGGGTGACGGCGTCGCCGACCCCGAGCTTGTCCAGACGTTTGTCCACGGCATTCCCCAGGCAATTGAATGGCTCGAGCAAAACCTGGGCGTTGAGCTCCAGCGTCCGCAAAGCGCTGAGAGCGCTCAGCAAAAGCAGTTTATCCCCTGCTTTGACCACAAAACGCGCATGTGGCGCGGCCTCACCCGCAAGCCCCTTGAGGACGCTCTGACGGCCCGGATCGAGTCGCTCGGCATTCGTCTGCTCCCCCGCCATGAGCTTATCGACCTTGTTGAGGACACGAACGGCAGAATAACCGGAACCGTGCTCTACGACCTCACCGAAAATCGAATCGTGCCCTTTGCTGCCAAGGCCACGATCATCGCAGCCGGTGGCACAGGCGGCCTGTTCGAGCGCAGCCTTACGTCGGCTGATGTGCTCAGCTCCTCGCAGGCCATCGCGCTGGCGCACGGCGCAACACTTACTAATATAGAGTTCATGCAGATGATGCCCGGCTTCATCGAGCCCAAGCGCAACCTGGTCTTCAACGAGAAAACCTGGCGCTACGTACATGTAGACCAGCCGGCAGATATTGCCGCTGACAAGCTGGACGACCTGCTCGAGCAGCGCTCTGGATATGGTCCTTTCACGTCACGCTTGGCCTCCCGCGCTATCGATCTCGTCATTGATCAGGCAGGTGCCGAAGGCCTGGCACTCCACTACGACTTCCCCCGCGAGGATGTCCCAGAGTTTGTGCAGACCTTTGCCACCTGGCTACAAGACGAGCACGGCATCGCGCCGACCGACGAGATGCGCGTGGCGATGTATGCCCACGCCGCCAACGGCGGCATCAGGATCGACAAGACCGCGTACACGGGCGTTGAGGGCCTCTACGCCTGTGGCGAGGCAACAGGCGGCATGCACGGCGCCGACCGCATCGGAGGTCTGTCGAGCGCCAATGGCATCGTGTTCGGGCGCATTGCGGGCGCATCGGCAGCCCAAGCAGCGCTGGACGCTCCTGAGGCGGCCGCACCGATGGATATCGCCCTCCCCCAGCATGGCATAGCTACAGCAGACGCCGAGCGCCTGACCCGCTGCCTCAAACGCACAATGAGTACCTACTGCATGATCAACAGGACCGAAGCAGGCCTTTCCGAGGCGCTGCAAGAGCTTGAAAACATTCAAGATGATGCCACAGCTCTAAATAAGCCGCATGCCAACGACAGCGAAATCGCTGCGCTCGCCCGCATACAGTCGCAGATTCAGCTAGCACAGAAAATGGTCAAAGCCATGTGCAAACGAACCGAAAGTCTCGGATCGCACTATCGAGCGGACTAAGTCGAACACCCATCTAAAACAGAACACAGCTAATCGATATCTATAGGCCCCGTGAGCTCGAAATGACACGGGCTCATTCGTGTCCGCACGGCAGCGTATCCTTATTCTGAATACAGAGCGGGCAAAGCCCGCATAGACAATAGACCAGCGAGGAGGAGATATGGACAGTAGAGATATCGAGAAGTGGCGTGTCAAACTTGATAGCTACGCCAATGTGGAAGACGGCGTTGAGTATTGGCTCGCACGAGATTTAATGGAACCCATGGGATACACTCGATGGGAGAACTTCGCCGAAGTTGTTAAGAGGGCAAAGGTCTCGTGCGAAACAAACAAAACTCCAGTTGATTCCCATTTTCGTGACACCACGAAAATGGTAACTGCCGGTGTCGCCGCTCGCGCGGTTAAAGACTACAAACTTACGCGCTATGCATGCTATTTAATCGCCCAGAACGGAGATTCAAACAAGCCAGAGATCGCGCTCGCCCAAGCATACTTTGCCGTGCAGACGCGCCGCCAAGAGCTCATAGAGCAGCGCTTCGCAGAGATTCAGCGCTTGCAGGCGCGCCACTCACTATCCGATTCAGAGAAACAGCTCTCGGGTATTGCGTTCAAACGCGGCGTGGACTCCAAAGGATTCGCGATCATCAAGTCGAAGGGCGATGAAGCGTTATTCGGCGGCAGAAGCACGGCGGAAATGAAGCAGCAGCTCGGCGTATCCAAAAGCGCGGCATTGGCGGACAGGTTAGCCGATGTCCTCATCAAAGCAAAGGACCTTACGAACTCGATGACGGCCTTCAACGCCGAGGAACACGATCTGTACGGCCTGGACCAGATCAAGCAAGAGCACATCGAGAACAACACAAGCGTGCGTGGTAGCCTCATCGACCGCGGAATTGTCCCCGAGAACCTGCCGCCTGCCGAGGATACAAAAAAGCTCGAGCGTCGCGTGAAGGCAGACGAGAAGAAACTCAAGGAAGGTACCGACGGTTTTACCGATCCCCAGGGTAGACTCGATCTGTGAAAGCGGCCGTGCCCTTTCGGGTTCGACCACATTCGAGGTTAACAAAAAACGACCAGCCTAAGCCAGCCGCTTTAACATGCTTTGGTGGGCCGTCAGGGGGTCAGCCTGCTGCGCAGGCGGCCGCTGCGACGCTTCGCGCCTTGCGCGCTGCGCTGGCAAATGCTCGCGCATTTCCTCAGCACCGCGCCCTTACGGGTTCGACCCCATGTACTGTTAACAAAAAAAGACGGCCAACTTTCGTTGACCGTCTAAACATGCTTTGGTGGGCCGTCAGGGGGTCGAACCCTGGACCTTGGGATTAAGAGTCCCCTGCTCTACCAACTGAGCTAACGACCCAAAGCTAAAGTCCGTTGTGGCGGACTTTAGAGGAGATATCGTGTGGTGGGCCGTCAGGGGGTCGAACCCTGGACCTTGGGATTAAGAGTCCCCTGCTCTACCAACTGAGCTAACGACCCGATATCAACACGAAGCAAGAACTGGGGTGGGTAAAGGGACTCGAACCCTCGACCTACGGGACCACAACCCGTCGCTCTAGCCAACTGAGCTACACCCACCGTGTCCTGTGCGCTTCGCGCTCGACTATTATTGCAAGGAACGCCACGCGATGCAAGCCCCAATTTTCAAGAATTTTGAAAAGAGTTTTTCGAGACCATTTCGAGCATTTCCCACCGGTTTCATAGGAGTAAACTTGCCCCACTGCAAATGCTCGAAAGGACCGGCATGAAAGAACTCTCCAACCGCACGGCAACGTTTACCGATTCGGTCATCCGCCGCATGACGCGCATCTCCAATAAGTACGGCGCCGTCAACCTGTCGCAGGGCTTCCCCGACTTTGATCCCCCGGCGCAGCTGCTCGATAGCCTCAGCACCATCGCCACCGACCCCAAGCCGCTCTACCACCAGTACTCCATCACCTGGGGCTCCCAGGCCATGCGCGAGGCGCTTGCCGCCAAGCAGGAGCACTTTATGGGCATGCCGATCAACCCCAACGAGAACATCGTGGTCACCTGCGGCTCCACCGAGGCCATGATGGCCGCCATGATGACGGTCACGAACCCCGGCGACAAGGTCGTCATCTTCTCGCCATTCTACGAGAACTACGGCGCCGACACGATCCTTTCGGGTGCGGAGCCCATCTACGTGCCGCTCAACCCGCCCACCTTTGACTTTGACCGTGAGGTCCTGGAGGCGGCCTTCCGCGACAACGATCCCAAGGCGATCGTTCTATGCAACCCGTCCAACCCCTGCGGCAAGGTCTTTACCCGCGAGGAGCTCACCCTTATCGCCGACCTGTGCAAAAAGTATGACGCCTACTGCATCACCGACGAGGTCTACGAGCACATCGTCTACGCGCCCCACGAGCATGTCTATATGGCCACGCTGCCCGGCATGTTCGAGCGCACCATCAGCTGCAGCTCGCTGTCCAAGACCTACTCCATCACCGGCTGGCGCCTGGGCTACACCATCGCTCCTGCCGAAATCACCGAGCGCATCAAAAAGGTCCACGACTTCCTCACCGTGGGCGCCGCCGCTCCCCTGCAAGAGGCCGTCGTCACCGCCCTCAACTTCGACGACAGTTATTACCAGGAGGTCCTCGACCTCTACACCGCCAAGCGCGACCTATTCTGTCAGGGACTCGACAGCATCGGACTCACGCACAACGTGCCGCAGGGCGCCTACTACGTGATGATGGATATCTCGGAGTTTGGCTATAACAGCGACCTCGACTTCTGCGAGGACCTCGCGTCCAAGGTGGGCGTGGGCGCCGTGCCCGGCTCAAGCTTCTTCCGCGAGCCCGTCAACCACCTCATCCGCTTCCACTTTGCCAAGCGAGACGAGACGCTTAACGCCGCGCTGGAGAACCTCAAGTCCCTGCGTGATAAAATCGAGCCACGCGGGTAAGGACGGCCAGTAACTAAAGGCACTAAAGAAACCTCGTGAACCCGTTGGGCTACGAGGTTTCTTTTTATAGCGACCTCATTTATTTTTTAGAGCGCTATACTTTGGTCACAGAGCAACTCGTCCCAGAGAGGAATACTATGGCAGAGCAGCAGCTTATCGGAGCGCTCGAGGCCGGCGGCACCAAGATGGTCTGCGCCACGGGCTATGCAGACGGCACGGTCCTGGAACGCGAGCAGATTGCGACCACGACCCCGCGGGAGACCGTTGAGGCCGTCAACGCATGGTTTGCCGACAAGGGCATCGCCGCGCTGGGCATCGGCGCCTTTGGCCCCACCGCAGTCAACCCCGCCTCGCCCCAATACGGCAAGATCCTGGAGACGCCCAAAACGGCATGGCGCTACTTCGACCTGCTGGGCACCATCCAAAACGAGCTCAATATTCCCTGCGGCTACGACACCGACGTCAACGTCGCCTGCCTGGGCGAGGTCACCTTTGGTTGCGCCCAGAGCCTCACTGACGTGGTGTATCTGACCATCGGTACCGGCGTGGGCGCCGGCGTGCTCTCGGGCGGTAAGCTCGTGCACGGCATGATGCATCCCGAGGCCGGCCACATCCTGGTCACGCGCGACCCGCGCGACACCATCGGCGAGCACAGCGGCTGCCCCTTCCACGACAACTGCCTCGAGGGCCTCATCGCCGGCCCCGGCGTCAAAAAGCGCTGGGTTGGCAAGAGCGCCGGAGAGATGGCCGACGACCCGGAGGCCATGGACCTGCTTGCCGGATACCTTGCGCAAGCGCTCATGACCTACATCCTGTGCTACGCACCGCAGAAGATCGTCATCGGTGGCGGCGTGGCCGACCACACCCCCATCGTGCCGCTCGCGCGCAAGAAGTGCGCCGAGATGCTCAACGGCTACATCGTCACGCCCGAGGTCAACGACATCGACACCTACATCGTCAACAACAGCCTCGAGGGCAAACAGGGCATTATGGGCTGCCTGGCCCTGGGCGCACAGGCGCTTCAGTAGCAAACGCACCCGCAGGGCGTGGCGTGCCCGGCAAATCCGACCTACGGAACGACGCCACCATGCCTCATATAAGCCCTCAAATAAAAAAGGCCGCCTAGGACCAAACAATACGTCCTAGGCGGCTTTTTTGGCGCACATCAGCGACCGTAAGAGATATCGGAGCACAACGCCCGTTGCCGCTCCACAGCAGTCGATCATCACATCGGTGATCATGCCGGCGCGTCCCGGCACAAAGAGCTGAATCGTCTCGTCGATCGAGGGAATCAGCAGCAGGTACACTGCCGTGGGCAGCAGCACGTCAAAGGTGCGTCGGCCCTCAAAATCAAAGGCGTGCGTTGCCAGGATGCCGAGCACCATATACTCGGTAAAATGCGCGCACTTGCGAACAACAAAGTTGGTCACCCATTCATATGGAAGTCCCACGCCGTGCAAAAATCCACGGATGGCCTCCATGACCGTTAGGCTCAGCGAGCCCGACCCCGAACCGGGAACCAGCGAATTGCCCCAGATCAAGAGCGCCATCAGGCAGGTCACGACCGCCCATTTTCGATTTATCTTAACCATGCAGAAGTTATGCCTCCGCGCGGAGCGGCGCGAAGCTGGCGGTACCGCCCTCGATAACGCTCAGATAGGCACGGCCCGTACGCTTGGCGGTAGAGGACTGCAGGCGCTCGATCTCTTCCTCGAGGATCTGATTGACGCGCTCGTGACGACGATTTTCCATAATGCCGGCGGCAATAGCCTCGGCCCGCTCGATGCCCTCGCGCGAGATACGGGCGGTATCCTCGGGGAACACAGCGCTGTGACGGCCGACATAGGCGGGGGCAGCAGGCTGAGGGGCAGCGACGGGAGCGGGGGCTGCAACAGGAGCAGGCTCGTCAATCTCATCCAGAATCGCGGTGGCGGCGGCCCACATGTCCTCGTGGCCCGAGTAATCGGCCATGGGGACATCAACCTCGAGCGAGGCATCCGGAAGGTCGCCGGTGTCGATGCGATCTTGGGCATCAATCGATGCGGTGATGGCTGCAGGCTCATCGAGGTCATCGAGATCGATGTCCGCGGCACCGGAAATGATAGGCATGCTGGCGAGGTTTGCGTTGTACGGCGCAGCCTCAGCCGCCTGCTGCTGGGCAGGAGTGCCCCAAAGCGAGCTTTCGGCGGCACGGCGGGCGGCAACGGCCTCCTCGTCCGCGGTCATGTCTTCATCAACGTACGAATTATCGGCAGAAGCGTTCGCGTCCGCCGAGGTAGCGCTGTAGGCGTTATTGGCTGCCGCGTTGGCAACGAGTGCCACGAAAGCCGCCGTGCTGCCCGCAGGGGCGGCCTGAGAGCCCGACACGGCACGCGCCGCGGCAGCGATGTCGTCGCGATTGAAGGAGCCGGTCTGCCCGCCGTTGGTGAGCTCGTCGATGGCGACTTGATAGACGTCGCGCGAGCGCGCAGGGTCGCAGCTAACCGGCGAATCGTCGTCGAGCATGCTGTCGATCATGGACCAAGCCTCGGCCTCGTCCATAGCATCTGCGGCTCGAGCGATGGTAGGAACACCATCGTCGGCATGACGGCGCTGGAACGCACCGGTCAGGCCGGAAAGGAATGCCGAGGTAGACTGCTCCGACTGAGCCTGAGAAGCAGAAGTCGCAGCGTAAGGAGTCGCATCCTGCTGCTGAGCTGGAATCGAGGCGGTCTTGAACTCGCTTTGATGCTGATTGAGATTGGCGGCACCGCCCATGGCATCGGGCTGGAACAGACGCTCTTCACGCTGTTCACGATACTCGGAGATACCCAGCGAGGCGGCATAGATGCCCACGCCCGCCACCGCGCCCACGGCGAAGGGAACCGCACCCGCCACGACCGTCTCGTTCACCGACGAAAACGGCAGCGTCGCGGCATACATAACCACGGGAGCGGCAAGGCCGATCCCGCACGAAAGTCCGGCAAGGACTGCTCGTTGTGTTGCATCAGAAGAAGCCATGAGCTCTCCCCATCTTCCAGCACCCAAATCGCATCATTCAGTTGGCTGCGCGAGAGAAGATGAAGCGGGGCTATGCCCCAAAGCAACGGTATATGGTTCGTTTCATCTGCGTTTTCCGTCGCGAAGCTTAAAAGCTATTATGCGAAACCGCCCTGCCGATTGCAAGCGACGATGTCGGATTGAAACGGGAAACCTGCTGCTCGTCGGTCTTACGGTCAAAAATAAGCGCGGAGCGGCGCTATGGAAAAGGGCCGAGGCTCAAAGCCCCGACCCTTTATCGCATTGATGACTATCGCTGCGCGTGGATGACAACCTAGAACGTCTGCTCGTAGTCGCTGTGTTTTTTGGCCGAACGCACCAGGAACTCCTGGTTGGTGTTGGTGCCCTTAAGACCCTTGATAAACGATGCGGCTGCGCGCTCGGTGTTGTTCATGCCGGCAAGAATGCGACGCAGACCAAAGACAAACGGGCGCATCTGCTCGTCGACCAACAGGTCCTCGTTACGTGTACCGGAGGCAACGGGGTCGATAGCCGGGAAGATGCGGCGGTCGGCCAGGTCGCGGTCGAGCTTAAGCTCCATGTTACCGGTGCCCTTGAACTCCTCGAAAATGACCTCGTCCATCTTGGAACCGGTGTCGATGAGGGCAGAGGCCAGGATGGTGAGCGAGCCACCGTTTTCGATATTGCGGGCTGCACCCAGGAAGCGCTTGGGCGGATATAGGGCCGCCGAATCGACGCCGCCCGAAAGGATGCGGCCTGAGGCGGGCGCCGCCAAGTTGTAGGCGCGGGCGAGGCGCGTGATGGAGTCGAGCACCACCACGACGTCGCCACCCAGCTCTACGATGCGCTTGGCGCGCTCGATGACGAGCTCTGCCACGCGAGTGTGGTTGTCGGCAGGCATATCGAAGGTCGACGCCACAACCTCACCCTTGATGGAACGCTGCATATCGGTGACCTCTTCGGGGCGCTCGTCGACGAGCAGGCAGATGAGGTGCACCTCGGGGTTGTTAATCGAGATAGACTGGCAGATCTTCTTGAGGATCGTGGTCTTGCCGGCCTTGGGTGGGGACACGATCAGGCCACGCTGACCCTTGCCGATCGGTGACACGATGTCGATGGCGCGACCGGTGATGGAATCCTTGCCGTGCTCCATGCGCAGCGGCTCGTTGGGATAGACCGGGGTGAGGTCGCCGAACTTGGGACGGTTGCGAATCTGCTCGGGGTCAAGACCGTTGATGGTCGTGATTTTGGCGAGGCCGGCGCGCTTGTCGCCGCCGCGCGAAGGACGCAGCGAGCCCTCGATGACGTCGCCCGTGCGCAGGCGCGCGGAGCGGATGAGGTAAGCGGGCACGAAGGCGTCGTCATTGGACTTCATGTAGCCATGGGCGTGGATGATGCCGGAGCTGTCCGGGCGAATCTGCAGAATGCCCTTGATGTCGCGGAAGCCCTCGGCCTTCGCAGCGGTGACGTAGATTTCCTCGACGAGCTCGGCCTTCTTCTTGCCGGTCGTCTCGATCTCGAACTCCTTGGCCTTCTCGCGAAGTTCGGCGACCTTCATGGCAGCGAGCTCCTCGCGCGAAAGCGTGGGCTCGGTGGGAGCGGCATTACGCTCCTTGTTGCGTTGTTTGCGATCGCGCTGGCGGTTGCGACGGTCGTTGTTGCGCTCGTCCTTGCGCTCGTTGCGCTCCTCGTTGCGCTTGTGCTGGCGACGGTTGGGGCGAGTGCCGTCTTCGCCCTCGGCGGGGGCGGCACCATCGGTTGCGGCGGTGTCAACATTGGCCGCAGCGGCGTCATTGGCCTCGGCGCCAGAATCGACCCGCGCTTCGACATCAGCCTGCTGCTCAGCGGCCTTGGCCTTAACGGACTTCTTGCGACCGCGCTTGGGCTTCTCGGGCGCAGGCTGTTCGACGTCCTGGGGCTCGGCGGAATCCTCGGACGTACCCTTCTTGGCAGCCTTAGCCTTGGACGTGCGCTTAGCAGCAGTACGACGGCTGCGACCGGGACGGACGTCGGCGGAATCGACATCGGCTGAAACGGCCTCGGAAGTCATAGCATCCTGGACAGGCGCGTCGGCAGCGGTTGCAGACTCGGCGGTCGCCGCAGCATCCCGAGCGGCGGCGGCTGCGGCTGCGGCCTTCTCGGCCTCGACGAAGGCCTTGGGCTTGCGACCGCGACGGTGCGGGCGCAAAGCCGGATCGACAACGGGAACTTCGTTGGCCTCGACAGGCGCAGCGGGCTCAACAGGCGATGTGCCCTCCCCTGCCGCGGAACGGACCGAAGCCTCAGTGAGCTCGGGGGCTACCTGTTCCGCAACCTGCTCGGCCTTAGCAGCCGTGCGGCGGCGTGTGCGCGGTGCCGGCTTCTCGGTCGGCTGGTCGGCGGAAGGCGTCTCGGTGGCGGCAGGCGTCTCGGGCACAGACGGAGCTGCAAGCTCGGTCAGAGCCGCGGCCTCGCGCTCGGCAGCACGACGGCGGGCGCGCACCACCTGAGCCTCGCTAATCTGCGCCAGCGCACGTGCCTGCGCGACCTCATCGGAAATCGGCGCCGAAGAGTCAGCTGCAACGGTGCGCTTGGCGCGCGTCGTGCGCGTGGTACGGCGCTTGGGCTTGGTGACCTCCTCGCCGTCTGCAGCAGGCTTGGCCGTGCGGCGCGTGCGCTTGAGCTTTGCCGGAACAGCCTCCTCACCAGTTGCAGGCACGGCCTCCTCACCAGTTGCAGGCGCAGGCGTCGAAGCAGCCTTAGGCGTCTCGGGAGCCGAGGCTTGCGCGGGCGCCGCGACCTGGTCCGACGCAACCGGTGCAGCGGGAGCGGCTTGCGTCGTCGTTATTTCGTTTTCTTGCTGTTGATCAGACACAGTGTTTGCTCAACTTTCTTTTCAAGCCCTGTGATCACATGCTCCCTGCATAAACCTTCAGGGCGGCTAAACAGTCTAGTTCCGTTCGAAACGACGGACATCATTGATCTGTATCGAGATGATTGCGTCAACTACGCAGCGTTAGTGTAACACAACCGCCGCCACCTGCAACTTAGCCATCGGGGACGTTCTTAAACGACCAGTCAAAAGGTACACTCTTTGATTTACCGCCCACAGATCTGACCGCCTCCGCCAAAACTATGGCGGTTTACTACGATGAATCGCTCAACCGCGACTACTCCGAAACCGGTTGAACTAAAACCGCAGGTAGATGCCTTGCGCTTTTTTGCGAAAAGCCAGCGTGGTTGGAATTCCTCAATTCATCGTAGTAAACCGGCATAGTTTCGTATTTCCAGCAGTTCCAAATTCGTCAATACGTCGGCGTTTGCGAAAAAAGCCCGACCTCCGTGGGAGATCGGGCTTATAGGGCTCAGTTAAACCAAACCTACACGGTCAAATGACCCGCAGATTACATCTGCTCGGGCGCGGAAACGCCAACGAGGGTAAGCACCAGGGCGAGCGTCACGCGGACAGCGTCGCAAGCTGCCAGACGGGCGCGCGAAAGCTCGGGGTCGACGGGACGGCCCTCGCTCGGCAGCACCTGGCAGGCAGCGTAGAAGCTGTGGAAGTCGCCGGCGAGCTCCTCGGCAAAGTGGGTCAGACGGAACGGGGCGCGATCGCGAGCGCAGCTGGCGATCAGGTCGGTGAGCTCATTGAGCTTGCGCGAAAGGGCGAGCTCGGTCGGGTCGGTTAGCAACGAGTAATCGACGTTCTCACCGATGGCCTTGGCGGCAACGGCCTTCATGCCCATCTCGTCGGCCTGCTCGGCGGTAACGTCGGCGGCACGGCGCAGGATGGAGCACACGCGGGCGTGAGCATACTGCACGTAATAGACCGGGTTGGAGTTGTCGCGCTTCTTAACGGCCTCGATGTCGAAGTCGACCATCTGGTTGGAGCTCTTGGAGATGAGCGTGTAGCGAGCGGCATCGGAGCCGACCTCGTCGACGAGCTCCTGCAGGGTCACCATGGTACCCTTGCGCTTGGACATGCGGACGGGCTTGCCGTTGCGCAGTAGGTTGACGAGCTGGCCCAGCAGAACCTCAAACTTGCCGGGATAGCCAAGAGCGTCGCAGACGCAGCGGACGCGCTCGATGTAGCCGTGGTGGTCGGCGCCCCAGATGTCGATGACGTGGTCGACGCGCTGGAACTTATCCCAGTGATAGGCAACGTCGGAGGCGAAGTAGGTATACTCGCCGTCGGACTTAATCAGGACGCGGTCCTTGTCGTCGCCCAGATCGGTGGAGCGGAACCACAGGGCGCCGTCCTTGGTGTAGAGGTAGCCCATCTTGTCGAGCTTCTCAAAAGCGCGGTCGACGGCGGAGGTGCCGGCGGTCTCGCCCTCGGTGTCCTTCACATACAGCGAGCGCTCGGAGTACCAACGGTCAAAGTCGCAGTTGACGGCGTGGCAGAGGTCGCGCATGTTGTCGACCATCTTCACATAGCCGCGCTCACGGAAGCTCTCCATACGCTCCTGCGGATCGGCGTCGACCCACTTATCGCCGTCGGTGCGCCAGAACTCGGCGGCCTCGTCGATGATGTAGTCGCCGCCGTAGGAGTCCTTGCCCAGAGTCTCGGCAAAGTTGTCCTGATACGGATGGGTCTCGGGATGCTCGTCGTTCTCGTCGGCAACAAAGGCGTCACGGTCGGCGATCAGCAGCTTGTGAGCCTCGTCGATATCAACGCCCTGCTTGGCGATGATGTCGGCAAGCTGCATATAGCGCGTGCTGATGGAGTTGCCGAAGGTGTTCATCTGAGAGCCGTGGTCATTGATGTAGAACTCACGCTGGATCTCATAGCCGGCGTGGTCCATAACGCGGCAGAGCGAATCGCCCAGCGCGGCCCAGCGGCCGTGGCCGATGTGCATGGGGCCGACGGGGTTGGCGGAAACGAACTCGACCTGGGTCTTCAGGCCACCACCGACGTTGGACTTAGCGAAGTCCATGCCCTTCTCGCGAGCCTCGCCAAAGATGGCATTCTTGACGGCAACGGAGAGGTAGAAGTTGATGAAACCGGGGCCTGCGATCTCAACCTTCTCGATCGCGGGATCCTCGGGCATATGGGCAACGATGGCCTCGGCGATCTTGCGCGGGGCGCAGTGGGCCAGCTTGGCGGACTTCAGGGCCATGGTAGAGGTCCACTCGCCATGAGAAGTGTCAGCCGGTCGCTCGATAGCGCAATCGTCAAGTTCAAATGCGGAAAGGTCGCCGGCCTCCTGGGCCGCAGCAAGCGCAGCGCGTACCAGCTCTTCAATCTTCTCGGGCATAGATCCTCCTTGTGTTAAAGCCCCCGAGCTCTTGGTCACTCGTAGGGTAAAAGCCAGAGTTTGTAGCACTCTATCACAAGCGACGGGCACTGTCGCAGGGTAAAGCCAATCGAAATTGCATATGCACAAAATTGACTACAGCTTGTATGGAGTCACTCAAAGATGCCGGTCTGCCTGCAGATTATGCACGCGTTGAAAATGCATAAAGGTGTGAATGAGCTGTGTCTTTTATCGAATACTCTTACCTATCGAAGTTGTGTGCTTTTCCTGCATAAAGTAAGGGTTTCCGCACGTCAGCGTGGTATTCTAGACATACGCAAATTCGTATAAGTTGGAGGTAGCATGTTCTCAATCGGTCAACACGTCATTCATCCGGGTCAGGGAGTCTGCACCGTCGTCGGTTTTAGGGACGACACGCCGCAGCCCATGCTGTTGCTCGAGACCAAGCAGGGACATGCGCAGACGATCCTCATGTACCCCGTGGCGCAGGCCGATCGTTTGCATGCCGCCATCTCCCAGCAAGATGCCGAGCACCTGCTGAGCCACTATGACGAGCTGGAGTGCGACACCTTTACCGAGCGCAACAGCTCGCTTGAGGAGACGCACTTTAAGCAGCAGCTCAAGCTGGGCGCGCCCGAGACGGTCCGCGTGGCAAAGACCATGATGCACCGCATTCGCCAGGCCGAGGAAGCCGATAAAAAGCCCAGCTCTTACTACATGCGCGTACTCAAGGAGGCCAAGCGTCGCTCCATCGAGGAGTTCGCCGTGGCCTTGGGCGTCACCGAGGAGGCCGCCGAAGCTCGCCTAGCCCAAGCCGCCCTCAACTAACCTGCCAAAAAGGGACAGGTTTATTTTGGCAGGTTTTATCTGGCCAAACGTCAACAAACAATCAGTAAATGCCGGGTGCTCCGTTTTGTTTGTGAGCGCCCAGTCATTTTTCTATCGCCGTAGAAATGCGTGAAGCCCATTTGCGATGACATCACGCGAGGACCATCCAGATCGACGCAACCAACACCCACATCCACAACAAGCGTGCCCGTCTTGCTCAGCTACCATTAAAAAGCATCAATTTGAAAACGCAATAACATTTCGGCAGGTAGCAGCTATTGTCGGTGAACTGAATCTCGACAACCGATGCCTGCGAATGAGGTATCTTCAGCCCATCCGAGCTAAAGGAGGGGCCATGCCGAGAAAACCTCGTTCAAAGTCACCAACCGGTTATTTCCACGTCACGTTGCGTGGAAACGGAGGGCAATTGCTGTTTGACGATGCCGAGGACCGAATCGCCATGCTTCAGATCCTCGATGTGATCCTCCCTAAACACAATATTGAGCTTATCGCTTGGTGCCTTATGGGAAACCACATTCATCTCCTCATCGACGATCCGGACGACCGCAAGAGCGACGCGATGCACGCGATAGCCGTGTCGTTTGCGGGTAGATACAATGCGCGGACAGGGCATATCGGCCACGTGTTTCAGGAGCGGTTTTGGGATTCGCCTATTAAGTCGGAAGTATATTTACTTGAGGCAATTCGATACATTCATCTGAATCCACAAAAAGCAGGACTGGCGGCATACGACGAATATCCCTGGAGCAGCCATCGCGAGTATCTAATGAGTGCCAGGTCACGGCCGCGTGTCACCGGCAGCGTTGTCGGCGTTTTATTCCCAACACCTCGCTCATACCTTCAGCTCATGGAAAGTGCGCCGTCGCTTCCCTATCGCCCCAGCGCAACAGCCAAGGTTCGTGAGGAAGATCTATGTGAATTTGGCACGGCAATCGTGCAGAGTGTCGTAGGATGTGCTCCGACGGAGCTCAAATCCGTCTCCAAAGCACTTCGCAATGAGGCGATACTCGCGCTTCGAAAAGAAGGGCTGACAATTAAGCAGGTTCAGTTGCTAACCGGACTGGGGGTATGGATTATCAAGAACGCCGCTTAGCAATGCGCATGCCGAATTACGAATACGGCAAAGCATGGCCGTCTGCCGCGAAGCGCCGCCATTCGCCGGCATCACCGCGTCAAAAAGAAAACGATTCCGCTGAATAACGTCCAACGGAAGCGTTTTCCCAGATAAAACCTACCAAAATAAACCTGTCCCTTTTTGGCAGGTTAGGCCTGGAAGGTGTCGCGGTCAGGCGCGAAGGACTGCATGGCCGCGATGGTGCGGTCGAAGAGCTCGGGAAGCTCCCAGCCCAGCATCTCGGCGCCCTGCGAAATCACGTCGCGCGAGCAGCCGGCGGCAAAGCGCTTGTCCTTGAACTTCTTCTTGAGCGACTTGGTCGTAAAGTCCATGACGCTCTTACTCGGACGCATGATGACGGCAGCGCCGATCAAGCCGGTGAGCTCGTCGCAGGCGAACAGGATCTTCTCCATCTGCAGCTCGGGCTTGGGCAGCGAGGTGTTGAAATCGGACGCGTGCGTCTGGATGGCGCGAATGAGCTCGGGCGATGCGCCCTCGCCCTCGAGGATCTCGGCCGCATAGATGGTGTGGTTCATGGGATCGTCCTCATGCTCCTCCCAATCCAAGTCGTGCAGCAGGCCGACGATGCCCCAGAACTCCTCGTTCTCGGGGTCGAACTCGCGCGCAAAATAGCGCATGGTGCCCTCGACGGTCTCGCCGTGGGTGATGTGGAACGGGTCCTTGTTGTGCTCGTTGAGCAGTTCGAACGCACGGTCGCGGGTGATTCCGGCGGAAAGCGTCTGGGACATGGCAATACCTCCTGGTGATTCTGTGCTAGGACACGGTGTCACTATCGTATATCGCCGCGGCTCAAGCCGAAAGGCAGAAAAGGTTTGCGGAGGAAAAAGCCGGGCGAGCGTGTCGCCCGGCAAAACCGCAGATAAAACCTGCCAAAATAAACCTGTCCCTTTTTGGTAGGTTTAGGGGCGAACCTGACCGGTGCCTCGGAGCTTGTATTTGTAGGTGGTGAGGGCCTCGGCGGCAAAGGGGCCACGGGCGTGGAGCTTTTGGGTCGAGATGCCGATCTCGGCGCCCAGGCCAAACTCACCGCCGTCGGTAAAGCGCGTGCTGGCGTTGGCATACACGGCCGAGGCATCGATTGCGTCCAGGAAGCGCTCGCAGGCGTCCGCGTCCTCGGCGATGATGGCCTCGGAATGCATGGTGCCATAGCGGTTGATGTGCGCGATGGCCTCGTCCTCGTTCGCAACGACCTTCACGCTCATCTCGAGCGCCAGGTACTCGCGGCCCCAATCCTCCTCGGTCGCGGCCACGCAGTCGCCGCCCTCGGCAAGACCGGCATCGGCGCATGCGGCGCACGTGGCCTCATCGCCGTGAATAAGCACACCGTGGTCGTGCAGCACAGCCACGGCCGCGGGCAAAAACGCGTCGGCCACGGCGCGGTCCACAAGCAGCGACTCGGCAGCATTGCACACGCCCGCGCGCTGCGTCTTGGCATTGACGATAATATTGAGCGCCTTATCAAAGTCGGCGGATTCATGGACGTAGATGTGGCAGTTGCCCGTGCCCGTCTCGATCACCGGAACGAGCGACTCGCGCACGCAGCGCTGGATCAGGCCCGCACCGCCACGCGGAATGAGCACATCGACGACGCCGCGGAGCTTCATGAGCTCGCCGGTGGCCTCGCGGTCGGTAGACTCGATCATCGACACGGCCTCGCGCGGGAAGCCCTTGGTCTCGAGCGCATCGGCCAGCAGCTCAGAAATCATGGCGCACGAGTGATAGGCTAGCGAACCGCCGCGCAGAATGCAGGCGTTGCCGGTGCGGATGCAGATGCCCGCGGCGTCGGCCGTCACGTTGGGGCGCGCCTCGTAGACCATAGCAACCAGGCCCAGCGGCACACTCACGCGCGTAAGGTCCACGCCACTCGCAAGCACACGGTGATCGAGCACGCGGCCCACGGGATCGGGCAGCTCGGCGAGCTTCTCCAGGCCGGCGGCCATGCTCTCAACGCGCTCGGGCGTCAGCAGCAGACGGTCGAGGAGTCCCGCCGAGGTGCCCGCATCGCGCGCGGCGGACATATCGAGCTCGTTAGCGGCGACGATGGAGCCGACACCGTTGCGCAGCGCTGCGGCCATGGCGCGCACGGCCTCCTGGCGCTGCTCGTCGCTCGCCGTGGCAAGCGAGGCCGACGCTGCCTTGGCGGCAACGGCAAGATCGTGGACATACGTGGCTATAACGACCGACATGGGCGGCCCTTTCTCCTAGAAGTTTGCAACCATGGTAGCCGATTTGCGCATGACCTCACCCGCGGCGGTAGAATTGGTCAACCCGAAACACCGCAACGAACGGAAGTATCACATGGCGCTCATCACTTCGTACCACGTCCCCGGCCTGTATGTCGAGGACCACAGCATCGATGTCCCCCTCGACTGGCGCGGCCTGGAGCCGATGCTCCTGGCCGTCGGCAGCACCATGCGCCGCGGCGCTATGCCGGCACCCATCGCCGGCGCGCCCGAGAGCATCAAGCTCTTCTATCGCGTGGTTTGCGCGCCCGACCGCATCAACGACGATCTGCCGCTGCTCCTGTTTTTGCAGGGTGGCCCCGGTGGCGAGAGCCCGCGTCCGCTGTCGCCCACAAGCGATGGCTGGATCGAAGAGGCCGTCAAGCATTTCCGCGTCGTGCTGCCCGACCAGCGCGGCACCGGACGCAGCAGCTGTGTTGACGGACGCACGATCGCGGCCTTGGGCGAGCGCGCCGAGGCAGCCGGCGCCGATGCGGCCCGCTCGCAGGCGGACTTCCTCAAGCGCCACCTCGCCAGCTCCATCGTGCGCGATTTTGAGTACCTGCGCCTAGTGGGCTTTGGCGGCAAGCCCTGGGTCACGCTCGGCCAAAGCTACGGCGGCTTTTTGACGCTGAGCTACCTGTCGCTCTTCCCCGAGGGCGTGGCGGCGAGCTTTACCTGCGGTGGCATTCCGCACGTCCCGGCGAGCGCCAGCGAGGTCTACGCGCACACCTTCCCGCGCATGGCGGCTAAGACCCAGCAGTATTACGATCGCTACCCCGCCGACATCGAGCGCGTGGCGGCCCTGGCAGATGCCCTCGAGGAGCAAAAGCCCGTGCTGCCCGACGGCTCGCCGATGACGGTCGAGCGCCTGCAGCTCATGGGCAGCGACTTTGGCATGAAGCCGAGCTTTGAGCGCATGCACTGGATTATCGACCACGCGTTTGTTGGCGGCGACGGCACGCTAAGCTGCGGCGCCTCGGTATCTGACGGCTTTTTGATGCGCGCCTTCGAGCGCACCAATACGCGCACCAATCCGCTGTACTGGACGCTGCAGGAATTCATCTACGCCGACGGCGACACCCTGCCGATTCGCTGGGCAGCAGCCGGGGAAAAGGCCCATCGCGCCGAGTTCGACACGCTCGCGCGCCCGCTCATGTTTACCGGCGAGGCCATGTTCCCGTGGATGTTTGAGCAGATGCCAGAGCTCAAGCCATTTAAGCCCGCCATGGACCTGCTGATGGAAGACACCAGCTGGGACAAGATTTACGACCCGCAGCGCCTGGCATGCAACGAGGTGCCGCTGCAGGCTGCGGTGTATTTCGACGACATGTACGTGGATTCGGGCCTGCAGCTCGATACGCTCAGCCGCGTGGGTAACTCGCATGCCTGGGTAACCAACGAGTTCGAGCACGACGGGCTGCACGGCAGCGTGGTGTTCAAGCACCTCTTCGACGAAGCCCTCAACCGCGGAGACCTACGCCATATCTTCTAGCAAAGGAGTGTCCCCATCTGCCGGCACTTAAGGAACGTCCCCAAGTGCCGGAAAAGGAGAGGCAACACTGCTGGCAAAACGAGCCGCAGCGCTGCCTCTCTTTATGCGAACACTATCAAGTTGTCCCTATGGATCGCGGGCTTTTCGGTCAGGTCTGCCAGCAGGCGGTTGCCGGCAATCTGGTCCTGACGGCGTCCGGCTGCAAGCTCCAGCACGTCCGAATCGGCCTCGGCGATACCGCGGGCGACGACCATGCCGCTCGGGTCGCACACGTCGAGCACATCGCCCTCGGCAAACGCGCCATTGACCTCGCGAATACCCACCGCGAGCAGCGACGAGCCTCGGCTGACCAGCGCCTTCGCAGCACCGTCATCAACCGTCACCGACCCATGTGCCTTGTCGCCCAGCGCGATCCACAGCTTGCGGGGCGCGATGTCCAGACGCTCCGCCGGCTGATCGAACAGCGTGCCCACGCTCTCGCCGCGGGCGAGGCGCACGAGCGCATCGGGCTCCTCGCCCGAGCAAATCACGCTCTGAATGCCCGCGGTCATGAGGATGCGACTCGCGCGGATCTTGGTAATCATGCCGCCCGTGCCCACCGATGTGGAAGAATCGCCCGCCGAGGCAATAATCTTGGCATCGATCTTATGCACGACAGGAACAAACTCGGCCGTGGGGTCCTCATGCGGATTGGCAGTATAGAGACCATCGATGTCCGAGAGCGTCACGCACAGATCGGCAGATACCAGGCAGCTCACGAGCGCCGCCAGTGTGTCGTTGTCGCCAAACTTGATCTCGTCGACGGTAACGGTGTCGTTCTCGTTGACGACCGGCACCACGCCCAGCTCCACCAGACGCAGCAGGGCGTCGCGCGCGTGCAGGTAGGACGTGCGACGCGCCGTGTCGTGACGCGTGAGCAGCACGAGCGAGGTGAGCAGGTCGCGCGCATGGAACTCCTCGTCGTAGGCCGACGAGATGATGCACTGACCAGCCGAGGCGCAGGCCTGCAGGCTCGGAAGGTCGCCGACCGGCTTGCGGTCGAAGCCCAACACGGGATAGCCACAGGCAATAGCGCCCGAGCTCACCACGACCAGACGCCAGCCGAGCTTGCGCAGCGCTGCGGCTTGATCGGCAAGTCCGCCGATAAAGGCGCGGTTGACCTTGCCATCGGCGCCCACCACCGTGGACGAACCGATCTTTACCACCATCGTTTTATAAGAAGTCGTCATACGTCAAACCAATCAACTGTTCAGCGAACGGCCGAGCTGGCGGCCAAGGGAGCGTGACTCGCCCCTACCGCCCAAGGAATCATTTTGCCCAGGGGAAAGCCGAGGCCGCGGCCATATTCTTGCGCACGAGCTCGTCGCGCACCTGGGCCAGGCCCTGTTCCATACCCACCACGTAGGTCTGCGGATACAGGAAGCGCTTGAAAGCCGCATCCAGATGATTGAGCGCCCAAACACAGCGCTCGCGCGCGTCCTGGATGCTCTCACGCGGAGCCACCGCACTGCCGTCGCGCACGATCGGCACCAACAGCTCACGATACTCAAGTTCGGACACGTCGGTCACCAGGGCGGCATCATTCACGGCCACGAGGGTATTGCCGCGCGCGGCGCCCTCCCCCGCCAGATGGTCCTCGTCGTAGATCATGTCGCAGACCGGGCCGCCAAAGCCGTCGTAATAACGGCGCACGCGCTGTACGCCCGGGATCGTGCGCTTATAGGGCTGTTCGGAGAGCTTGACCACCGGCGTCCACGGGTCGGCCTCGCTCGCACGGCGGGCGGAAAGCTTGTACACGCCGCCCAGCGCCGGCTGGTCGTAGCAGGTCGCGAGCTTGGTACCCACGCCAAAGCTATCGATGGGCGCGCCCTGGTCGAGCAGCGACTGAATCGTGTACTCGTCCAGGTCGTTGGACACCGAGATACCCACATAGGGCAGGCCCTCGGCATCAAAACGGCCGCGAACATACTTGGAGAGCTTGGCAAGGTCGCCGGAGTCGATGCGAATAGCCGACAGGCGCTCGCCCACCGCCTCCATCTCCTTGGCAACCGTAATGGCATGCTCGCAGCCCTCGCGCACGTCATAGGTGTCGATGAGCAGCGTGCAGTTCTTGGGGCTCGACTTGGCAAAGGCGCGGAAGGCCTCGAGCTCGGAATCGAAGCTCATCACCCAGCTGTGCGCATGCGTGCCAAAGACGGGAATACCGTAGCGGCGGCCGGCGAGCACATTGGACGTAGAGGAGCAGCCGGCAACGTAGCTCGCGCGCGCAACAGCTAGGCCGCCATCGGGGCCCTGGGCACGGCGCAGGCCAAACTCCGCCACGGGGCGACCGTCAGCGGCGAGCACCACGCGCGCCGTCTTGGTGGCGACAAGCGTCTGGAACCCGACGATGTTGAGCAGCGCCGTCTCGAGCAGCTGGCACTCCAGCGCGGGGCCGGTGACGCGCACCATGGGCTCGCGCGGAAAGACGAGCTCGCCCTCGGGCACGGCGTCGATGTTTACATGCGCACGAAAATCGCGCAGATAGTCGAGGAATGCGGACTTAAACATCGCGCCGCCGGCCGGGGCCTCAAGCGATGCGAGGTAGTCGATATCCTCGGGCGTAAAGCGCAGGTTCTCGACCAGCTCGGGCAGCTCGGCGGTGCCGCACATGACGGCATAGGCGCTGCCAAAGGGATGGTCGCGGTAAAACGCGGTAAAACAACCCTGCTCATTGGCCTTGCCGCTCTCCCACAGGCCCTGGGCCATAGTGAGCTCGTACAGATCGGTGAGCATTGCAATGTCGGTGGGATGCGAGATGTCGGTCAAAGCCATGGGGCGACCTTTCGGATGTGTGGTACAGAATTTGAGGGTTAGACGAGAGCAGAGGATGCGGACATAACGCCCGATGCAAATAGGTTAGAGCAGGCCCATGCTGGTCAGGATCGTGTAGCCCATAAAGATGACAAACGCAATGAGGGCAAGGACAATGATGATTTTTTGAGCCGGCGCCATGCCAGGGATCTCGTTCTCGCCCGTAGGTTCCTTGGAGGTAACCATGCGCTGGGCAAAGGTCATCTCGTCACGGCTCGGCTTGGGCTCGACGGACTTGGGACGAGCGGCCTTTTTAGGCTGAGGTTTGGGCGCGGCAGGTGCAGGCTTCGCAGCAGCGGGCTTGGGTGCGGGCGCGGGCTTGCGCTCGGATGCGGCGTTCGAGGCGACCTCCTCGGCCTTCGCACGCTCGGCGCGCAGGGCAGCCAGCTCCTCACGCTCGCGACGGGCCTCTTCCCGAGCCTCGCGGCGGGCCTTCTCAGCGCGGAGCTCTTCCAACTCGGCGCGCTCCTCGTCGGACAATGGTTGGGACTCAAGCTCGGCCATGGTATAGCCCTTTCTTTTAAAAAAAGCCGCCGACACAATGTCAGCGGCTTATCAAATCCAAGGGTGGAGACGAAGGGAGTCGAACCCTCGGCCTCTGCCATGCGACGGCAGCGCTCTCCCAACTGAGCTACGTCCCCAGGACAAGTCGATATTTTACCTACGACTCGCCAACTGTCAACGCCCAATAACCAGTCTTTTTGGGGCGCGGCTATTTTGGCAACTTTTCGAACAGGCAATCCTCTCGATGATTTTTTATCCCCCCAGAAAAATCATCGACGAACGCACTACTTTGCGCTGGTAAGAACACCGGTGGTGTCGAAGGCCGGGGTGAAGCTCTCGTCTACCGCGCCGCCCTCTTGCCAGAACATCGTCGTAAAACCCAGGTCGTCGGCATGGTCGAGCACCTGCTCGTACTCCTCACGCGTCACGGCGCGTGCCAGGTCGCCGCCCTGCTCGCGCATGAGCGCATTGGGCGTGTACTGGTTCATAACCGAGATCGGCACGTCGCCCACCGTCTGCCACACCAGGTCCAGCACGCGACACGAATCGTCTGCATGCCCCGGAAGCACCAGGTGACGCACGATCATGCCACGCTTCATAAGCCCGTCCTCGTCCACCAACTCTCCCCCGCGGCGCTCGATCTCGCGCGCCATCTGGGCCAGACCCGACACGGCCACACGCGGGTAATCCTTTATATGGGAGAGCGACTGCGCAAGCCCGGCATCGGCATATTTAAAGTCGGTGAGCCACACATCGACCAGGTCGCCCAGCGCCGCCACGGCACTCGCGCGCTCGTAACCACTCGTGTTGTAGACGATTGGGATAACCAGTCCGCGCGCCCGCGCCGCGGCAATCGCGGCAGGCAACAGGTGCGCATAGTGCGTCGCCGTCACCAAATTGATGTTGTTGGCACCCTGGTCCTGCAGTTCCAGCATAATCTCGACCAGGCGCTCAGGCGAAATCTCAAGGCCAAAATTGCCGGTCGAGATCTCGTGGTTCTGGCAGTAGATACATTTGAGCGAGCAGCCGCTAAAGAAGATCGTGCCCGAACCGGCCTCGCCCGAGATAGGCGGCTCCTCCCACATATGAAGCGCGGCGCGGGCCACCTTGAGCGTGTCGTTAGCACCGCAGACGCCGTGCGCGCCCTCATCGCGCGCCGCACCGCAACGGCGCGGACACAAATGGCAGGCGGGCGAAAAAAGTTCGGTCAACGACGTCGGCATAAAACCATGCTCCAAAACAACGATTCAGCAGCTCAAACGTAAAGGGATCAACCCCACAGACGGCTCGAGCCCAAGGCGCCGTAATCGTCCGACACGATTTTTGTAATGTCAAGACTGGAATCGATAAAGTGCCGCTTTATGATGTAGGTATTCCGCCCCCCGCGGAGCAACTGGGTGAACCGTCGCGTTTATTTAGGGAGCCCACACAGTCGTACCTAGTACAGGTATCCTTCGTTGTTAAGGACGCTGGAACAGTCGATGAGGGCACCCACCTGTTTTAGGTGGGTTCATTTTCGTAACGTGGGGGGTGGTTTTCTTTTGCCGAAAATCACCATACAGTCCATATGGATCCCCGCCGGCATCCCGACAAGCCATCGACAACATCCCAATATCTGGTAAGCGCGTGATTATCGCTGCGTGCAATTACATGCACCCCCCTCGGTCGAGTATCATGGGACAGCTATGCCATTTCCGCGTAGCAACCTTTGACCTTTTCCTTCGACGCTTGGCGGTTTTTAGATTCATGGCTTCATCCCCGAGCTACATACCGTACCTATGCGTGGCAGCGGCGGCTTTTATCACGACCTTCCTCGCGGTGCCCCTGGTCAAGCGCTTGGCAATTAAGCTCGATGCCGTCGACTATCCTTCTAAGCGCCGCATCAACACCAAGCCCATCCCGCGTTTGGGCGGAACGGCGGTGTTTTTGGGCCTGGTCGTTGCCTGCATTGTGCAAATCCTAGGCACCTGGTACCTAGGCTGGCCACCCGTCCTGGTGCCGCACCCGCGCCTTCACATTAGCTATCCCATGCTGGCGCTCTCCTTTACCGTCATCTTTGCGACCGGCGCTATCGACGACGTCTTCCAGCTCACGCCCAAGCAAAAGCTGGCCGGACAGGTCCTCGCCGCGCTTATCGCCTGCATGGGCGGCCTAAAAATCGGCGTCATCGTCAACCCGTTTGCTCCCGGCGAGATCATGCTCGGATGGCTCGCCTACCCCATCACCGTAATCTATCTGGTGGCATTCACCAACATCATTAACCTCATCGACGGCCTCGACGGCTTGGCCACGGGCATCTGCGGCATCGCGTCGTTCACCATGTTTTCGATGGCCGTTCTCTCGGGCCGCATCGACGCCGCCGCGCTCTCCATTGCGCTCTTTGGCGCCTGTCTGGCCTTTTTGCGCTACAACTTCAACCCCGCAAGCATCTTCTTGGGCGACTCGGGGTCGCTGCTTCTGGGCTTTGCGCTAGGCTCCATCTCGCTGCTCAACGTGAGCCGCACCGCCGCACTCACCTCGCTTATCATCCCGCTCATCGTTGCCGGCGTGCCCATCATCGACACGTTTAGCGCCATTGTGCGCCGCAAGCGCGCCCACATTAGCATCGGGCAGGCCGACAAGGGCCACATCCACCACCGCCTGATCCAAGAAGGCTACAACCAAAAACAGGCCGTGCTGCTCATCTATGCCTGGTGCATCATGCTTTCGGCCGGCGCCGCCGCGATTAACCAGGTCGAGGTGCCCATGCGTGTGCTCATCTTTACCGTGCTCGCCATTGGCTCGGCCGCCTTCGCCAAGCACCTGCACCTGTTTGAACCCGTGCTGCGCCACCATTACAACAAGCGCACGCACGAGGACGAGCTGGTCACCCCCGACGACCCCGCTTTTAAGCAGGAGGAGCAGGCAGCCGAGGAGCGCAAAGAAGAGCGCCACCACAAGCTCTAGGGCAAGCTGCCGAGGATGTGCCAAGGCACCGTTAGCCAAGCGCGGCCGCGCCGCACCCATCGCACATGCCGCACCACGCGCGTCCCTCTCCCGCCCCTCGCCTACTTACGCACCACCCCTCCAATAAACGCGTTATCATCTTGACCCATGAACATACGTTAGGAGCAATCATGCCAAACGAGAACAGCTACGAAGTCGCGCTGCAAAAGAGCAACGCCATTCGCGAGGGCCTGACCAAGACGCCCGAGAAGTTCACCATGCTCACCGGCGACCGCCCCACCGGCCGTCTGCACCTGGGCCACTACTTCGGCACCCTCAAGGGCCGTGTTGAGCTGCAGAACATGGGCGCCAAGACCAACGTGCTCATCGCCGACTACCAGGTCATCACTGACCGCGACACGACCGAGCACATCCAGGACAACGTGTACAACATGGTCATGGACTACCTTGCCTGCGGTATCGATCCCGACAAGACCATGATCTACGCGCACTCCGCCGTGCCCGCCGCCAACCAGCTCATGCTGCCGTTCCTGTCGCTGGTGTCCGAGGCCGAGCTGGCGCGCAACCCCACGGTAAAGGCCGAGATGGAGGCCTCGGGCCACGAGCTCACTGGTCTTCTGCTCACCTACCCGGTACATCAGGCCTGCGACATCCTGTTCTGCAAGGGCAACGTGGTGCCCGTCGGTCGCGACCAGCTGCCGCACATCGAGCTTACCCGCACCATCGCTCGCCGCTTTAACAACCGCTACGGCAAGGTGTTCCCCGAGGTCGACGCGCTGCTGTCCGAGACCCCGCTGCTGCCGGGCCTGGACGGTCGCAAGATGAGCAAGAGCTACGGCAACGCCATCAATATTTCGATGACCGCCGAGGAGACGGCCAAGCGCATCAAGAAGAGCCAGACCGACTCCGAGCGCATGATCACGTTCGACCCCGAGAACCGCCCCGGCGTGTCTGGCCTGCTTTCGACGGCCGCCATCTGCACCGGCCGTTCCGAGGTCGAAATTGCCGAGGAGATTGGCATGGGAGGCTCCGGCCAGCTCAAGAAGTACGTGACCGAGGCCGTCAACGAGTACTTCGCACCGATCCGCGAGCGTCGCCAGCGCTACGAGAACGATCTGGACTATGTGAAGGACGTCCTGCATGAGGGCAACCGTCGCGCCAACGAGATCGCCGAGCAGACCCTGGCCGAGGTTCAGGACGCCATGGGCATGGTGTACTAGACCGATCTGCTGGCTTGAGCTTTCGATTGCTATAGGGCGGGCGCTACGGCGTCCGCCTTTTTTGGAGCCGGACCGCTTCGGCTCCGTCCATCGCACCCCCTCGACAAACAGGAACAGGCCCGCCGGCAGCTAGTTGCCAGCAGGCCTGTTCCCGAAGTACACCGTTGAATCGCACAGAGGGGAGGAATGCGAATCAAACTCAACAGGGCAGGCTTTTTCATCGCCTATTGCCTGCTCCGTTGCTGAAACCAATATAGTTCACCGTGGTTTACTTTCTGACGGCAAAGTACGCCACCACACCTTCTCCATAAGTTAGCTCTGGTAAACCTACAGCGTAAAACCACCACAAAGGGGACAGGCGCCTTTGTGGTGGTTTTCGCCACGGCAGAACCGCTAGAGCCCGGCAGGCCAGCGACAGGCGGCCAAGTCGACGTGCATGTCGTCCTTAAACGCCACACCTTCCCCTAGCAAAAGCTCACGTTGAGCATCGGGACCGCCAAAAGCGAAGCCCTCGCATATGTGCCCGTCGGCAAACACCACACGATGGCAGGGAATCTGGCCGGGGCGCGGATTACTATGCAGGGCATACCCCACGTACCGCGCACTTCGTGGACGACCGGCAAGCAGCGCCACCTGACCATACGTGGCGACCATCCCCTCGGGGATCTGCTCGACCACCTCGTACACCCGTTCAAAAAAGCCCTCAGACGCCATTGCTCGCTCCCTTCCACCCGGAAAAGCATAAACCACCACAAAGGGCCTGTCCCCTTTGTGGTGGTTTATGGCAGGTCGGTTAGTTAGCGGGCTGGAAGAAGGCTACGGCTACGGCGCCGGGGCCTACGTGGGTGCCGATGGTGGCGCCGATGGTGTGAACGGGCAGTTCGCCCTCGGTGTGGCCAGCCCACAGTGCCGCGCTGTCCTCGACATACTTCTTGAGCACCGCATCCGAAAGACCCGTATAGCCGAGCGCCAGCGGCATGGAAAAGTCGATGCCGCCTGCCTTTTCGACCTTCTGGTTGAGCAGGTTCCGGCCGTTCTTGGAGCCACGAGCCTTGCCCAGCTGCACGATCAGACCGTCCTCCGCTGCCACAACGGGCTTCACATTGAGCAACGTGCCCACAGCACCAGCCGCAGCAGACAGGCGACCGCCGCGAACGAGGTACTCAAGCGTCTCGAGCAGGCCGATGACGACTACACGGTCGCGCACGGCCTCGACAGCCGCCGCGATCTGAGCCGCGCCCTGGCCCTCGTCCACCAAACGCAGCGCGTACTCAACCAGCACGCGCTCGCCCAGGGTAACGTTATTGCTATCCACCACATACACATCGCCGCCCGGCGCCTCGGCAAGTGCGGTGCGGGCACTTTGGTTGGTGCCCGAAAGCTTAGCGCCCACGGTAATAATCACTGCCTCATCGCCGGCCTCACGCGCCTCGGCAATAGCCTGCGAAAACGCGTACGGGTTGACCTGGCCGGTCTTAGGCAGCTCATCGCGCTCCACGAGCATCTCGTAAAAGCGCTGGTGATCGATGTCGACGCCATCCATGTACACATCGGTGCCAAAGGTGACGGACAGCGGCAGAACACGCAGAGCGGGGTGCTCAGCCGGCGACATATCGCTCGCGGAATCGGTAATAATACGAATGGACATAGCGAATCCTTTCTTGCGCGGACCTCTCGCAGGGAATTTTGACAGCAAGCCCCGGCACGGCATACGCGCTCAAACGGGACTATGCAGTTGTTAATTGGAAGCAAATGCCTTGGCGGCCTTAGATCTCGCGCAGGGTGTTGAGAATCGTGCGTAGCGACGCATACATCTGCTCGCGCTGCTCCACACCCATAGCCTTACCGGTGGTATCGAGCACCTCGCGAATGATGCGGTCCGCCTCGCTCATACTCTCGCCGCCCAGAGCGGTCAGGCGCACCGGAGCACGATACTTAACGGCGGCATCGCCCGAATCATCGACCTCGACGTAGCCGCCCTCCTCCAGATGCGCGAGCGTGCGCGAGACGGCGGCGCGGGTCACGCCTGCCATGCGAGCGAGGTCGGCGCCAGTCAGGCCGTCCTTGCTGCGCTCAAGATAGTACAGGCACATAACGTCGGAGCCCTTGAGGCCCAGCCTTGCGCCCTCGGATGTCTTAATGCGCTGGATCTCCTTGTAGAGCCCGCTGATCAGTCCGACAAAGTCCTCGAAACGTGTCTCGTCGTTCTGCTGCATGGGAGACGACCGCCTTTCGCTTGCATAATGCTAACGGGTAAACATCTTAACCGTACTTATCGGCCGCCAGCCCTGCGCACCCTATTTGTTAACCCATCAACATAAAAACCACCACAAAGGGGACAGGCACCTTTGTGGTGGTTTGGGGCATCAATAGGTTCTAGGCGCCGCTACAGCTCCACGCAAGGATTGTCGCGGGTCACAAGCGTCTTAATGACAACCGTCGCTCCCAGATAGCGCTCAAGCAGCTCGGCTAAGCGATCGATCGCAGCCTGGCAATCCCCCATCCGCTCGGGCTCCACGCACTCAATCGCCAGGAACGCATCGGCCGAATCATCGGACAGCGCCGTTCGAACGCCGTCGCGCCAGTTCCAGCAGCGGCACACAGCGCCCGCATCGTCGATGTAGGCGAGCTCGCCGGGCAGCGTCGGATCGTCCGCCTCCTCGCCAAGCGGCAAGAACGCATCGCCACCGTCGGTCACCTTCAGGCGAAGGTCCCCCTCGATCGCATGCAGATCCTCGCCTCCCACGGGCAGCGCATAGGTCAGCGACACCGTGTTGTAAATATCCACCGCGGGCGTAATGTGGCCCACCGGCTTGCCTTTGAGCACGCGTTTGAGCAAGTTCTCGATCGAGCAGCGCGCGCCTTTCTTGGTCTTGAACAGACGATAGGCCTCGCGCCATGCCTTGACCGGTGCGTTCTCGCTGATAGTGTCGCTGGTCAGATGACGCTCCGCATCGATATTGGCGCGGTCGAGCAACGCCGCAATCGCATCCACGTCCTCTTGAGGAATCTGAGCCGTGGGCTTCATGCCCTCCACGACCACAACACCGACCGCTGCCTGCGGAAACAGCTCCCAGAATGAATCCTCGGCAATAAAGCTCTTCATACGCTCTCCCTTCATTGTGCGCGCCCGAGTGAGGGCGCCTAAACAAAAAGCGCCCTTACAACGGCCACCTTCAAAGTCCTACGGTGCCGTCACAAGAACGCTTGCGCTGTCCCCATCCGGAGAAGGGGACGATATGTCAGGCGTATTGTAACCCGAGTCATCCACGCGAGCAAAACCACCACAAAGGTGCCTGTCCCCTTTGTGGTGGATATGGACTCACGGCGAAGCTAGTGGCGAAGTCCCAGCAGCCCGCGGCCGCGATGACGGGCGTCGGCGTGTACTTGAACGTGCGGGCCGGCGGCTTTGACGGACTCGGGCAGGTGCGAGTACTTCTTCTCGAAGTTCTCCTCGAACATCACCGCCAGGTTGTGCGCGGCCTCGTCGTAGCGCGCGGTGCTCTGCCAGTACTGGCGCGGCACCAGGATGCCGTCGGGCACACCGTGGCACGTCGTGGGAATGTCGACGTTAAAGATATCGTCGTGCACGAACTCGCTGTCCTCGATGGTGCCGTCGAGGGCGCGCGCGACCAGCGAGCGCGTGTAGGCCAGCTCGATGCGATGACCCACGCCGTAGCCGCCGCCGATCCAGCCGGTGTTGACCAGGTACACACGCGTGCGGCCGTCTGCAATGCGCTCGCCGAGCATCTTGGCGTAAACCATGGGGTCGAGCGGCATAAACGGCTCGCCGAACAGCGAAGAGAACGTGGGCGTGGGCTCGGTGACGCCGACCTCGGTGCCGGGAATCTTAGCCGTAAAGCCCGTCACAAAGTGGTACATGGCGGCATCGGCCGTCAGGCGTGAGATGGGCGGCAGCACGCCAAAAGCGTCGCAAGTCAGGAACAGCACGACACTCGGAGTGGTGCCCATGCCCTTAGTCCACGCGTTAGGAATGTGCTCCACGGGATAGGCCACGCGCGTGTTGTGCGTGATCGAGATGTCGTCGTAGTTGGGCTTGCGGTTCTCGTCGAGCACCACGTTTTCGCAAATGGCGCCAAAACGGACGGCGTTGAAGATCTCGGGCTCGTGGAAGGCGTCCAGACCCTCGCATTTTGCGTAGCAGCCACCCTCGATGTTGAAGATGCCCATGTCGGACCAACCGTGCTCGTCGTCGCCGATCAGCAGGCGCGTGGGATTGGCCGAAAGCGTGGTCTTGCCGGTGCCGGACAGGCCAAAGAACACGGCGGTCTCGTGCGTGACGGGGTCCATGCTGGCCGAGCAGTGCATGGGCAGCACGTCGTCCTCGACGGGCAGTAGGTAGTTCATGACGCTAAAGATCGACTTTTTAATCTCGCCGGAGTAGCCGGTGCCGGCGACCAGAATCACGCGTTCCTGGAAGTTGATGACTACGGCGGCGCTGGAGTTGAGGCCCTTGATGGCGGGGTCGCACTGGTAACCGGGCGCTGCGAGCACGCAGAAGTCGGGTTCGCCGGTGCGCGCGATTTCGCGGGCAAGCGGGCGGGCGAGCATCTGCTTAATAAAGAGTGCCTGGCTGGCACGCTCGCAAGCAACGAGCAGGCGACGCGTGTGGTTGCGGTCGGCGCCCGCCATGCCGCGGGCGACGAACACGTCGCGCTCGTTGAGATAGTCGACGATGCCGGCCTTGATGGCCTCATAGCTCTCGACGGACAGTGGGCGGTTGACCGCACCCCAGGCGATCTTGTCGTGAACATCGGGGGTGTCAACGATAAAACGATCGTTGGGCGAACGACCAGTGCGCTCCCCCGTCTCGATCACGAGCGCGCCATTAGAAGCCATACGGCCCTCTTTGCGACGAATAGCGTGCTCGACAAGCTCCGCGGCGGGTAGATCGACCAGCAGACGGGGTTGATTCTCGGCGGGATCTTCAACGAGCGTAATACCAAAGTTGGACAGAACTTCTGCAGGGGTAACACCAGGCATGGGGCCTCCTTTAAAAACGCGACACGTGGACGCGACGCGCACTTTACTCACGTAAAGCCCGTTGTACCCGATATGCAAAAACGTTTTTGCGGCAAGGGCGGCAAGCCCGCCCAACGGTCAAAAATCGCAGGCAAGCGGCCTAGTCATTGGGGACGTTTTTAAACGCCTAGTCATTGGGAACACTCTTGAACAGGCAACATTCAAGGAGCGCCCCCGGATGCCGGCACTTAGGGACGTTCCCAAAGTGCCGGCACATAAGGAACGTCCCTAAGTGCCGACTACAGCGGCAGGTTTTGGCCGAGCATGGCTATGGCGCTCATCAGGACCAGCATGCCGGCAGCGTAGGGCAGCACCGCGCCCAGGAGTTCGGCATCCTTACCGCGCACGTGCACGGCGGCAAGACCAATGGCGAGGGTCTGCGGCGAGATCATCTTACCAGCGGCGACGCCCAGGGCGTTCAATGCGACCATCCAGTAGTCGCTCACACCCAGCGCAGTGGCGGCCTGGCTCTGAATGGGACCAAACAGCATGCCCGAGGACGTGCCCGAGCCGGTCACGAACGCACCGACTGCGCCGATCCACGGAGCCAGAATCGGGTAGAGACCGCCGGCGACCGCAATGCAAAACGCACTGATCGACGAAATCATGCCGGCATAGCCCATCACCTTGGCGCAGCCCAGTACCGAAAGCATCGTGATCACCGTCGGCGTCATCTGCTTCACAGTCGCGGCCAGCACCTCGCCCATCATGCGTGGCGAAGCACCCTGAATGGCACCGCCGACAAACGCCGCCAGGAAAATCCAGACGCCTGGCGTGTTGATCCACGAAAACGTAAGCATACCGGGATTCTCACCGCAATACACCTGCACATGGCTCGCAAACGGCGCGAGCGCAGCATGTACAGCGGGCACCAGATTAGACGTGCCCAGCAGCAACACAAAGATCAGGATGAAGCACGACCAGGCCGAAAGCGCCGACTTAACGGTGAGCTTCTCCCCCGCCTCGATATTCATGTGAAAGCGTGCGTCCAGATGCCCCGACTTCTCGGCACGCATGGCAAGCGCAGCTGTCAGCGCGAGCGAAACGATGGATCCTACGACCACGGCCAGCTCGGGGCCCACAAACATGGCAACGACCAGAGCCGCGCCGACAAACGACACGCCGGAGAGCAACGCCACGCCGGCAACACCGTGCAGACGCTCGCCCACACTCGCGGCATTGCCCTGGTCATCGGCAACACGGCCCGCAACCAGCACAATAAATAGCGGCATCACCACAAAGAACGGTGCGAGCTGCACCAGCTGAACGGTCGCTAGGTGAAGGGAATCCAAACCCACCAGGTCGGCAACGGACACCGTGGGGATGCCGATGGAGCCGTAGGGCGTGGGCACGCCGTTGGCCAGCAGGCAGATGAGCACGGCAGGCACGGCCTCAAAGCCCAGGCCCGCGAGCATGCCGGCGGGAATGGCGACAGCGGTACCGAAGCCGGCCATGCCCTCCATAAAGCCACCGAAGCACCAAGCCACGAGCAGCGCCAGCAGACGGCGGTCGCTGCTGATGGAGGTGATCATGCTGCCGATCACGTCCATGGCGCCCGTACGAACGCACAGGTTATACGTGAACACCGCGGCGATGATCACCAGGACGATGGGCCACAGAGCCATCAAAAAACCTTCGAGCGAGGCGGTCGCGATCTGCGCTGCCGGCAGGTGCCACCATGCGAAGGCAAGCAAGCACGAAAGGACAAACGATCCGATAGCGGCCTTCCAAGCTGGCCATTTAAAGCACAGCAGCATCACGACCAGCCAAATAATCGGCACAAGAGCCAGTAAGAATGCGGCGACGTCCATAGGTAGAAGCTCCTTGGTACCGCGTGGGCGGCATCGGGGGTGTCACAAAACTTCAACAGGATACCGCACGTTTACCGACAAATTACAGCCGCCCGCCGAAATTATTGAACAATCCGTTCAAAAACACGAGCGAACACCGTCGCGTCTATACTAAAGCGCAGCAATAGAAAGGACTCCGCTTTGAGCATCACGCCCCTCGATAGCATTCGCCGCGCCATCGCCCGCCGCAACGGCGTCGCCGACCCCACCGTATCGGGCGGGGCACCCAGCCAGGGCGGTCGCATCGAGAACGGCCTGTTC
This sequence comes from Collinsella aerofaciens, assembly GCF_015561195.1. Classification (GTDB taxonomy): domain Bacteria; phylum Actinomycetota; class Coriobacteriia; order Coriobacteriales; family Coriobacteriaceae; genus Collinsella; species Collinsella aerofaciens_AC. The sequence goes on along the minus strand of NZ_JADMSU010000010.1, from coordinate 1,751 downwards.
CCGGCCTCGCACACCGCCGAGGAGCTCGCTCGCATCCAGGAGCTGAGCCAGCGCAACGCCGGCGGGCCCGATAGCAGCCAAGCCACACGTCGTCGGCGCGAACGCGATCGGGAGCCCGGCCCCGTTCGCCGCATGGTCAACGCTTGGTGGAACCGTCTGCTCGGCGCCGTCTACGGCGGCGGCTTCTCCATGCAGGAAGCGGAATACGAGGAGCACGCCACCAGTCGCGACTATCTTTGGAACACCCTCGGCACCGCCGTGTGGGGCTTGGCGTTTCCGCTGCTCACCATCGTGTCTACGCAGCTCGTGGGAGCAGAAGAAGCAGGCAAATTCTCCATCGCCTTTGTCACCGGCACGCTCATCATGATCGCGTGCAACTATGGCGTGCGCAATTTTCAGGTCTCGGACATCGACGAAACGACGTCCTTTGCCTCCTACCAGCTCAACCGCTGGCTTTGCGGAGCGCTCGCCCTAGGCTGCGGCCTCATGTACAGCAGCGCCCGCGGCTATGACGCGCAGATGGCGACGATCGGCCTGGGCGTCTACCTGTATAAGGTGATAGACGGCGTCGCCGACGTGTACGAAGGCCGCCTGCAGCAGGCCGACAAGCTCTACTTGGCTGGCATGAGCCAAACGCTACGCTCCGTCGGCGTCATCGCGGTCTTCAGCGTGGCGCTGCTCCTCACGCGCAGCATGCCCATCGCGGCCATGGCCATGGGCGTCACCGCGATCGCCTCGCTCGTGCTGGTCACCGCGCCGCTTGCCCTGCTCGAGACCGAAAAATCGCGCCGCGTGAGCCTGCGCGAGGTCGGCCACCTGTTTGTCCAGTGCGCCCCACTCTTTGGCGCGCTATTCCTGTTCAATCTTATCGAGAGCATGCCCAAGTTTGTGATGGAAGGAACACTGGCCTACAAATACCAGTTGTACTTTAATGCCCTGTTTTTTCCAGCTCAGGCTATTCTGTTGAGCATTGGATTTGTCTATAAACCGCAGCTCCTGCGCTTGTCGAGCATTTGGGCTAATCCTCGCAAGCGTCGTCGCTTTGACCTGATTATTGTTGCCGTTATGGCGCTGATCGTGGTCATCACCGGCGTGTGCGCCGCATTTATGGCAGGTCCCGGTATTCCCCTCATGAGCTTTATGTACGGTCTCAGCTTTGAACGCTACCGTACGCTGGCGCTGCTGATGGTCGTCGCCGGCGGCGTCACCGCGGCCATCGACTTTATCTACGCCATCATCACGGTGCTGCGCCACGCTGGAGACGTCACCAAGATCTACCTGATCTGCTTTGCCATGAGCGTGGTGCTCCCGGTGATTCTGATCAATCTGCTCGGCCTGATGGGCGCCATCGTGAGCTACCTAGCCATCATGGCCCTACTGCTGGTACTGTTGATTATCGAGTACGCCCGCATCCGCCAACGCATAGAGAGGGACCGGAATCCGTACGGCGCCTAATTGCGGCGATGGGAGAAGCTAATTTGCGGTGGAATCACCCCGGCTGGAGTCTCGTTGCGGACACGCAAAACTAAGTGAGTAGACTTTTACCGAATCCCGGACCACACCGACAAAGCACAAGTCCGTGACCAGCGGTTTTATTGAGGCAAATATGTTGGGTGCTCGGCATTTCCAAAAAAGTCTACTCACTTAGCCGGCGGGCAGCCAAATGATTATTTAAGGCTCTGTTAGACCAGGATTGACATTCCGCCCCGTCATCTTCTTGCGATTGCACAATGGTCGCCCCTTGTCGAATC